>CAVWWE010000046.1:0-674815 GCA_963758575.1 uncultured Actinomycetes bacterium
AGGCTTATTGACACCGACGTCAATATCCCGGAGGGTTGACAGACGATGGACGACTTCGACGGCGATCGACTTCTTCCGCGGAGACGAGACTCGTCACCGATCCGTACCCGTACTACGAGTCGCTGCGGGCGCAGTGCCCGGTGGTGCGCGAGCCGCACCACGGCGTCTTCATGGTCACGGGCTACGACGAGTCCATCGAGGTCCTGAGCGACACCGAGCGCTTCTCCTCGTGCACCGCGACGACCGGGCCGTTCCCCGGCTTCCCGGTGCCGCTCGAAGGCTGGGTGACGACGTCTCCGGCCTGATCGAGGCGCACCGCGACGAGTTGCCGTTCAGCGATCAGCTGCCCTCGCTCGACCCCCCGGTGCACACCCGGCACCGCGCGTTGCTGATGCGGCTCATCACGCCCAAGCGGCTCAAGGAGAACGAGGCGATGATGTGGCAGCTGGCCGACCGGCTGCTCGATCCGCTGCTGGCGCGCGGGCGAGGGCGAGTTCATCGCCGAGTTCGCCGGGCCGTTCAGCCTGCTGGTGATCGCCGATCTGCTGGGCGTGCCGGAGGGCGACCAGGAGCGAGTTCGTCGACAGGACTGATGCGCCGGCCCCGCTCGCAGCCGGCATCGGGATGACCGCGCGACGAGGCGCATGGCGCACATCCGCTGCGAGTTCCTCTACGACCGGTTCGCCGTCTACATCGAGGATCGGCGCCGCGAGCCGCGTCCCGACGTGCTCGGCGGGCTGGCTGCCGCCACCTTCCCGGACGGCTCGCTGCCGGAGGTCATCGACGTCGTACGGATCGCGGCCAACGTCTTCTCGGCCGGTCAGGAGACGACCGTCCGGCTGCTGAGCTCGGCGCTGAAGGTCCTCGCCGAGGAGCCCGAGCTGCAGCGGCTGCTGCGCCGCGAGCGTGACCGCATCCCGAACTTCATCGAGGAGACGCTGCGTATCGAGAGCCCGATCAAGGGCGACTTCCGGCTCTCGCGCGTGCCGGTCACGATCGGCGGGGTCGACGTGCCGGCCGGCTCGACGCTCATGCTGCATGAACGGCGCGGCCAACCGCGATCCGCGCCACTTCGAGGAGCCCGGCGACCTTCGACGTCGCGCGGCCGAATGCCCGTCACCACATCGCTTTCGGACGCGGCGTGCACACCTGCCCCGGCGCGCCGCTGGCCCGCGCCGAAGCGCGCGCGTCGCATCGAGCGGCTGCTCGACCGCACGACCGACATCCGCATCGCCGAATCCGTCCACGGGCCGGCCGGCGCGCGTACGCTACAAGTACCTGCCGACCTACATCCTGCGCGGGGTTTCGGCGCTGCACCTGGAGTTCACGGCAGCGGAGCCGCGCGCTGTGAAGGTCCGATGAGGTCCGTCGACGACGACCGCTGCGCCGGCCACGGCGTCTGCACCACGATGTGCCCCGAGGTCTTCGCGCTGAACGACGACGGCTACGCCGTCGCTGCAATCCTCTGACGTTGCGGCCGGGTCTCGAGGCCGACGTACGCCGCGCCGTCTACAGCTGCCCCGAGCGCGCGATCACTGCAGAGAGTCGAGCGCCGCATGACCGAGACCGCCGTCGAAGCCGCCCTGCCCGCTCGAGTACGACCCGTACGACTACGACACGTTCTGCGACCCGTACCCGATCTTCGCGCGGCTGCGTGAAGAGGCGCCGGTCTACCGCAACGAGAAGCTCGACTTCTGGCTGCTCTCCCGGCACGCCGACGTGATGGCGGCGCACAACGACTTCGCCCGCTTCTCCAGCACCGCCGGGCCGACGATCGAGAAGATGGCGCCCGAGCAGACGGCGGCATTGCTCATCGCCAAGGACCCGCCGGAGCATCGCTGGCACCGCAAGGTCATCGGCAAGGTCTTCACCCCGCGGCGGATCAACGCGCTCGAGCCCTACATCCGCGAGCGCTGCCGCGAGCTGCTCGACCGCTTCCAGGGCGAGCCCGAGTTCGACGTCGCCGAGCAGTTCGCCTTGCAGCTGCCGCTGAACGTCATCAGCGAGCTGCTGAACATCCCGCACAGCCTGCGCGACGAGATCCACGAGCTCGCCGACCAGACGCTCGCCCGCAGCGACGATCCCGGGCCTCGCCGAAAAGCAGATGCTCGCCCAGATCAGGATCTTCGAGATCTTCCACGGCCTGGTCGCCGAACGCGAGAGCAACCCCCGCGACGACATCATCAGCGTCATCATGGATACCCAGGTCGACGACGACGACGAGGGCACCACCACCCGCAAGCTCGACGCGGCCGAGGTCGCGATCCGCTTCCAGGAGATCGCGTTCGCCGGCCACGAGACCGTCGCCAAGGCCATCCCGAACGGCACCATCGCCTTCACCGACGTTTCCCGACCAGCGCCGGCTGCTCGCGTCAGACCTGTCGCTGTCGGGAGCAGACCGCCGACGAGGTGCTGCGCTACGACGCGCCCTCGCAGCTGCAGGGCCGCCTGGCGCTCGAGGACATCACGCTGCACGGCGTCACGATCCCGGCAGGCTCACGGGTCATGCTCGCGACGGCCGCGGCGCTTCGCGATCCGCAGCGCCTATCCCGATCCCGACCGTTTCGACATCACCCGCGAGAGCGATCCGTCGACGATCTACTTCGGCTTCGGCGTCCATCGCTGCATCGGCGCCCACCTCGCCCGGCTCGAGATGCGCGTCGCCTTCGAGGAACTGGTGACCCGCTTCCCGAACTTCGCGGTCGACAAGTCGCGGGCGGTGCGCCACGTGTCCAGCAACGTGCGCGGCGTGGCGCACTGCCGCTGCTGACCAAGGGCGTCTAAAGGGTTCGGTACGCCCCGCCGTCGACGAGGATCTGCGCGCCGTTCACGTAGCGCCGACGCGTCGCTGGCCAGGAAGAGGCACGACCGACGCGATGTCGTTCGGCACGCCGATCCGCTTCATCGGGTTGAGCTCCGCCGCCCGTTCCTTGGCACCGGGCGACCAGGCTTGCGTGATGTCGGTGTCGAACGCGCCGGGCAGCACGAGGTTGGCCCGCACCTTCGGAGCCCAGGCGCCGGCGAGGCCGAGGGTCATCGCGTTGAGCCCGGCTTTGGCCATCGCGTACGGAAGGTCGGACCAGTCCGGGACGCCATGAGCCCGCGGTCGAGACGTTGATGATCGAGCCGCCGTCGCCCTCGGCCATGCGCGTCCCGATGAGCGCCGAGAGCCGGAACGGGCCGCTCGCGTTGACCGCATGCACCTTGTCGTAGAGCTCCTGGGTGACCGACGGAAGGTCCGTCGTACAGCGGCGACATGCCCGGCGTTGTTGACGAGGACGTCGCACCGTCCGAACTCGCGCGTAGACCGTCTCGACCAGCGCGTCGCAGTCCGTCCCACCGGCCGACGTGGCAGGCGACCGGCAGGGTGCGCCGGCCCGTCGCCGCCGCGATCTCGCGGGCCGCGGTCTCGCAGGCGTCGAGCTTGCGGCTGGCGATGACGACGTCGGCGCCGGCGACCGCGAAACCCTCCGCCACCGCCCGGCCGATCCCCCGGCTTCCGCCGGTGACGACGGCGACCTTGCCGGTCAGATCGAACAGTTCCGCGGGCGGCTTCATGGGCCTCTTTCTACCGAACCCGCTGCAACCCGGACCTGTCATGGCGGTGATTCACAGCTGAGACATAGCAATCGCCCATCCATTCCAGAGCCGGGCCGCCGACAGTTTGCGTATGGAACAGGCGATCGCCCCGGGTCCCCCCGCGGCGCATCGTTCGGTCCAGCCGGCTCCGCCCGCGACCTCCCTACCCCCGACGAGGTCGCGGGCGCCCGAGCCGCTGCGTCTTGACCCGAGCGTCGCGCTGGGGATCATCGCCGTCGGGTGCGCGTCATCGTTTTCAGCCTCTGGTGGTCCAACACGCCCGTACGTCTCCGGGTTCGGCGACTGGCTCACGAACGCCGGCCGCCTCACCGGCCTGCTCGCCGGCTACTGCGTCGTCGTCCTCGTTGCCCTCATGGCGCGGCTGCCACCGCTGGAGAACGGCCTCGGCGCCGACCGGCTGGCCCGCTGGCACTCGATGGGCGGCCGCTACACCGTCAGCCTGATCGTGGCCCACGCGCTGCTGATCACCTGGGGCTACGCGGTCACGGCGCACACCAACGTCGTGCACCAGGGCTGGACGCTGCTGCCGCAGCTATCCCGACGTGCTGATGGGCACGGTCGCCGGGCTGCTGTTCGTCGGCGTCGGCATCAGCTCGATGCGCGCGGCGCGCCGCAGGCTGCGCTACGAGACCTGGTACTACCTGCACTTCTACACCTACCTCGCGATCGCGCTCGCGTTCAGCCACCAGTTCGCCGACGGCGCCGAGTTCATGCAGCAACCAGCCGGCTCGCATCTTCTGGGCGGCGCTCTACATCGCGGTCTTCGCCGCGCTCGTCTGGTACCGGATCGTCGTCCCGCTCAGCGCGCAACTCGCGGCACCAGCTGCGGGTCGTGTCGGTCGTCGCGAGGCGCCCGACGCCGTCTCGCGTCCTCGTGACCGGCGAGCATCTGCACGAACTGGCGGCCCAGCCCGGCCAGTTCTTCCGCTGGCGCTTCCTGACCAAGGGCTTGTGGTGGGCGTCGAACCCGTACTCGCTCTCGGCGCCCGGCCGACCCGACGATGATGCGTTTCACGGTCAAGGACGCTGGGCGACCACAGCAGCGCGCTCGAGCGCCTCGCGCCCGGCACCCGCGTCTTCGCCGAAGGCCCGTACGGCACGTTCACCGGCAGCCGGCGCACCCAGCGCAAGGTGCTGCTGATCGGCGCCGGCGTCGGCATCACCCCGCTGCGCGCGCTGTACGAGTCGATCTGGGCGTGGCCCGGCGACCTCGCCCTGATCTACCGCGAGAGCGACCGGCGAACGTGCTCTTCCGGCGCGAACTCGAAGCGATCGCCGCCGCGCGGCAGGCCAAGCTCGACATCATCGTCGGCTCCCGAGCGCAGCTCGGCGGCGATCCGCTGTCGGCCCCGTCGCTCGCGCCGCATCCCGGACCTGACCGAGCACGACATCTACATCTGCGGGCCCGGACGAGATGGAGGCCGAGCGTCACCACGCGCGCTGCGCTCCCTCGGTGTGCCCGCGCCGCCAGATCCACACCGAATCGTTCACGTTCTGACCCCCGAGAGCCTCGGAAACCCTCATGCGCCGCGTCATTCTCGCCGTCACCAGCACCGTCGCCGTGCTCGTGCTGCTGCTCGGCTTCAAGTCGCAGTCGGCACCGCCGGTCACGAAGCCGTCGGCGGCGAGCGCGTCGGGCTCTTCGGGCACCGTCGGAGCGCCGTCGACCGATCCGGCAGCACTGGCTCCGGCAGCACGTCCGGATCGGATCCACGAGCAGCGGATCAACCGGGTCGACCGGGTCGACCGGCAGCACCGGCGTCGGCGACCGGCACGAAGACCGTCACCGGGGACGCGGCCGACACCCGCTACGGACCGGTTCAGGTGAAGATCACCGTCACCAACGGCAAGATCACCAGCATCGACGCGATCGACTATCCGCAGAACGACCCGCGCGATGCAGCAGATCAACAGCTACGCGATCCCCGAGCTGAACCAGGAGGCGCTCGCGGCGGGCAACGCGAACATCGACATCGTCTCCGGCGCGACGTACACCAGCGACGGCTACATCCAGTCCCTGCAGAGCGCGCTCGACAAGCTGAAGACCGTGACATGACGGTGACGGCAGCCCCGCGGACGGTCCACGTCGAGCACTGCATGGGGACGGTGTTCTCCTTCGACATGCGCGACGCCGGCGACTGGACAGCGGCGCATCGCCGAGGCGGTCGCGTGGCTGCACCAGGTCGACGCCACGTTCAGCACGTACCGCGAGGACAGCGTCGTCAGCCGGCTCGGCCGCGGCGAGCTTTCGCTGGCGGATTGCTCGGCCGCAGGTACGCGAGGTCTTCGACCTGTGCGAGCAGGTTTCCCTTGACAGCAAAGGGTTTTTCACGGTCCACGCCGGGCCGGGCGGCACGCTCGACCCGTCGGGGATGGTGAAGGGCTGGGCCATCGAACGGGCCAGCGATCTGCTTGCGGCTCACGGCTCGCGTAACCACGCGGTCAACGGCGGCGGCGACATCCAGATGGCGGGCGAATCGGCCCCGGGTCAGCCCTGGCGCATCGGCATCACCGACCCGCACCGCGCCGGCACCGTCCTCACCGTCGTCGCCGGGCGCGATCTGGCCGTCGCCACCTCGGGCATGGCCGAGCGCGGCGCCCACATCCTCGATCCGCGCACCGGAGCGGCGGCGACCGGGCTCGCCAGCGTCACGATCGTCGGCCGGCGGCTCACCCTCGTCGACGCGTACGCAACCGCCGCGTACGCCATGGGAGAAGGCGCGCTCGACTGGATCGAAAACCTGACCGGCTTCGAAGGTTTGGTCGTCCTGGCTGACCGCAGCAAGCGGGCGACGTCGGGCTGGAGCGCGCTGACCGGCGGGTGATCCGCTGGCGACCGCGACGCTAAAGTCAGCGCCCGGCGATCCGATCCTTTAAGGGGCTATTCGTCCACTTCAGAAATTGGTCGCAGACCCGCGATCTGCTCCTAGGGAGATCACCTTGACCCAGGCTCCCCAGCCCGGCTGGTACGCCGATCCGAGCGGTCTCCCGGCCCATCGCTGGTGGGACGGGCAGGCGTGGACGCAGCACACTCAGCAGATGCCGGCACCGCAGGCACCGTCCGCGACGCAGAGCTCTTTCGCGCCGGCACCGGCGACGCAGCACGCCGGCTTCGGTTCTGCGCCGATGCAGACCGGATATGCGCCGACGGCGACACAGAGCGGCTTCGGCACACCCCAGTACGCACCCGCGCCGGCCCGCAACCGCGCGCCCGTGGGCGTTTGGGCGAGCAACCAGTACGCGTTCATCACCATGCTGATCGTGGCGGCCTACGCGCTCATCGCGTGGAAGGGCCACGTCTACGTGCTGGGGATTTTTCCCGCTGCCATGAGCGTTCGCAGCATGAATCGCCGGGAGCCGCTGGCGATTCTCGCCGTCATCGCCGCGGTCGCGGCGGTCCTCATCGCGGTCGTCGGGCTGACGCACCACTAGCCCGGCAACGGTCCGCGGCCGGCCTCAGTCGTCCGCGCCGGGCTGCTTCGCAGGCGCGGCCATCTTCGGCGCCCCGTGGATGTGACGGCGGCTGAGCCGGCGCAGCCGCACCCGCTCGCGGTGAGCCTGGCTGACAATGTGGCGGGCCACCTCGAACGCGGTCGGTCTGGCCGATTTCGACGTCCCCGTGCTGGTTTTCACGGCTCCTCCTCACATCGAGGCCACGCTTCCAGCGTCCTCCGAACGACCCTCCCGGACGAGGGACGAAAGCCCTTTCCCGAGCCGCGGTCAGCGGCGAAGGGCGGATGAACGGCGCACTCGGCCGCGCCGTTTCGCCTGATACTGAGCCTGATCCGCCTTCGCCACAAGGGATTCAACGTCGTCCTCGGGCGTGGAGATGCTGATCCCGACGCTGCAGTGCAACGCGATCGGCCCGGATGCGGTCGGCAGAAGCGTGGAGGCGACGGCGTCCTGCATTCGGGCGGCAAGAGCACTCGCGTCCGCCTCGTTGCCGCGGGCATGGCCGACCACGAGGAACTCGTCGCCGCCGATGCGTGCGACGATGTCCGATTCCCGTGCCGCCGCCCGAAGTGCCTGCGCTGTAAGGCGAATCGCGGCATCGCCGGTCATGTGGCCGAAGTTGTCGTTGATCTGCTTGAGCCCGTCGAGATCGACGAACATGGCGATGACGGCACGGCCCTCACGGTGGGCACCGGCCAGCAGCGCCTCGGTCGCCTCGTGCGCGGCCCGCCGGTTCAGCAGGCCGGTCAGGCCGTCGTGCGTCGCGACCTCCTTGAGCAAGACGCGCTGCTGCTCGGTGTCGAGAACCGATTCGCGCAGGCGGGTCAGCGTCTCCTGCAGTGCCCGCCCCGTGCGGCCGGGAAGGGGCACGTCCAGCGACGCCGCCGCCGGATCGTTCGCCAGCGTCACCGTGAAGCGCTCGACGGCGGACAGGACAGACGTCATGTCGTCAACGGCGGCAATGGTTTCGGCCACCTCCCGCGGCCCGGCCGCCGCAACCGCCGGACGCGAGAAGTTGCCTTCCGCCACGTCGTGCGCCGCTGCCGCCAGGCGCCGTAGCGGACGCACCACCGCGCGCGCCAGAAGGAACGACGCCCCGGCGCCAAGCAGGACGCTGAGAATGAAGATGGCGCCTTCGAGCCGCGCGCTTCCCGTCGCGACGGCCTCCTCGTGGCGGGCCAGATCACGCATGTCAGCCGCCGACCCCTGTGCCACTGCGCTCAGATCGTTGAGCCACACCGGCTCGTTGATGAACGCCTTGCCACACGCCAGCGCGTTGCCCGTCATCGGCGATGGTTTGCCGGCCAGCACGTAAGAAACCGTTTCAGCCACGGTCTTTTCCCATGCCTGGGCAGCCGGATCCCGCTGCCAGGCCCGCCAGGCAGCCGCCGCATGCGCGCCGAGCGGCCCCGGGAAAGTCGCTGACAGGGCGGTGAATGCACCGTTGGCGGCGATGAGCTGCTTCACGCTGGCGGGCGTGCCCATGCCTTTCACGGCGTCGCCGCACGTGATGTAGCGATGCTTGGCGGTATTGAGCAGATCGAAGACGAGCGAGGTCGCTGCCACCCGCGCCGAGAGCGTTCCGGTGCCGCTGGAGCCACTCAGGACGTCCTGCCGCAACCGCGAAAACTGCTGCGCCCACTGGGCGTCGATGTCGGCCGTGAAATGCGTGAAGGCACTGATGACGACGTTCGGCAGCGCCGTTCCGGCGTCGATCTGCGGGCGGAATTGCCGGATGCGGCTGAACTCGGCAGCGAGCTTCGGATACGTGCGGAGCGCCTGGCTCGCGTCGACCACCGGGCGGGCGCCCCGCAGCTGGGCCTGGTAGTCGATGCCGAACATCGACTTGATGTTCGCCGCGGTGAGCTTGAACGCCGCGCCTTCGACGAGGGCTGCTGATGCCACGTACTCATCGGTGACGGCCACCCGTGCCGCCATGAGCTCGACGAGGTCGCTCGCGTCGCGCTGAACCGTGATGGCTCGGCCACGATCAGACCAGCTCCGCAGAGCTGACGACCCGGTGAGCACCGCCAGGGCGCCCACCGGGATCAGCATCACGAGGACGAGCAGAGCAGCCACCCGTGGTCGTCGCGACGACCATCGGAGGAAACGCGGGCGGGGGTGAAAACGCATGCCTTGTTGACCGAAAGGGCTGCCAGCGACATCGGGCGTCGATGGCTGACGCGATACGGCTCACCTCCTGCTCTTCCCTGCGAACATCGACGCCGCAGCGGCGGCCACGTTCACCCGGATGGCGCAGCGTGAGCACGCTCACTGAAGCTCGAGCGTCTGCTCCTCGCTCAGCGCGGAACGGGGAAGCAGCGCGCAGAGTGCGCCGGCACCCACATAGGCAGCGATGACGACGACCTGCGCAACACCGAACGCCGCGTTCAGATGTGTCCCCGGCGCGTGGCCGAAGAAGACGGTGCCGATCACCGCGATGCCGAGGGCGCCGCCGACCTGTTGAGCGGTCGAGAACGTGCCGGACGCGCCGCCCGCGGCCTCCACCGGCACCGCCGCAAGCACGACGTTGACCAACGGAACCACCAGCAGTCCCAGGCCCGCACCCGCTACGGCGAGGCCGCCGAACGTCAACCAGGCCGGCACGCCGCCACCGCCCTTCCAAGCCTGTGTCGCAAGCATGGCGGTACCGATCGACAGCAGCGCCGCACCCGCCATGAGCACCCGGCGACCGTGTGATTCGGCGAGCTTGCCGGACTGAGGAGCAGTGAGGATCGCCCCGCCGCTGAAGGCCAGCAGCGTCAGGCCGGTGTGCAAAGGCGTGTAGTGATGGCCGATCTGCAGCCACAGCACGAACGTCAGCGACATCCCTTGCAGGGCAAAGCTGAAGAGGGCCTGCACGCCGAGCCCGGCGCTGAACTCCTTGATACGGAACTGGTTCACATGCAGGAGAGGCTCACGTCCGGCGACGGTGCGGCGGTCGACGAGCACCGCGGCGCCAAGGCCGACGAGCCCGGCAGCGAGCAGCGCGTAAATCCACGCCGGCCAGCCGTACGCCGCCCTTCCAGCAGCGGGTAGACGATGGCGGCGAGTGAGACGGACACGAGCACCATCGGCGCCGGGTCCAGCCTGTGCCGCTCGTTCGTGCGGCTTTCCGGGATGAGCGGCGCGCAGAGCAGGACGCCGAGCGCGACGGGAACATTGACGAAGAAGATCGCCCGCCATCCGAGGCCGAAAACGCTGTATTGCGTCAGGACGCCGCCGAGAACGACACCCGCGGCTGCTGCGAGGCCGGCGACGGCGCCGTAGATCCCGAACGCCAGCACCCGCTTCTGATGGTCGAGGCTCGACCGGAAGGTCGCGAGCACCTGCGGAACGAGCGCTCCGGCGGCCACGCCGGCCGCGATCCGGAAGGCAGACCAGCATCTCGATGTTGACAGAAAGCCCCGCCCCGAGGCTCGCTGCTCCGAAAACCGCAACGGCTGCAAGGAAAACACGGCGGCGACCGAGGAGGTCGCCCACCCGCCCCCAGACGATGAGGGTGGCCCCGAACGCCAGCAGGTAGCCGGCGATGAGCCACTCCAGCTGAGTCGGGCCGGCATGCAGCCTGGTGCGCAACGTCGGCAGCGCGACGTTGACGACCGTCCCGTCGAGCATGTCCATGAGCGCTGCGACCGTCATGATCGCGATCACAAGCGCTGGCCGCTTGGAGGGCGATGTCGTTTGCCTGATCGGCGCGGTGAGGGTGGCCACCGGGCACTCCTTCGATAGACTTGACTTGGCTGAACAAGTCTCTCGGATTATCAAGAGACTTGGCAAGCCGAATTAAGTCACGGGAGGATGCCGGTGGTCAAGACGCCGACCGCAGGAGGAGGTCTTCGATCCAGTTCCGCAAGATGATCGCGGCGCTGATCCTGTTCAACGACAACGTTTCGCGCCTCACCGGCATGAGCGCCAGCGAGTCGCAGTTCCTGCACCTGCTGCAGCTGCACGGCCCGATGACCCCGTCGGAGCTGGCTGCGCGCAGCGGTCTCACCTCGGGCACCGTCACCGGCGTCATCGACCGTCTCGAGGAACTCGGCTTCGCCGGTCGCGAGCGGCACCCGAGCGACCGTCGCAAGGTCGTCGTCACGGCCAACGAGGAGCGGCTCTACCGCGAGCTCGCGCCCCATTTCGAAGGCCAGGCCGAGTTCTTGACCGGCGTGCTCGACGAACTCTCCCCCGCCGAGATGCGGGCGGTGTCGAAGTTTCTCGCGCTCTTGGTGCCCGAAGGCTAGAAGGTCTCGCGGGCCACGTCGTGACGCTTGATGTAGTCGGCGAAACGCTCGGAAAGGGCGGCTCCGTCGAGGCCGAGCTCGTCCAAGTGGTAGGAGTGTTTGCCGAACTGGCCCTTCGGATGCGCCTCGAGATACGCCTCATCCCCTCTCCGTCGAGCAGCGAGTAGGTCAGCGCGTCGTCGATCTGAGCCGCCCTCGGGAACACGAAGAGCTGTGCGCCGACTGTGAGCGGCCGCCAGATCTCCCACATGGAGATGTCGAAGGTGAACGCGTGCCAGCAGCCCCAGACGTCGGCCGGGCTTGAGGTGTCCCAGGAGTCCGCGCCGGCCAGGAACGCGAGGAAGTTGGCGCCGGTGACCTCGACCCCTTTGGGCGTGCCGGTCGAGCCCGACGTGAACAGGATGTACGCCAGGTCGCCGGCGTGCTGCGGCGCGGGGGCCGCCGACGCCGTCGGCTCTGGCGCAGTGCCCCGGACTGCCTGATCGAGCGCGAGCGGCACGGCGGTCACGGCGCCGCAGTCCCGCAGCCCGGCCGCACCCAGACCGTCGACCAGCGCGAAACGGGCTCCGCACGCCGCGGCGATCTGTTCCAGCCGGGGCCGCGGGCCGTCCGGCTCGACCGGGACCGGCGTGGCACCCGCGGCCGTGACGGCGAGCAGGGCGACGACGGCGTCCACGGTGCGGTCGGTGCAGACCAGGACCGGTTCGCTCGGCACCGTGCCCAGCGCCCGCAGCGTGGCGGCGGCAGCCGTGCTGAGCCGGCGCAGCTCGTCGTAGGTGTACCGGCGCTCGGTGTCGCGGACCGCCGGGTCGGCGGCGTGCCGTCCGGCGGTCCGCTCGAACGCGGCCCACAGGCTTGCCGCAGGAGCTTGATTCCTGGCTTCGGCGGTCACGGTGGCGGTTCTCCCATCCGGGCATCGGGCGACAATGGCCGTACTTCCCGGGGAACATGGGGGTATGACACATTCGAGTTCTGTTTCACCTGCGGTGCGCCGATCCGCCGAGGTCGCGGTGGTCGGACACGGTCTGGTCGGTGCCGTGGTGGCCCGGACGCTGCTGGCCGCGGGCCGGCACGTGCTGCTGGTCGACGGCGGCAGCCCGGCGTCCGGCCGGCCCGGCGGGCATCTGAGGAATCTGAGCATGTGTCGTGCGGACCGCGGCTACTACGGCGATCTGGTCCGCAGCCATCTGCGGCCGGTCTCGCAGCCGCGGCCGCGATCGGGGCTGCCGGGCCTGCCGGCCGGCGCCGCGGCGATGCCGGACGGCAACGGACTCAACTCACGGCAGCGGCTCCGGCTCGCCATGCCCGGGGCGCGGACCACGTCGCTGCTCGGCGGGATGGGCACGCTGTGGAACTGTGTGACGCCCCGCCTCGACCCGCACTGGGAGCAGTGGCCTGAGATAGCCGAGACGGAGTGGCCCGGGTGGTATGAGCGCGCCGAGCGACTGCTCGCGGTCGGGGTCGAGCCGGCCGCCTCGGCCGAGTATGCGGCGTCCCGCCAGCGGTTCGTGCTGGACACGGTGCCCGGGGCCCGCCCGGCGCCGCTGGCCGGGCTCGGCGGTGCGCCGGACGCCGATGCGTCTGACACCGGGCACCAGCCTGGCTGGACCGGCCCCGGCGAAGTACTCGACGGCTTGTCGTTAGCAGAGCGTGCACGGCTCCAGGTGCTCAGCGACTGCGTCGTGCGTCGCCTGCGACATCGCGGCGCCCGCGTGGTCGCGGCCGAAGCGGTAGATCTCACCAGCGGCGCGTCACTGACGATCGAAGCCGACTGCTTCGTCGTCGCGGCCGGGCCGCTGCGGACCCCGGCCTTGTTGTGGGCCTCCGGGCTGGCCGGCGCCGGAGCCGAGGATTCCCCGCTCGGCCGCTACCTCAACGACCACCCGCTCTCGTATGCCCAGGTTGTCCTCGCCGGTCCGGACGAGCCGCCGTCCCAGAACTTTGATAAGGACGCGGATCCCGACCCTGCCGTGATCGTCTCGCTCGCTCCGGACCGGCCGTTCCACGCGCTCCTGTTGACCGATCGCTACGACGCCGCCCTGCTGGAGGGCCGCGTCGATGAGCGCCTGATCCTCTCGCTGTACTGGTACGCCCGATCCGAGCCGCGCTTCGAGAACCGGGTCCGGTTCGACGGCCTGCCGGTCGACGCCATGGGACTGCCGCAGCCCACCTTCGAATATGAGCTCTGCGACCTCGAACGGGAGCGGCAGGCGGCGGCGTTGGAGGATCTGCGCACGACCGCCGGGCTGCTGGGCCGCCTCCTGCCGTCGAGCCCGCCGCAGAACGTGAGTCCGGGCGGCTCGATGCACCTGATGGGCACCACGCGGACCGGCCCGCGCGACGACGGCCGCAGCGTGGTGGACGGCCACGGCCGGGTCTGGGGCACCGGGAACCTCTTCCTGGGCGGCACCTCGGTCATCCCCGGGGGCACCGCCACGAACCCGACGCTGGCCGCGTGCGCCGCCGCCGTACGGACCGCGGCTTACATAATCGAACCCTGAGACAAGGGGGCTGGCAATCGGCCCACGGATCTCTTATGGTGTCGAACGGACGTATCGCAGCAATCACGGGGGTTGGTGACACGGTCTGAACTCCCCGTCGAAATCCGCCCACACAAGACACCGAGACACCGAACACCGCCAGGTGGTGAGATGACCGCGTCCTCCGCAGCCGACATCCCCTTGACCCGGAGCGCCGCAGCGCCGCCACACCCGCTGTCCTACGGGCAGCAGCGGCTCTGGTTCCTCCACGAACTCCACGGCGCGAGTCTGGAGTACCACGTCCCCGAGGCCTACCGGCTGCTCGGTGCGCTGGACCGGTCCGCGCTGCGGCAGGCCCTCGAGCGGCTGGCCGCCCGGCACGAGGTGCTGCGCACCGCCATCCACACGGTCGGCGGGCGGCCGATGCAGACGCCCGAGCCCCCGCCTTCGATCGAACTCCCGGTCGACGATCTGCAGGGCCTGCCGCCGGCGGCGAGCGACCGGCGGATCGCCGAGGCCCTGAGCCAGGAGTGGGAGCGGCCCTTCGACCTCGCCTCCGGCCGCCTGCTGCGGGCCCGGTTGCTGCGCCTGGCGGACGAGTGCCACATCCTGTTGCTCACCACGCACCACATCGCGTCGGACGGCTGGTCCCAGGGCGTGCTGCGGCACGAACTCGGCGTGCTGTACCGCGCGTACACCGAGGGCCTGGCCGATCCGCTGCCGGCGCCGTCGATCGAGTACGCCGACTTCGCCGCCTGGCAGCGGGCCCGTGTCGAGGCCGGGGTGTTCGACGCCGACGTGGCCTACTGGAAGCAGCGGCTCGCCGGGCTCCCGCCGATGCAGGATCTGCCCGCCGACCGGCCGCGCGGCGGCACCGCCGCCGAGCCGGCCCCCATGCACGCCGTCCCGGTGCCGCGCGATCTGGCCGCCGCGCTGTTCCAGGTCGGCCGCGACCGCGGGGCGACCCCCTACATGACCTTGCTCGCGGCCTTCGCCGTGCTGCTGTCCCGGCACAGCGGCCGCGACGACATCGCCGTCGGCTCGCCGATCGCCGGCCGCACCCACGCCGCGCTGGAGCGGATGGTCGGGTTCTTCGTCAACACCGTGGTGCTGCGGACCCGGGTGCGCCCGGACCAGCCGTTCTCTGAGCTGCTGGAGGAAGTGCGCCAGGACGCGCTGGACGCGTATCAGCACCAGGACGCCCCCTTCGAGCGCGTCGTCGAGGAACTCTCCCCGCAGCGGCGGCTGGACCGTACTCCGCTGTTCCAGGTGCTGCTGGCGATGGCGCCGGCGCCGCCGGTGCTGCAGCTGCCCGGGCTGGTGTGCGAGGAGGTCGAGCCGGCCGGGGTCCGCAGCCGCTTCGACCTGGAACTGCACGCGGTGCAGGCCGCTGGCGACCTCACCTTGCAATGGGTGTATGACAGGAACCTGTTCGACCATTGGCGGATCGAGCAGCTGGCCCGCACCTATCTCAGCATCCTGGAACAGGCAGTCGCCGATCCGGACCGGCCGGTCGGGGCCTTGGAGGTGCTGGACGCCGAGGATCGCCACTGGCTCACCAGCCGCCGCGGCCCGGATCTGCCCGAGGCGGGGACCGGCGGTGCTTATGCCAGGTTCGCTCAGCGGCTGGCGCAGGACCCTGATGCTCCCGCGGTGCGGCACGGCGAAGAAGTGGTGAGCTATCGGGAGCTGGACCGTCTCGCGGCGCGGATCGCTCATGGGCTGGCGGATGCCGGTGTGGTTCCGGGAGAACGGATCGGCATCGACCTTCCGCTTGGTGTCGAGTACGTCGCGGCGGTCCTGGGCGCGCTGCGGTACGGCGTGGTGTTCGTGCCAGTGTCCGCGGACGAGCCGCCTAACCGGCGGACGCTCATCCTGCGCGACGCCGAGGCGGAGTTCGTGCTCACGCCGGAGGAGATCGAAGCCTCCGCGGACATACAGGATCCTGATTCTTCCTTCGGCACACCGGATCCGACGAGCGAGGCCTACCTGGACTACGTTCCCAGCGCCGTCGACAGCGTCGCCGGAGTACGCGTCAGCCATGAGGCGCTCGCGGTGCGTGTGGCGATGATCGCAGAACGCTTCGATATGCGGCCGTCAGACCGCGTCCTGGTCGGCGCCGCGTCCGTGGCGCAGTTGCTGGCACCGCTGACGGCGGGGGCCACACTGGTCCTGGCTTCCGATTCCGCGGATCCGGACAGCGTGCTGGACGCGATCCAGCGCGGGGAGGTCACGCTCCTGGACACCACGCCGACTGTGTTGCGGAGCCTGGTGGACCGGCCGGCGTTCGCCGGCTGCCGTTCGTTGCGCGGCGTGGTCTGCGGTGGCGAGCCGTTGCCGCCGGGACTGCATCGAGACCTTCGCAAGGTTCTGACGGTTCGGCTATGGCAGGTCTACGGCGCCGCCGAGACCAGCGGGCCGTGCCTCGTCCAGGACGTCACCGACGATGCCGGTGCGGCTGGACGGTATGGCGTGCCGATCGGCAGTCCGGGCGCCGGGGTCGTGGCGTTGGTGCTCGACTCCCGCGGCGGACTCGTGCCGTGCGGTGTCGTCGGCGAGTTGTGCATTGGCGGCGCCGGGATCGCCGACGGCTACCTCGGCCAGTCGCGGGCCACCGATGAGCGCTTCGGGCCGAACCCGTTCGCGGCGAGGGAGCGCTTGTGGCGTAGCGGCGACTTGGCACGCTGGCGTCCGGACGGCGCGCTGGAATTCGTCGGCCGCAAGGACACGCAGCTCAAGGTGGCCGGCCGGCGCGTCGAGCCGGACGAGGCGGCGGCTGCGCTGCTGCGGCATCCGGGAGTGCGCGAAGCCGTGGTCGCGGTCGCGGTTGCGGACGACGCAGAAGACGGCTCGCCGGCCGCAGCGGACAAGCCGGTGGCTTACGCCGTCCTCACCGAACCCGGCGCGGCGGCGCCCGACCAGCTGGACGCCCACCTGGCCCGGTGGCTTGCGCCCGCCGCGCGCCCGGCCACGGTCGTGCTGGTGGACGCCCTGCCCCGGACCCCTGCCGGCGATGTCGATATGGCGCAGCTCAGGGCCCTGCGACAGGACGCCGCAGCCGGTCCCGTGCCGGGGGACGCGGTGACCGCGGCGCTGTGCGAGATCTTCGCCGAGGTGCTCGGGCTGCCCGGGATCGCGCCGGATGACAGCTTCTTCGTCCTCGGCGGCCATTCGCTGATGGCGATGACCGTGATCGCCAAGATCCTGGAGGGCTTCGGCGTCGAGCTGGCCATCCGGGACGTCTTCGAAGCGCCGACGCCGGCCGAACTGGCCGTGCTGATCGGTACCCGAACGGGGTCGGGCGCGGCGCCGGCCTGACGCGCTTTCGCAGCTGCCGACCCGCCGATGCCACCGAAGAGGCCTCATGCTGCCGCTCTCGTTCTCGCAACGCCGACTGTGGTTCCTGTTCGCTTTGGAGGGGGCCAACACTGTCTACAACCTGCCGCTCGCCCTGAGTGTGACCGGGCGCGTGGACCGGGATGCGCTGGCGCGCGCCCTGGACGATGTCGTGGAGCGTCACGAGATTCTGCGGACCGTGTACGCCGAACAGGACGGCGAGCCGTTCCAGCGGGTACTGGCCGGCGCGGACGCGGTGCCGGTCTTCACCGTCGCCGAGTGCGCCGACCGGGTCCAGGCCGTGAAGGAGATGAACGACGCGGCCCAGTACCTGTTCGACCTCACGGCGGACCTGCCGATCCGGGCCGGGCTCTTCACGATCACGGAGACCGAGCACATCCTGCTGATCCTCGTTCACCACATCGCCGCGGACGGCTGGTCGATGCAGCCGCTGCTGCGCGACCTGTCGACCGCGTACACCGCCCGCTGCGGCGGAGACGCGCCGGTTTGGCCCGCGCCGGCCGCTCAATATTCTGACTTGTCCCGTCGGCAGCAGGATCACCTGGGAGCTGACGACGACTCCGGCGCGGACCGGGGCAGCCGTCTGGCTCGGGCTCTCGACTACTGGATCCCGGCGCTCGAAGGCCTTCCGGAACAGCTCGACCTCCCCTTCGACCGCCCCCGGCCCGCCCTGCCGACCCATGCCGGCGGCCGACTGCCGATCCGGCTGCGACCCGACCTGGCGGCGCAGGTGGGCGCGCTGGCCCGGGAGTGCCGCTGCTCGGTGTTCATGGTGCTGCACGCCGCGGTCGTCGCCCTCCTGTCCCGCCTCGGCGCCGGCACCGACATCCCGCTGGGCACGCCGGTCGCCGGCCGCTACGACGCCGCAGGCCAGGACGCCATCGGCTGCTTCGTGAACACCCTCGTGCTACGCGCCGACGCCCAGGGCGACCCGACCTTCCGCGAACTCCTGCGCCGCATCACGGACGCCGACCTGTCCGCCCTGGACCACCAGGAACTCCCCTTCGAACGCCTGGTCGAGGCAATAAACCCGGACCGCGCCCTGAACCGCCACCCCCTGTTCCAGGTGATGCTGGCCTACGAACTCCGCGCGGACCAAGCCCCGACAATCGGCGACCTGACAGCAGCTCCCTTCCAAGTCGACGCAGTAGCCGCCAAGTTCGACCTCTTCATCCAACTGACCGAGCACTTCGGCCGCGACACACGCCTCTCCGGCATGATCGAGTACGACGCCGACCTCTTCGACCACATCACGGTCCAGGCCCTGGCCGAACGACTCGCCCGGCTGCTGAGCGGGGTCGTGGCCGACCCTGACGCGCCGATCGGTGCCGTGGATCTGCTCGGGCGGCAGGAGCGGCGGCTGCTGGCGGGGTGGAGTCGGGCGGATCAGGTTGGTGGGGCCGACCGGGCCGACCGGGCCGACCGGGCTGCGCGGGCCGACGGGACCGACCAGGGTGCCGGGTCCGAGCGTGGCGATCAAGTACGTGCCGACCGAGCTGACGGTGCCGACGCTGCTGAACGGACCGACCAGGGTGCCCGGTCCGAGCGTGCGGATCGGGCTGAGCGTGTCGACCGGCAAGGCCTCGCTGAGCAGCCATTCGAGTCGGTGATCAGCCGCTTCGAAGTGCAAGTGCGGCTCCATCCTGAGGCTGAGGCGTTGGCGGCTGGAGCGGATCGGCTGACCTACCGCGAGCTCGATGCCCGGGCGAATGTGCTCGCCGGCTTGCTTGTGCGGCGTGGCGTCGGACCCGGGGCGCTGGTCGGCATCGCGTTGCCACGGTCTGCCCATCTGGTGGTGGCGCTGCTGGCGGTGCTCAAGACCGGCGCCGGGTATGTGCCGATGGATCCCGGGCAGCCGTCGCGCAGGCTGGAAGCTGTCCTGGCCAGTGCTGCGCCCGCCCTCGTTGTGACCACCGCCGACAGCGCCGACCGTCTGCCGGACCCGGCGCCCTGTCCCGTCGTCGCGCTCGACGCCGCCGACCTCGCTGCGGAGCCGCACCACGCCATGGCAGCGGCAGCCCCATCCGATCCCGCCTACGTCATCCACACCTCCGGTTCGACCGGCCGTCCGAAGGGTGTGGTGATCCCGCACTCTGCGATGGCCGGCTTCCTGACCGCCGTTGCCGAGCGGGTGCCCACGGCGCCGGGTGACCGGCTGCTCGCCGTGACCACCGTCATTTTCGACATCCACGTGCTCGAGGTGTTCTTGCCGCTGGTTACCGGCGCGACCGTGGTGCTCGCTCCGGACGCGGCCGTCCGGGACCCGGAGGAACTCGCGGCCCTGATCGGCCGCAGCCGTCCCACTCTGATGCAGGCCACGCCGACGCTGTGGCAGTCGCTGCTGGCCGAGCCCGAGCACGCCGAGCGACTCAGGGGCCTGCGGATGCTGGCCGGCGGTGAGGCGTTTCCGCCTCCGCTGGCCGCGCGCATGCTGGAGCTGGGCAGTGAGGTGGTCAACCTCTACGGCCCGACTGAGGCCACCGTGTGGTCGACCACGTCGCGGGTCGGGAGCGCGCCGCCGACCATCGGCCGCCCGCTGGCCAACACCCGGGCCTACGTGTTCGACGACCGGCTCGGCTGGTGCCCGCCCGGCGTCCCGGGTGAGTTGCACCTCGCCGGTACCGGCCTGGCCGAGGGCTACCTGAACCAGCCTGCTGTCACCGCCGAGCGGTTTGTCGCGGACCCCTATGGCCCGCCTGGCAGCCGCATGTACCGGACCGGCGACCGTGCCCGCTGGCGGCCCGACGGCGAGCTGGAATACCTCGGCCGGCTGGACGCCCAGGTCAAGATCCGCGGCTTCCGGATCGAGCCGGGCGAGGTCGAAGCCGCGCTCCTGAGCCACCCGGGCGTGGCGCACGCGGCCGTCGCCGTCCACCGGACCGGCAACACGACCGGGAATGCCGACGGCGGCGGCGCCCGGCTTGTGGCTTATGTAGTCGCGACTGCAACCCCCGCCCCAGAACCCGCACACCTCCGCGACCACCTCGCCGGACTCCTCCCCGACTACCTCATCCCCGCCGCCTTCGTCATCCTCGACCGCCTGCCGACCACCGCCAACGGCAAGCTCGACCGGCGCGCGCTCCCCGCCCCAGACTTCGGCGCCACCGCCCGCGGCCGCGCCCCGAGCACCGCGGCGGAGGAGCTGCTGTGCGGCCTGTTCGCGCAGGTCCTGGAGTTGGAGCGGGTCGGCGCCGACGACGACTTCTTCGAGCTGGGCGGTCACTCCCTGCTCGCCGCCCGGCTGGTCAGCCGGATCCGCTCCGCCCTCGGATCGGCGCCGGGCGTCCGGGCCGTCTTCGAGCACCCGACGCCGGCGGGCCTGGCGAACCGGCTCGCGAGCCAGCCGCCCGAGCAGCGGCAGCCGCCCCGCCCCGCCCTCGGCGCCCGCCCGCGCCCGGAGCGGCCCGCGCTCTCGTTCGCCCAGCAGCGCCTGTGGTTCATCAGCAGGCTGGCCGGCCCCAGCCCGATCTACCACGTGACCCACACCTTTGACTGGCGCGGCCGTTTCGATGACCAAGCCTTCCGTGCGGCGCTGGCGGACTTGGTCGGACGGCACGAAAGCCTGCGCACCGTGTTTCCCGAGGACGCCGGCACGCCGTGGCAGCTGATCCGCCCCGCCGGCACGCCGGTGCCGTTCACCGCCCAGTCGGTCCCCGCCGAAGCAGTGCCCGGCCTGCTGCACGAAGCCGCGCGACAGCCCTTCCGCTTGGCCGACGACCTGCCGATCCGAGCCCACCTGTTCACCACCGCACCGGACCGCCACCAGTTGCTGCTCGTCGTCCACCACATCGCCTGGGACGGCTGGTCCCACGCCCCGCTGATGCGCGACCTCGCGCAGGCCTACACCGCCCGCAGCCAAGGCCGCGCCCCCGACTGGCAGCCGCTCCCCGTCCAGTACGCGGACTACGCACTCTGGCAACGCGACCTGATCGGCGACGAGAACGACCCCGACAGCCGCGCCGCCCGGGACGTCGCCTACTGGCGGCGTGCGCTGTCCGGAGCCCCCGAGCAACTCGCCCTGCCCGCCGACCGGTCCCGCCCGACGAGCGCCGAACCCGGCGACGGCGTGGTCGCCTTCGCCCTGGACCCCGCGCTGCACGAGCGGCTGCACGCCATCGCGCGCGCCGAGTCCGTCACGGTGTTCATGGTCCTGCAGGCCGCCCTGGCCCTGCTGCTGACCAAGCACGGCGCCGGCGACGACATCCCGATCGGCACGCCGGTCGCCGGCCGCGACGAGGAAGCCCTGGCCGAGGCGGTCGGGTTCTTCGTCAACACCCTGGTCCTGCGCACCGACACCGCGGCGGACCCGACGTTCCGGCAGCTGCTGGCCCGGGTGCGGGCCGCCGACCTGGCCGCCTTCGACCACCAGGACCTGCCGTTCGAGCGGCTGGTCGAGGTGCTCAACCCGGCCCGGTCCGCGGCCCGCAACCCGCTGTTCCAGGTGATGCTGACCGTCGAGGACGCCGGCCGCCCGCGATTCGACGTGCCCGGCGGCGAGGTCGCCGTGCACCTGGACGCCGCGGGCACGAAGTTCGACCTCCACCTGGCCGCCGAGGTGCACACCGGCGCGGACGGGACGCCCGGCGGAGTGACGGCGGTCTTCGCCTACGCGGCCGACCTGTTCGACCGGGCCACGGTCGAGACCCTCGCCGACCGGTTCGTCAGGCTGCTGAGTCAGCTGGCGGACGAGCCCGACGCCCCCGTGGGCCGGCACCAGCTGCTGTCCGACCAGGAGCGTGCCGCGTTCGAAGACGACTGGCACAGCGGGGTCCGCCCGCTGCCCGACACCACGCTGGCCGGCATGATCGAGGCCGCCGTCGCGGCCGCGCCCGACTCGACCGCGGTGCTGTGGGAAGGCGGCCACTACAGCTACCGCGAACTGGCGGCGCGCGCGGAACGGCTGGCTCGCTGGCTGGTCTCCCGCGGCGCCGGACCGGACGTCCCGATCGCCGTCGTGCTGCCCCGCTCGCCGGAGCTGACCGTGTGTTTCCTGGCGGTCCTGAAGGCCGGGGCGGTCTACATGCCCGTCGACCCGGCGTATCCCGAGGCCCGGATCTCCTACATGTTCGAGCAGAGCCGACCGGCGCTGGTGCTCACCGACGCCGCGTCGGTCGGCGTGGTCCCGGAATCGGTCGATCAGTCGATCCACGTACTGATCGACGCCGCAGGGTTCGACGAACAGCTTTCCACGGCGTCCGAAGTCCAGCTGAGCACAGCCCGCCACCCGCTGAGCGCTACGGCGCTGCTCTACACGTCCGGCTCGACCGGCCGCCCCAAGGGCGCGGTGCTGACCCACCACAGCCTGCTCAACCTGGTGTGCTGGTATCACACCTTCCTGCCGGGCGGCACCGGCGTGCGCACCGCACAGTTCGCGGCGGTCGGCTTCGACATGTCGGTGGCCGAGATGCTCGCGACGCTCACGGCGGGCAAGACGCTCACCGTCATGTCCGAGCAGGCCCGGCTCGACCCGGCGGTGCTGGTGCGCTGGCTGCGGGAGTTCGCGGTCACCGAGTTGTACGCGCCGAACCTGGTGCTGGAGTTCCTGGTCGAGGCGGCCGCCGCCGATCCCGGCGGGAGCGGTATCACTGCTCTGGCCGACTTTTCGCAGGGCGGCGAGCCGCTGACGCCGAGCGGCCCGGTCCGGGAGTTCTTCGGCGCCGGACGTCGGCGGCTGCACAACGTCTACGGACCGACCGAGACGCACATCTCGACCTTCCACCACCTGCCCGCCGACGCGGCGGACTGGCCGCGGCAGGACATCCCGGTCGGCCGCGCCATCCCCAACATGCGTATGTACGTGCTCGATGACGCGTTGCGGCTGGTTGCCGCCGGGCGTGCCGGGGGAGCTGTACCTGTCCGGTGTCGGCGTCTCGCGCGGGTACCTGGGGCGCCCCCTGCTACGGCGGAGCGGTTCGTGGCCGACCCGTACGGGCCTGCGGGCAGTCGCATGTACCGCACCGGCGACCTGGCGCGCTGGAACGCCGACGGCGAGCTGGAGTTCATCGGCCGCGCCGACGACCAGGTGAAGATCCGCGGCTTCCGCATCGAGCCCGGCGAGATCGAGACCGTGCTGCCGCGGCATCCTGACGTCGGCGCAGGCCGCGGTCCGGCTGCGCGGGAGGACCGCCTCGTCGCCTACGTCGTCCGGCGGCTCAAACCCGGCGAACCCACGAACCCGCTCGACGCCCACGGATCTGCGCGCACGTGGCGACCCTGCTGCCGGACTACATGGTCCCGTCGGCGTTCGTCGCCCTGACCGGCTGCCGCTGACCCCCAACGGCAAACTCGACCGCCGGGCCCTGCCCGCGCCCGACTGCGTCCGGATCAGCGCACCGGCCGCGGACCCGCGCGACCGCGCGAGAAGCAGAGCTGTGCGTTCTGTTCGCCGACGTGCTCGGCGCTCGGAGACGTCGGCATCGACGACGACTTCTTCGACCTCGGCGGCCACTCCCTGCTGGCCACCCGGCTGGTCAGCCGGATCCGCGACGTCTTCGGCGTCGAACTCGACGTGCGCACCGTCTTCGAGGCACCGACCGTCGCCGGCCTGGCCGACGCACCTCGGCGGCGCGGCGGCGGCGACGACCGCCGGCGCCCGGCGCTGGTCCCGCGCGCGAGCGGCCCGGAGCGCATCCCGCTGTCCCTCGCGCAGCGCCGCCTGTGGTTCCTCGACCGCTTCGAAGGCCCCAGCGCCTGTACAACATGCCCGATCTGCGTGCGCCTCGACCGGCGACCTGGACGTGGCGGCGCTCGAGCGGCGCTCGCGGACGTGGTCGCCCGCCACGAGAGTCTGCGCACGGTGTTCCCGACCGACGGCCGACGAGCCGCATCAGGTAGTCCTCGCCCCGGACACCGGCGATGCCGGTGACCTGGTCGCGGCCGCGACGCGCCGAGGCGACGCCGAGGCGTGTGCTGGCGGCGGAGGCCGCGCCGTGCCTTCGACCTCGGTGCCGGCGATGCCGATCCGGGCTCTGCTGGTGGCCGTCGGCCCGGCAGAACACCGTGCTGGTGCTCGTACATCCACCACATCGCGGTCGACGGCTGGTCCGTGGCGCCGCTGTGCGCGTGACCTCGCCGCGGCCTATCGCGGCACGGACGGGCAGGCACGCGACGCCGGACTGGGAGCCGCTGCCGGTCCAGTACGCCGACTACGCCCTGTGGCATCGCGAACTGCTCGGCACAGCCGACGACCCGGACAGCGCTGGTCGCCCGACAGCTGGCCTACTGGCGCGAGGCGCTGGCCGGGCTGCCGGACCAGCTGACGCTGCCGTTCGACCGGCCCCGCCCGGCGGTCGAGCCTCACCGCGGCGGCGTCGGCCGGCTCGAGCGTCGCCCGGCGACGTGCACGGAGCGCTGGTCCGACCTGGCCGCCGAGCGCCGGCGCCACCCTGTTCATGGTGGTCCAGGCCGCGCTGGCCGCGCTGCTGCACCGCCTCGGCGCCGGCAAGGACATCCCGATCGGCGCCCCGGTCGCCGGCCGCACCGACGAGGCGCTGGACGACCTGGTCGGCTTCTTCGTCAACACCCTGGTGTTGCGGACCGACCTGTCCGGCGACCCGACGTTCCGCGAGCTCCTGGATCGGGTACGCGAGACCGACCTCGCCGCCTTCGCCCACCAGGACGTGCCGTTCGACCGCGCTGGTGGAGGCAGCTCAACCCGGCCCGCTCGCTCGCCCGCCACCCGCTGTTCCAGGTGATGCTGATCGCGGTCCAGGATACGTTGAGCGACCTCGTCCTGCCCGGTGTGCGGACCGCGGAGGAGGCGTATCCGACCGACACCACCCGCTTCGACCTGAGTTGCTACTACGCCGAACGCCACGACCCCGGCGGCGAACCCGCCGGTATGGCGATCGCCCTGGAATACGCCGCAGACCTCTTCGATGCCGCGACGGTGCGCCGGATCGGCGCGCTGCTGCTGCGCCTGCTGTCCGAGGCGGTCGCCCGGCCGGATACCCCGCTTGCCCGGCTCGATCTGCTGGACGACCAGCAACGGGACCAGGCTTTGGTCTGGTCCGTCGGCCCGGAACTGCCTGCGGCGACACCGGATTCGGCCACCGTGGCGGCACTGTTCGAGGCGCAGGCGGCCCGGACCCCGCAGGCGGTCGCCGTGTCCGGCCCGCCGGTGGAACTGACCTATCGCACGCTCGACGACCACGCGAGTCGGCTGGCCTGCCTGCTCAGGGCTCGCAGCATCGGGCCCGGCGACATCGTGGCCGTCGCCCTTCCCCGGTCGGCGGAACTGGTGGTGACGCTGCTGGGCATTCTGAAATCCGGCGCGGCGTATCTGCCCCTCGACACGTCCTATCCGCCTGAACGGACCGCCTTCCTGCTCGCCGACTCCGGCGCGCGCCTGCTCCTCACGACCAGTGACTGGCAACGCCATCCCGGCGGTCCGGACCGTTGGGAAATGGACAGCCCCGCCATCGTCGCTGCGTTGGCAGAACCCTGCGAGCACCTTCATGGCCGGGACACGCGACCGGCTCCGGAGGACGCGGCGTACCTGATCTACACCTCCGGATCCACCGGCACGCCCAAGGGCGTCCTCGTCGAACACCGCTCGGTGGCCGACTACCTGCGCGGCGCCGCCGACGCATACAGCGGCGTCCGTGGCAGAGTGCTGGTACCCAGCTCGCCTGCGTTCGACCTGACTGTGACCGGCCTGCTCACTCCGCTGGTGGCCGGCGGCAGCGTACGGCCGGCGCCACTGGAAGCCGAGAGCGCGGCCGATCCGATCACGTTCCTCAAGACCACGCCGAGCCAGCTCGCGCTGCTGGACGTGCTGCCCGACGCGCTGTCCCCGGTCGAAGAACTCGTCCTCGGCGGTGAACCGCTGCACGGCGAGGCGCTGGCCCGTTGGCGCGAACGTCATCCGGAAACAGTGGTCTACAACGCCTACGGACCCACCGAGGGCACCGTCAACGCCTCCCAGCACCGCATCGCCCCCGGCGAGCCGGTCCCGGACGGACCGGTTCCCATCGGCCGGCCGCTGCCGAACATGCGGGTGTACGTGCTCGATGACGCCTTGCAGCTGGTGCCGCCCGGCGTCGCCGGGGAGGTGTACTTGGCCGGCACCGGCGTGGCCCGCGGCTACCTGGGCCGGCCGGCCCTCACCGCGGAACGCTTCACCGCCGATCCCTTCGGCGCACCGGGCAGCCGCATGTACCGGACCGGGGACGTGGCCCGCTGGAGCGCCAACGGCGAGCTGGTGTTCCTCGGCCGCGCCGACAACCAAATCAAGGTTCGTGGATTCCGGGTCGAGCCCGGGGAGATCGAGTCTGTGCTCGTTCGGCACCCCGATGTCGCGCAAGCCGTGGTGCGCCTGCACGACGAACGGCTCGTCGCCTACTTGGTGCCCGCCGCCGACGGCTTCGACGTCTCCGGGGTGCGATCCCATGTGGCGGCTCACTTACCGCAACACATGGTTCCGGCGGTGTTCGTCGGGCTGGACCGGCTGCCGCTGACCGCCAACGGCAAACTCGACCACCGGGCCCTGCCCGCCCCCGACCACACCCCCACCTCGACACAGACCCAGGCCGAAGCCGAAGGACCGGTCACACCCCGCACGGTCATCCTGTGCGACCTGTTCGCCGACGCCCTGGGCGTGGCGCGCATCGGACCGGGCGACGACTTCTTCGCCGCCGGCGGGCACTCGCTCATGGCGGCCGTCCTGATCGGCCGGATCCGCGCGGTGCTCGGAGCCGCGATCAGTATCAGGGATCTGTTCGAGTCCCCGACCGCCGCCGCCCTGGCCGCCCGGCTGGACGAGGAGATGGACGTCTCAGCCTTCGACGTCCTGCTGCCGATCCGCACCCGCGGCGCCCTGCCGCCCTTGTTCTGCGTCCACCCCGGAGGCGGACTGGCGTGGTGCTATTCAGCGTTGATCCGGCACCTGGACCCCGAACAGCCGATCTACGGGCTCCAGGCCCGCGGCCTGTCCGGCACGAACGGGCTGGCCGACAGCGTCGAGCAGATGGCCGCGGACTACACCGAACAGCTCCGCAAGACCCGGCCCGAGGGCCCGTACCGGCTGCTCGGCTGGTCCTTCGGCGGACTGGTCGCGCAAGCCATGGCCACCCTGCTGGAAGAACAGGGGGAGCACGTGGAGCTGCTCTGCCTGCTGGACAGCTACCCGCGATCGGCCGACGCCCAAGCCGTCGGTCCGGAAACGCCGGAGCCGCAGGAAGACCACGAAAAGGCCGTCGCGGGGGCCATCGCCGAAGCCCTCGGTCACGCCCCGCGCGACGGTCTGGAAGCCGCCCTCGGCGCCGAGGAACTGGCGGCCGTGGTCCGGGTCCGCGAGAACAACGTCCGCCTCGCCGCTGCCTTCCAGCCCCGGCCGTTCGGCGGCCGCGCGCTGTTCATCCGAGCCGGTCGCGACGCCGGGCGCTGGACTGTCTCACCCCGCGACTGGGATGCCTTCCTGCCCGCCGGCATGCATGAAGTCACCGTGGACTCCACGCATGGAGAACTGCTGCGGCCCCGCCAGGTCGCAATGATCGCCCGCCTGATCACCGAGGGAACCGACCATGAATCCCTTTGAGTTCAAGGACGACGCCGACCCGCGTCCCCGACCCCTGATTCAGTCCCGGTCCGGTCAGTTCGACGCCGAGGTCGACGCCGACTCCGCGGCCGAGGCGTAGGCCGCGTGGACCGGGACGGTGCGTTCGGTTCGCAGCGGGGACAGCCACAGCACCAGCGGGCATATCGGCGCGGCCAGCGTCAGCACGAACAGCGCCGGCCGCAGCCCGATCCCGGTGGCCAGCGCACCGGCCACGACCGCGCCCAGCGGGGTCGCCCCCCACTGCAGGAACCGGATCGAGGAGTTCACCCGGCCCAGATACTCCGGGCCCCAGACCAGCTGCCGGAAGGTCTGGCTGGCGGTGTTGTAGACCACGGCCGCGACCAGCAGCAGCGTGAACGCGGCGCCCACCAGCCACTCGCCCGTCGGCCCGCCGGGGACCAGCGGACAGGCCAGCTCGCAGGGCGTGTAGAACCACGCGGTCACCAGCAGCGTCCGGATGATGCCGAGCCGCTCGATCACCCGCTTGGCGAACAGGCTGCCCACCACGCTGCCGATGCCGCTGAGCCCGAACACCAGACCCGCGGCGCGCGGCGACCAGTGCAGGTTCCGGATGACGTAGATCAGCAGGATCGCGTTGATCGCGGCGATCAGGAACCCGCCGACGGCGTTCGAAACGACGATCGCGCGCTGCTGCGGGTGCTTGAGCACCAGGCGCAGCCCGGCGAGCAGTTCGGTGCGCCAGCGCGTGTTGCGCGGCTTCGGCGGGCGCGGTGGTTCCTCGGCCCGGATCGCGAACAGCGACAGGGCGCTGACAACGTAGGACAGTGCGTCCGCGGTCACCGCGCGCGCGGCGCCCAACAGGCCGATCAGGAACCCGCCGAGGCTGGGCCCGGCGACCTGTGCCACCGCCTGCCCGGTCGCCATCTTGGCGTTGGCATCGGCCAGCCGGCCCGGTTCGACCAGCACCGGCGGATAGCTGAGGGCCGCGGAGTCGAAGACCACGGCCAGCGCTCCGCCGATCAGGGCGACCGCGTAGAGCTGGACCAGGGTCACGGCGTGGAACAGCGCGGCCAGCGGGACCGAGCCGACGACCGCGGCCCGGATCACGTCGCACCACAGCATGGTCGAGCGCTTCGGGCGGCGGTCGACGAGCACGCCGGCCGGCAGCGAGACCAGCAGCCACGGCAGGGTGGTCAGCGCGGCCAGCAGCGCGACCTGCAAGCGCCCGGCGTCCAGCGTGGTGATGGCGACCAGCGGCAGCGCCAGCCGGCTGACCTGGAAGCCGAGCAGGCTCACGGTCTGCCCGCCGGCCAGCAGCACGAAGTTGCGGTGCCGCCACAGGGTGCGGGGCCGGTCGCGGTCGGTCACATCCACAGTGTATGCCAGACCCCATACCGGGTGGAACCGTCTGTATCTAAGGGTTCGAATTATGAACATTGACATGGTGTGCCGGATCGTGATTTTCTCGATGTGTCCGCCTTTCGCGACTTCGGTGTGGTAACCCAGAATTTCACCGCATACGACGGGGATGATCTGATGCATGTCGGGTACGAGGCCGCCTTCCAGTCCCCCGGCGGCCTCCCGGACCACGTCTTCTTCCAGCAGGAACTGGACTTCTGCGTGCGGGCCGAGGCCCTGGGCTTCGACTCGGTCTGGCTGACCGAGCACCATTTCAGCGACTACGGCCTGATCGCCGATCCGCTGCAGGCGCTGTCCTATCTCGCGGCGCGCACCGAGCACATCCAGCTGGGGACCGCGGTGCTGGTGCTGCCGTGGCACGATCCGCTCAGGCTGGCCGAACAGCTGCTGCTGGCCGACCACCTGTCCGGCGGCCGGATGGTCGCGGGCCTGGGCCGCGGCTTGAGCAAGTACGAGTTCGAAGGGCTGCGGGTGCCGCTGGTGGAGTCCCGCGAGCGCTTCAACGAGTACGCCCGGCTGCTGTTGGACGCCTGGGAGACCGGCTTCGCCGAGGGCGGCGAGCTGACCCGGCAGCCGCGGCGCGAGCTGCGGCCGCGGCCGGTCAAACCGTTGCGGGGCCGGGCGTTCAGCGCCTCGGTCTCGCCGGAGTCGGCGCCGCTGATGGCGCGCCTGGGCCTGGGCCTGATGTTCATCATCGTCAAGCCGGCCGAGCTGATGGCGGTGGACCTGCGCCGCTACCAGGCCGCCTGGCGCGAGGCGCACGGCACCCACGCTGCCGCCGAGCCGCCGCCGCAGCCGCTGCTCTCGGCGGTGGTGGTGGTCGACGAGAGCGCCGACCGGGCGGCCGAGCTGGCCACCAAGTACAACGCGGTGAGCCGCCGGATCGCCGTGGACCACTACCGGATGGCTGACGCGGACTTCGGCACCGCCCGGGGCTACGAGTTCTACCGCCAGATGCAGGCCGCGCCCATCGGTGCCGAGGCCGAGGACGACAAGCCGCCGGCGACCGTCGTCTACGGCACTCCGAAGCAGGTGCTGGAGAAGTTCGACGGCTACCGCGAGCACCTGGACATGCAGGGCATCCTCGCCATCTTCCACGGTGTCCCCGGGGAGGACGGCGAACGCAGCCTGCAGTGCTTTGTGAAGCACTGCCTGCCGGAGCTCAAAAGCTGGCCGGTCCGCTCCACCTTCTAGTTCTTCCGAAGGCAGTGATCTTTCCATGATCGGACATGCGGGGCACACGGGTGGCACCACGGTCGCCGACTATCTCGCCGCCTGGGTGCGCGAACAGGGAATCCAGCACGTCTTCACCCTCCCCGGCGGGATGATCGCGCCGATTCTGGACGCGTTCCACCGGCGGGGCGACGTCGAGCTGGTCACGATGCACCACGAACAGGGCGTGGCGTTCGCCGCCGACGGCGCCGGCCGCTTCACCGGGGCGCCGGCCGTGGCGCTGGCCACCGCCGGTCCCGGCGCCACGAACATGCTGACCACGATCGGCAGCGCCTACCTGGACTCGGTCCCGGTGCTGTTCCTGACCGGGCAGGTGCAGAGTTACCTGCTCAAGGGGCAGCGGCCGGTGCGCCAGTACGGCTTCCAGGAGTGCGACGTGGTGGCGATGGCCGAGCCGGTCACCAAGGGCGCGTGGCGGGCCGCCTCGGGCCGGGAGGTGCCGGAGCTGCTGGACCGGGCACTGCGCACGGCGGTCAGCGGCCGGCCGGGGCCGGTGCTGGTCGAGCTGCCCGCGGACCTGCAGACCGCCGTCGTGCCCGCCGACGCGGTGCCGCGCCGGATCACCGTGGCGCCGCCGGACCTGGAGGACCAGGCCGCGGTGGAGGAGCTGCTGGCCGCGGTGGCCGCGGCGCGGCAGCCGATCGCGCTGCTCGGCGGCGGCGTGCGCCTGGCCGGCGCCGCAGACCGCTGCCGGGAGCTGCTCAGGATGCTGGGACTGCCGGCTGCGGCCTCGGTCACCGCGCTGGACGTGCTGCCCGCCGACGACCCGCTGCGCCTGGGCATGATCGGCATGTACGGCAACCGCTGGGTGAACACCGCCGTGGCCGAGGCCGATCTGGTGCTGGCGCTGGGCACCAAGCTGGACTTCGGCACCGTCGGCGCGGACGCGGCGGCGTGGGCCAAGGGCCGCACGGTGTACCAGGTCGACTGCGATCCCGGCGAGCTGCGGCGGGTGCGCGGCGTGCGCGGGATCGTCGCGGACCTCGGCCGCTTCCTGGACATCGCGCTGTCGCCGGCCGAGAAGCACGAGGTGCCCGACCGGGAACAGTGGACGAAGCATCTGGCGGCGACCGCCGCCGAGTGGCCGGATACCGAGGAGCTGGCGGGCTGCCCGGGATCAACCCGAACGTCCTGGTGCGGCAGCTCTCCGCCGCGTCCCGCAGCGCCGCCGCGTTCGTCATCGACGCCGGCCAGCACCTGTGGTGGGCCTGCCAGTCGTTCCAGCCCGCCCCGGACCAGCGGTTCCTGACCGCGTTGGGCATGGGGCCCTGCGGCTGGGCGCTGCCTGCCGCGGTGGGTGTCGCGTTCGCCTCGCGGGGCCCGGTGGTGCTGTTCGCCGGCGACGGCTCCTTCCAGTTCAACATCCAGGAGCTGCAGACCGTCGTCCGCAACCGGCTGCCGCTGAAGATCGTCATCGTCGACAACGCCGGCCACGGTTCGGTCCGGCAGCTCCAGGAGTCGGTCTTCGACGGCCGGTACCCGACCACGGTCTGGGGCTACGACGCGCCGGACTTCGCCCGGGTCGCCGAGGCGTACGGGATCACGAGCCGGACGGTGTCCGATCCGGACGCCGTGCCCGACGCGCTGCGCTGGCTGTGGCGCGATCCGGACAGCCCGGCGCTGCTGCACGTCCACATCGCCCGGGGACTGAACGTCTATCCCAACGTCCCGTTCGGTGCACCCATCACCGACATGGAGAAGCAGCCGTCCACACCGGAGGAGGAGCGATGACCGAGAAGTCCGTGGATACCGCCCTGGACACCGATCTGGACACCGATCTGGAGTCCGTGCTGCCGACCGCGGACGACATCGCCCACTACCAGGAGCACGGCTGGTGGGTGTCCTCCGTGGTCCTGCCGGACGAGGTCCTGGACATCGCGCAGCTCGGCGCCGAGCGGCATTACGCCGGCGAGCGGGACCACCCGCTGCTCATCGCCGGCGGGTACCTGGACTGGCGGCCGGAGCACGGCGACGTGCTGCGGCTCAACGACTACGTGTCGTTGCAGAACGACGAGCTGCGGGCGCTGGTGGACATGCCGGTCATCGCGGCGATCGCGGCCCGGCTTGCCGGGACGCCCTCCGTGCGGCTGTTCCACGACCAGCTGATCTGCAAGCCGGTCGGCCTGGACCGCACCGATTCCACCGTCGGCTGGCATGTCGACGCGGCCTACTGGCAGACCTGCTCCTCGCGGGACATGCTCACGGCATGGATCCCGTTCCAGGACTGCGACGAGGAGATCGGCGCGATCTCCTTCGTCGACGGCAGCCACCGCTGGCCGGGCACCGAGTGGATGCGGACGTTCAACGAACGCGACCTGACGGCGCTGGAGGCGGGCTTCCCGGCCGACGCCGGGCCGGTGCGCCGGGTGCGCAACACCCTCAAGCGCGGCCAGGTCAGCTTCCACCACTGCCGGACCATCCACGGCAGCGAGGCCAACCGCAGCGGCGTGGACCGCCTGGCGCTGGCCCTGCACTTCCAGGACGCCGCCAACCACTACGTGCCGCACGTCGACGACTCGGGCAAGCGAACCATCCATATCAACGACCTGCTGTGCCGCAAGGACGCGCAGGGAATGCCGGACTACTCCGATCCGGACGTCTGTCCGGTGCTTTGGCCTTGCTGAGGGGATGACAGGGATGACTGGGATTATGGGGAGTGAGGTCACCGGTGCCACCGGGCAGTCGGGACAGTCGGACCAGGCTTGGTGGACCGAACGGTTCAGCGAGCGGCTCGCCGAGGCCGCGCCGCCGTTGTTCCGCCGCCGCAGCAAGGTCTACCGGCGGCGCAGCCAACAGATCCGGGAACCCTTTTCGGCCGCGTTGACCGAGCAGCTCGGCCGGACCGGCACTGACGCCGCCGGTGCCGGCGCCGAGCGGTTGCACGCGGTGTTCCTGGCGGCGGTCGCCGGAGTGTTGTTCCGCTACCTCGGCACGGACGGGCCCGACGCCGCCCCGGAGCGGATAGCCGTCGGTGCGCCGTGGCCGGTGCCGACGACCGAACCCGGCCAGGCGCTGCCGCTGTTGCTGACCGTGTCCGGAACCATGCCGTTCGGCGATCTGGTCGACGAGGCCACCGCGTCGATCGCGGAGAGCGCCAAACGCCTCGACTTCTCTGTTCCGGCGCTGCTGGACGCGCTCGCCATGAGCGAGGTGGTGAACCGGCACCCGCTGTTCGCCGTCGGGCTCCGGATCGAGGGATACCACCCGGCGTTCCCCGAATTGCGCCATGACGCGACGGTCACGGTGGAAGGCGGCCAGCTGGCCGTCGAGTACAACGCCAACGTGCACGACGAGGACGCCGTGGTCCGCTTCGCCCGGCACGTGTCGGCGTTCCTCGCCGCGGGCCTGGCGTCCCCGGGCACCGCGGTGCAGGACCTGGCGTATCTGGACCCTGAGGAACAGCGGCTGCTGCTGGACGACTGGAGCGGGGGAGCCGTCGGGGAGCCGGCCGGGAAGAGCCTGCACGGCTTGTTCGACGCGGCGGTGCCGTCCTTCGCGGACGCCCCGGCGATCATCGGCAGCGACGAGGAGGTCATCAGCTACCGCGAGCTGCAGGCGCGGGCCAACCGGCTGGCGAACCACCTGCGCGCGGCCGGCATCGGCCGCGGTTCGCGGGTCGCGCTGTGCCACTCGCCGTCCCCCGATCTGCTGATCGGAGTGCTGGCCATCCTCAAGTCGGGCGCGGCGGTCGTGCCCGTGGTGCCCACCTTCCCGGTGTCGCGCAACCGGATGACGGTCGCCGACGCCGCGGTGGACGCCGTGGTCACCGACACCACGCACCGCCACCAGTTCGAGCAGCCCGGCCCGCCGCTGGTGCTGGTCGACGAGCACGCCGAGCACATCGCCGCGGCCGCCGACACCGACCCGGGCGCCGGGACCGGGCCCGCCGACCCGGTGTACGTGCTGTTCACCTCCGGCTCCACCGGCCGTCCCAAGGGCGTCGAGCTCGTCCACCGGACGCTGGTCAACCTGATCGAATGGCAGCGTGACCGGGGTCTGGACCCGGCTGGCGCGCGCACCCTGTTCCGGACCTCCATCGGGTTCGACATCTCCTTCCAGGAGATCTTCTCGACCCTGGCCTACGGCGGCTGCCTGGTGGTGGCCACCGACGAGGTCCGCGACGACGTCTCGCTGCTGCCCGACGCCGTCGAGCGGCACTCCATCGCGCGGCTGTACCTGCCGGCCGTCGCCCTGGACCAGATGTCCGCGATCAGCACCCTGGGCCGGCGGCCGCTCACCAGCCTGCGCGAGGTGATCGTGGCCGGGGAGCAGCTGCAGATCTCGATGCCGATCCGGCGGTTCTTCCACGACATCGACTGCCGGCTGGACAACCAGTACGGGCCGACCGAGACGCACGTCGTCACCGCCTACGCGCTGGAAGGGGCCAGCACCCGCTGGGCCGAGGCGCCGGCGATCGGCAAGCCGGTCCGCAACGTCCGCGCCTACATCCTCGACGCCGGACTCAACCCGGTCCCGGCCGGTGTGCCGGGCGAGATCTACATCGGCGGGATCGCTGCCACCGGCCACTATCTGCAGACGGATTCGGATGGATCTCCTCAGGACGAGCTCCAGGGCAAACCCCAGGGCGGACCCAAGGACCGGTTCCAGGACGATCCGTTCCAGCCAGGCGACGCCCGGATGTACCGCACCGGCGACCGGGGCCGCTTCCTGGCCGACGGCAACATCGAGTTCCTCGGCCGGGTCGACGACCAGGTGAAGATCCGCGGCTACCGGATCGAGCTCGGCGACGTCGAGGCGCACCTGCTGCGCGTCCCGGGCATCCGGCACGCGGCGGCGGCTGTGCACACCTCGCCGGCGCTGGGCCCGCAGCTGGCCGCCTACGTGGTCACCGAGGTGCCCGGGGTGCCCGAGGCCGCCGAGATCCGGCGCCGGATGCTCCAAGACCTGCCCGGGCACATGGTGCCCGCCGCCACCGGCATCGTGTACCTCGACACCCTGCCGCTGACCGCCACCGGCAAGGTGAACCGCCGGGCGCTGCCGGCCCCGAAGGTCGCTGCGCAGGCGGGCCTGGTGCAGGCCGAGGGCGATCTGGAGAAGGCGGTCGCCGGCATCTGGTCCCAGGCCCTCGGGGTGCCGCAGGTGGGCCGGGACGACGACTTCATCGAGCTCGGCGGGCACTCGCTGGTGGCGATCCAGGTGGTCGCGCGGCTCAACGAGCTGTACTCGGTGGCGCTGCCGCTGCGCAGCTTCCTGCGCGGCACCACGGTCGCCGTCGTCGCGCAGGCGATCGAGGCGTCGCGCTCGGCGCGCTCCGACGATCCGGACGCCGCGGGCCAAGACGTGACGCAGGCCCCTGACGAACTCCAGGAGATCACGCTGCCGAACGGCCGCCGGATCGTGTGTCTGCAACCGGCGGAGACCCGCTACCTGTATCTCGACGTCGTCGAGCACCAGACCTACGAGCGCGGCGGCATCCGCTTCCCGGAGAACGGCGTGGTGTTCGACGTCGGCGCGCATGTCGGGCTGTTCGCCCTCCACGCCCTCGACAAGGCGCCGGGCTCGCGGGTGTACGCCTTCGAGCCCTGCGAGCCGTTGTTCGGCGCGCTGACCCGCAACACCGAGGACCGGGCCGAGGTCGCCCGGTTCCCGTTCGCGCTGGGAGCGCAGGCGGACACCGCGGAGCTCACCTACTACCCGAACCTCACCGGCATGACGTCCTTCCATCCGGACCAGGACGAGGAACGGACGCTGCTCGGCGGCATCCTGCGCAACCTGGACGGCACGCCCGAGACGCGCGGCAGCGAGCTGCTGGCGGAATCGAAGGAGTACATGTCGGAGCGGCTGCTGTCCCGCACCTACCGTGCCGAGCGCCGGCGGCTCAGCGATGTGCTGGCGCAGACCGGCGTCGACCGCGTCGACCTGCTGAAGATCGACGTGCAGAAGGCGGAGTCGGAGGTGCTGGCCGGGATCGACGACGCGGACTGGCCCCGGATCGGGCAGCTGGCGGTCGAGGTGCACGACCTCGGTGGGCGGCTCGCGGAGATCCGGGCGCTGTTGGCGGGCAAGGGCTACCGTGTCACGGTCGAGCAGGATCCGCTGCATGCCGGGACTCCCGTGCACTTCGTCTACGCGGTCCGGGACTGATGGGACCGCTCACCGAGGCGCAACACCAGATCTGGGCGCTGGACCGCCGGGATCCGCCGCCGGCGACGCTCAACCTGAGCTATGCGCTGGCGATCGACGGGGAGCTGGACCGCGTGGCGCTGTCCGGTGCGTTCCAGGACGTGATACGCGCGCACGAGCCGTTGCGGACCAGGTATCCGGAACGGCTCGGGACGCCGGTCGCCGAGCCGGGCGATCCGGAAGCGGCGTTCGGCGGGCTGGATCTGGACCCCGGCGGGGCTGGCGGGGCCGGCGCGGTCGTGGCGCCCGACGAAGCGGCCGAGCTGGCGCGGCAGGAGCGGAACCGCGGATTCGATCTGAGCCGCGACACGCCGCTGCGAGCCAGACTGCTGCGATTGCCGGCCGGCCGTCACCTGTTGCTGCTCACGCTGCACCACATCGTGGCGGACGGCTGGTCGCTGCAGGTGGTCAGTCGTCAGCTGTCGCGGGCTTACGCGGCCCGGCGGCGTGGGGAGGTCGCCGAGCTGAGCCGGCCGCCGGTCGAGTGCGTTGATCTGGCGCGTCGGCAGCGGCGGTGGCTGGGGAGTCCGGAGTCTGAAAAGGAACTGGACTGGTGGGCCGAGCGGCTCGCCGATTCCGTACCGCGGCCGCCGCTGCCTTCGCCGCTTGTGCCCGGTGATGGCCGGGGGAGTGTGGTGACGCGATACGCGGTTGCCATCCCCGAGGAGCTGACGACCGAGCTGCGCAGGCTGGGCCGTGAGGCTCGGAGCTCGTTGTACGTGCTGCTTCTCACCGCGTTCCAGATCGTGCTGCGGCTGTACTGGGACAGTGACAATGTGCTGATCGGCTCGCTCGCCGCCAATCGCACATCCGCGGACGCCGGAGAGGTGCTCGGCGCTCACTACAACGCTCTGCTCGTGAACGCGGACCTCGGCGCCGATCCGACCTTCGCAGAGTGCTTGCTCGCTACGTCGGATCGGACGGTCGCAGCCCTCGACCATCAGCGGACGCCCTACCGGTTGCTGGCCGACCGGCTGGCCGGGGATCAAGGCTGGTCGGCGGACGCGCTGCCGGGGGTGATGTTCCTGATGGACGAATACCCGATGGCCCGGCTGCGGCTGGACGGCTGCGACGTGACCGGGCTGTATCTGGAATCGGGGGACCCGGTGCCCGGCGCGATCCCGGCCGACCTGACCTTCTTCGTCCGCGAAGTCGACCGGGCGCTGTCCTTGTCGGTCCTGACCACACCGGGTTTGTTCGACGAAGCCGCGTCGCGAGCGTTGGCGCAGGGCTATTTGGAGATCCTGACGGCCATGTGCCAGACGCCGGAACTCCCCATCTCCGAGCTCGCGGATTGTTTCGAGCCGGTCGGGGGCTCCATACGCGGCGGTCCGGTCCCGGAGCGGGCGGCGTTGTGCCCGATCGCCACGATCGCTCCGGTGGAAGCCCTCAGTCCGGTCGGGCGCTGGTATCAAGGAGGCGCGCTATGAAACTCACTGCGGAGCAGTCGGCACTGCTTCCGACAGAAGAAGACATTGCGTTCTATGAAGAACACGGGTGGTGGGTCTCGCCGCCTCTGCTGAGCGAGGACGAGATCGAGGACGCCCGGTTCGGCCTGGAGCGCTACTACAACGGCGAACGCGACGCGGTGCTGCTCGTGGAGCTCGGTACCGACTGGAACCCCTCGCTCGGCGACGTGCTCCGGCAGAACGACTACGTGTCGCTCCAGGTCGAGGAACTGATGCGGCTGGCGCGTCAGCCGCTGATCGCGGCGACCGCGGCCCGCCTGGCCCGCACCCCCGAGGTCCGCCTCTTCCACGATCAGCTGATCTACAAACCGCCCGGGACCGAGCCGGCCGACGCCAACGTCGGCTGGCACACCGACATCGCCTACTGGAAGACCTGCTCGTCCGCAACCTGGTGACCGCCTGGATCCCGTTCCAGACCGTGACCGGCGACATGGGCCCGATGACGGTGCTGGACGGCAGCCACCGCTGGGAGGGCAACGACCGCCTGGAGTTCTTCCACGAGCCCGACCTCACCGCGATCGAACAGCGCATCGCCCGCGGCGTCGGTGTCGGTGGCGACGGCGACGGCGACGGCGACGGCGACGGACTCCAGCCGGTACCGCTGGAACTGAAGCTCGGCCAGGTCAGCTTCCACCACTGCCGCACCATCCACGGCAGCCAGCGCAACACCTCCGACCGCCCACGCATCGCCCTGGCCGTCCACATGCAGGACCAGGCCAACCGCTGCGTCGGTCCTGGACACCCACGGCAAGCCGCAGGCGCACCTGAACGACATGCTCTGCCGCCGCGACGCCGCCGGCGACCCGGACTACGCCGACCCGGAAGTATGCCCGGTCCTCTGGCACGAGGGGGAAGCGTGAACGAGACCGCACCCGCACCCGCACCGGACGACGGTCTGCGCGAAGAGACCGCAAAGGCCCTGACCGAGCATTGGGAGGAACTACTCGACCTGGACCGCATCGAGCCCGACGACCGGCTGCTGGAACTGGGCGGCAACTCCCTGATCGCCACCATGCTCGCCAACCGAATCGAACTGGCCTGGGGCTTCCGCCCCTCGATGGAGGACCTGCTCACCCAGTCGCTTGATGAGCTGACGAAGGCTTGCGCCGCGGCCCGGGCTGGTGGCGGCACGGGTTCGGGGGGTTAGGCGGGCGCCGCTGGTTTGGCGAGCTCGGCTGGTTCGGCGAACTCTGCCAGTTCTGCGGAATCTTCGGCTTCTGCGGGTTCGGCGGTTCCACGGGTTTTTGGCTATGCGAGTTCTTCAGGTTCTGGTGGTTCTGGCGGGTCCGTTGCCGGATCCGGCGGCGGGTCTGGGCTAATCAGCGCCCTGAACCCGCTACCGTGGTCCGCGACCGCCGTACCACCTGAAGGAGCGATCGGTTGTTCACCGCCGAATATCGGGAAGGCCTGCGTCGAGACCCTCATTGCGGCGGCCCACCAGGATGACCGGATCTGCGGTGCGGCTGTCGCCGGGTCGGCTGCGGCGGGGCGGGAGTATCGCTGGTCGGACATCGATCTGGCGCTCGCGGTCGCTGCGGAGGCCGATGCTGAGCGGGTCGTCGCCGACTGGACTGCGCGCATGTACCGGGAGCATGGGGCCGTCGATCACCTGGATGTCTGGCGCGCGGGCACGCTGTTCCGCGTGTTCCTGTTGGCCAACAGTCTGCAGGTGGACCTGGCGTTCTGGCCGGCCGGCGAGTTCGGCGCCACGTCGCCGACCTTTCGGCTGCTGTTCGGGACCGCGAACGAGCGGGCTCACGCTCCCGAGCCTGAGCCGAAGGAGCTGATCGGCACGGCCTGGCTTTATGCGCTGCACGCGCGCTCCAGCCTGGCGCGGGTCGGGTGCTGCAGGCCGACTACATGATCAGTAATCTGCGGAACCAGGTGCTGGCGCTGGCCTGCGTACGCCATGGCGTGCAGGCGCACAACGGCCGCGGGCTGGACGATCTTCCCGAGGGATACCGTGCGCTGACTGCCGCCATGTTGCCCGTGTCGCTCGAGGCCGGTGAGCTGTCCCGGGCCTTCCGCGCGACAACCGCGACGTTGCTCGACGAGGCCGGGCGCGTGGACGCCGCCCTCGCGGCGCGCCTGACGCCGCCGGTGCGCCTGCTCAGCGGGGCGTGACCGCGCCGGGCGGTTCGGCGGTGATCACGTCGGCGAACTGCTCGTTCTCCGTCCAGTAGAAGTGCCCGCCGTCCAGCAGCACGAGCCGGCTGTCGCCGGTGGTCTGCTCGGCCCAGGCGGCCAGCTCGTCCCGCTGCACCAGCGGATCCCGGCTCCCGCCGAGGATCAACAGGGGAAGGTCGAGCGGCGGCTCGTCGAGGTACGGGTAATGGCGCAGCATGGCCAGGTCGGCACGCATCGGAGGAAGATGCGGTCCAGCATCTCCGGATGCGCCAGCACCTCCGGAGGCGTGCCGCCCAACTCCCGCAGCAGCTCGAGGCACGCCGCGTCGCTCTGCGCGGCCAGCAGCAGCCGCTCCGCCCGGAATCGGTGCGGCGCGGCGCAGGCCGAGACGATCAGTCGCGCCGGCCCGCGCTGCCCCCGTCCGCCGCGCCAGTCGCGCGGCTTCGAACGCGACCAGCGCCCCGAGGCTGTGCCCGAACAAGGCGAACTCGTCGTCGGTCTGGTCCGCGATCGCCGCCAGCAGCTCGGCCGCCCGCTCGCCGACCGAGCCGTGCGGCGGCTCGTCGAACCGGGTCTCCCGGCCGGGCGGCTGGTAGCGGCGTATGTCGAAGAACCCTGCGAACCGCTCGCGCCAGCCCCGGTACATCGACGCCGCGCCCCCGGACGACGGGACGCAGGTACAGAAGGGGAACGCCGAGGCGGTCGTCGAGCGTGCCGGACGGAAGGATGGCTGGGTTCATGCCGGCGACTCCTTGAGTCTTCAATCAGGGTTCTGCGATCAGCGCGACCAGAGTCCTGTGATCATCGACCACGGTACAGCGCGGTGAGCAGTTCCACGACGGCCGGCGCGTTCGGATGCTGTTCCCCGTGCCGCCACGCCAGCCGCACGGCGATGGGTTCGGCGTCCCTGACCGGCCGGTAGACGACCCCCGGCCGCGGATACTGGTGCGCGGTGGACTCCGCGGTCACGCCGATGCAGCGGCCGCTGTGGAGATGAGCATGGGCCGGTACGTGCGGATGTCCTGCGTCTCCTCGACGGCCGGATGGCGGTCCAGCGGCACAGGTCCAGCGTGGTGGTGCCGGTGCGCCGGTCGACGAGCAGCACCCGGTCGGCCAGGTCGGCGAGCCGGACCGAGCGGCGCCGGGCCAGCGCGTCGTCGGCGGCCAGCGCGCACAGCCGCTGCTCCTGGCCCACGACGACCGCGTCGAAGCGCCGCTCGTCCACGGGACGGCGCACGACGGCGAGGTCACAGGCCCCCTCGGCGAGCCCGGCGGTGGCCGAGTTGACCCGCACCAGCTGCAGCTCGGTCTCCGGATGCACAGCGGCCCACCGGCGCTGCACGGCCGCGGTGTGCCGTCCGAGCGCGGACCAGGCATAGCCGATCCGCACCCGGGAGGTGCCCGAGGCGGCCTCCTCCACCAGGTCGGCCACCTCTGCCAGAACCCGCCGCGCGTGCGCCGCCACCCGCAGCCCGGCCGCAGTAGGCGTCACCGTGCGCGACGTACGCTCCAGCAGCTTGGCGCCCAGGGCACGTTCGAGCGAGGCCAGTGTCCTGGACACCGCCGCCTGGGAGACGCCGAGCGCGATCCCCGCGTCCGTGAAGGTGCCCTCCTCGACGATCGCGACGAGGCAACGCAGCTGACGAAGCTCGACGTCCATGACTCAATGGTATAGATGTCACGCCGGGTGCATTTTGTCCTACCGCCGACCTGCCGCACGATCGGATCATGCCAGTCACGTCCGGCGCGGCCCCCTCGTCATCCACGGCCGCCGCCACGGCCGACACGACCTCCCCGCCCCGAGTGAACCTGGCCAGCACCGCCACCATGATCGCCAGCGCGCTGTGCAACCAGTCCGGGGCAGCCATCGGCGCCCTGGCCTTCCCCGCCATCGGACCGGCCGGCGTCGTGGCGGTCCGCCAGTACGTCGCCGCCGCCGTGCTGCTCTGCGTCGGCCGCCCGCACCTGCGCACCTTCACCGCCGCCCAATGGCGCCCCGTCCTGTTGCTGGCCGTGGTCTTCGCAACGATGAACCTGTCGCTATACGAAGCCATCGACCGCATCGGCCTGGGCCTGGCCGTGACCCTGGAGTTCCTCGGCCCCCTGACGATCGCTCTGTACGCAGCCCGCCGCCGCATCGACGCCATGTGCGCCCTGATCGCCGCCGCCGGAGTCGTCACCATCATGCGGCCGAAACCCTCCACCGACTACACGGGCATGGCCCTCGGCCTCCTGGCGGCATCCTGCTGGGCAGCGTACATCCTGCTGAACCGCACCGTCGGCCGCCGCATCCCCGGCACCCAGGGATCAGCGGCCGCAGCCCTGGTCTCCGCCGTGGCCTTCCTGCCGATCGGCGCGGTATTGGCTCTGCACCGCCCCCCGACGGCCACAGCCATTGCCTACGCCCTGGCCACCGGTCTCCTGTCCTCCGCCGTGCCCTACCTCGCAGACCTGCTCACCCTGCGCCGCGTACCAGCACAGACCTTCGGCTTGTTCATGAGCATCAACCCCGTGTTCGCCGCTCTGATCGGCTGGCTCAGCCTGGGCCAGCCGCTGGACTGGGCGGACCGGCTCGGCATCGCGGCGGTCGTCGCGGCGAATGCTGTCAGCCTTCTTACTCGTCGTCGCGCTTGACGTACCTCTGTGGCCGGGCCTGCTGGAGGGCCCGGCCACCGGCTAGCGCCGCTCGATAGCGCTACTGCACGCAGCCGCCTGCCGCGTTGCTCCACAGCGGCTGGACGGCGAAGGTGCCCGTCGTCGTGCTGATGGTGGCCAGGCCCTGCCAGGCGCACTTGTCGCCGATCTCGTTGCCGCTGCTGTCATACCAGGCGTTGAGCAGCGGGTCGGTGATGGCCTCGGCGAGCTCGTGGCCCTCGACGATGCTGACGCCGTCCAGCGGCGCTGGCCCGTTGACGGAGTCCTCGCCGCAGGACCCGCCGGCGTCGGTCATGTACGGCAGGTCGGTGTAGGTGATGTTCGGATCGGAGCGAACTGCGCCGTGGTAGGCGCAGCACTGGGTGCCGAAGCCGCGAGGTCGAATGCCCGGTCGGCGTGGCGACCACGATCTGCACGTTGACCGAGTTGCCGGCGCCGAAGTGGCCGAGCGGCCTTGGCGGCCTCGGCCTGGATCGCGCATCGGTGGGGTGGCCGGGACCGGGGTGGAGTCCGACCAGGTGCCGGCCAGCGGGTTAGCCTGCGAGCCGGAGCCGTACTGGTTGACGGTGCCCAGCCACTGACGTCCCGCCGACGGAGGACAGGAACCTGGTCAGGTAGGGCTGCTCGCCGCTGGGGTCGGAGGTCCAGCCCCAGAAGACGACGTAAACCTTCGGGCGCGGTCTGCACCGGCCCGCCGTGGTTGATCAGATTGCTGGTGGCGGCCGGGGAGTTGTGGGACGTCCGCGGCTTGAGCAGGTGGGGCGAAGCGTTGCCGGAGCTGTTCGCGGAGGCGGCCGAGGTGGTCGCCACGCCGAGTGCGGCGGTCAGGGCCATCGCGCCGAGGCCGGCGGCCAGGCGCGACAGGCCTGTCCGTCCGGGACGGTGGGGATGCGCGGTGCTGGAGCTGATCGACACGGTTCTGTTCTCCCTTCGCCCCGTCGGCGAGCGGCTCGGCGCGGCGGTGGCCGGCGAGCCCGCGTACCGGCGGGCAGTGGTGGTAGAGCCCTGATTCCCGGTGGGGTGGGGCTCTGTGATGTGGAGAAACGAGCGTGCGTGAAGGTGGCAAGGCGTGCGTGAAGGTGGCGACGCCGATATGAGGACCAGCAGTCTCATATCCTGCAAAGGGGATTCTGAAGACTACTTCGAACTCTGTCAACGGGGGTGTTGCTCGACCTCGGTGTAGTGCCGACGGTGAAAAACTCCGAAGACCCCCGTTTCACATCTGCCGACCTGGACATCAGCGGCGGATGCAGTCTGGACCAACGTCACGACCTCCACAGGCAGTCGCCCTGCCGATCGAAGGGCGGGGCCGTGCCCGAACGACAGGTGCGTGAGCTCTCCCTGCTCGATCCGCTGCACGGCGGCGATCACGTCGCGTGGATCACCCATGACCCCGGCGAGTTCGAGTGGATGGCGTCCAAGCAGCTGAGCCAGAGCGGCAGCGCCGGCGACAAGCTGTTCCTGGTCGCCTCCGGCCACCGCTCGCAGGGCGCCCCCTTGATGGCGGACGACGTGACCGTCTTCGATCCCGTCCAGACCTTCCAGCAGGGTGGTCCGCTGCCCACCGAGGTGCTGCTGTCGGCGGTCCAGGAGCAGGATGAGCGGGCGCGCGGGGAGGGTTTCCGCGGGCTGCGGGTGGTGGCGGACATGGACTGGCTGCTGGACGTGCCGGCCGACTTCGCGCAGGTCGTCGACTTCGAGCAGCGTCTGGACCGGCTGGCGGCCGACACCGGAGCGCTCATCATCTGTGTCTACCGGCCGGAGAGCTTCGTCGAGGTCGAACTCGCCGAACTGATGTCGGTGCATCCGCACAGCCGGCAGCCCCGTCCGAAGCCGGGTGCCCTGCGGATCTGGTCGGCCGGCGGGGGACGCTGGCGGGTGAGCGGCGATGTGGACATGCGCTCTACGGAGGCGTTCGCCGCCCGCCTGGCTTCGGCGGCGAAGACGTCGGGCCACGTCACCTTGGATATGCGCACGGTGCGGTTCATCGACCTGGCCGGACTGCGCGCCATCGCTCATTGCAGTATCGAGTACGAGGCGGAGATTGTGGTGGAGGGGCTGAACTCCGCGATGCGCAGATGCTGGGATCTTCTGGACTTGCGGTCCAGCGCGCCGGACGTGGAGGTGCGGGTGTGAGCGCGCCCCTGTTCGAAAGCGGGGAAGGCACGGCGGCCTTCCGCCACGAGGCGTTCCTGTATTCCGAGCCCGAGCAGTTCCTGCAGGGCACGACGACGTTCATCCGCGGCGCTTTGCAGGCCGACGAAGCCGTCCTGGTGGCCGTCGTCGAACCGCGTGCCTCGATGCTGAGGGAAGCGCTGGGAGCCGACAGCGAGCGGGTCGAGTTCCTCGACATGGCCGCCGTGGGCCGCAATCCGGCGCGGATCATCCCGGCCTGGCAGGACTGGGTCGACCGCCACGCCGGCACCGGCCGGGGCTTCCGCGGCATCGGCGAGCCGATCTGGGCGGCCCGCTCCGCTTCGGAGATCGTCGAGTGCCAACAGCACGAGCAGCTGCTCAACACAGCCTTCGACGACGGCCCGGGCTGGTGGCTCCTGTGCCCGTACGACGTCACCGGCCTGGCGCAGTCGGTGATCGACAGGGCCCACGACACCCATCCCAGCCTGGTCGTCGGTGACCTGCGCGCCGACAGCGCCAGCTACCCCCATCCGGCCCTGAGCTTCCCGGAGATGTTCGGCCAGCCGCTGGAGGAACCCGCCGCACCGGTCTGCGAGGTCGGATACGACCCGGGGAGCCTGGCCGAGCTGCGCGACTTCGTCGCGGCGTTCGCCGAGCCGGTCCTGGGCGGACATGGAGCCGAGCACGTGGTTCTGGTCGTGAGCGAGCTGGCGACGAACAGCATCGTCTACGGCGGGGGAGCAGGCGTCCTGCGGCTGTGGCGCGACGGCGCCGCGGTCGTGTGCGAGACCCACGACCGCGGACAGATCACCGACCCGCTGGTCGGCCGGCGTCGCCCCACGCTCTCGATGCGCGGCAAGGCCGGGTTGTGGATCGCCAACCAGCTGTCCGACTTGTTGCAGATCCGGTCGTCCCCGCTGTCGGGCACCATCGTCCGGGCTCGCTTCGCCGGTGCCAGTTGGTCGTAGTCGCCGGGCTTGGTGCCGGGCAAGCTGATTGTGCGGCTGGGCAAAGAACGGCCGCGGTCATGAAGACCGCGGCCTGGCTAGTCCGTGTTCACCACACGAGCGCTCCGATGTTCCCGTCGTCGAGCACCGCCTTGGCCAGCTGGGCGCGGGCGATGGTGTGGACGCCGAAGCCGTGGCCCGTGGATCCGCCGGAGGTCTGGCATCCGGCGTCGCCGCAGGTTTCCAGGAACGTGTAGTTGCCGGTGTCGTAGCCGATCACCGTGATCAGGTGCGCGGTGTGGCTCGTGGCCGACCAGTCGTTCGTAAGGTCGCCGTCGTAGACCGCGACCACGACCGGCTTGTGGAAGATGCCGCCGATGTCCGTGGCGATCTCGTTGTGCAGCTTGGAGTCGTCGATCGTCGAACCCGTCCGGCTCACCGGATGCGTGTCGACGCCGTAGAACATGCCCGACCATGTGGCGGTGTCGCGGTTGGACGCCTCCCAGTTCAGGGTGTCCGCGACGTCCTGCGTGGCGGTGCCCCATGCCGTGCCGGACCCGGACAGCTCGCCGTTGGAGGGCCAGCCGGGCGGTCGCACCTGGAAGGCGAGATAGGACAGGTAGATCTGGCCGAAGTTGCCGTCCATGGTCTGCGTTCCGCCGTCCGGCATGGCGACCGTGGAGGTGCCGCTGCTGAACACCGGCCGGTCCCACCACTGCAGGGCCGCGGTCGTCGAGCCGGGGCCGCACAGGTTCCAGTCGACGTACTTGTGAGCCGAGGTGAAGGGCTCCTCCACTACGTGGCTGCCGGCCGGGTCCCCGAGCCGGTAGCCGGCCGGCGCGCCCAGACCGGTGCCCGATGCCCGCCACTGCTGGTTGGCGGCCTTGGAACAGCCGTACTGCTGGAGCACGGTGCCGTCGTTGTAGTTGGAGTTGGTCACGTCCATACAGCGACTGGAGAAGGCGTTCCGGATCTGGAAGACGTTCCCGCCGTTGTAGGTGACCGGGTCGAGGAACCAGGCCTGGGACTGCGGATGCGTGACTCCGCCGCAGTGCCATTGGTGCAGCTGCGCGCCGTCGGACGTCGAGGGCCCGTTCACGTCCGCGCACTCGCCGGAGAAGTTGTTCACCAGCTGGTACGCCACGTGGCCGTTGACGGTCTGGTACGGCTTGAGGACCCACTGCTGGCTGACCGCTCCGCTGTAGGAGTGCCAGATGTGCAGGACGGTTCCGTCGGTGCGGTTCGGGCCGTCGATGTCGAGATTCTTGCCGCTGCCGACATTGGTCAGCACGACGTAGCCGGACGAGACAGCGTTCGATGATGCTCCGCTCTTCTCGGCCCCCGGCGTGGCCTTCCCGAAGGCCGCCGCGCCGGAGGCCACCGAGACCCCCAACGTGCATGTCGCAGCGACCAGTACGGCCTGCCACCTTCTGAACTTCCTTGTCGATGACGTCATCGGCGTCTCCTTTCCCCCATCACGTCTAACCGTGCTCGGCCGCTCACGGAAGGTGTACGATCCAACACTGAACATCACTGAACATTGATAAACAGCCGCGCAGGACAGATGGGGTGTCCCGATGGCCGGACGCAAACGTCTGGAGATAACCGGAACCGGTCCGCGCACCGATCTGGCCCGTCGCTTACGCCGTTTGCGCGACGAATCGAACCTGACGCTGCGGGCGCTGGCCGCGAAATCCGGTTACGCCGCGGGTAGCCTCTCGGCGGCTGAAAGCGGCCGACGAGTGCCTACGTGGGAACTGGTCGAGGCGTTCGTTCAGGGGTGCGGGAGCAATCCGGCTCAGTGGCGGCAGCTGTGGGAGGTCGCCGATGCCATGCCCGATCCGCCGACCGAGATCGATGCCGAGACCGATACCGATTTGCCGACCGGTACCGATCTGCCGTCCGAGACCGATCGGCGGAACGATACCGAGGCTTCTGATACTGAGCCTTCTGATACAGAGCGCTCTGATACCGGCTCGCCGCCACCACCCGGCGCCCCGGTCCCCGACTCGTCCGCCCCGACCCGGCTCCACCGTCGCCGCACACTGGTGGCCGCCGCGTTCGTCGCCGCCGCGGTGTCGGCGGGCGTCGTCCTGGCTCTGAACCTCCCGACGAACTCCGGGCACGCCGTCGCCGCGGCGAAAGACGACACCGATCCCTACGACGACCACTGCAAAGGCGACGACAAGCAGCTGGACTGGCAGCCGGTCAGGTACGCCGACGGCACCGCTTACGGCACGCTGGTCTTGATGTTCTCGCCGTCGTGTAACGCCGCCTGGGGCTATCTGAGCGGCCCGAACTCGACCCAGTGGACCTCGCACATCCTCACCCACAGAGATCCCGGCGCGACGACTCTCGTCTATCAATACTCTGGCAATGCGCCATCAGGTTCCTGGGGCAATGTCCTGTCCACTCGCAACGGCTGCGTCTACGTGGAGGCGTACGTCACCGATCGCCATGGGGACGGACCCCATGCCAAGACCGCATGCCTTCAACCGAAGCTTCCGGCTACGCCGTAGAGCGCCATCCGCACTCACGTCAGACCAGGAGACAGACGGCGGTCGCGAGCATCAGCGCCGACGTGGCGCCGTGGACGCCGTAGGCGATGGCCTTGCGCCCTCCGGTGCGCAGCACCACCAACATGTCTCCGGCAGGGATCGCCGCGAAGACCAGCAGGTACCAGCCCAGCACCGACGACGTCGCGACGAGCATCGCCAGGAAGAGGAACACTCCGGGCGCGACCTCGCGCAAACCCTTCACGCGCAGCCATGGCAAGAAAGCGGGGTTGTCGACCGGCGGGTCGGGGATGCCGAAGCCGGCAGCCGTCCGTGGCCGCGTGACGGCGTTGCCGCCCATGGCGATCAGGCTTGCGGCGACCAGTCCGGCGAGAACGGTGCCAACAGTGGTGAGCATCAGTCTTTCCTTCCGTTGAGGGGATCGTTTGCCTAGGAGACTGCTGAAGATCTTGCTCGGCGCGCCGGTTTCACCGCCTTTTACCCTGAAAAGTCGATCGGGGTAAACCGGAGCAAGTAGGGCGCGTTTTCAAGATTTTCAGAACGCTCCTAGACCTCGCGGCCGGCCGCGTCCCTGGTGAGCAGTTCCATGAGGTGGCCGTCCGGGTCGGGGAAGTACACGCCGCGGCCGCCGGTGCGGGAGTGGTAAGTCTCGCCGGGCCGGTCGCCGTCCGGATCGCCGTGGTAGCGCACGCCGGCCGCGACGATGCGGTCGAATGCGGCGTCGAAGGTGTCCTCGGAGACCAGCAGGGCGTAGTGCTGCGGCGTCGGGTCGGTCAGGCCCATGTCGGTGGCGTTCATGTAGTCCAGGGCGACGCCGTTGTCGAGCGCCACCGGCAGGAACCGGGCTATCGGCGGGCTGACTGCGATGCCGAGGATGTCGGCGAGGAAGTTCGCGGAGACCTGCTTGTCGCGGGCGTAAACGATGGTGTGGTTCAGATGCGCTGTCATGTGCTCAGCCTCGCGGATGACGGGGTGCTGCCACATTCGTAGTGACTACGGATTGGCCTACGGATTGATCTACGCAGTGGGGTACGAGGACAATGGCCGGCGTGGATGGCACCGCGGAGGTCTCGGTTCGGGAAGCCGAGGTGCTGGCGCTGCTCGGGGAACACCTGAGCAACGCTGAGATAGCGGCGCGGCTGTTCATCTCGGTGCGCACCGCCGAAAGCCATGTCGCCTCGCTGCGGCGCAAACTCGACGCGCCGGACCGGCGGGCGTTGGCCCGGTTGGCATCGGCCCAGTCGGCGGCGGATGCGGCACGGGCCGGCAGCGTATGCCTGCCGGCGGCGGAGCTGCCACAGCCGCTGACCCCGTTCGTCGGCCGCTTAGCGGAGTGCGCCGAGCTGGCCGAGCTGATCCGGACACATCGTCACGTGGTCGCGACCGGGCCTGGCGGGGTGGGCAAGACGCGGCTGGCGTTGGCGGTCGCCATGCAGGCGGTCGATGATTTTCCGGGCGGCGTGTGGTTCGTCGACCTGGTGCCGGTGACCGAGCCGGGCATGGTCGCCGCTGCCGTCGCCGCCGCGCTCAGGATGGGCGAGCAGCCGGGCGTCGACGTCGCGGAGTCGGTGGCCGCGGCTCTCGCCAGCCGCCGGGCCCTGTTGGTCCTGGACAACTGCGAACATGTCAGGGACGGTGTGGCGCCCTTTTTGGAGCGGCTGCTCGGTGCCTGCCCGGACGTGACGGTGCTGGCGACCAGCCGGGCCCGGCTGATGGTGCCCTTCGAGCGGGTGTACGCGGTTCCGCCGTTCTCCCTGGCCGGCGGCGGTGACTCGGACGCGGTCGCGCTGTTCGCCAGCCGGACGGCGGCGGTCGGCTGGGCGCCGGATCCCGCGCAGCGCGAGCGCGTCGTCGAGGTCTGCGAACGGCTCGACGGGATGGCGCTGGCGATCGAGCTGGCGGCCGCGCGACTGCCCACGCTCGGACTCGACGGCATTGCCGCCGCGCTGTCCGATCCGCTGCGCATGCTGACTGGGGGCACGCGGGCCGATGTGCGTCACCGATCCGTGCGCGCGGCGCTGGACTGGAGCCACGACCTGTTGGAGCCGGACGATCAGGCGCTCCTGCGGCGGATGTCGGTGTTCGTGGCGCCGTTCACCCTGGGGGCGGCGGCCGAGGTGGCCGGGGTGGAGATCGGTGCGGCGGCCGACGGGCTGGCGCGGCTGGCCGAGCAGAGCCTGCTGACGGTAACGGCCTCCGCATCCGCGACCGCATACCGCGCGCCCGAGACGATCCGCCGGTACGGGATGGAACGGCTCACCGCCGCCGGCGAGCTGCCCGACGCCCGGCTCCGCCACCTCCGGTGGTGCCTGACCGCCACCGGACCGGCGGTCGCGGACACTGGCTGGCGCGCACGGTTCGACAGCGTGGCCGACGACATGCGCGCAGCCCTGGCCTGGGCCGCCGAGCAGCCGGATCAGGGCACTGACGCCTACCGCCTCGCCCACCACCTGGCCCAGGCGACCTTCGCCCGCCAACTGCTCGGCGAATCCCAGCGCCGCTACGAACAGGCGGCCGAACTCGCCCCCGACCCGGCCGCCGCAGCGGAGATGCTCCGCCACGCCGCCGACGTCGCCGGCTGCCGCATGCACGACGACATGTACCGGCTACGCCGCGAGGCCGCCGAAGCCGCCCGCCGCTCCGGAGACCTCGGCTCCACCGCACGCCACCTCGCCACCGCCGCCGCCGACGCCTTCCGCTTCACCAGCAAGTGCGTCACACCCCTGCCGCCGCACCAGACGACCGCCCTCATCAACGAGGCCCGCGACCTGGCCGGCGACGACCCAGCCGCGCGCGCCGCGGTGTCGCTGGCCGAGGCCGGCCGGGCGCTCGCCGATGCGGCGGGTGACAGGGGTTTGGTCGAGAGTGCCGCTGCGGGTGACAGGTGTCCGGTTGCGGGTGCTGTCGCGGAGGTCGAGAACGTGGCTGCGGGTGACAGGTGTCCGGTTGCGGGTGCTGTCGCGGAGGTCGAGAACGTGGCTGCGGGTGACAGGTGTCCGGTTGCGGATGCCGCCGCGGAGGTCGAGAGCGCTGCCCCGAGCGACCCCCGTCCCGCCGACAACACCGCCGCAGACCCGATCGCCTCGGCGGAGCGCGCGGTCACCCTCGCCCGGCGTGCCGGAGACCGGCTTGCCGAATCGGCTGCGCTGGACATCCTGGTCGGCGCGCAGAGCTGGGCCGGCGATCCCTTCGCCGCTGCGGCCACGGCGCGGCATCGCGTGATCTTGCTGGACTCCGCGCCGGACACGCCGGCGGCCACCCGCGAGCTGATCGAGGCCCTCGGCGAGGCGACCGAGGTCAGCCTGGGTGCGGGGGATCTGCGGGGCGCCCGGGAGTCGGCCCGGCGACTTGCCGATCACCCGTTGCTCGCCGAGGTCGGCCACCGCGCCACCGGCGGGCTGTTGGTGACCGGCGCGCTCGCTGGCGACGTGCGGGAAGTCTTGACCGTCGCCGACAGGTTCCTGGAGGGCTGGCATCTTGCCGGCCGGCCGACCGGGTCGATTCTCGGTCCGGCGGCTGCCGGCGTGGCCATGATCCACGGCCTGCGCGCGGATCAGGACTCGCGGCGCGCCTGGGACACAGTGCTGCGGCAGCTCGACGACTACCCCCGCGAGACTTACGGGTACCGCGCGGTCTTCGAAGCCTTCGTCCTGCTGCACGACGGCCGCGCGAAGGAGGCCCTTGAGCGCATGACGCCGGGGGCGAACGACGTCCACACCTGGATCAGATGGACCTGGCTGCACTGGTTCACAGCGCTCCGCGCCGAAGCCGCCGTCCTCGCCGACAGCTCCGACGCGCGCGACTACGTGACCGAGGCCCGGGCCGTCGTGGCGGGCAACCCGGTCGCCGAAGCCCTGGTCGAGCGCGCCGAAGCGCTGCTCGATCACGACCGGCAGCGGCTGCTCGCCACGGTGGCCGCGTTCGACGCCGCCACCTGCCGCTACCAGTCGGCCCGCACCATGGTGCTCGCCGGTGGCGACCGCACCGTTCAAGGCGAGACCGCGATCGCAGAGCTCGACATCGCCCCGATGACTCCTGTGCTATCGGCGTGATCCCGCGCGGCGAGCCGGCGTCGGCGGTTCGCTATTGTTCCCCTTGATCTTCGTACGCTTACAAAGCCTATCGGGGGGTTGCTATGTCGGTGGACCAATCTCGGCGCTCACTCCTGCTCTCCGCAGCCGGCGTCGGCGGCATGACCGCGGCGGCGTTGGCCGTCTCCATGCCGGACGCGGCTGCCGCGGTGGGCACCACCAGCTGGCTCAACGTCATGGCCGACTTCGGCGCCAAGGGCGACGGCGCGACCGACGACACCGCGGCGATCCAGGCGGCGCTGAACGCCGTGCCCGTCGGCGGTGTCGTGTACTTCCCGAACGGCGTCTACGAGATCAGCGCGCCATTGACGGTCCAGAAGGCGGGCACGAAGCTGCTCGGCGACAAGGCCTCGACCGGTTACAGCGCCGGCGGCTCCAACCAGACGACAATCGACGCGCTGCCCGGCTTTGCCCACCCCGCCATGATCCAGGTCGCCGGCATCGCCGACTTCGCCATGCGCGACCTGACCGTGCACGGTCCGTCCACCACCGGGACCACCGTCGGCATCCAGCTGACCCGGGTCACGGCCGTGCTCGGCACCCCCGACTCCGACCTCGAGATCGGCATGCCGGGCAAGGGCCTGCGAATCGCCGAAGGCGCCAACGCCAAGATAGGCGTCACCACACTGAACGGCACCACCCCGGTCACCGTCAGCACCACCGCCGTGACCGCGAACAGCCGCATCTTCCTGACGATCCAGAAGCCCGGCGGAACCCCGGGCGGCATCGCCTACGTCGCGAGTCATGGAGCAGGGTCCTTCTCCATCGCGGGGGCCGCCGGGGACAAGTCCATGGTCGCGTGGCTCATCATCGAGCCCGCATAGCCGCCACATCGAGCCCGGATAGCCGCCACCGCGGGCCGCCGCGCGGTGGCGCCGACAAATAGAATCAGGACTCTTGCACCCACCGCGCATCACAGGGGGAACGCGTGGCAGCAACAGCTCCTGACCCGGACCGTGCCGCCGACGTGGCCGAGTTCGTCGAGTTGCTGAACGAGCTGCGGCTGTGGGCCGGGAGCCCGTCGTACCGGACGCTGGCCAAAGCAGTCGGGCCCCGCCTGAAGCCGCCCCAGGTGCTGTCCCAGTCCACGGTCAGCGACCTGTTCCGGGCCCAGCGGCGCCGGCTGAACCTGGACCTCGTCGTGGAGATCACGCGTGCGCTGGGACTGCACGTCACCGACGTCGCCCGGTGGCGCGCGGCCTGTATCCGGGTCCACGCCGAGGCCAGGACCGGCGGACCCACCGGGGTACTGCGCCAGCTTCCCGCGGACCTGGCCACGTTCGCCGGTCGTGAGGCGGACCTGGCCAGGCTGGAGCAACTGGTGGCGGCGCAGGCCGAAGGCGGTGGCGCGCGGACTGTCCTGATCTCGGCCGTCGAGGGCATGGGCGGTCTGGGAAAGACGCAACTGGCGATCCATGCCGCACACCGGCTGGTCGGCGCCGGCCGATACACCGACGTGCAGTTGTTCGCGAACCTGCGCGGCTTCGACGCCGAACAGGACCCCGTCGACCCCACCGAGGTCCTCGGGGCTTTCCTGCAGGCCCTCGCTGTCCCGATCCCGCGGATCCCGGCCGGACTGGACGAGCGGGCCGCCATGTTCCGGGACCTGGTCCACGACCGCCGGGCGCTGATCGTGCTGGACAACGCCGCGGACGAACAGCAGATACGAAGCCTGATACCGGGCGGACCCGACAATCTGGTCATCGTCACCAGCCGGCGCAGCCTTACCGGCCTGGACGGCGCCGAACCGCACCGCCTGGGTCTGTTCGCCCCATCGGAGTCCCTGGACCTCCTGACCCGGATCGCCGGGGCGGAACGGGTCGCCGGCGAGCCCGCGGCAGCCTCCCGTATCGGCGAACTGTGCGGCCACCTGCCGCTGGCCGTGGCCCTGGCGGCGGCCCGGCTCAGGTCCCGTCCGGCGTGGCGGCTGTCCGATCTCGTCACGCAACTCGACCAGGCCGGTCTGCGAGGACTGAGAACCGGCGGCCGGGATGTGTCGGCGATCCTCGACCTGTCCTACACCGGCCTGACCGAGCCGGTCCGATCCGCGTTCCGGTTGATGAGCCTGCATCCCGGCGAAGACCTCTCCATCGCTTCCGCAGCGGCTCTGACCGGTCTCAGCACCGGCGAAGCCTACGAGGTCCTGGAACTGCTCCTGGACGAGCATCTGCTTCAACAGTCCGTCGCCGGCCGCTACGGGTTCCACGACCTGGTGCGGCTGTACGGACGACAGCTGGCGGCCGAGGAGCCTGAGGCCGTCCGGTCGGCAGCCCTGCTCCGCTTGATGGACCACTACCGCCAAGCGGCATCAGCGGCGATGGACGTGCTGATCCCCTATGAACGGTCCCGTAGACCTGCCTTCACCCAAAACTCCGACGTGGAACCGATGGTTTTCCGCGACGCCGCAGCGGCCGAGTCCTGGCTGGAGGCGGAGCTGGCGAACGTCGTGCAGGCCGCCGCGGACGCCACCCCCGACTCGCTCAGCGGCCACATCGGCGACTTGTCAGCCATCCTGTCGCGCGTCCTGGAGGTACGAGGGATGGACAGCACCGCGCTTGTACTGCACCAACGCGCGGTGGAGGTCATGCGCGGCCAGCCGGCGTCGGACCGGCAGGCTGATGCGGCCCGGCATCTGGCCGGGACGTACTGGCGGGTGGGCCGCTTCCAGGAGGCGATCAAGTTCGGCGAACGAGCCCTGATTCGCTACCAGGCCAGCGAGAATCTCCTCGGCATGGCGGTGACGTCGGGAAACCTGGGTCTGATCGCCTGCCACCAGGGCGCCTCGCTGCGGGCTCTGAGATATTACCGCCGCTCCCAGGGCCTGTTCGCGCAAGCTGGCGACCAAGTGGGCGAGGCCCGTGCCTGCTACTGCATCGGCAACGTACAACGGCGCATGGGCCGCTATGCGGAATCCCTCGCATGCCACACCCGGGCGATCGAACTCACCCGGGGGGTCGCCGCCTACTCCGACGCCGCCGGCGACGCTCGATGCAACCGCGGCATCACCCGTCTGCGGCAGGGCGATTATGAAGGCGCGCAGCGCGATTTCCTGGAAGCCATGGCAACCCTGCACGAAGGCGGCCACCAGGCCGAAGCGTACGAGGTCCTGACCGACCTCGGAATCCTCCACCTCCGGCTGAACGACCCCGGGCAAGCCCTGGTCCACCTCACAGAATCACTCACGAGCAGCCGCGACTACGGGCACCCCGCCGCCGAAGGCTGGGCCCTGATCGGCCTCAGTGAACTCCACCACGCGACCCTGAATCACACCGAGGCACACGACCTGGCCCGTGAAGCCCTCACCCTGGCCGAAGCCATCGGCGAACACGCGATAAAGACCCACGCACACAATCATCTCGGCCGGACCGAGACCATCCTCGGCTCCCTCACCGCCGCCGCGGACCACCACCGCACCGCGCTCAGCCTCGCCCGCACCGCCAGAGACGTGTATCAGAGTGCGAAAGCACTGGAAGGCCTCGCGGAAGTGCATCGCCGTAATGGGGAGCCCGACTTGGCGGCCGAGAACCAAGCACGCGCACTGCGCATCTACAGGCGAATCGGCGTTCCGGAGGCACGAGATTCGCGCCGGTAGTCCGAAGGCGCCATCCCCATCCAGCGCCGGAAGGCCCGGGTAAACGCGGACGGCGTCGAGAAACCGAGCCGGGCCGCGATCGCGGTGACCGCCAGATCTGGCTGGGACAGCAGCGTCAGCGCGCGTTCCCGCCGGAAGTCGTCGGCGAGGGCGGCGAAGGAGGTGCCCTCCTGTTCGAGCTTGACCTGGAGAGTACGAGGGCTGACAGCCAGGGCGCGGGCGGCTGTCACAAGGCTGGTCTGTGATCCCTCTTGGAGGAGTCCGTTGACCGCGCTTGCCCAGGGCACCTGTCGGCGCGTGGCGATGCGGCGTTCGGCATAAGGGCGAAGCATCGAGCGCACGACGATGTCGGCGTCCGGAATGGGAGTGCGCAACGACTCGCTGGTGAAGACGCAGACATCAGCAGGCTGACCGAACGCGACCCGCTCAGCGAAAACCGTCGCGTAGTCGCCGGTCCGCTCCGGCCGAGCCCGGCGCAGCGCCACCCGGGACGGCCCGGCATCGACGTCGGTGAGCGAGCGGATTATCCGGCACAACAAAGCGAAACACGCCTCGACGGTGTCCGGGTCCGCGGGCAGCCCGTTCGGCGCGCGCAAGGAGAACGACACTTCGCGCGGGCGCCGGGTCAAGACGATCTGTTCCCGGCCGAACAGCGGATGAAAGCGTTCCAGGTCGTCGAGCAGCGTGCCGATATCGGGACTGTTGACCGCGATCGGACCGAGCAGACCGCCGAGCACGGTGATCTCGGCCCAGGCCGCGAACGCCAGACCGGGCTGCTCCAAGCCGTCCGCACGAAGCGCCGCCCACATCGCTTCCGGCGGCAAGCCGGCCGGTACGCCGCGGGCCGCGGCGAACCTGGCGAACTGACCGGCGACGGGGTCTGCGTGTGAAGACAAGCGGGTTGCGTCCATGGAGCGGTGTTCTCCCTGTTCCGAAACCGAGGATCGCAGCATGGAACTCGACAGGCCGGCAAGGCCGCTGCTCACCTACGGTACCTATCCCGCGCTCGCGTTCGTCACGGCCGCCTGCCTGTGGTCCGCGGTGCGATGGAACCTGGACCGTGACGCCATGATAGGCGTGCTGACCGCGATCACCATCGCGGTCGTGTTCATCGTCGAGCGCGTCAACCCGCTCCAAGACCGCTGGTCGATGACCAAGACCAGCCTGCTGGGCCGCGACCTGCCGTTCATCGGGCTCGCCGTCGTCGTCGAGCAGGTCGCGACCGCCGCGGTGTCCCTGATCGCGGCGGCGACCATGCCGTCCGGCGGCTTCGGCCCGCTCAGCCGCACGCCGCTGCTCGTGCAGGCGCTGTTCGCGCTGGCCGCCCTGGACCTGCTGTGGTACGGCTACCACCGCGCCGCCCACACGATCTCCCGGCTATGGCGCATCCACGGCGTCCACCATGCGCCCTCCCAGCTGTACGTCTTGATGCACCAGGTCTTCCACCCGTTCGATCTGCTGGTGTCCCGCTTCGTGATCTCGTTGATCGTCTTCAAACTCACCGGAATCTCGCCGGACGCGGCCTTCATCGCGATCGCAGTCCTGGGCCTGCAGCAGACCGTCAGCCACGTGAACAGCGACCTGCGCGTCGGCGCGCTCAACTACCTGCTCATCGGCACCGAGACGCATCGGTACCACCACCACGCGGCACAGGAGCGCGCCAACTACGGCTCGGTGGTCGCGATCTGGGACATCGTCTTCGGCACCTTCGTCTACCAGCCGCACCGCGTCCCGGACGCCCTCGGCCTGGACGACCCCGGCTCCTTCCCGGACCCCCGCCGCTTCCACGCCGCGTTGGCGTGGCCGTTCCGGAGTGCCGGCACCGCCTGAGCGAACTCAGCGTTGAGTACGGCGGAAATCGCCCGGGGTGTTCCCGGTCTGACGAGTGAAGAACTTGCCGAAGTTGGTGGCCTCGGAGAAGCCCAGGGCGCGGCCGATGGTGGCCACGGGCAGGTCGGTGTGAGCAAGCAGCCGTTGGGCTTCCAGCGTCACGCGGGCGTCGGCGAGTTGTTTAGCGGTGCGGCCGGTGGCGGACAGACAGGCACGGGTCAGCGTCCTGGGGACTGCCAGCCCGGACTGGCAGCGCGGACCGGCAGCCCGGACCGGCAGCCCCGGACTGGCAGCCCGGACTCGCAGCCCGGACCGGCTACCTTTCGAGGTGGTCGTGCCGGTGCCTGAACCGGTCCGCAGTCCACACCGCCGTAGCGCCCGCCGCCGTCATGAGCGCGACGCCAGCCCAAACGACCGCGTCCGCACTCCTCGCCGCGAATGCCGTGGCGAGCAGTGCGAGCGCCGCGACCAGGCCGGCCAGGATGACGCGCCGGCACACACGTCCGCGTCGCCGGCGGGCCGGCTCGTACTCGGACGGGTGCTCCAGCCGCCGGGCGAAATCAGGATCGCTGGTGCGCAGATGGTTCTCGATGTCGGCCAGTGCCCGCCGATCGTGCTGCGAAAGCGTCAGCCGCCTCCTCGTGCTGTGTGCTGCGCGCCCGCGCGCTGGCGTGCCGAGCGCCTGGCTCGTGGCTCCTGCTGTCTGTTACTACTAGTCGTACTACTACTCGGCCTCGGCGGCGTCCTCGAGTCCCGCGATTGCGCGGCACTCGGGTACGCCGCCTGAGCCTTCGTCACCGGCGCCTACGGCTGCTCAGCGCATCCTGGCGCTTCCGGGGACCGTGCCGGGCCCGGCCATCGGCGTGCCGAGACGGCGCTCGCAGCACATTCCCTGGCCGAGGGTCGCCATCGCGCACAGGAACACCACCGCGCCGATCACGATGTTGCTCGCGACGACGCCGGCGTCGGTCGAGGTGGACTGGATCACCCACTGCGCGATGATCGTCCACAGGCCGATGACGGCCGCGGCCATGCCCAGGCTGTGCGTGCGCTCGTAGGCCGGCACCACGCCGAGCGCGAGCGCCACCAGGACCAGCCCGGTGACCAGGTTGTTCACGGTGAGGCCCGGGGAGGTGGCGTGGAATCCGACGATCCACGGGGACACCGCGAGGTAGAGCCCGGCGAGCAGGCTCATGGTCTCCACGGCCTGGCCGGCGGGGCGCGTGGTGGCGTCCTCGGAGGCGGCCCTCAGGGCCATCAGGTCCGGGTGTTGTTCGATGGGGTGAGTCTGCGATGACACGGCTCGCTCCTCCAATCCGGCGCTCGAAGCGTCTGTCGACTTCTCGGTCGGGCGGTGCCCGCCGTGGCCGGCGCCGCCCTCCCCCCCCGTGTTGTTCTGTCGTTCCTAACCAATTGTTGACGACAAATCTTGCGGTGCGCAAGCATTGTCCCTGTGAACAGCACGAACCCGCAGCTGACGACGAGCGGCGCCGCACCCCATGACCACGTGGCGGCGTTCGAAGAGCTGGCCCAGGCGCTGGTCGGCATCACCGCCGAGAGCCTGGCCGCGCTGGGCCAGTCCGTGACGGCCCCCCAGTTCCGCCTGCTCAGGACCCTCGAAGCACTCGGCCGCGTACCGTCCTCCACCCTGGCGGCCGCCCTGGGCGCAGCCGCATCCTCGGTCACCCGCCTGGTCGACAAGCTCGAAGCCGCCGGCCTCGTCACCCGCGGCAGGGACACCCGCAGCCGCAGCATCGTCACCGTCGAGGCGACCGACGCCGGCCGCACGGTGGTCGCCGAAGTCACCAGACGCCGCCACGCCCTCCTCGAGCACATCCTCGACGCCATGAGCCCGAACGAGCGGGAACAGGCCGCCGCAGCCGCCGTGCGCTTCGCCAGCCTCGCGCGCTCGCACCTTGCGGCGGCTGCTGCGACCTGATCAGGGTCTGGCTCGGCCGAGTGCGCGCAGCGGCACTCACGGTAAGCGGTAGATCCGGCATGCAAAAATTACCGCGTAACGCGTGTGCTGCTGGTCGAGGACGACGAGGTGATCCGGGTCGCCGTGGGGCGGACTCTGGAGCGTTATGGGTTCTCGGTGGCGACGGCGCCCGATGGGCTTGCTGGGCTGGAGCGCTTTCGTGATGTGGCGCCGGACCTGGTGTTGCTGGACGTGATGCTGCCCGGGCTTGACGGTATCGGGTTGTGCCGGCGGGTACGTGAGAGCAGTCAGGTACCGATCCTGATGATGTCCGCGCGGGGTGATTCGCTGGATGTGGTCGGCGGGCTGAGGCCGGGGCGGACGACTACGTGGTGAAGCCGGTGGACACCTCGGTGCTGGTGGCGCGGATCCGGGCGGTGATGCGCCGGACTGCGGTGGATCCCTCCGTGGAGTCGCCTGCCGTGCTGCCTTCGGCGATGTCCTCATCGATCCCGGGGGCATGGAGGTCACGCGCGGTGGTGAGCCGGTTGCGCTGACGCCGACCGAGCTGCGGTTGCTGCTGGAGTTGGCCGCGCATCCCGGCGTTGTGCTGGAGCGGCACCGGTTGTTGCGCGACGTGTGGGACTACCGGTGGCAGGGCGGCGATTCGCGCGTGGTGGACCTGTGTGTGGCGCGGCTGCGGACGAAGATCGGTGCGGACCGGATTGAGACGGTCCGTGGCTTCGGATACAAGCTGCGCCGATGAGGAATCCGCTGCGTTCGCTGAGCTTCCGGATGGCGGTGCTGGCCGCCGTGGCGGTGACGGTCGCCTCGGGCTCCATAGGTTTGCGCATTCACCAGACCACGAAGTCGGGTCAGATGTTTTACGGCCGGGCGACCGCGCAGTGGGACCTGGAACAGACGATCTCTGCCGGCCGGCAGTCGAATCGGCTGGGACCGGCTCCTGCCGTGCCGGAACAATTGACCGCCCGGGCGCAGGCGTCGGCTTTTCCAGTCACCTTCTATGACACCAGCGGCCCTGCGGGGCCCGTCATGTGGGCGGCCCGGTATGTCCACGGGACGATGGTGACCGCGCAGTATCCGATGGCTTCCGAGCAGCGCGACCTCGCCGCGTTGGATCGGCACACTTTCTATGCGGCCGCCGCCACTGTCGCGGTGCTGGTTCCCCTGGCGGCCTTCGGCGCGGAGCTCGCCGGGCGGCGGCTGCGGCGCGCGGCGCGAACTGCGCACCGGATCGCGGCCGGCGATCTCGATGCCCGTATCGGTCCGCGGGGCCGGGCCGGTGACGAGGTCCACAACATCTCAGCAGCCGTCGATTCGATGGCTGATTCGCTGCAACGGCGGCTGCGGGCCGAGCAGCGGTTCACCGCCGACGTGGCCCATGAGCTGCGCACACCGCTGGCCGGCCTGGTCGCGGCGACGGAACTGCTGCCGGACGGGGAAGCCACCGAGCTCGTCCGGGATCGAGTGAGCGCCCTGCGAAGTCTGACCGAGAACCTGCTCGAAGTCTCACGCCTGGACGCGCAGGTCGAGACGGCGGACTTCGTGGCTGTGCCGCTGCGGGAGTTCGTCACCGAGACGGTCGAGGGCGCCGGCCTGGCCGTACACCTCGGCATCGACGGCGATCCCGTGGTGCGGACCGATCCCCGTCGTCTGGACCGGATACTGACCAACCTGCTCATCGATGCCCGGCGGCATGGTGCCTCGCCGATCGAGCTGGCCGTCGCGGGACACACGCTGACCGTACGAGACCACGGCCCCGGCTTCCCGCCGGACATTCTGGCCGAGGGGCCATCCCGTTTCCGTACCGGCGCACCCGAACGGGGACGCGGCCAGGGACTCGGCTTGACCATCGCCCTCGGTCAGGCGCGGGTCATCGGTGCTCAGCTGGAATTCTCCAACGCGCCCGATGGCGGCGCCGTCGCCAGCTTGACGCTCCCGCGAGGCCCGCAGATACCGGACTGATACAAAGCCCAGGCCCGGCTGACACATCGTGACAGCCGCCCGGATACAAGGCCGGGCGATCGTCGGGGCGTGAAAAAGTTCCGCCACCACCGCGCCCGCTGGGCTGTCCCGGTGATCGCCGTCGTCGTCGGCCTGACCGCGTCTGCCGCCGCGGTTGCCGTCGCCCGCAGCGGTGACCACGTCGCGCCTGGAGGCATGGCTGCGTCGAGGACCGGTGCTGTGCCCGTGTCGACGTCGGCATCAGGGCCCGGATACGGATCGGCGCCGGCGCCGGCGCCGGTCTCGACATCGACATCGGCATCGGCCGATCTCGGCACGGGCTTCACGCTGCCGTGGCCGTCTCAGGGCCAGGCGACCGTCGAGGTCGAGGGCATCGGCAGCCTCGGTGCCAAAGGCGATCAGAAGCCGGTCCCGATAGCGAGCGTCACCAAGGTGATGACCGCCCTGGTCGTCCTCGACGACCATCCGCTCACCGGCGACGATCCGGGCCCGACGATCCGCATCGACGACGCGGCCGTCACCGAAGCCTCGGACCCGGACCAGTCAACCGTGCGCGTCACCCAGGGCCAGACCTTCAGCGAGCGCGACCTGCTGGAGATGATGCTGATCCCGTCCGGCAACAACATCGCGCGCCTGCTCGCACGCTGGGACGCCGGCAGCGAACCCGCCTTCGTCACCAAGATGAACGCCACCGCCCGCAGCCTCGGCATGACCGCGACCACCTACACCGGCGCCAGCGGCTACGAGGAGTCGACCCGCAGCACCGCCGTCGACCAGCTCAAGCTCGCCGAGAAGATCGTCGGCGATGACGTCTTCGACCAGATCGTCGCCATGCCCACCGCCACGGTCCCGGGCCTTCGCGACCGGCTCGTCAACACCAACACCCTGCTCGGCCAGAACGGAGTGGTCGGCATGAAGACCGGCTCCAGCACCCCGGCCGGCGGCGCGCTGATGTGGTCGGCCCGGCAGCCCGACGCCTCCGGCAAGACCCGGCTGGTCCTCGGCGTCGTGCTCGACCAGCATCAGGGCCCCACCTCGAACGACGATCTGCGGACCGCGCTGGCTGCCGGCAGAACGCTCATCGCCGGCGTGGCCCGGAACCTGGCGGCGGCCGATCCGGGAACGGTTCGGTGATCGGCCCGCCTCAGCTCCAGTAGAAGCCGGCCTCGAAGAGCGTCGGCCCGTACATCCCGCTGGACGGCGTGACCTTGATGGTGAAGCGTCCGACGTTGACGGCGTCACCGATGTGGCCGGTGAAGGCTTTCTGTTCCCGGGTCTTGATGTCCATCACCAGCAGCTGGATGGTCTTGGCGTTCGGGTCGGTGATGCCCACTGCGTAGGCGAAACAGGCGTTGTCCTCTCCGCTCCAGCCGTTCCACGCGGTCGAGTTGTCGACGGGCGATCGGACCAGGATGCTTTGGATGAAGGCGCCGGGGTTCGCCGTCGTCTTCGGGGTGCAGGACGGCGGCGTGTTCGGCGACCACTGCCATGGTGTGCCTGCGGGAGGGTTCGCCCCGGTGCCGGGCGAAGTGGACGAGGAATGTGGAGACGGTGATCTGTGCGTCGGCGGGCTTGTCGGCGCGGTCGGTCACGCCGCGGAGTGCGTCGGGGTTGAAACCGGTATCTGGCTGGACGCTGGTGTTTGCGCCGATGTGGTTGTATCCGTTTCGGTCGCTGTAGAGGATGCCGGCGCCGGGATGGTTGCGGTTGATGTCAGGGCGGCGCCGTCTTTGGCCGCAGCCTGCTTGCCGGCGCTGCTACATCCGGCGACTGCCAGGATGCCGACGGTCAGGCAGGTTGCTGCGGTTCTGTGGTGTTTCATACACGGCCTTTCTGGAGAGGGTGCGGCGCCCGAGTCGCACGGAGGCTAGCCGCTAATGGATCTTCCAGAGGAAGGCGTCTCAACATCCGTTGAGTGAAGCCAGGCGAACAACGTACGGTACAGCTGTCGGACCGGCTCCGGACGGTCATCGCCGTAGAGGTCGTCGGCGATCGTGTATCCGCTGGCGCCGAGTAGGCAGGCGAGCATGCGGTAGGACGGTCGTGCCTGCGCCAATACCTCCTCGTCAAGTCGCGGCTGTGCGCCGGGGACGCTGGGCTCGAGGTTGTCGTACTCGTAGACGGGGTCCAGCGAGACCAGGACCCAGCGTCCGGAGCGGCGTTCGGCGCGATAAAGGAGGCGTGTGTGCGAGGTGACGTCCACCGCGGTGCCGCCGAGGTCGCCGCGGAGGTGGATCGCAGCGCCGACTTCGGCGAGCGCGCGGTCATCGACCACGTCGACGATCGGCGCGGACATGAAGTGAGTCGCTTCGTCGCCGCGAGCGGCCATCTCCTTGGACGCGGCGACGAATTCCTTCCCGGTTCCGCGGAACCAGCTCAAGCGGATCGTGGCGTCGGGGGCGAAACAGTCGGCCATGGCGTCCCACCAGCCGCGATCGCGGGCACGTCGCTCGTGTAGGACCAGCTGGGTGACAGCGGTGACGTCGTCCATCGGCGCGGTGCCCATGGTCACTGCGCCCACGGCGGCACGAAGGAGCTACCGCCGACCGTGGCCTTCATGCCGACGCTGGTGACCGCCGTGACCTTGGCGGGGTTCTGCGGGCAGGCGTTGCGCAGCTGCAGGACCGCGTGGGCGGGCACGATGATCGCGTCGCCGGCGACGGCCAGCACGTCCTCGCCCGCGACGGTCGCGCCGACCTTGCCCTCCACGACCACGAAGACCTCCTCGCGGTCCATGCTGTGTATCTCGCTGGTGGCGCCGGGCACCAGCTCCAGCGCCCAGATCGCCAGTTCGGCGCTGCCTCGGGACGGGACGGCCAGGGGTCGGAAGGTGAAGCCGTCGCGCTCGAAGGTCGGCGCGTCGGCCAGGGTGGCCAGGGTGTTCGAGGTGTTCGGAGTGTTCGGGGGCATGGCTTCTCCCGGGAAGATCTAGTCAATCTGCTTGACCACTCAAGCGTACGGTCGATCCGCCAACCGGTCAACTTGGTTGACTTTATTTCCCGCAGGGAGCCGCCGATGCCGCTCAGCCCCGACTTCACCGACCCGCGCCCCGGCCAGGTGCCGCTGCTGCTGGCGACCGCCTACCGCACCATGACAGACCTCTTCCACGCCCGGCTGGCCGAGCTCGGCCGGGAGCCGCTGCGTCCGGCGCACGGCTACACCTTCCGGTACCTGGCATCGAACCCTGAGGCGACGACGGTCGACGTGGCAGCGCACCTCGGCGTGACGAAGCAGGCCGCCTCCAAGGCGGTCACCGAGCTCACCGACTGGGGTTACGTCGAGCGCCGCCCACACTCCACCGACAAGCGAGCCCACATGCTCGCCCTGACCTCGCGCGGCCGCGACTATCTGAAGCTCGCCGACCGGCTGTGGACGGAGGTCGAAGCCGGACTGGCCGAGGTCATCGGGGCCGAACGGCTGGCCGCGCTCGACCACGACTTGCGCGCGTATCTCGAGGCGACACACGGCGATCAGGCTGTCCCGCTGCGACCCGTCTGGTGACCGACTGCGTCGGCTGTCGGCGTTTCTGCCGTCGGACCGTTGCCGGCGCTCCGATACGGTGCGCAAGATCAGAACTGGGGGGATGCTTTGGACGCGCGACCGGCACAAGAGGCCGCAGAGGCCGCAGAGGCCGCAGTCGAGATATGGGAGGCCCCATGGTGGGCCTGGGGGTTCGTGGCGGCGCTGCCGCTTGCCTTCCTCGCGCTGGTGACGCCTTGGTTCAGCGCGGTATCGCCCATGGATTTCGGCGACACGGTGTCCTACACCGCGTGGACCCACCCGTGGTTCGGCATCCTCGGCCCGATCTACCTCATGCTCGGCGCCGGGCGCTGGTGGGGGGCACGGCGCGCTCGGTGGGCGCCCCTGTCGCCGAACGATTGGCGGTGGTTCACGGTCAGCAACGTGCTCTCGACCGCGGGCGACTGGATCCCGATGCGATTCCCGAAACGGACTCCGCAGTATCCGGCCCCTGATGAGCCCATGCGCACCGGGGCCCTCGTGTCCCTGGTCGAAGGTGCGGCCGCGCTGCTTCTGCTGGGCATCAACAGGGTCCTGTTTCACCCTACCTGGGCCATATACGGCTTGGGCGGCGGGCACGACCAGTCCGGGGACGACGCGGTGCACCTCGCTTTCGGCGGCTGGTGTCTGCTGCTCGCCACAGGGCTGTTCATCGTGTTCGGGGTGGTCGGGTGTTGTTTGCGGGAACCCAGGCACACGTCAGGGTGAGGCGGCCGTAGCCTGGAGGCACTACAGGGCGCCGCTGCCGTGCTCGCCGGTGCGGACGCGGACCACCTCCTCGACCGGGGTGACCCAGACCTTGCCGTCGCCGATCTTGCCGGTGGCCGCCGCCTTGACCACGACGTCCACCAGGGCGTCGACGTCCTCGTCCTCGCAGAGCACCTCGACGCGCAGCTTGGGGACCAGGTCGACGGTGTACTCCGCGCCGCGGTAGACCTCGGTGTGGCCGCGCTGGCGGCCGTAGCCGCTGGCCTCGGAGACCGTGATGCCGTGGACGCCGAAGCGCTGCAGGGCCTCCTTGACCTCCTCCAGCTTGAACGGCTTGATGATCGCCGTGATCAGCTTCATGCCTTCACACCCTCCGTGACGTCGTTGTCAGCCTTGGCAGGCTTCTCGGCGCTTGGCCGTCGCCGGCGCGGCCGGGGCCTCGCCGAGCGCGGTGCGCAGCGAACCGGCCAGCCGGCCCCAGTCGTAGGCGGTCTCCGAGTGCTCGGTGCTGTCGATGCCCTCGACCTCGGCGTCCGCGCTGACCCGCATGCCGATGGTCTTGTGCAGGACCCAGCCCAGGATGAAGGAGACCACGAAGGAGTAGCCCAGCACGATCCCGGCGCCCTCGCACTGCGAGATCAGCTGGTCGACGCCGCCGCCGTAGAACAGGCCGGCCTTGGCGCCGTTGGCGTAGCCGGAGACCATCTCCTTGGTGGCGAAGAAGCCGATCAGGACGGTACCCAGGATGCCGCCGACCAGGTGCACGCCGACCACGTCCAGCGAGTCGTCGTAGCCGAGCTTGTTCTTCAGGTTGATCGCGTAGCAGCAGACGAAGCCGGGGATCAGGCCGACGAACATGCGCGCCCAGCGGCGAGACCGAGGCACAGGCCGGGGTGATCGCGACCAGGCCGGCCACCGCGCCGGAGCCGGCGCCCAGCGAGGTGAACGTGCCGTGCTGGATCTTCTCGGCGACCAGCCAGCCGATCATCGCGGTGCAGGTGGCGATCTGGGTGTTGATGAAGACCATGGAGGCCTGGCCGTTGGCGCCCAGGGCGGAGCCGGCGTTGAAGCCGAACCAGCCGAACCACAGCAGGCCGACGCCGAGCATCACGAACGGCACGTTGTGCGGCCGCATCGGGTCCCGCCCGAAGCCGACCCGCTTGCCGAGCACCAGCGCCATCGCCAGGCCCGCGGCACCGGCGTTGATGTGCACCGCGGTCCCGCCGGCGAAGTCCATGACGTGCAGGTTCTTGTTGATGAAGCCGTTGGGCGAGAACACCCAGTGCGCGACCGGGAAGTACACCAGCGTCACCCAGGCCGCCACGTAGACGGTCCAGCCGACGAACTTGGTGCGGTCGGCCAGCGAGCCGGAGATCAGCGCCGGGGTGATGATCGCGAACATCAGCTGGAAGCAGACGACCGCGATGGTCGGCACCCCGGTCGCCCCGAACAGCGAGCCGCCGCTGGAGCCGGTGCCGAAGCCCTGGCCGATGTCGTGCAGGGCCCACTGGTGCAGGCCGCCCCAGAAGCCGTTACCGCTGCCGTCCCCCGAACCGACGTTGCCGAACGACACGGACCAGCCGTAGAGAACCCACGAGCACGGTCACCACGGCGATCGCGATGAAGTTCATCATGAGCATGTTCAAGACGCTCTTCGCGCGGACCATGCCGCCGTAGAAGAACGCCAGCCCCGGTGTCATGAGCAGCACGAGCGCTGAACTCGCGAGCACCCAAGCGGTATCGCCGGACGCTGTGGCTCGCGCGGCGCATCAGGCTTGGAACGCGCAGCTGCGCAAGATGCAGATCGCCGGCGGCACCGCCGCCGAGCGGCAGGCGTTCTACACCGCGCTCTACCACGCCCTGCTGCACCCGAACCTGTTCAGCGACGCGGACGGCGCGCTACCTCGGCTTCGACGGCAAGGTCCACCCCGTCGCGCCGGCCACGCGCAGTACGCGAACTACTCCGGCTGGGACATCTACCGATCCGAGATGCCGCTGATCGGGCTGCTCGACCCCGGCGCAGGCCGCGACATGGCCACCTCGCTGCTCGACGACGCCGCCCAGGGCGGCTGGCTGCCCAAGTGGCCGGTCGGCCAACGGCTACACCGGCGTGATGAACGGCGACGCCGCCGACCCGATCCTCGCCGACATCTACGCGTTCGGCGCCCGCGGCTTCGACGTCGGCCAGGCGGTCGCCGACGATGGTCCACGGCGCCGACGGCACCGGCGCCACCCGGCCAGGGCTGGTACGTCGAGCGGCCGCACGGCGCAGGACTACAACTCCAGGGGCTACGTGCCGAACGTCGGCTCCGACTCGATCAGCCCGGTGCCGAACGGCGCCTCGGAGACCCTCGAATACGCCCTCGCCGACTTCGCGATCTCCCGGCTGGCTCAGCGCATCCGGCGACGCGGCAGCCGCGAGCCGTTCCTCGCGCCGGTCGCAGAACTGGGCGAACGTGTTCGACACCGCCACCGGCTACATCCAGCCGCGCGACGCCGACGGCGCCTTCCCGTCCGGGACCCGGCCACCGCCGGCTAGGCCGGCTTCGGCCAGAGCGGCTTCCAGGAGGGCAACGCCGCCCAGTACACCTGGATGGTGCCGCAGAACCTGCGCCGCCCTGTTCGCCGGCATCGGCGGCGACAGGCCGCGGTGCCGCGCGGCTCGACACGCTCTTCACCCAGCTCAACGCCGGGCCGAACGAGCCCTACTACTGGGCGGGCAACGAGCCGGCGCTGGACACGCCGTGGGCCTACGACAGCGCCGGCGCACCCTGGAAGACCCAGGCGCACCGTGCGGCGCATCATCACCACGCTGTACGCGCCGCACCCCGGGCGGCGAGCCCGGCAACGACGACCTCGGCGCGATGAGCTCCTGGTACGTCTGGGCCGCGATCGGCGTGTACCCGCAGACCCCGGGCGTGCCGATGCTGGTGCTCGGCGCGCCGCTGTTCCCGCGCGCCGTGATCCACGCCGGTGCCAACGGACCCTGGCCATCAACGCGCCGCAGGCGCCGGCGACACATCCGTACATGCAGGCCTCGCCGTCGACGGCCGGCGCACGCGAGCAGACGTGGATCGATGCTGCCGGCCGCGCGCACGACGCTCGACTTCAGCCTGTCGCGCAGCCCGAACACGACGTGGGGGACGGCGGCCGCCGACGCGCCGCCGTCGTTCGGTGCCGGCCCGGTCTGCTTCCCGCCGGCCACGCGCGCGGCGCGTCGACGTCACGCCGGGCCAGGTGCGTGTCGCGCCCGGCGGCGACGACCACGGTGAGCGTCGAGGTGGACAACACGCGGGCACGAGCCCCGCGACCGTCACCTGGACGGCGGCACGCGCGCCGGCCGGGCCTGACCGCCACGCCGCGCGGCGCCACGGTCACGCGCGGCCGCGGGCGATCGGCGAGCGACCACCGTCAGCCATCGCGGCGCGGCGAGCTGGCCACGGGCTACTACCAGGTCGCGGTTCGCCGGCGACGGCGTCGAACGGCGCGGTCATCCCGGACCACCGCTCCTGGTCACCGTCGCGCAGCCCGGCGAGAGCATCCCGACCGCCTACGTGTCCAACTACAGCGACGGACACCGTCACGCCGGTGGACACCGCACCGACAACGCCGGCCCGGCCATCCCGGTCGGCAGCGGCCCCGACGGCAGGTGATCACGCCGGACGGCAAGGCTGTTCGTGGCGAACAACAACACGAACAACGTCACGGTCATCGACACCGTCGACCAACCGGTGGTCGCCACGATCCCCGTCGGCAGTATCGCCGCCGACGTGGCCGCCACCCCGGACGGCAAGACGGTGTGGGTGACCAACTTCGGCGACGGCACCGTCCAGCCGATCGACGTGGCCACGCTCACCGCCGGCAGCCCGATCAAGGTCGGCAGCCAGGCCGGAACGGCGTCGCGGTCAGCCCGGACGGCAGCCAACTGTGGGTCGCGAACCAGGGTCGACGGCACGGTCAGCGACGTCGAACCTGGCCACCGACACGGTCGTGCCCACACGATCGCGGTCGGCGCCGCGCCGTTCGGCGTCGCCTTCGACGCCGGACAGCTCGAAGGCGTACGTCACCAACGGCGGCGGCAACAGCGTGTCGGTCATCGACACCGCCGACCTGCACCGTCAGCGCGACCATCCCGGTCGGCGCGGGCCCGCAGGGCATCCAGGTCTCGCCGGACGGCTCGGTGGCGTACGTCGCGGACTCCGGCGCCGGCGGCGTCACCCCGATCAACATCACGACCGTCACCGCCGGGCCGCTCATCCCGACAGGGTCGGGCGCATACGCAGTCGGGTTCACACCCGACGGCACCATCGCCTGGGTGGTCGACACGAACATCAACGACGTGCGTCCCGTCACAGTCGCCACGGGCGCGGTCGGTGCCCCGGTTGGCGTCGGCAATGTTCCAGACGGGATTGTGGTGACGCCCGCGACCGCTCGCTGATGACAGGGGTTTGAGGAACCGATGCCCGGCCGAGGCTCTCAGCCCCGGCCGGGCTGGTTCACCCCCAGGTGGACGATTCGCCCGAGCTCGGCGGTTCACCCCAGGTCGACGATCCACCCGAACTCGGCGGTTCACCCCACGTCGAGGTGGCGTTCGGCATGCTGCCAGGTGGCACGACGGTGGCTTGCACAGAACCGGTGGCGGCCAGAGCTGGTTTGCGCCGACGCATCTTGGTCACGCCGGCCCCCACCGCGGCCAGCAGCACGGCACCGCCGGCCGCCAGCCACATCCCCGGCAGGCGGCTGCCCTTCCCCGAGGCGGCACCGGCTGCGGTCAGGTCAGGATGGTCGGTGACCTTCCCGTCGGGATAGTCCTCGGGTTCATTGCCGCCTTGCGTGTTGATCGTATGCGGCTGGTTCGCCCCGCCGAGCAGGACGTGGCCGCCATAGCCGGGCGTCGCGTTCTTGAACGAGCCCAGGATCGCCGCGGCGAGGTCGGGGTGGTCGTGTTGGAACTGGGCGGTGGGGACGTCGTTCAGAGCCACTTGGCTCATGTCGACGCCGCCGTAGGTGTAGGTGACCATGTACTGCTCGCCGTTGGCAGTCTCCTGGCGCTGGAGGTTGAACTCCTTGTTGTTGTAGGACTTGACGTAGTCGTCGAAGACCTGGCGGGGCGACCACTGCTGGCGGGCCGGCCACTGGGACACGTCGCCGTCGTCGATCATTGAGGCGAGAGAGCCCTTCACCGCCTCCTTCTGGCGATACCACTCGGCGGCTACCCGGCTCAGATACACACGGCGTAGCTCGGCGAAGCCGGGGGAGTGGTTCACCGCGTCTTCCACCTTGGGCAGGACCAGTGTTCGGAACGCCTTCTCCATGTTGGTGTCGGGGGTGGCGCAGCCGGCGTCGCTTTGTCCCTTCGAGCTGAGGTAGTCGGTCTCCATCTTGACTTCCAGCGGTGTGTCGAGGATGTACAGTCCGCCGTTGTCCTCATATACGGTCGCCGGCTTCGGGACGATCCACTGGCGCATGTTGATGCAGCTGTGCTCCACCTGCCGGCTCGCCGCCCAGAACTGCTTGCCGAGGTCGGTGTCGGGATGGATAGCTGCCCCACCACCTTCTTCATCCGGAAGTCGGCCTCCAACAAGATGCGGCCCACGTCGGTGCTGCCCAACTTGGGGTCGACGATCCGGTCCGGTTCGTTGGGATTGAGGTTCACCCAGAACGTGGACGGCGGCAGGCTGAGCCAGACGTAGAAGGCGTCTGACATCTGCGACGCCGCAACCTTGCCGTCCGTCACCTTCTGATCGCCGGTGCCCGCTGCCGCGTCGAATGCATAGCGGAGCTGACCGTCGCTGCCTTCTGATATGTACCGCAGTTGCAAGGTTGAGAAGTCGATGCCGCCCGGCGCCGTGCCCTGCCCGCCGAGCGCCGCGCCGGCCGGGCCGGTGGTGGACGTGCCGGGATTCGCCGCGAAGGTGCCGCCGTTGTTCATCTGGGCCTCAGCTGTGGGGCCCTCGGGCATGCCGGCAGCTGCCCATTTGTCGTAGTAGCCCTTGACGATGTCGTCGGAGCTCTGGTTGGCGGCGAGACGCTTCGCCGCGTCGGCATCGCCCTGCTTGCTCATTCTGTCGAGCTTCGACCTGCTGTCCGCATCAGTGAGCCATTTCATGTCCTCGATGCCGGGGAAATACGACTTCTTCAGATTGACGTCGCACCGGGCGGGAGATGGCGCAGTGCAGAGCTCCTTCTCCGTGAGGCCGGTGGTCACGAGGTTTCGGACACTGGGACTCAGTACTTGAAGAACCAGTTTCCCAGGTTCTCCGAATGCATCCGGCCGCCGTTGATCTCATTCTGGAACTGGGTGTCCGCAACGGTCGTGGTGTCCCACCGGTAGCTCGAAGTCTGGTTCGTGGAGGTGCGCCAGTCGATCGGCGGTCTTCCCGTCCGCCTCCATGAGCGGCTTCCCGGTCGGATCCACGAGGTGGATATTCCCTTGGGGGTCGCGCTGGTAGATATCGATGAGGGCGATCTTCGTCGCGTTGGACCACTTCGGGATCGAGGGGAAGACCGCTATCCAGTGAACGGCGCCCGCGCCCTCGCCGGTGGTCCACTCGAACTCCGCCACGTTCCGGGCATAGCTGACGTCTGCCTTCTTGTCAGCCTGCTCGGGCAAGAATGTGTGACGGTGCCGGTATGCCAGAATCGGTATGTGCTGGATGTGGCCCGGCTCGACTTGTATCGGATCGTATCCGTTGGACCCGGCGGCATGTCCCGGCGAGGATCCGATGAACAGGCTTACGAACAGCAGCGATATTACGGCGACGAGAGATGCCCAGCGGCGATGCAGCGGCTGCCGCGAAGCCGGGCGGATCGAGCGCTCGGCAATAGTGGTTCGCATGACCCGATCTCCGATCTGGAATGGTCATGGTGCGCGTTTGTGGAAATGGGGAGCTGCGAAGCCGGACCTGGCGATTCGCGGTCAGTAGTCCGAGGCGGCCTGATCCAACATCGGCGGCCACCAGCCGCCCTCATCGAGCGCGGCCGGGTCCTGGACCATCAGGCTCTGGACGATGGCGCCGACGGCGGTGCCCAGGTTCTCCTCGTCGGGCTCCGGCAGCTCCCACAAATCACGGAAGAACCGGCCGAGCGTACAGCACGAAGAGCCCGACATTCGAGTTGGCGAAGTAGACGTCGGCCGAACCGTCGAAGAGGCAGAAGACCTTGTCGCTGTCCACATCCACGGCGAAGCGGTGGTCACCGAGCAGGCCGTCGACCACGGGCACGTACTCCCGGCCCCCAGATAGGTGGAGACAGAACGCCGGCGTCGGGCAGCGGGAGCGAAGGTGCCGGCCGCCACAGTGGGCACGCCGACCTGGTGAGGAGCTCGCGGGTGGGCGCGGACACTGCGGCGGGAACCCGCTCCGGCGCCAGCGGTTCGAGAGCTCGCCCAAGACCGCCCGGACCTCTGCGATGAGATCGTCGTTCAACCAGGTCATCGGTCGTTTTCCCCGTTTCGGCGTGTCACATCGTGGGACTCGGTCAGGTATCAGGACCCTGCAGGACCGGTCCTCAGCGAGACCAAAAAGGCTCCTGGACCGAACCGGTCCAGGAGGCCGCGTCATTCACCAGTCCTGCCGGCCTGAGCCGAATCACAGCTGTCGCAGGGCCTTGAGCCCCCGGTGCGCCGCCATCCGGACGGCAGAGGGCTGCTTGCGCAGGATGTGGCCGGCCGTCGCCGCGTCCATCCCGATGATCACACGCAGGATCACGGCCTTGGCCTGGGTGTGCGGCAGTTCGCGGAGGAGCTGCAGGGCGTGGGTGGTGCCGATGGCCTCGGAGGCGTCCCGTTCGGTGTCGGTGGCGCTGGGCAGGTGGGGGAATGACTCCGGCGCGGTCGGGTCCGCCGGGTGGGTTTTGCGGTATCTCAGGTGGCTGATCGCCTGGTTGCGGGCGATGGTCGTGGCCCAGGCGCGGAAGTCGCCCCTTTGGCGGCGATAGGTGGGCAGGGCGGCGTGGATGCGGCTCCAGGTCTCGGAGGCGACGTCCTCGGCGTCGTTGTCGCCGACCAGGGATTGCAGGTAGCCGAGCAGCCGTGGGGCGTAGGTGTCGTAGAGGGTTCTGAAGGCCTCGCTGTCGCCGTGCTGGGCGCTGGTGACCATCTGTTCGTGGGTGTCCGGATGCTGGTGGCGCCGGGTGTCTTGGTGGCAGAAGACACCCTCAGCCCGCAACGCGGACATCGGCCGGACGAGGCAGCCGATGGTGGGTCGTTGACATGATCATGTCCTCGCCCGCGGTTTCGGACGGCTAAACCCGGGGTGGGCCAGATTTGGCGATCTCTATGCCTTGAGTTGACCTTTCCTTGATCGGGGCCGGTCCGCCAGCCGGTCCGCGGCCGCCGGGGACCGGCGCCGGTCACTCCGCGTCATCGCAGATGAAGGCCCTGATGTTATGTCGCAGAGGGCTGCCGCGTAGTTCTATGTGGCGGTGGTGGCCCCGCCGCCGTTCTGCGACCGGGGAGGACCCTCACGTGAGTCGAACGACTCGATGGACATCGCTGCTTTCAGTGGCGGCGTTGCTTGTGGCAGGCATGACGGAGGTACCGGCGGCTGCCGGATCACCACCGAGACCCAAGCCTCATGTGCAGCCCGCCGGGGACGGGAACTGGAAGTCCAAGCCGGCACCCAAGCCCGTGTCGTTCGGCTGGAAGGCGCCGAAGGCGAAGGAAGCGCCGCAGGTCTTGACCGACCCGCACGCCAAGCGGGTCTCGGAGCTGACGGACCGGCGGACGGCGAACGCGTCGTTCTACAAGATGTCCGACGGCAGCGTGCAGGAGGAGCTGTCGGCGGCTCCGGTGCACTATCGCGACGCCAAGGGCAAGTGGCAGAGCATTGACACCTCCGTGAAGGCGATGTCGTCCAAGCCCGGCTTCGTCGCCGGCACGGGCGCCAACTCCTTCCAGGCGTACTTCGGGTCGGACGCGGCCTCGCTGGTGCGCTTGGAGCAGGGCTCCGCCTCGATCCAGATGGGCTTGGACGGCGCGAAGGTCTCCGCGCCCGAACTGTCCGGCTCCACGGCGATGTATGCCAACGCGCTGCCGGGCGTGGATGTCGGCTACCACGCCGGTCCCGACGGTCTGGCGGAGGACATCACCCTGGCCAAGGCCCCGGCGGCGGACACCGCGTTCTCGTTCACGCTGAAGGTCGCCGGCTTCACTGCGAAGCAGCTTGCCGGCGGCGCGATCGCCTTCTACGGCTCCGAGTCGGCCGACCCGGTCTTCGTGATCCCGGCGCCGTACATGGCCGACAGCAAGCCGGACGCGAACTCCCCGTACGGCAAGGCGTACAGCACGAAGGTCTCGCAGTCGATGACCTTCGACGCGGCCTCCGGGACCCTGCACGTCACCGTGAAGCCGGACGCCTCCTGGCTGGCCGACGCCGCGCGGGTGTACCCGGTGACGGTGGATCCGACGATCGTGGTGTCGTCGACCTCTGCGACATCCGCGAACGTGATGATCCTGCAGGACGGCCCGACGACGAACTACGACACGTCCTGGCGGCTGTCGGTGGGCACCACGGCCACCGGCGCGGCGCGGTCGCTGATCAAGTTCCCGATGCCGGCGGTGCCGGCCGGCACCACCCTCACCTCGGCGGACCTGCAGCTGTACTACGACCAGACGTTCACCACCGGTGCGAACACGGTGCCGATGCAGGCGCTGGCGGCGAACGCGGCGTGGGATCCGACCACGGCGACGTGGAACAGCGCCTCCTCGATCGGGGGCCCGGTGGCCGGCACGTCGCATGGCTGCGAACCAGCTGGCGGTGTGGGACGACTTCCCGGTCACCTCCACCGTGCAGTCGTGGCTGAACGGGACGCTGACGAACAACGGCTTCGTCCTGAAGGCGACCAACGAATCCCCGCTCGGCCAGGGCGGTCCCCGCTACGAGGCCTCGGGCTACTACTACGGCGGCGAGGTCGTCAACTACCCGAAGCTGGTGCTCACCTACGGGGTTCCGGGCGTGACCGTGAAGCCGCCGACGGTGATCCACTCCACCGGTGCCGAGCTGTCCTGGCCGGCGTACACCAACTCCACCGGCAGCAGCGCGAACGATCTGGCCGAGTACCAGGTGCACCGCAGCATCTACCAGACCTTCACCCCGTCGGCGGACACTGAGATCTCCCCCGTCGCCTCCGGCACCACGAACTTCGTGGACTCCACCGCGGTGCCGACGCCGGCGAACAACTCCGACCCGTACGGCAACGCCTACTACTACATGGTCGCGGTCAAGACCAAGTCCGGGGCGTTGATCCCGGGCCCGACGACCGTGGTCCGGCTGCCCGAGGCGGGCCGCACGACGCTCCTGATCCCGGCGCAGTCGGCGACCACCCTGTCCTCGGCCGAGCCCACCACCGTTCTCAACACTCTGAGCAACGCGGGCACGCCGCAGCCGTGGCTGGAGGTCGGCGACGACTCCGGCACCTACGGCGTCACGCGCTCGGTGTTCAACTTCCCGGCGCTGACGGCGGTGCCTTCGGGCTCGACGGTCCTGGACGCGCATCTGAAGCTGTGGCAGGAGACGACGACCACCGGCACCAGCGGAGCCGTCTACGAACTGCATCCGCTCACCAAGCCGTTCACCGGCACCCAGGCGACCTGGAACAGTGCCGCCACCGGAACCGCCTGGACCGCGCCCGGCGGTGACTTCGGCGCGGTCGACGGCACCCAGAACGCCTTCACGAACGACCCCAACCGGCGCAACTTCGACGCCACCGGCATCGTGCAGGGCTGGGTCAACACCCCCGCCTCGGACGACGGCCTGCTGCTCAAGCTCGCCGCCGAGACCTCCACGTCCCCGCAGGAGCGCACCATCTTCGCCGGTCCCGCGACCGCCGAGTCCGCGCTGGCGCCGACGCTCGTGGTGACCTATCTGGACGCCTCGACCGGGTCCACCTACTACGCGCCGTCCACGCCGACGGACATGAACCCGGGCACCACCTACAGCGTCCCGGTGACGATCAACAACACCACGGCGACCACGTGGTCGGCCGCCAACGACGTGCTGACCTACCACTGGACGCTGCCCGACGGCACCGACATCACCGGCGCCAGCCAGCTGCAGACGGCGCTGCCGTCAGATCTCGCGCCGGCCGGCACCGTCACGCTGAACGCGCAGGTGACCCCGCCGACCCCGAGCGACGGCAACCAGGCCGAGGGCGCCACGCTGGCGTGGGACATGTACAACAAGTCCACCGGCGTGTACCTGTCCTCCGGGGGCACGTTCGCCGCGACGCAGGGCGCCGTCACCAAGGCCGGCACCGCCGCGCACCCGGCGAGCCTGACCATGGCGGCCGCCGGCACCGGCGGCATCGGCTCGCTGCAGCAGCAGGTGTCGGTGGACCCCAAGGGCAACAACCAGCTCGGGTTGGAGAAGTTCTACCCGTACGCCACCATGTCGACCGGTTCGGGTGGTGCGCTGTACAGCAACGAGGCGTCCGGGAACACCGTCTGGAACGACGACCTGTTCTCCAACCCGTCGATCGGCTTCGACACGACGCTGCGCCTGTCCTACAACTCGATGTCCACCATGGACACCACCACCGGGTTCGGCTGGTCGATCGAAGCCTCCGCGCCGATCCGCCTGGGCAGCAACCTGCAGTTCCACCCGCAGACCAACCCGACGTCGATCGTCATGGTCGACGGCACCGGCAATGCCCACCAGTGGAACTGGGGCCCGAACCCGAACGACGGCAACAAGACCGAGTGGATCTCCCCGCCGGGCGTGCACCTGTTCCTGCAGGGCACCGCCTGCAAGCCGCAGGACACCAACGCCCGTGCCTGGAAGATGACCAGGCCCGACCGCACCACCTACTACTTCGACTGTGAGGGCTACCCGACCGCGCAGGTCGACGCCAACGGCAACGAAGCCGACTTCAGCTACACCTCGCGCCAGTCCCAGAACAAGCCCGAGGAGTTCCTCGACCACATCACCGATCGCTCCGGTGTCCAGACCCTGACGTTGTCCTACTACCAGAAGGGCGACGCGTCATACCAGTATGTTGATGCCAGCAGCGGCACCAACAACCTGGTGCCCGGCACGAACCTGACCGACCCGGCGATCTACGACCACGTCAAGTCGATCACCGACGTGTCGGGGCGGACCGTCGACTTCTACTACACCAGTCAGGGGCTGCTCGGACAGTTCGTGGACGGCGTCGGCGCCGTCGACGGGTCGGGCAAGAGCATCGCCAAGACGTTCAACTTCACCTACGACGCCACGCAGGGCATGAAGAACGTCAAACTCACCGCGGTGCAGGACCCGCGCAACGACACCACTGCCATCGCCTACTACCCGACGTCCTCGCCGACCAAGTGGTGGACGCAGACCGTCACCGACCGGCTCGGCCACGCCACCGGGTTCGCCTACACCCAGCCCGGCACCGGCGGCGTCACCACCGAGGCCACGGTCACCGATGCCAACGGCAATCCGTGGATCTACGACACGGACTCCTCGGGCCGGCTGACCAAGCAGGTCGATCCGGCGGTCAAGGTCACGCCCACCGGCGCGAGCGCCCCGTCCACGATCTCGCCGACCACCACCGTCGGCTGGGACGGCGACAACAACGTCGTCGACCTGATCGAGAACGACGGCGCCCACTCGCACTGGGTCTACGACCTGAACACCGGCTATCCCAAGACGTACCAGGACCCGGTCGCCTACAAGGCGGGCGCCTCCCTCACGTACGCCTACAACACCACTGACACCCTCGATTCGTCGTTGTCCGGGCACATCGCGGACCTGAGCTCCGTCAGCTCGGCCAACACCCCCAGCCGGGTCACGAGCTACACCTACACCCCGGACGGCAAGGGCAACCTCGCCACGGCGGTGGCTCCGGACGGCAACGCGATCGGCGCGGCGCAGGGCTCGTACACCACCAGCTACAGCTACGACCAGTTCGGCCAAGTGATCAGCGTCAAGGACGCCAACGGCAACACCACCAGCTACAACTACACCCACATCGCCGGGCCGGGCGGCGAGACCTATCAGGAACCCACCGGCAAGCCGATCAGCGTCACCGACCCGATGGGCAAGACCACGTCGCTGGTCTACGGGCCGCGCGGGGAGCTCAAGTCGGCCACCGACCCGCTGGGCAAAACCACCTCCGCCGACTACGACGTGTTCGACCGGCCGCTGGACTCCACCGCGCCCAAGGACGCGGCCTCCGGCGTCAACGTCGTCACGCCGGCTCCGGTGTATGACGGCAACGACAACATCACCCAGAAGCCCGCCCCGTATCTCACCGGCTCTCCGGTGGCGAACTCGACGACCTTCACGGCGTACGACAAGGACGACCGGCCTTCGACGGTGACGTTGCCGGCCAACAGCCAGGCGGCTTCTCCCGCCGCGCGCACCGTCGTCTACGGGTACGACAACCTCGGCAACCAGAAGACTGTCACGGTGCCGTTGGGCAACGTGTCGGGCGCGAGCGCCGCCACGGCGGCGAACTACACCACGACCGCCTACTACGACGCCCTCAACGAGACCAACGAGACGGAACTGCTCAACCCCGACGGGACCATCAACAAGACCCAGTTCGGGTACGACGACGTCGGTGACAAGATCACCGTCACCGATCCGCTCAACCACATCTCCACGACCAAGTACGACCTCGACCACCGGGTGTCGGGGACCCTCGACGCGGCGGGCGGCACCACGTCGGTCGGATACGACCTGGACGGCGTCAAGACCTCGACGACCGACCAGAACGGCAATACGACCAATTACACGGTCGACTCCAACGGCCAGGTCACCCAGGTGCAGGCGCCGCGCGCGAAGGACGCCGGCAACAACGTCACCGCTTGGGACACCGTCCAGTACACCTACGACCAGGTCGGCAACAACACCGCCGTGATCTCCCCGAAGGGGGTGGCCGCCGGCAGTACCGGCGCGACCGGTCCGTTCACCACGTCCACGCAGTACGACAAGGACAACCGGGTGTGGAAGGCGTTCGGCGCCTTCGACCCGACCGACGCCTACTACACCAAGAGCCAGCAGCCGGAGACCGACTACACGTACGACGACGCGGGCCGGGTCCAGAGCGTGGACCGTCTCCGCAACCCGGACGGCGACAAGTACAACAGCCTGACGTCCCCTGAGGACGCGAAGACCAGCTACACCTACTGGGACAACGGCTGGACGCACACCTCCACCGACCCGTTCAACATCACCACCACCTACGACTACAACGGGCGCGGCCAGCAGACCGACCGCATGCTGACCAGCTCCGACTACACCGAGAACTCCATCACCACGCCGGGCGGTACTCCGTCCTCCCACGTCGGTGCCGCATCCCGGGACATGCGCTGGCAGTACAACCCGGACGGCTCGCTGTACCAGTCCAGCGACACCGGGCTGCCCGGCGGCTGGCAGGACGAGATCCTCACCGCGGACTCGTGGAATGTCACGAGCAACAGCACCAGCAGCTGGAACGCAGGCCCGGCCGGTCAGGGCTATGACGGCTCCTCCTACTACACAAGCGGAACCGGCGACTTCCAGTGGAACCTGACGGTTCCGCAGAAGGGCGACTACCAGGTCTACGTCTGGTATTCGAAGACCGGCGCCGGCCCCGCCGGATACAACTACATCGACAGCAGCGGGGCCACGCACGGTCTGGTCGGCGGCATCGACCAGACGAAGAACGCGGGCACGTGGCAGGTGCTCAACCAGGGCAACACGATCCCGCTGGTCGCCGGTGCCAGCCAACAGGCGATCCAGCTTGTGCCCGACGTGAGCGGGAACATCGCCGACGCGATCAAGATCGTGTGCACGGACTGCGCCGGCGCCAACCAGAACACGACGCAGACGAACTCCTTCACCTACTCCTACGACGCCAACGGCAACCTGTCTGATCTGGCGGACCAGTCGCCGGCCACGGCCGCGCAGTACGACGACTACGTGCCGACCTACAACACCCTCGACCAGCTCGTCCAGTTGGTGGAGAAGAAGTCCGGCGCCGCCGTCCACACCCTCAAGTACGGCTACGACGTCGCGGGCAACCTGACCAGCCAGAGCCAGGACACCGCCGCCAACGGCAATGTCAGCGCGGGCACGTTCTCCTACAACGCGCTCAACCAGGTCTCCAAGGTCGTCGACAGCCAGAACGGCGGCCCGGGCCTGACCACCGCCTACACCTACTACCCGAACGGCCAGCTGCACATCGAGGCCAAGGGCAACGGCAACCAGGTCACCGACACCTACAACCCCGACGACACGCTGGCCTCCAGCATCGAGGCGGTCAACGGGGGCACCGGCGCCACCGTCGACTCGCACACCCTCGCGTACGACGCGAACAACAACATCAGCAACGACACCGCCACGATGCAGAACGCCGGCGGCGGTGCGGCGTTCAACCGGGCCACCGTGTTCGGCTACAGCCCGAACAACCAGCTCACCTCGGCGACCAACGGGAAGGCCGACCAGAAGTACATCTACGACAGCTCGGGCAACATCGAGGAGCAATCGGTCCCGGTCACCAAGCCGGACAACACCACCACCACGGTGACCACCGACTTCGTCTACGAGCGCGACCGCCTGTACGCGGCCCTTCCGCAGGGCAGCCTGACCGGCGGTATCGACCAGTACGACACGCTCGGCCGGCTGCACCAGGTCGTCAACGGCAACGCGATCTCGCTCGGCACGGTCAACCAGGAATACGACTACGACGGCTTCGACAACATCACCTACCAGTCGAACACCGGCTCCAACGGCGAACTGGACGCCACCACCTCGACCTACGACTCGCTCAACCGGGCGACGACCAAGGCGCTCAGCGCGAACGGCACCCAGACCCAGTCCGAGAGCCTGGACTACCTGGGCGCCAGCGGCACGGTGGGCGGCGAGACCGTCACCGTCCCGGCCGCCGGCGGCACAGCCGGCGACACGATCGCCAAGACGTACGACTACTCGGCGAACGGTGAGCGGCTGGCGCTGCTCAACCACGATCCGAACAACGCGCCGGCGATCGACCAGACCGAGTACTACACCTACAACCCGCACGGCGACGTCGAGGCGCTGACCGACGGCACCACCGGCTCGGCCATCGGCACCTACGGCTACACCGCCTACGGGAGCGACGACAAGACCCTGGACTCCGGCACCGACACCGTCGGCGCCAGCCCGACCGCGTTCCCGTTCAACCCCTACCGGTTCAACTCGGCGCGGGTGTCCACCACCAACGGCACCCTGGACATGGGGTCCCGGACCTACGACCCGAACATCAACCGGTTCGTCAGCCGCGACGCCTACAACGGGGCAGGCGCGGACGCGGGTCTGTCCGGCGGCAGCCGGTACGGATTCGCCGGCGGCAATCCGATCAGCAACGTCGAAGCCGACGGCCACAGCTTCTGGAGCATCGTCGGCGGCATCGCAGCCGGGGTCGCCGTCGTCGGTGTCTGTGCCGCGGCCGGCGTGGAAACCCTGGGCCTGGCGGCGCTGGGCTGCGCCGTGGGAGCCGGCGTGGCCGGCGGTGTGGCCTCGCAGACGATCAGCTGCGGCGAGGCCGGCTGGAGCGGCAGCGCCTGCTCACCCGGCGCGTTCGGCAGTTCGGCCGCAGAAGGCGCAGTCGGTGGGGCGGTGGCCTTCGGAGCCGTCGCTCTGCTGCCCGAAACGCTGGCCGGCTGGGCGACCGGCGCCATCGCCGGTGCCGCCAGCGGCGCCGCCGGATACGGCACCGGATGCGCACTCGGGTCCGAATGCTCGCTGACCGGCCTGGCCGAGGCGACCGTGTTCGGCGGCGCGCTCGGCGCGGCCTTCGGTGCCGCCGGCGACGCGCTCCAGGGCTGCGGCGAAAGCTTCACCCCGGACACCAAGGTGCAACTCGCCGACGGCAGCAGCAAGGCGATCGGTGACCTGAAGGCCGGCGACGACGTCAAGTCCGCTGATACCGCAACCGGGAAGACCAAGGACAGCAAGGCTTCTGAGGTCCTGGTCAACCACGACACCGACCTGTACGACCTGACGGTCCACACCGCCAAGGGCGACCAGGTCGTCCACACCACCGCGCACCACAAGTTCTTCGACCGCACCACGAAGTCGTGGGCGGAGGCCGCCAAGCTGCCCAGGGGCGACCTGCTGACCACCTCCGACGGGAGCATCGCCGCCGTCGTCGGCGGCATCACACCCGCCGTCCACGACGGCGACATGTGGGACCTGACCATCCCCGGCGACCACGACTTCTACGTGCTGGCCGGCGACGCGCCCGTCCTGGTGCACAACTGCTCGTACAAGCAGAAGTCGGGAACGGCGACGGGGCCCGGTGGCCCGGCACTCCCCGGCGACCCGTACAGTCCCGAGGCGGTCGCGGCCCGGATCCAGGTCGCGAAGAGCTACATGACGCTGCTGGACGCCACCATCCGGGCCCGGAACCTGCCGGTCGACGACTACCTGGACGCGATGTCCGACGGTATGATCAACGCCGTCAAGGACGAGCCTTTCCGGCTGCGGATGTTCTTCGGCTCGATCCTGGAGAAGACGTTCATCGCGAACGACCCGGCGGTGCTGGCCGATCCGAACATCACCCACCTTGGAGGAAAAAGTCAGCCCGACTTCGTGATCTCCTCGCCGGACGGCCCCATCAACATCGATGTCACCACCAACACCCCCGGCGAGATATCCAAGCACCTGGCTCGCTCCTACTACGACATCCGGGGCCAGCTGATAACCTATCCCTCATTTGGGGACGGAATATTCGCAGAGTTCTTCGGTCGCAATAGTTAGGAGGGTGGACGGTCGTGGCGGACGAGCACGTGTTTTCGCGAACGAGGGTTCTGAACCAGGTCGGCACCTACAGCGGCATCGAGCTGGACGGCGCAGTGTTCGAACACTGCACCCTGGCGCAGTTCGACCACCCGCTCCAGACCGCGGTCCGCGACGCGTCGCTCGTCCGCTGCAAGGCGACCGGAAAATGCTTCGTCCACGGGGTGAAGTTCGAGAACGTCACGATTCGTGATTTCGCCGCCGACGAACTCGCCGACTTCGCGGCATGCGTCTTCCGGAATGTCGTCCTCGAAGGGGTCATCGGCCCCTTCATCACGACAAGGGCGCATCCCTCGCTGGGGGGTGAGCGCCGCGACGAGATCTCGCGATTGATGGTCGATTACTATCGCGAGGTCGACTGGGCGCTCGATATCTCACGCGCCGAATTCGTGGACGTCACCTTGCCGCTGGTCCCCGGGAACCTGGTACGCCGGAATCCGGAGACGCAATTCCTCGTCAAGCGCGAGGTGCTGGAGGCCCATCCGCCGGAGGAGTTGCCGTTCATCGGCAAGTCCTACCGAAGGAGGTTCTCGACGAGCCCGTTCGACTCGATGGTCGTCGTCGCGCCGACACGCTCGGACTCGTTCGCCGATATCCATGCACAGCTGTCCGAGATGCGTGAGCTCGGGCTGGCGGAATAAGCATGAAGGGCGTCGGCCGCGAAACGGCCGGCGCCCTGTAACTTTCGCACTCTGCAACACTCCATCGCGGGTCAGCGCATCGAACTGACCTCCGTGCCTTGACCGTCTCCTGGCTTGTGCCAAGCATCACCCGGTGATGCGAGGTCACCTCGACGATTCCTCAGCCCAGGAGAGCTCGATGCGAATACGACAAAGCCGGTTCCCCCGCCCCCGGACGGCGGCCGCCGCAGCGGCGCTGTTCGTGGGCTTGGCCGCCCTGCCGCTGGCGGCCGGCGCTGGTCCCGCGGCAGCCACGGCCTCGACCGCCTCGACCGCCACCGCCGCCGCCAGTGTGAGCGTGAGCGCCGGCCAGACGCTCGCCACCGTCCCGTCGACCGCCATCGGCACCAACGGTTCGGTCTACGACGCCGCCCTCACCGATGCCGCAGTGCCGGGACTGCTGAAGAACGCGGGCACCGGTCTGATCCGCTTCCCCGGCGGAACGTCCTCGGACACCTACAACTGGAAGACCAATACCGACGTGAAGTCGGGCCTGGCCCAGTCGGTCGACTTCGATCAGTACGCCACCCTGCTCGGCCAGACCGGGGCCCAGGGCATGATCACTGTCAACTACGGCACCGGAGACGCCGCCGGCGCGACGCAGAGCCCTGCCGAGAGCGGTGCGCAGTTCGCCGCGGACTGGGTCCGGTACGCCAACGTGACCCACCACTACGGCATCAAGTACTGGGAGATCGGCAACGAGGTCTACGGCAACGGCACCTACGGCGCCAACTGGGAGCCGGACAACCACTGTGCCGCCGGCACGAACCCGACCAATTGCGGACCGGCCGTCTACGCCCAGAACGTCAAGGCCTACATCGCGGCGATGAAGGCGGTCGACCCGTCGATCGTCGTCGGCGTGGTGCTGACCGCCCCGGGCAACTGGCCCGACGGCGTCACCAACGCCGGCAGCCCGCAGACCTGGAACCAGACGGTCATGTCGGCGCTGAACGGCCAGATCGGCTTCGCCGACGTGCACTGGTACCCGCAGAACCCGGGCAACGAGAGCGACAGCACTCTGCTTTCCGCGCCGTCGCAGATCCCGACGATGGTTTCCACGCTGCGCTCGCAGCTGGGCCAGTGGGAGGGCTCCTCGACGCTGCCGATCATGATCACCGAGACCAACTCGGTGAGCTCCAACCCCGGCAAGCAGATCCTGAGTGTCGTCAACGCTTTGTATCTGACGCAGGACTACCTGGGCTGGATCCAGAACGGCGCCTCCAGCGTCGACTGGTGGCAGATCCACAACGGCATCGTGACCGGCAGCAACAACAGCTCCTCGCTGTACGGCACCGCCACCTACGGCGACTACGGCATCCTGTCCGACGCCAGCTGTGCCCTCGTCAACGGCTCCCAGGTCTGCGAGCCCGCGGCCGACACGCCGTTCCCCGCCTACTACGGCATGCAGCTGCTGAGCCAGTTCATCCACCCCGGCGACAGCCTGGTCGCGGCCTCCTCCAGCCAGAGCCTGCTGAAGGCCTACTCGGTCAAGGCCGCCGACGGCTCGCTGCGGGTCCTGCTGGTGAACGACGACCCGACCAACAGCTACACCGTGGGCCTGAACTACAGCGGCTTCACCCCTGCCGCAGGTGCTCCGTCGGTCGCGACCCTGGCGCCGCCCGGCACCGGCATCACCACCGCCGCCGCCGGCTCGGCGTCCGCACAGACCATCGCGCCCTACAGCGCCGCGGTCGTCACGCTGCAGCCGGGCAGCACCGTCACGCCGCCCACCACCCCGGGCACCCCGACCGCCTCGAACGTGACGTCCACCGGAGCGACCCTGAGCTGGACCGCCTCCACCAGCAGCACCGGCCTGGCCGGCTACGACGTGGTGTCGGTCAACGGCAGCACCGAGACCGTGGTCGCCTCCCCGACCACGAACTCCGCGACGCTCACCGGCCTGACCCCGTCCACCGCCTACACCTTCGCGGTGTACGCCCGCGACACCGCGGGGAACCGCTCGGCGCGCTCCGGCACGCTCGCGGTCACGACGAGTTCGGGCTCCACCGGCGGCGCGTCATGCAAGGTGACGTACACGCCGAACGTCTGGGGCGGAGGCTTCACCAGCAACGTGACGGTCACGAACACCGGCACGGCGGCCTGGCCGTCCTGGACCGTCGGCTTCACCTTCCCGGGCGATGAGAAGATCACCAACGCCTGGAATGCCACCGTCACCCAGTCCGGCGCCGCCGTCACGGCGACGAGCGTGAGCTACAACGGCAGCATCGCCCCGGGAGCCGGCACCTCCTTCGGATTCCAGGGCACCTGGAGCGCCAGCAGCGCTTCGCCGACGGCGTTCTCCGTCAACGGCAGCGCCTGCACCACTGGTTGATCTGCCCTACTGGTTGATCTGCACTACTGGATGATCTGCCCTGTTGGTTGATCGGTGGACGCGCCCGATCGCCGATTCCGGCGGCCGGCCGGCTCTGGAAGCAGGCCGGCCGCCGGGCTTTGTCATGCTCGCACTTCCTCCAGCCTGCCGCCGCTCGTGTGAGTCGGCGTCACCTACCGTGTGAGCGGTGCCGCTGCGGGTAACCCTCGCGTCATGGATACCGAGATCACCGTGCAGGTCGACGGGGTTCCGCGTCGGTTGACCGTCGACACGCGCTCGACGCTGCTCGATGTCCTGCGTGAACGGCTGGGGGTGACGAGCCCCAAGAAGGGCTGCGACCACGGGCAGTGTGGCGCGTGCACGGTGTTGTCCGGCGGGCGGCGCGTGCTGAGCTGCCTGACCCTCGCGGTCACCCAGGACGGGGCTCAGGTCGTCACCGCCGAAGGGCTCGCCTCTGTGGCGGCTGCCGATGACGAGCGGCTCGGCGACGGCGACGACCTGCATCCCCTGCAGCGGGCCTTCATCGACTGCGACGCGTTCCAGTGCGGCTACTGCACTCCGGGACAGGTGGTCTCGGCGGTCGGGATGCTCGGCGAATTCGCGCGGGGCTGGCCCAGTGCCGTCACCGGCGCCACGGGGCAGCCGCGGTTGGACCGTGCCGAGGTGGCCGAGCGGATGAGCGGCAACCTGTGCCGCTGCGGGGCCTACGTCAACATCGTGTCCGCCATCCAACAGGCCGCGGGGGTGTCCGCCGCCAAGCGGACGGCCGGGACGGAGTCGGCCGAGTGAAGCCGTTCGACTACCGCAGCCCCGCCGACGCGGCTGAGGCCGTGCGCGACGTCGCCGGGGACCCGGCCGCGGTGTTCCTCGGCGGTGGCACGAACCTGGTGGACCACCTCAAACTGGGCGTCGCCGAACCCGGTCTGGTCGTCGGGGTCACCGATCTGCTGCCGGCCGGGATCGAAGAGCTCGGCGACGGCACGCTCAGGATCGGCGCGGGCGTCAGCAACAGCGAACTCGCGGCGGACCCGCGGGTCCGCGAGCGGTTCCCCATGCTGTCCCAGGCGCTGCTGTCAGGTGCGTCGGCACAGTTGCGCAACATGGCGACGGTCGGCGGAAACCCGCTGCAACGGACCCGCTGCGTGTACTTCCAGGACGTCACGACGCCGTGCAACAAACGAGAGCCGGGCTCGGGCTGCTCAGCGATCGGCGGGTGGACCCGCAACCACGCGATTCTCGGCGCATCCGAGCACTGCATCGCGGTCCATCCGTCCGACATGGCCGTGGCGATGGCCGCGCTGGAGGCGCAGGTGCGGGTGCTCGGTCCAGAAGGCGAACGTACTATCGCCTTCGTCGACCTGCACCGGCTGCCCGGCGACATCCCGGAGCGCGACACGGTGCTTGGGCACGGTGACCTGATCACCGCTATCGACCTGCCAGCGCAGCCGATCGCCCGCCGATCGGCGTACCGCAAGGTCCGCGACCGTGCTTCGTATGCGTTCGCCCTGGTCAGCGTGGCGGCGGCGCTTGATGTGGTGGACGGCGTGGTGGTGGATGCGCGCATCGCGTTCGGCGGTGTGGCGCACGCGCCGTGGCGCGCGCACCGGGCCGAGGAGGCGCTGCGGGGTTCGGCGGCGGCCGAGAGCAGCTACCGGGCCGCCGCGGACGCGGAACTCGCCGGCGCCCGGCCGGCCGAGGGGCTGGACGGCGGCAACGCGTTCAAGATCCCGCTGTTGCGTCGCACCCTGACCGCCGTCCTGCGCGACCTGGCCCGAGAGGACACCTGATGACGTTCCTGAGCGAGACGGACGCCATCGGCCGGGACCTGCCGCGCCGAGACGGGTCCGCCAAGGTCCTGGGCACCGCCACCTACGCCTATGAGACCCCGCTGGACAACGCTCTCTACCTGTACCCCGTCCAGGCCACGATCGCCCGGGGACGCGTCACGGAGTTGGACACCGCCGCCGCCGAAGCGCTCGATGGCGTGGTGGCGGTGCTCACCCCGGCGACCGCGGAGCGCCTCGCCTCCACCGAGGACCGGGAACTGGCGACTCTGCAGGACGACGAGGTCGCCTTCAGGGGCCAGGTGATCGCCCTGGTCGTCGCCGACAGCTCCGAGGTGGCGCGGCACGCCGCCGCTGTCGTCCACGTCGGCTATGCGCAGGTCGTGCACAAAGCCGAACTGCGGGCCGACGACGACAACCTGTACGCGCCCGAGAAGGTGAATCCGGGCTTTCCCACCGACACCGCCGAGGGCGACGTCGAAGCCGCCATGGCAGCCGCTGAGGTCACTGTCGAGCAGACCTACACGACCGCGATGTATCACAACAACCCGATGGAGCCGCACGCCACGGCGGCCCTGTGGGATCCGGCGGGCGAGGGGTTCCTCACCCTGTGGGATTCCACGCAGGGCGTCCATCCGACGCGGGCCAAGGTGGCGTCGGTGTTCGGTCTCGACGAGGCTCAGGTCAGAGTCGTCTGCCCCTATGTCGGGGGAGGGTTCGGATCCAAGGGGCAACCGCACGTCAACGTGGTGCTCGCCGCGCTGGCCGCACGCGCGGTCCCCGGCCGGCCCGTGCGGCTGGCCCTGACCCGTCAGCAGATGTTCTCCCTGGCCGGCTACCGCACCCCGACCATCCAGCGGTGCAGGCTGGCCGCGGACCGCGGCGGCACGCTCACCGCCGTCGCCATCGACGTGGTCGAACAGACGTCGCGGATCAAGGAGTTCGCCGAGCAGACCGGCGTGCCTGCCCGGATGATGTACGCCTCGCCGAACCGGTGGACCACTCACCGCCTCGCCGCCCTCGACGTCCCGGTGCCGTCCTGGATGCGCGCCCCCGGCGAGTGCCCCGGCATGTTCGGCCCCGAGGTGGCGATGGACGAGCTGGCCGAGCGCCTCGGCATGGACCCGGTCGAGCTGCGCATCCGCAACGAGCCCGACGTCGAGCCGGGCTCGGGCAAGCCGTTCTCCAGCCGCAACCTCGTCGGCTGCCTGCGCGAGGGCGCGGCGCGGTTCGGCTGGCCGGCGCGCGACCCGCGGCCCGGCGTGCGCCGCCGTGGCGACTGGCTGGTCGGTACGGGCGTCGCAGCCTCCACCTACCCGGTCAACCGCATGCCGAAGTCGACGGCGACGATCCGGCGGGAAGGCGACCGTTACGTCACCGAGATCGGCGCGGCCGACCTCGGCACCGGCACCTGGACCACGTTGCCGCAGATCGCCGCCGACGCGCTCGGCGTACCGGTGGCTCAGGTGGACGTGCGGATCGGCGACACCGACTACCCGATGGCGTCGGTGGCCGGCGGTTCCTCGGGCATGACGACGTGGGGCTCGGCCGTCGTCGAGGCCGCGCGTGCCTTCCGCGACCGGCACGGCACCGAGCCTGCCGACGGCGCCGAGGCGTCGGGCAGTGTCGGGCCGGCGGACGACCGCTACGCGATGCACGCCTTCGGAGCGCAGTTCGCGGAGGCGCACGTGCACGTGGACACCGGCGAAGTGCGGGTGCGGCGCCTGCTGGGCGTGTTCGCCACGGGCCGGATCATCAACCCGCGCACGGCGCGCTCGCAGTTCATCGGCGGGATGACGATGGGACTGTCCATGGCGCTGCACGAGACGAGCGTGCTCGACCCCCGCACCGGCCACGTCGTCAACCACGACCTCGCGGAGTACCACATCACCGCCAACGCCGACGTCGACGAGATCGAGGCGCACTGGCTCCCCGAGCACGACACCCACGTCAACGCCATGGGGTCGAAGGGCATCGGGGAGATCGGCATCGTCGGTACCGCCGCCGCGGTGTCGAACGCGGTGTGGCATGCCTGCGGTGTGCGCGTGAGGGACCTGCCGATCACGCTCGACAAGGTGCTGCACGGGCTGGAGGAACGGCCCGGGGCGTGACCATAGGCTGATCCCTCACGTCTACTCCCAGCGCAGCCCGTGGAACCCGGGATCGGGATCGTCCAAGATCATGTGCGCGGCGCCGTCGATCAGCCGTACCGCGCTGAGATCCTTGTGCGCCGAATGCGGATCGACGCGCCATATCCGGTGCGCCGAGCGAACCCCCGATCCGGGGGCGAACCTGACCGACAGCTCGTACCGCAGCCCGGGGGAGTGGACCCAGCGCCCGTGGTAGACATCCTGTCCGTCCCATTCCAGCCGATACTCGACGGCGTAGGTCTCCCCGCGCACGAGTGGCGCGAAGCGGAGCACAGCGGCGGCAAGCCCGGCATCCTCATCGGTTGCGACCTGTTCGATGCGGCATCCGCGCTCTGATTCGAAGTGCGGCAGGCCGCCGCTGTTCACGTGACCGAACACCACGAAGCTGTCGACGCCGTGTCCTCTGGCACGCAGCACGAGACGGCTTCGCATCGACCGGGGCGTGTGCCCCTTGGAGACCTCGACGTCATCGGTGACGCCCAAAAGAACGACGCCGCGGTCATCGCCTGAACCGAGCTTGGCTCGCAGAGTCTTGATGTTCCGGGGGAGCACGCCGACGCCGAGTTCGTGGCGGCGCCCGGCTGTCGTCGCCGGTTCGAGCAGTCGGTGCAGGGAACCCTCGGCGACCTCCAGCACGCTCTCCAAAGCGGTCAGCGTCCGGCGTGGGTCGCCGCCGGGCCTGGCCGTGCCGCATTGCCAGCTGCTCAGCGTCGAGACACTGACTGCGACCCCTAGTTTCGTCAGCCGGTCGCTGATCCGTGACAGGCTCAGCCCGCGCTCGGCGATCGCCGAGCGCAGGCCGGTGTGAAACGTACCCGTCTGCACCATCACATTGAACCCCGAGTGTCCGGCGCCGCTCAGGCGATGTTACCGACCAGTACTGGATTTCCAGGCCACTCTGATCCCTTTACCCGCCATGGCTTCGCACCCATGCTCCTGCATTGGCACCGTCCATCTATGAAAACGCCGACTGCCCGATATGGGCGCAGGAGAGGCAGGAGCAGCCCGATGCCACACTCCCATCTTCGAATCCGCACCGGAGCAAGACGGTTCACGGCGGCCATGACCGGTCTGGCGCTGGCCGTCCTGGGCCTCGTGGCGGCTGTCGCGCCGGCCCGTGCCGCCGGCGGCGTGCCGCGGCCGGACCACGTGGTGATCGTCATCTTCGAGAACACCACCGCGAGCACGATCTACGGCAATTCTCAGGCCCCGTACTTCAACCACCTGGCCGCGACCGGCGCGGAGTTCACCAACGCCCATGCGATCGAGCATCCCTCCGAGCCGAACTACCTGGACTTGTTCTCCGGCTCCAACCAGGGCGTGACCGACGACTCGTGCCCGCACACCTTCTCCACCGACAACGAGGCGGCGCAGCTGATCAACGCCGGTCTGACCTTCACCGGCTACGCCGAGGACCTGCCTTCGGCCGGCTCCACCGTGTGCACCTCGGGCAACTACGCCCGCAAGCACAACCCCTGGGTGAACTTCACCAACGTGCCGGCGGCCGACAACCAGCCGTTCAGCGCGTTCCCGACCGACTTCACGCAGTTGCCCACGCTGTCCTGGGTCGTCCCCAACCTGTGCGACGACATCCACGACTGCTCCGTGTCCACCGGCGACACCTGGCTGAAGAACAACCTGGACGCCTACGTGCAATGGGCGAACGCCCACAACAGCCTGCTGATAACGACGTTCGACGAGAACGACGGGGCGTCCGGCAACAACATCGCCACGATCTTCAACGGACAGATGGTCAAACAGGGTTCGTACGGCGAGAACATCGACCACTTCAGCGTGCTGCGCACGATCGAAGACATGTACGGCCTGCCGTACGCCGGCTCGGCATCCTCGGCGACCTCCATCAGCGACGTCTGGAACGCCGGCGGCGCCGAGACCGTCTCGGTCAGCAACCCGGGGAACCAGGCCTCCACCCAGAACACGGCGATCTCACCGGTACAGATCCAAGGCACCGACTCTGCCGGCAAGACACTGACCTATTCGGCGACCGGGCTGCCGTCCGGTCTGTCGATCAGCGGTTCCGGACAGATCACCGGCACACCGACCGGCACCGGCACCTCGACCGTGACTGTGACCGCGTCGTCCGGCACCGCCTCGGGCTCGACCTCCTTCACCTGGACGGTGAACGCACAATCCGGTGGCGGCGGGATCGTCAACGGCGGCTTCGAGACCGGCGACCTGTCCGGCTGGACCACGACGGGCACCGCGTCCGCGGTGAACACCGGAGCCCACTCCGGTACCTACGCCGCGCGCCTCGGCGCGACCACCGCCACCAACGGAGACTCCACGGCGGCCCAGACCTTCACCGCCCCGTCCGGGAGCACGCAACTCTCGTTCTGGTACAACGTGACCTGTCCCGACACGGTCCAGTACGACTGGGCCACGGCGACCTTGGCGGACACCACAGCGGGTACGACGACCACCGCGTTGGCGAAAACGTGCACACCGTCCTCGGGCTGGACGCAGGTCTCTGCGCCGGTGACCGCCGGACACAGCTACACCCTCACATTGGCGTCGCACGACGACAACTACGCCGGCGACCCGACCTACACCCTGTTCGATGACGTCGCCTTCAGCTCCTCGGCGCCCCCGCCGCCGAACCCGATCAGCAACGGCGGCTTCGAGACCGGGAACCTGTCCGGCTGGACGACGACGGGCACCACATCAGCGGTCTCCGGCGGAGCGCACTCTGGCACGTACGCCGCGCGCCTCGGCGCGACCACCGCCACGAACGGCGACTCCACGGCAGCCCAGACCTTCACGGCGGCCGACGGCGGCACCTTGTCGCTCTGGTACGACCTGACCTGCCCGGACACCGTCCAATACGACTGGGCGACGGTGACGGTGAAGGACAACACCGCGAACACCACCGCGACGCTGCTGCCCAAGACCTGCGTCGCCAACAGCGGATGGACGAAACTCACCTCCGCCGTGACCGCGAACCATTCCTACACGCTCACTCTGGTCTCCCACGACGACAACTACAGCGGCGACCCGACCTCCACGATGTATGACGACGTCTCGGTCGGCTGAGCGACGATGTGCTTGACGTGCCGCTCGACCACTGCTGGTCGGGCGGCACATCCAGCGCCGGGCAGGGCGCGCAGGTCGCGGTGTACATCAAGCTGGGCACCGGGGTCGGCGCGGGTTTCGTCTTCGGCGGCCGGATCTTCCGGGGCTCCGGCGGCACCGCCGCGGAGTTCGGCCACATGACCGTCGACGTCGCCGGGCCGGCGTGCCGCTGCGGGAACCGCGGCTGTCTGGAGACCTACGTCAGCCTGCCGGCGCTGCTCGGCCAGCTGCGTGCGCAGTACGGTGCCGAGCTGGCCCCGCACGACGTGGTCCCCCTGGCCCTGCTCGGCGACCGGGCCTGCGCCCGGGTGCTCGCCGACGCGGGCCTGCGGCTCGGCGCCGCCCTGGCGACCATCTGCAACCTGCTCAACCCGGACCGGGTGATCATCGGCGGCGAACTGGCCGTGGCGAGCGACATCGTGCTCCCACCGCTGCGCAGCGCGCTGGACCGCGACGTCCTGCCGTTCGCCGGCTCGCAGGTGACGGTCTGCAAGGGCGAGCTCGGCGACCGCGCGGTCGCACTCGGCGCCGTCGCGAGCGTTTTGCACCGCACCACGCGTCTGGCCGGCCTCCCGCGTCCGGCCGGGAGCACGACCATGCCCCCGGCTCCCCGGCCGTGATGGAAGTTTCGGCGCGGCCGTCGAAATCGAATAAGTTCAGCCGTCGAGGGTGAAAAATCACCAGTGGTGGGTGACTGCATGCCACGACAGCCCGGGCTGGCATCCCTACGTTGGATCTATGACAACCAGCAAGACTCTGCTGACCTCGGTCCAGGTCGCGCGCTTCGTGGCTCACGGCTACCTGCGCTTCGACGCGATCGTGCCGCCCGAGATGAACGCTCGGGCCATCGAAGTACTCGAGGCCGGCATACCCGCCGTGCCCTACGGCACCGCGCTGTCGGCAGCCTTTCCACAAGGGTCTTTCGCCCGCGAGCTCGTCGAACTGCCCGCGGTCGCCGGCGCTCTGGACAGCCTGCTCGGCGCCGAGCCGACCATCGACCACCACGCCGTGCACGTCCGCGAGCCGCACGGGGGCGACGCCCAGCCTCTGCACGGCGACGCGATCATCGACGTGCGGCCCGACGCCTTCGACGTCCAGCTCATGTACTACCCGCAGGAGGTGACCGCGGAGATGGGCGGAACCCTGATCGTGCCGGGCAGCCACCTGCGCCGCATCAACGAGAGCGATACGGGGCGCTACCAGAACCTGCGCGGGCAGACCCGGCTGACCTGTCCCGCCGGCACAGTGATCCTGCTGCACCACGGCATCTGGCACGGCGGCCGCCGCAACGACGCCGACATCCACCGATACATGTTCAAGATCCGGTTCAATCCGACCGTGCCCCAGATCCGCCTGTGGGACACCGCCGACCTCGCCGACCCGGCGGTCACCGCCGAGCTCGCGACCACCTTCCCCTGGTACGAGCAGGCCACGGCCCGCCTGGAGATCTACAACCGGGTCCTGCTGTGGCGCGCCCTGACCGGCGACGAGACCTTCGACATCGACTACTGGGTGACGCGCGTCAGCAACCGTCCCACCGTTGGGAGCAACGCATGAGGCAGCAGGTCCTGGCCCTCTACCTGAGCACGTCGGCGCTGGACGCACACGTAGTGGGCTGGTCCCTCTACGACGGCACCGGTCGCACCCGCCCCACGGCCGGCGACGCCGACGAACCGCCCTACCAGACCGGCCTGGACGCCCTGCTCGACGGCTGGCGCCTCATCCAGGCCGCACAGCTCATTCCCCCGTACCCCGGACACGAGTACGACACCTCGTTCCTCAAGCACGAGTTCCTGTTCGAGAAGCTCGACGAGGGCCTCAGCTCGTCCCGGTGAGTTGGCGGACTACGGCCATGTCCTGAAAGGGGAGGGTCTGGTCGCCGATGATCTGGTACTCCTCGCTTCCCTTGCCCGCGATCAGGACGGTATCGCCGGGGCCTGCGATGGTAAGGGCGAGGGCGATCGCTTCGCGTCGGCCGGTGAGCCGGTCGTAGGGAGTGCCGGTGGTGCGCACGCTTCATCCGCCGACCGGGCTCGCCGTGGTAGCGCGCGGCGACATGCGAAGCAGCAGCCAGGGTGTCCTCGACCAGGACCACCGTCATGCCCTCTGGTCGCGCCGCTTCGGGATCACTGACCACAGCCGCGACCGCACCCCTGCCGAACGCCTCATGCAGCAGCGCGTGCCCGTCGTGCCGCCGGCCGATCACCGCCACGAACAGCGATCCGTGCTGGACGCGGCGGGAGTCGGTGGCGATGCCCGTCGGGACTTCGATACCCAGGTTGCCGCTCAGGAGCCGGTAGGGGTGTCCGTCGAGGAGGTCGGTGAGCTTCACAGGGGTTTGTCTATCATCCGCGCAGGCGGTCTACTCGTGCCGCCATACGCGGCGGTGTGACGGTCAGGAGCCGACGACGGCCGGGGTGTACTGGGTGTAGTACGCCCAACCCGTCGGAGCGGTGGCCACGACGTTCGGCCGGCTCGTGATCTGTCCGGAGGCGCTGAGGGAGTAGACGGTGCCGTTCGTTTGGACGTAGCCGATCCCGAAGTAGATCGTCGTGTTCGTCTCCGGCGGGCATGGGGCGGAGCCGGTGAAGGTGTAGCTGTAGCCGACGCTGGCTGAGACGCCGGGCTGGATCTCCGCGACGGCGCCGGAGATGTCGGCGGGGTTGTCGACGCCGAAGGTTCCCTGCAGGGTGGCGCTGGCACTGCCGTTGACCGTCTGCGCGATGCTGACGCAGGACGGATTGTCCACCGGTGTCGGGTTGTCGCCCTGGACCGGGGTTCCGAATCGGAACAGGCCCTCGTTGGTGATCACGCTGGTGGCGATGTACCAGGACTGCGGGACCCAGCCGCCGAACGCGGCCACAGGGGTCTGCGGAATGCAGTAGCCCGAGGAGCAGGCAGGAGGCGGTCCGGGCACGCAGGTGCCGTCGGAGCAGAAGGTGTGCTGCGAGCAGTCGCCGTACAGACAGACGTTCGGCGGGGGCGGTGAGACGACGCTGACCCCGCCGGCCGGGTCCGTCGATGCGGCGCGGGCCGGGCCGGCGGCCACAAAGGCCGTGGTGGAAAGGACCACCATGACGATGGCCAGCAAGAGGCCTCTGAGCTGTCTTGGTATTTGAATCACAGAACAATGATATGCACGGCTTGTGATCGCTTGCGCGCCGATTTGCCCGAGGCTCCGACCCGTGTCAGCCGCCGGTCAGCAGCGCCGGGGGCAGCCGGGTGAAGGAAGCGATGATGCGGTCGGCGCCTTCGAAGGTGAGGGGCGCCGTTGCGGGGTTGGGGACGGCGATGCAGTGCAGGCCGGCGGTTTTGGCGGCGGTGACGCCCGGGGGTGAGTCCTCGAAGGCGATCGCCGTGTCGGCGCGCACGCCGAGGGCGGCGATGGTCGCCAGATAGATGTCGGGCCGGGGTTTGGGCGGGTGTCCGTCGCCGCAGGTGATCACGTCGAAGTGGGGCCGCACGCCGACCCGCTCCAGGTGCCCCAGGACCCAGTCGGCGGTCGCGCTCGACGCGACGGCGAGCCGAATCCCGAGCCGGTACGCCGTGTCGAGGTAGTCCCGTACGCCCTCGCGCAGGTCCTCGGTCTGCAACGCGGCGTCGAGCCGTGCGCGCCAGCTCAGTCCGACCTCGTCGTCATCGACGGATCCGATCTGCTTCCTGAGGTACGCCAGGAGGATCGAGTGGCTGTCCCGCCTTCCCACTCCGGTGCGCCAAACGTCTGCCGGCAGCAGTGTTCCCCGTGCTTCGAACTCCGCCTGCCAGGCGCGTAGCGCGGCGGACTCGGTGTCGATCAGCAGACCGTCGAAGTCGAAGATGAGAGCGGAAGGCGCGCTCATCGTGTGTCGTTGTTCGCGGCGAGTCCCCGGACTGCGACCACTGTCTCGGCGATCGTCGGGTGATCGAACAGGAAGTCGAGCGGTAAGCGTACGCCGAGGCGCTGGTGAATCCGAGCGTTGATGCGTGTGATCGTCAGCGAGTGGCCGCCGAGGTCGAAGAGGTCTTCGTCTGCTGCGATGTCGTCGACACGCAGCACCTCCTGCCAGATCTCGCGGATTTGTCCGGTCAGATCGTCGTTGTCGACGTGAGCGGTCCGGCTCCCGGCCAACGCCGACGCCGACGCCGATGCCGGCGCCGCCGGTACGGCCGTCCGCGGCGGTGCCGGAAGCGCCGCCCGGTCGAGCTTGCCGTTCGGCGTCAGCGGGAATCGATCGAGCGTGACGAAGCGCGCGGGCACCATCGCCGCCGGCAGGATGCGTGCGAGGTGGTCGCGGAGTTCGGCGGCGTCCGGTCCATCAGGTGTCTGGGCCCTGATGTAGCCGACGAGCAGCGGTGCGTCCTGCTCGTCGTGTCGCAGCGCGACCACCGCTTCGCGGACCGCGTGGTGGCTCAGCAGCGCGGTCTCGATCTCCCCGGGCTCGATCCGGTGGCCGCGTAACTTGATCTGGTCGTCCGCCCGGCCGAGGAAGGACAGCGTCCCGTCGGCCTCGCGGCGAACCCGGTCACCGGTCCGATAGAGCCGCTCGCCGTGCTGGCTGCGGGGATCGGGGATGAAGCGCTCCTCGGTCAGCTCCGGTCGGCCGAGATAGCCGCGGGCCAGCCCCGCGCCGCCGATGTAGAGCTCGCCGGGTACGCCGACCGGTCGCGGCCTGAGCTCCTCGTCGAGGACATACGTCCGCGTCGCGGCAAGCGGCCGCCCGATGCTCACCGAGCGCGTGTGCGGCACCACCTCGGCGATGGTCGACCAGATCGTGGTCTCGGTCGGCCCGTAGACGTTCCACAGACGGTGTACGTGGCTGCGTAGCTCCTGCGCCAGAGCCACAGGCAGCGCCTCGCCGCCGACCAATGCGTCGACGCCCGTTTCCTCGAACCCTGATGCGAGCAGGATCCGCCAGCCCGACGGCGTCGCCTGCACATGGCTCACCTTGTTCTCGCGAACGATCCGCACGAGCGCTTCGCCGTCGCGCCCGCTTCCGCCCGGCGCGATCACCACCCGTCCGCCGAGCGCGAGCGGAAGGAACAGTTCGAGGGCTGATATGTCGAACTGTGGTGAGGTCGCGGCGAGCCACACGTCCTCGGGTGTGCTGCCGAGCTCTACGGCCATGGCGTCGAGCAGGTTCATCAGCGAGTCGTGACCGACTTCGACGCCCTTGGGCCGGCCGGTGGAGCCCGAGGTGTAGATGACATAGGCCAGGCCGTCGAGCGCCGCCCTGGAAAGCTCTGTGGGCCCGTCAGCCCGCTCATCCAGGGAGACCACGGCGACCCCGTCCGGAAGCCGAGCCGCGGTGTCGAGATCGGTCAGGATGACGGCCGGCCGCGCGTCGTCCACGATGTATGCCAGCCGTTCGGCGGGATACGCGGGATCGAGCGGAAGGTAGGCGGCTCCCGTCTTCATGACCGCCAGCAGGCCGGCGAGGTATTCCATCGACGGCTCGGCACACACCGCGACCAGCCGCCCCGGCCCGGCTCCGGCCTCGGCCAGCCGACGAGCGAGGCCGTCGGAGCGCGCGTCGAGCTCGCCGTAAACCAGATGCCGGTCGCCGTCGATGACGGCGATCCGCTCCGGGGCCGAGGCCGCGTGCTGCGCGACGATCTGCGGCAGCGTGCCCCGTACCGGGCGCGGAGCCGGCCCCTGAGCGTGTTGTTCGACAAGCGCGAGCTCGCCCGAGGGCATGAACTCCAGGCCGGAGAACGCCGATTCCGAGTCGGTTGCGACAGCTGCGAGCAGTGTCTGCAAGTGCCCTGCGATACGCGCGAGGTCATCGTCGTCGAGCAACTGCGAACTGCCTTGCAGGCTGATGGCGGCCGACGCCGGAGTGTCGACGATCTGCACCCGCAGTACATTCCGGGACGCGTGACTGGACGCGACCCAATCCACGTCGCCGGTCAGGTTCGCGAAGCCCGCGCGCTCAGAGCGGAAGCTGTAGCTGAGCAACACCGGAGCCAGGGCGGTAGCCGGCGGCAGCCCGCTGACGGCGCGCGCCAACGGGATGTCCCGAGACCGGTAGAGCTCCCGCAGACCGAACGCAGTTGCGTGACGATCTGCCGGAAAGAGCTCCCGGCTTCGGGAGCGACCGTCAGCGGCAGCTCATTGACGAAAACCCCGATCCGGTCCCGGGTCTCCGTCGTCCGAGTGGTCATGTCGATGGCGACGGTCGCCTGCTCGTTCCCATAGCGCAGCAGCAACGCGGCCAGTACGCCGAGGAACACTTCGAACCGGCTGGCGCCCAGCTTCGAAGCGAGGGCGTCGAGCCCGTTGTGGGTCGGGACATCGAGGTCGAACTTGTGGACGACTCCTATGTCAGCCTGCTGGCGTGAGCTCACCGTGCCCGGCAGGATCACTTCGGCCGGCTCGCGGTAGTGCTCCTCCCAATACCGGCGCGCGGGCTCGGGATCCGGTTCTGGAACGGCGGCGGACGCCGGGATGTCGGGCAGCTGCGGAGCACGGTCCGTGACGGCAGCGGTGTACAAAGCGGCGAGGTCCCGGACGAACACCCCCTTCGATTCCCCATCGAAGGCGAGGTGGTGCGCGACTAGAAGCAGCACCGAACGATCCGGGCCGACTCGTATCAGGGTTATGCGAGCGAGTTGCTCAGCGAGGTCGAACGGCCGGACCACTTCTTCCCGGATCAGCTGCTCCAACGGCGTCCCGTCGGGGAGTTCGGTGAGGTGCAGGACCGGAGCGGTGTGCGACGGGACGAAGTATGGCTCCCCGTCGCGTTCCTCGACCGACGTGGCAAGGACGGGATGCCGCTCGATCAGACCCGAGAACGCCGACTCCAGCGCGGCGACGTCGATCGGGCCGTCGAAGGTGATGGTGAGCGGCAGGTGGTAGGTGGTGCCGGCGGTGCCGAGCCGCTCGTTGAGCCAGATTCCCGTTTGGGCGAACGTCATTTTCCCACCTCGTCCAGGAAGGCTTGCGCGAGCTCTTCGACAGCTTCGACGTCATAGGCACGGCGGTTGTAGACGAGCGCGCCGGAGAAGCTGCCGTCCGGCTGCTCGGTCAGCGCGAGCTCCGGCACGCTCAGATCCGGCCGGCCCTCCGGCAGCGGCCAGTCGAACATGAGCTCCCGCGGCAGCGGGAACGGTTGCGAGTCGAGCCCGGGAACGCGCGCACCTTCGCCCCAGGTGTCGAAGCGGAACCAGGCGGGGTCCGGGATCGCCCGGCTGAATTCCTCGTAGGGGTAGAACTGGTGCTCCACGGCGTTCAGCACAGAAGTCCGCACTCGTGCGAGCAGCTGCTCGAACGAGGGATCACCGGCCGCGTCGACGCGGATCAGCAGCGACTGAACCAGGCAGCCGACGACTGAGGCATGCTCCGGTCGGGTGCGTCCCGGAACCGGCGACATCAGCACGATGTCGTGCGAACCGGTCCAGCGGGACATGACCGCGGTCCAGCACGTGGCGAGCGCCATGAACGTCGTCGCCCCCTGATCCGCTGCGGCTTTGCGCAGCGCGCTGGCCGGCTCCGTGGGGATGTCCAGGCTGAGCGAGCTTGCGGTGTAGCGATGCGTCAGCCGTCGGCCCCCGACAGGCGTCAGCGATTCCGGAGCGCCGGCAAGGTGTTTGCTCCAGTAGGTCCGGGTGTCAGGCCACCGTCGCCGAGCCCAAGCCAGGACGTCCGCGCAATCGACCGGCGGCGGCGCCAACGCAGAGGTTCGACCCTCCGAGAACGCGGAGTAGATCAGGCCCAGCTCGCGCAGGACCACACCCATCGACCAGCCGTCGAAGACCAAGTGATGGACGCCGGCCACGAGCACGTGGTCGCCCGGTCCGAGCTCGATCGCGATCACCCGGGTGAGGGGCCCCGCGGTGATGTCGAACGGACGTCCCAGTTCCACGTCGGCCAGCCGGCGTGCTTCCTGCTCCCGGTCCGCGCTTGTCGTCCCGCTCGCTGAGAGCGTCACGACTTCGGGCCAGACGTCCGGCAGCACGCGCGCGCCGTATCGGTCGCCGTCGACCGTGAACACGGTGCGCAGCGACGGATGACGGCGAGCTAGTTCGTTCACTGATGCCCTCAGCACGGCCAGGTCGAGATCGCCGGAGATTCGTACCGCGGCATGGACCGCCGAGACCGCCCGTGGCTCGGGGGTCTCATGGATCCAGCGCAGGAAGTACTCCTGAAGCGAACTGAGCGGCGGCCGGTCCGGGTCGGTCGCCGTGTCCGGACCGTCATGCCGCGCGACGGCGGAGTCACGTCCCCGCGCGTCGAGCCACGCCGCCTGGCTGGCGAGCCGAGGCCGGTCGAAGAGGAGCGAGACCGGCATGTCGACGCCGAACTCCTCGCCGGCGAGCACGGCGAGCCGGGTCGCCGACAACGAATCGCCGCCGAGCGCGAAGAAGTCATCGTCGGGGTTGATGGTGCGAGTACGCAGAATCCGCTTCCACACCTTCGCCAGGGCGGCTTCCGTCTTGGAGAGAGGAACGGTTGTCGGAGCTGGCGTGTCGAGCAGCGTGACCACTTTGCGTTTGAGCACCTTTCCGAGGTCGTTCTTCGGAAGGGCTTCGGCCACCACGATCCGGGTCGGGACCTCCGCGCGCGCCAGGCGCTCCCGCAGGAAGGCGCGTATCTCGTCCGGATCGACAGGGGAGCGCGGCACCACGACCGCTGCCGGCACCGATCCCATCACCGGGTGCGGCACTCCGACGACGGCGGCCTCGGCTATGGCAGGGTGCTCATACAGTGCCGCCTCGATCTGCAGCGTCGAGACTTTCAGCCCGCCGGACTTGATGACGTCGCTCTCCCGGTCGACGAGGTACAGGAAGCCGTCCGCGTCGAGGTAGCCCAGGTCTCCCATGCGGATCCAGCCGGGCCGGAAGACCTCGGCGGTGGCCGCCGGGTCGCCGTAGTAGCTGCGCTGCGGCGCCGTCGAACGCAGCCAGACCTCGCCGGTCTGGCCGGGCGGCAGCGGTTCGCCGTCCTCGCCGGCGATCATCAGGTCCTCGCCGTTCGCGGCCCAGCCGACCGAGGCCGGGCGCTCCGGATCGACGATCATCGTGGTCCGCGCCGGGACCGCTTCGGTGGACGTGTAGAAGTTGACGACCGTCGCCGCGGGGAAGGCGCGCGCCAGCCCGGTCGCGATCGCCGGCGGGAGCGCCGCGGCCGAGGAGCTGACCAGGACCACGCCGGAGAGGTCGTGGCGGTCGAGCGCGCCGGAGCCGAGCAGGTCGATCGCCATCGAGGGGACCAGGAAGACCGTCCCGGCGCCGTGCTCGGCGATCAGCCGGCAGAACCGCTCGGCGTCGAATCCGGCCGCGGCGAGTGCGAACGGCCGGGCGACGAGCGTGTCCAGCAGCATCATCTGGCCGGCGTTGGTGCCGATCGGGAACGCGTGCAGGAAGCAGCGCGAGTGCGCGTACGGACGGCTGCGGGGACGGGCCCGGCGGCCGTGGGTCAGGTTGGCGTGGCTGGCGGCGACGCCCTTCGGCGTGCCGGTCGTCCCCGAGGTGTAGAGGATCTGGGCGAGGTCGGCCGGGTCGATGCGGACGTCCGGCGGCGCGGCGACGGTACCGTCGAGGTCGCTCATCTCGGCGCTCCAGCCGCCGAATCCCTCGGGGGCCGCGCCGCCGATCAGCCCGGCGGCGTCACAGTGTTCGAGCATCCGCTCGGCTTGCACGGGAGCCAGCCGCGCCGGAATCGGCACCGCGACCCCGCCGGCCTTCTGGGCGCCGATCCAGCAGACCGCGTAATCGATCCAGCCGTGGTCGCCGAACGTCATCCCGATCCGGTCGCCGGGGCTGATGCCGCGGGCGACCAAGGCGTGGGCGACGGCGTTCGACCGGGCCTCCCACTGCGCGAAGGTCAGAACCGTGGAGTCTTCCTGGCGGATCGCGGTCTTCTCCGGGTCGTCGAGCGCCCGGACCTTGAGCAGATCGGGCGCGGTCAGGGCCGGCTCGGCCTCGGTCATCGGCTCTCCCCGGAAGTGCTCTGGCGCAGCCCGATGAGATCGTCGGGCTGGGTGTCGGGCGTGGCGGCATCGAAGTCGGCGAGAGCGCGGATACGCAGGGAGACCGCGACGAGCACGGCCATCGCGACGGCGAACAGGATGTAGGTGAGCCCGATGCCCCGGCCGTTGCCGGTCCCGATGACTCTGCCGACCGTGCCGGCCAGCGCGCCGTGCCGGGCGAGCAGCGGATCCAGCGCGCGGGCGGCGTACGGCCCGGCCACGGCCCAGCCGATCGGCAGCGTGGACCAGGCGATCAGGGTGTTGAGTGCGAAGACCCGGCCGTGGAAGCGTTGCGGCACCTTGACGTGGACGATCGTGGTGTAGATCCCGTTGACCATGGTGAGGGTCAGCGACATGCCGAAAGCTCCGGCCACGATCGCCAGAGGGCCGGGCGCAGGCCGGTGACGGCACAACAGCCGGCGAGAGCAGGGTGCACAACAGCATCCCGCGCATCCGGCGGCGCCGCGGACCGCCCCACGCGCTCATGGCCAGCCCGCCCAGGGAGGCGCCGACTCCTGGCGGGCAGTGCGACCTCGCCGACCTCGTGCAGCGGCGCGAACGCCAGGACGAGCGGGGAGATCAGGATGAACAGCGGCGCCAGGAAGACGTTGAGCGCGGCGAAGAAGAGCAGCATGGCGCGGAAGCCGGGATGCCCCCAGGAATAGCGCAACCCGTGGGTGATCTCGGCGAGCAGTTTCTCCTTACGTCGCCATGCCATCGTCGTCGGGAAGCGGGTCAGCGCGACGGCGATGGCGACGGCGTAACTCCCGACGTCGAGGGCGAGGATGCCGCCGAGGCCGACCGCGGCCATCAGCCCGACCGCGATCAGCGGGACGAGCAGCTGCGCGATGCCCCGACCATCTGGACGACGCCGTTGGCGTGCCCTAGGAACTGCTTCGGGACGAGCTGTGCGATCGAGGACCCGTAGGCGAGACGCTGGAAGATGAACGCGAGGACAGAGAGGACCAGCAGCGGGTATATCGTGCCAGATAGGGAGGTGGCCCGTCCAGTAAAGAGGGCGAGAACAGTTGCGTCCATCCGGCCGCCGACGTCTCCGACCAGCATGATCATCCGCCGGTTCACCGGTCGACGACGGCGCCGGCGAGCGGTGCGGCGAGCATTCCGGGCACGAGCCCGCAGACGGAGAGGATCGTGAGGTGGTGAGCGAATCGGTGTTCAGATATATCCACAGCGGGATCGCGAACTCGGTGAGCGCCGAACCGATGATCGAGACCAGCTGTCCGGCGGCGACGGCGAGGAACCTGCGCATGACTCGGAGTCGGTCCGTGCGGCGGACGGGTGCCGCCTGACTGCGAGAACCCGCGTGGCATCCAGCCCGCGGCTCCGCCGAACTCGGCGTAATCGTCGCTGTCGGAGTCTCGGCGCTCGGATCGTGGTCGTCGTCGTGATAATGTCGGCGAGCTCGTCGGCCCGATACTTGATGAAGAAGTGCCCTGCTTCGCAAGCGAGATCACGGCGGTGCGGTCAGTCAGGAATGCCACTCGCGGAAGCGCTCCTGATAGAACTCGGTCGCCGGGTCACGTTCGCCGGCGACCGTGACGATCGGTGCGGGCAGCCGTCGGCGCGCCGGTGCAACAGGCCGGTGTAGTACTCCTCAGCGATGTCTGAATCGTTCCGCATGTTCCGGATGATCTGCCGCGCGTTGGTGGGTTCCAGGTCGCTCATGTCCAGGCCTATGGAAGCCAGCCAGTTGAATAGCCCTGATCGGACAGGAACCTCCATCCGTGCTATGCGCGAGAGCATCCCGAGAGTCCGTCCCGTGGGCCTGGCGAAAGGGAACATCGCCCCGATGTACACGGACTCCACGCGTCGGCCGGCCGACTCCAGCCGCCGGGCGATCTCGACGGCCAGCGCGGATCCGACAGCGCAGTGCCCGTAGAGCGCGAGGGGCCCTTGCACCTTCTGCAGTATCTCGGCCGCAACGCCGGCGGCGAGCTCGTCGAACGGCAGGGTCGCCTCGTCCAGGCCGACGTCGTGACCTGGGATCGCCACCGACCACAGGGCGTGGTCGGGCCGCAGCGCGTCGGCGAGCGGCTGGTAGACGACTGCGCTGCCGCCGCCGTACGGGAAGCAGACGAAGGTGACTCGTGTCCGCCCGGGAGGCGCGCTCGGACCCGGGCGGCGGCGTCAGCTCGTGGAGAAGACCACGCGGGGCGCGTTCGGTCGTCCGGCGTGTCGGCGAGCGCGGCGAGTTCGCGCACTGTGCGGTGGGTGAACAGGTCCATGACGCTGACTCCGCCGGCGCCGACTGTCTTCCGCAGCGGCGCCACGACCTGGGTGGCGAGCAGCGAGTGTCCGCCCAGATCGAAGAAGTCGTCGTCGAGGCCGACCTGTCCGCGCCGAGCACGTCGCGCCAGACCTCGGCGATCACTGCTGCGTCGAGGTCTGCGGCGGCTGGTAGACGACGCCCGTCGGCGCCGGCCGGCCACCGGGGCCGGCAGAGCCCTGCGGTCGAGCTTCCCGTTCGGTGTCACCGGCAGCCGGTCGAGCGCCACGAACGCGGACGGAACCATGTAGTCCGGCAGCCGCTTCCGTCGCCGGGCCCGCCGCGCGGTGCCTCCCGACGGTGTAGGCGACGAGCCGGTCCCGGGTCCAGCACCATGACGGCTGCGTCGCGGATGTCCGCCTGCTCGCGCAGCACCGACTCGATCTCGCCGGGCTCGATGCGCAGCCCGCGCAGCTTGATCTGGGCGTCGACGCGACCGAGGAAGTCCAGGGTGCCGTCGTCGCGCCAGCGGGCCAGGTCACCGGTGCGGTAGAGGCGAGCGCCGCCGAAGGTCGGGGAGGAAGCGCTCGCTCGTCAGCTCCGGGCGGTTGAGGTAGCCCTCAGCCAGCTGGACACCGCCGATGTGCAGTTCGCCGGGCATGCCGATCGGCACCGGCCGCCGTGCCGGGTCCAGGACGTACGGTGCGTTGTTCGGCATCGGTGCGCCGATCGGGCACCCGGTCCGCCCGGCGAGCGCGTCCGCCGTGCAGTGCCAGGCGGTGACGTCGACGGCGGCCTCGGTGGGGCCGTACAGGTTGTGCAGTTCGGCGTCCGGCAGGGCTGCAGGCAGCGCTGGGCCGTGTCGACCGGAAGCTCCTCGCCGGAGCAGACGACCAGGCGGAGCGACCGCACACTGTCATCGTGCGCGCCGTCCTGGCCGAGGAACACGGCCAGCATCGAGGGGACGAAATGCGTGCCGTGACGCGTTCTGCGGCGATGAGGTCCCGTAGGTAGGCGGCGTCCTTGTGCCCACCGGGCTGCGCGAGAACGAGCCGGGCACCCGTGATCAGCGGCCAGAAGAACTCCCAGACGGAGACGTCGAAACCGCTCGGCGTCTTCTGCAGCACGACGTCGGATGGCGTCGAGCCGGTAGCGCCGCTGCATCCAGTCGAGCCGGTTGACGATGCCGGGGTGGGTGTTGGGCACGCCCTTCGGACGGCCCGGTGGATCCCGATGTGTAGATCACGTACGCGATGTCGCCGGGCGCCACCGGGATCGCTTGTGGTTGTTCTCCCGGCTGATCGAGGTCATCGAGGACCACCACAGGACACTGCGTTGTCGGCACGAGGTCCCGCAACCGTTGCTGGACGAGCACGAGCGCAGGTTCAGCGTCGCCGAGCATGTACGCGAGCCGGTCGGCCGGGTACTCCGGGTCGAGCGGCAGGTATCCGGCTCCTGATTTCAAAACCCCGAGAAGCGCCGCGACCAGGTCCGCCGAACGCTCCGCGCACACCGCGACCAGCGATCCGGGACCCGCGCCGCGTCCGGCCAGGTGGCCCGCGATCTGTTCGGCGCGCAGTTCCAGCTCGCGGTAGCTGAGCGACTCCTGATCGCAGACGACCGCCACCGCTTCCGGCGTCCGGGACGCCTGCGCGGCGATCAGTTCGTGGAGCGTCGCCTCGACCGGGACGTCCACGTCCTCGCCGCGCGACCAGCCGAGGACCGTCGCGCGTTCGGCCGGATCGAGGATGTCCAACCGGGAGACCGGAATCTCCGGCGCGGCCACCGCCTGTTCCAACAGAGCGCTGAAGCGGTTCGCGAACAGGTCGACCGTCGCGGCGTCGAACAGGTCGGTGTTGTAGAGGAACAGGCCGTTGATGCCGTCCTCATCAGGGGTCGCGTACAGCTCCAGATCGAAGCGGATCGACGTATGACCGGTGTCGAACGGCTCGGCGCTCAGTCCTCCGGGCAGCGCGCGGCCGCCGTCCGGGCCGTAGTTCTGCATCGCGAAGAGCACCTGGAACAGCGGCGGCCGGGACACATCGCGCACGACGTCCAGCTCCCGCACCAGATGCTCGAACGGCAGCCCCTGGTGCCCGAAGGCGTCCAGCGCCGTGTCCCGCGCCCGCCCGACGAGCTCGGTGAAAGAGGGGTCGCCGCTCACATCGGCCCGCATCGTCAGCATATTGATGAAGCAGCCGACCAGCGGCTCCAGCTCCGGCACCGGGCGTCCGGCGACCGGCGAGCCGACCGCGAAGTCGGTCTGGCCGCTGTGGCGTGCGAGCAGCGCCTCGAACGCCGCCAGCAGCGCCATGTACGGCGTCGCGCCGTTGCGCCGGGCCAGATCGCCGAGCGCCTCGGCGAGTCCGCGGCTGATCCGGAAGGGATGGCTGGCACCGCGATAGGTCTGCTCGGCCGGACGCGGGCGGTCCGTGGCCAGATCGAGCACCGGCAGCCCGGCGAGCTGCCCGGACCAGTAGGCGAGGTCGCGTTCTGTGCCGTTGTGCGCGCGCTGCCAGGCCGCGTAGTCGCGGTAGCCGATCTCGAACGGCGCGGGTTCCGCTGTATCGTACCGCCGCGCGCCGTAATACCCGAAGAGGTCGTCGATCAGCAGGTCCGTGGACCAGCCGTCCGAGGCGATGTGGTGCACCGCGACGGCCAGGACGTGGTCGTCGGCGGCGAGCCGGATGAGTCTGGCCCGGGCGACCGGGCCGGTTTCCAGATCGAAAGGTCCGGTCAGGACCTCCTCGACGAGCCGCCGCGCCTGTCCGAGGGAGCCGGCGTCGCAGACCTCGAGCACCGAGGCGTCCGGGCCGAGGACCCGAACACGCGGCCGGTCGTCCTCGCCGGCGGGGAAACACGTGCGCAGCGGCTCGTGCCGGGCCACCACCGCCTGCCACGCCTCGCTCAGACAGGCGGTGTCCAGCGGACCACGCAGGCGCAGCGCCAGCGGAACGGTGAAGGCCGCCTCGCCCGGCGCGAGCTGTTCCATGAACCACAGCCGCTCCTGGGCGAAGGAGAGCACGTCGGCCGAGCCCGCGGGGCGCCGCGTTATCGACGTGCTGCGCTCGCGCAGCCGCCTGGCAAGCAGCGCCTGCGCGACCGCCGACCGGTCGGAGACCTCGGTCACGATGCGCCCTCCTGCTCCCCGTCGCCGACCAGGAGCAGGTCCCGCTCCTCGGCGCTCATCCCGTCCACCTCGGCGAGGAGCAGCTCCTCCACCACCGCGGCGAGCCCGGCGACGGTCGGGCCGGCGAACAGCGCCCGCACCGGCACGTCGACGCCGGCTGCCGCGCGCAGTCGGCCGACGATCCTGGTGACGTGCAGCGAATGGCCGCCCACCGCGAAGAAATCGTCGTGAACGCCGACCCGGGCCAGCCCGAGGACCTCCGTCCAGGTGCCGGCGACCAGCCCCTCGATGTCGGTGCGGGGTGCCACGAACTCGGTGCCCGCCGGCGCGGTGGGCCGCGGTTCCGGCAGGTTGCGGACGTCGACCTTGCCGTTGCGGGTCAACGGCAGTGCGTCCACCGGGACCACCGTGTTCGGCACCAGATGCTTGGGCAACGCCTCGGCGGCGTGCGCGATGACTTCGGCGGCGGTGGCGGTGCCGACGGTGTACGCGACGAGGCTGTCTTCGCGGGCTGTCACCACGGCGTCGAACACACCGGGACAGCTGCGCAGCCGCACCTCGACCTCGCCGGGCTCGATCCGGAATCCCCGAATCTTGAGCTGCCGGTCCAGACGCCCGAGGAAGTCGAGCATTCCATCGGTCCGCCAGCGTGCCCGGTCTCCGGTACGGTACATCGGCGCCCCGTCGCGGAAGGGATCCGGAACGAACCCACGCGCCGCGGATTCGGGGGCGTTCAGGTAGCCGTCGGCGACGCCTGCTCCGCCGACGTACAGCTCTCCGGCGACGCCGACCGGCACCGGGGTCAGAGCGTCATCGAGCACGTATATATGAGTGCCGCCGACCGACCGGCCGATAGGTGGCGGACCGGTCTGTGTGGCGAGGGCAGCCGTGGCCAGCTCCGCCGTTGTCGCGATGATCGTTGTCTCCGTCGGCCCATAGGTGTTGACCAGCCGTACGCGCTCGCCGAACCGTGAACGCCATGTCGCGACCGCGGCTTCGCCGACCTGCTCGCCGCCGATGATCGCCAGCCGGAGCCGCGATGGCCAGTCGAAGCCGTCTGCCGCCTCGACGAGGCTGTGCCAGTACGCCGTGGGGAGATCGAGCACTGTAATGCCCTGATTCGCCGCCAAGACCTCGGGCAGCGAAGCCGGACCCTCGGGCAGGAGCACCACGGTCGCTCCGGCGGTCAGGGCCGGCCACACCTCCTCGGCGAAGGTGTCGAAGGCCGCAGAAGCGAACTGCACCACCTGGTCGTCCGGGCTGAGTTCGTAGTGGCGCGCCATCCACGTGACCCGTGCCGCCAGCGCTTCATGGGAGACGACGACACCTTTCGGGCGACCGGTCGAACCGGACGTGTGGACCACGTATGCGGTTCCCGGCACCAGCCTGTCCTCAGCGGGGTAGGCGGTGACACCGGTCTGGCCGACCATGACGGCGATGCCGGCGTCCTTCGCCTGCTGCGCCACATAGGCATCGGGCTGTTCAGCGTCGAAGGGTACGTAGCCCGCACCGATCCGCCAGGCGGCGAGCGGTGCCGCGATCAGGTCCGGCGAGCGCGGAACGCAGATGCCGACCAGGCCGCCGGGACCCGCACCGGCGCCCTTCATCTGAGCCGCCAGTTCGTCAGCTCGCTGCGACAACGCGGCATAGGAAAGGACTGTCTCCCCACACACCACTGCCGGCGCCGCGGGCTGGGCCGCGACGGTGCGCGCCACTGACTCCGGGACGGTCTCCGCCACGTCGAGCGAACCGCCGTCACCCCAGGCGAGCAGCTGCTCCAGTTCTCCATCGACAAGCAGTGGCAGGCGCCAGACCGGCAGATCCGGCTCGGAGACAACCGCCGCCGCCAAGGCTTCCCACCGGTCGGCTATGCGCTCGATGGTCGCGCGCTCGAAGAGTTCGGTGCGATAGCAGAACGCCCCGAGGAGCGCTCCGCGGTCCATACCCATGTCGAGCATCAGGTCGAACTTCGCTTGCCGGTATCCGGATTCGAACCACCGCGATTCGACGCCCCGCAGTGTGAGGGCTGCTCCGCCGGTTGCCCCCGGCGTGCCCGTGGTCTGGAGAACGAACAGCGTTTGGAACAGGGGATTGCGATGCGGATCGCGCTCGACCCCCAGCATTGTCGCCAGCTGCTCGAACGGGACGGTGCGGTAGTTGAGCGCGGAGAGCAGCGAGCCGCGGGTCTGCGCGAGCAACTCGCGGAACGTGGGCTCGCCGGACAGGTCGGCGCGCACGACGACCGTGTCGGTGAAGTATCCGATGACGCCTTCCCACTCGACGTCGTCGCGCGCGGCGACCGGGCAGCCGATACACAGGTCGCGCTGTCCGCTGAGCCTGGCGAGCAGGATTTGGTAGACGGTGAGCAGCGCCATGAACTGCGTGCACCGGGACTCGCGGGCCAGCCGTCCCAGCCCCTCGGCCACCGCGCCAGGCATCTCGCGCAGGACGATGTCGCCCGCCGCGGTGGCGCCCGGCAGATGCGGGCGATCAGGGCGATCAGTGGGGAGTTCCAGGATCGGCGGGTCCGCCAGCTGCGTTGCCCAGTAGTCGAGCGCTTCCGAGTCCGGTGCGGCCTGCCGGCTCGCGTAGTCGGCGAATTGCGCGGCCGGCGGCGGCAGCGGGGGAGCGCCGGCGGTCGCGGTGTTGTAGAGCGCGCTCACCTCGGAGTGCAACAGGTCGCAGGACCAGCCGTCGGCGATGATGTGATGCAGGACGACGCAGAGCACGTGGTCGTCCGTCGATAATCGCAGCAGGCTGACCCGCAGGGCAGAGGTGGCGAGGTCGAGCGGCTGGTTCGTGCGGGCTGCGACGAGTTCGCGAGCCTGCTCCTCGGTTGTGCTGCCGGGACCGGCCTGGGCCAGGTCGAGGTATTCGATCTCGCAGGGTCGGGCCGGGCCGATGTGCTGGACCGGCCGGCCCTCGACCTCCCGGAAAGCAGTGCGCAGGGCCTCGTGCCGCGCCACCACACCGGTGAAAGCCTCCGCGAGCGCGTCCCGGTCCAACGGCCCGGTCAGCCGGCTCACCAGATAGACGTTGTACGAGGCGTCCTCGGGATTGAGCCGGTGAAGGAACCACAGCCGCTCCTGGGCCGGGGTCAACGGAGCTTGGCGTTGCTGCATCACAGGCTCCTGCCGTCGGCTTGCTGCAGCCGCACCGACGCGCTCGGCTCATACCGGGTCTTCCACAGGTGGGCCAGGATCAGCGGCAGTTCGACCGCGCCCTCGGCGCTCGTCTTCGGCACGTGCTTGCGCAGCAGGTACTGCAGGAGCGGGAGCCGCATGGCGTTGCTGCTGCTGAACGTCATCGAGTCGGAGTGGCGGCGGTAGTGCTGGCCGACGATCGGCAGCACGTCCGACCGGTAGCCGGCGGCGGCCAGGCTCAGGTACAGATCCCAGTCCTCACAAGCCGGCAGTTCCTCGTCGTAGCCGCCCACCGCCTCGATCGCCTCCTTGCGGAACAGCCCCGTGGCTCTGGCGTGGGTGTTGAGCACCAGACTCAGGCCCGGCACGTGTCCCACCGGCACGTAGGTGTGGTCGAGCAGACCGAAGTGGTGCACGTGGCCGGTGACGTAGGCCAGGCCGGGATCGCGGCGCAGGGCTTGTAACGCCGCGGCGGCGAAGCCGGCGGGCAGCAGGTCGTCGGCGTCGAGCGGTATGACGTACCGTCCGCTGCAGGCCGCGATCCCGGCGTTGCGTGCGGCGCTGAGACCGGAGTTGGGTTGTCTGACCTTGACGACATCGCACAGCTCATCGAACACTGCGATGGTCTCGGGGTCTGTGGAGCCGTCGTCGACGACGACGATCTCCACTTCCTGAAGGCCGCCGGCGCGTACCGATTCGACGGCGTCCGCCAGGTAGCGTCCCTGGTTCCAGAGCGGGATGACGACGGATACCAGGTCGGATTGCGGTGCCGGTGCCGGTGCCGGTGGCCTGGGGCCGGTTCGGCGGTCCTGGTAACTGGCGCTGATCTCCGCAGCGGATGGAAGCGCCGCCGTTGTCCGATCCAGTCTCGCCCTCGTCGGCGAGCGCACGTTCTCGAGCAACGCGGCGGCGAGTGCCTCGGGATCCCCGTAGGGCACTATCCGCCCGGCGACACCGTCTTCGATCGCTTCGGCGGCGGCGCTACCGGAGGACGCGATGATCATCTGGCCGAGTTCCATGGCGAGCCGAGCTAAGACAGGACCCTGATGGATCGAACAAGACAGCACACACTGGGCTCCGGCCGGCGGCAAGGCGTCACCCCCTCCGCGCGGCGGCCCGGCGAAGGTCAGCGCTGCCCTGAGTTGCGGGCTCAGCCGCCGGGTCGTGTGGTCGAGGAAAGAGCGCCCGAACGGATCGCTGTCGGTGTCCCGCCCGGCAAAAACGAACCGAAACTCAGCATTCTGACGAAGCAGCAGCTCAGCCGCCTGCAGGAAGGTCTCGATGCCGGTCTCCGGGCGAAGGTCGCCGAGATGCCAGACGGTGTACGCATCACCGCTGCTCGCGTGGCTCGCCGTCACGGTCACGGGAGGGGAGCAGGGAAGACAGTGCTGTATCCGTCCTCTACCACTGTCGATCGCCTCGACGAGGGCAGTGGAGTCGGCAAGTACGACATCGGCCTGTTCGAGGGCGTATCGCGACATGAAGGCGGCGATCGCGTCGTCGAACGCGCCGACGTCCTGCACCGCAGAGGTGCCCATGCCCTCCGCGTCGGGCCGTACAGCCAGGGTGGTCGACGGGAACATCCCAAGGAGCCGCTTGGCCCGGATCGTCGTGATGGCCTCGGCCGCAGCGAAATCGACAGCGTCAAGACCGACTTCCCGGTGCAGCTCTGACAAGGTCAGGTGGACTCGGTCCGCGTACTCCTGCCGTTCGGTGAAGTACTGGTGGTCCGCAGAACCCGGCGCCACCGGCACCCACGCCGACCCGCTGCCGGAACGCACTGCCTGCTCCCAGGGCTCTGCCAGCGCTTCGCAGACCAGATAGACCTGATGCCCGGCGCGGCTCATGACGTCGGCCGCCGCAAAGGTCCGCGCGCCGGCCCCGATGAGATCGTCGACGGCGAGATCCCGGCATACGTACGCGATCCGCACTTCCCCGTCCCTTCCGATCCTCTCGGCGCCAGACCCCTACGGCATACCAACAGAAGAGAGATTCGCACGCAGTACACCGGAAGGGTTACGGCAAAGTCAATAGATTTCACCAAAACCAAACAAGGTCGAGCGCATTATCGAGGACGCCACCGACAGAGCCACGGACGAAGCCCGGAGTCTGCTCGGGGACGACGTTCTCCGCAGCGCTGAGGCGGCTGCCCGAGCCGGTGCGGGCGCCATCGAAGCGGAAGCCGCCCGGGCCGCCATCGACAAGATCGACCTGACCCTCGAGAAGTATCGGAAGGTGAAGTCGTAGAGCCCTGGCTCACCTCGCCGGACCGGACATGCGTCATCGGCATCGTGAATCACCGCCGGCCATGCATGCGTGGGGCAGACCATGAACGTGTCGGTCTGCCCCACGGGGACTGCGGCTGCCGGTCAACGCCTCACGTGCCGGCGCCGGCCGGCTTGATCATGCTGCCCCGCCGCATCGAGGGCGCGCCGACCGGGTCAGTTGTTGGCACAGGCCGTGCCGTTGATGGAAAAGGCGGCCGGCGTCGGGTTCTGGCCGGTCTGGGTGCCGTTGAAGCCGAGTCCGACAGTGCCGCCGCCGGCCGCGATGGTGCCGTTCCAGCCGGCGTTGGTGACGGTGACCGTGGAGCCGGACTGGGTCCAGGTGCCGTTCCAGCCGGACTGCACTGCCTGGCCGGCGTCGGGCCAGGTGAAGGTGAGAGTCCAGCCGTTGATTGCGGTCGATCCGTTGTTGGTCAGGGTGATGGAGGCGCCGAAGCCTCCGGGCCAGCTGTTGCTCACTGCGTAGTGCACCGCGCAGGTAGCGCTGGCCGGGGGTGGGACGGCGAACGTGGCCGGTGAGGAGGGCAGCGACGCGTTGCCGTGAGTGTCCACCGCCACCACGTCGTAGCTGTAGCTTGCTCCGATGGTCAGGCCGGTGAGGTTGAGTGTCGTCGCGGTCTGGGTCGCCACCAGGGTTTTGGTTCCGCCGCTGCCGAGTTGGAAGACCTGGTAGTCCGCGATCGGGTAGGTGCCGGCGGTGGCGGGCGTCCAGCTCAGGGTCGCGGTTCCTGAGGTGTTGCTCGATGTGCTGGAACTCAGGTTCGAGACGGTCGGCTGGCCCGGCGTACCCGGTGCGGTCGCGACGCCCCCTCCGCTTCCGGGGATCCGAACAACCGTGAGCGTGTAGGGAGCCACGGTGACCGACGACGTGGAACTCTGCGTCGTGCTGGTGATCGATGTGCCGTTGTTGGCGAGCGTGTAAACGGTGGGGCTGCCGGTGGGCGTGAAGCCGTTGTAGGCCAGGTTCGCCGTGTAGGAGTTGCCCGGGTCCTCATTGTCGATCAGGACGCTGAGGTCGCCGTTGGCCCGGCGCACCGCGTGCACGCGCACGAGCGCGTTGCCGGAGCTCGCGCTGACGATCTGGTCGCCGGGGGAGGCGAGTTTCGTCAGCATCTGTACGCCGTAGTACGAGGCGAACGGGGTGTCCAGCGGCGGCTCGGTCACGCCGCTGGAGTTGCCGGCGGAGGAGAACATGCCGCCGTCACCGTAGTCCTGGGCGCCGTCGACGGTGCTGGGCGTTCCCGGGCCGTTGTGCTGGTCCCACCAGTCGACGTTGCTGATGCCGTTCTCCAGCCAGGACATGTAGTTGTCGGCGCTGAACAGCGCGGCCGGCATGGTGTCCTGGTCGATGCTGCTGCTGGTCTCGGTGATCAGGACCGGTACGTTCGCCGGGTTCACCCCGGCGTACTGGGAGATCTGGGACTTCAGGGTGGAGACGATGCCGGGGATGCCAGCCGTGGTGGCCAGCATCTGGGCGGTGGTCGTGGTCGAGTTCGCGGGATAGTAGTGCACGATCAGGCAGTCGGTCTTCGCGCCCAGGATCGACAGCACGGTCTGGTTCCACGGATGCGGGTTCTGGGCGTTCGTCACCCCGTCCGGCCACGAGCCGGCGGTGGTCATGTTCGCGCAGACGTGGATGCTGGGGTCGACGGCCTTCATCGCCGATATGTAGTTCAGCACATTGTTGGCGTAGGTGCTGGGGCCGCAGTCGTACGTCTGGTTGGGTTCGCTGCCGATCGTGACCGGCGGGCCGCCGGGGGAGGTGTCGCAGCGCGCGTCGGCTTCCCAGTTCGCTCCATAGGTGCCGTTGCCGGCGGTCTCGTTGCCCACCTCCCACCACTTGATGCCGTAGTGGTTGGTCACGTTCGCGTTCTGCACCCACGACGCCGCCAGCGCCGGCGTGCCGGTCCCGTAGTTCACGGTGATGATCGGGTGCGCGCCGGCGGCCTGCGCGGTGCCCATGAAGTCGGCGAAGCTGGTGTTCGGCGCGTCGAAGCCGCCTTGGGCGACGTTCGTCTGCCAGTTGAAGATGTCCGAGTAGGAACCGCCTGGATACCGGAGTGCGTCGATACCCGCCGCCTTGAACAGCCCCGGCGCGGCCGCGTCGTTCATATTGCCGTCGTAGACGGCCGTGTTCAGTCCGATCGCGTCGGAGCCGATGGTCCCCAAGCCGGTCGTGCCGTTGACGGTGACCGCGACCGCCGTGGCGGCCGATGCCGCGGGCGCGGCGACGGCTGGAAGCTCCGCGGCGGCGATGAGCGCGACCCCGGCTGCCATGGCCGTACCCGGTCTGGAGCGGAACCCGCCGGTCCTGGTGATCCTCACGATGCTCTCCTTGCCGAAGAAGACATCGCGCCCGCACTCACGAGCACGAGCAACTACCGGTCGGAGAAGTACGAAACTAGCTTATTGCTTTGGCGATAGTTGCTCGGCAGAGGGTAAGGAGGGGTCTGCGAACCGTCAACGACGGTCCCGGCCTCGCGGATCGGGCTTCAGCGGCGGCGCCTGGTAGAACACTGCGATGGGGTCGGAAAACGTGAGGCTGTGAAAAGAAACTTTCGTGAAACCGGCGGTTCTAGCTCCCGGGCGGCGGCGGCGCGGTGCTGGCGCGGACAGTGAGCGTCGTCGCCAGCTCCAGCCCGACCTGCGCGACCTGCTCACCGCGGCCCAGCGCCAGGGCCAGCTCGGTCGCGGCGGCGGCCATCTCGACCAGCGGTTGGTGGACCGTGGTCAGCGGGGGATCGACCCAGGCGCCCACCGGGAGGTCGTCGAACCCGACGACGCTGAGATCGTGCGGGATGCGCAGGCCCATCTCGCGCGCGGCCTGGTAGACCCCGAGCGCCTGCAGGTCGTTCGATGCGAAGACCGCGGTAGGGCGATCTGCGAGCTCCAGCAGTGTCCGGGCGGCTTTTCTCCCGTGTTCGCGAGTCAACGCGGCGCGCGCCACGAGTCGCTCGTCGGCCGGCAGGCCGGCAGCCGCCAGTGCCGACCGATAGCCGTCCAGCCGGGCGGTGCAGCACAGCACGTCCGGCGGCCCGGCGACCATCGCGATCCGGCGGTGCCCCACCTCGATCAGATGGCGGGTCGCCGCGCGGCCGCCGGACCAGTTCGTCGCCCCGACGAACGGCACACCGTCGGGCAACTCGCTGGTCGGATCGAACACCACGAACGGGATGCCCTTCGCGGCCAGTTCCGCGCGCTCGGCCTCCGAGAGCTGAGCGATCGACACCACACAGTTCGGCCGCCGCATGACCGAGTCGTCCCAGGTGGGTCCGCGACCCGAGTCGGCCTCGAAGCCGGAGAGCAGCACCCCGGCGCCGTGCCTGCGTGCCGTCGCCTCCACACCGCGGATGATCTCCACGGCCCACATGCCCTCCAGCTCGCGGAACACCAGCTCCAGCGTGCTGCTGCGATGCGCACCGGTCGACTTGCGGTAGCCGTGCCGAGCACCCGGCGCTGGCCGGTCACCTCGTACCAGGCGTCGGCCTGCTCACTGTTCGCGTTGCCGGCCACGCTGGCCGCCATCGCGTCGTAGGCGATGTGATACACCGCGTCCACCTCGCCGGTCCCCCGGGCGATCGAGGCCAGCCGGCTGGGCAGCGGCTCCGCGGTCACCGTGACCAGATGCGGCTGCCGGCCCGGCGGTGCCGGATCATCTGCAGGCACTCGTGCCGGATGTTCTGCACCCGGTCTGACCGGATTGTCCACTTGCAGGACACCGCGGCGTGCAGCGGCGGCAGCCCGGAGGCGGTGCGCACCCGAGCCAGCGACACGGTCACGTCCGGCTTGATCAGGTAGTCGGTGCCCACCGTGACCCGCAGTTCCGGATTGCCGCGGACCAGCCGGTCCAGCTCGGACAGGTGGGCGTACTGGTCGAACTGGGTGATGACGGCACCCCGCTCGATCCGCCAGCCGCGTTCCGGGTCATGCCGCTGCAGAAACCAGCCGAGGTGCTCGCAGACCTGCTGCTCCAGCGGGCCGCCCGGGTCCTTGGGCACGTTGGAGACGGTGTCCCGGGGCACCGCCAGGTGGTCAAGCACCCCAGCGGCGATGCGCACCGACTCCGGGCTGTCCACGTCGGCGAAGTTCGGCACCAGGGGCCAGCCGAGCTTGTTCGCCTTGGCGGCGGCCTTCCAGCCGAGCAGGGCGGTGGCAAACGGCGCTGTCACGCCCCACACTCTGGCACGTACCTGCTGGCACGTACCTTAAGGGTGCGCGGACAGAGGAGGACGTGGTGACGCTGGAGCACGAGGAACTGGACGTCGCGCTGCCCGACGGCACGCTGCGCGTGCTGCGCTGGGGCCATGGCGGCCGGGCCGCGCTGGCCGTACACGGCATCACCGCCTCGGCCGCCGCCTGGCAGCCGGTGGCCCGGGCGCTGCCCACGGAGTGGTCGCTGTTCGCCGTGGACCTGCGCGGCCGCGGGCACAGCGCGGGGCTGCCCGGCCCATACGGCTTTAGCCAGCACGTGGCCGACCTGGTCGCGGCGGCTGGGCAGCTCGGCCTGGACCGCCCGGTCCTGGCCGGGCACTCGCTCGGCGCGTACGTCGTGCTGCTCGCCGCGGCCCGTCACCCGGACCAGTTCGGCGGGCTGCTGCTGGTGGACGGCGGCCTGCCGCTGCCGGTGCCGGATGGCGCCGACCTGGACGCGGTGCTGGACGCCAGCCTGGGACCGGCACTGGCCCGGCTCCGCGAGACGTTCCCCAGCACTACGGCGTACTTCGACTTCTGGCGCGCCCACCCGGCCCTCAAGGACGCCTGGAACGCCGATATCGAGGACTATCTGCGCTACGACCTGACCGGCCCCGACGGGGCGTTCAAGAGCAGGGTGGTTGAAGAAGCGGCCAGGACCGACGGACGCGAGCTGCTCGGCGGCACGGCCACGTTCGGCGCCGCGCTGGGCGCGCTGCCCTGGCCGGCCCGGCTGCTCACCGCGCCGCGTGGCCTGTTCGGGGAGCCGCCCGGCGTGCAGCCGCCGGAGCTGTGCGCGACCTGGCTGCCGCAGGCGCCGTTGCTGCTGGCCGAGGAAGTACCCGGGTGCAACCACTACACGCTGGTGCTGGACCCGGTGCACGCGGTCACCGTGGCCGCCCGGATCACCCAGGCTTCATTTGCTTAACGCCAGCGCCCGCGACTGCTTGACCTTGCCCCTGGGGGAAGCCACAGCATCGAGGCGCCCGGGTGCGCAGCCCGGGATCAGGAAGGCGGTCCTGGGATGCTGACCATCGGCGAGTTCGCCCGGGCCAGCCGGCTGTCGCCGAAGGCGCTGCGGCTGTACGACGAGCTCGGCCTGCTGCCGCCGGCCCGGGTGGACCCGTACTCCGGCTACCGGTTCTACCGGCCGGATCAGCTGGAGCGGGCCCGGCTGGTGGCCTGGCTGCGCCGGCTCGGCATGCCGCTGGCCCGGATCCGGGTGGTATGCGACCTGCCGCCCCGGGCCGCGGCCGCCGAGGTGGCCGCGTTCTGGGCCCAGGCCGAAGCCGACCTGGCCAGCCGGCGTGACCTGGCTGCCTTCCTGACCAGCTATCTGACCGGGAAGGACACTGCAATGCCAGAATCAGGCACCGGCCTGGCCATCCGCTACGCGGCGGCCTCGGACATCGGCCGGCACCGCCCAGCCAACCAGGACGCGGCCTACGCCAGCGCCCGGCTGCTGGCCGTGGCCGACGGCATGGGCGGCGGCGGGGAACTGGCCAGCGCGGCCGCCATCGACGCGCTGAAGCCACTGGAGACCGGCCTGCCCGCAGGCGACCTGCTCAACACGCTGGCCGACGCGGTCGCGACCGCGGACACGGCGGTACAGGACATCACCGCGGCCGGCCCGGCCCAGGCGAACAGCGGGACCACGCTGACCGCGTTGCTCTGGTCCGGCTCCCAGCTCGGTCTGGTGCACATCGGTGACACCCGGGCCTACCTGCTGCGCGGCGGTGAGCTGTTCCTGATCACCCACGACCACACCGTGGTCCAGTCGCTGATCGACGAGGGGCGGCTCACCCCCGAAGAGGCCGTTTCGCACCCGGAACGCTCGCTGCTGCTGCGCGCCCTGGACGGGGCCGGCGCGACGGCCGACCTGTCGCTGCACGAGGCCCGGGCCGGCGACCGGTACCTGCTCTGCTCGGACGGGCTGACCAGCGTGGTTCCGGCGGCCCGGATCCACCAGGTGCTGCGCACGGCGGACGGCCCGGAGCAGGCGGTCGCGGAGCTGATCGGGCTGGCCAACTTGGGCGGCGGCCCGGACAACATCGCCTGCGTGGCGGCCGACGTCGTCGAAGCCGCCTAAGGGCGGGGTGCCCGGCCGGGGCGGCCCGGCCGGGCCACTGACCTGCGCCGAATAGGCTGGGTCATCGTGCCGGTAACTCGTGTCCTGCTGCTGGAGAACATCCACCCCGACGCCACCGCCCGCCTGGTCAAGGACGGTTACCAGGTGGAGACGGCGCCGAAGGCGCTCACCGAGGATGAGCTGATCGCCGCGATCGGCGGCGTGCACGTGCTCGGCATCCGGTCCGGGACGCAGGTCACCGAGCGGGTACTGGCCGCGGCGCCGGACCTGCTCGCGGTGGGGGCGTTCTGCATCGGGGTGAACCAGATCGACCTGGCGGCCGCGTCGCGGCGCGGCATCGCCGTGTTCAACGCGCCGTTCTCCAACACGCGCAGCGTGGTCGAGCTGGCCGTGGCCGAGATCATCGCGATGACCCGGCGGCTGACCGACAAGAACGCGCAGATGCACGCCGGCACCTGGGACAAGTCGGCGGCGGGCAGCCACGAGGTGCGCGGGCGGCGGCTGGGCATCGTCGGGTACGGCAACATCGGCGGCCAGCTGTCCGTGCTGGCCGAGAACCTCGGCATGACCGTGTTCTTCTACGACACCGCGGACAAGCTGGCGCTGGGCAACGCGCGGCGCTGCGGCACGCTGGAAGAGCTGCTGGAGATCTCCGACGTCGTCACGCTGCACGTGGACGGGCGGCCGGGCAACAGCGGGCTGTTCGGCGAGGCCGAGTTCGCCGCGATGCGCCCGGGCAGCCTGTTCCTGAACCTGTCCCGGGGTTTCGTGGTCGACCACGGTGCGCTGCGCCGGCACATCGAGTCCGGGCACCTGGCCGGGGCGGCGGTCGACGTGTTCCCGCAGGAGCCCCGGGCCCGTGGCGAGGAGTTCCGCTCCGAGCTGCGCGGGCTGCCCAACGTCATCCTGACCCCGCATGTCGGCGGCTCGACCGAGGAGGCGCAGCAGGACATCGGCGAGTTCGTGGCCGGCAAGCTGCACGACTACGTCTGCTCCGGAGCGACCTCGCTGAGCGTGAACCTGCCGCCGGTCGCGCTGCCGCACACCCCGGGCACGCACCGGCTGGTGCACCTGCACCGCAACGTGCCCGGCGTGCTGGCCGGCATCAACCAGCTGCTCGCCGAGCACGGGGCCAACATCGAGGGGCAGCTGCTCGGCACCCGGGACGAGCTCGGCTACGTGCTCACCGACATCGGTACCGAGTACCCGGACGACATGCTGGCCCGGCTGCGTGATCTGGACGTCACCATCCGGCTGCGGACCACCCGGCCAAGCTGACCGCGGCGGCCCGCGCTGGGTTACCGCCAGCGGGCCGGGCTAAGCAGCGGCGGCGCTGACCGGCTGCGGCTCGGGCTGCTCGTCGGCCACCCGGCCGAGGTGCTGCTCCATCTGCCACAGCATCTCCAGGTGCTCTTCCACCCAGAGCATGATGAGGGCGTCCCGCGCCTGGGCGGGCTGGCCGCTGGTGATCTCGTGGCGGGTGCAGGCCAGCAGGCGGCTGCGCCTGGCCGGGTCCTGGTGCTGCGGCGGCGGGACCGAGGTCCCGTGCGCGATTGAGTCGCCCAGGGTGACGAACCAGGCCCGGATCGACTGCACTTCATCGTCCAGCTGGTCGGCGCAGGGCTTGCGGCCGCTGGCGGCCAGGGCCAGCCCGGGCCTGCCGTCTGGCCTGGGCGGCCCCGGGGCAGGGGCGCCATCCGCGGCTTGGCGGCCGGCTCCGGCCGGGCTACCGTTCCCGGCGGGGCTGCCGTCCCCGGCTGGGGTGCCGTTCCCGGCTGGGGTACCGTTCCCGGCTGGGGTACCGTTCCCGGCTTGGGTGCCATCCCCGGCCGGTCCGCCGGGACGGGCGGGGATCGGCCGGGTCGCCAATTCCTGCAAGCCGGCCAGGGAGTGGCCGGCCCGCAGCAGCCGGGCGGCCCCGGCGACCAGCCGCGCGGCCCGGTCCGGGTCAACTCGGCTGGCCGACCGCTCGGCCAGGAACTGGCTGAACGAGTCGTCCATCCGGATCACCGCCGCCTCGGCGGCCTGCGCGGCCTGCCGCGTGTCCGCCCCGCCGTCCAGCCCGGTGACCTGGTCCACCATGGCGGCCACGTAGTCCGCGGCACGCGAGTAGGCCTCGGCCAGGTTCTCCCGGACCAGGGCCGCCGCCCCGCGCGGCCAGAACACCAGGCCCACCCCGAGGCTGATCGCGAAGCCGATGGCCACGTCCTCGATCCGCACGATGCCGACCTTCCAGCCAGCGGGCTGGATGATGTTGAACAGGATCAGGACGACGACGGTGAACGCCGCCTGGCCGGCCGCGAACGAGATGACCCGCGGCGCGTAGGCAGCGATCAGCACCGCCACCGGCATGAGCGCCCAGAGCACGGTGGTGTTGCCGTGCACCGGGATCAGGATCGCGGCGCCGACCAGGATGCCGATGGCCGTCCCGATCAGCGCGGACACCACCGTCCGGCTGGTGCCGAGGGCGTTGGAGCGCAGTACGGACAGCGTGCCGAGCACGACCCAGAACGAGTGCTGCAGGCCGGTCTCCTGGGCGATGAACACGGCCAGGGCCAGGCCGACCGCGCCGCGGATGCTGTTGCGGAACCAGACCGAGCGCACCCCGGACCGGGAGATGCCGAGGTCGGTGACCGCGGTCACGCCGGAGCGCAGCCAGTTCAGCGACCCGGCCAGGCTGGCCTGGCCCACCGCGGCCCGGACCCGCCGCAGGTGCCAGACCGGGGGCGCGCTGGCCGCCGCGGCGTACCCGGCTATCTGCCGGGTGGTGTATGCGATGGCGTGGATCTTGAACGACGCGGCCCAGCAGGCGGTCCAGCCCCGCCTCGTCCGGCGGTTTGGGGTCGGCGGCGATCCGGTCGGCCAGGATCTGCGCGGCCGTGTCCTGGGCGTGCGCCAGCTGGTCGGCGAGGTCTTCAGCGGACGGCTGGCCGGGCGCGCCACCGGCGGGCTGTTCCCCGGCCAGCTGGGCCGCGCTGGCCCGCAGCACCCGGGCCACCTTCTGCAAGGTAAAGGTGTTCTCCACGGCGCACAGCTCCCCGGCCGACGAGCGGGCCAGCATGGCCAGCGACTGGCAGAGCCAGCCGACCTCGTCGATCAGGGCGCCGAGGGCGACCGCCGGGCCGGTCGGCCCGGTGGGCCGGCGCGGTGTGCCGGTCAGCCGGGTGCGCAGCGCGTCCACGGTCTTCCGCGCCGTCTCCACCCGGGCAGCGACCGCGGGCGGGTCGTGGCACAGCGCCTCGGCCAGGTCGGCCAGCCGCTGGCAGGCCCGGGCCGTGTCGCCGCGCAGGGTGCTGTTCGCCCGCGGCGGCCAGAGCAGCATCACCGCGATGGTTCCGGCGCCCGCGGCGAGCGCCCAGCCGGCCAGCCGGTCCGGGATGGCCGACGCCGGGGCGGGGACTGCCACCGACAGCACGAAGACGAGGATGGCCGCAGTGCCGCCGGCCGCGAAGTAGCCGTTGATCATGCCGGAGAGCAGGATCGCGAAGCCCACCACGGCCATGACCACCGCGGCCAGCCAGGCGTTGCCCGAGCAGAGCGTGCCCAGCGTGACCAGCACGAGGCCGGCCGTGCCCAGCGTCAGGTAGGCGGCGAGACGGCTCCGGGGCGGGCCGGAGAAGCTGGCCAGCACCAGCATCGCGAACGAGCCGAACGCGGCGAACAGCGCGGTCTGTGGATTACCGATCACTTTGCTGGCCAGCGCGAACATGGCGGGCATCACGATGGCCGCACGGGCCGCGTTCTTGAGCGAGGCCAGGCCAGGGTCGGTGATCAGTGGATGCGGCAGTCTGGACCGCCACCGAGCCATCGTCATCCGGCCACCCAGAATCTGGTCGAAGCTGACCGTGCCGATGCTATACCGCCGATCCCGGCCACCCCGCTATGCTCCCGTTTGGGTGAGCTTTGGGTGAGCTGGCGACTACGCAAAGTCTGGGGTAGGGCGGCTGCTGGTCCTGCACCTGATCCCGGACGCCGACGACCCGCACCTGCTGGTGAGCTCGCTGCTGGCGGCGATGCCGCCCGGCAGCTACCTGGTCCTGGCCCACCCGGCCAGCGATGTCCGCACCGACGCGGTCGCGGACATGACCCGGCGGATGAACCAGCGGCTGGCCGGGACCAAGGCCACGGTGCGCGACCAGGCCGCCATCAGCCGGTTCTTCACCGGGCTGGAGCTGGTCGGGCCGGGCGTGGTCCAGCCCCAGCAGTGGCGCCCGGAGCCGGCCGAGCCGGGTGGCCCGGCGGAGGTGACCGCGTGGTGCGGCGTGGCCCGTAAGCCCTAATGCGCATGGTCGCCTCAGCCCGGTCTATCGTGGGACGAGGAGACCGTGAGGTGAGGTCATGCTTCTGCTCCTGGATGAACGCACCGACGCCCTGGTCGTGCGCTCGGCCCGGCCATGGGAGCTGGTCAAGGCCGGGCTGTGTGCCCAGCGCCTCGATGAGGAACTGGCCCGGGGCGCCTCCCCGGACGCGACCGGCCCGCTTGCGCTGCGCGCCCAGACGCTGGCCCGGGATTCCTTCCGCCGCGGGCTGGTCCGCTGCGCCCGGCAGATCCTGGCCGACGCCGTCCGGCCGACGCCGGCCCAGCCCAAGCTCGGCCGCGGGCTGGCCGTCCCGGTGTGCCGGGACCGGGTCCGCGCGGCCGCCACGGAGCTGGCCGACCTGATCGACCGGCTGCAGCTCCCTGGGCCGGTCCCGGTGCGCGGGGTGGCCCAGGTCAGCGTGCTGCTCGGCGATGGCAGCGGGCCGCTGTACCACCGCGGCAGCCCGGACGACCTGCGCGCCCGGCTGGCCGAGGCGGCCGGCGCGCTCAGCCCGCCCGGCTGACCCAAGCGGCGGCCTGCCCGGGCGCGGTCAGGTGCGCAGGTACGAGGCGCCGTTCAGGTCGAGGATGCTGCCACTGGCCCATTCGGCCGGCCCGGACGCCAGGTACAGCACGGCGGCGGCGATCTCACCGGCCGTGGCCACCCGGCCGAACGGGCTCTGCCCGCGGATGGCGTCGCCAGCGGGCCCGGCCAGGGTTTCGGCCGCCATGTCTGTCTCCACGAAGCCGGGCGCCACCGTGCTCACCGCGATGCCATGCGGCGCCAGGTCCCGGGCCAGCGACTGGCCGAATGCGTTCAGCCCGGCCTTGCTGGCCCCGTAGGCGGGCTGCCCGGGCTCGCCGCGGAACGCGCCGCGAGACGACACGTTCACGATGCGCCCGCCGCCCCGCGGGATCATGTGCCGCACCGTGCACCAGGTCACGTTGGCCGCGCCGGTCAGGTTGACGGCCAGCGTCTGCTGCCAGGCCGCCTGCCACTGCTCGTAGGACACCTCGGCGATCCGGTGCGGGGTATAGACGCCGGCGTTGTTCACCAGCACGTCCAGGCCGCCCAGCGCGGCGGCCGCCTCGTCCACCATCCGGCGCACCGCCGCCGGGTCGGCCAGGTCGGCCTGCACCGCGAAGTGCCCGGCGCCGGGCAGGCTGGCCAGCACGTCGGCGGCCAGGCCGGCCGACTGGCCATAGTGCACCGCCACCCGGTCGCCGCGTTCCGCGAAGGCCAGTGCCACCGCCTGGCCGATGCCCCGGCTGGCCCCGGTCACCAGCACTGCCCGCCCATCCATCCGGCCGCCTCACCCTTCCTCAGTCGTGATCGCGGTGCATTGTGCCGCACCGGCGCGGCACAATGCACCACGCCGATGCCGCCGCGCGGCAGAATGCCGGCATGGCAACCGCCGCTACACAGGAGCGCTGCGTCTTCTGCGAGATTGTGGCCTGCCGGCTTCCGGCCAGCTTCGTGTACACCGGCGACGACGTGGTCGCGTTCCTGGACATCCGGCCGCTCACCCGGGGCCATCTGCTGGTCATCCCCCGCCAGCACGCCGACCGGCTGGAAACGCTGGACCCGCGGACCGGGGCCCGGGTGTTCACCGTGGCCCAGCAGCTGGCCGTGGCGCTGCGCCAGTCCGGGTTCTGCGCCGGGACCAACCTGTTCCTGGCCGACGGCATGCTGGCCGGCCAGGAGGTCTTCCACGTGCACCTGCACGTCATCCCGCGGACCCAGCGGGACGGGTTCGGCCTGCGGGCCAAACGGCGTGGCCAGCCGGACCGGGCCGAACTCGATGCCACGGCCGGGCAGATGCGGACGCACATTTCCCCGACGATGGGCACCGCAGGCAGCGACCAGGGCTAGTTTCAGAGTCCACTGGCCCTGGGCAACCTGACCCACTGACGCGGACCTGAGCAGCGGCCGGCACCCACCGATCGCAGCCGCCCAGGTTTGCTGCGGGCTGTCCAGGTAATCTGGACGCAATGCTGCCGATCAGAGGGGTTGCAGGCCGCGTGGACAACTCGGGCCCGCCGACTGATCAGGATGCGGACGCCGCCCCGGCGCACAGCGATGCCGATGCCGTACCGGCGCACAACGGGGCCGCGCCGCGCCAGCCCGGCCAGCACAGCTTCGTCGTCGCCGCCAGCCGGCTGCCTGTGGACCGCACCGAAGGGCCGGACGGGAAGCCCGAGTGGCGGGCCAGTCCCGGCGGCCTGGTCACCGCGCTGGAACCGATCATGCGCGCGGCCGGCGGCGCCTGGATTGGCTGGCCCGGCTCGCCCGGCGACCCGCCCGCGCCGTTCGACAGCAACGGCATGCACCTGGTCAGCGTGGGTCTGTCCCAGGCCGAGGTGCGGGACTACTACGAGGGCTTCTGCAACGCCACGCTGTGGCCGCTGTACCACGACGTCATCGTGCCGCCGGAATTCCACCGGGAGTGGTGGGACGCGTACGTCCGGGTGAACCGCCGGTACGCCGAGGCGGTGGCCGCGCAGGCGGCCGAGGGCGCGACAGTTTGGGTGCACGACTATCAGCTCCAGCTCGTCCCCGGGATGGTCCGCGAGCTGCGCAGCGACGTGCGGATCGGTCATTTCACGCACATCCCGTTCCCGGGCTACGAGATCTTCGCCCAGCTGCCCTGGCGCAAGCAGATCGTGCAGGGCCTGCTCGGCGCGGACCTGCTCGGCTTCCAGCGGCAGGGCGACACCACCAACTTCCTCCGGGCCTGCCGCCGCAGCGCCGGGCTGACCACACACGGGTCGTACGTCTGGGTACCGGACAGCCCGGTGGCCGACGATGCCAGCCGGCGGCAGCGCCGCTCCGCCCGGCAGAGTTCCGGCGGCCGCAGCGTCCGCGCCGCCGCGTTCCCGATCTCGATCGACACCCGGAGCTTCGGCGAGATCGCGTTGCGGCCCGAGGTGCAGGCCCGGGCCCAGGAGATCCGCGAGGTGCTGGGCAAGCCGGAGACCGTGCTGCTCGGCGTGGACCGGCTGGACTACACCAAAGGCATCCTGCACCGGCTGAAGGCTTACGGCGAGGTGCTGAACGACGGCCAGCTCGAGCCGCCCGGGGCCGTGCTGGTCCAGGTGGCCAGCCCGAGCCGAGAGCGGGTCGAGCACTACAAGCATCTGCGCGACGAGGTCGAGGGCACAGTCGGCCGGATCAACGGGGACTTCGCCGAGGTCGGCAGCCCACCCGTGCACTACCTGCACCAGTCCTACCCGCGGGAGGAGATGGCCGCGCTCTACCTGGCCGCCGACGTGATGCTGGTGACCCCGCTGCGCGACGGGATGAACCTGGTGGCCAAGGAGTACGTCGCCTGCCGCTACGACGACACGGGCACACTGGTGCTCAGCGAGTTCACCGGCGCGGCGGACGAGCTGACCGGGGCGTTCATCGTGAACCCGCACGACATCGACGGGCTCAAGGAAGCCATCGTGCGCGCGGCCACGGCCTCACCGGCCGAGGCCCGGCGCCGGATGCGCTCGATGCGCCGCCGGGTGCTGGAGAACGACGTGGCGCACTGGGCCGATACCTACCTGCGCGCCCTGGACCAGGTGCCGGTGCACACCTCCGCCACTCCCCCGCCCGAGGATCACGTACACGACGCCCCGTCCGCGAACCAAGCGTCTTGATTTAACGCCAGTGCCGCACACGGCCGCCGGGCCATCCCGGTCCGTGCGGTAAGCGGGCACAAAGCCATCGGCCCGGTTACGCTGAGTTCGGGCAATTAACGCATCCGGCTGAAACGGCCTCGGGACACAGAATGACAGGCACGGCGTGGCAGCGATTGTCCGGCCTGGACGCGTACCGGGTTACCCAGATCCCGCGTTACCCGGACGACGGCCGTGGCCCGGACCCGGCCGCCCGGGACACCCGGCGCGCCCAGCGCAGCGCGGTGCTGACCGCCGCCTACCATGCCGCGATCAGCGGCGCGGGTGCGGCCAGTCCGGTTGCCCTCGGCTGGGTGCGGACCGCCCCGGGCAGCCCGGTGCATGTCCTGGTCGCGGGCGCGGCCCTGCGCGGCAGCGTCGGCCAGCTAACACAGCGCGGCAGCGCCGGGAAGCTACACAGCGCGGCAGCGCCGACAAGCTAACACAGCGCGGCAGCGCCGGCGGGCCAGCACCGCGCGGCAGCGCCGGACGAGCTGGCACTGCGCGGTGGTACGACGTCAGGCCCGGGCGAGGTGCCGCTCGCGTTACCGGCCGGGGCCCGGGGCACCAGCGTGCCAGCAGGCGGCCTGGCCGCCGCGATGGCCGGGCTGCCGTGCTGGACGGCGGTGGCTGGGATCGCCGACGGGCTGCTGGCTGAGACGCCCACCCCAGCCCAGCCACCCCCGGTCTCGCTGGACGACGGATTGCTGGCCGCGTGGGACGGCGCGTTCGGCTGGCTGGTGCTCGCCGATCCGCTGACCCCAGCCGAGGCCGGGAAGCTGGCCGCGGACGTCGCCGGCCTGCAGCGGCTCGCCGCTGGCCTGGCCGAACGCGACCCGGATAAGGCGGTGGACGCAAGGCGGCTCGCGCTCCGGCACACCGAACTGCGGCAGGGACTGTCGGCCGGACTGTGGCGGCTGCACCTGCTGGCCGGCGCGGCTGACCCGGAGGCGGCCGCCCGGGTCGCCGGGCTGGTCTGCGCCTCGGTCAGCATGAGTGGCCTGCCCTACGCACTGGCTCCCGCGGCCTGCCGGCCGGGCGCCCTGCCCGAATTGCTCGACGACCAGCCGGGGGAGCCCGGGACTGGTCCCGGGGCGGCGTTCCCGGTCTGCGGCAGTACGGCGCTGCTCGCCGCGGTGGCCCAGGTGCCGGAGACCGAAGTGCCCGGCGTCCGGCTGGTGCTGCGGCCGGACTTCGACGTCACCGTGGAGCCTGGCGCGGACCCGGCTGCTGCGGCACTGGCCGCGGTTGGCCTGGGCACCGTGCTGGACCGCAACGGCCGCCCGGCCGGGCGCCTGTCATTGCCGACGGCGTCGCTGAACCGGCACGTGTTCGTCTGCGGGGCGACCGGCGCGGGGAAGTCGCAGACCGTGCGGGCCTTGCTGGAAGCCGCGTCAGCGGCACAGCTGCCCTGGCTGGTCGTCGAGCCGGCCAAGAGCGAGTACCGGTTAATGAGCGTTCGGCTAAATGGGGCTGAGGTGGTGCGGATCCGGCCGGGGGAGGCGGATCAGGTTGCCGCGGGGCTCAACCCGCTGCGGCCCGCGGCCGGCCCGGACGGTCAGCGGTTCCCGCTGCAGACGCACGCGGACCTGGTGCGGGCGCTGTTCCTGGCGTCGTTCGCGGCGGATGAGCCGTTCCCGCAGGTGCTGTCGGCCGCGGTGACCCGCGCGTACGAGCAGGCGGGCTGGGACCTGGCGCTCGGCGAGCCGGCCGCGCCCGGTGGCGAGCCGGGCTATCCCACGCTCGGCGACCTGGCCGCGGCGGCCGAGCGGGTGGTGTCGGAGATCGGCTACGGCCGGGAGATCACCGACAACGTGCGCGGGTTCATCCGGGTGCGGCTGGCCAGCCTGCGGCTCGGGACCACCGGGCGGTTCTTCGAGGGTGGGCACCCGATCGACGTCGGGCGGCTGCTGGACCGGAACGTGGTGTTCGAGATCGAGGACGTCGGTGACGACCGGGACAAGGCGTTCCTGATGGGCACGGTGCTGATCCAGCTGGCCGAGCACTTGCGGCTGCGGGCCCGGGCTGGGGATCCGGCTGGTGCTGCTCCTGGCCTGCGGCATCTGTCGGTGTTCGAGGAGGCGCACCGGCTGCTGCGGCGGCCGGACCTGGGGGCCGGCGGGAGCGGGGCCGCGGCGCACGCGGTGGAAATGTTCGCCGGGCTGCTGGCCGAGATCCGGGCCTACGGCGAGGGCCTGGTCATTGCCGAGCAGATCCCGGCCAAGCTGATCCCCGACGTGATCAAGAACACCGCGGTCAAGATCGTGCACCGGCTGCCCGCCGCCGATGACCGGGAAACGGTCGGCGCGACCATGAACCTGACCGACGCGCAGTCCCGGTACCTGGTCACCCTGCCGCCCGGGCAGGCCGCCGTGTTCGCCGACGGGATGGACTTCCCGGTGCTGGCTACGATGCCGGACGGGACGGCCCGGGAAGCCGCGGGTTCGGTTGTGACCGCGTCGCCTGCGGTGGTGGTATCGCCGAGATCGGGCACCTGCGGGCCCGACTGCCAGGCCGCTCCGTGCACGCTGCGGGACATGCGGGCCGCGCAGCGGTTCCTGGACGACACTCCCGGGCTGGTGCTCTGGGCGGAACTGGCCGTGCTGGCCCACCTGACCGGCTGGCTGATGCCGCTGCCCGAGGCCGAGGCCGATCTGGCGTTGCGGCTGGCCGGTGCGGTGGGATCGGCTGGCTCAGCCCGGCTGCTCGATTGCGCGGTGTCGCATGCGGTAGATGCGGCGGTCGCCTCCCGGGTAAGCGTGAGTTCCGCGCGGGTCAGCCCGGGTGCGCTGGCTGCTCATGTGGCGGCTGCGCTGCGCCGGTGGACCGGCGACCGGGGCCGCGAGTGCTCCTTCCCCGAGCCGCAATGGCTGGCGCCCGCGTTCCGTTGGGCCGTGATCCTGGATTCGCTGAAGACCCTGGACCGTCGCGAACCAGGCGCAGGCCGCCACCCCCGGTCCGCCGCCTGGGAGCAGATGTGCGGGCGGCCGATCCCCGGCGAGACCTGCGCCCGGCAGATCGGCGTCGTCCAGCGCTGGTACGACGCCGACCAGCGCGACTCGGGCCGGGTGCGGGGCGTTGCGTTCGGCACCGTCAACCCGGCTGCGGTGGAGCGTGCCGTAGGTGCGCGGGCCTCGGACGAGGACTGGGAACAGCGCCTGTCCGAAGCTCTTGCCCAGTTCCATGACTGCCACTGGCCGCTCGACTACCTGCAGGGCAGTACCCCCTCGGGCACTGGGAGGTGAAACATTGGGCATAGAGCGATTAGACGATGGCGACGACCCCACCCCGCCAGCCAACGGGGACCCATCCAAGGACACTGACCGTTCGGGTGAAGCCCCCTCGTCCAGTGATATCGGCCGCGCCGAAGATCAGACCCCAGATAACTCACCTAGTGAGTCCCCCGAGGGCGCCGCAGACAAGCAAGCGGAACCTCGAACCCGCGACGAGTACGCCGACCACCTCGCCCCACCCGGCAGCTCGCCAATAGAAGAAGCCCCACCCAATCCCGAGACCGAAAAACCAAGTCGCCCACAGGGCGAGTCCCGTGCGGCGGTGCCGCCTGGACACGGCCAAGCTGAAAACTCGCATTTCGCGGAAGAGCCCGACGAGCAGCAGTGGGGTCGAAGGGAAGACACACAACAACGACTCGGCTGCGTCCAGTGAAGAGCAACGCAGCCCTAGCACCCTGGCCGCAGAAACAGCCCAGACCGACAACGAGGGCACCGAGCCGATTGACGGGCACCAAGCCCCACATCGCGACGCCGAAACCAATTCGGGCCTGGATATCGACACGGAGTCAGATGACGATCTGGAACATGAGCCTGACGACCAGCCCGAACCGTCCGCTGTTGACGAACTGGCCGACACTCCATCGGATGCCGCAGCAACCCAAGAAACTGACCAGGGCGAGAACCATGAACCAGAGTTAGCGCCTTCCCCCGAACCCAACGAGGAGAGTCCGGCCGACGGACCCCCAGCCCCCGGCGGCCCGGATCAAGACACCTCAGAGACCGACGAGCGCACCGCCCCCTGACAGATCGGGAATGGGCTGAGCACCTCACCGAGGTGCGCGATGGCCTTGACTGGGCTCGCCGCCACGGGCTTCAAACTCATCGGCTTTATACCATTGATTCCGACAAGCGAGAGTGGAGCGCAGAGCGCAACCGCCTTCAGGGTGAGATCGTGAGCGAGACGTACGAGCGCGCAAAGGATGTGCCGTGCGATCAGCAAGCAATCATCGCAGGCGGGTTAGGGGGTGCAGGCAAAACTACGGTTCTGACAGAATACGCCAACATCGATCTCTCAAACTATCTCGTAATAAATCCGGATGATATCAAAGAGCAGATGGCCCGACGCGGAATGATTCCCGAGATAAGCGGGCTGTCACCAATGGAAGCCTCAGACCTTGCCCACGAGGAATCCTCCTACGTCGCTAAACGACTTGCAATGATGGCGATGACAGAAGGAAAGAACCTCATCTGGGATATAACAATGTCGTCCGAGGATTCAACGAAGGAACGCATTAACAACCTACGCGCATCGGGATACAACCGCATCGAAGGACTGTTCGTCGACATCCCGATCGAGACCAGCGTCAGACGGATAGACGCAAGGCACCGTGAAGGGCATAATAAGTACCAGGCAGGGCTGGGTTTAGGTGGCAGGTTTGTCCCTCAAGAGGTATCCCGAAATCAAGAAGACCCAGAATGGGGAAGCCAGAATAGGCGGACCTTCGAGCGAGTAAAGAGCAGCTTGGATGCTTGGTCCACCTATGACAACTCCTTGAACGGCCGCCCTCCGATACGCATCGAGTCCAGTCCGAAATAGTACCGAGCCCTTGACCCCGATTGGAGGATTAGATGATCAACGAAGTCACTAGAATGATCGACGCACTACAGTCAGGAAAAATGAGCCTAGATGAAGTCGCTCAGCGGTTTCGTGAGCGTTCATGGCCGCGAATGCCTAGACGGGAGCCTAGAAGCTACATAGAAATGGCGACCGCTGCGCAACAAGATCCGGAACCATACATCCCGGGATCATTTGACGATGTCGTTGCAGCGTACGACCTAGGCAAGATCACCGATACTGAATACGCAGTTCTGTCTGAGGCAGTTGCCGAGTCGAAGCGAGCCGAAGACCTCCGACGCGACTAGGAGTAATCGCGGGTACGTTTGCGCTGGTCGGGCGCTGCCACATGGCAAGAGTTGGCTCTTATTCAAAGACAGCTACGTATTTAATTCGACCTCTGCCGAAGCACGCAGCTACCGACCCGGGCAGACACGTTGGCAGAAGATGGGTGACGTGGTGGCGCCGGGCGGCGCGCACAGGGTCGCCCGGCGCCACGTCTCAGCAGGCGCCGTCGTTGTTCCAGGCGCCTGATGCCCCACCAGGGACTTCGTCATAGTTCCACTGGTTGGCAGTCCACTGGTCGCCGCCATACGACACCACATCGCCCGAGACGTACGCCACGTTCGACACCCACGCGGATGCTGAGCAGCCACCTGACGTGGGGGTGGGCGAGGACGACGTGGTGGGACTGGGTGAGGATGGGGTCGGGCTGGGCGAGGCCACCGATGTGTTCTCGGCGAAGGCCACGGTGTAGGCGGTGAAGTCCCACGAGTTCTGCGTCACGCTGCTGCACTCGCTGGACGTCACGTCGTTGTTGTCGGGCGGGCTGCATTGCCGGTCGCGGTTGACCGACCAGAACGTGAACCTGCTCATCCCGGAACTCTCAGCGAAGCTCAGCACGGTCTGGAAATCGCTCTGATAAAAGTACTCCCCGGTGTCCGTCCGGCCGTTCATACCCGAGAAGCCCTCATGCGCGTACGCCTGGGAGCTGCTCCAGCCGAACGTGCTCACCAGCTGCGCATTGAAGTCCTGTAGCGCGGTGACCTGCGATGATCCGCCACTGAAGCCACCGTCGAATGGCATGATCGTGTAGTCATTCGGGGTGAAGCCCAGGCTCTTGGCTTCGTCGAGAAGCTGCTGGCCGAAGTAGTTTGCGCCGGTCGTGGTGGACGGCATGGTGATCGAGACGAACAAGCCCGGGTCTTCCTGCTGCAGGATCTGCGCGGCGCCCAGCTCGTTGGCGATCGCGGTCGAGTTTTCGATCTCCGGCTCTTCCAGGTCGAAGTCGAAGGCGTGCAAGCCATACGTGGTGATCACCTGCTGGTAGGCGGCAGCGGTGGTCGCGGCCGAGCTGCAGACCTGGCCCAGCTTGGTGCCGTTATAACCGCCGACCGAGACGATCACATCACCGCCGTCGGAGCGGACCTCGTTGATCACACTGGCTACCTGGGTGTCGGAGGAGACTGGGTCCGTCCCGTCCCAGGCCGGCGCGCACGAACTGCCGTCGGCCAGGATGAAGGCCATGTCGAACGCCTTCTGCCCGGTCGCGGCCATAACCGTGCCCAGGTCTGGGGCGCTTGAGTCCAGCGTGCTGTAGTACGGCGCGGATTCGTACCAGTTGGCCGACAGAGCGGCGGCCGACGCGGCCTGGGCCGTGGCGGCTAACGTGCCGACGGCGGCACCACCGGCCAACACCACGGCCGCAGCCGCGGCTAAGGCAGCGGCAGCGGGCCGGCTGCGGAGGCGCGCCCATGACAGACGGCGGGGCAGATGGAGCGGGGATGCGTGCACAGCTCCTCCTGAGGTTAACTAATAGGAAACTTTCCTATTAGTTAACCTGTTACGTTATCCCCGACGCTTCCTGCGGTCAACAGGAACGGCCAAATAGGCATTCAGTAAATGGATGGAGTTCTTTGGGGCTCGCGCCCGGCCACGATGGCGGACCAGTCGCGGCCGCTCCACGGCACACCGTCCCCGTCGCCACCCGTGGGACGGGGACGTTGATGAGCGACGCGACTCTTCACCCGAGATGTGCGGCTAGCTGGGGTATTTGTCCGGTCTGTCCGCACCGTTCGGGTGAAAAGTCGAGTTGATCATGAGGAAGGCGACACCGGCCGCCATCGAGCGGGCCGCGCTGGAGGCGCTGGACCGGTTCACACGGCGCCGCCTGGTCCGCCTGCTCGGCGTCCGCGCCGAATTCGACTGACCGGAGTCAGCAGGCCCGCCGCCTACCCGGGTCTCGACCACATGGCTGAATCAATCACGTGGTCAGGTGCGCATGGCTGAAGCATTCATGCGGTGCCGGATGGGCGGGCGCGGCCATGGGTGAAACTTTGCGGTGCTCCGCGCGCTTACAGCTTGCCCTGGGCTCCAGCGCACCGGGGTGCAGCGAGAAGGGTGGGTGCGCGGGACCGAGGGGGTGCGCGGGACCGAGTGGGGGCGCGGGGCTAGCAGAGGCGCGAGGCTAGCGGGTGGCGGACTCCAAGAGGAGTTCGGCGATTTCGCGGGCCCGGGCGGCGGCGGAGGTGTCGCCTTCCTGGGCAGCCAGGATGGCGCCTTTGATCAAGATGTGCCATTTCCGGGCGAACCCGTCGGCGTCGCCGATACCGGCCTCGGCCGCGAGTCCGGCCAGGTAATGACGGAGATTGGCCAGATGTGCGATAGCCGCCTGATGCACCGGGTGCGAGCGATCGCTTATTTCGATCATGGTGGTGAGAAACGCGCAGCCTGCGAAGTCCGGCTGGGTGAACCACTCGGCCAGCACATCGAAGGTGGCCAGCAACTGCTCCTGCGGGGTCTCGCCGCGGCGCTGGATCTCCGCCACCAGCCAGCCGCGCATCCAGGCTTGCTCACGGCGCCGCAGGAAGTCGAGGATCAGGTCGTCCTTGGACGGGAAGTTGCGGTACAGCGTCATCTTGGCCGTGCCGGCCCGCTCGATGACGGCGTCCACGCCGACCGAGCGGACACCGTCCCGGCTGAACAGTTCGTAGGCGGCCCGGGCTACCCGCTCACGCCCACTCCGCGCGGCGGCTGCTGCTAGGGACGTGCCCGCTACCGGTTCCATCGCCATGGTTGTCGCTCCCGCGCCGAGTATAGGGACCCGCTCGGCGATCCCCTGCTCATTTGGCCTGGCCAAACACTTTCTTAGCGCTAATGGCATTAGCTGAACCGGCGGCGCGGGGAGGGACACGTCGCCGACGAGCGGATCGGCCCCGTCAGTACTTCGTGAGACGAGGCGACCTGTACCTGACTGAGCATAAGGTCTCGCGAGCCGGACTGCCGCAAGCTATGAGGTATCGCCCGGACAGAGGAGGCAGCATGGCCCTGCGCGTGGTGGCGCTCGACGACTATCAGGGACTGGTGGCGGAATACCGGCTGGACGGCCAGCCAGCCGGCGCGCAGTGGACCGCGATCCGCGAGCACCTGACCGGCGATGACCTGGTGGCGGCGCTCAACGGTGCCGACGTGGTGGTCGCGATGCGCGAGCGGACCCGGTTCGACCGCGAACTGTTCGCCCGGCTGCCGGACCTCAAGCTGCTGGTCACCACCGGGCGGGCCAACGCCGCCATCGATCTGAACGCGGCGGCCGAGCACGGCGTGACGGTGTCCGCGACCGGCGGCCCGCCCAGCGCGAACACGGCCGAGCTGACCTGGGCCCTGATCTTGTCACTGGCCCGGCACCTGCCCGCGGAAACAGCCGCGGTGCGCCGCGGCGGCTGGCAGCACACGGTCGGCATGGACCTGATGGGCGCCACCCTCGGCCTGGCCGGGCTGGGCCGGATCGGCAGCCAGATGGCCCGGATCGGGCAGGCGTTCGAGATGGACGTGATCGCGTGGAGCCAGCACCTCGACCCGGCGGCGGCCGCGGCGAAAGGCGTCCGCGCGGTCAGCAAGGCCGACCTGTTCGGCACGGCCGACGTGGTCAGCATCCACCTGGTGCTGTCCGACCGCACCAGGGGCCTGGTCGGCGAGCGCGAACTGCGCAGCATGAAGCCGACCGCTTATCTGGTCAACACAGCACGCGGGCCGATCATCGAGCAGGCCGCACTGCTCCGCGCGCTGCAGGAAGGCTGGATCGCCAGCGCCGGCCTCGACGTCTACGACACCGAACCGCTACCCCCGAACCATCCTTTGCTGAACGCCAGTACCGCGATACTCACACCGCATCTCGGCTATGTGACCGCCCGGACGATGCAGACCTGGTACGCCGACGCGGTGGACGACATCGCAGCGTGGCAGCGCGGCGAGCCGATCCGGGTGCTGACAGCCGGCTGATATGCGGCTGTCAGCGCGCTGGCCGGGAGCTGTCAGCGCGGTCCGCGACAGTGGAGGGCGTAAAGACAGCAGCGGAATGACAGGACACGACTGATGACCGACATGATCGAGGCCGAGGGGCTGGTCAAGCGCTTTGGCCGTACCGAGGCGCTGCGCGGGGTCGATCTGCGGGCCGGGCGCGGTACCGTGCTCGCCCTGCTCGGCCCGAACGGAGCTGGCAAGACCACCGCGGTCCGGGTGCTGGCCACGTTGCTCAAGCCGGACGCCGGGCAGGCCCGGATCTGCGGCTATGACGTGCTCACCGAGTCCGTCCAGGTGCGCCAGCTGATCGCGCTGACCGGGCAGTTCGCGTCGGTGGACGACGAGCTGACCGGGACCGAGAACATGGTAATGATCGGCCGTCTGCTCGGCCTGAGCCGGGCCGAGTCCCGGCGCCGCGCGGCCGAACTGCTGGAGCGGTTCGAGCTGGCCGGCGCGGCCGGGCGGGCGGCCAAGACGTACTCCGGCGGCATGCGGCGCCGCCTCGACCTGGCGGCCGGCCTGATCGGCGAGCCGCAGGTGCTGTTCCTGGACGAGCCGACCACCGGGCTGGACCCGCGGGCGCGCAGCCAGGTGTGGGACATCATCCGCGACATCATCGCGGGCGGCGCCACCGTGCTGCTCACCACGCAGTACCTGGAGGAGGCCGACGAGCTGGCCGACCAGATCGCGGTCATTGACCACGGCCTGCTGGTCGCCGAGGGCACGCCGGCCGAGCTGAAGGCGCGCACCGGCGGGCAGACCCTGATGGTGCGGGCGGCCGACCTGGCGCAGACCGGGGAGCTGGCCGCGATCGTGGCCCAGGTGACCGGCGCGACCCCGGAAGTGGTCAGCGATGCCGGCCTGGTCAGCGCGCCGGCCAGCGACCCGGCGCTGCTGACGTCCGTGGTCCGGCGGCTGGACGAGGCCGGGGTGCTGGCCGCTGAGCTGGCGTTCCGGCTGCCCAGCCTGGACGAGGTGTTCTTCAGCCTGACCGGGCACCCGGCCGAAGAGACCACCGACGATGAAGGGAGGGCGGCATGACCACCCTGGACGTACCCGCCACGGCCACCGCGGCCGGCGAGCGGCCCGCACTGCGCCGCCGGATCGGGGCCCGGCAGGGCATCGCCAACGCGCTGACCCTGGCCTGGCGCAACGTGACCCAGCTCAAGCACTCCCCGGAGAAGCTGCTGGACGTCATCTTGATGCCGATCGTCTTCCTGGTGCTGTTCCTGTACCTGTTCGGCGGCGCGGTGGCCGGCAGCACCCAGGCCTACCTGGAACTGCTGCTGCCTGGGCTGGTCGCGCAGATCGCCCTGTTCGCCTCCACCGGCCTGGGCGCCGCGCTGTCCGAGGACATCCACAAGGGTGTGTTCGACCGGTTCCGCAGCCTGCCCATCGCCCGGTCGTCCCCGCTGGTCGGCGCGGTCCTCGGCGACACGGTCCGGTTTTGCGTGGCGATGTTCGTGCTGACCGGGTTCGGCGTGGTGCTCGGCTTCCGGTTCCACACCGGGGTGCTGCCGGTAATGGCGGCGTTCGCCCTGGCCTACGTGTTCTACCTGGCGATCTGCTGGATCTCGGTGCTGATCGGCCTGGTCGCGCCCGGGCCGCAAACGGTGCAGGGCATCTCGTTCATCTTCCTGATGCCGCTGGTGTTCGGCAGCAGCATCCTGATCCCGACGACGAGCACGCTGCCGGGCTGGCTGCAAGCCTGGGTCAAGGTCAACCCGGTGACCTCGCTGGCCGACGCGGTGCGCGGGCTGACCGTGGGCGGGCCGGTGGCCACGCACGTGCTGTACGCGCTGGGCTGGGCAGCCGGCATCGTGATCGTGGCCTTCCCGGTCGCCATGCGGATGTACCGCCGCAAGCTCTGACCCCGTGTACCCGCCACAGAGCCTGACTTCGCGGCCGTGACCTGGCCTGCCCCGCGCCTACATATGTAGAGTTAGCGGGGTAGGCCAGGTTTTCGCGCGCAGGTGGCCAGGTTTTTCTGCGCAGGACAGGTTAGGTTTCGGTGTTCAAGGCGGCCAGGTCGGCCCGGGTCAGGGCCTGGCCGCTGGCGTAGGCGGCGGCGAAGTCGGCCGGGCCGAGCGCGGCCGAGGACAGCGCGGTGACCCGGCGCACCTCCGGGCTGGCCGCGTCGCGGAAGCCGTGCAGGGTGTGGGCCAGGCCGAGCAGTTCGGCGGCCCGGTGGTGCTGGCCCCGGGCCGCGGTCAGCGCGGCACAGCCTTCGGCCACCGTGGCCGCCACCGGGTGGTTGGGCAGGAACACGTCGTCCCGCCCGCCGACCAGGCCGACCGCCTTGGCGTGCCAGCCAGCGGCCGCGGCCAGGTCGCCCTGCTGCTCATCCAGGCAGCCCAGCCTGCTGTAGGCGGTGGTGGCGATGGCCGCCATGCCCGGCCGCCCGAGGTTCGCTTCGGCGGACTCCACTGCCTGCCGGACCAGCTCCCTGGCCTGGTCCAGGTCACCGAGCTGCCGGGCCAGCTCGGCCAGTTCGAGCTTCCCAGAGGCCGCGTCGTCCTTTTCGCCGATCCGCTCCGCGATGTGCACACCACGCTCCAGGTCAGCGCGGGCCGCATCAGTTTTCCCCTGCCGGGCCCGGGCCTGGCCTAGCTTGATCAGCATCATGTCGGCGAAGTTGCGGTGCAGGCCGTCGAGGGCGATCCCGCGGCCGTCCTCCAGCATGCGGACCGCCTCGTCGGGATCGGCGCGGGCCAAGGCCACCTCGGCCAGGCCGGACAGGCTGACCACCAGCCCCCACCGGTCGCCGATGGCGGAGAAGTCCGCGTAACTGCGGGCCAGGTCGGCGGCGGCCTGGTCGAGCTGCCCACCGTTCATGGCCAGGTGCCCGGCGGCCGCATAGCCGGCCGCCCGGATCCACTGATCCGGGTCGTTGCCCAGCGCGCGCAGTTGGCTGAGCCCGCCCTCGGTGTCCCCACCGAAGTACGCCAGCATCGGCGTAGCCAGCCGCAGCAGTGGGTGACGGCTGTCCGGGCCGGCCACGGCGAGCGCGGTGCGCAGCGTGTCCATCAGCAGGCCGGCCGGCGCCCCGGTATCGCTGGTGACGAAGCTCATCGCGGCCAGCACGTGGCAGACCGCGTACGCGTCGGCCAGACCGGGCGGCACCTCATCACCGGCGATGTCATCGACCTCGACCGCCCACTCGCCGGCCTCGGCCTCGTAATCACGCATCAGCCAGAACCAGGACAGCGCGGAGACCAGGCGGAGTCCGGTCGGCACGTCACGGACACTGATGGCATGCCGCAGCGCGGCGGCGAAGTTGTCATGCTCGGCGGACAGCCGGGTCAGCCAGTCCAGCTGGCCCGGGCCGCGCAACTCCGGTGCGGCCCGTTCGGCCAGCTCCAGGAAGTAGCCCGCGTGTGCGGCCTGCACCTGGCCCTGCTCCCCCGCCTCGGCCAGCCGTTCCGCGGCATAGGCCCGGACCGTCTCCAGCAGGTGATAGCGGACGTCGGCCTCGCCGGTCGCGGTGACCAGCGACTTGTCCACCAGCGAGGCGACCAGGTCGATGACCTGGCCGGCGTCAGCGTCCAGCGCGCAGATCTGCTCGGCCGCGCCGGGGCTGGCGCCGCCATTGAACACCGCGAGCCCGGCGCAGCACGGTGCGCTCGTCGTCGCCGAGCAGGTCCCAGCTCCAGTCCACGATCGCGCGGAGCGTCTGGTGCTGCGGCAGCGCGGTCCGGCTGCCCGCGGACAGCAGCGCGAACCGGTCGTCGAGCCGCCCCGCCACCTGGGCGGCGGTAAGTGAGCGCAGCCGGGCCGCGGCCAGCTCGATGGCCAGCGGGTTGCCATCCAGCGCGCGGCAGATCCGGACCACCGGGGCGACGCTATCGGAGCCGACGGTGAACCCCGGCCGGACCGCGCCCGCCCGCTCGGCCAGCAGCCGGACCGCCCCATACTCCATGGCCTCGGCGGCCGTCACGTCGGGCGGCGGCAGCGGCAGCGCGGGCACCGGGCAGAGCGTCTCGCCGATCACCCCGAGCGGCTCGCGGCTGGTGGCCAGGATGCGCAGACCGGGAGCGGCGGCCAGCAGCCGGCCGGCCAGGTCGGCCACCGCGGCGATCAGGTGCTCGCAGTTGTCCAGCACCAGCACCAGCTGCTGGCTGGCCAGCGCGTCGGTGAGCCGGTCCAGCGGCGGCAGCACGATGGGCCAGACCGTGTCGGTGGGCCGGGGCGCCTCGGCCACCCCGAGCGCGGACAGCACGGCCTGCGGTACGTCCATGGCGTCCCGCACCGGGGCCAGCGGGACGAACCACATGCCGTCCGGCGACTGGTCGGCCAGCCGGGCCGCGGCCTCGATGGCCAGCCGGGTCTTGCCGGTGCCGCCCGGCCCGGTCAGCGTGACCAGCCGGGCCTCATCGAGCAGCTTGGCCACCCGGTTCAGTTCCTCGTCCCGGCCGACGAAGCTGGTCAGCTGGGCGGGGAGGTTGCCGCGCCGGGGTGCGGCAGCCGCGGCCACCGGCGCGGCCGGGACGGACGGTCGGCCTCCGTTGCCCGCTGCCGCGCCGAGGCTGGGGTCCGCGCGGAGGATGGCCAGGTGCACGTCGGAGAGGGCCGGGGACGGGTCCACGCCGAGCTGGTCGGCCAGCAGGTCCCGGGTCTCCTGGTACACGGTGAGCGCGTCGCCCTGCCGCCCGGCCAGGTACAGCGCCCGCATCAGCTGGCCACGCAGCCGCTCGCGCAGCGGGTACGCGGCGGTCAGTTCCTCCAGCTCCGGGGCCAGCTCGGTGCCGCGGCCGAGGGCCAGGTCCGTCTCGATCCGGTCCTCAGTGGCGGCCAGCCGCAGTTCTTCCAGCCGGGCCACCGGGCCGGCCGCGAACGGTGCGTCGGCCACGTCGGCCAGCGCGGGACCGCGCCACAGCCGCAGCGCCTCGCGCAACACCGCCGCACCCTGCTCCGGGTCGCCACCGGCCGCCGCGGCGCGGGCCACGCCGACCAGCCGCTCGAACTCGGCCGCGTCAACCTGCTCCGGCGGCACGGCCAGCCGGTAACCACCGGCCCTGTGCTGCACGATGCCCGGCCCGGCCGCATGCCGCAGCCTGGATACCAGGGCCTGGAGCGCGTTGCCACTGTCGGCCGGGCCGTCGCCGGGCCACAGATCACCGCACAGGCGTTCAATAGAAATGGTCTGGCCGGCATCCAGGGCGAGCCGGATCAGCAACGCGCGCAGCCGCGGGCCGCCCAGCTCGATGGGCTGCCCCGCGTCGCCGCGCACCTCCAGCGGGCCGAGGATGCCAATGCGCACCCGTACATTGTCGCCGGTACCGGGCAGTGGGCGCAGCTACCAGGGCAGGACGCCGTCCTGCTCGGCGTCGCCGAGCGCCCACAGATGGCCCCACAGCTGCCCGGTCGGGCCGTCCGCGGGCAGCGTGGCCAGGTGCACGCAGACCGCGGCGCCCTGCTCCGCGGTGCGGAACCCGGAGTGCCCGTTCAGGTCGGTCGCGCAGTAGCCCGGGTTGGCCGCGTTGACCTTGACCGGGGTGCCGCCCAGTTCCTTGGCGTACATGGCGGTGACCATGTTCAGCGCGGCCTTGGACGCGGGGTAGGGCACCGACGCCATCGGCCACAGCGGGCTGTCCGGATTCAGCATCGAGGCGATGGAGCCGACCTCGCTGGACAGGTTGACGATGCGCGCGGCCGGGGCGCGGCGGAGCAGCGGGAGCATCGCGTTGGTCACGGTGACCACGCCGAACACGTTGGTCTCGAACACCTCGCGCAGCGCGGCCAGGGTGGTCTCGCTCGGCTGCCCGGCCCCCTTCCGGCGGGTGATCCCGGCGTTGTTGACCAGGATGTCGAGCTGGCCGTACTCGGCGTCGATCCAGGCCGCGGCCTGCGCGGCGGATTTCTCGTCGGTCACGTCCAGCGGCAGGTAGCGGGCCGTAGCCGCGCCTGTCTCATGCAGCGCGCGCTCGGCCTGCTGGCCGCGCGCCGCGTCCCGGGCGCCGAGCAGGGCGGTGATGCCGCGCTGGCTGAGCAGCTGGGCGGTGGCGAAGCCGATGCCCTTGTTGGCACCGGTGATCAAGGCGGTAGTCGTCATGCTGGCCAGCTTGCGGCGGGCAGCCGTCCGGCGGGAGAGACCGGCGCAGGCTGGGATCGGCAGTACCACCTTCGCGGGCCTGCCCCCGGCCGGGATAAGGCAGGCTGGTGCCATGGACGAGCTTGTGCGGCCGGGCGGCATCCGGCGGGCCGAGCTGGCCGCGTTCCTGCGCGGGCGGCGGGCCCGGCTGCGGCCGGCTGAGGTGGGACTGCCCGGCGGCGGGCGGCGGCGCACCCCGGGGCTGCGCCGCCAGGAGGTAGCCGAGCTGGCCGGGATGAGCGTGGACTACTACATCCGGCTGGAGCAGGCCCGCGGGCCGCACCCGTCGGAGCAGATCCTGGCCGCGCTGGCCCGGGCGCTGATACTGACCCGGGACGAGCGGGACTACCTGTTCCGGATGGCCGGGGTGAGCCCGCCGCCAGCCGCCAGCGCGGCCCGCACGTTGGACCCGGCGACCCGGCGGCTGCTGGACAGCCTGGCCGACACGCCCGCCTATGTGCTGGACGCCCGGTACGACGTGCTGGCCTGGAACCAGCTGGCTATCCCGTTCATCGGCGACATGTCCGCGGTTCCAGAGGCGGACCGGAACGTGCTGCGCTGGATGTTCCGGCAGCCCGCCGACGACCCACGGTGGAGCGACGAGGACACGCTGGCGTTCGCCCGCAGCTCGGTGGCGGACCTGCGCGCGGCGTACGGCCGCTACCCGGGTGACCGGAGGATCGGGCAGCTGGTCACCGAGCTGCTCGGCACCTCAGCCCAGTTCGCCGCGATGTGGGCCGAGCAGGAGGTCGTGGTGCGCCGCCCGGTGCGCAAGCAGGTCGTCCACCCGGAGGCCGGCCCACTGGAGTTCGACTGCCATGTGCTGCACATCCCGGACACCGACCAGCGGCTGGTGATCTACTCGGCCGAGCCGGGCTCGGCGGCGTGGGTGGCGTTCCGGCGGCTGGGCCAGCGCGCCCGGGAAGGAGCGGTTGATGCGGGTCGCGGTACTGGCTGACATCCACGGCAACCTGCCCGCGCTGGACGCGGTGCTGCGTGATGTCGATGCGGCCGGGGTGGACGCGGTGGTGCTGGACGGCGACATCGCCGACGGCCCGATGCCCGCGCCGACCCTGGACCGGCTGGCCGAGCTGGGCGACCGGGTGGTCTGGGTGCGCGGCAACAGCGACCGGGATCTGGCCGCCGCGTTCGACGGCACGTTCCGGCCCAGCGGCCTGGCCACCAACGCGCCCGCCGAGTACTACGCGTGGTGTGCGGCCCGGATCAGCCAGGCGCACCGCGATCTGCTGGCCGACCTGCCGCTGACCGTGTCGCTGGACATCGACGGTCTGGGGGCGGTGGCGTTCTGTCATGGGACGGCGCGGGACGACAACGAGTTCATCCTGGTGGACAGCCCCGTCTCGCACTACCAGGCCGCCTTCGCTGATGTGGCTGAGCAGACGGTGGTGGTCGGGCACACGCACATGCCGTTCGACCGGCTGGCCGACGGGCGGCGGGTCATCAACCCCGGCTCGGTCGGGCTGGGATACGGCCACCCGGGGGCGAGCTGGGCCCTGCTCGGGCCGGACGTGGTGCTGCGCCGGACGCGGTATGACACCGAGGCGGCCGCGGCCGCGCTGGAGGCGGCCGCCCCCGACCTGCCGGACATCGGCTTCCTGGCCGGCAACGTCCGGGCCGCCACCAGCGACGCCGAGGCGCTGGCCGCGTTCACCGAGACGGCGCGCCAGCAGGCGCCGTGATCTCAGGGCTCATCGTCGCGCAGCGCGATATCGCCGGTGCCTGGCATCTCGCTCAACGGCCAGGCTGCCACCGGCTCGCCGCCGCGGTAGCCACGCGCGGCGGCAGCGCCGGGCGGGACCTCGCCTGAACTGGTTGCGGTCAGCCCTAGTGGGGCCAGGATCTGGCCGTCCAGGAAATCCGGGTACGGCTGGCCGCTGGCCTGCGCCACGATGTGCCCAGCCAGCACGTAACCAGGGCTGCTGTACTGCCAGCGGGTGCCCGGATCGGCGAGCAGCGGCGCCTGCTGGATCAGCGCGACGCGCTCGGCGGGATCCATGGGCTGCGACGGGTCGAACCCCGGGGCATCGCCCCAGTGCCGGACCCCGGCGGTGTGGCTCAGCAAGTGATGCAGCGTGACCCGCTGCCACTGCGGCGGGCACCCGGGAAGCCACCGCGCCACGGGCTTGGCCAGGTCGAGCTGCCCGGATTCGGCCAGCAGCAGGACCGCGACCGCGGCGAACTGCTTGCTGATCGAGGAGATCTGAATACGGGTCTGCGGCGTGCACTGCGCGCCCGCCTCCACGTCAGCCAGCCCGTTCGCAACCTCCAGCTTCACGCGGCCCGCCTGAGTAACGATCGCCGCCCCGCGCAAGCCTGCAACTAGGGACATGCGCCGAGCCTAGCGACGCCGGATCTGCGCGGAATCATCGCTCGCCCCGGGGAGTTCACTCAGGCATGGCTACAGGACACACGATCACCACCACCCAGGGCAACGCACACGTCGTGGTCACGCTCGGCGGCACCAAGCTGGCCGAGTCGGACCGGCCGGTGCTGCTGGACGAGACCGGCCTGCCGACCCGGTACTACCTGCCGGCCGCGGATGTGCGCACCGATCTGCTCCGGCCCACCGACACGCACACCACCTGCCCGTTCAAGGGGGAGGCGTCGTACTGGTCGGCCGATGTCGGCGGCGAGGCACACGAGGACCTGGTGTGGAGCTACCCGGACCCGATCCCGCAGGCGGCCGAGATCGCCGGGCTGCTGTGCTTCTACCCGGACCGGGTGGAGCTGACGGTAGACGGCGAGCCGCGCTAGCTCCGGCCGCGGCTCAGCGGTAGCTCTCGGGCAGGCCGATCCGGACGTCAACTCCTGGCGAGTAATGCGCCAGGGGTTCCCCCTCGGGCGGCGGCAGGCCGGCCGCGGTGAACAGGCCGTCCTCGGCCGACAGGGTCTCCGCCCGGTACAGCGGCCACGGCTGGTGCGCGGCCCGGGCGAACGACCGGCGGCGGCCGGTCACGCTGAACAGCACCCAGCGGGCGGTCAGGAAGTGATCCCGGCTGGTCAGCTCGGCGGGCTGGTAGGCCGGCCCGATCCGGACCCGTACGTCGCTTCGGGTACCGCGCGGGCCGGGGAGCCGCCGGCGGCAGTCGTAGGACACGTTCCGGCCGTCCCGGTCCAGGGACATCGCGGACCAGAAGTAGGGCAGCCGGTAGCTGGCCCGGGCCACCGCGACCGCGCCCAGCCGGGCCGCGTCCAGGGACAGGAACCAGATGCCAGCCCGGCCTTCGTCGTCCCGGACGTAGGTCCGCACGTTGGTCTCGCAGAAGTTCGACACCCAGGGCGCGCCGTGCCCGCCGCCGGTCCGGACCCGCATGAAGAACGGCACCAGCCCGACCCAGGCCAGCCCGTCGAACAGGTCCGCCTGCAGCCCGGCGGGCAGCAGCCGCTGCACGTCGCCGGCCGGGTAGGCCCAGTGCAGGAACGTGAGCCGCTCCCAGCGCTGCCGCATGACCGGCCGGTCCACGGTGAACGGGCATACCGGGGACGGCGCGGCGTCCGCCCCGGCCGGTGAGTCAGCGGCTGGCCCGGGCAAAGTCCAGTGCTTCCTGGGCCAGTGGCAGCCAGGCCAGCCCGGATTCCGGGTCCAGGCTGAACCACTCCTTCATCGGCGTGCCCTTGTTCGCGTCGAAGTGGACCCCGTCCCCGCCGCCGACCAGTTCGTCCACCCGGCTCGCCGGAAGCTTCAGCACCAGCCGGCCCCGGACCAGCATGGCGAAGATCTTGTTCTCCCAGCGCAGCGCGGACCGGCCAAACCCGCTGCCGCCCCGCGGCGGAGTCACCCCCGGGCTGCCCACGAGCCCGTCCACCACATCCTCAAACCGCCGCACAGCCCGCTCGGCTTCCGGGCTTCCGGCCACCAACTCTCCACTCACGCAACCCAGGCTAGACATCCGCACCGACAGTAGGCCGCCGAGGGGTTGCGACCGCACTGACGAACGAGGAACGAGTGAGGAAGGAAGGGCGCCCGCGCCAAAGGGGGCGCGCCGCCGAACTGGACAGTGAAGGGGAATGGGGAGGTGGGTGGGGAGGAAGCGAGGAACGAGCGCCCCGAGCGACGAGGGAAGGCGGCGGCCTCAAAGCGCCCCCGGAGGCGCAAAGCAAGCAGGGAAGGAGGCGGGTTAAAGCGGCCCGGAGGCGCAAAGCAAACACAGCCCGCGAGAGACTTCAATCATGCGCTATCTGACCACAGACACCCCAAAGCGGATTTCCAAGATCGGTCTGGGCACCTGGCAGTTCGGCGCCAAGGAGTGGGGCTACGGCGAGCCGTACGCGGCGCAGGAGGCCCACGCCATCGTCCGCCGCGCGCTTGAGCTGGGTGTCACTCTCTTCGACACCGCCGAGATCTACGGGTACGGCCGGAGCGAGCGGATCCTCGGCCAGGCCTTGGGTAACGACCTACCCTCGGTGTTCGTCGCGACCAAGATCCTGCCGGTGCTGCCGCTGGCCCCGGTCGTCGAGCAGCGCGCTGTGGCCAGCGCGAACCGGCTCGGCGCGCGCCACCTGGACCTCTACCAGATGCACCAGCCCAACCCGGTGGTCCGGGACACCCCGGCCATGCGAGGCATGCGCGCGCTGCAGCACGTCGGGCTGGTCGGCGAGGTGGGTGTCAGCAACTACTCGCTGGACCGGTGGCGGGCCACCGAGGCCGCGCTGGGCGGCCGGGTGCTGAGCAATCAGGTCCCGTACAGCCTGGTGGTCCGCGACCCGGAACGTGAGCTGCTGCGCTACGCCGAGACGCAGGACCGGGTGATCATTGCGTACAGCCCGCTGGCCCAGGGGCTGCTGTCCGGCCGGTACGACGCTAACCGGCGCCCGGCCAACCGGGTCCGCGGCGCGAACCCGCTGTTCCTGCCGGAGAACCTGGACCGCGCCGCCGGGCTGATCAGCACCCTGCGCGAGGTGGCCGACGCGCACTCGGCCAGCCCGGCCCAGATCGCGCTGGCCTGGGTGATCCGCAGCCCGGCGGTGACCGCCATCCCGGGTGCGTCCAGCGTCGAGCAACTGGAGAGCAACGTGGCCGCGGCCGACATCGACCTGACCGACGAGGAGCACGGCGCGCTGCGCGCGGCCGCGGAGCAGTTCCAGCCGGTGACCGGCCGGGCGGCTGTACCCCAACTCGTGCGGTCCCGGCTGCAGGCAAACCGGGTCAGCCGCGGCCGATGAACGGCATGGCGGTGGCGGTGAGCGTGAGGAACTGCACGTTGGCTTCCAGCGGCAGGCCGGCCATGTAGAGCACCGCTTCGGCCACGTGCCACGGGTCGAACGTGGGCTCGGCGGCCAGCGACCCGTCGGCCTGCCGGACACCCTGGCTCATGGCCCGGGTCATCTCGGTGGCGGCGTTGCCGATGTCGATCTGGCCGCAGGCGATGCCGAACCGGCGGCCGTCCAGCGAGATCGACTTGGTCAGGCCGGTGAGCGCGTGCTTGGTCGCGGTGTAGGCGACGCTGCCCGGCCGGGGCACGTGGGCCGAGATCGAGCCGTTATTGATGATCCGCCCGCCGGGCGGGTCCTGGGCCTTCATCATCCGGACCGCCTGCTGGGCACACAGGAACGCGCCGGTCAGGTTGGTGTCCACCGCCTGCCGCCAGTCCGCCACCGAGATCTCGTCCACCGCGCCGGCCGGGCCGAAGATGCCCGCGTTGTTGACCAGCAGGTTGACCCGGCCCCACCGGTTGCCGGCCGCGGCGAACAGCGCGGCCACCGAGTCGGGCACGGTGATGTCGGTGAGCACCGGCAGCGCCGCCCCGGCGGCCGGGGCGGTGGCCACCGTCTCCTGCAGTTCGGCCCAGCGGCGGCCGGCCGCGGCGACCTGCCAGCCGGCCCGAGCAGGGCGCGGGTGATGGACCGGCCCAGCCCCGATCCGGCCCCGGTCACCACGGCTACCCCGGTCGTTGCCATCAGGCCTCCTCGGTCCGGGCCGGCTGATGCATGGCGGCCGCATCCAGTTGGCCCGGTGCACCCGGGTCATCGTCTCATCGCGGCGGAGCGGCCAGGCACTGGCGTTCGGTCAAGGCCTAGGCTGAGCGGGTAAGCCGTCCGAGCAGAGGAGGTCAGCATGGCCGACACCGCATCGGGAGACGCCAAACCGGGAGATGCCGCACCGGGGGATGCCGCACCGGGACCGGAGAGCGCCGAGGATGAAGCCGGGGCGGAGAGCCCCGAGGACGAGATGAAGCGGAAGTTCCGCGCGGCGCTGGACCGCAAGCGCGGCCAGCACGACGAGCACAACCGGACCCAGAACGGGAAGGGCGGCGGCAAGGTGCAGGGTGCGCACGGGCCCGCGCAGAGCAAGCGCTCGTTCCGGCGCAAGAGGGTGGCTGAGCCCCGGCCTGCCGGGCCGGGCCAGTGACCGGCAGGCTGACCAGGAAACCTGGCGGCGCCGCCCGGCTGCGTGAGCTGATGGACGCGGGCGGGACCATCGTGGCCCCGGGCGCGTTCGACCCGCTGGCCGCCCGGCTGGTCGAGGAAGCCGGCTTCCCGGCGGTCTACATGACCGGGTTTGGCACGTCGGCGGCGCTGCTCGGCCGCCCGGACGTGGGCCTGCTCACGATGACCGAGATGGCCGGCAACGCCGGGCGGATCGCGGACTGCGTGGACATCCCGGTGATCGCCGACGCGGACACCGGCTACGGCAACCCGCTGAACGTGATCCGGACGATCCAGGCGTACGAGGCGGCCGGCGTGGCCGCGGTGCACATCGAGGACCAGGTGGCCCCCAAGAAGTGCGGGCACATGGAGGGCAAGCAGGTCATCCCGGCCGGGGAGATGGCGCAGAAGATCCGGGCCGCGGCCGACGCCCGGGCCCAGCCGGAGTTCATGATCATCGCGAGGACCGACGCACGGGCCGTGGAGGGCCTGGCGGCGGCCCTGGACCGGGCCCGGCTGTACCGGGCGGCGGGCGCGGACGCCCTGTTCATCGAGGCGCTGGTGTCGGACCAGGAAGTAGCCGAGGCGGCCCGCGCCTTCCCGGGTGTGCCGCTGCTGTTCAACTGGGCGGAAGGCGGCAAGACACCACCGCTCAGCCTGGACCGGCTGGCCGAGCTGGGCTACCGGATCGTCATCTTCCCGATCAGCACGCTGCTCGCGGCGACGGCCGCGATGCGCCGCATCCTGCACGAGATCGCCCAGGCGGGCACGCCCGCGGCCGCCCTGCCCGAGCTGCCGTCCTTCGGCGAGTTCTGCGACTTCATCGGGCTGCCTGAGGTGCGTGCGGCCGAGCAGCGGTACGCCGCCAGCGATCCGCTGCCGCGGCCTCCCGCCTCAGCCCGCTGAGCCCGCCGCGCCTGACGCCGGGCAGCCCACTGCCCGGCGGCAGCACGGTCATCAGCGCCGTGTCCGCGGTCAGGATGTGCAGCCGGAGGCGGCGCAGGCCCGGGCCGGACTCGCCGCGTAGCTGGCGGCCCGTGTCGAACTGGGCCAGCGCGTCGGCCCGCCGGCCCGCGCGGTACAGCGCGTCCGCGGGCGGCGGCGTGCCCCAGACCCCGGTGATGAGCTCGCTGCGCCGGACCGGATGCCCATCCCGGGCGGCCAGCATGCCGAGCACCGCCTGCCGCCACGGCCCGCCGGTCCGGAGTTCCCGCTGACCCCGCCAGGCCCGTACCGGGCCGAGCAGCTCAAGCCGTAATGCCCCGCAGTCCCCGTGCACAGATCTCCCCTGATCGGCCTGATCCCCGCGCGCCGGGCCGGCCCGCAAACGGCCGTCCGCCGCGGCGGGCCTCCCGTGGGCAGCGGCCTCCCGGTGGCTACAGGCCTGCGGGCGGATGCTCCGCATCCGCCCGCCTAGCCCCGCTCCCATTCACAACACGCGTCCCGGTACCCGCTGGTTCACCAGCAGCCAAGGCAATCTCTGAAATTCTGCTCAGCCGCCCCGCGGCCAGTCGATCCTGGCCCACACCACCCAGCCGGTCCGCGCGCTGCCGGCCACGCCGGACTCGCTGGCCAGTTTGCCGATGATGTCCAGCCCGTGTGGGCGGCCATCCCGTTCCGCCTCACCCCACTGGCCGCCCCCGTCGGCTACCTCCAGCCAGACGTAGTCCCCGTCGTGTACCTCGGCCCGCACGGTGAACACCGCGCCCAGCTGACCGCTGGCGGAGTGCGTGACGCAGTTGCCGGCCAGTTCCGACACGCAGAGCACCGCGTCGTCCAGCACTGGGCAGTCACCCAGCAGGCCGCGCACGAACTGGCGAGCCTCGGCGACCTGCTCGGGCCGGGCCGGGAACGCCCGCTGGTGCGCATCAGCGCGGCCGCCCAGCGCGGTGACCTCGCCGGCGGCGCCGGGTGTCATGCTTCCTCCTCAAAGATCGCTTCTGCCCCTTTCCCTGCTCAGCCTGCGGCGGCGCAAACCCGGACGGCGTACGGGAGCCACTCCCGGGCGGTCTGCTTAGCTTGACGTCGAGGGAGGATCAGCCAGTGAAAACCGCGTTCGTGCTCGGCGGCGGGGGTGTGCTCGGCGCGCATGAGGTCGGCATGCTCCGTGCGCTGGATCAGGCCGGGGTGCGGCCCGATGTGGTCGTGGGCACGTCGGTCGGCGCGATCAACGGCGCGTTCGTGGCCGCCGACCCGGCCGGGGCGGCGGAACGGCTGGCCCAACTGTGGCAGGGCGAAGCGCTGCGCCAGGCGTTCCGGGAGACGCTGTGGGGCCGGGCCGTCCGGCTACTGCGCTCCGGCACCCACCTGCATTCCATCGAGCCGCTCCGGCACATGCTGGACGACAACTTCCCCGGCACCCAGTTCGCCGACCTCCAGGTGCCGTTCCACTGCGTGGCGGCCAGCATCGAGGGCGCGTGTGCCCGCTGGTTCAGCAGCGGGCACCTGGTGCCCGCCGTGCTGGCGTCCTGCGCGGTGCCCGGGCTGCTGCCCCCGGTCGAGGTGGACGGCAGCCACTATTTCGACGGCGGCCTGGTCGATTCGATCCCGGTGGGGCGCGCCGTGGCGCTCGGTGCCCGGACGGTGTACGTGCTGCACGTGGGCCGGATCGAGCGTCCGCTGACGGTGCCGCGCCGCCCGTGGGAGGTCGGCCTGGTCGCGTTCGAGATCGCCCGGCGACACCGGTTCCACGACGAGATGTCCACGCTGCCTGCGGGCGTGCAGGTGCATGTGCTGCCATCCGGTGCCGACCCGCGGCCGCCCGATCTATCCCAGCTGCGGTACCGGGACCGGGCTAAGGTCGGGCTGCGGATGGAGCGCGCCTACCAGGCGTCCGCGAGCTACCTGGCCCAGCTGGCCGGCCACTGAGCCGGGCGCGGGCGGGGCGCTGCGCCGGGCAGAGGAGGAACTGGTCATGGTGCCCCCCAGACTGGTCCGACGGCTGGTGCTGGCGCCGCTGGCCATCGTGGTCGCGGCCGCGATGGTCGTGCTGTTCCCGCCGCTGGCCCTGCTGGCCCTGGTGCTCGGCGCGCTGGGCCGGTCGAAGCCGCACCGGATGCGCGGCCTGCGGCTGCTCAGCTTCGCGCTGATCTGGCTGGTCACCGAGACGGCCACCCTGTTCATGTGCCTGGGCCTCTGGCTGGCCAGCGGATTCGGCGGCCGGCTGCACACCGAGCCGTACCAGAGCCGGCATTACGCGATCATGCAGTGGTACCTGGACCGGCTGTACCAGGCCGCGGCGGGCACGCTCGGCCTGCGGGTCGAGGTGGACGAACCGCCGCTGACCCCGGACGAGCGGGCGGCCCGGCTGGCCCACCCGGTCATCGTGTTCAGCCGCCACGCCGGGCCGGGTGACTCGCTGCTGCTCGTGCACCACCTGCTGGCCGTCTACCACCGGCGGCCGCGGGTGGTGATGAAGGCCGCGCTGCAGCTGGACCCGACCGTGGACGTGGTGGCCAACCGGGTGCCCAACGTGTTCATCCAGGGCCGCCAGACTGGCGAGCACATCTTCGTGGCGCAGATCAGCCGGCTGGCCAGCGGCCTGGACCAGACCGGCGCGCTGGTCCTGTTCCCGGAGGGCGGCAACTGGACGCCGGGCCGGTGGCGGCGCGGCGTCCGCCGGCTGGAGCGGCAGGGCCACGCCGACCTGGCCGAGCGGGCCCGCGGCATGCCGCACCTGCTGCCGCCGCGGGCGGGCGGCGCATTGTCCGCCATCGCGGCCTGCCCCACCGCCGATGTCATCTTCGTGGCGCACGCCGGGCTGGACACCCTGGTCAGCGTGGCCGACGTATGGCGCAGCCTGCCCATCGAGCACACTGTGCACGCGAAGTGGTGGCGGGTGCCCGCGGCCGAGGTGCCCCGCGCGCTGGACTCGGACAGCCAGATCCGCTGGCTGTACGACTGGTGGCAGCGGATCGACGACTGGATAGCCTCATCCTCGGCGGCTGGGGTCAGCTAGCAGCGCCGAGTCACCCGGTGCGGGCGACGCGCCGACCTCGGTGCGCTCCGCACCATGGACAGACAGGGTGATATCCACCGGGCACGGAGGCACCGATGCCAGAGGGGCTCGATCCGGTCGAGACCGGCCGCAAGCTGCACGAGCACACCCACGAGGAAGCCGAGCGGGCAGCGGACCGCGAGGCGGACAAGGCGGCCGAACGCCACTCCCGCATCCTGCAGACCGGCGAGGCGATACTGCTGGCGCTGGTCACCATCGCCGCTGCCTGGGCTGGCTACGCCGCGGCCAAGTGGGGCACCGCCTCCCAGGTGGACATCGCCCAGTCGTCCACAGTGCGCAACCTGGCCACCCGCGCCGACCTGGAGGCGCTGACCACCCGGAACTTCGACTCGTCCACGTTCGAGGCCTGGTTCACCGCGTTCCTGCTGGGCAACAAGCGGAAGGAAGAGATCGCGATCCGCCGATTCCGGCCGGATTTCCGGGTCGCGTTCGAGGCCTGGATGGCCACCGACCCACTGCACAACCCGCATGCCCCGCCCGGGCCGACCTACATGCCGCAGTACAGTCTGCCGCAGCAGGCCACGGCCAACGCGCTGGACGCCGAGGCCACGGCCAAGTTCGACCGAGGGTATCCGCGACGGGGTGATCAGCGACGACTACATCCGGATCACCGTGTTCCTGGCCGCGGTGCTGTTCCTGGTCGGCATCGGCAGCACGTTCAAACTGCACCAGATCCGGTATGCCCTGATCACCTTCGGCACAGTGCTGCTCATCCTGGCCGTCGTGCTGCTCCTCCGGCAACCGGGGCTGCCCAGCTGAGTGGAAGGCCGCGGCGGCCGGGAATGAACTAGCACTCCCCGGTGTTGTGCGGTACAGTCGCGGTAGGCGATGCATTTTCCGCCTTATGGTGCGCGTACCGCGCGGCCTCTTTCCTAGCTCCGTCGCCCCGGGCATATCACCGGACTGACGTAGAGCTGCTACCAGGGGATCCAGCGTCCAGCGCTGGCTCCCGGAATTCCTGGCTGCCCACCACGCGCCCATTTCCGCAGCGCCGTTACGGCGCTTTTCCTGGCGTGCCCGAAAACGGCCGCCCATCGAAGGGAATTGCCCTCATGACAGCAACCACACTTACCAAAGAACCCCAGACCCGGCCGCAGCCGGCCGGGCCGCCCAGCAGCCCGCCCATCCCGGTGTCCGGCCTGCTCGACATCACCGACGGCACCGCTTTCGTGCGCCAGGACGGGTACCAGCGCGGTCCCCGCGACGTGTACGTGCCGGCCGCCCTGATCAAGCAGCATGGCCTGCGCAAGGGCGATCATCTGGACGGGACCGCCCGGCCGCCGCGGCAGGGCAAGACGCGGGACAAGTACCCGGGGCTGACTCAGGTCACCGCCGTGAACGGCAGCGACCCGCAGCAGGCCACGGCGCGGCCCGACTTCGCCGCGCTGACCCCGCTGCACCCGGAGGAACGGCTCCGGCTGGAATCTCCCGGCGGCTCCCCCACCGCCCGGATCATCGACCTGGTCACCCCGATCGGCAAGGGCCAGCGCGGGCTGATCGTGTCCCCGCCCAAGGCGGGCAAGACCATGGTGCTGCAGGCCATCGCGGCCGCCGTCGCGGCCAACCACCCTGAAGTGCACCTGATGGTCGTGCTGGTCGGCGAGCGGCCAGAAGAAGTCACCGACCTGCGCCGCACGGTGCGCGGCGAGGTCATCTACTCCACCTTCGACCAGCCCGCCGAGGAGCACATCGCCGTGGCCGAACTGGCCATCGAGCGGGCCAAGCGGCTCGTCGAGCAGGGCCGCGACGTGGTCGTGCTGCTCGACTCGATTACCCGGCTCGGCCGGGCCTACAACCTGATCGCCCCGCCCAGCAGCCGCATCCTGGCCGGCGGCGTCGCGGTCAGCGCGCTCTACCCGCCGCGCCGGTTCCTCGGCGCCGCGCGCAACGTCGAGCATGGCGGCTCGCTGACCCTGCTGTGCACCGCGCTGGTGGACACCGGGTCGCGGATGGACGACGTGTTCTTCGAGGAGTTCAAGGGCACCGGCAACATGGAACTGCGGCTGCGCCGCGACCTGGCCGAGAAGCGCATCTTCCCGGCCGTTGACGTGGCCCCGTCCAGCACCCGCCGCGACGACCTGCTGATGACGGCCGAGGAACGCGAGATCACCGCCCGGCTGCGCCGGGTGCTCACCGAACTGGACCCGCAGGCGGCCATCGAGCTGCTGCTGGACAAGGCGCGCAGCACCGGCAGCAACGCCGAATTCCTGACCCAGATCCAGCGCAGCGCCTGAGCCGGGCCGGTCACCCCGAGGGCGGGTACTCCACCGTGATGTTTATCGGGCCCGGGTCCACGGTGATCGGCGTCTCGAATGACGGCGGTCCCCCAGTGGCCGGTGCGGACAGCGTCACGGTCACGGTCTGGCCCGCGGTCAGCGAGCCCGCGGCCGGTGAGATGGATAGCTCGGCGGCGGTCAGCGAGTCCGTGATGCTGAACGTGACCGGGCCGCCGGCCGCGGTCAGCGTGAACGACCCGGTGTACCGGCCGCCGTCGGTCGCCTGGGTGAGCCGTACCGTCGTGGCGGATGCCGTTAAGGTGCCCGGCGACGGCTTCGGGGTGGGCGACGGGGACGGCGACGGCGAGGATGACCGGCTGCGCGACGTGGACGGGCTGGGCGTCGCGCTGCGCCCAGCGGCCGGGGTGGTCGCGGCCGGCTGAGTGCCGCCCAGGGCCGGAGTTGGGCTGGCCGTCGAGTGCGCGGCGGACTTGTCGTGCTTCCGGGCGCTGCCCGGGCTGCCCGACCCGGTGCCCAGCGGGCTGCCGGACGAGCCGCCGCCACCGGACGGGGTGGCGGCCAGCGCGGCGGGCGCCGACCCACCGTGGTTCAGCAGGTCGGCCGCGAACACCGCGCCGCCGGCCAGCAGCAGCACGGCGGCCGCAGCCGCCCCGGTGATCAGCGCGGTCCGGGAGAACGTCCGGCGCACCGGCGGCAGGCCGCCGGCCGGTGCCGGGAAACCGTCCGGGCGCCACGGCCCGGCCCACCGCACGACCAGGTCCCGGTGCTCGGCCGCGACCGGGCTGCGGTCGGCGACCAGACGGAACAGCTCGCGCCGCAGCCCGACCGGCAGCAGCGCCACCGGCAGCAGGCTGAGCAGCGCGGCCGGGCTGAGCTCATGGCGCTTCCGCTCGCCGCAGATCTCACAGTTCTCGATGTGCCGGTTGATCCGCTTGCGCAGCAGGACGGTGAGCTCGCCGTTCCAGCCGTCCAGGATGGTGGCCAGGTACGGGCAGGCGTCCTGCCCGGACCTGGCCACCAGCAGCACGCCCAGCGCGGTCTCGAACTGGGTGCGGGCCCGGGACGCCAGCGCATGCGCCTGGTTGCGCGGCACGCCCAGCGCGGCGGCCAGCTCGGCTCCGTCCAGCTCGTGCCGCAGGTTCAGCTCGATGATCTCCCGCTCGCCAGGATTCAGCCCGCCCAGTGCCGACCGGACGAGCTGGCGCAGCTCGGCCTGTTCCGCCGCAACGCCGACCGCCGGCGCGTCGTCAACCCACTCGTCCACGTCGTCCAGCGGCGCGGCCATGGCGCGGCCGCGCAGCCGGCGGTGGCACTCGTTCCGGGCGACCGCGTACAGCCAGGGCCGCAGCCGGTCGGGATCACGCAGCCCGCCCAGCTTGGCGGCGGCGATGACGAACGTGTCCTGAACCGCGTCGGCGGCGTCGGACGGCTCGCCGAGCATGGTGCAGCAGTATGCGTGCAGTGGCTGCGCGTAGCGGTCGTACGCCGCGGACAGCCCACCGGGCTGGCCGGCCACGATGGCCGCGACGATATCGCGGTCCTGCATGCGCTCACCGTATGTGGCCGGCCACCGCGCTGCCCAGACATGCCGGAAACACTGGTACACAACGGAAACCCAGTCGCATCCATATCTGAACCACCCCCATTGCCATGTCCGCAATAGCGGTGAATCATGCTCTCCGGGACGTCAACCCACGGGGGGGGCCACGGATGTCGGTTGCTGCCTTGCTTACCTACCTGGTCACTGCGATGGCAGGCTTGTACCTGCTGACGATATGGCTCATCGAGTACGACCATGAGTTCCAGACGGCGGCCGCCACCCGGCTGCCGGTGCCGGTGATCAGCACACATGCGCTGCTCGCCGTGACCGGCCTGGCCGTGTGGGGCGTATTTCTGCTTACCGGCAGGTCGCGGCTCGCCTGGGCAACGGTGCTGATCCTGGTGCTGGTGGCGGTGCTCGGCTTTACCATGGCCATCCGGTGGATCAAGGTATACCGGACGAACGCGGCCCCGTCAGGCCGCCGGGCACCGGCGGGCGGGACTACGGCGAGCACCGTCCCGCCGGAGCGGCACTTCCCAGTTTCCGTTGTGATCGGGCACGGCGTGTTCGCCGTGGCTACCCTGACGCTGGTTCTGCTCACCGCCTTCGGCGAGCTCGGCAGCTAACCGAAACCGCAGGTAGCTGGATGATTGCCGGGCGCCGGCCGGGCAAAATGGACTGGCCAGCCGCGACTGACTGACGGTACAGTCCAGAATCGGAGGCCGCGGCTGAGCCGCAGCGGCGCGGCAGCACAGGCAGGTGGTGTGAGCACGGCATGAATCCGGCATGACCACCGCCCCGCCCGCCGTGCCCCGGCCTAAGCTGTCCCCCCGGCTCCGCCTGCTCGTCGCGTTCCTGTGCGCGCTGGTGCTGGTGGACACGATGTTCTTCACCGCGCTCACCCCGCTGCTGCCGTACTACAAGCACCTGGCCGGGCTGTCCAAGGCCGGGGCCGGCATCCTCGTCGCGATGTACCCGCTGGGCACGCTGATCGGCGCGCTGCCCGGCGGCCTGCTCACCGCGCGGTTCGGCGACCGGGTGGTGGCGGTGCTCGGGCTGGCCATGATGAGCGTGTCCACGCTGATCTTCGGCTTCGCCTCGGCTGCCGCCGCGCTGGACGCGGCGCGGTTCGTCCAGGGCCTGGCCGGCGCGTGCACCTGGGCGGCCGCGATGGCCTGGATGGCCACGTCCGCCCCATCCGAGCGGCGCGGCGAACTGCTCGGCATCGCGCTCGGCGCGGCCGTGGTCGGGGCGCTGTTCGGCCCGGTGGTCGGCGTGGTGGCCGGCCAGGTCGGCACCGGGCCGGCGTTCGCCGCGGCCGCGGTGGCCGGCGTCATCCTGATCGTGGTCGCGTTCTTCATGCCCGGTCCGGCCCCGCCGGAGCCGCAGGGACTGCGCGCGGCGCTGCCCGCCCTGGGCAATCCCCGGGCGGCCGGGGGCCTGTGGCTCACCCTGCTGGCCGGGCTGGCGTTCGGTGTCGTGGATGTGCTGGCCCCGCTCCGGCTCGCGGCGCTGGGCGCGGGCACGGTGCTGATCGGGGCCACCTTCCTGCTCTCCGCGGCCGTCGAATCGGCCCTGTCGCCGCTGGCCGGCCGGCTGTCCGACCGGCGCGGCGCGCTGCTGCCGCTGTCCCTGTCGCTGGTCGCCGCGGTGCTGGTCAGCGTGCTCGCGCCGGTACTGGCCCCGGTCGGGGTGCTGGTGGCCGTGCTGATCGTCGGCATGCCGGCCTACGGGACCCTGTTCACCCCGTCGTCGGCACTCCTCAGCGACGCCGCGCTTGGCCTGGGCCTGAACCAGGGGCTGGCGTTCGGGCTGGCCAATCTGGCCTGGGCCACCGGCCAGACGGTCGGCGCGGCGGCCAGCGGCGTGCTGGCCCAGGCCACCTCGGACCTGGTGCCGTTCGCGCTGCTGGCCGCCGTCTGCCTGGGCACGCTGATCGTGCTGCGCACCCAGGCGCGCCGGTTCCGGTCAGCCGACTAGCCCGCCAAAGAACTCGCGGACGTCGGCCACCAGCACGTCAGTGGCCTCGTGCGCGGCGTAGTGCCCGGGGGCGTCGGCCGGGCTGCCACTCGGTGCGGCCGGCCCGTAGGCGTGCCAGCTGACGATGTTGCTGTGGTCCCGCTCGGCGAACCGGCGGATCGACTGGAAGTCACCGCCGAACATGGCCAGGGCGGTCGGCGCGGTGGTCGGACCGGACGGCTTCCCGGCGGCGTGCGCGTCCTCGTAGTAGAACCGGATGGCCGACCCAGACGTGCCGGTCAGCCAGTAGATGGCCACGTTCGCCAGCACGAAGTCGCGGTCCAGGCTCTCCCCGAGCAGTTGCGCGTTCCAGGCCAGCAGGCCCACGGGTGAGTCGGCCAGCGCGAAGGCCAGCGTCTGCGGCTGCTGGCTGTGCAGCACGTTGAACGCGAACTTGTTGTCCATGAACCACTGCAGGTGGGCCAGCGCGGCCTGGTCTTCCGCAGACAGCCCCTGGAACTCGGCCGGGTCGCCGGACGGGAACGAGAACAGCTGGGTCACGTGCACGCCGATGACGTGCTCCGGGTCGATCCGGCCCACCTCCGGGGAGATCATCGAGCCCGCGTCGTTGCCGACCAGGCCGTACCGCCGGTAGCCGAGCCGGCCCATCAGCTCGGCCCAGGCCCGCGCGGTGCGCTGCGTGCCCCAGCCCGGGCTGTGGGTCGGGCCGGAGAAGCCGAATCCCGGCAGCGACGGGATGACCAGGTGGAACGCGGGCGCGTCCGGGTCGGCCGGCTCGGTCAGCGGGGCGATCACGTCCAGGTACTCGACCACCGAGCCGGGCCAGCCGTGGCTGAGCAGCAGCGGGGTGGCGTCTTCCCGCGGCGAGCGGACGTGCAGGAAGTGGATCCACTGGCCGTCGATGTCGGTGACGAACTGGGGATAGGAGTTCAGCCGGGCCTCGACCGCGCGCCAGTCGAAGCCGTCCAGCCAGTACTTGGCCAGATCCTGGACCCGCGCGCTGGTCATCCCGTACTGGCCCGCACTGCCGGGCAGCTCGTCCGGCCACAGCGCGCGGCGCAGCCGGGCCAGCTCGTCCAGCGCGGCCTGCGGGATCTCGACACGGTACGGGCGGATCGCGGTGTCAGTCGCGGTGTCAGTCGTCATGCCTCAGCTCCTGATCGGAACGGAATGATTCGTTCCCCTTAACTGTAACAGAGTGGAACGATCCGTTCCACTGGTAGTCTTCATGTATGCCGAACGACTCCGCCCCGCCGCTACCAGGCCGCCGCGGCCAGGCGCTGCGCAACGACACGGTGATCCTGGACGCGGCCCGGACCGTGTTCCTCAGCGACCCGAAGGCCCCGGTCGCGGCGGTGGCCGAGCAGGCAGGCGTAGGGATCAGCGCGCTGTACCGCCGCTACCCCAGCAAGGAAGACCTGCTCCGGCGGCTATGCCATGACGGGCTGCGCCGGTTCATCGCCGAGGCCGAGTCCGCGGCCGACGACCCGGACCCGTGGCTGGCGTTCAGCAAATTTCTGCAGCGCGTGGTGGACGCGGACGTGCACTCGCTCACGGTGCATCTGGCCGGGACCTTCACCCCCACCCCAGAGATGAACGCGGACGCGCGGCGGGCCAACGACCTGGCTGGGGCGCTGGTCCAGCGGGCGCAGGCGGCGGGCCGGCTGCGCGCCGATGTGGTGCCGGACGACGTGGGGCTGGTGCTGGAGGGGTGCGCCTCGGTCCGGGTGCCCGATCCGGCCCGGACCCGCGAGCTGCGCCAGCGCTACCTGCGGCTGCAGCTCGACGGCCTGGCCGCCGGACCGGCCCGCGAAACGCTCCCCGGTCCGCCCCCGCACGGCGACCTCAACTGGCGCTGGCAGCAGGCCCCCGCCCGCTAGCCGGCCCTCCGGCGGGCAGGCGGCTGGCCAGCAGCTCGGCCAGGTGCACCCCGCGAACGCCGGCCAGCTGGCTGGCCTGGGTCCGGCAGGAGAAGCCGTCGGCCAGGTACACCGCGCCGGGCGACGCCGCACGCAGCGCCGGGAGCAGCGCGTTCTCCGCCACCGCGACCGACACCTCGTAGTGGCCGCGTTCCATGCCGAAGTTGCCGGCCAGCCCGCAGCACCCGGCCAGGGCGCGCACGCTCGCCGGCCTGGGCCAGCAGCGCCCGGTCGGCGTCGTAGCCCATGACCGAGTAGTGGTGGCAGTGCGGCTGGGCGATGACCTCCAGGCCGGCCAGGTCCGGCGGCGCCCAGCTGGGCCCGGGCCCGAGCGGCGGCGGCGCGGTAAGCAGCTCGGCCAGCGTCCGGGTGGCGCCGGCCACCGCGGCCGCCCGCGGCTCGCCGGGGAACAGGTCGGCCAGGTCGGAGCGGAGCACCGCGGTGCAGGACGGCTCCAGGCCGACGATCGGCGTGCCCGCTTCGGCGTACGGCCCGAGGGTGGCCAGCAGCCGCCTCAGCTGCCGCCGCGCGCCGTCCAGCTGCCCGGTGCTGATCCAGGTCAGCCCGCAGCAGGCGGGACCGTCCGGGATGATCACCTGGTACCCGGCGCCGCGCAGCACGGCCAGCGCCGCCGCCGCGACCCCCGGGTCGAAACCGTCGCTGAACGAGTCCGCCCACAGCACCACCGCGCGCCCCGAGCCGTCCGCATCGGCCGCTTGACTGGCCAGGGCGCCCCGCGCTGCCGCCGACCGGCGGAACGGCACCGCGGCGAACCGGGGTATCGCGCGCCGCCGGTCCATGCCGCCCGCGGTGAGCACCGCCGCCGCCACCGGCCGGGCGCTCAGCACGGCATTGACCAGCCCCGGCGCGATCCCGGCCCACCGGGACCAGCGCGGCAGCCAGCCCAGCGCGTAGTGCGAGCGGGGCCGCAGCCGCCGCCGGTAGGCCCGGTAGCTGACCTCGGCCTTGTACTGCGCCATGTCCACCCCGGCCGGGCAGTCGGTCGAGCAGGCCTTGCAGGACAGGCACAGGTCAAGCACCTCGCGCACCTCAGGCGCGCGCCAGCCGCCGGTCACCAGCCGGCCCGCCGCCATCTCCTGCAGCACCCGCGCCCGGCCCCGGGTGGCATCCTTCTCATCCCGGGTGGCCAGGTAGGACGGGCACATGAAGCCGGCCGAATCGGCCCGGCACTTGCCCACCCCGACGCAACGGTGCACCGCCGTGGTGAAGTCACCGCTGTCGTCGGCGAACGCGAAACCACCCCGCCGGGGCAGCGCCGCGGCACCGGGCCGGCGCAGGTCCGCGTCCACCGGCCGGGGCCGCACCAGCACCCCTGGATTCAGCAGATCCGCCGGATCCAGCAACTGCTTGAAATTACTGAACGCCAGTACCGCCGGCTCGGAGTACATCAGTGGCAGCAGCTCGCTGCGGGCACGGCCATCGCCGTGTTCCCCGGACAGTGATCCGCCGTGCGCGGTGACCAGGTGGGCGGCGTCGGTCAGGAAGCGGCGCAGCAGGCCGGCGCCGTCCGGGTGGTCCAGCGGGAAGTCGATCCGGACGTGCACGCAGCCGTCGCCGAAGTGCCCGTAGAGCAGGCCGTCCAGCGAGTACGAGCCGAGCAGGGCGCGGAACTCGCGCAGGTATCCGCCCAGCCGCTCGGGCGGCACGGCGGCGTCCTCCCAGCCGGGCCAGGCCTGCTGGTTGTCCGGAGTCCGCCCGCCCAGGCCGGCGCCGTCCTCGCGGACCCGCCACAGCGCCGCGGCCGCCGGGCCCGCGGGCAGCACCGCGGCGTTGACGGCGGCGGCGTCCTTGACCATGGCCTCGGCCAGCGCGACTGCCTCGGCGGGCGACTCGCCGCCGACCTGCACCATCAGCCAGGCGTCACCGCCAGGCAGGGCGGGCACCCGGGCCGGGCCCTTGCGGCGGCGCACCACGTCGATCAGCCGGGCATCCAGGCCTTCCAGGGCCAGCGGCGCGTGTTTCAGCACGGCGGGCACCGCGTCGGCCGCGGTGACCACGTCCGGGTAGCCGAGCACGGCCAGTGCATACGCCGGCGGCACCGGGACCAGCCGGACCGTCGCGCCCAGCATGGTGACCACGGTGCCCTCGGTGCCGGCCAGCGCCTTGGCCAGGTCGGCTCCGTGCTCCGGCAGCAGGTGCTCCAGCGAATAGCCGGAGACCTGGCGGCGCAGCCGGCCGAACTCAGTGCGGATGAGCCCCAGGTTCGCGGTGACCAGCGCGTCAAGGCCGGGCACCGGGTCCAGGCCGCGCCCGGCGGTGAAGCGCCGCCCGGTGCCGTCGATGACGTCCAGTTCCAGCACGTTGTCCGCGGTCCGGCCGTAGGCCAGCGCGTGCGCGCCGCAGGCGTTGTTGCCGATCATCCCGCCCAGCGTGGCCCGGGACCAGGTGGACGGCTCGGGGCCGAAGCGCAGCCGGTGCGGCCGGGCTGCGTCCTGCAGGCTGGCCAGGATGACGCCCGGCTCGACCCGGGCCGTCCTGGCCTCCGGGTCGATGTCCAGCACCCGGTTCAGGTACCGGGAGGTGTCCAGCACGATCCCGGGGCCGACCGCGTTGCCCGCGATCGACGTCCCGGCGCCGCGGGTGGTCAGCGGCGTCCCGGTGCGCCGGGACACCTCCGCGGCGGCCAGTAGGTCCTCGGTGTCCCGCGGGAAGACGACGACCGCGGGCACCACCCGGTAATTGGAGGCGTCGCTGGAGTACTCGGCCCGGCGGCGGGCGGAGTCATCTACCCCGCCTTTGACCACCGAGCGCAGTGCCCGGGCAATGTCGGCTGGATCCACGCCTGTCATCCTGCCGTGCCCAGGTCACTGCGCCGGACAGCACCCCGGCTGGGTCTACCTGCGCCACTTCCAGCCGGACCCGACCCCGATCAGGTGCAGGGACAGGCAGACCAGGCCCAGCAGCATCAGGCTGGTCACGCTGAAGATGGCGTTGCTGACGGCCACGCCGGCCGCATTGATGATGAACGCAATGGCAAAGAGAACGGCTGCGATGAAACCCAGCATGGGTCATCCTCCTGTTAGCTGGTGCGGCTGAAATGTGCGTCGCAATGCGGCCTCGCAGGTACCCGGGCCGATCGGGTTCATTCATGGAATGACGCATTATCGTTCGATTGGCGGGCACTAATCCGGGCGTGGCAGCACATCCCGTACCTGGTGTCCCCGGCCGGGTCAGTGCAGTGCCCTGGTGGGCCTGGTTCACCGCGGCCGTCGTGCTCGGCACGGTGCTGGTGGCCGCGCTGGTGGCCAGGAGCCGTCCCGCGCCTGGTTCGGTCTCGGTATCGGTCAGCGCGGCCACGGTGTCCACCGTGGTGTTTGACGGCCCGCCCGGCCAGCTGTCCATTACCGGCGCCGCCCGCGGCGGGCAGGTCACGCTGACCGGCCAGGTGCACTGGGTGCCCGGGCACCGGGCCGCGGTCGCCATCGGGCCGCGGCAGTCCGGGCACGTGCTGCGGCTCGGCTACCGGTGTGCGGCGGGCAGCCCGTGCACCGGCCATCTCCGGCTGACGCTGCCGGAACGCACCGCCCTGGTCCTGGACCAGCCCTCCGGCCACGTGGTCATGTACCGGCTGGCCGGGCGGCTGCGGATCAACGCGCGCAGCGTGGACATCAGTGCCTCGGCGCTGCGCTCACCGGCGCTGACCGCGGTGATCACCTCGGGGCACCTGAGCGCGGCCTTCCTCAGCCCGCCCCGCCAGCTGGGCGTGACCCTGCTGTCCGCCCAGGCCACGGTGCTGCTGCCGCGTGGTGCGGTCTACCGGCTGAGCCAGCAGGTCAGCGGCGGCTACCTGGCCGCGGGCGTGGCGCAGTCGCCCACTGCCAGCCGGACGATCACCGCGCAGATCACCTCGGGGGAACTCGCGCTGGTTACCCGCTAGCCCGGCCTGCCAGCCAGCCGGGAAATTCGGTGGCCACGATGCGCTCGTTGTGCACGCCATCGGCCGCGGCCGACGCCAGCCACACGATCGGCGGCCCCATCACGGCCGCATCGATCGGGTTGAACTGGGCTGGGCGGTCCGCGGCCGGGGGCAGCATGCCGGTCTCGGTCGCGCCCCCGGGCAGCAGCAGGTTCACGGTGACCGGCGTGCCGTCCAGGTCGGCGGCCATCACCCGGGACAGCGCCTCGCTGCCGGCCCGGGACGGCCCATAGGGTACAAACCCACGGCGGATCATGGTGGCGTCGTTCACCGAGATGTTCACGATCCGCCCGGCCCCGGCGGCCAGCATCCGCGGGGTGACTTCCCTGGCCATCAGGAAATAGCCGGTCAGGTTGGCGTCCACCACCGCCCGGAACTTGGCTGGCGGCACCTCCCAGAATCCCCGGGGCTCGACCATGAACCGCGGGTTGACCGTGCGCATGCCCAGACCGGCATTGTTGACCAGCAGGTCGATGCCGCCGAAGAGGGACCACACCTCCCGGACGGCGCGGGCCACCGAGGCCTCGTCGGAGGCGTCGGCCACAATCCCGGCCACGCTGGGCCACCGGGCCGCGATGGCCGCGGCCCGCTCCGCCGACCGGCTGGTGATGACCACCGTGGCGCCCGCGGCGGCCAGCGCCTCGGCCATGGCCAGGCCGAGGCCGCTGGTGCCGCCGGTGATCAGCGCCCGGACACCGCCAAGTTCGGTCCTGCTGCCGTTGTCCGCCGCCATGGCCGTCCCTTCCGCGGGCCGGGCCGTCTGGCCCGCCCGCGTTACGCTACGCCGCCTCCGCGGTGTCCGAGGCGTCCGGTGCGGCGGGCACTGAGGCGTGCTCCTCGTGCACGTACCGCTTGCCGCGCAGCAGCGAGGCGACGGCCGCGATCAGGCAGCACGCGATGGCGAAGTTGAACGCGATGTCCAGGCCCTGCGAGAAGGCCGGGGCGATCAGCGACGGGAAGAAGCTGCGCCCGGTCAGGTACGCGACGTGGCTGGCGGGCAGGCTGCTGAGGGAGTGGCCGAGCAGGGTCTGCACCGGGTTGTAGCCGAGCAGCGCGGCGAACATCACCGACACCGGCGGCAGCGCGGCGACCCGGGCCGCGTCGGCGTGCGGCACCCCCTGCGCCATCAGCCCGTGCGTGAGCGCGGCCGGCAGCGACGACGCCAGGCCCAGGATGATCAGCGTGAAGAAGATGCCGATGGACAGCACCATGGCCGAGTTCTGGAACGTGGCACTCATCCCGGCGCCGACGCCCCGGCTCTCCCGGGGCAGGCTGTTCATGATCCCGGCCCGGTTGGGCGCGGCGAACAGCCCCATGCCGAGCCCGTTGAGCAGCAGGATCAGCGCGAACTGCCAGTAGGTGAAGTTGATCGGCAGCAGTTCCAGCAGCAGGAACGACAGGGCTGCGACGACCATCCCGCCGGTGGCGAACGGGCGCGCGCCGAACCGGTCGGACAGCCAGCCGGACACCGGCCCGGCGACCAGGAAGCCGGCGGTCAGCGGCAGCATGAAGATGCCGGCCCAGAGCGGGGTCTGGTCGAAGCTGTAGCCGTGCCGGGGCAGGTAAATGCCCTGCAGCCAGATGATCAGCACGAACAGCAGCCCGCCCCGGCCCAGGCTGGACAGCAGGCTGGCCAGGTTTCCGGCGGTGAACGCCCGGATCTTGAACAGCGGCAGCCGGAACATCGGCTCCGCGACCCGGGTCTCCACGAAGCAGAACACGGCCAGCACGGCCAGGCCGCCGAAGATGGCGGTCAGCACGAACGGGCTGGTCCAGCCCATGGTGTGCCCGCCGTACGGCTGGATGCCATAGGTAATGCCGACCAGTACCGCGATCAGCCCCACGGCGAACGTGGCGTTGCCCCACCAGTCCAGCTTGGCGGGCCGCCGGACGCCCAGCTCACGAAGCTTCAGGTAGGCCCAGACCGTACCGAACAGGCCGAACGGCACGGAGACCAGGAAGACCAGCCGCCAGTCCACCGGGCCGAGCAGGCCGCCCAGGATGAGCCCGATGAACGAGCCCGCGATGCCCGCGACCTGGTTCAGCCCGAGCGCCAGCCCGCGCTGGTTGGCCGGGAACGCGTCGGTCAGCAGCGCGCTGGAGTTGGCCAGCAGCATGGCCCCGCCGACACCCTGCAGGATCCGGCCCACGATCAGCCACCAGGCGGCCGCCGTACCGTGCAGCCAGGTCACCGCCAGCAGCACGGAGAACACGCTGAACACGGCGAAGCCGAGGTTGTAGATGCGGACCCGGCCGAACATGTCGCCGAGCCGGCCGAAGCTGACCACCAGCACCGCGGTGACCACCAGGTAGCCCATGATCATCCAGAGCAGCAGGCTGGTGTTGCCCGGCTGCAGCGGGTTGACCCCGATGCCGCGGAAGATGTCCGGCAGCGCGATCAGCATGATCGAGGCGTTGATGGTCGCCATCAGCACGCCGAGCGTGGTGTTGGACAGCGCCACCCACTTGTAGTGGCGGCCCGGCGGCCGGTGCGCCCGCCGCGGCGGGGTCGGCTCAGCGCTGCGAGCAGTGAACCTGGCTAGCTGAGACGAGCCCGGCATGCATACCCTTTCCTGGCAGCTCATCCGCTGCCGCATTAGATAGTTGCTTAACCCAAACTAACGTCATGCGGGACAACAGCGCAACGCGGCCAGATAATCCCGGCCGCTGTCGGTACCGCCCGCTAGGGTCAACGGCATGGCCGAGACCGGGTACCTGGCTGCGATCCGGGAGTCGTATGACACGGTGGCCGCCGACTACGTCCGGATGGTCGCCGCGCCGGACGCGATGGACCCGGTCAGCCGGTCCATGCTGGCCGCGTTCGCCGAACTGGTCGGGGCGGCCGGCTCAGGACCCGTCGCCGACCTGGGCTGTGGCCCGGGCCGGGTGACCGCCCACCTGGCCGCCCTGGGACTGCCCGCGTTCGGCCTCGACCTGTCCCCGAAGATGATCATGATGGCCCGGCAGGCCTACCCGGAACTGCGCTACGCCGTCGGCTCGATGACCGCCCTGGGCCTCAGCGACGGGGCGCTCGGCGGCATCCTGGCCTGGTATTCCACCTATCACACCCCGCCGGAGCAGCTGCCCGTGCTGTTCGCCGAGTTCCACCGCACGCTGGCGCCCGGCGGGCACCTGCTGCTCGGCACCTACACCGGCGATGATGAGCAGCTGCACCCGGCACGGGCGTTCGGCAATCACCGGGTGTGCTACCGGTCCTACCTGGTGCCGCCCGCCCGGCTGTCGGCGCTGCTGGCCGGGGCCGGGTTCAGCGTGACCGCGCAGCTGGAGTCGCCGCCACCGGACGCGGCCCGGGCCAGGCGCCCGCACGCCTGCCTGCTGGCCCGCAAGCCGGGCTGACCGCGGGTCAGCGCACCGGGTGAGCCGTCCAGGCATCCCGGTCCGGGCCGAGCAGGCGCATGCGGCGGGCCACGCCCAGCACGCCGCCCAGGCTGGCCAGGCCGGGCACCGGCCGGTCGCTGCCAGGGAGCGTGGGGACCAGCCTGATAGTGAAGCCCAGCCCGTCGGCGTGACAGGCGTAGATCTCCTGCAACTGGTCACGCGGCCGGTTCACCTTCTGGAGATAGGCCGGGGCCCCGTGCACGCTGACCACCTGTGCCCCGGAGGGTGGCCCGGAGCAATGTTTCTGCTCGGTCGCCTCCTGCACCTGGACGTTCAGCGCCGCCGGGGAGCTGGTGGGCCCGGCCGCGAGGTTAACTGTGCCGACCCGAAAGCCGTAGGCCACCCCATACATCACGCCGGACACCGCCCAGCCGGCAGGCAGCGCGGCCAGCTGGAACGGGAACACGATGGGAGCGCGGGAGTCATACCTGACCGATCCGGCCACCTTAGCGATCAGCTCCCGGGTGGCCTCCGATTCGGCCGTCGCAGGGAAGCTCTGCCTGGCCGGGCCGTTCTCCCAGCCCGCGGCGGCTTGATAGGCGCGCTGCGGGTTCGTTCCGACGATTGTCGTCCCGGGCCAGAGCAGGGCCCAGCTGTCCCGCGCATACTCCCAGGCCAGCCCGCCCCCGAGCGGGTAGAAGGCGGTGTCGCCGCGAACCTTGGGGGCCGCCGCGGGCAACGGGATCCTGTTGGTGTCGCCGGTGCCATCCCGGCAGGTCAGCCCGTGTGGGTAGGTCACCGTCACGAAACTGGCCCGTCGCCCGTGCTGCACCAGCTCCCGGTCTCGCTGCGGGCTGGTGAGCCGGCAGGCGCCCGCGGCGTTCACGGTCAGCGTGAGCATCCGCCCGGTCGCCCGGTCGCCCACCGTCAGCGTCGCACTCAGCGTGCTGGTCTGGTCGGTGCCGCCCATCCCGGTCCCGGCCGCAGTGGTGAACCCGGTCGGCAGCCAGCCGAACGCGGCGTAGGGCACCACCGGGTTGAACCGGCTGCGCGGGGCCGGCGGGCCCGGCTGGCGGCTGCCCCGCCCGTGGCCCAGGCTGGCCGGGATCACGCCGCTGAGCACCAAGGCCACCGCCGCCGCGGCGGCCAGCGGCGCGGCGGCCAGGGCCGCCCGGTGCCGGCGGATCCGGCGGCGCCCCCGCTGCCTGGCCGCCGCGATCTCCACCCGGGACGGCGGGGCGGGGTCATCCGCGACCCGCGCCAGCAGGGCGCGCACTCCGGCCTCATCCATGCGGCTGCACCTCCATGCCATCCGGACCGGCTCCCGGCCACTGCCCCGGTGGTTCCGGTGCGCGCGGTGACTGCAGCTCGCGGCGCAGCGCGGAGATCCCCTTCGCGGTCTGGCTCTTGACCGTGCCTGGGGAGCAGCCGAGCAGCTGGGCGGCCTGGTCCACGTTGAGGTCGCAGTAGAAGCGGAGCACCAGGGTGGCCCGCTGCCGGGGCGGCAGGCCGGCCAGCGCGGCGCGCAGGTCCAGCGAACCCTCGCGGTCCCCCAGCATGCTCGGCGTGTCCGGCGGTTCGGCGGTCAGGCTGACCCGGCGGGCCCAGCCGGAGCGGCGCTCGCTCAGGTACTCGCGGACCAGGATCGTCCGCACGTAGCCGTCGGTGTGCTCGACCGCGGCCGCCCGCGCCCAGTGCGTGTACAGCCGGGTGATCGTGGCCTGCACCAGGTCGTCGGCGCGCGGCCAGTCCTGGCAGAGCAGGTAGGCCAGCCGGCGCAGCCACCACATGCGCTCGGTCACGTACTCGGTGAACTCGTCGTCCCGGCGGCCGCTCACCGCCCGCCACCTCGGCGCGGGAACCTCATACCCGCTAAATGTGCCGGACGCCTGATTTGGTTGCCCGGCTTAGCGGACCAGATCATCGAATAGCCGGGTTAGTTCCGCCGCCGGGTCGGTGGTCAGTCCGCTGTGCACCGGGCCAGGCTGCACGATCGTGCTGCGCGGCGCGGTCAGCCAGCGGAACCGCACGCCCGGCGGCTCCTCGGCCGGGCGGCCCGCGTGGCAGCCTTCCTCCACCGCGGTCAGCGCGGCCAGCACGGCGGCCACGTCGGCCCCCGGGTCCAGCACCCGCAGCCGGTCGGTGTTCAGTTCGATCTGGCAGCCCAGGAACCGGTGCTGCTGTGAGTACAGGATGACACCGGCGTTGATTGCCTCGCCCCGCTCGACCCGGGGCACCACCCGGATCAGCGCGTACTCGAACGGCTCGGCACTGGCCGTCGCGCCTGTGCCTGTGCCTGTGCCCGTCACCGGATCACCTCCAGCACCTGCGGCGCGCGCTGCAGTAGATGGCTGACATAGCCCCAGGGCTGACCGTCGCCGAGCCAGTCGGCCGGCACCAGCCCGGTGACTTCTTCGAGCAGGCCGGCCGTGATCCGCGGCGCGAGTGCCTGATGCGCCTCGGCCAGCCGGATCGCGGCCGGGCGCAGCACGTGATCCTTCGCGTCGAACGGGGCCAGCGGGTTGGCGGTCGGCCAGTTGTGCTGGAAGTACAGCGCCGAGCCGTGGTCGATCAGCCAGATGTCGCCGTGCCAGACCAGCAGGTTCGGGTTCCGCCAGGTCCGGTCCACATTCTGGATCAGCGCGTCGAACCAGAGCAGCTGGCTGGCGAAATCCGGGTCGGCCGCCCAGCCCGCCGGGTCGAAGCCCGCCGACCCGGGCAGGAAGTCCACCGCCAGGTTCAGCCCGGTGCTGGCCCGGAGCAGATCCTGGATCTCCGGGTCGGGCTCGCTGCTGGCGATCCGCGGGTCCAGGCAGGCCAGTGCCAGCTCAGGGGTGCGCAGCCCGAGCCGGCGGGCCAGCTCACCGCCGATGATCTCGGCCACCAGCGCCTTGGCCCCCTGCCCCGCACCGCGGAACTTGAGCACGTAGGTGCCCAGGTTGTCCGCCTCGACCAGGGCAGGCAACGACCCACCCTCGCGCAGCGGGGTGACGTAGCGGATCACGCTCACCTGTTCCAGCACGCCGGCCAGGCTATCGGCCCCCGAGGCACTGAACGCCAACCAGCGCATTCCGGCGGCTGCGCCGATGGCCCTCCTGTCGGCACCCCATTGTTAACTGGTTTCAACGCCGCCAGCGTCCGTCGGTACGCCGCCGGAGCTGCGCGTCCAGTTGCCCACACCGCCCGTCGGTCTCGGGTTCGCGGCCCAGCCCGGCTGCGGGCTACCCGGGCCTATTGGTTGCGGGTCGGCGGCCCAGCCGGGCTGCTGGCCACCGGGGTCGCCCATCGGCTGCGGGTCGGCGGCCCAGCCTGGCTGCTGCGCGCCGGGGCCGGCCGGAGTGGTCCCTTGCTGGCCCAGCCGCATCCTGGCTAGGTCGGCGAGTTCCTGGATCGAGTGCACCGCAGCTGGGCTACCGCATCGCGGGCATACCGCGCCCCCTGGTCATTCTGCACGCGCTTATTGTGACCTCCAGGCTGATCTCCGGGAAGGCCCATTCCGGCTGGTCGCGATGGATGACGGAAGGCCGGTGCGGACGGCACAGTTGGGGGCAGGGCCCGCGGCCACGACTGGAGGCATATTCGGTGAGCACCTCGGAGCAGACCAGGCCGGCTGATCATCCGCTCGACCCGCTGACCGCCGACGAGTTCCGGCAGGCCGCCGCCATCCTGCGGCGCGACCGTGGCGTCGGCGCACGGTGGCGGTTCGCCTCGATCGAGCTGCACGAGCCCAGCAAAGACGTGCTGCGCGTGCTGCAGCCCGGCGCACCGCTGGCCCGCGAGGCAATCGCCGTGTGCTGGGACCGGGACACCGGGCAGGCCCACCGCGCGGTGGTGTCGCTGACCAGCGACAGCGTGCTCAGCTGGACGCCGCTGCCGGGCCAGCATCCGAACATCACCGTGGACGAGTGGCACGAGTCCGACGAGACGCTGCACGCCGACCCGGCGCTGGCCACAGCACTGGCCCGGCGCGGGATCACCGACCTGTCCCGGGTGCTCACCGATCTGTGGGCCTACCCGGCGGCGACGATCCCGCCCAAGTACCGCGGGCTGCGACTGGGCTGGTCCGACGTCTGGTACCGGGGCAGTGAGCAGGGCAACCCGTATGCGCATCACCTGAGCGGACTGCACCCGATCGTGGATCTCAACCGGATGGCGCTGCTCGAGATCGAGGACGGCTTCGACCCGGCGACCTCGCCCGGGCTGCCTGACGTCATGGGTGAGTACCTGCCCAAGCTGATCCCGCAGCCGCTGCGGCACGTCGCACCGCTGGAAATCAGCCAGCCCGCGGGCGTTTCGTTCAATCTGAAAGGTCACGAGCTCAGCTGGCAGAACTGGCAGATGCGGCTGGGGTTCAACTACCGGGAGGGGCTGGTCCTGCACACGGTCGGCTTCCAGGACGCGGGGCGGCTGCGGCCGGTCGCGCACCGGCTGTCGTTCGCCGAGATGGTCGTGCCGTACCGGGACGCCACCGTCGATCACTACCGGCGCACCGCGTTCGACATCGGTGAGTGGGGGCTCGGCTTCATGACCACCTCGCTGGAGCGGGGCTGCGACTGCCTGGGCGAGATCACCTACCTGGACGCGGTGGTGCACGACTCGGCCGGTGAGCCGCAGCTCATCCGGCACGCCATCTGCATCCACGAGGAAGACAGCGGGGTGCTGTGGAAGCACGTGGATTACCAGTTCGGCGCGGAAGTCCGGCGGGCCCGCCGGCTGGTGGTGTCGTTCCACGTCACGGTGGCGAATTACGAATACCTGGTGTACTGGCGCTTCTACCAGGACGGCAACATCGAGTGTGAGGTCCGGGCCACCGGCATCATGGTCACCTCGAACTTCCCGGCCGGGCAGCAGCCGCCGTACGGCACGCTGGTGGACGAGCGCACCTACGCGCCATTCCACCAGCACTTCATCGTGGCCCGGCTGGACCTGGACGTGGACGGCCCGGACAACACGGTGTACGCGGTGGACTCGGAACCGCTCCGGGCCAGCGAGGACGACCCGTATCAGCTCGGCCTGGTGCTGCGGCAAACCCCGCTGCGCACCGAGACCGAGGGGCAGCAGGACTACGACTGGCACAAGCAGCGCAGCTGGAAGGTGGTCAACGACACCGCCCGCAACGGGCTGGGCACCCCGGTCGGCTACAAGCTGGTGCCCGGCGGGTGCTTCCCGCCCATGCTCGACGCCGACTCCCCGGTGCTGGAGCGGGCTCGGGCCATCGGGCACACGCTGTGGGTCACCCCGTACCACCCGGACGAGCGGTGGCCGTGCGGCGAGTTCCCCACGTTCGCGGTCACCGACTCCGGGCTGGGTGCATGGACCGCGCAGAACCGGCCGATCGAGAACACCGACGTGGTGCTGTGGTACGTCTTCGGCATCCATCACCTGACCCGGCCGGAGGACTGGCCGATCATGCCGGTGGACACGGTCTCGTTCTGGCTCAAGCCGTCCGGGTTCTTCGACCGCAATCCCGCCCTGGATGTGCCGCCGGACGGCGCGTGCCAGGCCGATCAGGCGGACCAGTCGTAAGGATTCGGTGATCACGGTCCGGCCAGGTCAGCGTGCGGCCCGCCGGTAGGCTGGGGCGATGCGCCGACCTGGCCGGGCTGCCCTGCTCACGGCGGCCGCGGCTCTCTCGGTAGCCGGGGGCAGTTTCGCGGGCCCCGCGGCCGCGGCCACCCCGGCGGCCAGTCCGGCGACCGTTTCCTGGACCGTGTACCACGGCGACCCGGCCGGCTCGGCGCCGGCACGCTGCCCGGCCCGGTGGACACCAGCTCGCCGGCCTGGACCTCACCCCGGCTCGACGGCCATCTTTACGGCGAACCGCTGGTGTCCGGTGGGCGGGTCTTCGTCGCGACCGAGAACGACACGGTGTACGCGCTGTCCGCCAGCACCGGCGCGGTCATCTGGTCCAGGCACCTGGCCACCCCGGTCCCGTCGTCGTCGCTGCCCTGCGGCGACATCGGCCCGACGGTCGGCATCACCGGGACGCCGGTCATCGACCCGGGCCGCAGCGAGATCTTCGTGGTAGCCGACGAGCAGGTGAATGGGAAGCCTGCCCACGTGCTGGCCGGGCTCAGCACCGCTACCGGCACGGTGCGGCTGACCCAGAACGTGGACCCGCCCGGGGCGTACACACCGGCGCTGCTGCAGCGCACCGGGCTGGCCCTGACCGACGGGCGGGTCGTGTTCGGCTACGGCGGCAATGACGGGGACTGCTCGACCTACCGGGGACGGGTGGTGTCGGTCCCAGAGGGCGGCGGCAAAACGGCCATCTTCACCGTGGACTCGGCGGCCGGCCAGTCGCAGGGCGCGGTCTGGATGGGCGGCGCGGCGCCGACCGTGGACAGCCACGGCAATGTCTGGGTCAGCGTGGGGAACGGCTCGGTGCACGACCCGGACCGGGCCTACGACCACAGCGACTCGGCGCTCGAACTCAGCCCGCAGATGCACCTGGAGCAGTTCTTCGCGCCGGACACATGGGCCGCCGACAACGCCAGCGACCGGGACATGGCCACCGCGCCGGCGCTGCTGCCCGATGGCCGGGTCGTGCTGGCGGGCAAGTCCAGGATCGTGTTCCTGCTGAACGCCGCGCACCTCGGCGGCATCGGCGGCCAGCAGGCCAAGCTCGGCCCGGTCTGCGACGACGACATCGACGGCGGCATGGCCACCATCGGCAGCACCGTCTACCTGCCCTGCCTGAGCGGGGTCGTCGCGGTCAGCGCGGCCGGGCCAGCGCCCGGACTGCGGGTGCTGTGGACGTCCCGGATCGGCGGCGGCCCGCCCATCGTGGCCGGCGGCCTGGTCTGGTCGATCAGCGGTGACGGGACGCTGTCGGGCATCGACCCGGCTACCGGGAAGCTGCGGCAGTGGGCGTACATCGGGGTGCCGGCCAACCACTTCCCGACGCCGGGTGTCGGGGACGGCCTGCTGCTGGCGCCCTCGGCCAGCCGGGTCGTCGCGTTCCGCGCGGGCACGGGCAGCGCGGCGGCCAGCCCGAGCGGCAGCGCCACGGCAAGCCCGGCCAGCCAGCCGACCACGGGCAGCGCGGGCGCCTCCGGCGGGTCAGGCGGCACCGGCGGCGGCATGCCGCCCGCTGCCATCGGCGGCATCGCGGCCGGAGTGCTGATCCTGGCTGGCGGCGCGGGCTGGCTCGTCTACCGCCGCCGCCGTCCGGGCAGCAGCGAGCCGCCACCTTGATTGCTCAGCCGGCCCTTTTTGGCGGCTGGGACTGCGGGCCGGCGGTTCGGGCCCTTACCAGGCGGGCAGCCGATGGGCGAATAGGCGCTGGGTGCGCGGAGGCAGCGAGGTGAATGTGGTCAGGGTCTGGACGCCGTAGACGTTCCCCCTGGCGGCGATCATCGCAGTGCCGGATTTGTTCACCCAGAACACGCCTGTGGCTGCCGCCTCGGAGCCGGTCCGCCGCCGGTACAGGACCTGTACCGGCTTTCCGGTGCGCACCGAGAACTCGGTGATCGTGAAATCGAACACTTTGGGCGGGGCAGATGCATGGAAGAACGGGGCGACGAGCTTGGTGCCGTCGCCGGTGATGAGCGGAATCCCGATAATGCGGTGGTTGGCGTTGTTGTGTTGCCAACCGACGTCGGCGCTCGGGACGGGGATCCGCGTGCTGGATGCCAGCAGGCTGCCGGCCGGGGTGGCAGTGTCCAGTAGGCGGAGTTGCCCGGGCGACCCGGCTCTGGTGCGGCTGGTCACCTGGAACATGAGCGTCAGGTTATCCGCCTCCCACGAGTTTGACCCGCCGCCGGCCACAAAGACCGGGATCTCGCCGATCGTTCCACGGCCAGGCCACACCCACTCCCGGCCGGCACCGGTCGCGAGCGAGAAGACCTGAATCCTGGGCTCTTTCTGGCTGCGGACGGGCAGAAGGGATACGGCGAGCTTGCTGCCATTGGGGGACAGCGCCAGGTCCGTAATGGTCACCGTTTCCGGGGGGATGGGCAGGGGCACCAGGCGGCTCGGATGGCCCGATCGGTCCAGGGTCAGCCGGTAAAACCTGACTGGCCGCGGGTCCAAGGCGTTCGTGCCCACCGCAGGCGGGACTTCGGCAGCAAGGACGAACGTCCGGCCGTCCCCGGCGGCTGCTGCCCAGGTAAACACCGTGTACGGCTTGGGTGGCGCGACGGTCCCCAGCACGGCCCCGGTGGCGGTCGCGCCGACCACGGCGCGGCCCGGGTTCTCGGGAAGGGCGACGAAGTACCGGGGAACCTTGGCAAACACACCTGAGGAGTTCGCCGGGCCGGTCCCGGCTGGGCGAAGAATCAGGCCGGAGGTGGCCAGCGTCGCGATTATCACGCCAGCCACGGCTGCCGCGGCAGCCACCGGGGCCAGCCACCCCGGCCAGCGGCGCGGCGCGGCAGCGCGGCGAACCGGATCAGGTGCACGCCAGCCCTTGCTAGCGGCGCGGGTGCGCAGGGGCGTGCGGCCCCGGGCGGCACGCCCAAGCCTCAGCCGTGCCGCCTCGATGACCTCTGGTTCAGGCGGCGGCTCCGTCAGCAGTTGCCGGACCGCGGTTAGCTCATCCATGGGGTTGCTCCTTCCGGCCCCCAGCCGGGCTGATGCTGTCCGCCGGGCCGTAACCGTCTGCCGGGTTGGCGCCGCCGAGCGACTCTCGTAGCCGCGCGCGTGCCCGGCTCAACCGTGAGCGCACCGTGCCGTAGGGAATGCCAAGCGACTGCGCGACCTCCTGGTTGTCGAGGCCAGCGATGGCCACCAGCAGCAGCACATCCCGGTCGCCGCTGCCCAGCCCGGCCAGGGCAGCGGCCAGGGCCGGCCCGGCAGCGGCAGCACTGACCCGCTCAGTGACCAGGTCCTCATCACTGGGTGCCACGGCTTGGGCGTCTGCCCGCGCTAGCGCGCGGTAGCGGCGCTGCTCCTGGCGGCGGTACGTGCCGGCCAGGTTGGTGGCGATCCCATACAGCCACGGCCGCGCACACTCGCGAGCTAAGTCATAGCGCTGGCGCTGGGCAAACGCGATGGTGAACACCTCCGCCGCCAGGTCGTCGGCGATCCTCACGCCGACCCGCGCCGCCAGATACTGGTGAATCCGGCCGAAATAGCGCCGGAAGATCGCCTCGAAACGCTCTGGCTCATCCCATGACTGCTCAATAACCGCAGCATCGGTCGCGGACGGCCCCGTGGGTTCACCGAGCACAATCACCACTCACATCCTTCACGGGGTGCGGCTCCCTCACCCTGTTGTTAGCCCCAGCCCCCCGCCGTGTTCGCGCGCGCTGATCAGCGCGGCCAACCGCTCCCGTGTCTGCAGCCCGTCATGGTCCGCCGCCACCAGCCACTGTGCGTCCGCCGCGCTGCCTCCCGCGCAGAGACGAACTCCAGCGCCCACCGGGCGAACGCGCCAACCCGGTCGATGAGCGTGTTGTCTAAGTCAACGAGAAGCAGCGGCACGCGGGCTACAGGTCGTCTTCGCGGGATCCGGGTATGTCGCGGCGGGTGACCCACGAGTTGTCCTCGATCGCCTCGACATCTTCTTCGGCCGCCTCCAGGACCTCGCGGTCATGCTCGGTCTGCACGCGGGGCCGGTAGGTCAGCCGCCTGGAACGCCGGCCGATGAACGCGAACAGGATCAGCAGGGCGACGATGACCAGGACGAAAATCGTGATCGCGTCGACCCAGGTGAAGCCCGACGATGTCGATGCCGTGGGCGAGGGCGACGGCGAGGCGGCCGCGACCTGAGCGGTGAGCATACTGAGTGCGACGGACATCGGCTGCCTCCAGTCCGCACAGCCCCGCGGCCGCCGCACCTCTGCCCAGGGCGTGCTTTACCAGTCTAGATCCGTCCCATTCAGCTGCCGATCCTCCGCAGCGGGTGGTTTTAGCTAGCGCAGCACCGCGGACGCCAGCCGTTCGCCGTCGTGGCAGAGCCACACCGACAGCTGGCCGTCGGCCCGCTCGGTCAGCAGCCGGGGGTCGTGGCCGGGCAGTACCGGCCGGTGGTACTCCAGTTCGGCCCGGGACGGCAGCCAGTCCAGCCCGGCCAGCACATCCTCGACCGCGGCCCAGTGAATGCTGTTGTTGACGTGCCCCGCGGTGTCGAAGTCGCTGGCCCGCAGCGGCCACCCCCGCCCGCCGGCCGAGGCCGGTGGGTCCGGCTGAGTCAGCCGCGCGGACACCCGGCGCCCGCCAGTGGACGGGCCATAGATCCGGTCAAAGACATCCCCGAGCGGCACCGGGCGGCCATCCGTGGCGTTGATGGCCACCCACACGGCCACCGCCTGCACCAGGGCCCCGCGCGGGGCCGGCCACGGTCGTGGTCCGCTCGGCCCAGCGCGGCCCGGTCGCCGAGCAGAACGTGCGCAACTGCACCCGGTCGCGGTGGGCTGGGTAGCCGCGCACCGCGACCGAGGTCCGGCGGACCAGCCAGGTGTACGGCTCGGCCCAGGCCGCGTCGGCCAGGTCATCCTCGGCCGCCTGCTGCAGGTAGCGGGCCAGCGCGTCGAACCGGAGCCGACCGGCCGGGGTGACGTCCACGCTGCGCACCACCCGGGAGGTGCGGAATATCCGGCCCTGCGCGGGGTCGGCGGTGAAGGCAGGCTGGGACATGAGTGCAGTCTTGCAAACGCCCGTGGTCAAGGTGCGTGCCGAACCACCAGTTCTGGTCATGCCCGCGCGCCCGCCAGCTCCGGCCAGAACGGCACGGGGCTAGTCTCGCCAGAGAGACAAGACTGACGAGGAGCCAGCATGTCGCAGGCGAGCAGTGCGGATATCGGCGTAACCGGCCTGGCCGTAATGGGCCGCAACCTGGCGCGCAACCTGGCCCGGCACGGGCATGTGGTCGCGCTGCACAACCGATCGCCGGAACGCACCCGCAGCCTGGTCGCCGAGCACGGCAGCGAGGGCACCTTCGTGCCGTCCGAGTCGATGAAGGAGTTCGTGGCCAGCCTGAGCCAGCCGCGGGCGATCATCATCATGGTCAAGGCCGGCCAGCCGACCGACGCGGTCATCGACGAGCTGGTCCCGCTGCTGGACGAGGGCGACATCGTCATCGACTGCGGCAACGCGCACTACATGGACACCCGGCGCCGGGAGGCCGCGCTGCGCGAGCACGGCCTGCACTTCGTCGGCTGCGGGGTGTCCGGCGGCGAGGAAGGCGCGCTGCTCGGCCCGAGCATCATGCCCGGCGGGTCGAAGGAGTCCTACGCCAAGCTGGGCCCGATCTTCGAGTCGATCGCCGCCCAGGTGGACGGCACACCGTGCTGCACGCACGTCGGCCCGGATGGGGCCGGGCACTTCGTCAAGATGGTGCACAACGGCATCGAGTACGCCGACATGCAGCTCATCGCCGAGGCCTACGACCTGCTCCGGGCTGGCCTGGGCGCCCCGGCCCCGCGGATCGCCGAGATCTTCCGCACCTGGAACGACGGCGACCTGGACTCGTTCCTGATCCAGATCACTGCCGACGTGCTGGCGCACACCGATGCGGAGACCGGCAAGCCGTTCGTGGACATCGTGCTCGACCAGGCCGAGCAGAAGGGCACCGGCCGGTGGACCGTGCAGAGCGCGCTGGACCTCGGCATCCCAATCACCGGCATCGCCGAGGCCACGTTCGCCCGCTCGCTGTCCGGGCACGCCGACCAGCGCGCCGCGGCCCGGGACACGTTCGGCACCGCCATCGCGCCGCTGGGCATCCCCGACCCGGACGCGTTCACCGAGGACGTCCGGCGCGCGCTGTACGCGTCCAAGGTGGTCGCGTACGCCCAGGGCTTCGACCAGATCGAAGCGGGCAGCGCGGAGTACGGCTGGAACATCGACCGGGGCATGATGGCCACCATCTGGCGCGGTGGCTGCATTATCCGGGCCAGGTTCCTGGACCGGATCCGGACCGCCTACGACGAGAACCCGGGGCTGCCCAGCCTGCTGGTCGCGCCCTACTTCGCGGCTGCGGTGCGGGACGGCGTGGACAGCTGGCGCCGGGTGGTGGCGCACGCAGCCACAGCCGGCATCCCGTCCCCCGCGTTCTCCTCGTCGCTGGCCTACTACGACGGGCTGCGCGCGGCGCGGCTGCCCGCGTCGCTGATCCAGGGCCTGCGGGACAACTTCGGCGCGCACACCTACCACCGGGTGGACAAGCCGGGCACATTCCACACCGAATGGGCCGGCGACGGCCAGGAGCACTCCGCCTAAGACCACCGGCCCTGACGCCCAGCGAGCACCCGGCCTGACGGCCGGGCACACATGGCCTGAGATCAAGAATTAGCAACGGGATCGACGGGTATCGCCGGCAGTACCCACCGCATCACGGGATGGCTCGTATCCTGGCGGGCGTGCCTTCTCCCATCCCCCGTCTACAGCGTGCAGCGCGCCTCCCGGCGGTGCTGTGCTGCTGCCTGCTGGCCGCGCTGACGCTGGCTGGCTGCAGCATGTTCACCCCGGCCAGCCAGCACGAGGCGCTGGGCAAGGGCCAGGCGTCGAAGTCAGCCTCGGCCACGCCGAGCCCGACGCCCAGCCCGAAGCCGAAGCACTGTGCCAAGATCGCGCCTGGCTTCTCCTGCGAGATGCGGAACCGGATCCACGCCGTGCAGCGGTATCTGCGGAAGTCGGGCGCGCCCGGCTCGCTCGCCATCGTGCTCGACGACCGGGTCACCGGGGCGGTGTACCAGAACGTCAACGCGACCGTGGCCTACCCGGCGGCGTCCACCATGAAGCTGGCCATGATGACCGACATCCTGCAGCGGGCGAACGCCGGGGAACTCACGCTGACCCCCACTGACAAAGCGGAAATGTTCCAGGCGCTGTACACCAGCAACGACGACGACGCCAACGATCTGTGGAACCAGTTCGAGGACGGCAGCTTCCTGCAGCGCATCCAGGCGTTCGGGATGAACACGGCCACGTTCACCTCGTCCGTGCCCAACTGGGGCTTCATGTACTGCTCGGCCGAGGACCTGGACAACCTGATGAACTACGTGCTCACCAAGGCCCCGGCCAGTGTGCGCAACTACCTGGTCTTCCGGCTGCAGCACGTCAGCTCGATCGACCAGCAGTGGGGCGTGTGGGGCGCCGGGCCGGAGAACCATCCGGGCAACAAGGACGGCTGGGAGCTCGACCCGCCGTGGATCACGAACACGGTCGGCTTCGCCGGGCCCAACCAGGAGTACACCCTGGCCATCATGTACAACCTGGAGGGCTACGGGGACGCCGATGACGTCGGGTTCAACTACGGCATCAACACGCTGACCCAGATCTCGTCCATCCTGTTCCAGGGGCACCAGACCCAGCAGCCGACCGCACAGGCCTCCGCCGTACCCTGATCAGCATGACCGGCCCGGCCGCGTTCGCGGACCCCAGCGCGCTGCGTAACTGCTGGCACCCGGTGGCGTTCGGCGCCGAACTCACCGACAAGCCGGCCCACGCCGACCTGCTCGGCGAGCCGCTGGTGCTGTGGCGCGGCGCCGGCGGCCAGCCCCGGGCCAGCCAGGACCTGTGCGTGCACCGCGGCACCGCGCTGTCGCTGGGCTGGATCAACGGCGACCAGCTGGTCTGCCCGTATCACGGCTGGCGGTACGGGGCCGACGGCCGGTGCGTGGCCATCCCCCAGCTCGAGGACCCGGCCCGGGTGCCGGCCAAGGCGAAGATCCCGGCGTTCCGCTGCCAGGAACGGTACGGGCTGATCTGGGTGGCGCTGGACGAGCCGCGCTGGCCGCTGCCCGAGGTGCCCGAGCTGGAGAACGGCGACTGGGCGGTGCTCACCGCGGGCCCGTACCGGTGGGCCTGCGACGCGGCCCGCCAGGTGGAGAACTTCACCGACCTCGGCCACTTCCCGTGGGTGCACCCGGGCCTGCTCGGCGACCCGGACCGGCCGGTGGTGCCGCGGCACGAGGTGCGCACCGCGGAGCACGTGCTGCACTACACGATCACCCGGCCGGAGGCGCCGAACAGCGATGACTTCCCGGTGTTCGGCAACGAGACGGCCGGCCCGCCCGAGCGGATCAGCCGGTACGAGCTGCACCTGCCGTACACCATCGCGCTCCGGCTGGGCTGGGGCGGCGAGCGCGGCATGGTGTACTTCTTCGCGTCCCAGCCGGTGGCGACCGAGCAGTGCGCGGGCTACGTGGTGATCGGCCGGAACTACAACCTGGACCAGCCGGACCGGGTGCTGCAGGAGTTCGAGGACACCATCTTCGGCCAGGACCAGGTGGTGGTGGAGTCACAGCGGCCGGACCGGGTCCCGTTCGACCTGGCCGCCGAGCTGCACCTCAAGTTCGACGCGGTGGCGGTGGCTTACCGCAAGGCCATGCGGAGCTGCGGGCTCGCCCGGTCATGAGGCGCGGCGCATCCCGTCCAGTCCGGCCTCAGCCGGGCTGAACTCAGCTGGGCCGCAGTCGCAGCCCACGTCGGCGCACGGGATCAGGAACAGGTGGACCTCGCCGGTCAGCTGGCAGTTCGGGTCATCCGAGCAGTCGGCAGACCCGTCACAGTGCTCGATCGCGGTCCCGTGGCAGTGCTCCAGGTCCTGGCGGCACTCCGGGCAGGTTCCGCTGATCATGGCAGGCTCGGGCATCTCGGCTACCTCCGAGTCTGGCCTATCACCCGGGGCCGACAGCAGGCAGCGCGACAGGCCGGCCAGCGCCGAGATTGCTAGGAAATCTTCCGCGGCCGCCGCTTGGCCGGCTGGGCCTCGGCCGCCGCGGTGATCGCCTCGATCAGCTCCGGCTTGGACATCTTGGACCGTCCCGGAATGTCCAGCTCGGCCGCCCGGGCCAGCAGGTCGGCCTTGGACAGGCTGTCCAGCCCGGCCGCCGCATCCTTGCGCGCCGCCCGGCCCCGGCCCGGGCCGGATGACGGCCCGGCCGCCGCGCCGCCGCTCTCCCCCATCGTGGCCAGCGATCCCTCCAGCGCGGCCATCAGGTCGACCACGTTGGACTTGGGCCGCTCGGCCTCGAACACGACCGCCTCGCCCTCCCGCTTCCGCTCGATCAGCTCCATCACCCGGTCCCGGTACGTGTTGTGGAAGTCGGCCGGCTGCCACGCCACGGTCAGCGACTCGACCAGCTTCTTGGCCACGTCGAGTTCCCGGCCCTGGAACGTGGCGTCCTCGGGCAGCGTGTCCAGTTCCTCACTCGGCGTCCGGATCTCGTCGGCGAAGTACATCGTCTCCAGGATCAGCACGTCAGACCCGGGCCGCACCGCGACCAGGTGCTCCTTGTCCCGCAGCACCATGGTGGCGACGCCCACCTTGCCGGTTTCGTCCATCGCCTGCCGGAGCAGCGCGTACGCCCGGTCCGCGCCCTTGCCCCGCGGCGCCAGGTAGTACGTGGTGCGGAAGAACACCGGGTCGATCTCGTCCAGGTCAACGAAATCGCTGATCTCGATGGTCTCCGACTTGCCCGGCGCGGCCTCCTTCAGCTCGTCCCGGGTGACCACGACGTACTCGCCGCCACCCAGGTCATAGCCGCTCACGATGTCCGCGGTCGGGACCTCTTCCCCAGTGACCTCGTCCACCTTCTTGTACCGGATCCGGTGCGACGTGCCCTTGTGCAGCTGGTTGAAGTGCACCGTCTGGTCGGCGGTGGCCGGATACAGCCCCACCGGGACGCTGACCAGCCCAAAGCTGAGGAACCCCGACCAGATCGACCGCGCCATGCTCTTCTCCCAGTCCCCCCGCCGGGCCGCCGTTGATCTTGATTCTATGCAACGGCCCGCTCAGAGCTGCACGCCGAGTCCGGTAAAAGGCAAGGTCAGCAGCCTGAACGCCAGTTTCGGGCGGCGGGGACTGGGCTGGCGCGCGGCCTACAGCGGCGGCTCGCTGTACCGGCGCTCCTCGTACACCTGGGTGTCCGCGGGGCCGCGAGTCGTCGTCACTACCCGGCGGCGCCGGGCGGTCAGGAAGACCAGCGAGATGATCAGCGCGACGATCCCGGCGATCATCAAGATCAGGCCGATGAGCTGGACGTTGATGTAGGTGGGCGACCAGCTGATGGCGAAACGAAGAATCGCGCCGATCACGATGAGCGCGATGCTGCCGCCGATGGTCATGGCCACTACCTCCCGAGCCCGGTTCCGGGCAAGCTCGTTTCCTGGCCATCTGGGGCCGGCCAGGCTTCCGACCGGTTCTTGCTTCCCCGGAAAGCGGAACGCACACCTGCTAGGCAGGACTACGGCCGACTTGGCATGCACGGCGTACGGTTCGCTGACCGTTTTGTCCCGGTTCAGGCGTAACATCCGCATGCTAAGTGCGGCGGGTGCGGTACCGGTCAGGCGCGGAGGAGTTCGACGACGCGGGGCAGGTGCTCCAGGTCGGTGCTGACGGAGAACGTGGTCAATACCGTGTCGAGCCACCGGGGCAGTTCATCGGTGATCTTGGGCCAGGGTCCGATCAGCGCCACGTCCTCGACCATCCGGGTGGGCACGGCAGCGATCGCGCCGTTCCGGTCGCCGGCCAGGTAGCGGTCCTGGATGATCTTGGCCTCATCCGGGTAGCCCATCCGGACGAAAACCTCGTGGTGGAAGTTGACCCCGCGCGCGCCCATCCCGCCGATGTACAGCGCGAGCGCAGGCCGGATCAGGTCGGCGGCGCGCTCGATGTCGTCGTCCACGATGATCCGCATCGGCCCGCCGACCACGTCGAACGTGCTGGCGTCGTGCCGGGCGCCGGGCCGGGCGAAGCCCTCGGCCAGCGCGCCGGCGTAGAAGTCGTTCATGGCTGGCGAGAAGAAGATCAGGTTCCAGCCGTCGGCGATCTCCGCGGCCAGGGCGACGTTCTTCGGGCCCTCGGCGCCCAGGTAGATCGGGATCTCGGTGCGGTACGGGTGCAGGATGGAGCGCAGCGGCTTGCCCAGCCCGGTGCCGCCGGGCAGCGGCAGCTGGTAGTGCTTGCCGTCGTAGCTGACCGGCTCGCGGCGCGCGATGACGGCGCGCATGATCTCGATGTACTCCCGGGTCCGCTCCAGCGGCCGCGGGTAGGGCTGGCCGTACCAGCCCTCGACCACCTGCGGGTTGCTGGTGCCGACGCCGACGATGAGCCGGCCCCCGCTGAGGTGGTCCATGGTCATCGCGGTCATGGCCAGGGTGACCGGCGGCCGGGCGGAGATCTGGGACACCGAGGTGCCCAGCGTGATCCGCGAGGTGCGCGATCCCCACCAGGCCAGCGGGGTCCAGGCGTCGCTGCCGTACGCTTCCGCGGACCAGATCTGGTCGACGCCGAGCCGGTCGGCCAGCTCGAACAGCTCAGCCGCGTCCGCTGGCGGCCCGGCACTCCAGTACCCCACCGTGGTAGAGATCCGCATGCGGTGATACTCGCACGGCCCGGCCGGGCCGTCAGCCCGTGATCAACCGTCTCGTGTTGCTATAGCAGCAGCGATCGGTTGATCACGACGGCCAGGCTAAGGGTTGAGCGAGCGGACCACAGCTGGGGTGAGGTCGGTGAGGCTGGGGAGGACGACGCGGGCCAGGGCAAGGGCGTCCGGGCCGGGCGGGTACCGGGGGTGCGGGACGGCGATCACCTGGCAGCCCGCGGCGGCGGCCGAGCGCAGCCCGTTGGCCGAGTCCTCCACCGCGGCGCTCTGCGCGGGCCGCACACCCAGCTTGGCCGCGACCGCGAGGTAGATGTCCGGGGCCGGCTTGCCGGCCTTGACCTGCTCGGTTGACATGGTGGCGGCGAAGTACGGGTGCAGGGCACTGGCGTTCAGCACGGTATCGATCAGCGACAACGGTGCGGAGCTGGCCAAGCCAAGCGGCCAGTGCGCGGCGAGTGCGTGTACCGCGGTCACCGCCCCGGGCAGCAGCGGGAGATGCTCGCGGTACCTGGCCGCCATCTGGTCGATGACCACCTGCGCCACCTGGTCCGGCGGGAGCTGGACGCCGAGCTCGCCGCTCAGGTAGCGGGCCCACTCGCCGGTGCTCATGCCCATCAGCCGCTGCTGGGTGTCCGCGGCCCAGTGCCCGCCGTGCCCGGCCACCACCTGGCGGCGGACCTCCTCCCATACCGGCTCGGAGTCGATCAGCACGCCGTCCAGGTCGAAGATGACAGCCTCGATCATGCCTCCCAGCCTGCCCAGCGGCGGGCCCGCTGGGCAAGCCGAGCGCTACGAATCGGCCAGGCCGAAGTCGCGGAGCAGCGCGGACTTGGACCGGGCCCCGACCAGCTGGCGGACGACCTCGCCGCCGCGGTACAGGTTCAGGGTCGGCGCGAGCATGATGCCGTAGCGCTGCACGGTCTGCGGGTTCTCGTCGATGTTGACCTTCACCACGTCGACCTGGCCGGCCAGGTCGGCCGCGAGGGCGTCCAGGATCGGGGCCAGCTGGCGGCACGGCGGGCACCACTCGGCCCAGAACTCGACCAGCACCGGCCGCGGGTTGTCCAGCACGGCAGCGGCGAACGTCTCGTCCGTCGCCGCGCTCACCACGCCGTTACTCAGCTCAGTGCTCATGACGTCAGTTCCTCCGGAGGTTCGGTGATGTGCAACGCGACGCAGTCGTCGCTGTCGCCGTGCTCGCACACCTGGACCAGGCGGCGCAGCCGGCACTGCAGCTGGGCCAGCTCGCGCATCCGGGCCGCGTTGGCGGCCAGCTTCAGCTCGGCCGCCTGGACGATCTCCGCGGTGGACCGGGCCTGGGCCGGGCCGAGCAGGTCACGGACCTCGGCCAGGCTGAAGCCGAGGGTGCGGGCGCGGCGGATGAAGGCCAGCCGCCACTGGTCAGCCGCGGAGTACTCGCGGAACCCGGAGCGGCCCCGGGCGGGCGGCGCCAGCAGCCCGCGCCGCTGGTAGAACCGCACCGTCTCGACGCCGACGCCCTCGGCGGCGGCGAACTTGCCGATCGTCAAGCCAGCCATGCTGGGAACGCTAACAGCCGTACCGGGGTACGCAGTCAAGCCAGAGCATGTGGTGCTCAGCAATGGTTCAGACCACAATGTGCCCATGAATGCCCTCGCCAGCCCGGCCAGCGCGGTCGCCGCCGCGCAGCTCGCGGTGTCCGGGCTCGGCGTCCGGTTCGGCCCGCTGACCGCGCTGGATTCAGTCGACCTCACGGTCCGCGCGGGAGAGGTCGTCGCGCTGGCCGGCGAGAACGGCGCGGGCAAGAGCACGCTGGTCCGCTGCATCGCCGGGGATCTCGCGCCCACCTCGGGCACGATCATGCTGGACGGGCGCGCGGTGCCCGCCGACCCGATCGGCGCCAAGCGCCGCGGCATCTCGGTGGTCTGGCAGAACCTGTCGCTGTGCGAGAACCTCGACGTGGCCTCGAACGTGCTGCTCGGCCGGGAGCGCCGCGGGCAACTGCTGTCCGACACCCGGCAGCGCACCGACGCGGCGCGCATCTTCGAGCGGCTGGGCGTGCCGCTGCATGACCCGGAGCGCTCGGTCCGGTCGCTGTCCGGCGGGCAGCGCCAGATGGTGGCGGTGGCCCGGGCCATGGTGCACCAGCCGCGGCTGCTGCTGCTCGACGAGCCCACCGCCTCGCTCGGCGTGCAGGAGTCCCGGCTGGTCGAAGAGCTCATCATGCGGGTCCGCGAGCAGGGCACCACGGTGCTGCTGGCCTGCCATGACACGGCGCAGATGTTCCGGCTGGCCGACCGCATCGTGGTGCTCCGGCAGGGCCGGGTCATCGCCGAGGTGTCGCCGAGCGAGGTGCACCCGGACGACGTGGTGGCGCTGGTGTCCGGGCAGGAGGTGGACTCCTCGGCCCGGCGGCAGCTGATCCGGCTGCACGGGCTGACCGGCCGGCTGGTGGCGGCCGACCCGTCCAGCAGCCTGACGCTGATCCTGTCCGCGCTGGGCGCGGCGCTGGGCAGCGAGCGGCTGTGCATCCACCTGCTGGCGGACAGTTCGCTGGTCTGCGCCGCGTCGCTCGGGCTGGCGCCGCGGCTGCTGCACGCCTGGTCCCGGCTGCCCCGCGGCCCGGCCGGCGGCCCGGTCGGGCTGGCCGCGGCCGGGCAGGCGCCGGTCATCGAGGAGAACGTGCAGGCCGGCACCACCTGGGGGCCGTTCACCGAGCTGGCCAGGTCGGCCAAGGTGGCCAGTTCCTGGTCGGTGCCGGTGCTCGGGCCGGGCGGGCTGCTCGGCGTGATCACCGTATTCCGCGCCATGGCCGGCCCGCCGCGCCGGGACGACCTCGACCTGGCCACGCTGTACGCGGGCTTCGTGGCCAGCGCGGTGGACCGGGACCGGCTGCTCGAAGAGGCCACCGCGCGGAACCGGGTGCTGGAGACGATCCGGGAGATGCTGCAGATCCTGGGCGGGCCGGTGCCGGTGGCCGAGGGGCTGGGCGCGGCGCTGCAGGCGCTGCGCCGCGGGCTGGAAGCCGACGAGGCCGCGCTGCTGGCCCAGCCGCCGGACGGCCCGGCCGTCTGCCGTGCCGCGGCCTGCCCCGCGGGCGGCGCGGCGGCCGGGGTGCCGGGCGCGGAGAGCGCCGACGGCCCAGCCAGCGGGGAGCGCGGCGACTGCTCGGTGGCGGTGCGGCACGCGGCCGAGGCCGCGCTGGCCGCGGCCGGTCACGACGGCGCGGCGGTGCACTCCGCCGCGGCGCTGCGCACCGCGGCGGACGGGGCACCGGGCGGGGCGGGGCACCTGCTGGCGGTGGCCTTCCCGGCGCCGGGCGGCCGGTCCGCGCTGGTCGCCCGGTGGTGCGGCGCGCCGCCGCCGGACGCCACCGCGCTGCTGGAGGACGCCGCGCACTCGCTGCGGCTGGCGCTGGAACGGGAAGCGGCCTGGTCCGCCCGGCAGGAGACCGTGGCGCTGCGCCGGTCCCGGGAGCTCCAGCGCGGCTTCCTGTCCCGGCTGAGCCACGAGCTGCGCACCCCGCTGACCGCGATCAAGGGCTACGCGTCCAGCCTGCTCCAGCCGGACGTGAACTGGGACGCGGAGTCGCAGCAGCGCTTCCTGACCCGGATTGCGGCCGAGTCGTCCCGGCTCGGCCGGCTGGTCGATGACCTGCTCCGGTTCTCCGCTATCGAGTCCGGCATCTTGCAGTTGCAGCGCGACTGGTGCAGCATCCCGCTGGTGCTCGATGCCGCTATCGCCTGCCTGCCCCCGGCCGACCCGGCCGAGCCCGGCCGGCGCGCCGCTGGTCGAGGTGGACTGCGCCGACCGGCTGCCGCCGATCTGGGCCGACCACGACCGGCTGGAGCAGGTCTTCGTCAACCTGCTCAGCAACGCGACCAGCCACAATCCGGCCGGCACCCGGATCCGGGTCCGGGCGGCACCGGATGGTCAGGGCGCGGTGCTGGTCACGGTGGCCGACGACGGGCCGGGGCTCCCGCCGGATGTGGCGCAGGCGCCGTTCGAGCCGATGCGGCGGCGGCGCCGGGCGGCCAGTTCCGGGTCCGGGCTCGGGCTGTCCATCGCCCGCGGCATCGTGGCCGCGCACGGCGGCCGGATGGAGCTTGACCAGCCGGCCCGGGGCACCTGCTTCCGGATCCACCTGCCGGTGGAGAACCCGGCCACCCCGGACGACGCGGTGGTGGCCGATGCTTGAGCAGAGCGGGAACACCCGCGCGCTGGTGGTCGAGGACGACCCGAACATCGTCAACCTGATCCGGTCCAACCTGGCCGTGCGCGGCTTCGACACGGTGGTGTCGCTGGACGGGCTGCGCGCGCTCAACCTGCTGGAGACCGAGGACCCGGACATCGTCCTGCTCGACCTGATGCTGCCCGAGGTGGACGGCTTCGAGCTGTGCCAGCTGATCCGCGAGCAGTCGCCGGTGGCCATCATCGTGATCTCGGCGCGGGGCGGGGAGCGGGACAAGGTGACCGCGCTGAACATGGGCGCCGATGACTACCTGACCAAGCCGTTCAGCATCGAGGAACTGCTGGCCCGGATCACCGCGACACTGCGGCGCACCCGCCCGGGCGAGGCGGCGCCGCGGGCCACGCCCACCCTGATCACCATCGGGCAGCTGGAAATCGACCTGGCCACCCAGCAGGTGCGCCGGGGCGGCGCGGCGGTGCACCTCACCCCGACCGAATTCGCCCTGCTCCGTGAGCTGGCCATCAACCGGGGCAAGCTGCTCACCCACGCGCACCTGCTGCGCCGGGTGTGGGGCCGCGGCTACGAGACCGAGACCGAGTACGTCCGGGTGTATATCCGCCGGCTTCGCGCCAAGCTGGAGCCGCAGGGCGCGGCGCCGGTGATCCTGACCCAGCCGCGGGCCGGCTACCGCATCGCAGCCGATTAAACAGGCCCGCACACTTTCCCACCACATATCGGCGCCTGAGAGCGCTCACATTTTCTCCGGTCGGCGCCGAACCGGCAGGTATACGCACCCAGCCGCATTTGTTAATGGTTTTTTCACGGCGTTACAGAAATGTTTACGGCTCTGTTTATTGCCGTCGTCCTACTGTTTTCCCAGATAGATGGGGGGCTCGCGACGCCCGGCAGATTGACCCTGCCCCCGCAGGACCCCGGACATGTTTCCGCCACAGTGAGGTGGGTTCCCTTGCATTCAGTGACCCGTAAAGTTGCGCTGACCGCGTGTGCGGGCAGCGCGGCCCTGATCATCGCCGCCTGCGGCAGCAGCGGCGGCTCATCGTCAGGTTCATCCGGCAGCAGCTCGGCGCCGGTACCCCAGCTCTCGCTCAGCCAGCTGAACAACAGCCTGTCCGCCATGGCCACGCTCAAGCCGCTCGCATCGCGCGGCAAGGGCAACGTCGCGGTGATCCTGCCGGACACCGTGTCGTCCACCCGGTACGTCGAGTTCGACGCGCCGTACCTGAAGGAGTCCTTCACCAAGGCCGGTCTCAAGGACACCCAGTTCACCGTGCAGAACGCGCTCGGCAGCGACGCGACCCAGTTCAGCGACGCCCAGACGGCCATCACCAAGGGCGCCAGCGTGCTGGTCGTCGACCCGCTCGACTCCGGCGTCGGCGCGCACATCGAGTCCTACGCCAAGGCGCACGGCGTCACCGTCATCGACTACGACCGGCTGACCCTGGGCGGCACCCGCAAGTACTACGTCAGCTTCAACAACGTGCAGGTCGGCAAGCTGATCGGGCAGGGCCTGGTCAGCTGCGTGTCCGCCTGGGGCCTGAAGAAGCCGCAGGTGATCGTCATGAAGGGCGCGCCGACCGACAACAACGCGACGCTGTTCGCCCAGGGCTATGACGCGGTGCTGGCACCCAAGTTCAGCGGCGCCGGCTGGAAGGACGTGAGCAACCCGGCCGGTACCTGGGACCCGCCGACCGCGCTCAGTGAGTTCCAGCAGCAGTACACCGCGCACAAGAACATCAACGCCGCGCTGATCCCGAACGACGAAAACGGCGCGCCGATCATCCACTACCTGCAGAACCAGGGCATCAAGCCGAAGACGTTCCCGACCACGGGCCAGGACGCCACGCTGACCGGGCTGCAGAACATCCTGTCCGGCTACCAGTGCGGCACCGTCTACAAGCCGATCTACCTGGAGGCCCAGGCGGCCGCCGCGCTGGCCATGTACATCCGGGCCGGCCTCACTCCCCCGTCCAGCCTGCTCAACGGGACCACCACCGACCCGCAGACCAAGAAGTCGGTCGAATCGGTGCTGCTCACCCCGGAGTGGGTCAACACCGCCAACATGAACTCGACCGTGATCGCGGACAAGTTCGTGCCGGCCTCCCAGCTGTGCGCTGGCAAGTACGCGAAGGACTGCACCGCGGCAGGGATCTCCGGCTGACCGGCGACGGCTGACCGGCGACACCCCACGCAGTGACAGGTAGCTCGGAAGACGGAGCCCGGCCCGCCGCGGCGGGCCGGGCTCCGACGCGCACCAGCAGCAGCAAAGGAACTGCCACCATGGACGGGCCGCTACTTCAGTTGCGCGGCATCGGGAAGAACTTCGGCCCGGTGCAGGCGCTCAACGGGATCGATCTCGACATCCCAGCGGGGCAGGTCACTGCCCTGGTCGGGGACAACGGGGCGGGCAAGTCGACCCTGATCAAGACCATCTCCGGCATCTGGGAGCCGTCGCACGGCGAGATCCTCTGGCAGGGCCAGCGGGTGCACTTCCGCACCCCGAAGGACGCCACCCAGGCCGGGATCGCCACCGTGTACCAGGACCTGGCGCTGTGCGACAACCTCGACATCGTCGAGAACATGCTGCTGGGCCACGAGATCCGGCGGCACCTGCTGCTGGACGAGGTGACGATGGAGACCACCGCCCAGCAGACGCTCAGCGACCTGCGGGTCACCACGGTCCGCAACATCCGGCAGCCGGTCGGCTCGCTGTCCGGCGGGCAGCGGCAGGCGGTGGCCGTAGCCAAGGCGGTCATGCTGGACGCCAAGCTCGTGATCATGGACGAGCCGACGGCCGCGCTCGGTGTGTCGCAGACCGCACTGGTGCTGGACCTGATCACCCGGCTGGCCGGGCGCGGCATCGGGGTCATCGTCGTGTCGCACAACCTGACCGACGTGTTTCAGGTGGCCGACCGGCTGGCCGTGCTCTACCTGGGCCGGCTGGTGTCGGCCGGCCCGGCCGCCGACTACGACACCGCATCCACCGTCAACCTGATGACCACGGGCACCTCGCACCGCACCCACGATGCGGATGACGGCGCCCGCCTCACGCAGAGCGGCCCAAAGAGTGGCGCGGAGGGCTGACCATTGACATCCACGAATCCCCCTTCCCCCGAACAGACTTCAGCGCAGACCGACGAGATCAACGCCGACGGCGCGCAGCCGAGCACCGACATCGTGGTGGCGTCCGGCGCGTCCGCCGAACTGATGGCCGGGTCGATCACCGAGTACCTGCGGATCTGGTTCAAGCAGGTCCGCAGCGGCGAGAGCGGCGCGCTGCCGGTCGTCATCGGCCTGGTCGTGATCGTGCTGTTCTTCCAGCTGAAGAGCTCGCTGTTCCTGTCCGCGGGCAACCTGGTGAACCTGATGAGCCAGGCCTCGTTCATCATCACCCTGGGCATGGCTGAGGTGTTCGTCCTGCTGCTCGGCGAGATCGACCTGGCGGCCGGCTACACCGCGGCCTGTGGCGCGGTCGTCGCGCTATGGCTGCTGGACGAGAACGTGCCGTGGTGGGTGGCCGTACTGGCCGCGCTGGCCGGCACGGCGTTCTACGGCGCGCTGCAGGGCTACATCATTACCAAGCTGCGATTGCCCTCCTTCGTGGTCACGCTGGCCGGCTTCCTCGGCCTGTCCGGGCTGCTGCTGTTCCTGATCAACGCGAGCGGCCACTTCGGCCTGGGCGGCGTGATCAACCTGAACAGCAACGTGATCAACGACATCGAGTCGGGCAGCCTGAGCCCGGCGGCCAGCTGGATCGTGATGATCGTGCTGGTCGCCATCGCCGCCGTGATGCTGTTCCTGCGCGACCGGCGGCGCCGGGTCAACGGCCTGGTCGCCCCGCCGGTCAGCATCACCCTGCTGAAGATCGCGGTAATAGCGGTGGCCGGCATCGTGGTCGTGCTGATCGGCAACACCAACCGCAGCCACACGTTCATCCCGGTGCGCGGGCTGCCCTGGGTGGTGCTGATCGTGCTGGGCATCCTGGTCGTCTACACCGTGCTGCTCGGCCGCACCCGGTTCGGCCGCTACGTGTATGCGATCGGCGGCAACGCCGAGGCGGCCCGCCGGGCCGGCGTGAACACCAACCGGATCAGGGTCATCGCGTTCGCGCTGTGCGGCATGACCGCGGGCATTACCGGCATCATCTACGCCTCGTACCTGGGCTCGATCTCGAGCAGCGTGCAGGGTGGCCAGAACGTGCTGAACGCGGTGGCGGCCGCGGTCATCGGCGGCACCAGCCTGTTCGGCGGGCGGGGCAAGATGATGGACGCGCTGCTCGGCGGCCTGGTCGTCGGCGTGATCGCGAACGGCCTGCAACTGCTCGGGCTGACCGCTACCGCCCAGCTCATGTGGACCGCGCTGGTGCTGCTGGCCGCGGTAACCGTGGACGCGCTGACCCGGCGCGGCCGCGGCAGCACCAGCTGACCGGGGTGGGGCACTAGCCCGCTGGGCAGGGCGCGCCGCCACAACCGCCCTGCCCAGCGCCCGGCCAGCGCCCCGCACGGAACCCCGGTCAGGCCAGGCCTCAGCCCGCTAATCCCTCCAGGTGGGCTGGGGCCTGGCCCGCGCTGTTCACCAGAAATCCGCCTGGTCACAGGGTTGATAACACCGGCAAACCGGGCAGGGAGGTGCAGGCAAGGGCAATCAGTGCGCAACGGGAGGCAAGCGCCATGGCTAAGGTCACCGTCGGCCAGGAGAACGGCACCGACATCCAGATCTACTACGAGGACCACGGCAGTGGGCAGCCGGTGGTACTCATCCACGGGTACCCGCTCAACGGGGCCTCCTGGGAGAGGCAGTCACGGGTCCTGCTCGACGCCGGGTACCGGGTGATCACCTACGACCGGCGCGGCTTCGGCCAGTCCAGCCAGCCCACCACCGGCTACGACTACGACACCTTCACCGCCGACCTCAACACGCTGCTGGAGCACCTGGACCTGCGCGACATCGTGCTCGGCGGGTTCTCGATGGGCACCGGCGAAGTTACCCGCTACCTGGGCAAGTACGGCTCGGGCCGGGTCCGCAAGGCGGTGCTCATGGGCGCGATTCCGCCGTTCCTGCTCAAGACCCCGGACAACCCGGACGGCGTGGACGGATCGGTGTTCGACGGGATCAAGGCGGCCGTGATCAAGGACCGGCCGGCCTACTTCAAGGACTTCCTGAACAACTTCTACAACGTCAACGTGCTCCGCGCCCAGGGCCGGATCAGCGACGAGGCCTGGCAGAACTCGTTCATCGTGGCGGTCCAGGCGTCCTGGTACGCGGCCTGGGCGTGCGTGGACACCTGGCTGACCGACTTCCGTGCCGACCTGCCCAAGATCGACGTCCCGGTGCTGCTCATCCACGGTGACCAGGACCGCATCCTGCCCTACCCGAACACCGCGGCCCGGCTGCCCGGGCTGATCAAGGACCTGGAGTTCGTCACGGTCCAGGGCGGGCCGCACAACGTGGGCTGGACCTTCCCGGAGGTGGTCAACCCGGCCCTGCTCGACTTCGTGGCCGACAAGTAACCCCAGGTCAAACCCCTCTTTTTCAGAACGCCAGCCGGTGGCCGGTGCCGCCCAACATCCGCCAGGCCGCCGGGGAATAGCACCCTCCTGCGCAACGTTGCACTCACTGTAATATTCTTAGACGTGCAAGTTTGTAGAGCACGCAAAGATGTAGTGAGCGCACAATGACACTAGGTAGCACCACCGCCGCCGGGGAGCCCCGCACCTCGCTCCGCGAGCGCAAGAAGCTGGCCACCCGCCGGTCGCTGCGCCGACACGCCCTCGACCTGGTGGCCCAGCGTGGCTTCGCCAACGTCACCGTGGAGGACATCGCCGAGGCGGCCGACGTGTCGCCGCGCACGTTCTTCAACTACTTCCCGTCCAAGGAAGCGGTGCTGTTCGGCGCCGACCCGGATCGCGCCGCCTCGCTACGCGAGCGGCTGGTGCATACGGCACCCGGCGCGCCTGCCCTCGACGCGCTGCGCATCGTGATCGCCGAGGACGCGCAGGCGGTCGCGGACGAACTCCGCGAACTCGGCGGCAACCCGGTGGACTGGCTGCGCCGGATGAAGGAGGCCCGCGCCGACCCGCATCTGCGGGCTGCACACTCCGCCCAGATGACGCTGGTCGAGCGGGCCGCCACCGAGGGACTGGCCCAGCGGCTGGGCGCCGACTCGGACCGAGACCCCTACCCGGCCCTGCTGGCCGCCGCGGCGGCCAGCGTGTTCCGGGCCAGCATCTCGTTCTGGGCCGGCTCCGGCGGCGCGGTGCCGCTCACTCAGCTCATCGATCTGGCCTTCCGCTCGCTCGCCGACGGCCTCCCAGAGAACTCCGATTTGCGCCACGTCATGCCGGACGTTGCGGCTAGAAAGGACAACCACTAATGGCATCCGCCACTCCCGCGCCAGCCGGCGGCCCGCAGCCGCCCGCCGCGGACGGCACTGAAAACGGCGCCCAGCCCGGGCTGGGCCGGCGCCGCATCCTGCTCATCATCGGCGCGCTCATGCTCGGCATGCTGCTCGCCGCGCTGGACCAGACGATCGTGTCCACCGCGCTGCCGACCATCGTCGGCGACCTGCACGGCGGCGCGCACATCGCCTGGGTGATCACCGCCTACCTGCTGGCCCTTACGGTGTCCACCCCGCTCTGGGGCAAGCTGGGTGACCAGTACGGCCGGAAGATCTTCTTCCAGGCGGCCATCATCATCTTCGTGGCCGGCTCGATCCTGTCCGGCATCAGCTCGTCCATGATCATGCTGATCGCGTTCCGCGCGCTGCAGGGCCTGGGCGCGGGTGGCCTGATGGTCGGCGCGCAGGCCATCGTCGGCGACGTGGTCTCGCCCCGGGAACGGGGCCGCTATGTCGGGCTGTTCGGCGCGGTCTTCGGCCTGGCCAGCGTCATCGGGCCGCTGCTCGGCGGGGTGTTCGTGGACGACCTGTCCTGGCGCTGGATCTTCTACATCAACGTGCCGATCGGCATCGTCGCGCTGGTAGTGGTGGCCAGCCAGGTGCCGGGTCACCTGGCCCGGGTGCACCATGTGATCGACTACCTGGGCTTCGTAGTGCTTTCCCTCGCGGCCACCTCGCTCATTCTGCTGACCAGCCTGGGCGGCACCACCTACGCGTGGCGGTCCACCCCGATCTACATCCTCGGCGTGGCCGGCGTGCTGCTCATCGGGCTGTTCGTGCTGGTCGAGCGCAGGGCCGCCGAGCCGGTGCTGCCGCTGCACTTGTTCAAGCTGCGCACGTTCTGGGTGACCAGCGTGGTCGGCTTCATCGTCGGTTTCGCGATGTTCGGCGCGATCACCTACCTGCCCGCCTTCTTCCAGGTGGTGCGCGGCATCTCGCCGACCATCTCCGGCGTGTACCTGCTGCCGCTGATGGCCGGGCTGCTGGTCACCTCGATCGGCTCCGGCCAGATCATCTCGCGGACCGGCAAGTACCGGTTCTTCCCGATCGCCGGGTCCGCGGTGATGACCGTGGGCTTGTTCCTGCTCTCGCTGATGGGCGTGGGCTCGTCCACGCTGCAGGACGCGCTGTACATGCTGGTGCTGGGCATGGGCATCGGCGGCGTCATGCAGGTGCTGGTGATCATCGTGCAGAACGGCGTGCCGCACAGCGAACTGGGCGTGGCCACCTCCGGCGCGACGTTCTTCCGCTCGATCGGTGGCTCGTTCGGCACCGCGATCTTCGGCGCGATCTTCGCCAACGTGCTGGTCGGCAACCTGGCCAAGCACCTGCACGGGGTCACCCTGCCGGCCGGGTTCAGCGCGTCGGACGCCACCCCGGCGGTGCTCAAGCACCTGCCCGCGGTGGTGCACCAGGGCTTCGTGGCCGGTTACGCCGAGTCGATCCAGACCGTGTTCCTGGTCGCGGTGCCGATCGCGGCGCTGGCCTTCCTGGTCTCCTGGCTGATCCCGCAGGTGGAGCTCAAGCAGTGGCCGGAGGCGGGCGCGGGCGTCCCGGAAGGGGACCTGGCGGTGCCCGGCGCGACCGTGGCCGAGGCGATCCTGGACGAGGCGGGCGAGGACCCGGTCATCACCCAGGAGGCCCTGGACCCGCAGGCCGCCACCCGCACCGAACCCTGACCGGACGGCTGCGCACAGCCGTTATGCACATTGGGCCGGCCCGGTACCACCCGGCCGGCCCAGTCGCGTATCCGGCCAGCCGCGCGCTCAGCCGGCCGGCTTGAGCGCGTCCCTGGCCCGCTGGTAGAGGTCGGCCGGCAGTGGGCCTTTCGCCGCGATGGCCAGGTTGCCGCGCAGGTGATCGAGGCTGGAGGTGCCGACGATGGTGCTGGACAGCGCCGGGTGGCTGAGCGTGAAGCGCAGGATGAACTCGTGACGGCTCATCCCGTCGCCGAGCAGCTCGTCGAGTCCGGCGGCCTGCCAGCGGTCCTGGGCCGGAGGGCCGGAGGAGCTGAGCGGCTGCACCGTCCAGTTCTTGTCCTCGGATGCGGTGCCGCGGGCCGCACCACCGCGGATCAGCGTCCCCGCGCCCGCGGCGGCCGCCGCGGTGATCAGGTCCTCATGGTCGCGCTGCAGCGCCGAATACGGGATCTGGAACACCTCGAACACGCCCATGGCGATGTGGTCGGGCAGGTTGGGCAGGATCCCGGACATGCCGATGAACCGGACCTTGCCCTCGTCGCGGAGCGCCATCAGGGTCGGCACCGTGCCGTCCGCGTCCAGCTGGGCCCGGCTCGGCGACATGTGCACCTGGACCAGGTCGAGCCGGTCGGTGCCGAGCCGGCGCAGGCTCTGCTCCACGCCGGCCCGCACGTTGGCCGCGCTCCAGTCGTGCGGGAACGGCGGCGTGGCCCCGGGCGGCGGCGGGCCGGGCAGGCAGCCGCACTTGGACGCCAGGAAGTACTCGTCGCGGCGATGGCCGAGATAGCGGCCGATGAGTTCCTCGCTGTGGCCATAGTCGGGTGACGTGTCGATCAGGTTGATGCCGGTGTCGAGGACCTCGTTGAGCAGCCGGCCCGCGTCCTCGTCCGCGGTGGCGGGCCCATGCGGCTGGCCGCGCAGTTCCATCGCCCCGTAGCCGAGGATGGTCACATCGGTGCCGGTCCGCCCGAGCGGCCGCGTCTCGATCGTCATACCAGAACGCTATCCGGCGCCCCGGGCCCGCCACCGCACTCCGTCAAGCCTGACGGTGTGCGGCACCGGCCGCCGGGCGACGATGGCGGCAGCCACCTAACCGCCCAGCAACGAAGGGTCCGCCATGCCCGCGCGACCGATCATCGTGTTCGACGTCAACGAGACGCTGCTTGACCTCGATTCGCTCCGCCCGACGTTCGAGCGGATCTTCGGCGACCCCGCCGCCATGCGGCTGTGGTTCGCCAACCTGATCACCTACTCCGAGGCGCTCACCCTGGCCGGCGTCTACGTCCCGTTCACCGACATCGGCGCGGCCGTGCTCCGGATGCAGGCCGCGACCCGCGACATCAGCATCACCGACGCCGACGCCGACGAACTGACCCGCCGGTTCGCCACCATGCCGCCGCATCCCGAGGTCCCATCAGCCCTGCGCCGGCTCCGCGATCACGGCTTCCGGCTGTTCACGCTCACCGACAACACGCTGGCGATCTCCGGTCGGCAACTGGAGCACGGGGGCATCATCGACGTGTTCGAGCGCCGGTTCAGCGTCGATGAGACGGTCAAGCGGCACAAGCCGTCGCCCGAGCCGTACCAGTCCGTGGGCACTGCGCTCGGCGTCGGCCCGGATGGTGCCTGCCTGGTCGCCTGCCACGTCTGGGACACGATCGGCGCGCTGTCGGCCGGCTGGCAGGCCGGCCTCATCCTCCGCGAGGGCAACGCCCCGCTCGGTGTCGGGCCGCAGCCGGCCTACATCGGCAAGGACCTGGACGCCATCGCCGACCAGCTCATCGAGCGCTACCCCGGCTGACCGGCGTCCGGCCAGGCACCGCTAGCCGCCGAGATGCGCGGCCGCCACCCGCTTGGGCACCACCATCCGCCACGCGTCGGTGACGAACTCGCGCATCTCGGCCACGCTGAGCGCGGACATCCAGACGTCGATCCACTGGTACCGCGCGTCGCTGGCCCGCTCCAGGAAGAACCGGTCCGGCTCGGCGGCGATCAGCGCGGGGCGCTCGTCCCGGGGGAAGCCGAAACCCAGGGACGTCTCGTCCCTGGACAGCGCCGCGTACACGATCCGGCCCACCCGGAACTTGACCCGGTCGTGGATGAGGTGCTCCTCGGTGCGCGGCAGCGACAGCGCCACCGCCCGCACGTCGTCCGTGGTGACCATGACCAGATTGTCGTCCTGGCCGCTGACAGTTCTGCGCCCGGCCACCGTGCGGTGGCCGGGCGCAGGCTCGTTGTGGAGCGCTTTCTACTTCAGGCTGACCGGGCCACTGGCATTGATGACCTGGTGGTAGGCGACCGGTGGCTTGCTCTGCGAGCACTTACCGTGCGACCGCGCCCCGATGGCCAGGATGCTCAGGTGATACGTGCCGTGGCCGCTGATCCCGGCGAACTTGCCGGTCCCGTGCGTGATCAGGAAGGTGCCGTGCTGGTCGACGGTGAGCAGGCAGGTCTTCGGGTTGAAGGTCTGCGGGCCCGCGCCGTTGCTGTGGTGCACCCGGATCGTGCCGTTCGAGAACACGAACCTGTCCACGTTGTTCGACACCTGGTGATCGACCGCGGCGCCGGTGAACACTCCGTAAGCGATCACGCTGCTGGTGGTCGACGTGGCCGACGTGGTCATCAGCTGGAAGTGCTCGATCCCGCTGGCGCCCCCGGAATGGGTGCTGGCGGCGGCGATCCCGGCGCTCCCCATGGCGACGGTGGCCGCGGCCGCGATGATCGTGGCCGTGATGGTTTTACGCATGGCTAGGTTCCCCCCTAGGTACACACGGCCGGCTGGTCGCCACGGGTGCGGCGGGCCGGCCAGCGAATGTCACGTCCACTATGCCGAAAACTGCCTAGGTACACATCCTCAGCAATGCCTAATCTTTCCGAAAAGGACTGACTACGCCAGCTGCGCCCGGCCACGCGGTGGCCGGGCGCGGGCTGGTTCGGTGCTGCTGGCTACTTGAGGGCCGCGGTGCCGCTCGCATTGATGACCTGGTGGAACGCGACCGGTGCCTTGTTCTCTGAGCACTTGCCGCCGGAGCGCGCGCCCACGGCCAGAATGCTCAGCTGGTAGCGGCCGCCACCGGTGATCCCGGCGTACTTGCCGGTCCCGCCGGTGATCCGGTAGTCGCCGCGCTGGCTGATGGTCATCAGGCAGGTCTTCGGGTTGAAGGACTGCCTGCCCTTGCCGTTGGTGTGATGCACCCGGACCGTCCCGTTGCTGAACACGAACGTGTCCATGTTGTGCGCCTGCTGGTGGTCGACGGCCGCGCCGGTGAAGACGCCGTGGGCGATCACGCTGCTGGTCGACCCGGTGGCCGACGTGCTCATCAGCTGGAAGCTCTCGGCCCCCGAGCTGACCGCGGAACCGGTGCTGGCCAGCGCGATCCCCGCGCCGCTCATGGCGGCGGCAGCAGCGGCGGCGGCGATCGTGGCGGTAATGGTCTTACGCATGACTGGGTCCCCTTCAGGTGCGTGTGGCCGGTATCAGCACCGGCCAGCGGTTGTCACGCAGCCCAGAGTGCGGGACGGGGATACCGCCGCACATCGGCAGCGATACGTATCCGGGGCGGCGGGAATTGACTACGCAGCCTGTCGACACAGGCCGGTAACCCCGGGACACTTTCCATGTGGCAAGATCTTTGCCGATTGTGGGGCGGGTTGCCGAGCAGGACGCACTGTCCGCTGCCCTGTCCCGTGCTGCCGCGGGCCACGCCCAGGTAGTGCTGATCACCGGCCCGGCCGGGATCGGCAAAACCAGGCTCACCGAAGAACTGATCCACCAGGCCGAACAGGCAGGCGCCGAAGTCCGCTGCGGCGAGTCCGCGCCGCTGGCCGGCGCGGCGCTGGCCTACGGGCCGTTCGCCGCCGCCCTCGGCGACCAGGCGGGCTGGCTGCTCGACGATGACGGCCGGGGCGACATGCTAGCCGCCCGGCACCGGCTGTTCATCCGGGTACTGGATCTGCTCCGTGCGCAGGCCGCCGGGTCGCCGCTGGTCGTGGTGCTGGAGGATCTGCACTGGGCTGATGAGTCCTCGCGGGAGCTGCTGGCCTTCCTCACCGTCCGGCTGGGCCAGGCCCCCGTGCTGCTGGCCGCGACGTTGCGCGAGGAGGACCTGCAGAGCAGCACCCGGCGCTGGCTGGCCGAGCTGGAGCGCCGTCCCAGTGTCCGGAGGCTGCGGCTCGCGGGGCTGTCCGACGCGGAGATCGGCGAGCTCGTCGCGGGCCTGCTGCCGGCCGGCGCCCGGGCCGACCGGCTGGCCGAGGTGGTATCCGCCGCGGCCGGTAATCCGCTGTACGCGCAGGAACTCGCCACGGCAGGCCCAGACGGGCCGCCACCCTCGATCACCGACGCGCTGCTGGCCCGGGCGGCCGCCCTGCCCGAGGCCGCCCGGGCCGTGGCCGACCAGGTCTGCGTCGCGGATGGCGGGATGCCGCACCAGCTGCTGGCCGCGACTGTCCCGTTTGGCGAGACACAGCTGCTCACCGCGACCCGGCAGGCGGTGGGGTCCGGGCTGCTCGTGCCCACCGGCGACGGGTACGCGTTCAGCCACGAGCTGATCAGGCAGACGCTGTACGACCACCTGCTGCCGGGCGAGCGCCAGCTGCTGCACCGCGGGCTGGCCGCCGCGCTGGCCACCCGGCCCGGGGTGAACCCGGGCAGCCTGGCTCAGCACTGGCACCGGGCGGGCTGCCCGGACCGGGCGGCACCAGCCGCCGTCGAGGCCGCCCGCCAGGCGGTGTCGGCGCACGCCTACCCCGAGGCCACGCACGACTACGCACTCGCCATCGAGCTGGGTGACTGGCTGCCCGGCCTGGGAGCAGACCTGTACGAAGAGGCGGCACAGTCGGCCAGCTGGGCCGGGGAGCCGGAGCGTGCGGCCGGCTGGGCCGCGCTGGCGCTGGCCCAGCCCGAGGCGGCCACACCGGCCAGCCGGGTCCGGCTGCTGGAACGGCTCGGCCGGTACCGCTGGGAGGCGGGTGACCCGCGCGCCGCCGCCGACGCGAGCGAAGAGGCCGTGGCCTTGCTCCCGGACGGCCCGCCGTCCGCGCTGCGCGCCCGCGCGCTGGCCGCGCTGGCCACTCACCGGATGCTGCTCGGCGAGTTCGACGCCGCGGTGCCGGTCGCCGAGCAGGCCGCGGCGCAGGCAGAGCAGGCTGGCGCGGCCGCCGAGCAGGCGCATGCGCTGGCCACGCTGGGCATCATCCTGGCCCAGCACGGCCAGCTTGACGCCGGCCTGACCGCGCTGCGCCGGGCAGGCCCGCTGGCCCGGGCGGCGGGCAGTAGCGAGGACATCGTCCGGGTCGCGGCCAATCACATGTACCTGCTGTGCACGGCCGGCCGGTTCACCGAGGCGCTGCAGGTGGCCCAGGCCGGGCGGCAGGCGGCCCGGGCGCTAGGCGCGCCCCCGTCGCTGACCTCGGTGCTGGACAACAACACCGTGGCCGTGCTGACCGCGACCGGCCGCTGGGCGGAAGCCGGGCACCTGCTGGCCGAGCTCGACGGCGAGTCCGCCGCCTACGTCCAGTACCTGGACCTGCTGCGGCTCGAACTCGCGGTTGGCCGGGGCGACGACCAGCAGGCTGAAACACTCGCCGCCAGCCTGAACAAGGCACCTGAGGACCCCAGGCTGACCGGCCCGCTACGGGCCTGCCTGGCTGAGCACGCGCTGCAGCACGATGACCTGGCCGCGGCGGCCAGCCAGGTGCTGGATGGCCTGGCCGCGCTGGACGGCGCTGACCTGGCCGAGGACGAGATCCGGCTGCTCGCGGCCGGCGCCAGGGTGGCGGCCGACCTGGCCGCGCTGCCCGAGGTGGCCCGGCCCAGGGATCTGGCCGAGCTGTGGCCGGCCGCGGCGGCTACGTTCGCCGGCCGGGCTGAGGCCATCGTGGCCGCCGACGCCGGGCGGCAGCCCGCCGTCGCGGCATTCGGGCGGCTGGCTGCCACCGAGGAGGCCCGCCGCCTCGGCACCGCCAGCCGGGCCGCCTGGCGGGCGGTGGCCGGCGCCTGGCAGACGGCCAGCCAGCCCTACCGGGAGGCGTATGCGCGGCTGCGCGAGGCCGAGGCGGCGGCCCGGGCCGGGCGGCGCGACCAGGCCGCCCGGGCGCTGGCGGCCGGCCAGGCCCTGGCCGGCGAGCTGCCCTCGCCGCCGATGCTCCGGCTGGCCGGTGAACTCGCCCGGCGGGCGCGGCTGACCGTGCCGCCCCGGCCGGAGCCGGCTCAGCCCGGCGGCGGTTCGGCCCGGTTCGACCTCACGGCGCGGGAGACGGAGGTGCTGGGGCTGCTCACGCACGGCGACAGCAACCGGCAGATAGCCAGGAACCTGTTCATCAGCGAGCGGACCGTTGCCGTGCATGTCTCCCGGATCCTTGACAAACTTGGCGTGCGTAACCGCACCGAGGCAGCAACCGTCGGCGCCCGGCTGGGTCTGACCCAGCCCTCCCCGCACGTCCGGCCGGAACACGAGCAGGCACGAACCGAGGAGGCACGGCGTGAGCGCGGAACTGCAGATTGGGATTGACCCGTCGGTCTGGACCTTCGACCCGGCCGCATACGACGAGGTGGCCACGGCGCTGGAGCACCCCGCGCCGATCACGATCCAGGTGACCTCGCCGATGCAGGGCACCCTCATCCTCAACCCGCGGGCCGCTGGGACCGTGGTGCTGACGCTGCCGATCAGCCCGCGTGGCTGGAACCCCAGCGGAGGGGGGATCGGCACCGCGCCGCTGCTGTATGTCCCGTCAGTCACCGGACCGGCGCGCAGCAATCCGGGGTACCTGCTGTCCGCCAGCTACGAGATGGCCCTGTTGCAGCGGGACATCGAGGCCGCGATGAGCGGTGGGACGCTACTCAGCCTGCAGCAGGAGGCCGGGGCGCCGGACAAGGGCGTGGTGGTGCTGAACGGCGCCATCCTCCCGTTCGTGGTACTCACCCGGGCGGTGGCCTGAGCGGTTACCGGCTGACTGGCTTTTCTCGTCTATATCAATAGGTTTAGTCGGAAAGGCCGGCAGGCTCAGTTCCGGCGTTACATTTCCCACATTCCTGCAGGGTGGCATAGACATCTCGCGCCCGATGCCTATATTTGGACTAGCTTTCCAGGGAATTATGTGTCCGCCCCAGCGAGAAAGCGGGAAACGTGCCATGAGCCTCAATCCCTATATCGTGCTGGGCAGCGCGGTAGTGGGCCTGCTCGTCGGGCTGACCGGAGCGGGCGGCGGCGCCCTGATGACGCCCATGCTGATCCTGCTGTTTGGCGTGAAACCATCGGCCGCGATCTCCAGCGACCTGGTCGCCGCAGTGCTGATGCGGCCGGTCGGGGCGGCGGTGCACCTGCGCAAGGGCACCGTCAACCTGCGCCTCGTCGGCTGGATGGTGCTCGGCTCGGTGCCGGCCGCGTTCCTCGGCGCCTACTTCCTGCACCTGCTCGGCGGCAGCTCGGCGCAGCAGAAGCACGTAGAGGTCGCGCTGGGCGCGGCCCTGCTGGTCGGGGCGGGCGCCATGGTGTTCCGGTACATCCTGGACCGCCGGTCCGGCAACCAGCGGACGGGCACCGTGCACAAGATCACGGTGCGGCCCATCCCGACCGTGCTGATCGGCATCATCGGCGGCGTCATCGTGGGCATGACCTCGGTCGGCTCAGGATCGCTGATGATTGTGCTGCTGCTGTTCCTGTACCCGCTGCTCAGCGCCGGGCAACTGGTTGGCACCGACCTGACCCAGGCCGTCCCGCTGACCGCGGCGGCCGCGCTCGGCGCGCTGGTGTTCGGCACCGTCCAGTTCGGGGTGACGGCGTCGATCGTGATCGGCAGCGTGCCCGCCGTGCTGATCGGCTCGTTCCTGTCGTCCCGGGCCCCGGACCGGTACATCCGGCCGATCATCACGTTCGTCATCTTCGCGTCCGGGCTGAAGTATGTCGGAGTCGGCACGACCACGCTCGGCTGGATCCTATGTATCGTGCTGCTCGGCGCGGCCGTCTACTGGCTGGCCCGGGCGCAGCCGTGGCGTACCGGCTGGCGGCCCGCGCTGGCTGGCGCCGGGGCGGCGAACGGCCAGGCCGTTAGCGAGCCGGACGCCCGGGGTGCGGGCCCACCGAATGGGCAGGCCGGCGCGGCGAGCGGGCCAGCCGCCCCGGCCAACGGGCATGCGGCTGCGCCGGGCCAACCGGCCGCGGCGCCGCCCGGCGAGCCCGGCAGCAGGCCACGGGCTGGCTGACCGGCCCAGGGCGGGGCTAGGTCGCCGCTTAGCAGCCGGGCTGGCTGACCGGCCCAGGGCGGGGCCAGGTCCCCGCTCAGCAGCCGGGCTGGCTGACCGGCCCAGCGGGGGCTAAGTCCCGGCTCAGCACCCGGGCCAGCCCGGGCCGCCGGAGCGCGACTGCGGCCAGGATCAGCGCGAGCAGGACGGCCGCACCGGCGGTGGTCCAGCCGAGCCCGATCCGGTCAATAACCGGCCCCTGTACCAGCGAGCCGATCGGGTACGCGACGCCCAGCGCGACCAGGAAGAAGCTGAGCACCCGGCCCCGGTAGGCCTGCGGCGCGCGCAACTGGACCAGGGTGGACAGCCCGGACAGCACGCCGATGTAAACGAAGCCGACCAGGAACAGGGTGGCCGCGCCCTGCCACGGCGTGCGGGCCGCACTGTAGCCGACCAGCACCACCGGGAGCAGCACCAGGCTGGCTGCCAGCACCCGGCCGCGGCCCAGCCGGGCGGCCAGCGGGGCCAGGCACAGCGCGCCGAGCACCGCCCCCGCCCCCTGCGCCGTGGTGAGCAGCGCGGTGCACTGGGCCACGGCCCGCGCGCCGCCGGGCGCCAGGTGATGGGCCATCACCGGGACCAGCGCGATGAACGGCGACGCCAGGAACGCCACCAGCGCGATCGTGCCGATGGCAGTGCGGCAGGCCGGCTCGGCCCGGGCCGCCGCGTACCCGGACCGGAGCGACGACAGCAGGCCGGCTGGCTGGCCGGTGGGCCGGGCCAGCCGGACGAAGCCGAGGGCCAGCACCACGGCCAGGAACGAGGCCGCGTTGGCCACGAAGGCGACCGGATAGCCAAACGCCGCTACCGTCGCACCGGCCAGCGCCGGTCCGGCGATCCGCCCGAGGTTGAACTCGGCCGAATTGAGCGAGACCGCGGCCAGGAACTCCGTGGGCGGCACCAGGTCGGGCAGGATGGCCTGCTGAAACGGGCCGATCAGTGCGCTGGCCGAGCCCTGCACGGTGACCAGCGCCACCAGCGCGGCCGGGCTGGTCCGGCCCGCGGCCACCAGCACGGCCAGCAGCAGCGCGCTGCCCGCGGCGGCCAGATTGCCCAGGACTAGGACCGGCCGCCGGGGCAGCCGGTCGGCCAGCGCGCCGCCGATCGGCGACAGCAGGCCGATCGGCAGGAACCCGCCCGCCGCCACCAGCACGGCCCAGGTGGCTTTCCCGGTGTCCGAAATGACCAGCGCACCGACCGCGACGGTCTGCATCCAGGAACCGATCGTGGAGATCAGGCCCGCCGTCCACAGCAGGGTGAAGGCCCGGTGCCGGAACGGCTGCAGGCCGGCCAGGCCACGGGTGCGTGCCGGGGCAGCGGACCCGCCCGGGCCGGTCTGGCCGTGCCCGCCGGGATGGGCCGGACTTGTCAGCTCATCCGCGGTCCGGCTCATCCCGCCAACCTATCGGCCGGCACCCACGATCCAGCCCGGCCAGGCCCCCGGCGGACCGCGACAGCCGACGGCGATGCCGCCGCCAGCCGACCTCCAGCGGCCACTCCCCAGCTGACCTGGGGAAGGCCGGTTTTGTCGGCGGGCTCCCGTAACATCCGGGTCAGGCCATCGGGTCGGGGTAGCCGAGGCATCGTCCCAGCTCAGCGAGGAGATACCACTGGCGAGCTAAGATTCGAACGTGTGTTCTAGCCAAACTGACTTCCCAGTTCCCTCGTACTTATGTTCTAATATCTGCATGCCTGAGGTCGCTCGCGCTGCCGGACTCCGGTCCCCCGCCGCCACCGCTGCCGCGGTGGTGGCCCTGGGTCTGGCCGGCTTCCCCCACACGGGGCCGACAGGCTTCCGGATGACCTGGCATGAGCCACCCCCGGCCCGTCCCGCTGCTTCCCCAGGGTGCCCACAGCACCATCAGCTGCTCACCAGACGTCGCGCAGGCAGGCTTCATGCCGGTCATCAGGATCTGACTCCGCCTGACACACAGCGCACGCATGGGGTGAGACAGTGAGCACCTACTTCGAGGACATAATCAGGCTGAAGAGCGAGCACCTCGCCGACCTGAAGAAGACCACCGCCGACCTGGAACGGGAAATCTCCGACGCCCGCGATGGGTTGCAGCGCGAATTCACTCGATCGCGAGCGGGGCAGGCCGCCGAGGCTGGTTTCCCCGGCGAGGCGTGCCAGTGCGAGGACTGCCAGCCGCAGCAGGCCCGGGTACCCAGCCCGCGGCGGCCCGCGTACGCGGCGCCCCGGCTCGATTTCGGCTTCGCACCCGGCCAGGCTGAGCCTGCCGAGACGGAGCGTTTCGACGTCGGCCGGTATGCCGCCGACCTGGCCGGCACCGACCCGGACGCCGCCAGCACGGACCCGGACGCGGACCGGACCACGATCCTGATCAACAAGGGCCGAGCTAGCACGCCCCGGCCCAAGTTCGCGGTCAGCCGGAAGCTGGTCATCGCGACCATCACCGTGGTGACCCTGCTCGTGGTGCTGATTTTGCTGGTCACCTCGGGTCCCGGTGCTTCCTGGCCGGCCAGCGTGGCCCGGGTGCAGGGCTGGATGGAGCAGGCCTGCCAGAACCCCAACGTGATGTCCGAGCCCGGCCAGGTCAACTTCGCCTGCGCCAAGGGGACCAGGCAGATCCTCTGGGTGTTCGCGCTGATCACCAGCGACAACAACCCGAGCTTCGCGGACACCAAGACCGGCCGGCAGGGCCTGGAGCCGATCACCCCGGGGCAGGGCGGGCTGGTGGCCGCAGCGCTCAACCTGCATCATCCGTACGACCCGTCCAACCCGGTGGACAGCATTCAGGTCGCGGCGCGCGCCATCAACGACATCATTGGCGGCGCGACGGTGACCGGCACGAATGGGAACGCGGAGGTCCAGCCAGGGCTGGAGAGCAGTTCAGCGAACTGCCTGCGGTACACCGGGTCGGCGGCGATGAACGCGCGGCAGGGTTACCCCGACGTGTGCGCCCGGCCGATTACCGCGCACGGGCAGGCCGCACTGGTCCGCGACGCGTACCGGGAGTGGGTGGTCGGCGCCCCGTCGGCCGCCGCCAAGGACGCGGCGGTCCTGTTCGAGAACGCGAAGAATCCCGGCAATCCGCAGGTCCAGTACATCCTGAAGCACCTGTCGGCCGGCTCGCTGTCGTCCTGACCCGCTGCCCCGCCCGGGTTCCGCGCTCCATTCCGCTCCGCTAACAACATCGGCGCGTCCAGCGCCGGGCCACACGCATCTGTGAGGAGGTGAATTCGGTGCAGCGCGCCAGCACGCCGTGGTGGCAGCAGGCGACGGCTCTGGTCAGCCTCAGCGCCGGCGGGGCCATCACGGGCTTCTCGTTCGTGCCCAAGGCCGCCGTTGATTTCTCGTCGCCGACCAGCCTGCCGGTCAACTTGCTGGCCCTGCAGCACTCGGTCCGGCAGGCCCCGGCCAGCGATGCCACGCTGCGCACCGCCATCGTCAACGTCGCCCAGCACTACCTGCAACTGGCCCAGGACAAGACACCAGCCGAGATGGAGGCGATGATCTGGCAGCAGGACAGCCTCGATCACGCCGATCACGGGGAGTCCTGCGCCGCGTTCGCCAGCCTGACCCTGGAACTGGCAGCCAAGATCGTCGGCCAGCAGAGCTGGGTGTCCGGCGGGAGTACCTATCCGTGGCCGCTGCACAGCTGGGCCGACGTCCGGGTGGAGGAGAACCCGGCCTCGCCCGGCATCATCTCGATCCAGCAGGACGCGCAGAGCCACGGTCGGTGGCAGCCGCTGGGCGATGGCTACCAGCCGCAGCCCGGCGACTGGGTGCTGTTCAACGGGCATGTCGAGGTCGTCACCGAGTTCGCGCACGGGGTGCTGCACACGATCGGCGGAGACTCGCTGCCGAACTTCTCGGTCAACGCGCACCAGTACCCGGGCCCGCTGTCCGGTGACGGCGTGGTCGGCTTCGTCAACAACGGATCGCTGAGCGCTGACAGCCCGGCCGGCCCGGCGGCCAGCGCATCGGGCCCAGCGCACGGCGACCGAGGCCGGTCGCACGCGGCCGGCACCCAGGCCACCACGACGGCCGCCGCCGGGCAGGCCGCAATCCCTGGTGCGGCACCAGCCAGCGCGGCAGACGCGGGGACGCAGAACCCGGGCAGCGCCAAGCGGGAGCTCGCCGGGCATCAGCCCGCGGGCAACCAGACAGCGGCCGGTGCGGCTGCCGGGCTGGCGGACATTCCGGGGTCCGAGCCGGCCACCTCAGCGCCCCAAACGAAGCACCACGCACACCACAAGGCGCAGCCTGCCGCCGGTGGCCAGGCCGAGGCGGCCGCGGCCAGCGGGCAGGCGTCCATCCCGGGCATGGCCGGACCCACCCCGGCGGGGCACGGGCACAAGCATCGTTCCGGCGACGCTGGGGCCACCGCCACCGACGTGTCCGCTGCCTCGGGTGGTGCGGCGATTCCCGGGCTGGTGACTACCGGCCAGCAGAACCAGCCCGGCGCTCCGGCGGCCTCGTCAGGGGCCGGAGACCAGGCGCCGCCCGCCGGCAGCGCGCCGGCCGGCGAGACGGCCGCGCAGCAGGCGTTCATCAGCGCGGTGGCCCCCGGAGCGATGGCCTCGCAGCGCGCCTACGGCGTGCCCGCGGCGGTGACGATCGCCCAGGCCATCGAGGAGTCGAACTGGGGCCAGAGCCTGCTGGCCAGCCAGGATCACAACCTGTTCGGCATGAAAGGCACCGGCCCGGCGGGCAGCGAGGCGCTGCCGACGCAGGAATACGAGAACGGCCAGTGGATCACCACGACCGCGCCGTTCCGGGTGTACCACAACTTCGCCGAGAGCATCGATGACCACGGCCGGCTGCTCGCCGACAGCGGCTACTACGGGCAGGCGATGGCGATGCGGCGGGCGCCCAACGCGTTCGCGTCCGCGCTGACCGGCGTGTATGCCACCGACCCTGGTTACGGCGCCAAGCTGATCAGCCTGATGCGGCAGTACAACCTGTACCAGTACGACGCGGGCACCCCGGCGGCCCGGACCGCCGCCAAGCCCAGCCCCCGGCCCACCCGCACCGCCAGGCACCAGCCCACGCCGGCTCCGACCCGGTCCGCGACGCCCACGACGTCCCCGTCCGGACCCACGCCCACACCGGCCGCGACCCCCAGCCACACCGCAACCGCTACGCCAACCCCAGCCCGGACCCCTGCCGCCACCCCCTCGTCGGCTCACACGCCAACGACCGCCCCCACCCCGGCGCGCAGCCCCGCCCCCACCGCCACAGCCGCTCCGGCCGGCACGCCCAGCCAGCCGGCCGCGGCCACCCCGGCCAGCGGGCACGCACACCGGCAGGCGCACAGCCAGTCAGGAACGCCCGGTCAGGCGGCGATTCCCGGAGTGCCGGGCGCGGCGGCCCCGGCCGGGCACGCAGGTATCCCGGGCACGGCCGCCGCGACACCACGGCCGTCGGCCACCGCCACCACCCGTGCCGACCGCCGCACGGCGCCGCGCCGGGCCGCCGCGCACCCGGTGGCCCAGTCCGCCGTGCTAACCGCACAGCAGACGCCACTGCGGGACGGCCCGGCCCCCCGGGCGGCCAGCAGCGGCCGCAAGACCTGGACCACGCTGCGGCGGTACCGGCCGGAGATCCCACCGGCCGTCAGCACGGCGTTCCTGACGTCGGCCAAGGTGCCGCTGCGCCGCGAGGAACCGCTGTACCGGGAAGTGGCCATCCACGCGGACATCCCGTGGAAGGTGCTGGCCGCGGCGGACTGGATGCAGTGCGAGGCACGCTCTGGGTACTCGCCGGTGCACGGCGAGAAGCTCGGCGCCATCAACCTGGACGGGACCAGCTACACGACCCGCTCGTCCGCACTGGAACAGTGCGCCGACGACCTGCGCGACCTGGCCTGGTCGGTCTACCAGATCGACCTGACCGAGCGGCGGCCACTGTCCGTCGGCGACCTGGCCAGCGTGTTCGCCGCATTCCGCTGGGGCGGCTGCTCGTCGCGCACCGCACCTCGGCGCTGGAATTCCCGTACTCAGTCGCCGGCCTGACCGTCCAGCACCTGCACATGCGCTGGCCGAAGATCGCCGAGCCGGACGCCCCGGACAAGCCCGGCGCCCGGTTCCGGCGGCCGTTCGGCGCGGTGCCGATCGTGCTCGGGCTCGGGTACCCGGCGGTCGTGTAGCCCATGCCCCAGGAGAAGGTGAATCCGATGCTCCGCTCGCTGCTCTTCGCGGCCGCCGCGCCGCCCCGGCCCCGCCCGGCCAGCCCGGACGAGGCCAGATACCAGGCGGCTGATCCGGCGAGCGCGCCACCGCCGCCGGCGCATACCGGCTACCGGCCAGACCCGGGCGGCCCGCGGTCCCCGCGGTTCCGCATCAAGCGTTCGGCAAAATGGGCGTTGGTGCTGTCCGCGGCGGTGTTCATCTTCCGCCGCGCGATCGCGTCCGTGGTGCTCACTGCGCTCGCCGCCACGCTGCACTTCCTCGGCCTCAGCGTGCACCTGCCCACCGTGCGGTTCGCCTGGCCGTGGCAGACCATCACCGCGGGCACCACGACCAACACCGACCTGGGCCCGTGGGTGCTGCAGAAGATCGAGGGCATCTCCCGGCCCGCGCTGGGCCAGGCCAATTTCACCTTCGTGTTCACGCACAAGGTGTCCAAGAGCATCGGCATCTTTCCGTGCTGGTACGCCAGCACGTTCTACGCCGTGGGTCACGCGTCGGCCACCGTCGACCTCAACCCCGGCCCGGCCTGGTGGCGCCCGGCCCAGGGGCACTACCGGCTCCAGGTGCTGAGCAGGCCGCGGGGCGGGCAGCCGGGGCAGGTGACGGTCACGATGATGCTGCCCGCCCCGCAACTCCCCCAGTCGGCGCACGACGTCACCATCGACAACCTGCCGTCCAAGCCGGTGGCCACCCAGCACAGCTGGACCTACCCCGGGTTCGGCTGCGGCGTGCTGCTCCGGCCGCAGTTCGCCCAGTCGGTGCTGTACGCCCAGGCGCAGCAGATCGCCTTCTACAAGGCCACCCGCGCGCCGGCGGTGACCCGGCCGCTCATCCAGAGCGCGGAGACCGAGGCCACCCAGACCATCCGGGACAACTTCATCCAGCCAACGCTGAACGCGCTCGGCTACACGCTCAAGCAGTTCACCCTGCGCTGGACCACCGCACCCTAACCCGCCGTGCGGTGATCACGGCGTCGGCGTGGCCGTCCCGGTGGGCGCGGTGGCCGAGGCCGAGGCGGTGGCCGACGGGGTGACGGACACGGTCGGGCTGGGCACCGCGGATGGCGTAGTGCTGGCCGACGAGGTGCCCGGCGTAGGCGTGGCCGGGGCGCTGCTCCGGGCGGGCGAGCTGCTCCGGGATGGCGCCGGCGAACTGGTGTGGCTGCCTTGCGCCGGGCCGAGCAGGCTGGGTGGCTGGACCAGGTGATGCGTGGGCGCCAGCAGCAGGAACATCACCGCGGCGACCACGCCGAGCACGGCGACCAGGCCGCCGGTGGCCGCGCCGGCCGCGATCGCGCTGCGGTCCCGGCGGTACTCGGTGCGCCGGCGATCGCGCAGCCAGGCGGGCAGCGCGGCCCGCTGGGCGGCCCAGCTGTTGAACGGCGCGGCCGCCATGCCGAGCGTGGGGAACAGCAGCAGCACCGCGAGCAGCGGGCCGCTGAGCTGGGTGACTTTGGTCAGCGCGGCGACGATGCCGGCCAGGCCGAGCAGCGGCCAGGGTGGATCTCGGCCCAGTTCGCCCGCAGCGCCTCCCACCACTTGGCCTGCTCGCTGGTCTTCGGGGTGCGCAGGAACGCGGCCTTGCGGGCGAACAGGCCCAGCACCGATGCCCGGCCGACCACCAGCGAGGTGGACTGCCAGATGAAGAAGGCGCCGAGCGCGTCCCGCCAGGACGCGCCGGTGCCCCGGCGCAGCAGCGCTACGGCCCGGACCAGGCCGAGCCCGACCAGCACCGGCACGGTGGCCACCAGGAACGGGGTGAGCTTGCGGAACAGCTCACCGCCGCCGATGGCCAGGTTGCCGCGCCCGGCCAGCAGGAAGACCAGGAAGATCAGGCCGAGCAGGTCGCCGTACCACTGCAGGCCGCCGGCCAGGTAGGCCCAGCGCTGCCCAGCCGGTCAGGTGGTTTTCCTGGTCCTGCCGCCCGGGCATCAGCGACGCGCCAGTGCATCCGCAGGATCTGGATCCCGCCGAAGCACCACCGGTAGCGCTGGCCCTTGAGCGCCTCGAACGTCAGCGGCATGATGCCGTGGCCCCAGGACTGGTCCATGTGCAGGCCATGCCAGCCGGCCCGGAGCAGCCGCAGCGACAGCTCGGCGTCCTCGGTGATGCACCATTCGTCCCAGCCGCCGAGCTCGTCCAGCGCGACCCGGCGGATCAGCCCCATGGTGCCGGCGAAGATGGCGCCGTCGTGCTCGTTGCGCGACGGCTGGGAGACCGCGAAGAAGTACTTGTAGGAGTAGTACAGCCGCCGGTAGTAGCGGCGCGCTCTGCCAGTCGCGGTAATCCTGCGGGCACTGGACGAAGCCGATCCACGGGTCGGCGAACGCGGCGCGCAGCGGCGCAGGAACCCGGGCTCGATCTGGTAGTCGGAGTCCACCACGCCGATCAGCTTCGGCCCGCTCGTCGGTCAGCTCGCGCAGCGCGTAGTTCAGCGCGCCGGACTTGTACCCCGGCCAGTCCTGCAGGTGGACGAACTTGACCCCGTGCCCGGCGCACCAGTCCTCGACCGGCCGCCACAGCGACTCGTCGCTCGGTGTTGTCGTCGATGAGGACGACCTCGTAGCGCGGGTAGTCCAGCCGGAGCAGCGAGCGGAGCGTGTCGATGACCATGTCCGGCGGCTCGTTGTGCGCCGGGCACGTGCAGGCTGACGAACGGCAGGTCGCCGTCGGCGGCGGTCAGCGGACGTGGACCGGGGTGATCCGGCGGCGCCAGTTCTCGGTGCCGAGCGCGTCGCAGATCTCCCAGAGGTAGGCGCAGGACAGCAGCGCGGCGAACACCTCGAACAGCCAGAGCAGCAGGCCGCCGGCCGTGCTGGCCGCGCCGAGGTGGCTCTCGAACGTCCAGCTCCAGCGCGAACGTCAGGTAGACGACGAACAGGAAGACGCTGGACGCCCAGCACAGGTGCGCGCGGGCGCGCCATCGCCTGGTCGCCGGCAGCCAGACCAGGCTGGCGACGACCACGCCGGCCGTCCCGCGATCAGGTTGTGCTCGGACGCGCCGAGCAGCCGGAGCACCACCGCCGCCGCCGCGGCCAGCACGGCGGTGCCGATCAGCGCCAGCACGAGCCGGCGGGTGGCGGGCCAGGCCCCGGCGGTGCGGGCGTGGGGCCGGGCGCCGGCGAACAGCCCGGCCGAGCCGAGGGGCGCCGCCACGATCCCGGCCAACAGCAATGCCGCCAGCATGGTGGGTTCCTTATCGTCCGGCAATGTGCGTTATGCCGGAGATTGGAGCTTCCCGCGACGGCGCGGGCTATGCATGGCGGCACCCGTGCGGCGCCGTTAACCGCGGGCGCATACGATACGAGCACCTCATCCCGGCGCGAAAGGCACGGTCAGTGAGCAGCAACCGCGGACCAGCCAATCTGGGCGACGACCACGACCCGGCCGGGCCCGACCTGGCGTCCTTTGATACCGGCGTCGCGCACCCGGCCCGGGTCTACAACTACTGGCTGGGCGGCAAGGACAACTACGAGGCGGACCGGCAGGCGGCCGAGCACGCCGTCGCGGCCAACCCGAACATCCTGCCCGGCGTGCGGGCCAACCGGGCGTTCCTGCGCCGCGCGGTGGAGTACCTGGCCGGCGAGGCGGGAATCCGGCAGTTCCTGGACATCGGCACCGGGCTGCCCACCGCTGAGAACACCCACGAGGTGGCCCAGGCGATCGCGCCGGACAGCAGGATCGTGTACGTGGACAACGACCCGATCGTGCTGGCCCACGCCCGGGCCCTGCTGACCAGCACCCCGGAGGGCGCTACCGCCTACGTGGATGCGGACGCGCGGGACACCGACACGATCCTGGCCGAGGCGGCCAAGGTGCTGGACTTCAGCCAGCCCATCGCGGTCATGTTCCTGATGATCCTGCAGTACATCCCGGACGACGAGCAGCCGCAGCAGATCGTGGCCAAGCTAATGGACGCGATGCCGCCGGGCAGCTACCTGGTCCACTCGGACACCACCGGGGACATCGACAGCGAGCGGGTCGCGACGGCCACGGCGCGGCTCAACGCCCGGCTCGGGCCTGCCCAGCTGCACCGCCGGACCCGGGAGCAGATCGCGGCCTATTTCACCGGCCTGGACATGGTGGAGCCCGGGCTGGTCTTCCTGCCGGAATGGCGCGCGCTGGCCAATCCCGCCCACATGATCCCGTGCTACGCAGGCGTCGGCCGCAAGCCCTGACCCATTCTGGCTGACCGAACAGCCCCGCACTGTCGGTCGGCTCGAATAAGCTGCTGCCGGTTCGCGGGCACCGGGTTAGCTACGAGGGAAACACATGCCAGATGTTGCACTGCGGCCGGTGGAAGACGGCGATCTGGACGCGCTGTTCGAGCAGCAGCGGCATCCGGAGGCGGTCCGGATGGCCGCGTTCACCGCACCGGACCCGAACGACCGGAGTGCGTTCGACGCGCACATGGCCCGGGTACGGACGGCGCCAGACATCACACATCGCGCGGTGACCTGCGACGGTGAACTGGTGGGCAGCATCGCCAGCTTCCCCATCGAAGACCAGACCGAGATCACCTACTGGATCGACCGCGCCGCCTGGGGCCAGGGCATCGCCACCCGGGCGGTCGCGCTGCTGCTCGACCTGGTGCCGGACCGGCCGCTGTACGCCCGCGCGGCCAGCGACAACACCGGCTCGCTGCGGGTGCTGCACAAGTCCGGCTTCACCGACATCGGGACCGAGATCTCGTTCGCGCCCGCGCGGAACACGGAGATCGAGGAGACCATCCTCCGCCTGGACGGCTGAGCCACGCCAAAGGGGGCGCGGCGCCGACTGATGAGGAGCGAGGAAGCGAGGAACGAGCGCCCCGAGCGACGAGGGAAGGAGGCGGCTTCAAGCGCCCCCGGAGGCGTAAGGAAGCAGAGCGCGCTCGTACCGGTTGGCCAGCACGCGCAGCCGCGCGACCAGTTCCGGCGGCTCCGTCACCGCGAAGTCAGCGTCCAGCAGGCCCAGGTAGACCACGAGACTGTGCACGCTGTCCGCCCCGCAGGCCAGTACGCAGGACTGCTCATCGATCGCCTCGATGACGCCGCCCACCGCCGCTGGGAGGCGGTCGGCCAGCACGGCCGCGGGCAGGTGCACGGTGACCCGGGCCCGGAACCGGAAGCCGGCCCTGGACACGCCACGCGCCACGTAGGCCGCGACGTCGCCACCCTCCGGCAGCTCGCGGGGCGTGAACCGGGGGCCGGCCGGGGTGCGCGGCTGGATCCGGTCCACCCGGAACGTGCGCCAGTCGCCGCGGTCGGTGTCCCAGCCGAGCAGGTACCACTTCTGGCCCCAGGAGACCAGCCGGTGTGGCTCGACGGAGCGGACGGCGCTGGTGCCGTCGTGTGTCCGGTAGTCGAGACGAAGCTGCTCATGATCGCGGCAGGCGCTGGCCAGCGTGGTCAGGACCGCGGCGTCCACCGGGGGCGGCGGCGAGTCGGGCGGCACCGGCACGGTGTAGTCCGCAACCGCGCTGACCCGTCGGCGCAGCCGGGACGGCAGCACGTTCTCCAGTTTGGCCAGGGCACGGACCGAGGTCTCCTCGATGCCGGTGACCGGGCTGCGCGCGGCGGTGCGCAGCCCGACCGCGACGGCCACCGCCTCATCGTCGTCGAGCAGCAGCGGCGGCATGGCCGCCCCGGCGCCCAGCCGGTACCCGCCGTCAGTGCCCCGGGTGGCGTGCACCGGGTAGCCGAGGTCGCGCAGCCGGCCAATGTCGCGCCGCACGGTGCGCTCGGTGACGTCCAGCCGGCGGCCCAGGTCAGCCCCGGACCAGTCGCGGGGGGCCTGCAGCAGCGAGAGCAGTTTCAGCAGCCGGGCCGACGTTTCCCACATGAGCAGAAGTCTGCCTGATCTTTAGGACAGAAGTTGTCCGGAACGGTCCGTAGCGTAGCTGGCATGACGACATCAGCGCAGATCGAGACGTTCCGTATCGACATCCCGCGCCGTGACGTGGACGACCTGGCCGCGCGGCTGGCCGCCACCCGCTGGCCGGACGAGGTGGCCGGGGCCGGCACCGAGTACGGCATGCCGCTCGGCACCACGCGGCGGCTGGCCGAGCACTGGCGCACCAGCTACGACTGGCGTGCGCACGAGGCCCAGCTCAACCAGTTCCCGCAGTACCGCACCACCATCGACGGGCAGACCATCCACTTTCTGCACGTCCAGTCGGCCGAGCCGGACGCGCTGCCGCTGCTGCTGCTGCACGGCTGGCCGGGTTCGGTGCTCGAGTTCGCCGGGATGATCGGCCCGCTGACCGACCCGAAGGCGCACGGCGGCGACCCGTCCCAGGCGTTCCATGTCGTGGTGCCGTCGCTGCCCGGGTACGGGTTTTCCGGCCCGACGACCGCGCCAGGCTGGGACAGCCGCCGGATGGCACTGGCGTTCAGCACGCTCATGGACGAGCTGGGGTACCAGCGGTGGGGCGCCGTCGGCGGGGACGCCGGCGCCCTGGTGGGGCGCGAGCTTGGCATCCTGGCGCCGGCCGGCCTGATCGGCGTGCACCTGATGCAGATCTTCGCCTTCCCGTCCGGTGACCCGGCCGAGCTGGCCGCGCTGACCGACGCCGACCGGCAGAGCCTGGCCGGGACGACCGCCGACTTCCAGAGCAAGTCCGGGTACCAGAAGATCCAGCAGACCCGGCCGCAGACGCTGGGCTACGGGCTAACCGATTCGCCGGCCGGCCAGCTGGCCTGGAACGCCGAGCTGTGGACCGGCTGGGGCGACTACGCGGACTACCTCGACGTGGACACGTTCCTGACCCACGTGAGCATCTACTGGTACACCCGGACGGCCGGCTCCAGCGCCCGGCACTACTTCGAGGACGCGCGCAGCGGGGCCGGGTACCGGGACGAGCCGAACCCGACCCCGACCGCGGTCGCGGTGTTCCCGCAGGACTTCCGGACGATCCGGGCCTGCGCGCAGCGGGCCAACAACATCGTCCGGTACACCGAATTCGACCGTGGCGGCCACTTCGCGTACACCACCGACCCGGATCTCGTCGTCAGCGACGTGCGCGAGTTCTTCGCCGGTCTCGGGTGACCCTCAGCCGCGGCGGACGGCGTAGTTGTAGCAGCCGTAGCCGACGTTGCGCAGCTGGACCAGGGTGATCTCCGGCCGGGCCAGGAACTCACGGATCACCGGAATGGCGTGCTCGCCGTCCGCGGCGAGCACGCCGCCGGCGATCCGGCCGTCCCGGTCGTAGGCCCGCACCACCTGCTGGCGGTGGCTCAGCGCGGCTGGGTACCGGTCCGGGGTGCGGTAGCCGTCGCACGGCTCGGCGTGGATGAACACCGGGCCGCGCTCGGCGTACCCGCCCCGGCCGCCGGGCGGCGTGTAGGCGATCAGCAGCACCCGCTCGCCGGGCACGGTTTCGCGCAGGCAGCAGCGCAGCGGGCTGCCGCCGCCGGTGTCGGTCTGCACGGTCAGCTGGTTGCCGGCCTCGTCCATCCCCGCCGCCCTGATCCCGTCCAGCGTGGCCGCCGGGATCGGCTCGAAGCGGAACTGTCCCCCGGCCGGGGGCCGGGTCATGGTCTGCTCGGCAGGTTGTGTGCTCATGCCCAGTAGACGCGGCGGGTCGGCCAAACGTGAGGCACCGGCATAAAATGGCCGCAGTGGCGTTCTGGAAATGCCGCTGCTACGAGGGGAACAAAGGATGATCGTCTCAGCGGTCATACTCATCCTGGTGGGCCTGGTGCTGATCGTGGTGGCCGTGGCGAGCTGGCAGGGACGGCTGCCGCGCAACGCCCTGGCCGGCGTCCGGACGCCGTCCACGATGCGCAGCGACCAGGCGTTCAAGGTGGCCAACAAGGTGGCCGCACCGCTGACCACGGCGGGCGGCGTCGTGCTGGTGCTCGGCGGTGTGCTGGCCGCGGTGCTGGGCAAGTCCAGCGCCGGGCCGGTGCTGATCGCCTGCGCGGTGGCCTGCGCGGTCCTGTGCGTCGTGGGCGCGATCAAAGGTGTCCGGGCCATCCGGACCCTGTAACTACCTGCCGGTGGGAACGGTGCTGCTCACCGAGCGGCTGGCACTGCGCCAGTTCACCGACGGTGACGTCGACGGCCGCCGAGGGACGCCGCGATGGCGGCTTCGTCGGCTGGTTCGGGTTGCGGCCGGTGCGGCCCACCGCCGCTGCCATGGTGCACTGGCCCGACGCCCCGCCCGGCCCGGTCACGGTGGCTTCGCTCGGCTACCGGCTCCGGGTGAGCGCCTGGGGCCAGGGCTACGCGACCGAGGGGGCCCGGGCCCTGGTCCGGCGGGCGTTCACCGAGCTGGGCGTGACCCGGCTGGTGGCCACCACCATGGCCGTCAACACCGGGTCCCGGCGGGTGCTGGCCAAGGCCGGCCTGCACTACATCGCCAGCGGCTGGTTGCCGTACTTGTAATCGTTGTGCCCGTTGATGTAGCCCGGGCCAGCGCTCGTCCAGCCGATGTTCCACGCGCCGCCGCTCGAACCGCCGGTCATCGGGTTACCGATCACGATCGGCCTGGTGCCATTGGCGCCGCTGATGTTGCCGTCCTGGCCCGGCGTTGACCGCCTTGGCTGCGCGGACGACCGCGAGTGGTGCGGTGGCCCGCGCGCTGGGCTGCGCCGCCACCGGGGCGGCAGCCAGCCACGCGCCCATGAGGCCGGCCGCGCACAACGCCGCCGGAATCGTGCGGCGGATCGCGGCGGACGACGAAACCTTAATCCCGTGAGATGACACGCAAATAACCCTTCTTGTGCGTAAGAAGCTACGTGTGAGTTGCCCACTGCCCTAATTTTCCCCGTTTCATCCGGCACGCCGGGCCAGCGGGCAGAGCTCACTGACACTAATGCAGAGCAGCGCGCCGGGTAGTTAATTCACCTGCCCTTAGTAAAAGAATTCTTTGCGGTGCCAGAATTAAGGTCTTAAAAATAGGCGTAGGCCATTTCGGCTGGATGGGTAACGGGACCGGGCGATACTGGGCGGTATGCCGCAGCGCCGCGATGAAAGCGACCGGCCGCCCTTCCGGCGGCCGGTTGACTCCGGGATGGCTGAGCTGCTGCTCGACGCCGACCGGCCCGGGGCGTGGATGCTGCTGGTGGACGATGTCCCGCAGTCGCATGTCGACCTCGATGATCCGGAGTACCTGGACTTCGACTACGTGCGGCGGCTGGGGCACCTGGCCGATCTGGCCGCGCCGCCCGGCCAGCCACTGCGCGTGCTGCACCTGGGGGCGGCCGGGCTGACCCTGGCCCGGTACGTGGCCGCGACCCGGCCGGGGTCCAGCCAGCTGGCAGTGGAGTCCGACGCCGCCCTGGTCGAGCTGGTCCGCCGGTGGCTGCCGCTGAACCAGCCCGCCCGCCGGGACGGCGGCCGCACCGGCGCGGGCCGGGTCCGGATCCGGGTCGGCGACGCCCGCGCGGTGCTGGAACAGCTACCGGCCGCCTCGTTCGATCTGGTGGTGGCGGACCTGTTCGCAGGCGCGCGGACCCCGGCCCACCTGACCTCGGTGGAGTTCGCGGCCGCCGCCGCCCGGGTGCTCACCCCGGCCGGCTGCTATGCGGTGAACGTGGCCGACGGGCCGCCGCTGGCCTACGCGCGCGCCCAGGTGGCCACGGTCGGTTCGGTCTTCGCCCAGGTGTGCCTGATCGCCGACCCGGGCGTGCTGCGCGGGCGCCGGTTCGGCAACCTGGTGCTCGCCGCCGCCCAGGGTGAGCTGCCGGTGGCCGGGCTGGCCCGGCGCGCGGCCGGCGACCCGTTCCCCGGCCGCCTGGTGCACGGCGCCGACCTGGACCGCTTCGCGGCCGGCGCGAAACCCGTCACCGACGCCAACGCCCAGCCCTCCCCCGTCCCACCCCCGGACGTCTTCGCCACCCGCCTCTGATCACGAGCCGCGCTCATAGCCCAGCGCCGCCACCCCCGCCCAGCCGCGCCGCCCGCACCCAGCACACCGCCTCGTTCCAGCGCCGCCGCCTTCCCGCCCAGCCGGGCCGCGCTGCCTCGTCCCAGCGCATCGTGATCATGGGATTGCTGTCGTCCCAGCGACACCAATCCCATGATCACGATGGCCGCCGACGCCGCGAGCCGCTGCTTCAGCGGGCGACGGCGCTAGGCTTTGGATCGACTAATATCTTGGTTTCCACTATATTGGTGGCATGGCTGGTAAGCCGATGACCGGGCAGGCGTTCTTCGTGCTCACCGCGCTGGCCGGCGGCCCGCGGCATGGCTACGGCATCGTGGGTGAGGTGGCCGAGCTGTCCCAGGGCCGGATCGTGCTGAAGATCGGCAGCCTGTACGGGGTGCTGGACCGGCTTGCCGCCGAGGGCCTGATCGAGCCCGACCGGGAGGAAGCACACGACGGCCGGCTGCGACGCTATTACCGGCTGACCCGGGATGGGCAGAGCGCGCTGGCTGAGGAGGCCGAGTTGCACGCCGCTGCCGCCCGGGTCGTGCGGGCCAGACTGGGCCTGACCGGCCCCGCGGCAGCGGGAGCAGCCGGATGAACAGCGGCCCGGACCTGGAGCAGCGATACCGCCGGGTGCTCCGGCTGCTGCCCGGCTGGTACCGGGAGCGGTGGGAAGACGACATGGTCGCCGCGTTCCTGGACAGCTGGCACACCGGCGACCCGGAAGACGACGAGTGGGCCCTCGAGTTCTGCAAGCCCACCTGGCCAGAGGTCGCCGACGTGGCCATCCTGGCCGTCCGGCTGCACCTGGGCGGTCCGGCCACTCCGCGCCGGTACGCCTGGGGCCGTCGCCTGCCTGGCCCACGCACCCAGGGCCTGGTCACGCCGGGCCGGCGGTTCGGGCGTGTGGTCGCTGACCCTGGCCTTGCTGGCCACCGTCGCCGGGGCGTACCGGATTGCCACGCTCACCGGCTACCTGTACGACCCGCACCTGGTCAACGTGGGCCTGGCCGAACTGCTCATCGTGCTGGCTGCCGTCGCACTGCTCGCCCCCGACGCCGCCCGCGCCCAGACAGCAACGCCCGCACCGCCGCCGTATCCCCGCGCCATGGCTGCCTAGGAGGCAGGACATGCCGTTCCCGCGCCCGCCTCGCCCGCTGTCTGTCCCGTCCGGCTGATCGCGGCTGGGCGGCGCGGGGGTCAGGAGTGGATGATCTTGGTGTGGTGGCAGAAGTGCACCCGCTCGGGGGCCAGCTGGTGGATCCGGCCCAGCGATGACCGCCAGGTCACCGGGTCGCTGGCCTGGCCGGGCACCAGGTCGCTGTCCGGTGGGCCGGCGTACTGGTGCGGCGTGTAGGCCGCGTCCCCGATGAGCAGGTCCCCGGCGCCGTCGCCGGTGCGCACCAGCACGCACTGGTGCCCGGCGGTGTGCCCGGGCGTGGCCAGCACGGACAGGCCGGGCAGGATCTCGGCGTCCCCGTCCACCAGCTCGAAGCGGGCGTTCGCGAAGCCGAACCAGTCGTACAGGTCGCGCGACTCGCGTTCGGCCCGGGCCAGCTCGGCCCGCTGCACGTAGCACGGCGCGTGCCGGAAGACCGCGTTCTGCCCGCAATGGTCGAAGTGCAGGTGGGTGTTGATGACCAGGCCGATGTCGCCGGGCGTCATGTCCAGTTCGGCCAGCGCGTCGGCGACCGTGCGGTTGACCACCCGCCAGTCGTCCAGCCATTCCTGCGGGCCGCCCACGCCGGTGTCCACCAGCACCGCGCCGCCCGGGTGGGTGATGACGAACCCGTGCACCGGCCACTCCCGGCCGTCCGCGCCGCGCAGGCTGGCCAGGTGCAGCCGCTTAACTTCCAGCATGCTCGGGTTATATCACCCGGGCGGCCCGGCGACCCGGTGCTGGACGTACAGCAGGTATTCCTTCCGGTTCAGCGGGTTGGGGCCGGAACGCGGCCGGACCGGGCCACGGCCCGGCACCGCCTGGTAGCGGTCGAACGCGCAGTCCAGCACCCCCTCGCCGCGGGTCAGCCCAGGCAGTTGCTGCTCCAGCTCGTGCACCCGGGCGGCCGGGATATCCCCTTCGACCAGGCACGACGAACCGCGCGGCGGCAACGCCCCGGGCACCCCGGCCAGCCGGGCCAGCAGCGGCAGCACCAGCCCGAACGTGTCCGCCGGGATGTCCAGGCTGAACCGGTGGATGGGCTCGTACACGTGGGTGCCGGCCCGGCGCAGCGCGGTCATCAGGACCAGCGGGGTCAGGCGCCGGAAGTCCGCGGCCGAGGTGGACCACTTGCTCCAGCCGAACGGGGGTGGCGGCGTGTAGCCGGAGTGGGTCAGCGTGACGACGGCGTCGGTAACCGGCCAGCCGGACAGCCCCTCGCGCAGCGTGTCCCGCACCGTCTCCTCGACCGCTTTCTGGAACGCGACCGGCAGCGCGCCCGGCTCGATGCCGAGCCGGAACCGGACCCCGGAGCCGGCCGCGGCCGGCTCGATCCGCAGCCCGGCGGTAGCCCGGAACGGGTTGGCGTCGTCGCTCATGAACTCGGCGGCCGCGCCGCGGCCGGACGGCCGCTCGATGCACAGCGTGGTCGACTCGCGGAACCCCACGTCGAGGCCGAACTCGTCAGCCAGCGTGGCCTGGATGACCTCCTTCTGCACCTCGCCGTACAGCGAGACGAGGATCTCCTGGCGGATGTCGTCCTGCCGCACGTTGATCAGCGGGTCCTGCTCGGCGAGCAGGCCGAGCGCGGCGCGCAGCGCACCCTTGTCGGCCGGACGGCCCGGCACGACCACGGTTTCCAGCGTCGGCGGCGCGAAGTAGGTGCGCTCCCCCGGCGCGGCAGCGGCACCATTCCCCGTGCCCAGCACGTCGCCAATCTGAATGCCGCCCAGGCCCGATAGCTTGCCGATCTGGCCGGCCACCACCTGGTCCCGCGCGGTGGCAGGCCCCCGGTCGAAGACGCTGATCCCGGTGACCTTGCCGGTGCCCGCCGCGCCGGTGCCCGCCATACCGGTACCGGCCGGGCCGAACCGCAGCCGGTCCCTGACCCGGACCGTGCCCGAGAACATCCGCACATAGGCGATCTTCTCGCCAGCCGGCCCACGCTCGATCTTGAACACGGTGCCCGCGACCGGACCGTCGGCCGCGGACGCGGCACGGGGCAGCAGGTCCTGGACGCCGCTGGTCAGTTCGGTCACACCCGCGCCGGTGCTGGCCGACCCGAAGAACACCGGGTGCACCCGGCCCTGCCGGGCCTGGGCCACCAGCGCGGCGCGCAGCCGCGGGTAGGGCACGGCTGCCTCGTCCTCGATCCACGCGGTCAGCAGCGCGTCGTCGTGCTCGGCCAGCGCCTCGGCCAGCCCGGCGGTGAAACCGGCGTCCGCCGCGCCGTACGGGGCGAAGCTCGCGTCGCGGCGGCCCAGGCCACACGCCGTACCCATCGGCACGATGTCGCGGGTCAGCCGGGCCCGGATGTCCCGCAGCACCCGCTGGCCGTCCGCGCCACTGCGGTCGATCTTGTTCACGAAGATGAGCACCGGGATGCCCAGCCGCCGCAGCGTGCGCATCAGCACCCGGGTCTGCGCCTGCACCCCCTCGACCGCGGAGATGACCAGCACCGCGCCGTCCAGCACGGTCAGCACCCGCTGCACCTCGGCGATGAAATCCGGGTGGCCGGGTGTGTCGATCAGGTTGACCGTGACGTCGCCAATGCCGAACGACACCACGGCGGACTTGATCGTGATGCCACGCTGCCGCTCCAGCGCCAGGGTGTCGGTCTGGGTGCTGCCCTTATCGACGCTGCCGATCTCGCCGATGACCCCGGCGGCGAACAGCAGCCGCTCGGTCAGGCTGGTCTTACCGGCGTTGACGTGGGCCAGGATGCCCAGGTTGAGGGTTTCGTGCAGTGCGCTCACAGAGCGTCATGTCCTTTGCATAGGCGGCAATGGCCTGCGGGTTGGACACGAACGCTGCGCGCACGTCACCCTCCTGGTCGGTGGACTGGTCAGCACGAGTAGAGCAGGCCCAGGCCGGCCCGGGCAAGTGATTTTCCGATAACGGCAGCAAAGATCCATTCTTAGGAATGGCATCAAATCTGGCACGCGAATGCCACCGGAATGCCTGCTGAGAACAGTGACGGCGCCCGGCCGGGGTATCCCGGCCGGGCGTCCCGCTGGCGAGCTAAGTACTATTGGCTGTAGTAGGTGAGGCGAGCCAGACGGGACGTGACAGTGGCGCGAGCACGTGCGGTGGTGATCGGCGCGGGAATCGGCGGCCTGGCAGCGGCTGCGGGCCTGTGCTCGGCCGGCTGGGATGTCACCGCCTGCGAGCGGGCGACATCGCTTGAGCCGGTCGGGGCCGGTCTGGCGCTGGCTCCCAACGGGCTGCGCGCTCTGGACGTGATCGGTGCCGGGAACCCGCTGCGGACACTGGCGGTCCCGCAAGAACTGGGCATCCGCCGGTCCGACGGCCGGTGGCTCATGCGCAGCACCACCGGGCACATGATCGCCGACCGGTTCGGGGACCCGGTCATCCTGGTGCCCCGGACGGCGGTGATCGACGCGCTGACTGCCCGTGTCCCGGACGGGGCGCTGTCCCTGGGAACCGAGGTGACGTCAGTGGAGCCCGGCGGGAACGCGGCGGCCCGCATCTCCACCACGGCCGGCCAACTGGAGGCCGACCTCGTGGTGGCCGCCGACGGGATCGGCTCCGCGACCCGCCCCGCGCTGTTCCCCGGTCACCCCGGACTCCGGCACACGGGGCTGACCACCTGGCGGCTGCTCACCGGACCGGTGACCGGGCAGGTTCCCATGGCCGAAAGCTGGGGACGCGGCACCGTCTTCGGCGTCATGCCGCTGTCTGACGGGCGGGTCTACTGCTACGCCGCCGCGTCCGCAGCCCCCGGCACCCGCGCCGGGGACGAGCTGGCCGAGCTGACCAGGCTCTTCGGCACCTGGCACGAGCCGATCCCGGCACTGCTCGCGAACGCCAGGCCCCAGGACGTCCTCCGCCATGACGTCGCCGAGCTTGCCGCACCGCTGCCCTCCCTGCACCGCGGCCGGGCCGTGCTGCTCGGCGACGCCGCCCACCCCATGACACCGAACCTCGGCCAGGGCGCGTGCCAGGCGCTCGAAGACGCCGCCGTCATCTCCCGGCTCGCCACCGGAACACAACCGGACGAGGTAGCCGGGCTAGTGAACTCCTACACCGCCGCCAGGCTGCCGCGCACCACCGACGTCGTCCGCTGGTCCCGCCGTGCCGCCACCATGACAACCTGGACCTCCCCTCCCGCCATCACCACACGCAACACGCTGATCTGGCTCACCGGCAAACTCACGCCAGCAGCCGCCCTCCGCAGCCTCACCCCGATCTACAGCTGGCAGCCCCCGGCAGAGGCCCGGCCCACCAGCGACAGTCACGCACCGTGACGATGACGGGCGTACGGTTCCTGCGGCTGGCGTTTCGTTAATTAGTCCACCGGGCCGTCGGTGGTGAGCGGCGCCAGGAACTGCACGGTCTGCTCCTGCCCGAAGTAGCGGGCCCAGCTCAGCGGCGTGCCGCCGAACCGGGTGTCCCGGATGTCCGGGTCGGCGCCCAGGGCGATCAGCTCCCGGACCAGGTCGAGGTCGCCTTTCCCGGCCGCGTGGTGCAGTGCGGTCTCCCACTCGCTGGTGCCGACCCCGTCGGTCCGCCCCTTGGCGTTGATGTCGAAGCCCAGGCCGGTCAGCAGCCGGATGACGTCCACGCGGCCCAGCACGGCCGCCCACACCACCAGGGCGGGCCGGGTGGCCCGGGCGGTGGCCACCAGGTCCGGATGGCTGTCCCGCAGCTGGCCGATCCTGGCCTGGTCGGCGGCCAGGGTCGCGGCGATGAAGTCGTCCAGCGGGGGCAGGCTGGGCTCGGCCGCGCCGTAGCTGACCAGCAGCCTCACCAGGTCGGCGTGGCCGGTGGTGCGGGCCACCGCCGCGGGCGTATCGCCGTCCTCGAACGGCGCGGCGACGTCCACGCCGTGCTCGGCCAGCAGCCGCACCCGGTCGGTCATGCCGTGCGTGATGGCCCAGGCCAGCTGGCCGCGCAGCATGCTGGCCGGGCTACCCAGAGCGTCACCCAGCCGGGCCAGCCAGGGACCGCCGGTGTCCTGGCCCAGCCCGAACTCGAAGAGCAGCTCCAGATGGTCGTTGCCCGGCTCGAACATCCGGTTGTACAGCGCCTGGGCGTCGTTGGCATCGGCGCCCGCGGTGAGCAGCAGCCGGGCCAGCGGCTGCGCGCAGGGATGCCGCGGCTGCCGTACCGGGCCCAGTTCGCCCTCGCCGAACACCCCGGTCAGCACGGTGAACGGGCTGGGCAGGCCCTGCCACAGGTAGCCGGCGTTGGGGTCGGCCCCGGCGGCCAGCAGCATCCGGGCCGCGCCCAGCACGGCGTCCTCGGCGATCGCCGGATCATGCCGCGCGTAGGCCAGGTAGTACAGCGGTTCGGCCTGGTAGGGGCCGCTTTCCCGGCGGCCCGCGCCGCGGTCGCTGGCCAGGATGCTGGCCAGCGCGGGGCCGTCGGCTGCGGCGGCGGCCGCGTGCGCATGCCCGCGGGTCAGTTCCGGGTGCGCGGTGAGCAGCTCACGCGCGGCCGCCCAGCGCGCGGGCTGATCGTCTTCGTACCACAGGCAGGCCAGCCGGAGGAACGTGTCGGCCAGGTCCCCGCCTCCTCCGGCCGCCTGCGGCGCCGCCCCGGCCGGGTCGTCCAGGCCGGTGGGCGGGAACCTGGTGTACCGCTCGATCACCGCGCAGTGCTGCTTGAGCCGGGCCCAGCTGGCGAACCCATACCGGCGGGCCACCACGAGCTGGGCCGCGCTGAGCGGGAACGGGGTCCGGGTGGTCAGCGACCCGGGATAACGCTCGGCCACCTCGGCCAGCGCACCGGGCGCACCGGCCCGGACGGCCCGGCGCAGGTCCTTGGCCTGGCGGCGAAGCTGCTCGAAGCTGGCCCGGTCGGGAAGCGGAACGGTCGCCACAGCGACTCCTTTCGTCCGCCTGCGGTCCGCGTCGCAAGCCGAAAGGAGTGCTGGCTGCTAAAACCATGGGTTCCTGCTCAGGCGGGCTCTGCCCTTCCCGCGGACCGGCGGCTCCCTGCAAGCCACACTCAGGCTACTCCGGCCCGCGGACAAGGCCAGTCAGCGGCAATCCAGCTCGTACCAAACGGTCCAGCCGGTTTCGCTGTCGCCGTCGCGGCCCCAGTCGCGGGCCAGCTGGCTGACGATGGACAAGCCACGGCCGTGCTGTTCGTCGCGCGCACCGGCCTCATGCCACGAACCGCCTTCGTCGCGCACTTCAATACGGAGCGAATTTCCATTCATTTCGACGCGGACGGTGAACTGACCGCCGGGGCGCCCGGAATGGCTATGCAGGGTGGCGTTGGTCGCGAGTTCGGACAGGCACAGCACGGCGTCGCCGGCGGCTTCCTGGCCAGCCAGGATGGTGGACAGGAAACGGCGCGCCTCGCGGACCTGGGCGGGCGTGCCCGGGAAGGCACGGGACCAGGCGATCAGCGGCACTGCGGCATTGGTGGGCATGCCGTCTCCTGTCGTAGCCGGGGCGTAGCGTTGTTTTCACTACAGCCTGCCGGCTGGCGAATAGCCTGGAAAGGAATTCACGGCTCAGGTCGCAGCATAGTCGGCACAGGGCCTGAATGTGTCGGCTTGCTGTCGGGAGGACATTCTGATGGGTTTAACTGTTTCAGATCGGGCCGCGAGTCCGTTGCGCGTCTTTGGCGCGATGCTGCGCAGCTACCGGGTCAAGGCGGGAATGTCGCTGGAGCAACTGGGCGCCCGCGTCTACCTGTCCGACGACATGGTGATCCCAGCGTCGGTAGCCGTGCACCCAGCCCTGGCCGGAGCCGGCTTCGTAGTCGCCGATTTCGCGGATGCGCCACCCGTGGCTTACCAGGAAACGCAGGTGGGTGGGCAAGTCATCGAGGACCACGACGATATTGCGACACTGCTGGCCATCTGGGATAGATTGAGGGCCGAGGCATTGCCCCGCGCGGCATCCCTCGACCTGATAGAGGAGGTCGCCTCAACATGGACCTGACCCGCGCCGAATGGCGCATCACGAGTCACAGCAGCGTCAACGGTGGCAACTGTGTCGAGGTCGCCCGCAATCTGCCCGGAATCGTCGCGGTCCGCGACTCGAAAGATCGCGAAGGCCCGGCATTGATCTTCGGCGCCGCCGACTGGCGGGCATTCACCGCCCAGTTGCAGAACGGCGCGTTCGACCTGCGCTAAGGGCCGCCAGTTCGCAATCGGCGGCCCCAGCGATGGACCCGATCAGGCGTTGGCGTCCAGCCATTCGGTGAACGTCGGGCCGGCCAGCGTGGCATGCGGGCTGGGCAGCAGGCCGCCGTTGGCGTTCAGCGCGTCGTCCGGGTCGGCCGGGTTGTCCACCGCCTCGACCTTCACCGGGTCGCCGCGCCGCGCGGCCAGCTGGGCCGCCAGGTCCGGCAGGTACTCCTCGCGCGGGCCGGCGATCTCCGGGATCGGCGCGCCCGCGGCCGGTTCCGGGTCCGGCGACAGCGCCAGCGCGGCCAGCGCCTCGGCCACCGTCCGGGCCGCCACCGCCTGAGTGCGCATCTTGGGCAGGTAGACCGTGTCGCCCTGCCTGCTCCAGGCCATGAGCACGTCCACGAACTCGAAGAACTGGGCCGCGCGCAGGATCTGGGCCGGGATCGGCCCGGCCAGCGCGGCCTGCTCATGGGCCTTCTTGGCCGCGCCGTAGCCAGCCGTGAACCCATCGGTGCCGATGATGGACACCACCACCAGCCGCCGCACCCCGGCCCGCGAACCCGCCTCGTGCAGGTTCCGCGCCTCTGTAATGAAGAACTCGGTGGCCGGCCCCTGCTCGGCCGACGGCGAGGTGGCCGTGTCGATGATGACGTCCACCCCGTCCAGCGCGGCGGCCAGGCCGTCCCCGGTGATCACATCCACGCCGGTCGCACGGGATATCGCCACCACGTCGTGCCCATCGGCCGCGAGCACGTCCACCACATGCCGGCCGACCCGTCCGGTCGCCCCCGCTACCGCGATCCTTGCCATTGTCTTCTCCCTCAACTCTTCGCTGTATCACCTCTCTGACCCAGCGCGGCGGGAGAATGTGACGCTGCGGCCGAGGGGGAGCACGACGCTACAGCGCGGCGGGAGAACGTGACGCGGAAGCGCATGGCCGAATCATTCATGTCGTCCGGTGCGCATGAACGAAGCATCCATGCCGTGCCGGGCCCGGTGAGTGAAAGTTCGCTGCGGTTCAGTCCGGGCCCCGCGGGCTAGAGTGCGCCCGGGCCGGCCGCGCCGGGACCGGACCGGTCCTTCAGCTCGCGCTGGATCAGCGCGACCAGGTCAGGGTGCGCACTGAGGCCCCACAGCACGTCCGGCGGGATGCCCAGCTGGCGCGCCGCCTCGGCCACCGCGGGCTGGCTCATGCCCAGCGCCCGGGCCAGCGTCTCGTCCCGCCGGTAGGCCGGCGGCAGGTCGTCCAGCGACAGCTCAGCCGGCCGGCGGAACCGCCCGTCCGGCCCGGGCAGCCACGCCTCCCGGGCGGCTACCGCGCCCAGCAGAGACGGCACGGTCTCCCGGCTGGCGTCCCGGAACCCGTCGTGCACCGACGTCTCCACCACCCCGGCGACCAGCTCGTGGTGCGGCGCCAGCAGCAGGTTCCACACGTACTCGGACCGGCTGGGCCCGGGATGGCGCAGCGCGAACTCCAGCCCGTCCAGTTCCGCCCCCGGGTCGAACCCGTCCACCCCGCGCTCGTGCCGGGCGAACTCGTCCGCGGTCACCACGAAGCCCAGCGCGTCCGGCGCCCGGGCCCGCAGCCGCACCTCGGCCCGCACGCCCATCTCGCGCAACTGCATCAGCCACGGCCCGTACCCGTCCCCGGCGAACCAGGCGTCCGGGTTCCCGTCGAAGTACGCCTCCAGCTCCCGGCTCCGCTGGTACAGCTCTCCAGACGGTTTCATCTCTTGAACGCCAGTGCCCGCGTTCTCGCCGACCAGGAACGCGGCCTGCTGGAGCTGGTCGAGCAGCCGTGGCCGGCTGCCACCCGGCGCCTGGTCCAGCGCCGTCATGATGCACTCCAGGTCGGCGGCGTGCTGGACCGGGTCGAGCTGGGCCACATCCAGGCCGTCGTACCGGGGCAGGATGCCGTCCAGCACCTCGGACACCAGGTCCGGCTCGGTCAGGCCGAGCCCGGCCAGGAAGTGCCGGGCCGCGGGCACCTCGGCAATCGCCCGGCGCACGGTACGCCGCCCGGTGGTCCCGGCCGGGCCGGGCAGCCGCACGGCGGGCTGGCCGTCCGGGCCGAACGCGGCCACCTGGCTGCCGTCGGCCAGCCGGATGATCGGCTGGTCCCGGGCCGGACCGCCGTCCCGGGACAGCGACGGGTACCCATCCAGGAACGCGTACAGCCTTGTGATCCACTCGTCGGATTGCGCGGCGAGGAACACGCCGGTCAGCCGTGCGGCGAAGCCGGCCGGGGTGAGCACCGGGACGCCGATCTCGTCGCGCAGGTAGTGCCAGAGCAGCGGGGTCCCGGTCTCGGTGATGCCGTCGTCCACGAACCACACCGGCTGGCCCGCACCGTCAAACTGGCCGAGCTGATCCGGGTCGAGGAGGGTGCGCAACGCGGGCCCGTCGCATAGCCGCAGGTTCCGCGCGGCGCGATGGCCGCCGCCCGCCGCCGGGATCAGCTCCGCCGCGGCCAGCGCGCCGCGCACCGCGTCGAACAGCGGGCGGAACATCGAGCCGGCCGGGAACCGGGCCGGGTCCAGCGGCAGCGCCTGCAGCGCGGCCACCGTGAGCAGTCCGCTGGCCCGCAGGTCGGTGAGCACATCAGCGAGCAACGCCGCCGCTTCTCCCACCAGCGCCTGGTTGGCCGGGTCGTGCCCGGGCACATTGTCGCGTGCTGGCGTTGTGCGGAATGGGCCTTGAACCAGGAAGCCGAGGGAGGTCTCTTTCTCGGTCGGGAAGTAGACGACCAGAGGGGAACTAGCCTGGGCCACGATCTGGCCGGCCAGCTGGAACGCGACCTCGACCTGGCGGCCGGCGTGGCCTAGCTGGGCCAGCGGGCGGGACCAGATCAGCCAGCCCGTGCGGTGGCCGCCCTTGGCCAGCCGGACCCGGCGGCGCGCGCCCGGGCCCGGTTCGGTGTGCCGCTCGATGGCCGACGCGGTGACCCCGGCGCCGGCGACGCGGATCCGGCCGATGCTGCGCAGGAACAGCAGGACGCCGGGGTCCAGGGCGGTCAGCGCGGCGCCGATCTCCGCGGCGGCCACCTCCGCCGGGACGCTGTCCAGGTCGAACGGGAACACGAACCGGGTGCCCAGGCCGGGCTGGTCCAGCGGCTCGACGGCGGCCGGCCGGACGTAGTTGTCGATCCGGAACGCCTCGCCGCCGCTGTACACGCGCGGGGTCCGGGTGTACGCGTAGACCGCCTTGAAGCCGATGCCGAACTGGCCGATCGTGGTCAGCGCGGCGGACTTGGTGCTCCGCGCCACCCCGCAGATGCCGCGCACGTCGTCCTCGGTGAACGGGCGGCCGTCGTGGCTGACCTCCAGCCGGTCGCCGGACAGCTCGAAGCTGAGCTCGGTCGCGCCAGCGTCCTCAGCGTTCTGGATCAGCTCGTAGAGGAAGTGGGTGCGCTCGCTGTACAGGTGCCCGAGCAGGTCGAGCACGGCCGTGTCCCAGCCGTACCGGGCGATGTTCTCGTCCCGGATCGTCGCATAGTCCGCTGGCACAGCTGCCTCCTCGGCTGGGCCGCCCCAGGCTAGCGCTCGGCGAGCAGGGCTTCGGCCTGCTCGACGGCGTGGCTGAGGGCGGCGGGCTCGGCGCTGAGGCCGGCCAGGACGCTGTCCACGGCGCGCAGGCCGGCCGGTCGACCAGGGTCTTCTCGGTACTCGACGTCGGCCAGGTCGCGGTAGTGCACGTCAACCTTGCGCTGGCCGGCGGTGAGCCAGGCGCCGCCGTTGAACACCCCGCCGCCCCAGCCGCCGATCGGGAAGATCTCCCCGGGCCAGCCGAGTTCGCGCAGGCTGTCCGGCTGGAAGCCGTCGCCCCGGTAGTAGATGGCGAAGTCCCAGTCGCTGTCCGGACCGGCCGTGCCGGCCGCCCGTGAGCCGCCCAGCGTCACCGCCTGCACGCCGGGCAGGGCGGCCAGCCGCTCGCCGGCCTCCGTTTGGAATCTGGCGTCCGCGGGGTCGCTCACTGCTGCGGCTTGACCTCGTGGATGAGCCACAGGTTGGGTTCCCAGTACTCGCCGGTGCCGGCCTCCCGGTCGATGTGCACGGTGGCCAGCCCGGCCGGGAACACGTAGTCGCCGGTCTCCGGGAACCGCATGCCGGTCCACGATTCCCAGTCCGCAACCGAGCCGGCGATGTGCAGCGAGCGGGGCAGCGCCGGGCCGGTGCGCGCGCCCATCCGGGTGTGCACCCGAACCCACGGGTCGAACGGGGTGCCGTCCTCGCGGATCCAGCAGGCGTACCGCTCGATCGGGATGGTCGGGTAGCGCTCCTTGGCGTTCGGCCGGACCGGGGCGATGAGCGAGCCCAGGCCCTTTTCGCGGGCGAGCCCGGCCATGCCCTGGAGCAGCGGGACGGACAGCCGGCGGCCCTGGTTGCGCGGCGGGATCTCGGCGGCCAGCGCACAGAGCGCGGTGGGCTGGCCACCTGCCGACCGGAGCGCGAAGCCGCCCGCGACGGCGGCGTCGATGCCCGGGCCGAGGCCGTCCTCGGTGCCGTCCCAGGCCACCGGGATCGTGTGGCCTTCGGCCAGCACCTCGCCGGAGTCGGTGTCCTGCAGCACGAACTGCCACTCCGGGAAGTCGTCGTAGAGCTGTGCCCAGTACCGGTTCAGCTCGTCGCCATGGGTGTTGTACTCCGGCCAGACCTCGTCGGTCAGCCCCTTGATCTGCGCCCACAAGTCTGGTTGTTCGCTGTAGCGCACTATGTGCACAGCCATGCTCCCGAGTATGGCCCGCGGCGGCCGCACGCCGCCCGGGCGGGTCAGCCGGCCCAGTCGTGCACCGCACGGATGATCCGCCGGGCCGCCTCCCGGAGCTGATCGGGTGCGTGCGCCGCGTAACCGAGGACCAGGCCGGGCGGGCCGCTGTCCTGGTTCACCCGGTGCCAGGACAGCGGGTGGACCAGCACGCCGTCCTGCTGCAGCCGGCGGGCCAGCTCGGTGTCGTCGGCCCCCCGGCCGTCCAGGTCAGGGAACGTGATCAGCAGGTGCAGCCCGGCCGGCACGCCCTGCACCCGGACGCCGGGCAGCTGCTCGCGGAGCGGCGCCAGCAGCGCATCGCGCCGGCCGCGCTGCCTCGTGCGGACCTGGCGGACGTGCCGGTCCAGCTCGCCGCTGGCGATGAGCTGGGCCAGCACCAGCTGGGGCAGCGCCGGGCTGCCCAGGTCGCTGGCGTGCTTCGCGGTGACCAGGTCGGCGTACAGCCGGGGCGGCGGGATCAGCCAGCCCAGCCGCATGCCCGGGGCCATGCTCTTGGACGTGCTGCCGGTGTAGGCGATCCGGTCCGGGCTGGAGGCCTGCACGGCCGGCACCGGCGCCCGGTCGTACCGGTATTCCGCGTCGTAGTCGTCCTCGATGACCAGGCCGCCGGCCGCGGCCCAGTCCAGCAGCGCGCGGCGGCGCGGCGGCGCCAGCACCACCCCGGTGGGGAACTGGTGTGCCGGGGTGAGCAGCACGGCCGGTGCGCCGATGCGGGCCAGCGCGGCCACGTCCAAGCCGTGCTCGTCTACCGGTACCGGGACCGGCCGCAGGCCCCAGTGCGCCAGCTCGTCCCGCGCGCCGCGGGAGCCCGGGTCCTCCACCGCGATGCGGCTGATGCCCGCGGCCCGCAACTGCTGGGCGAGCAGCGCCATGGCCTGGGCAACGCCGGCCACGATGAGGATCGCGTCCGGCTGCGCGCGGATGCCGCGGGTGCGGGCCAGCCAGCCGGTCAGCTCGGTGCGCAGCCGTTCGCTGCCCCGCGGGTCGCCGTACCCCAGGTCGGCCGCGCTGGCGCTGGCCAGCACGGCCCGCTCGGCGCGCAGCCAGGCGGCGCGGGGGAACGCGGACAGGTCGGGCACGCCCGGGGACAGGTCGAGCTCGGCGTGCGCCCCCCACCGCCGCGGCAGGTCCAGCAGCGCAGGCGCGCCGGTCGGGGTGCGCAGATCGCCGTTGCCGGCCGGCCCGCTGCTACGCCCCGCCCGGGCCACGGTTCGCGGCAGCACCGTCGGTGCCGGCCCCTTGCCGCGCGCTGACCAGGCCCTCGTCCGCCAGCCGCTGGTAGGCCTCGACGATCACGCCGCGGGACACGCCGAGATCACCGGCCAGCAGCCGGGTGGCAGGTAGCACCGTGCCCAGCCGGCAGCCGCCCGTCCCGGATGCCGGCCCGCAGCGCGCCGACCAGCCAGCCGGTCAGCCCGCGGGCCGACGCGGCCGCCGGGTCCAGCTGGAGGAAGTCTGCGCCGCCCGCCGGGCTCCGGCGGTCAGCGGCAGGCCCAGTGACAGGCATTGGTCCACTATAGAGCCGAAGCAGTGGTCCTGTTAGTCGGACCATTGCCGTCCTAGCCTGGCCGTCGTGACCGAACTCCGTAGCCCTACCGGCGTCCCTCGCCCGGCGTCCCAGCCGCCGGCTGGCACCGCATCGCGGCGGGCGGCCCCGGCCGCCATGGCCCCGGTAGCCATGGGCCTGGCCGCGATCGCCATGGTGGGCGGCAGCGTGGCCATCTCGGGGGTGCTGGCCAGCGCGCCGATGTACACCGCTGAGGCGGTCCGGTACGCGGTGGCCTGCCTGCTGCTGGTGCTGTTCGCCCGGGTGGCGGGCCAGCGGCTGGTCATGCCGCGGGGCACCGACTGGCTCTGGCTGGGCGGCGTCGCGCTGACCGGTTCGGTGCTGTTCAACATCGCCCTAGTGCAGGGCTCCGGGCACGCCGAACCGGCGGTGCTCGGCGTCTCGGTGGCCTGTGTCCCGCCGCTGCTCGCCGTACTCGGCCCGCTGGCCGACGGCAGGCGGCCCAGCCGGGCCGGGCTGGCCGCCGCGCTGGTCGTCACGTGCGGGGCCGCGCTGGTCACCGGCCTGGGCCGGACCGACGCGATCGGGGTGGGCTGGGCCGCGGTGGTGTGGGGCTGCGATGCCGCGTTCACCCTGCTGGCCATGCCGGTGCTCGGGCGGCACGGCCCGTGGGGGGTGTCGGTGCACGCCACCTGGATCGCGGCTGTCGTGTACGGCGTGATCGGCCTGCTGCACGAGGGGCCGGCCGCGGTGACCCGGCTCCGCCCCGACGACTGGCTCGCGGTCGGCTACCTTGCTGTCATCACGGCCGTCGCGTTCGTGCTGTGGTACTCGGCGGTCGGCCGGCTGGGCGTCGGCCGGGCCGGCCTGCTGGGTGGCGTGGCGCCCATCGCCGCGGCGGCCACCGGGGTGCTGCTCGGCGGGCCTGCGCCGCGGCCGCTGGTCTGGGCGGGCGTGGCAGTGGTGGTCGCCGGGCTGGCCCTCGGGCTGCGGGTGCGCTCGCCCGCCGTCCGCAACGATCCGCCCCCCGCCCCAACGAAGAGGTGAGCTGATGTACTTCCAGCACTCGGCCGAGATCTGGCGGGACTTCCCGGCCCTGGTGCCCGGGGTGATGGCGGCTCGCGGCATCACCGCCGATGTCCCGGTCCCGGCGCGGGCGGCCGAATTCACCGCGATCGCGGCGTCCCGGCTGTCCAGGTCGACGGAAAGCGAACTGCCGGAGATCCAGGCCTGGCGGCGGGCGTTCGCCCAGATGGGGCTCAAGCCGACCCAGTACCGGTGCGCATCCGAGTCGCTGCTCCGGCGGTTGCGCAAGGAAGGCACGCTGCCGCACCTGCACCCGCTGGTCAACCTGTGCAACGCCGCGTCGGTGGCGTACGCCATCCCGGTGGCCGTGCTCGACCTGGCCAAGATCAGCGGCGACCTTACGGTGTGCTACGCGGATGGGGACGAGAAGTACCTGACGTTCTCCGGCGAGGTGGAGCATCCGGCCGCCGGCGAAGTGATCTTCGCCGACGAGGCGGGCCAGGCACATGCCCGCCGCTGGACGAACCGGCAGAGCGGCCTGTCCGCCGTGCAGCCCGGCACCGCCGACGTGCTGATCGTGGCCGAGGCGCTGCACGACTCGGCGGCCACCGACGTGCCAGAGCTGATGGCGGCCATCGCGGCGGAAGTCGGCGCGGTGTGGTCGGTCAGCGCGCCGGCCACCGTGCTGAGCCCGGCCGCGCCGCGCTTCCCGGTCACGCCGTAACCTGACCCTGCCGCGCGGCCCCGGGTACCGGGTACCCGGCTACCCGGCGGGGACAGGAGACCTCGGTGATCAGTCTGGACCGGGACGGCGACGTCTGGATCCTGCGCATGGCGGCCGGCGAGAACCGGTTCAACCTGGAGTGGCTGGACGCGGTGAACACCGCGCTGGACGAGGTCGAGGCGGCCGACGGCCCTACCGCGCTGGTCAGTACCGGCGAGGGCAAGTTCTACACCAATGGTCTAGACCTGAACTGGCTGGCCGGCTACCCGGACGCCGCCGCGTTCCTGACCGGGGTAAACCGGCTCAACGCGCGGCTGCTCACCCTGCCGCTGGCCACCGTGGCCGCGGTCAACGGGCACGCGTTCGGGGCGGGCGCGGTGCTCGCGATCGCGCACGACTTCCTGGTCATGCGCGCGGACCGGGGCTACTGGTGCATGCCCGAGGCCGACCTGGGCCTGCCGGTGACCGGCCCGATGTGCGCGGTGGTGGAAGCCAAGCTGCCCCGGCGTGCCGTGCAGGAGGCCATCCTCACCGGCCGCCGGTTCGGCGGCACGGACGCCGCGGCGGCCGGCATCGTGCAGCACGCGGTGCCCGAAGACGAGGTGCTCCCCCGGGCCGTCAAGCTGGCCGCGGGCCTGGCCGCCAAGGACCGCCGGACGCTGGCCGCGCACAAGCGGCTGCTGTTCGGCGCGGCGGCCCAGGCCTGCCTGAGCTAGCCCGCGATCAGGGATTCGGCACGTAGCTGCCGGTGCAGACGTTCTCGTACTGCTTGGCATTGAACGACTGGCCCTCCCCCGGGAAGTACCACTCGACCACCTGGTACATCAGCTTCCCGTCGCGCATGCCCAGGTGGAACGCGACCACGGTGGCAGGCTTCTGCTTGCCGGTGGCGACCAACTGGTTCGGCCCGACGTATTCGGCCTGGCCGTAGCCGATCGCCTTGGCCGCGCCCCAGGACTGCCAGCTGATGTGCTTGACCAGGCCGGTCGGGTCGCCGCCGTTGAAGATGGTGGCCGGCTCGACCTGGCCGAACCCCTGGCCCTGAGCGAACACCCCGGCCAGCTGGCCGAGCGTCGGTGCCGGGGTGGTCGCCGTGGCGGACGGCTGCGGCGTGGCCGGAGCAGACGTCGTGGCCACGGCGGCTGCGGTGGCGGCCGGGGTGCTGGCGGGCACGCTGGACGGCGCGGCCGCGGGGCTGCTGGATACGCTGCTGGCGCTGGCAGCCGGCTGCGACGGGCCGCCCGAGCAGCCGGTGATCAGCGCGGCGGCGGCCGCGGTGGCGAATGCGGCCAGGGCAAGCCGGGTGGCGGCGTCGTTCATGTCATGCTCCCTTTCGCGGGCGCGGGCGAGGACACACCTTTGAGTCCCGGGTCGGTGCCGCGCCAACAACTTCCACCGGTAAAGACGTAACTCCGGCCGTCCTGGATGGCCCGGGTTGCAGGCCGCCCAGATCGGCGGCCTGCCCGGCGGACCTTTTGCCTATGCTCAGGCCATGGCGGCGAACGGGGTCCAGCGGACCGTCCCGGACATCAGCTTCCTGCTGGCCCACGCCAGCCATGTGCTGTCCGCCCGGATGGCCGAAGCGCTGCAGGAGATCGGGCTGACCCCGCGGATGTTCGGCGTGCTGCAGCATGCACTGCCCAGTGAGCTGACCCAGCTCGAGCTGACCCGGGTAACCGGCCTGGACAAGACCACGATGGGGGTCATCCTCGAAGAACTGGAAGACGCGGGCTACGCCGAGCGGGTACCGCCGCCGCCCCCCCGGCGGGCCCGGCTTGTCCGGGTCACCGAGCGGGGCTGGGAGGCAACCGAGGCCGGGCTGGAGATCATGGACCGGGTGCACCAGGAGGTGCTCGACGCGCTGCCGCCCCGCCAGCGCGGCGCGTTCCTGGCCGCTCTGACCACCCTGGCCGACGGCGACCTGTCCGGCCCCGATCCCTCCGTCCGCCCCGTCCGCCGCCCCCGCTAGCCCTCCACTCCAATCCCAGTCCCGTTCGACCGGGCGTGCACCTGGCCGCCGCCGGCTGGCCAGCCGCTGGCCGGCTGCCGGTCACCCGCGGCTGGCAGGCTGCCAACTGATGTTTGCCACGCGGCAGTTGCGGGCGGACAAGAGAGCAGCCCGCGGCGAGCGTTTCGGTGCCGCGATGACCGCCGCCGTGTACATGTACGCCGCGATGCGCTGGATCGTGTTCCGCGACGCACCGGCCGCGGCGCCGGAGGGCGAGCGTCAGAAGTAGCCCCTCTGCCCGTCCAGCAGTTCCCGGATGAGATCCAGGTGGCCGGCGTGCCGGGCGGTCTCCTCCAGCATGTGCAGGACCATCCAGCGCAACGTCGCGCCGCCCTCGGGGTCATCGGTGTAGCGCCCGGTCTCGTCGAGCGAGTGCGCGGCGATGCGCAGGTGGGACACCACCCCGGCCACGGTCATCAGCGGTGAGGTGGGCAGCAGCGAGCGGTGCGCGTCCACCTCGGACAGCCCCTGGCACTTCAGGTGGATGATCGCGCGCTGCAGGTCGTACCACCCCATGAGCTGGGTCCGCTCGTCGGCCACGAGCGGCGGGCGCTCGCGCGGTGGGGTCATGGCTGCGTCGGTCACAGGTACCACCCTGCCGCGATCACCGGGTCAGTGGCCACTGAGATTCGGCACCTGCCCACCGTAAGCCCTGCTGCCACAGGGCGGTTATCGTGTCCCCATGGCGCAGCGATTGGTCACCGAACGCCTTGTCCTGCGACCGTGGACGCCCGACGACGCCGAGGCGGCGCTGGCGGCCTACGGCGATGGCGAGGTCGCCAAGTGGCTGGCCCCGGAAATGGACACCGTCCCAGACCCGTCCGCGATGCGGCTGGTCCTGCAGCAGTGGGTGGCCGAGGATGCCCGGCTGCTGACCCCGGCCGGGCGGTGGGCGATCGAGCGGGCTGAGGACGGCCAGGTGATCGGCGGGGCGACCCTGCTGCCGCTGGCGCCGGACGACGAGTTCGAGGTCGGCTGGCAGCTCAGCCCGGCCGCGTGGGGCCACGGCTACGCCACCGAAACCGGCCTTGCCCTCGCCCGATGGGCGTTCGACCAGGGCATCGAGCAGGTCATCGCGGTGGTCCGGCCGACCAACAAGCGGGCCGAGGCGATGGTCCGGCACATGGGCATGGAGTGGGCCGGCGAGACCGAGAAGTACCACAACCTGCGGCTGCAGGTGTTCCAGCTGCGCCCCGGGGACCTGGCCGGACCGTGACCTAAGCACGGGGATCGACGCAACGTATAGTTGCTGCCACGCGCGGTGCCCGCGGGTCGTGGCATTACGCGGTTAACGGACTTCGGCGTCGGGGGGTGCGTCGTCCGTGCCGGTTGGGCAGCCACTGTCCCGGGAGGATCTGAGCATCCTCGCCCTGGAGAACGCCACCGTGGCTGGGCACACCTGCAAGGTCATCCTGGTCCAGGGCCAGCTCGGCGCCGGCGAACTGCGGGCCTCGATCGCCGGGCGGCTGGACCGCGCACCCCGGCTGTGCCTGCGGCTGGCCGAGCGGCACGGCCAGCCCTGGTGGGTGCCGGACCCGGACCTGGACCTGACCGCCCACGTGGTCGAGTCCGCGGCGCCCGGAGCGGGCGACGACGCCGCGCTGCGGGCCGCGGTGGCCGGCATCTTCGCCCAGCACCTGGACCGGTCGCGGCCGCTGTGGCGGATCGACGTGATACCCGGGCTGGCTGGCGACCGCAGCGCGGTGATCTGGCGCATCCACCACGCGCTGGCCGACGGGATGACGGCGATGGCGATGGCCGGCGCGGTGCTGTGGGACGACGCGCCAGGCCGCCCGCCCGGCCGCCGCCCACGGCCGGCTGGCGCGGGCGGCCGGGATGGGCCGCACCTGATCGGCGACCTGCGGACCGCGGTCCGGGAGGCGCCGCAGCCGTGGCGGCGGTCCCCGTTCGACGGCCACATCGACGCCCGCCGGTCGGTGGCGTTCAGCACCGCCGGGCTGACCGCGCTGCGCCGGGTGAGCCACGCCACCGGCGGGGCGACGGTGAACGATGCCGTACTGAGCGTGGTGGCCGGCGGTCTGCACCGCTGGCTGGAGGCGCAGCACGGCCACCTCGGCGCGGTCCGGGTGAAGGTACCGGTCAGCCTGCACAACGCCACGGGGCATGACGGCGCGGGCAATCGCGATTCGTTCTTCTGCCTGGACCTGCCGCTCGGCGCGGCCGATCCGCTGGACCGGCTGGCTGCGATCCGCCACGCCACCAAGGTCCGCAAGCATGGCCACGACGCCCAGCACCTGGATGCGTGCATGCGCCAGCTGGCCCGGGTCCCGCCGCTGGGCCATTTCGCCGAGCGGGTGCTGTCCCATGCCCGGTCGTTCGCGCTGAACGTGTCCAACGTGCCCGGTCCGCGCCAGCCGGTGCGGCTGCTGGGGCGGCCGGTCGTGGCGATGTACTCGCTGGCCGAGATCGGCACCCACCACGCGCTGCGCATCGCGGTGGTGTCGCTGGCCGACACGCTGAACTTCGGGCTGGTCGCCGACCCGACCCTGCTGGATGACGTGGACCAGCTAGCAGCGGGCCTGCAGGCCGAGGCGGCCGCGCTGTGCGCGTGCCTGCCACCCGGCTGAGCCGGCCGAACCGTCGGCGCGGCCGGGCAAGATTGGCCGCATGGATGATCAGCGGGACCGTGCGCAGCTCGCCGCCGTGCTGGCCGGCGTGGCCGCGGGCGACTTCCCGGCCGCGGACGGCGCGGTCACCGTGCTGCCCGCACCGTCGCCGCGCGACTCGGGCGTGCTCGGGTTCACCGCACACGCGGTCGTGTTCGCCGACGCTGACCCGGCCTGGGTGACCGCCCAGCTGCCCGCCGGTGATCTGGCCGCACCGCTCAGCCCGGCGTTCCTGCAGGCGCTGTGCCAGCACACCGGCCGGGAGATGCACACCATCGACATGCTGTGCACCGCGACCACGCGCCCCGGCCCGCCGCCGCTCGCGCTGACCGCCGAGCCGGACCGGTCCCATCCGCGCATCGCCCGCGCGATGCGCTACCGCGATGACGTCCAGGCCTGGCGGGCGGATGGCGGTGTGGTGCTGCTCGGCCGGGGTGTCGCAGGCCGCTGGGAAGCATCGGTCGAGGTGGACGCGGACCGCCGGGGGCACGGGCTGGGCCGCGCGCTGGCCGCCGCGGCCCGGCACCTGGCGCCGCCCGGCACCCCGCTCTGGGCGCAGATCTCACCGGCCAACGCGGCCAGCGTGCGGGCCTTCCTGGCGGCCGGCTTCACCCCGGTCGGCGCGGAAGCGCACCTCATCCCGCCCGACCTCTGACCACCCTTTTTTGCCGAACGCCACTGCCCCCGACTGCCCGGTTCAGCCCGCGCGGTTGGTGATCCGCAGGTAATACCCGTCGGGATCCAGGATGCGGAAGTCGCGCAGCCCCCAGGACTGGTCGTGCAGATCGTCGTCCAGCGGCCAGCCGGCTGCGACCACCCGATCCCGTTCGGCGGCGACGTCGTCCACTTCCAGCACCAGTTCGACCCCGGCGGGCGGCCGCCGGGCGGCCCGGGCATCCGGTACCGCCTCCCGGACCGCGCCGACCCGCACCGCGCCGCGGCGCAACGCGACATAGTCGTCCACGTCGCGCCGGTCGTCGGTGAGCTGGAAGCCGAGTACGCGCTGGTAGAAGTCGACCGTGGCATCGAGGTCCGCTGGGAAGATCTCAAACCGCAGCGTCATGTCCATGACGGGTACGGTAACCCGGTGGTCAGCTACGAATGGCGCGGCCCGTTCCGCAACGCTGAGCTCAGCACGCTGCACGCGGCCGGGTTCGGCGCGCCGGACCGGCCGCACGACTGGCAGGCCCAGCTAACCCGGCCCGGCCACTGTTGATCTTCCTTTCGGATAATGAGCTAATTAATAAAGTAGGAGCCATATAAAGGGCAGGCAGCCAGGCGGTGACCCGAACATGACCAGTGCGGACGCACCGAGCCAGTCAGGCCGCGGCCAGCCGATCAGCCCGCGGCAGGTGACGATCCTGGAGTTCATCCGGGAGTCCGTGGCCCGCCAGGGGTATGCGCCCTCGCTGCGCGAGATCGCCCAGGCGGTGGGCCTGTCCAGCCAGTCCACTGTCTCCTATCACCTGTCGGCATTAGTCAAGAAGGGTTACCTGAGCCGGGGCCGGGGATTGCCGCGGACCACGGTGGAACTGCCGGCCGGGCCGGATCCAGCGGCGGCCGACGCGCGCCTGGCTCCCCCGGCCGGGGCCGAGACCGCCCCTCCGGCTGGCCCGGCCGAGCCCGAGACCGCTCCGCCGGCTGCCCCGGCCGAGCCGGGGGCCGTCTCGGCGCGGACCGATCCGGACCGGCCAGTCCCGGTGCCGCTGATCGGGCGGATCTCGGCTGGCGTACCGATCACCGCACAGCAGGAGGTGGAGGACACCTTCCTGCTGCCGCGCAAGATCGTCGGCCACGGCACCCTGTTCATGCTCCGGGTGGCCGGCGACTCCATGATCAACGCGGGCATCACCGACGGCGACTACGTGATCATCCGGCAGCAGGAGAAGGTGTTCAGCGGGGACATCGTGGCTGCGCTGATCGAGGGCATCGAGCACGAGGCCACGGTCAAGACGTTCCAGCAGGCCGAGGACGGCATGTGCTGGCTGATGGCGCACAACCCGGCCTACCCGCCGATCCCGGGCGACAGCGCGGAGATCATGGGCAAGGTCGTCGCGGTGCTCCGCCGCACGATTTAGTTGTCCTGACTCCGGGGTGATTCGCCCGTATAACCGGGTATTCATCCGCAAGATGACGGCCAAGGGAAGAAGGCGCCCAGATGGGGGATGACAACAAGGCCCACCACGCGTACGAGCGCGTCGTGGTCAGCGGTGAAGGCGCAACCGCCCGGGAGATCCGCATCTACGGCACGGGGGGCCGGCTGATTCTTGAGGGCTGGCAGGTTGCCGACGACAGCGGCCAGACGGCCTGGATCAGCGAGGCCGGAGCCATAGCTGTCTTCGGCGAACCGCTGCATCCCGGTGAGACGACGCAGGCCGGTCCGCTGTGGCTCTTCGACAACTTCTCCGAAGTCAAAGAGATGGGCTCCTGTTCACCACCGTTCATGGCTGATGTCGCCAAGGCCCTCGGCGAGCGGTACGAGCCCGCTTAGGCCGAGATATGAAGCTCGCAGTCATCGGCGGCACCGGGCTGATCGGCTCGCAGGTGGTCCGGAGGCTGACCGCAGCCGGGCACCAGGCCGTCCCCGCGGCCCTGTCCACCGGCCTGGATCTGATCACGGGCCAGGGCCTGGACCAGGCGCTGGACGGCGCCGAGGTCGTGGTCAACGTGGCGAACTCGCCGACCTTCGACGAAGCGTCGCTGGATTTCTTCCGCACCTCCATGACCAACCTGCTGGCCGCGGGGGAACGAGCCGGTGTCCGGCACCAGGTGATCCTCTCGATCGTCGGCGTGGACCAGGTGCCCCAACTGGTTTACTACCGGGCCAAGACCCTGCAGGAGGACCTGCTCCGCCACGGGCCCACGCCGTACTCCATCGTGCGCGCCACCCAGTTCTTCGAATTCATGAGCACGCTCGTGTCCGAGACCGCTGACGACAGCACCGTTCGCCTGCCCGCTACCCGCCTCCAGCCGATCGCCTCGGCCGACGTCGCCGACGCGGTCGCCGGCGTCTCCACCGGCACGCCGCTGCGGGCCAACTGGAACGTGGCCGGCCCGGACGTCTTCCCCCTCGACGAACTCGGCCGGCTCACCCTGGCCGCACATCAGGACAACCGGACCGTCATTACCGACGACCTGGCCGGCACCTTTGGCGGCGTCACCGGCGACATGCTCATCGCAGGCCCAGACGCGCACCTGGCACCGACGCACTACCAGGACTGGATCCAGACGACCCGGTAACCGGGCGCGGGTCGCTGGTCAGGCCACCCCGTGCAGGTCATGCAGGGCCAGGAATTTCCCGATCATGGCGTTGACCTGGCCCGGCACTTCGAGCTGGTTGAAGTGGCCGGACCCGACCGTCTGGCCAATCGCGATCTCGGCGCAGGCGGCGCGCAGGTCGGCCGCGGAATTGGCCGGATGGGCCGAGCCGATCGACAGCACCGGCACGGTGGCCTGGCTTAGCGCGCTCACCCCGTCGTACTCGCCCATGGCCAGCAGCACGGCGGCCGAGATCTCCGGGTCGCCCGCCGGGAACCCGGCGATGATCTCATCCCGGCGGGCCGTGTCGGTGGGCAGGAAGAACCCCCGGGCGAACGAGGTCCGCCAGGACCGGTCGGCGTCGGCGCGGACCGCGTCCACCGACTCACGGAAGTACGCCTTGGCCCGCTCGTTGCTGATCGGCGCCGGGTCCACCATGACCAGCGCGCTGAGCGCGCCGGGCCGGGCCGCGCAGGACAGCCCGATCAGCGCGCCCAGGCTGTGCCCGGCCAGCACCGGGCGGCGCAGCCCGGCCGCGTCCGCGACGGCGAGCACGTCATCGGCCAGCACATCGATGTCGTAGCGGCTGGCCGCCGGGTCAGGCCGGCCGCTCTCGCCGTGCCCGCGCAGGTCCAGAGCCAGCACCGTGTGACTCTGGGCGAAGAACTCGATCTGCGGCGCGAAGTACGACCGGTCACAGCCCCAGCCGTGCACGAAGACGATCGGCGGGTCACCGCCGCCTGCCACGTCATAGGCCAGGCGGACGCCGGAGACTTCGGTGCACGAGGCCATGCCTTACCCCCTGGCCGCTGATCCTGCCACGCCGCAGGGTCAGCTCAGCTTGGAGTTGACGATCCGCGGGTGCCCCTTGCTGTCGAAGAAGATGCCCGGGTACGGCCGGGTCCAGAACACCGCGCTGGGGTTGTTGTGCAGCGTCGAGTTCTTGATCGTCAGCCAGCCGGTGTTGTTGTCGCTGACGAAGAAGATGGCGCCGCCGCCTTCCCGGGCGTGGTTGTTGCGGATGACCGTGCCCACGATCTTCTGGGAGTACCGGTCGCCGTCGTTGTAGATGGCGCCGCCGCTCCCGCCGCCCGCGGTCCCCGGCTGGGCCGGGTTCTGCCCGTACCCGATGGCGCGGTTGTTGGTCATCGCGCTGTTGGTGATCACCCAGGACACCCCGATGCTGCTCAGTGCGCCGCCGTTGGAGCACTGCCCGCCGGTGAACGTGTCCTTAGTGATGTACACCGGCCGGTTGCGGTACTGGGCCAGCGCGCGGACCGCCGCGCCGCCGAGGTCCGGGCCGTGCGCGTAGCAGCGGTTATTGAGGAACCGGGTGTTGACCACCTTGAGCTGGCCGCCCAGGTCGAAGATGGCCCCGCCGCCCCCGCCGCCGTAGTTGACGTTGCTCTGCCGGATCTGGGAGTTGCCGTTCTCCAGGGTGATGTTCACCGACCGAAACCAGCCAAGATCCGCATGGCGCCACATGGTAACGGTGATGTTCCTGGTAAGAGGGATAAATCAGCCGGCTGGTAACCGATCAGCGCGGCGACGTGAACCTGCTCGGTGAACCGGGTGGCGCCGCCAACCGCGTTCCGGATGTGCGCGGCGAACGCCGCGCGGCGTTCCGGCGGCGGCAGCAGATGCGGGGGCATGGCCGAGTACAGCCCGCCGATCAGCGCGGTGAAGTCCAGTTCGCCGGTGTAGTCAACGGCCCGCTGGTGTACGCCGGCGTACCCAGCGGCGATCAGCCCGGCCTGATAGACCTGCCGGGCGGCGGCGTCGGTACCGCAGCACGACTCCAGCCGGACATCGAGCCATTGCTCCAGGCCGCGGCGCACGGCCCGGGACCACGGCACCGGCTGCTGCCACAACGGGGTCCCGTTGGCGATGACGGCCAGCCCGCCGCCCGGCCGGAGCGCCCCACGGGCCGCCGCGAACAGGTCCGGGGCGGAGGTCAGGTGGATCGCGTTGGCGATGGTCACCGCGGCCAGCGCGGGCGCGCCGAGCAGTGCGGCCAGCCCGGGCAGGTCACGGTCCGTGCCGGCCACCCAGGTCACGTTCGTCACGCCCTGCTCGGCGGCGGCCTGCCGGGCCAGCGCGAGCATGTCCGGTTCCGGATCGACCCCGGCCACCGCCCGGACCTGCCGGGCCAGCGGCAGGGTCAGCTGCCCGGTGCCGCAGCCGACATCGGCCAGCACATCGTCCGGCCCGAGCCGGAGCGCCCCGGTCAGCAGCCGGGTGAAGGCCGCCGGGTAGCCGCGCCGGAACCGGGCATAGAACGCCGCGGTCTCGCCACCGAAGTCCCCTGCCACCAGGCCAGCGTCCCCGCTGCTGGCCCACCTGGCCAGCCGCTTCCGCGCACAGCGTTACCGGGTCAGCGGAGCACCAGGCAGAACGGGTGGCCGTCCGGGTCACGGCAGACCCGCCAGGAGATCTGCTCGCCGCCCGGTCCCGGCCGCGGCGAGACGTGCCGCTCGACGTACGATCCGCCCAGCGCGACGACCCGCTGCTGGGCGTCGTCGAGGTCGCTGACCAGCACGTCGAAGTGCACTCCGCCCCCGGTCCCGGCCCCGTCCGGCACCCCGGCGCCAGTGCCCTGGAAGGACAGCCGCTGCCCGTGCGGCGGCGGCTCCAGGGTGACCCAGCCGGGATACCACTGCACCGGCGTGCCGCCGAGCAGTGCCGCCCAGAACCCGGCCAGCCGGTGCGGGTCCGGGGTGTCCAGCACGATCTCGCGGATCCAGCCGATCACCTGATCACTCTCGGGCACCCGCCCATGATGCCGGACCACCGCACCAGGTAGGTATTTACCAACCCCCGATCCGGGGAGCCCGGCCCATGGCGCCCGCCGCGGCCCCGGGCCAGCATGGGTGCCATGGACATCGTGCCTAACGCCCTCCCCTGGCAGCGGCGCGTCCTCGGCCGGGGTGCGCTGCTGCCACTCGTCATGCTCGTGACCACCGTGTACTGGGGAATCCGCCCGTGGACCGTGCTGCTCATCGCGGTCGCGGGGGCCGTCGCCGTGCTCGCGCCGGCGGTCGCGGGCGGCCTGGCCGCGATCGCGCTGATCGGCTTCGCCTCCTGCGCGTTCGCGCTGTTCCTGCGGGCCAGCACAAACCCGCCCGGCTCGGGCACGTTGCGAGGATACCCGCTGCACTCGGTGGTCTTCGGGACCGGCTTTCCGCACGCCGTCAACCTGACGGCCGGGCTGGTCATGCTGGCCTGCGGGGTGTGGCTGGTGCCACGCACCATCGGCGGGCGTGCCGCGCTGGCCCGGCGCAACCACGAGCTGATCGGCCGGGTCCGGCGGCTCACCGTGGCGCGGGTGGAGGCAGCGGACACCGCGGCCGCGGAACTGCGCCGGGTGGAACGGGACCTGCACGACGGCGCGCAGGCCCGGCTGATCTCGCTGGGCATCTCGCTGCGCTCCATCGAGCGGCTGATCCGGACCGACCCGGACGCGGCGGTGGCGCTGGCCGCCGAGTCGCGGGACAGCTCGGCCCGGGCGCTGGCCGAACTGCGCGCCCTGGTCAGCGGCATCAATCCCCCGGTGCTGGCGGAACGCGGCCTCGGCGATGCGCTGCGTGCCCTGGCGCTGGACTTTCCGGTGAGCGTGGCCACCGACATCGACCTGCCCGCGCGGCTACCCGCACCGGTCCAGGCGGCGGCCTACTTCGCGGTGGCCGAGGCGCTGGCCAACGCGGCCAAGCACGCCAGCGCGCGCCACGTGCACATCCGGGCGGCGCACTCGGCAGGCGCGCTGCGCATCGAGGTGGCTGACGACGGCGCGGGCGGCGCGGACCCGGCCCGCGGCACCGGATTGCGCGGCGTCGAGCGGCGGCTCAGTACATTTGACGGTGTGCTGGCGGTCAGCAGCCCGCCGGGCGGCCCCACCATCGTCGCCATCGAGGTGCCGTGCGCGTTGTCATCGCGGAAGACCTCTTCCTGCTGAGGGAAGGGCTGGCCAGCCTGCTCAAGGGATACGGTTTCGAGGTCGCCGGGGCGGTCGGCGACGGGCCGTCATTGCTCCGGGCGCTGCTCGAGCACCGCCCGGACGTGGCCATCGTGGACGTCCGGCTGCCGCCGGCCTACACCGACGAGGGCCTGCGGGCCGCGCTGGACGCCCGGCGCCAGGTGCCCGGGCTGCCGGTGCTCATCCTGTCCACCCACGTCGAGCAGCTCTATGCCCGCGAACTGCTGGCCGACCAGGCGGGCGGCGTCGGCTACCTGCTCAAGGACCGGGTGTTCACCGACGAGCAGTTCACCGACGCGATGCGCACGGTGGCCCGGGGTGGCACGGTCATGGACCCTGAGGTCGTGTCGAAGCTGCTGGCCCGGCGGTCCAACCAGCCACCGGTGGCCCGGCTCAGTCCCCGGGAACGTGACGTGCTCGCGCTGCTGGCCGAGGGCCGGTCGAACATCGCGATCGCGCAGCGCCTGGTTATCTCGGAGAAGGCGGTGAGCAAGCACTGCACCAGCATCTTCGGCAAGCTCGAGCTGCCGCCGTCCGAGGACGACAATCGCCGCGTGCTGGCCGTGCTCGCCTACCTGGACCGCTGACCAGCGCGACGCGCCGGAGCGGGCCAGTTACCAGTTTCGGCCATGCTCACCAGGGATGATGGGCACATCTATTGGCTCCGTCCTGGGATGCGCGAACAATTCCCGGGGCACGATAGGGGTAATGGAACGGGCGTAATCGGTGGCGCGGCCGCACCCCCAAGCGGCGCGGTCCGGACGGCGGTGGAGGCACGGCGGTGAGCATCGGCGAGGTCCTAGCGGGAGCGCGCGACCAGGCCGGCCTCAGCATCGCTCAGGTCAGCGAGCAGACCCGGATCAGGCAGGGCATCATCCAGGGCATCGAGGCCGACGACTACGGGGTGTGCGGCGGCGACTTCTACGCCCGGGGCCACATCCGCAGCATCGCGCACGCGGTCGGGACCGACCCTGAACCCCTGATCGAAGAGTACGACCACGACTTCTCGGATACCGGCCCGATCTCGGCGACCGGCATCGAGGAACTGGTCGCGCGGTCCCGGCCGCCGCAGCGGCCCCGGCTGAACCCGGCCGTCCTCATCGCGGCGGCCGTCGTGGTCGTGCTCGGGGTGGGCGGCTACCTGCTCGCGACGGGTCTCGGGCGCGGGCGCGGCCGGCACCAGCGGCCGCGCCCAACAGCCTGGCCGGGCACGGCAGCGGGAGCGCCAGCCCGGCCGCGGCCCAGGCCAGCCAGGCCGTGGTGGTCCGGCTGACCAGCCCGCACGGCACCTCGGTGGTGTTCACCACCCCATCCGGCCAGTACCTGTCCCGGTCCTACGCCGCGGCGGGCACAGCCGTCACCTACCGGCTGCACCGCGCGGTGCACATCAAGCTGTCCAACCCGGCCGGCGTCCAGCTGACCGTGGACGGGAAGAACCCGCTGCCGGCCCACCCCGCCGCGGGCCCGGTCACGCTGAGCCTCGGCCCCGGCCGCCCGGTCACGGTGGCCGCCGCGGCGTCCCCGGCCCCGTCCTCGTCGCCCACGTCGTCGGTGCAGAACCTGCAGCCGGTGAACGCGACCGCGTTCGGCGCGTTCGGCCGTCCCGGGGACAACCCGCAGGACGCGCACCTGGCCATCGACGGCAGGCCCCGTACCGGGTGGCAGACCGACTGGTACTCCACACCCCGGTTCGGCAACCTGTATCCCGGCACCGGCCTGCTGCTGGACATGGGCCACCAGGTCACCGTGGACCGGGTCCGGGTCAGGCTGGGCCCGATGCCCGGCGCGCACTTCCAGATCCGGGTCGGCTCGGCTCGTGACCTGGCCGGGCTGCCGGTCGTCGCCCATTCCACCGGGCCCGGCGGTGTGATCCGGCTGCCGCTGGCGAGTCCGGCGCACGGGCGTTATGTATTGGTGTGGTTTACCCAGCTGCCGCGGGATGCGGCGGGCACCTTCCGGGTCAGCGTGTTCAACGTGATCGCCCGCGGCCAGCGGTAATGGCGGGCTTGGTCCAGATCAGCGAGTAGCGCCAGTACAGGTGGCGCCGGTAACGGGCGCCGGGCAGCAGCCGCTCGGCCAGCCGCCGCATCTGCCGGAAGCTGAGCGGCGGCGGCCAGACCAGCGGAGGCTGATGCGGCGGGGGCAGACGGTGCCGGCTCGCGTCGGCCAGCCGGTGCAGCTGGGTGCCCGCGCTGGCCGGTATCGCCCAGCCGAAATCGGCCGGCCTGCTGTCCCGGGCCAGCCCGACGATGGCCAGCGTCCCGCCCGGGCGGAGCAGGCCGGACATCCCTCTTAACGCCAGTTCGGCGTCCATGTGGTGCACCATGGCGATGGAGGTGACCAGGTCGAAGGACCCCGGCTGGAGCGGCGCGCGGCCGATGTCGCCGACCAGGTAGCCGATGCCGGCCGACCCCGGGATGGGCGCGGGCCACCCGGATGCACGGCTCGTCCCGGTCCAGCCCGGTCACCCCGAGCCCGGCGGCGCGCAGCCGCCGGGTCAGCGCGCCGGTGCCGCAGCCGACGTCCAGCGCGGTCGCGCAGCCAGCCGGAATGGCGTCCAGAATGACCTGGTGGTAATGCCCGTTGTGGGTCCAGCGTTCCGGCGGGGCGGCGGTCATGGCCGCATTGTGCCGCAGCCGGGGATGCGCCTGGGCCGGCTTGCGGCCGGCCTGGGCCCGGGGCCGGTCAGGCGACCCGGCGCCAGCCCAGCTCGCCGGCCTTCCAGCGGGCGATCGCCTTCTTCTCGCTGACCAGCTTGACCTCGCGCAGCTGGTGACCGTGCTCGTGCATGGCCTGCTCGGCGCCAGCCATTCCGTCGAGCGGCGAAGACTGCGGGATCTCCCGCTTGGCACCGGACTGCTCGATCAGGATCAGGTAGGCCGGCCGGGTTTCTCCGGCCGGGTTGCTGTTCTCACTCACAACAGTTAGGACTCCCGCCGCTGGCCCGGTATTCCCCCGATTGCGGCAGTGTGACCCCATTCACTTCCGGGCGAATCCTCGTGACCAGGCAAAATGCCGCGTTTCCGCGAGCACGAAAGTTCATGTCATTAACTAACTCGCCCCCGGCCGCGCGAAGGCGCCCGGCTCCCTCACGGGGCTGGCCCGGTCCCCGGGAGGAGCTCAGCCGTCCTTCGCCGGTGTCCACCATCGTGATCATGGGCTGAGTAGTACTAGAACCCCACCAATCCCATGATCACGATCGGTTCTGCCGGCCGGTTAACCGCACGCTCACCAACTGTCACGTCGGCAACAGCAGCCGTCGGGGGTGACGCCGCGCGCTTTCTGTCGGTAGCCCGGGGCAGGCTGGGCTGTATGCGAACTCCCCCGCTGCTGCGCGCCGTGGACGCGGTCACCGTCCCGGTGCCTGACCTGGACAGTGGCCTGCGTTTCTACCGGGACGCGCTGGGCCATCGGCTGCGCTGGCGGCACGACGAGATCGGCCAGGCCGGCCTGGAACTGCCGGAGAGCGCAACCGAACTGGTGCTGGCCACCGGGCTCGGTTACGAGCCGGACTGGCTGGTCGCATCCGCGGATGAGGCCGCGCGGAGCGTCCAGTCGGCTGGCGGCCAGGTGGTCACCGGGCCGTTCGGCATCCCGGTGGGCCGGCTGGCCCGGGTGGCCGACCCGTTCGGCAACGTCCTGGTCGTGCTCGACATGGCCAAGGGCCAGTACTTGACCGACAGCGCCCGGCGGGTGATCGGCCTGAGCCGCAAGGACGGCTAACCGGCCGCCGGCGAATGGCTGAGCGGGCGGTACTACCGCCGGGCCGACCGGCGCAGGTCCCGGCCGGTGTCCTTCAGCTGCTCGCCCGCCTGCCGGACGTTCCCGCCGATCCGGTCGGTCGCGCCGTGCCACTGCAGGCGCCGGTTGCCGGTGGCCCGGCCGAGCTTCATCTTCGCGCGGCCGCGGGCGATCTGGGATTTGTTCTTCATCTTGGTCATGAACTTCATCGCTGCTAACTGCCCGGCAGCAGCGGGCTCATTCGGGACGGCCGGGCATGAAGCGCGCTGATGGCGGATGTGCAGCCAGCGCCCAGCTCGGGACGGTGCACTGGAACTGCGGGTAAGCCAGCCAACCCGGCCGGGCCCGCAGGAAGAAGGCATTGCCATGTTGTTCTACGGACCTCAGCTGGGTGGCTGGGGCTGGCTGCCCGGCCTCAGCTTCCTGGTCTTCTGGGCGCTGCTGGCGCTGATCATCTTCGCCCTCGTCCGCTCGTTCACCCGCTCCGGCCGCCGGCCCTACGGGCCGCGCCCGGGCTACCCCAGCGCGCCGGGACCCTACGGCCCGGGCTCTGGTCCTGGACCGGGGCAGCCGGCGCCGGCCGAGCAGATCCTGGCCGAGCGGTTCGCCCGCGGCGAGATCGACGAGGACGAGTTCCACCAGCGGATGACCGTGCTGCGCGCCGAGGCGCCGCCGCACCCCGGCCCGGCCGGCCCGCAGTACTGACCGGCGGCGCCCGCGCTCACCCGCACCGGCCGGCAGTGGCCGGTCCCGGCCAGCACTGACAGGGGCCGTCAGCGGTCCGGCTTGGCGGGCAGCCCGGCGGCGACGTCGAGTCCGCGCTGCACCCAGCCGGCCAGCGCGTCGTCGGCCGCGAACCCGGCGGGCTCGACGCTGATGAACCCGGACAACGGCCGGCCGCCGAGCAGCATCGGCCGGGCGTGCGGCTCACCCAGGGCCTGCGCGCGGCCGTCCGCGCCGACCCGCACCATCAGCTCCCGGCCCCGGACGCCGCAGCACATCTTGCCGTTGACCAGAAAGGACAGCCCACCGCCGACCATCTTCTTCTCGGCCACCCCAGCCTGGTCAGCCAGCACCTGGCGGACCCGCTCGGCAACCTCGGGGTCGTAGCTCACGGTCCGGGTTCCTCCCCTTTCCCCGGTCCCATTGTCCCGGTTCCTATGCTGCGGGTATGGGACAGGTCCGGGTTGGCACCGCGTCGTGGACGGATCGCACCCTGATCGACTCGGGCTGGTACCCGCCGGAGGCCGACAATCCGGAGCGGCGGCTGCGTTACTACGCCCGGCAGTTCCCGCTGGTCGAGGTGGACGCCACCTACTATGCGCTGCCCGCCGAGCAGACCGCCGCGACCTGGGCGGCCCGCACCCCGGCCGGGTTCACGTTCAACGTCAAGGCGTTCAGCCTGTTCACCCAGCACCCCACCCGGGTCGGGGCGCTGCCCACCGACCTGCGCCCGGCCGCGGAGCAGACCGGCAAGGACCGGATCTACCTGAAGGACATCGACAGCGCGGTCACCGACCAGGCCTGGCAGCGCTTCCTGGCCGCGCTGGAGCCGCTCAGCCAGGCCGGCAAGCTGGGCGCGATCCTGCTCCAGTTCCCGCCCTGGTTCCCGATCTCCCGGGCGAACAAGGAGTACATCGTGGCCTGCGCGCAGCGGGTCGCGCCGCGCCGGGTCTGCATCGAGTTCCGCAACCGGACCTGGATGACCCCGGAGAACCAGGACGAGACGCTGGGCTTCCTGACGTCGAACCGGCTGCCATACGTCTGTGTGGACATGCCCCAGGGGCACCGGGACTCCATCCCGCCGGTAGTCGCCGCCACCGATCCGGAGCTGGCCGTGGTCCGCCTGCACGGCCACTCGGACAAGTGGACCAGCAAGGACATCCACGAGCGGTTCGGCTACCGCTACTCCGAGCGCGAACTGGGCGAATGGGCGCCCAAGGTGCGCGCGCTGGCCGAGGACGCCGCCACCACGCATGTCCTGTTCAACAACTGCTACCGCGACTACGCGCAGACCAACGCCCGGCAGCTGGCCGACTTGCTCAGGGTCTGAAAAGACGGTTCTGGCGCCCGGCCGGCGAACCAGGGAAGATCAGGCTGAGCGGCGGGCGACGACGGCCGCCGGACCGGCGAGGGGGCCGCCATGCCAGTGGCGCAGGCGAACGGCATCGACATCTACTACGAGGTGCAGGGCGCGGGCGAGCCGCTCGTCATGATCCCCTACCTGGCCGCGGACCAGGCCTGTTACGCGTTCCAGGTGGCGGACTACGCGAAGCATTTCAGCTGCTACACGGTGGACCTGCGCGGCGCGGGCCGGTCCAGCAAGCCGGACGGCAAATACAGTACCGAACTGCTGGCTGACGACGTGGCCGCGTTCATGCACGCGGCTGGGCTGGACCGGGCGCACATCTGGGGCCTGTCGCTGGGCGCGGCGACCGGGATGTGGCTGGCCGCCAAGCACCCGGCCCGGGTCGCGTCGCTGTCGCTGCACAGCGCGTGGACGGCCACCGACCCGTTCCTGACCGCGGTGGTCGAGACCTGGCGGATCATGGCCGAGGGCCTGGGCAGCGTGACCGACATGGTGATCGCGGGCATCTTCCCGTGGTGCTTCACCCCGGAGTTCTACGCGGCGCGGCCGGAGTACATCGAGTCGCTGGCCGAGTTCGTCCGCGGCCGCCCGATGCCGCCGGTGGACGCGCTCCTGCGCCAGTCGCAGGCGGTGCTGACGCACGACGCGCGGGACGTGCTGAGCGCCATCCAGGCACCGACCCAGATCACCTTCGGCCGGTACGACATGGTGACGTCAACCCGGTTCGCCGAACCGCTAGCCACGGCTATCCCAAACGCCGAGGTGACCGTGTTCGAGGACTGCGCGCACGCCCCGATCTACCAGAACGTCGAGGAGTTCAACCAGCGCACCCTGGCCTTCCTGCGCGGCCATCAGGCCTGACGCCCGGGACGGAGAATTATCCGCCTTGAGGATGTGCGTTCCTGGCTGGGCGGAGAGGCTCGGGATATGTATGAGACGGGTTTGGTGGCGCCCGGAGGCTCCGGGCAGATCCGGGCGGACAGGCCAGCTGACCTGACCGACCGGCAGTTGATGGTCCGGGTGACGAGCCCGCTGGCACGATGTGCCGACGGGGGAACGGACGCAGATGACTGGTACCCGGTGGCAACGCGCTGGAGCCGGGCCCGGGTGGAGGCCGCGCGGGCGCTGGCATTGTGCGCGAAATGCCCGGTTAGACAGGATTGCCTGGAGCTGTCCATGCGGCAGTGGGAAGGGGCCGGCCGGTATGGCGTCTGGGGTGGCCTGCTGGAGGCGGAGCGCGCGGCCATCCGCAAGGAATGGCTCAGCGGGGTCAGCGTCAGCCGGCTGCTGGAGACCCGGACCGCGCAGGGCGCTGCCGAGTAGGGCGCGCCGCTTAGGGCAGCACGCCCAGCAGGTCCCAGCAGGCCCGCTCGCAGCGCCGGCACGCCTCCAGGCAGACCCGGCAGTGCGGCATGTGCGGAGCGTGGTGTTCGCACTCGTCGCCGCAGCTCCGGCAGCTGGCCGCGCACGCCTCCAGCAGCGGCCGCAGCACACCGGGGTCGAACGCCGCCTGGCGGCTGACCACCGCGGCGCTGGCGGCGCAGATATCGGCGCAGTCCAGGCACAGCCGGATGCAGGTGACCATCTCGGCCAGCTCAGGCTCGCTCAGATCCGCGCTGACGTCCGCGGTGCAGGCCTGGGCGCAGTCGGTCAGCGCGTCGATGACCGCGGCCAGCAGATCCTCGTCGGCCCGGTACGTACGCGGATAGGTGTCCAGTAGCTGCCGTGCATAACTCATGGCGCCTCCTTCGCCGGAACGGCGCCGACCGCTCGCTCTACCGCGTCGAACAGCCCTTCCAGCGGGACCTTGCCGTCGATGCGCGTGCCGTTCACATAGAACTTCGGGGTCGCGTTCACCCCGCTCTGGATGCCGTCCCGCACGTCACGCTCGATCCGGGTGGCATACACGTTGCCGAGCACCTCGTTCTGCAGCCGGCTGACGTCCAGGCCGAGCCGTTCCGCGTAGCCGAGCAGCGAGTCCAGGTCGAGCCGGGCCCCGTCGCGCAGCAGCAGGTCATACATCTCCCAGAACTTGCCCTGGGCGGCGGCCGCCTCGGCCGCCTCAGCCGCCTGCTCGGCGTGCGGGTGCAACTGCGGGATGGGGAAATTCCGGAACACGAGCCGGATCTTGCCCGGATACTCGTCCAGCAACCGGTGCACGTCCCGGGCCGCGCCCCGGCAGAACGGGCACTCGTAGTCGCCGTATTCGATGATCGTGACCGCTGCGCTGGCCGGGCCGAGCACGTGATCCTCGGCCGTCACCTCAGGTACCGAAATCTCGTCCACCTGGCCACCTGCCGTCCGTTTCGCGGCTTCCCGGGCGATCACACGGCCACCCGGCCGTGTTACCGTGCCCTCACTATCACATTGCCGTTATCAGCGACTATTCAGGGTGATGCCGCCGCGCCGCAGCCGACTGGGACCGGGCTGTCCGTGCTGCCGCACGGCCAGGCTCGAACCTGCTTAAGGGCCGAGGGGGCCTTCGATGCGGGGACGCGAGCATGAGCTGCAGCTAGCCGGGAACTGCTTGCGCGAAGCGGCCCAGGGGCACGGCCAGGTGCTGCTCATCGAGGGCGAGCCGGGGATCGGCAAGTCCGCGCTGCTGGCCGAGGCGACCGCGCTGGCCGGCCGCCGCGGCTTCGCGCTGGCCACGGCGGCCGCCGATGAGCTGGGCCAGCTGATGCCGTTCGCCCCGCTTACCACGGCGCTGCCGGAATCACCCGCCGACCTGGCCGGGCCGCCGCCCAGGAACCTCGCCAGGAACCCGGCGGCCAGGAATCCCGCGGCGGCCAGGAACCCGGCCGCCGCGGCGGCCGGCCCGGCCCGCGATTTCCCGGTGGCTGGGTTCGGCGCGATCCAGGCCCTGATCGAGCGGCGCACCGCGGCCAGCCCGGTGCTGATCAGCCTGGACGATCTGCACTGGGCCGACCCGGCCACGCTCACCGCGCTGCGGGTGCTGCCGCGGCGGCTGGCCGCCCACCAGCTGGCCTGGGTACTGGCCCGCCGCGCGGCCGTGGAGGGCGGGGGTGCGGGCGTGCTATTCGACCTGCTGGAGAAGGAAGGCGCGGCCCGCGTCACGCTGGGCCCGCTGACCAGCGACGCGGTAGCCGCCCTGATCACCGATGTGCTGGGGGCCCGGCCCAGCTGCGAGCTGACCACGCTGGCCGCGGGCGCGGGCGGCCAGCCGTTCCTGCTCACCGAGCTGCTGCATGGCCTGTCCGAGACGGGCGCGGTCCAGGTCACTGGGCAGACCGCCGCGCTGACCGCCACCGAACTGCCGGACCGGCTGCGCACCGCCGCCCGGCACCGGCTCGGCGAGCTGACCGGGCGCACCCGCTCGCTGCTGGAGATCATGGCCGTGCTCGGCGACTCCTTCCGGCTGGATGACGCGGCGGACATGCTGGGCGAGCCGCCGGCCGGGCTGCTCCCGCTGGTCAACGAGGCGCTGGCGGCCGGGATCCTGAGCGCGGGCGGGCAGGCGTTCAGCTTCCGGCAGCCGCTGCTGTGGCGGGCGATCGCCGACGCGGTGCCAGTGCCCGCCCGGCACGCGCTGCACCGGCAGTTCGGCGAGATTCTGCTCGGCCGGGGTGATTCCGCGCTGACCGCCGCCAGCCACCTGGTCAAGGGCGCGCGCCGGGGTGACCCAGCCGCCATGGCCGGCCTGGACCAGGCTGCGGACGAGGTGGTGCGGTCCGCGCCAGGAACCGCCGCCGACCTGGCCGTCCGGGCCCTCGAACTAACCCTGCCGGACGACGCGGACCGGTATCCGCGGCTGGTCCGCGCGGCCGGCGCACTGACCGCGGCGACCCGGCTGGACGAAGCGGCCGGCCTGGTCGGGGACGCGCTGGCCCAGCCACTGCCGACCGCCTACCGGGCCCAGCTCCGCGCGGCCGAGTCCGCCATCCGCGGCCTGCAGGGCCGTCCCACCGAGGCGAAAGCGGCCGCCCGGACGGTGCTGGCCTGGGCGGACGTGCCGGGCCAGGTCCGCGACGAGGCAATCGTCGCGCAGCTCCAGGCGCTCAGCGCACTCAGCGAGAACCAGCGCGCCCGGACCCTGGCCCAGGACGTGCTGGCCCGCCCGGCCGAGCATGGCGAGCCGGCCCTGACCGGGGCGCTCACCGTGCTGGGCGCCATCTGCTGGGCCGACGGCCAGCTCGGCCAGGGGCTGCAGCTGTGCCGCGAGGCGGCCCGGCGGGCGGGCGGCATCTCGCCAGACGCCCGGCACTTCCAGCCGCTGCTCGTCCTGGCCGCCCGGCTCATCGACCTCCGCCAGCTCGATGAGGCGTCCGCCATCATCCGCGGCACGGTGGACGCCATGCAGACGCCGGGCCGGCACCCGGCCGGGCCCATCCCCGCGGTGCTGCGGGCCCGGGCCGACCTGGCGCAGGGCCGGACCGAGGCAGCCAGGGTGGCCGCCGACACCGCGCTGAGCCTGGCTGGTTCGCTCCAGGCCCGCACGCACAGCGCGCTGGCCCGGTCGGTGCTCAGCGTGATCGCGTTGCGGGCCGGGGATCTGCGTGCGGCCGGCCAGCACCTGCACAGCCGCCCCGACGTCGCGCACTTCGCCGACGGCTATGCCGGCGCCGAGACGCTGCTGGCCCGCGGCCTGTACGTGGAGGCGACGGCCGGGCCGAAGAAGGCGGCCGACCTGCTCGGCGACCTCTACGCCGGGCTGGCCCGGCACCGGCAGGTGCTGACCGGCGACCCGGCCGCGGCCGCCTGGCTGGCCCGCACCGCGCTGGCCGCCGGCCGGCCGGACCTGGCCGCCGAGGTGGCCCGGATCGCCGACGAGATCGCCCGGGAGAACCCCGCGTTCCCGGTGAGCGCCGTGGCGGCGGCGCACTGCGCCGGGCTGGTCAGCCGCGACCCGGCACGGCTGGCGCACGCGGCGGGCAGCCATCCTGATCCATGGGCCCGGGCCTCCGCCGCCGAGGATCTGGGTCACCTGCTGGCCAGCACCGCGGACCGGGCCGGTGCCGTCGTCCAGCTGGACAGCGCGCTGGCCGGTTACGGCCAGACCGGGGCCGACCGGGACGTGGCCCGGGTCCGGCACAGGCTGCGGCGGCTGGGCGTCCGGCGCCGGTCCCGGGCCGGCGCCGACCGGCCGGCGTCCGGCTGGACCGGGCTCACCCCAGCCGAGCAGGCCACCTCGAACCTGGTCGCGCAGGGCCTGAGCAATCAGCAGGTCGCGGAGCAGATGTACCTGAGCTCGCACACCGTCGCGTACCATCTGCGGAACGTGTTCCGCAAGCTCGGCATCAGCTCGCGGGTAGAACTGGCCCGGGCGGTAGCCGAACAGCGGGGCGGCGCCGGCGGGCATGATGCGGCACCGGGCGTGCTTTCACATCCCCAAACCGGCTAGTCCGTAACGGTGGCCGGTGCTTCGCGGCCCCCAGCTACGCTACGTAGCGGCCCGGAGATGGGCCCAGCAGCCAGCCAAAGCCGCCACCAGACACCCCTCTGACGCCCATAGCGCGGTAATAACCGATCACTTATGGCTTCACCGCAGCCATCGGTGCACCGCCCCCGAACAGGGAAGACACCGCCGTTTCCGGATGATTGCGGCTACCGGCCTATGCGGATGGGGGATGCGCTGTGACACCCCCCATGTGACGCTTCGTAATGAATCATGCCAAACCATCCACGCTAGCGGGGGCAGCTATGGCCGGGCGCTCCGCGGTGAGCACACGGCCGGCCAAGCCGGCCGGGCATGTAGCCATGCGCGGCCGCCGGGGCGAATGGCAGCTGGTCCGGGACCTGCTCCGGCGCACGCAGCGCGGGCTGGGCGGGGTGCTGCTGGTCGACGGTGAACCGGGGATGGGCAAGTCACTGCTGCTCCGCGAGTCCGCCCGGGAGGCGGCCGGCCAGGGATTCTCGCTGGCCGCCGGCCGCGGCGACCAGCTCGGCCGGCACGTGCCGTTCTTCACCCTGCTCGCAGCGCTGCACCAGCCGCTGGGCAGCGGCGGTGCCGGGGACCGTACGGGCCCGCCGGACCTCACCGCCGGGCGGATCGGCCAGCTGCAGGCCCACCTGGAGCAGCGGGCCGCGGCTGGCCCGGTCCTGGTCAGCCTGGATGACCTGCAGTGGGCCAGCCCGGCCACGCTGCTGGCCCTCCGGGTGCTGCCCCATGAGCTCGCCTCCTGCCCGGTGGCCTGGCTGCTGGCTGGCTCGAAGACCCGTCAGGACAAGGGCGCCGACCTGCTGTTCCGGGTGCTGGAGGACGACGGGGCCAGCCGGATCACGCTCACCCCGCTCGGCGACGACGCGGTGCTGGGCATGCTCACCGACGCGTTCCGGGTGCCGCCGGACCGCAGCCTGCTCGCGCTGGCCACCCGCGCGGCTGGCCACCCGGCACTGCTCAGCGAGCTGATCCGCGGCCTGACTGAGGAGAACGCAATCGAGATGACCGGCGGCGCGGCGCGGCTGGTTTCCAACCGGCTGCCGCGGCGGATCCAGTTCCTGGCCCGGCAGCGGCTGGACAGCCTCAGCGGGCCGGCTCGGCAACTGCTCGAGACGGCGGCCGTGCTGGGCCGGTCGTTCCTGCTCGAAGACGCGACCGAGATGCTGGCCGTGACCCCGGCCACGGTGCTGCCCACGGTCGAGGAGGCGATGGACGCCGGCCTGCTGGTCGCGGCCGATGACCTGCTGTCGTTCCGGCACGATCTGATGTGGCGGGCGATCGCCAACCTCATCCCCGAGCCAGCCCGCAAAGCGCTGCACCGCCAGTTCGGTGAGATCCTGCTGAACCGCGGCGGCTCGGCGCTGTCCGCCGCCGCTCACCTGCTGGAAGCCGCGCACACCAGCGATCCGGCCACGCTGGCCGGGCTGGACCGGGCCGCCGCCAGCACGCTGCCCTCGTCGCCGCAGACCGCGGCGCGGCTGGCGCTGCGGGCCCTGGAACTGACCTCGCCCTCCGACCCGGCCGCGCTGCCCCGCTCGGTGGCCGCCGCCGAGGCGCTGACCGCAGCCGGCCAGCTCGATCAGGCCACCGGCATCGTGCAGGAGACGCTGGCCCAGCCACTGCCGGCCATCCCGGAGTCCCGGCTGCGCTGCGCGCTGTCCACGATCCGGTCCGCCACCGGCCGGGCCCAGCAGGCCGCGGCCGAGGCCCGGGCCGCGCTGGCCCCGGCCGGGCTGCCCGCCGGGCTGCGCGACCAGGCGCTGATCGCGCACCTGCTGGCGCTGAACGGCCTGCGTGACCGGGACGCCGCGGGCCCGATCGCGGCGCGGATCCTCGCCAGCCCCGACGAGTACGGCGACCCGGTGCTAGTGGCCGCCCAGATAGCCCAGGCCATGCTCAGCTGGGACCAGGGTCACCTGGCCGAAGCCCTGGACCGGCTCCGCGATGCCGCCCGGCACGGCAGCGGGATCTCCCCCGACGCCCGGCACTTCCAGCCGCTGCTCGCGCTGGCCACCTGCCTGGTCGAACTGCGCCGGTTCGACGAGGCGGAGACGGTCATCCGGGCCGCGGACAACATCACGCTGCGCGGCATCCCGGCGGAGGCGATCCCGGCCCTGCTCCGGGCCCGCATCCACCTGGCCCGGGGGCGGCCGGGCGACGCGGCGGCCGCGGCCGAGGCGGCGCTGGCCACGGCGGCCGCGCTGGGCGCCGATGGCTACGCCTCAGCGGCCGAATCCGTCCTCGGCGCGATCGCGCTGCGCCGCGGCGATCTGGCCGCGGCGGCCGAGCACGTGGCCCGCCGCCAGGTCCGGATGCCGCATTACGCGGCCGGCTATGCCCGCACCGACTGCACGGTGGGCGCGGCCCAGATCGCCGAGGCGCGCGACGGCCCGGCCGCGGTGCTCAGCCAGGTCCGCGAGATCTGCGCCGTGCTGCCGGCCCGGCGCGGCATGCTGCTCGGCAACCCGACCGCCCCGGCCTGGCTGGTGCGTACTGCCCTGGACGCGGGCGAGCGCGGCCTGGCCACCCGGGCCGCCGAGCTGACCGGCGCGCTGGCCAGCGAGAACCCCGGCTGCCCGGCCGCCGCCGTGGCGGCCGCGCACTGCCTGGGCCTGCTGGAAAAGGACGCCGCCCGGCTGGCCCACGCGGCCGCCCAGCACGACGACCCATGGGCCCGCGCCTCCGCGGCCGAAGACCTCGGCGTGCTGCTGGCCCGGCAGGGGAACGCGGCCCGCGCCGTGCACTACATGAACGAGGCGCTGGACGGCTACGGGCAGACCGAGGCGGCCGCCGACATGGCCCGGATAAGGCGCCGGCTGCGCCGGCTCGGGGTGCGGCGGCGGCACTGGGCCTCGGCGGCGCAGCGGCCCACAGCCGGCTGGGAGAGCCTGACCGAGACCGAGCGCACCGCGTCGGAACTCGTCGCCGAGGGGCTGAACAACCGGCAGGTCGCGGACCGGATGTATGTGAGCGCCCACACCATCGCGTTCCACCTGCGCCAGGTGTTCCGCAAGCTGAACATCGGCTCCCGCGTCGAACTGGCCCGGATCGTGCTGGAGCAGACCCAGCAGTCCGAGCCCGGCTGACCGCCGCGGTTACAAGTACTCCCGCTTGCGCATCCAGACCAGGGTGGCCCAGCCCCAGATGGGCGGCAGGTACGAGGTGAACAGCCGCTGGATGAACACGGCCGCGGTGGCGTCCGCCTCCGAGACACCGGCCGCGGTGAGGCCGAGGATCAGGCCCGCTTCCACCACGCCCATGCCGCCGGGCGTCGGCGAGACGCCACCGATCGTGGCGGCCAGCGAGATGACCACGATCAGGATCGGCAGGTTGAGATGTTCACCGAACGCCCGCAGCGACACCGACAGCGCCATCGCCACGACCAGCTCCTGCGCGAATGACCCGCCGATCAGCAGCACCAGCTTCCGTGGCTGGCGGCCCACCTCCCGCAGGTTGCCCCAGACGTCCCGGACCTTGGGTCGCAGTGCGTCCGCGGCCCGGCGGCGCAGCCGGGGCACGGCCAGGGCCACGCCGGCCACCAGTCCGACCAGCACCACGACGGCCAGGATGATCCAGACCAGCGCCGAATCGTCCCCGGACTGCGGCGTGGCGTCCAGATCCAGCGCTCCCCAGGCGAACGGCAGCGCGACCAGGAACAGCACGGTCTTGGCGATCCAGCTGGACGAGGTCATGATGGCGCCCGAGCTCAGCGCGACCGACGCGTCGTAGCCCTGGCGCTGGAAGAAGCGGACCCGGGTGGCGAACACGGCGGCGGTCCCGCCGGCCAGCGCGCTGAACGAGTTGGCCACCTCGACGGCCAGCACCCGGCCGAACGGGAGCACGCCGGACACGCTGCCGATGGCTTCCAGCGCCGATGCGACGAAGGCCAGCTGGGCCAGCACGAAGGCCAGCGCGACCCAGAGCCAGTTGGCCCCGATCACGGTGTCGAACGAACTGGCTACGTCGAGGAGCACCCCGATGAGCGCCCAGCCGCCGATCAGCGTGCCGACCACCATGATCAGTGTCGGCCAGCTCACCCGGCGCGGCTCCACCAGCTTGGGCACGTCGATCGACGCGGCCTGGGCCGCCCGCTGCCGGACCTGGTCCAGCAGCCCCTTCTGGCCGCGCAGGCTCTTGCCGAGCGCGGGGTCCAGCGCGGCCTTGTGCAGGTGCTGCAGAGCCGCGCCCAGCACCCCCGGGTCCAGGCAGCGCGCCGCGCTGTCGCCGGCCCGCTCGGCGCCGGCCACGGCCGCGGTGGCCGCGATGGCCCCGGCCATGTCCCGATCGAGCTGGTACTGAGTGGCGTTCGAGGTGGCGTTGCGGAAGTCGGTCAGCACGGCGGTCTGCGTGGCCCGGTTGACCAGGATCACATCGCCGCTGATCGCGCCGTGCGCGATCCGGGCCTGACGCAGGCCCAGCAACTGGCGGTAGACGTCGTCGAGCCCGGCGTCGCTGAGGTCGTCAGCATCCGTCGCGGACAGCGGGGTGCCGGGTGGCTGGCGGCACACCAGCAGCGCGTCGCTGGCTGGGCGGGCCGTGCCGGCTTCGGCGATCCCGGGCACGGCCACACCGGCCTGGCCCGCCCGCAGGGTGAGGAACGCCTCGTGCTCGACCTGCTGCAGCCGGGTCAGCGTGAGGCTGGCCCCGGAGTCCCGGTAGAACAGGAACCGGCCCACCTTGGCCAGCAGCTTGGCATCGGCCGCATCCCGGCCATAGACCGAGATGTTGAGCGGCTGGCCCGTGGCCGTCCCCGTGTCCGTCTCGGTGGCCTGGTACTTCGCCACCCCCCAGGCCTGCCGGGGCAGCGGCCGGACATCGTCCGCCCTGATGCCGAGATCCGCGAGCAGCCGCTGCACGTCCGCGGCCGAGGGCAGGCCGAGCGGCGAGCCGAAGATGAGCCGGATGAGCAGCGCCGCCGCCCAGCCGATGGCCATGCTGCCCAGCACGTTGAGCGGCAGCCCTTCCCCGCCGACCGCGCAGGCCAGGGTGACCAGCCCGATGAAGACTTCGATGACCCGCTGCAGGCTGCGGGCCAGGTAGGGCAGCGCAGTCGTGGCCACCGCCATGAAGACTGCGATCTGCAGGACCGGGAAACTCAGGTCGTAGCTGTCGATCACGATCCCGCTGGGCCGGCCGCCGTGACTGCCGAGCAACGCGATGAGGATCAAGCTCGTCACGATCGCGACAACTACGCTCAGCGCGATGTCCCGGGCCAGCACCCAGCGCCGGGCGATCAGGGCCAGTACCACCAGGGCCGCCGCGACGCCGTACGACCCGACCTGGTAGACCACCGTGACCAGCCAGGTGATGCTGCGCGGCGGCGGATGGATGACTTCGGTGATGGCCCGGTCGATGCGCGAGTCGTACCGGATGATCAGCAGACAGCAGACCAGGCCGAGAATGGCCAGCACGAGCCGCACCCCGTCGCTGCCGCGGCGGCGGCGCTGCCCGTCCCCGACCGGGGCGAAGAAGATGGCCCGCCAGCCGGACAGCACCGGCGGCTGGGCCGGGGCAGCCGCGGTCCGCACCGGATCCTGAGCCTGTGCCCGCCCTCGCAACGGATTCACCTACCGGATAGCCGAGCCCTCTGGCCCCATTAGCCTGTCACGACACCGGCCCGCTGACCATTACCTGGGTGCGGGAGGATGGCCCGGTGAGGTTTGAGTTTGCCACCGCGGGCCGCATCCTCGCCGGCCCGGGCCGGGCTGCGGACCTGCCCGCCGTACTGACTGGCCTCGGCACCCGCGTGCTGGTCTGCACCGGCTCGAACCCTTTCCGGATGAACGCCATTACCGGCCAGCTGGGCCTGCCGAGCGCGCTGTTTGCGGTGGCCGGCGAACCCACCGTCAACCTGGCCCGGGCCGCCACCGAGGCCGCACGGCGGCACGGCGCCGACGTGATCGCCGCGATCGGCGGCGGCAGCGTCATCGACACCGCGAAAGCGGTGGCCATGCTGCTCGGCAACGGCGGCGACCCGCTGGACTACCTGGAGGTCATCGGGGCCGGCCAGCCGATCACCCAGCCGTCCGTGCCGTGCGTCGCAGTGCCGACCACCGCGGGCACCGGCGCGGAGGTGACCGCCAACGCGGTGCTGACCGCCCCGGCGCAGCAGATCAAGGCCAGCCTGCGCAGCCCGCTGATGATCCCCCGGGTTGCGCTGGTCGATCCGGAGCTGACCGTGTCCTGCCCGGCGCCGGTCACCGCGGCCAGCGGGCTGGACGCGCTCACCCAGTGCCTGGAGCCGTTCGTCTCGGTCCGGGCCAATCCGCTGACCGACGGCCTGGCCCGGGAGGGGCTGCGCCGGGCCGCGGCCGGGCTGCGCGCCGCCTACGCCGACGGCACCGACCTGGCCGCCCGATCCGACATGGCGATGTGCAGCCTGCTCGGCGGGCTGGCCCTGGCCAACGCCAAGCTTGGCGCCGTGCACGGCCTGGCCGGCGTCATCGGCGGGACGGCGGACGTGCCGCACGGCTTCGCGTGCGCCGCGGTGCTGCCCGCGGTGGTCGAGGCCAACGTGCGGGCGCTGCGCGCCGCGCCGGACGGCGGCCCGGCACTGGACCGCTACACCGAAGCGGCCCGGCTGCTGACTGGCGACCCGACCGCGTCGACCGAGGGCGGCCTGGCCTGGATCCGCGACACGGTCCGCCTGCTCGCCGTGCCCGGCCTGGCCAGCTTCGGCATCGAACCCAGCCAGGCCGGCGACATCGCGGCGGCCGCCGCCCGGTCCAGCAGCATGCAAGGCAACCCGGTCCCGCTCCCCGGCTCCACCCTCCGCGACATCATCCTGCAGTCCTTGTAGCCGCGTTCGAGATGGGCGCGCGACCGGCCGGCTAACCAGCTGCGGTCTGCGGCGGGGTCTGGCCTGGTGCTGACGGCCCGGCAACGGCCGTAGTGGGGCCGGTGGCGGCGGGGCCGGTGGTGAGGGATTTCTCGGCCGCGTCGACGACGCCGAGATCGGCGCGGATGTGCAGTTCAGCCGCGGTGATCAGCAGCGACTCGACGGCCGTGGTGGTGGCGGTGCGGGCGCCGGCCAGGGCGTGCAGTTGCCGCAGCAGGTGCGCGCGCTGCCGGCCGAGCACGGCGGGCAGCACCGCCGGGTCGGCGGACCGGACGGCGGCCATGACCTTCAGGAAGAAATCGTCGCGGTAGCCGCGGGCGGGGCTGGCTGGCTCGGCCAGCCAGCGGTCGAGTTCGGCGCGGCCGGCCGGGGTCAGGCGGTGCACGACGCGGTCGGGCTTGACCTGCTGTGGCTGACGCTGGGAGTCGATCAGGCCGTCCCGGGCGAGCCGGTCGAGGATCTGGTAGATGTGGCCGATGTTCAGCCCACCCCACTGGTCGCCGACGGCCTGATCAAAGCTGGTTTTCAGCTCGTAGCCGTGAGCGGGCTTGGCCGACAGCAGGGCCAGTACCGCGTGGTGCAGGGGCATGCGCCTTCCGCCTTGCCTTGCCGCTAGGTAAAGATGTGACGTCGGCTCTTGCCTAGTCGCTAGGTAAGGGGTGAGCATAGTCGCAGCCCCCGGCCGGTGCCAGCCCCCCGGGGACGGGCACGGGCAAGCGAGGGGTGCGCTGATGGGCAGGCTCGCCTGGTGGCAAGCGCGGTTCCGCCCTGCCCGCACGCTGGCGCTGATCGCCGGGGTGCTGGTCGCGGCGGCCGCGTTCACCGTGCTCACCGCGGCGTCGCGGACCGCGCAGCTGCGCACGACCGGCACCGTGTCGGCGAACTTCCAGCCCGCCTACGACATCCTGGTCCGGCCGAAGGGAGCCAGGACCACGCAGGAGCAGCGGACCGGCACCGTGCAGCCCGACTTCCTGTCCGGCATCTACGGCGGGATCACGATGGCCCAGTACCACCGGATCCAGCGGATCCCGGGGGTCCAGGTCGCCGCGCCGATAGCGATGGTCGGCTACACGCAGCTCAACGCCCTGACATTCGAGCCGGTGCCCGCCGCCACGCTAGGCCGGTCCGGCTCCCGGCTGTACCGGATCTCCACCACCTGGGTCAGCGACAACGGAGCCAGCCGCGTCACCCAGCCGCCGGGATACCTGTACGTGACGCCGCGACGACTCACGACCGGTCCAGGCACCGCGGGTGCGCGTTCATCATGCGGGGCGGCCAGCTTCCCGCCGGCGGGGACGAACCCGTTCGGCACGGCCGCGCAGTCCTACGCACTGTGCTGGTCCCGGGTGAACGGCAACGGCATGCCGCCGTCCCCGGGCGGGGTCAACAACACCGCGGCCGGTTACTTCGTCGAGTGGACCGTCCCGGTGCTGATCGCGGCCGTCGACCCGGTCGCCGAGGCGAAACTGGACGGGCTGAACAAGGCGGTTGTCTCCGGCCGGTACCTGACCGAGCACGAGAGCGGTTCCGGCCCGCTATTGCCGGTACTGGCCTCCTCGGCCAGCGGCATGAGCGAGTACGCGCAGACCACCGTGCAGCAGCTGGCGGCACCGACTGCGAAGCCGGACATGAACGCGGCCTGGGAGAGCGGGCACGCGTCGGCTCCCGGCCGCACGGTGGCCACCGTGCACACCATGGCCCAGCAGGCCTACAACGCCGTGCTCAAGGGACCCGGGACGGCTTCCGAGGAGAACTACACGGGCACCGCCATCGCCGGCTACTGGTCGGTCGGCCCGGTGGACTACCAGCGCACCCCGGCCGGAGCGCTGGCACCGCGTCAGATGGTCAACCGCCCGTCGGTCTGGGACACCGGCAGCCTGGCTTCGGTCGCCATGGACGACGAGAACAGCCAGTACCGGACGGTGACCTCGCACGTCACGTCGAAAAGCTACTTGCCGGCCGGCCTGATCAAGATCACCGGTGTCTTTGACCAGGCCAGGATCAGGTCGTTTGCCCCGTTGTCGCGGGTGCCACTGGGCGCTTACCAGCCGGTGATCGCGGCGCCGGCCACCCCGGCCAGCCGCCGGGCGCTGCACGGGGGCGACCTGCTGCCCAGCCAGAACCTGGGTGGCCTGGTCAGCCAGCCGGTGAACCTGATCACCACCTTGTCGGCGCTGCCCAAGCTGGAGAACAGCCTGCTCTACAAAGGCGTGCCGGCCGCTGATCCGATCAGCGTGATCCGGGTCCGGGTCGCGGGCGTCACCGGGGCGAATGCGCTGTCGCGGGAACGGGTCAACGCGGTCGCGCAGCAAATCGCCCAGCGTACCGGCCTGGACGTGGACGTGGTGGCCGGCTCTTCGCCATCCCCGGAGACCATCGACCTGCCCGCGGGCAGGTTCGGGCCACCGCCGCTGACCCTGTCCGAGAACTGGGTGAAAAAGGGCGTGGCGGTGGCCATCCTGACCGCGGTGGACAAGGCGAGCCTGGCGCTGTTCACGCTGATCCTGGTGGTGTGCGTGCTGTTCGTCGGCAACGCCGCCACCGCCGCGGTGCGCGGCCGGCGGCGCGAGCTGGGGGTGCTCGCGGCAGTCGGCTGGCGCCGGTCGCGGCTGTTTGCCACCGCGCTGGGCGAACTGGCCGGGATCGGGCTGGTCGCCGGGTTGCTGGCAGCAGCCATCGCGGTGCCGGTAGCGGCCGGGCTGGGCCTGCACGCCTCGCCCGGACGGGCACTGCTGGCGGTGCCCGTGGCGATGGCGGTGGCCGTCGTGGCCGGCCTGGTGCCGGCCTGGCTGGCCGCCCGGGCCGACCCGGTCAGCTCGGTCCGGCCGCCGGTAGTCGCGGCCGGCCGCGCGCACCAGCCTCGTGGGATCACCTCGCTGGCGCTGCTCAACGTGGCCCGCACCCCCGGCCGCACCCTGATCGGGGTGGCCAGCCTGGCCGTGGGCATCGCCGCGGTGACGATGCTGACCGCGGTCACCGTCGCCTTCCGCGGCGTGGTTGTCGGATCGCTGCTCGGCGACGCCGTCGCCGTTCAGGTCAGGAGCGTCGACTACGTCGCGGCCGGGGCGACGATCGCGCTCGGAGTGCTGGCGGTCGCCGACGTGGTGTTCCTGAACATCCGGGAGCGGGCGGCTGAGCTGGCCACCATGCGCAGCTTCGGCTGGCACGACCGCACGCTGGCCCGGCTGGTGATCACCGAGGGCACGGTCATCGGGCTGGTCGGCTCGCTGGCCGGCGCCGGGCTCGGGCTCGGCGGCGCGGCCTGGTTCGCCGGGCAGTTGCCCGCCCGGCTGCTGGCCATCGCGGCCGCCGCGGTGGCGGCCGGGATCATCATCACCGCCGCGGCGGCGCTGTTGCCCGCCGCGCTGCTGCGCCGCCTGCCCACCGCCCACCTGCTAGCCGAGGAGTAACGACATGGCTACTAGTGCCCCCGGCGACGGCGCGCTCGAACTGCGCGACGTGTGCAAACGTTACGGCACCGCTACCAGCACGGGCACCGGCGGCCAGGTCATCGCGGCCGACCATGTCACCTTCACCATCGAGGCGGGCGCGTTCGTCGCGCTGACCGGTGCCTCGGGCTCGGGCAAGTCGACGATGCTGCACCTGATCGGCGCGATCGAGCGGCCCGACTCCGGCGTGATCACCGTCAACGGCACCGAGGTCACCGCGCTGCGCGGCGCCGCGCTGGCCGATTACCGCCGCACCGTGGGCTTCGTCTTCCAGCGCTACAACCTGCTGCCCGGGCTGACCGCGCTGGACAACGTCATGGCGCCGGTCCTGCCGTACCGCACCGGCTGGGACAAGCGCGACCGGGCCCGGGGCCTGCTGGCCGCCGTCGGCCTGGCCGGGCGCGAACGGTCCCTGCCCGCCCGGATGTCCGGCGGCGAACAGCAGCGCATCGCCATCGCCCGCGCCCTGATCAACACCCCGCCGCTGCTGCTGGCCGACGAGCCCACCGGCAACCTCGACTCCGCCACCGCGGCCGGCATCCTCGACCTGCTGGCCAGGCTCCGCGCCGAACACGAGATGACAATCATCCTGGCCTCGCACGACCCGCAGATCGCGGCCCGAGCCGAACGGCTGATCCGGCTCCGCGACGGCGCAGTCGTCGACGACCTCCAGCTCACCCAGGACCGCCCAGTCGAAGACATCATCCGGCACATCAGCCAGCTGGGCTGACCAGCCGCCTGATCGCTACAGCGCGCCCTGCACCGGGGTACCAGCGGGGTGCGGCTGCAGGATCTGCACGTCGATGGCGCCTTCGGTGCGTCCGGCCAGGGCCTGGTTCAGCTCGGCCAGCGCCGGGCCGCGGGAGTGCTCGGCCAGCGCCGCCGCGCTGGCCCACTTCTCCACCATGACCAGCCGGTCGTCGCCCTCATGCAGCGCATACAGCAGGCAGCCATCGTCATTGGCGTGCACTGAGGCGATTGTCTTCTCCATCGCGGCGATGACGTCCGCGCGGAACTCAGGCCGTGGGCGGATGGTGGCGACGACGACAACAGCGGTCATGGTGGGGGCTCCGTTTCTCGGGGTCAGCTGGTGAAAATCTCGCTCAGCGCGGGGGCGACGTCGGTATAGCCGCGGATCCGGCGCAGCCGGCCGCGGCCCAGCCGGGCCAGATCCCGGGCCAGTTCGGCATCCTGCTCGCCCGAGGTGTCCAGCAGCACATCCAGCCGGGGCAGCCGGGCGGCCAGCGGCCGCGGGTCCGGGCCGGCGTTGTGCACGCAGTCGGACAGCAGCAGCACCCGGGCGTCCCGGGCCGGGACGCGGGCCAGTTCAGCCGCGGCGACCTGGAGCGGGAACGCGATGTTGGTGAGGCCGCGGGCCGGCAGGCGCAGCATCTGGTCCAGCAGCCGCCCGGCCGCGACCTGGTGCCCGAGGTGCGCGAGCACGGCCGCGTCCGACCAGAACGCAATGACGGCCAGGTCGTCCCGGGCCAGTTCGGCGGCCAGCGCGCCGACCGTGGCGGCCACGGTGCGCACCCGCTCGCCGCGCATCGAGCCGGACACGTCGGCCAGCAGCACCACGCCGCGCCGGGTGCGGACCCGCTCCCGGACGATGATGTCGTCCTCATCCGGCACCGGGTGCTCGACCAGCTGCTCGACGGTGCGGTCCAGGTCGATGTCGTCGCCGCCACCCCGGTACCGGACGCTGGCCAGCTCGCCCACGCCGCGCCGGGCGGTGATGTCGCGGCGCGGCCGGGGCACGGCCAGCCGGGCCGCGATCTGCCGGGCCCGGCGCAGCGTCTCCGGATCGGCCGCAGGCTGGCCATCCAGGGCGTCGGCCAGTGTGCCCTGCTCGGCCGTGATGCCCGGACCGCCGCTGCCGGGTGGGGCGGCCGGGCGGCGGCCCGGCCCCGCTGGGCCGGCCACGGCCAGTCCGCCCGTACCACCCGCGGCAGGCTCCAGGAGCCGGGGCTGATCGTCGGCACCGAGCTGCTTGGCCCGACGGCGCAGCGGGCGCAACTCCCCCGCCGGGCGGTTACTCCGGCGCTGCACCGGTGAGTCGGCGGCGACTGCTCTTCAACCAGGGGCGGCCGCGGCCGGGTTCAGGATGAACTGGTCCTCCCAGATCTGCCGGAGCACCGCTTCCGGGGTCGTCTCGGCGGTCTCGTCGAGGAAGATCCGGCCGGACAGTGCGACGACCATGGCGTCGAACATGGTCTCCGGGTAGGCCTCGTCGCCCGGGCTGGTGATGGCGCGCAGCGTCAGCAGCTGCCCGGCGATCAGGCTCAGGTCGATGGCCCCGCGCACGCTGCTGCCCTGCCGCACGTCGGGGTGCTCCCGGGTGGCCCGGGTGACGGCGACAGCATCGGCCACCACCCTGGCGTTCAGCAAAGAAGGCAGTTCGGGGAGCGGGGCACGGAGCCGCACGATGCCGCGCTCGGCCGCCGCGTCCTGGTAGCCGATGGATAGCCGGCACAGCCGGTCGTGCACCGAGGTGGACAGCCGGGTGGTGCCGACGTTGTCGTAGGGGTTCATCGAGGCGATCACCCGGAAGCTGGGCTTGGCCGTCACCGTGCCCGCCCGTGGCACCGCGACCTCCCGCTCGGCCATGGCGGTGAGCAGCGTGTTCAGGGTGTCCTCGGGGGCCCGGTTGAACTCCTCGATGTACAGGAAGCCGCCCTCGCGCATGGCGGCCAGCAGCGGGCCGTCCACGAAGTTGTCCGCGCTGTAGTCCTCGCGGAGCACCCGGGCCGGGTTGTGGTGCCCGATCAGCTTGGCCGGGGTCAGGTCGGCGTTGCCCTCGACGAAGACCAGCGGGATGCCCCACTCGGTGGTGATCGCCCGGAGCAGGGTGCTCTTGCTGGTGCCGGGCGGCCCTTCCAGGATGATGTCCCGGCCCGCGGCGATGGCCGCGAGCGTGAGCGTCAGCTCCCGCTCGCGGCCCACCAGGTGCGCGGCGACCCGGTCGTAGGTTCCGGCCAGGTCGCTGCCGCTCACCACGTCGTCACTTGGTGAGCTCTCCAGCGTCGATCGGCAGCGTCACACCAGTAACGTAACGAGCTTCGTCGGAGGCCAGCCAGAGCACCGCGTTGGAAATATCCACCGGCTCGACCCACGGGATGGGCAGCGCGTTGAGCACGCCGAACCGCTCGGCCATGACGTCCCTGGTCCGCTCGTTCTCTGGGAGGTCGCCGGCGAACAGCTCGTAGGCCGCCGCGTTCTGGATCATGTCGGTGTTCACGCCGGTCGGGTGGATGCTGTTCACCCGGATCAGGTCCGGGGCCAGCTCCAGGGCCAGCGTGCGCATCAGCCCGACCACGCCGTGCTTGGCCGACACGTAGTGCCCGATGTTGGCCATCCCCTCCAGCCCGGCGGCCGAGCTGGTCAGGATGATCGCCCCGCCACCGGCCGCGCGCAGGTGCGGGATGGCCGCCTTGGCCGCGTGCCAGACGCCGGTCAGGTTGACGTCGATCATGTCCTGCCAGTGCGTCTCGTCCAGTTCCTCCAGCGTGCCGAAGCTGAAGATGCCGGCGTTGGCCGAGACGATGTCCAGGTGGCCGAGCTGGGCCACGCCGTCGTCCAGCGCGGCCTTGAGCGCCGGGTAATCCCGCACATCGGCCTGGGTGGCCACGATGCGCCGGTCCAGCGCCTCCACCTCCTTGACCGTTTCGGCCAGGTCGTCCGGAGTGGCCATGGCGTACGGCACACTGCCGATCTGCCCGCACAGGTCGACGGCGATGATGTCCGCGCCCTCCTGGGCCAGCCGGATCGCGTGGCTGCGGCCCTGGCCGCGCGCCGCGCCGGTGATGAAGGCGACCTTGCCTGCTACCCGTCCTGCCATCTGCTGCCGCCTCCCTCAGCGGATCGTGTTACCCGCGCCCTCTTCGGCCAGCCGGAGGGCGTGGCTGCGGCCCTGGCCGCGCCCGGACCCGGTGATGAACGCGACCTTGCCCTGTACTCGTCCCGCCATATGTGGTTCTCCCTGTGTGTTATGTGCGCAGTGTTACGTGCGCAGCGTGCGTTACTTGACCAGGCAGCCGGCGTCCACCGGCAGTGGCACGCCGGTGATGTACCGGGCCTCGTCGGAAGCGAGGAACAGCACCGCGTTGCTGATGTCCACCGGGTCCACCCACGGGATCGGCAGCGCGTTCATCTCCTGCGAGGCGGGCTCGAAGTCGGTCCGGGTGGGGTGCTCGAGGTCCGGCCGGAACAGCCGGTAGGTCGCCTCGTTCTGGATCATCGGCGTGTCCACCTGGGTGGGGTGGATGCTGTTCACCCGGATCATGTCCGGCGCCAGTTCCAGGGCCAGCGTGCGCATCAGGCCGACCACGCCGTGCTTGGCCGACACGTAGTGCGCGATGTTCGGGTAGGCCATCAGGCCGGCCGCGGAGCTGGTCAGGATCAGTGCCCCGCCGCCCGCCGCGCGCAGGTGCGGGATGGCCGCCTTGGCCGTGTGCCACACCCCGGTCAGGTTGATGTCGATCATGTCCCGCCAGGTGTCCTCGGCCATCTCGGCCGCGACGTGCGGCGAAGTGCCGATGCCCGCGTTGGCGGCCACGATGTCCAGGCGGCCGAACTGGGCCACCCCGTCGTCCAGCGCCGCCTTGAGCCCGGCGTAGGCGCGGACGTCGGCCTGGGCGGTGACGATCCGCCGGTCCAGCGCCTCGACGGCCTTGGCCGTGTCGGCCAGGTCGGCCTCGGTGGCACCGGGATACGGCACGCCCGGGATGTCCTGGCACACGTCGATCGCGATGATGTCGGCGCCCTCCTGGGCCAGCCGGATCGCGTGACTGCGGCCCTGGCCGCGCGCCGCGCCGGTGATGAACGCGACCTTGCCTGCTACTCGTCCTGGCATGTCCTCCGCCTCACTTCTTGTTCGTGAAACCGGCGTCCACCGGCAGCGTCACGCCGGTGACGAAGCGGCCGTCGTCGGAGACCAGGAACACGATCGCGTTCGAGATGTCCACCGGCTCGACCATGTCCACCGGCAGCGCGTTGGCCATCGCCTGGCCCATCTGCGGGTCGGCCTCGAGGAACGCCTGATGAAGGCGACCTTGCCTTCGAGCTTTCCTGCCACTGCGCGCTGTCCTTCCCGTGTCCGCGTGCTGCGGCGGCCCCGGGCGTGGTTGGGTTGCCCGGTGCGGCCGCAGCCACGGTCGTGTGAACGCTGTGTCGTACAGCACATACGGCACCCAGTGCCGACATTAACGGCATCGAGTGCCACTAAGCAAGACTGAGGTCAGGTACTTTTTCGCACTGAGTGCCATTTCATGGCATGCTCCTGGTGGGGGCAGCAGAGAGGTGGTGGGACCGATGTCCGGTGCGGAGGCGCCGGCCCAGCTCGGGCGGCGGCGGATCACCACGCGCGCCGAACTGGAACACGTGGCGTTCGAGCTGTTCGAGCGGCGGGGTTTCGAGGGCACGACCGTCGATGACATCGCCGCCGCCGCGGGCATCGGGCGGCGCACGTTCTTCCGCTACTTCGCGTCCAAGAACGACGTGCCGTGGGGCAACTTCGCGGCCGAACTGGACCGGATGCGGGCCTGGCTAGCGGCCTGCCCGGCGGACACCGCGCTGATGGACGCGGTCCGGCTGGCCATCGTGGACTTCAACACGGTGCCCGCCGAGGACCTGGTGTGGCACCGCCGCCGGATGCGGCTCATCCTGGACGTCCCGGTGCTGATGTCGCACTCGATGCTGCGCTTCGCCGAGTGGCGGCAGGTGATCGCGGACTTCGTGGCCGGGCGCACCGGGCAGCCCAGCCGCACACTGCTGCCGCAGACCATCGCGTACGCCAGCCTGGGCGTGGCTATCGCGGCTTACGAGCAGTGGCTGCACGCGGACGGCGAGCTGACCACGCTGCTGGACGACGCGATGCGCGACCTGGCCAGGGCTTTCGCAGACGGAGCGTTCGCGGACGGGGCGTTCGCGGACGGGGCGTTCGCGGACGGCGGGCCGTGATGGGACGGAGCTGACTGATGGCGAGCACACGAGAGTGGTTTGAGACGGTGGCCGAGGCGCAGCGCCGCGCCAGGCGGCAGCTGCCCAGGCCGGTGTACCTGGCCCTGGTCGCCGGGGCCGAAGCGGGCGTGACCATGGATGACAACGTGGCCGCGTTCGGCGAACTGCGGCTCCGGCCGCACGTCGCCGACCTGCCGCCCGCCCGCGAGCTGGGCACCGAGGTCATGGGGCAGCAGGTCAGCCTGCCGGTGCTGCTCTCCCCCACCGGGGTGCAGGCGGTGCACCCGGACGGCGAGGTCGCGGTGGCCCGGGCCGCGGCGGCCGCGGGCACCGCGATGGGCCTGTCCTCGTTCGCGTCCAAGCCGGTCGAGGAGGTCGGCCAGGCCGTGGACAAGCTGCTGTTCCAGAGTTACTGGGTGGGCAGCCGGGAGGAGATCCTGGCCCGGGCCGAGCGGGCCCGGGCGGCGGGGGCCAAGGGCCTCATCGTCACCCTGGACTGGGTGTTCGACTCACGCCGGGACTGGGGCAGCCCGTGGATCCCGGAGCGGCTGAACCTGCAGGCCATGCTGCGCTACGCGCCGCAGGTCGCGGTCAAGCCGGGCTACCTGGCCCGGTGGCTGCGCAGCGGCTCGCTGCCCGACCTGGGCGTGCCCAACCTGGGGGCGCGCGGCGCGCCGGTGCCGAGCTTCTTCGGCGCCTACGGGCAGTGGATGGGGTCGGCCCCGCCCGCCTGGGACGACCTGGCCTGGCTCCGGGAGCAGTGGGGCGGGCCGTTCATGATCAAGGGCATCACGCGGGTGGATGACGCGCGCCGCGCGGTGGACGCTGGGGCGACCGCGATCTCGGTGTCCAACCACGGCGGCAACAACCTCGACTCCACCCCGGCCACGATCCGCTGCCTGCCGGCCATCGCCGACGCGGTCGGTGACCAGATCGAGGTGCTGCTGGACGGCGGCGTCCGCCGGGGCAGCGACGTGGTCAAGGCGCTGGCCCTGGGCGCGCGGGCGGTGATGATCGGCCGGGCCTACCTGTGGGGCATGGCGGCCGGCGGCGAGCGCGGGGTGAGCAACGTGCTGGAGATCCTGCGCCAGGGCATCAGCGAGACCCTCTACGGCCTGGGCAAGGCGTCCGTGCACGACCTGACCAGGGACGACGTGATCGTGCCGGACGGTTTCACCCTCGACCATAAGCTCTGAGCATGGGGCAGCCGCCGCCGACGGGGCAGCCGCCGTCGCGCCGGGACCGGCGGTTCTACTTCGTGCTGATGACCATCTGCATCGGCCTGTTCGTGCTGGCCTGGGCGGTGGTGGACCGGTATTCCACGGTGGCGGCCATCGTCATGTCGGCGGTCGCCCTGGTCATCCCGCCGTTCGCCGCCATCGTGGCCAACGCGGCCAGCGCCATCGACCGGCGGCGCTAATCACGAAGACGGTTGAGCAGCAGGCTGAGCGTGCCGATGAACTCCTCGGCCCGGGCCTCGTCGAGCTCGCGCAGGAACGCGATCACCGGCTCGGCGTTGCGGTGGCGCATCTCGGCCACGGCCGGCTTGGCCGTCTCGGACAGCGAGACGAGAATGCGGCGCCGGTCCCGCTCGTCGTGCTCCCGGGTGACCAGGCCGGCCTTGGCCAGCTCGCCCACCACCAGGCTGGCGTGCGCGACCGTCATCCCGGACCGCTGGGCCAGCTCGGACACGCTGAGCGGGCCGCCGATGGCCAGCATGATCAGCATGCCGACGTGGCGCTGGCCGAGCTGGCCGGCCTCGCGCAGCGCGGCCGGGATGTCCCCGGCGCGGCGCTGGTAGGCCAGGACGAGCTGGGGCAGCAGCGGGGCCAGCCGGGTGGCGTACGGTCCAAAATTATTCAAGCTATCTTGACTTTCTACTCGACTTGAGTAAGTGTAGCCCTAACAGCCGCTCAGCGCAGTGAACGGGGATCGTGATGACGGCACTGAAGGGCCGGGTGGCCCTGGTCACCGGCAGTTCGCGGGGCATCGGGGCGGCCATCGCCAGCCAGTTCGCGCAGGCGGGCGCGGCCGTCGCGGTACACGGCCGGGACGGGGACGCGGTGGCCAGCGGGGTGGCGGCCATCCAGGACGGCGGCGGCACCGCCGCCGGGGTGACCGGCGACGTGACCAGCTTCGCGGACGTCGAGGCCATCCGGCGCCAGGTCGAGGACACCCTCGGGCCGGTGGACATCCTGGTCGCCAACGCAGGGGCCAGCCTGACCCCGCCCGCACCGCTGGAGGACATTCCCGAGGATGGCTGGCGGGTCACGGTGGACGCCAACCTGCTGGCCACGTTCCTGACCCTGAAGAGCTTCCTGCCCGGCATGAAAGCCCGCGGCCGCGGAGCCATCATCACCATGGCCTCGTCGGCGGGCCGCGTCGCCAATGCCCACGCGCCGATCGCTTACGGCGCGGCCAAGGCGGGGGTGATCATGCTGACCCAGGACGTCGCGGCGCAGGCCGGCCCGGCTGGGGTCCGGGTGAACTGCATCGCCCCGGAGACCATCATGACCGCCGGCAACCAGGAGCGGATCCCGGCCGCGACCCAGTCCCGGCTGGCCGAGTTCCACCCGCTCAAGCGGCTCGGCACGCCCGACGACGTGGCCGGCGCGGCGGTGTTCCTGGCCTCCGACGCGGCCGCCTGGATCACCGGCCTGATCGTGGACGTCACCGGCGGCGCCGTGCTGGTCTGACACGGGGCTGGTCTGACACGGGGCTGGTCTGACCTGAGGAGGAATCCCGATGAGCATCGAACTGAATCACACCATCGTCCCGGCCCACGACCCGAAGGCGTCGGCGCAGTTCCTGGCGGGCATTCTCGGCCTGCCGATCGACCCGCCAGTGGCGCGGTTCACGCCCATCACACTGGCCAACCGGGCCACTCTCGACTACCTGCAGAGCGACGAGTTCGACTCGCACCACTACGCATTCCTGGTCAGCGAGGAGGAATTCGACGTCTCGTTCGCGCGTATTCAGGACGCGGGCATCACGTTCTTTGCCGACCCGGCCTGCTCGCAAGCCGGCCAGATCTACCGCAGCCAGGGCCGCCGGGGCACATATTTCCGCGACCCCAATGACCACCTGATGGAGATCCTCACTCCGGTCACCGCCGGCCGTTGACCCACCGGTCGCCTGCTCGTTACCTTGCGGTAGAACGTGTTCCAGTTTGCCGGGCTGGGGCCTGTTCGAGCACGCCAGCATGGGCCGGCACGACCCGACCGGGTTCGCCGACTGGTCCTCAGTGGCCGGCTGAACCCAGGCCACCGAGCAGGCGGTCCAGGAAGTCACCGACCGCGCTCTCCCCCGCTTTGAGCTCGGCGGCTGAGTCATCGGCCAGCGCGATCATCATGGCCACCTCGTTGAGGGTGGCCATGACGATGTGGGCGAACACGTCGACGTGCCGCGGGTCAACGGCGCCCGCCTCGGCCGCGTAGCCGAGCGCGTGCCTGATCATGGCGAGGGCCGGCTCGTCGAGTTCGCGCCAGCGCTGCCAGCCGAGCACGGCCTGCGCGTCGATGAGCATGATCTGCTGCACGACCGGGTCGCCGGCCTGCCTGATCCAGGCGACGCAGGCGGTCCGCAGCATCTCGATCGGGTTGGCGGCATCCTGGATCGCGGCCGTCATATCCGCGCCGAGCCGGTCGCCCAGGGCTTCGAAGACCGCGAGAAACAGCGCCTCCTTGCCCGGGAAATGGTGGTACAGCGAGCCGCGGCTCACGCCCGACTCGGCCAGCACCGCCTCGATCGACGTGCCGTCGTAGCCCTGCGCGGCGAACAGCCGGGTCGCGACCTCGATGAGGTGCACACGGGTGGCCTGGCCGCGCTCGATGTTCTTGTTCATCCGGCTCCGGAGTACTAGCGGCTTGACAGACCGACCGTCGGTCTATAAGAGTTAGACCGTCAGTCGGTATTGCTCTTTTTGCAGCGTACCGCGCAGCGTACCGAGAGGAGACAGGTCATGCCTAGCGTGCTGGAACGCGTCGACGGTCACCGCCACCAGGTGCACACCAGGTCCGGCCCGGTCAGCTACCTGGACACCGGCGGGCCGGGCCGCCGGCCCTGTTCGTGCACGGCATCGGCACCAGCAGCCTGCTGTGGCGCAACGTCATCGACCAGCTCGGCGGCCAGCGCCGGTGCGTCGCCATCGACCTGCCGCTGCACGGCCAGACCCCGGCGCCGCCGGACCAGGAGTTCTCGCTGCCGGCCCTGGCCGGCTTCGTCGCGGGCTGCTGCGACGCGCTGGAGCTCAGCAGCATCGACCTGGTCGCGAACGACACCGGCGGCGCGATCGCCCAGGTGTTCGCGGCCCGGAACCCGGGCCGGCTGGCCACGCTGACGCTGACCAACTGCGAGACGCACACCAACGTGCACCCGCTGCCGCTGCTGCCCGGCCTGGTGCTGGCCCGGCTCGGGCTGCTCGCGCCGCTGATGCGCAGGCTGCCGCGGAACATACCGATGGCGCGCAAGCGCTTCTACGGCGGCGGGTACCAGGACGTCGGCCAGCTGCCCGAGGACGTGGTGCGGGCCTGGGTCGAGCCGGTGCTGGGCACCGGGCAGTCCGCCCGCCAGCTCCAGCGCTGGACGCTCTCAGTGCACGCCCGCGACCTGCTCGCCGTCGAGCCGGCCCTGGCCCGGCTGCAGGTGCCCACGCTCATCGTCTGGGGCACCGGGGACATGTTCTTCAAGCGCAAGTGGGCCTACTGGCTGCGCGACACCATCCCCGGCGCTACCCAGGTGATCGAGCTGGACGGCGCGCGGCTGTTCTTCCCGGACGAGCGGGCCACCGAGTTCACCGCGGCGCTGCGCCGCCACTGGGCCGCGGCTGACGGCGAGCTGCCGGGCACTGGCGTTCAATAAAAGTCAGTGCGGCTGCCGGGGGAAGGTGACGTCGATGGCCAGGCCGCCGCCCGGCCGGGGCCGGGCGGTGATGGTGGCGGCGTGCGCGGTGGCGATGGCCCGGACGATGGACAGGCCCAGGCCGTGGCTGTCGTGGCGGGCCGGGCGCTGGCCGAGGCGGTGGAACGGCTGGAACAGGCGGTCCACCTCGGCGGCCGGGATGACCGGCCCGGAACTGCTCACCGACAGCACGGCGCCGGCCGATGGTGGTCTTGACCGTGCTGGTGAACGGGTCGGCGGCCTCGTCCCACACTCGTTCGAGCAGTTCTTCGGCCGAGACCGGCCGTCCGTCCGCGGCGAGCAGGCATTCCAGCACGGCGAGTTCCTTCGTGGTGAGCGGCAGCCGCCGCCCGGCGCGGACCGCGACGCGGCGGGCCGGGTCCAGGCTCAGGTCACCGTGTTCCAGGCTCGGCGGCAGCGGGGCGGCGGCGCGCCGGCCCAGCGCCCGGATGCGGGCCACGAGTTCCGCGAAGTCAAATGGCTTGGGCAGGTAGTCATCGGCGCCCAGCCCAAGGCCCTCGACCCGGTCCCGGACCGACCGCGCCGCGGTGAGCATCAGCACCCGGCTCTCAGACCGGTCCGCGGCCAGCGCCCGGCAGACGTCGTCGCCGGGCACGCCGGGCAGGTCCCGGTCCAGCACCACCACGTCATAGCGGTTGACCGCCAGGCGGTCCAGGGCGGCGGCGCCGTCCAGGGCCACGTTGACCGCCATTCCCTCCCGGCGCAGCCCGGCGGCCAGCGCCATGGCCAGGATCTCGTCGTCCTCGGTCACCAGAACCCGCATCGCCCGCCCGCCGCTTCGTGTGGCCGCACGGTATGCCAGCCACGCTTCCCAAGATCGCAGGCCGCAGGTGACACCCAGATGACATTTTCCGTCACCGCCGCGGCACCTCCCCTTCTGTACAACAGATTGCAGGGCGAGACCAGGAAAAGAGGTGTCCCGCCGGAGCATTTGAGGAGGCCATTATGAACGGCAAGTACGGCGCTGGCCGGGTGCCGCGGCGCGCAGGAGCCCTGGCGGCCGCGGCCGCCGTCGCCATACTGACGGCGGCGTGCGGAGCGCATATCTCCGTTGCCGCCGACCCGTCCGGGCCGGCGGCCTACCGGGCGAACCTTGCCTACGCGCGGTGCATGCGGACGCACGGCGCGCCGAACTTCCCCATCCCCAGCTCCGGGGAGAGCTTCCACATCAGCGGGCACCCCAAGGACACCGTGCACGGCCCCCGGGCGCGGGCCAATGAGGCCTGCGTGCACCTGCTGCCGCCCGGCAGCGTGACCAGGAACGTGACCAGGAACTAGCCGGTGACGGGGGCCCTGGGTCAGGGCTGGAGCACGGTCCGGCCGGGCACGCCGCCGGCCGCCTTCGCGCGGTACGCCTCGACCGCCCGGTCCAGCGGGTACACCGCGCCGACCTGGGGGCGCAGCTGCCCGTCGTCGACCAGCCGGGCCAGCTCGGTGAGCTGGGCGCGGCTGGACTCCTGGATGAAGACGACCGTCCTGATGCCGTCCCGGCCGGGCAGCGCCGCGTCGGCCTTGATCGTGACCAGCGTTCCGCCGGGCCGCAGCAGATCTGCCGAGTGGGCCAGCACATCGCCGCCGATCGTGTCGAACACCAGGTCGGCCTGGCCAGCCGTGTCCGCCAGGTCCTCGGCGTCCAGCGCGACGAAGCGGTCGGCACCCAGCTCCATGACCAGCGGCCGGGAGTGGCTGCGGCCGGTCCCGATCACCTCGGCGCCGGCCCAGCGGGCCAGCTGGACGGCCATCGAGCCGACCGCGCCGCCCGCACCGTGAATGACCACCGTCTGCCCCTCGGCCAGCTGTCCGTGGTCGAACAGTCCCTGCCACGCGGTCAGGCCGGCCCGCGGCACCGCCGCGGCGTGCACGTGGTCCACGGTCCGCGGCTTAAGTGCCACGTTGCGGGCCTCGACCGCGACGTACTCGGCGGCGGCCCCGTCCCGGAGCTGGTCGGCCAGCCCGAATACCTCGTCGCCGACGTGGAACCAGGCCGTCCCGAAGCCCACCGCGGCGACCACCCCGGACACTTCGTGGCCCGGGATGACCGAGGTGCGCGGATGACCGGCCCGGCAGGTCCAGATGGGCCAGTCCAGCTCGTTGTGGGTGATGCCGCACGCGGCCACCCTGACCAGCACGTCGCCGAACATGGGCTTGGCCTCGGGCACCTCTTCGAAGACCAGCCCGCTGATGCCGGTTGGTTCGTGGGTGCGGATGGCTTTCATCGTCAGTTCCCCTTCTGTATCTTCGCACCCTTCCGACGACACAGCCCACCCGGATGTCAGGCCGCGGTCATCACTAGCCTGTGACACGACGAGGCGAGGAGACAGTGATGACGGAGCCGGAACTGCCGCGCCAGGACTGCGCGGCCATGGTGGTGGGCGGCCCGACCGTGCTGCTCGACCTGGGCGGCCTGCGCATCGTCAGCGACCCCACGTTCGACGCCCCCGGGCCGCACGGCTACCTGACCAAGACCGCAGGCCCGGCGGTCGGCGAAGACCGGCTCGGCCCGGTGGACCTGGTGCTGATCAGCCACGACAACCACCCCGACAACCTCGATGACCGCGGCCGCGGGCTGGCCCTCGGCGCCCGCCTGGTGCTGACCACCAGCAGCGGAGCCGGGCGGCTGGGCGGCCCGGCCACCGGCCTGGCCCCGTGGGCCAGCCATACCGTGCCGCGCCCGGACGGCGGCGAGCTGACGGTGACCGCGGTACCCGCCGTGCATGGCCCGGAAGACGGCGAACGTGACGACGGCTGGGCCCACTTCAGCGAAGGACGTGACGACCTTGCCCGCGCCTTCGATGACGCCGGCCTGAGCGCACAGCTGCGGCTCGGTGACCATGGCCAGTGGATCCCGCTCATTCCCGCCTTACCGGTGCGCGATGGAGGCGGCCGTGCCTGAGCCGCGCCGGATCAGCGCTTCGGTTGCGATCGTCGGAGGTGGGCCGGTCGGGCTCGCGCTGGCGGTGACGCTCGGCCAGGCCGGGGTCTCCTGCGTGCTGGTGGAACGCCAGCGCGAGCCGTCGCCGATCCCGCGCGGGCAGAACCTGTCGGCGCGCAGCCTGGAGCACTTCTACTACTGGGACTGCGCCGACCAGCTGCGCGCGGCCCGGCTGCTGCCGGCCGGCTTCCCGATCGGCGGCATCACCGCCTACCAGAGCCTGGCCAGCGAGTACTGGTACGCCCCGGCCGGCCGCGAGACCGTCGCCGACTTCTTTTACCAGCGCAACGAACGGCTGCCGCAATACCTGACGGAAGCGGTGCTGCGCCACCGGGCCAGCCAGCTCGATCCGGTCACCTTGCTGTTCGGCTGGTCGGCAACCAGCGTGTGGCAGGACGACGGCGGCGTGCGGGTGACGGCGCGGCAGGACTCCGGCGCGGCGCGCTGCGAGATCGACGCTGACTACCTGGCCGGCTGCGACGGTGCCCATTCGCTGGTCCGCGAGCAGGCCGGCATCGCCAGCGGCGGGGCCGACTTCGACCAGCGCATGGTGCTGGCCGTGTTCCGCTCCGCTGACCTGGACGAGCAACTGGCGCGTTTCCCGCTGCGGACCACCTACCGCGTGCTGCATCCCGAACTCGACGGCTACTGGTGGTTCTTCGGGCGGGTGGACCCGGCCGGGACGTGGTTCTTCCACGCGCCGGTGGCCAGGGACGCGACGGCGGCCAGCTTCGACACGCAGACGCTGATCGGGCGGGCGGCCGGGGCCAGCGTGGCCTGCGATTTCCAGCACGTGGGGTTCTGGGATCTGCGCATCGACATCGCCGACCGGTACCGGCAGGGCCGGGTGTTCGTCGCCGGCGACGCGGCGCACAGCCATCCGCCGTACGGCGCCCACGGGCTCAACACCGGGCTGGAGGACGCGGTCAACCTGGGCTGGAAGCGTGGCGCTGTCGCCGGGCGGTAACGTCTTCGAGCGGCTGGGTGGCGGGTTCACCCTCATCACGCTGGGCGGCGGCCCGGAGCCGGCCGCCGAGTTCCAGGCCGCGGCCGCGCACCTGGGCATACCGCTGCACGTTATCGCGGACACGCCGGACGGGCCGCGCGCCGCCTACCAGCAGCGCTTCGTGCTGGTCCGGCCGGACCAGTACGTCGCCTGGACCGGGAACGACCCGCCCGCGGACGCGGCGGCGGTGCTGCGCCGGGCCGCCGGCCGCCCGGCGCGCTCCGGTTAGGAAAACGGGCCGGTCTTGACGAGCTTGCGGGCGGTCGCCGGATCGGCCGGGCCGAGGCCGAACGACGGGCACCAGTGCGCGATCCCGCACGCGCCGCAGGCGGGCTTGCGGGCGTGACAGACCCGGCGGCCGTGCCAGGTCATCCGGTTCGACGCGGCGGTCCACTCCGGCCGGGGCAGCAGCCCGGCGACGTCCCGCTCGATTTTGACCGGGCCGGTCTGCGCGGTCCAGCCGAACCGCCGCGCCAGCCGGGCGACATGGGTGTCCACCACGACGCCGGGGACACCGAACGCGCCGCCGAGCACCATGTTGGCGGTCTTGCGGCCGACGCCCGGCAAGGTCACCATCGCGCCGAGCGTGCCCGGGACCTCCCCGCCAAACCGATCGCACAGCGCACCGCCCAGCGCGATAAGGGTCCTGGCCTTGGCCCGGTAGTAACCGGTGGACTGGATCAGCTTCTCGAGTTCAGCCGGCTGCGCGCCGGCGTAGTCGGCGGCCGCGGGGTACTGGGCGAACAGCACCCGGGTCACCTCGTTGGTGTTCCGCTCCGTGTTCTGGGCCGACAGAATCACCGCGACCAGCAGTTCCAGCGGAGAGGTGAAGTTCAGCTCGATACGCGCGTCTGGGTACAGCCGGGCCAGTTCACGGTTGATCCGGCGGGCCCGCCTGACCAGCGCGGTGCGCGACGGGACAGCCAACGCCATCAGCCCAGGCTAATCCCCCGGAGGCATGGAATCGCAGATCTTCACCCCGCCAGGACGAGCCAGAACTTCGGTGAGCGACGTACTATCCGGCTAACGCGGCCGGACAGAGGATCACAGGACAGAGGATCACAGGGGCAGCGGATCACACAGGGTGGTGGGGGATGGCCGGACCCGTGCCGAGCGGCATTGACGACATCGGCCTGCTGCCGGGCAGTCACGTCTGCGCGTTCTACCGCGGCGACAGCGACCGCGACCGGCTGCTCAACGGGTACCTGGGCGCGGGCCTGACCGCCGGGGACAAGTGCATCTGCGTCGTGGACTCGGCGATCACCGCCGCCCGGCTCCGGACGCTGCCGAAGTCCCGCACCGCGCCCGGGCCCGACGGCCAGCTGGACGTCCACCTGCCGGAGACGACCTACCTGGCCGGTGGCGAGTTCACCACCAGCGACATGCTCACGTTCTGGACCGAGAACATGATCAAGGCGGCGGTCGAGGGCTACTCGTTCTACCGGCTGGCCGGCGAGATGACCTGGGCGCTGCGCGACGCGCCGGGCGTGGAGCACCTGGTCGGCTACGAGTCCGAGCTGAACCGGGTCACTTCCAGCCACCCGGTCATCGTGCTGTGCCTGTATGACCTGGACCGGTTCAGCGGTGAGGTCGTGGTCAACATCGTCAAGACCCATCCCCAGGTCCTGGTCCAGGGCATCCTGGTGGAGAACCCCTACTACGTCGGGCCGGACGAGTTCCTCCGCTCGGCCAGCGGGCTGTAGACCCAGCGCGATGACCGCCGAGCACACCACCCGCCGGGCGATGGCCCAGGACGGCGCCGCCGTGCTGCCGCTGACCCCGCGCCCCGGCCCCGCCACCGACGGGGACCTGCGCGAACGGCTGGGCGAGTTCCGTGCCCTGCTGGTCATCTCGCTGCTGATGACCGAGTCGGCCAGCGAGGACCAGATCCTGGAACTGGCCACCTCCAGCGCGGCCGGCCTGGGTACGTGGCGGATCGAGGGCTACCACTTCACCGACGGCCAGTGGCACTCCGGCCTGGGCCACGGCGCGACCGCGCCAGGCCGGCCTGGCCGGGCAGCTGGCCACGCTGGGCGGCAAGGGCGGCGCGGTCAGCGTGGCCGGCCGGGGCTGGGCCTGGGCCTACCCGCTGCGCGGTGTGGCCGGGCAGCTCGGCCACCTGGTCGCCTCGTGCGCCGCGGAACCGGCCACCGAGCAGCGGTTCCTGATCCAGGTACTGGCCCAGCAGACCGGGGTGGCGGTGTCCAACGCCCGGCTGCACGCCCGGGAACGCGCCACCGCGGCCGAACTGGCCGCCACCAACGAGGCGCTGGCCGCGACCGTCACCGAGCTGCAGCGCAGCATGGCCATCCACCAGCGGCTGACCAGCGTGGCGGTGTCCGGGGAAGGCCAGCCGGGCATCGCCAGGGCGCTGCACGAGCTGACCGGGATGCCGGTGGCGATCGAGGACCGGTACGGCAACCTGACCGCCTGGGGCGGCCCGGGCCAGCCGGACCCGTATCCCGAAGGAGTCGTTCGCCAAGCGCGAGCACCTGCTCCGCCGGCTGATGCGGGCCAGCTCGCCGACCCGGGACGGTGAGCGGCTCATGCTGCTGGCCTCGCCGCGGACCGATGTGCTGGGCGTGCTGGCCCTGATCGACCCGGGCCGGCGCGCCGATCACGCTGACTTGGTGGCGCTGGAGCACGGGGCCACCGTGCTGTCCATGGAACTGGCCCGGCTGCGCGGCATCGCCGACGCGGAACTGCGGCTGCGCCGCGACCTGGTGCACGACCTGCTGGCCGGGACCGACGACGAGAGCGCGCTGACCCGGGGCGAGGCACTCGACTACGACCTGCGGCGGCCGCACCGGGTGGTGATCGTCCAGGGCAAGGGGCGGGCCCGGGTGCACGACGCGCTGCTGAACGCGGTCCGCCGGGCCATGCGGCAGGCCCGGCAGGACGGCCTGTTCGAGCTGTGGTCGGGCGACGTCGCGGTGATCACCGCGGGCCAGGCCGACTGGGAGCAGCTGCGCCGCTCGATCATGTCGGACCTCGGCGGCCAGGTCTGCGTGGGCGTGGGCGGCCCCGCCGCCCGGCCCTCCGAGCTGCCCCGGTCGCTGCGCGAGGCCGGGCTGGCGCTGCGCCTGCAGCAGACACTGCTGCCCGGCAGCAGCGCGTGCGAGTACCCCAAGCTCGGCATCTTCCGGATGCTGGCCGCGATCCCCGACCTGACCGACGTGGAGTCCTTCGTCCGGGACTGGCTGGGCAGCCTGCTGGACTACGACGCGCGGCGCAGCGCCGAGCTGGTGCACACGCTGACCCAGTACCTGGAGCACGGCGGCAACTACGACGCCACCGCGGCCGAACTGTCGGTGCACAAGAGCACGCTGAAGTACCGGCTGCAGCGGATCCGCGAGCTCACCGGCCTGGAGCTGAACGACCCCGACGTGCATTTCAACCTGCAGCTGGCCACCCGCGCCTGGGGCACCCTGCAGGCCCTCCGGGACGAGCGCTGAGCCCCCCTGATCCGGCGAGGGTAACGGCCGGGCGGTTCTTCGTCCCCCGGTGACCTCCCCGGCCCACCGCCCGCTGGCCATGCTGAACAAGCAGGCAGGACAGGCAGGCACAGAGGGGTCAGCGATGATCGATGTACGGAACCCGGGTGACGGATTCGCCGCACTGCGCAGCCGGATCGCGGCGCTCGGGTCACTCCCGGACGGGGACCGCGGCACGCCGGGCGCCCCGCTGACCGTCGGCGAATGGGCGCTGCTGATCGACGACATCGTGGACCACCCGCAGGACAACACCGAGGGCCTGTGGAACGTGGCCGGCCCGGACGAGGACGACCGCGAGTACGACGCGATCTTCGTGGGCGGCGGCGCGGCCGGCCGGTTCGGCTCGGCGTTCCTGCGGGCCCGCGGCGGCCGCCAGCTCACCATCGACGCCTGGCCGTTCCTGGGCGGGTCCTGCCCGCACCAGGCGTGCGTGCCGCACCACCTGTTCTCCGAGGCCGCCCACCAGCTGGACCTGGCCCGGCACATGCAGGGCCGGCTGTGGTACCCGCCGTTCGACGAGAAGCGGGCCAGCATCCTGGAGATCGTCCAGCTGTTCAAGGCGGGCCGGATGTACCCGCACGCCATCATGAACTGGCAGTCCAAGGAACAGCTCAACATGGAGTTCATCCTCAACACCCCGGCCCGGATCATCGACGAGCACACGGTCGAGGTGGAAGGCCGGCGGTTCCAGGCCAGGAACCTGGTGCTGTGCACCGGCGTCGCGGACCGTGTACCCGGACGTGCCGGGCATCGGGCATCAAGGGGATCTACGACTTCGCCAGCGCTGATCGAGGACCTGGACTACGAGCCGAACCGCTGCGTGATCATCGGCGGCTCCAAGGTGGCCCTGGAGTACGGGTCGTTCTTCCAGGCCACCGGGTGCCAGACCACGATCCTGACCCGCAGCCCGCTGATGGAGACGGCCAGCCTGCACCACGTGGACGCCGGGCTGCGCGAGTACGTGGTCGCCGATGATGGCCGACCGCGGCATCGAGATCGTCGAGGGCGCGGAACCGCTCGAGGTGCTCGGCAACGGCAAGGTCACCGGGGTGCGTTACCGGCGTGCCCGGCGGCGAGGTCCGGGAGATCGACACCGACTTCGTGTTCGTCGGCACCGGGGAGCGCCCCGACCTCAGCATGTACGCGCCGCTCGGGCTGGCCACCGACGAGCGCGGGTTCGTCATCGCGGACACCCACATGCGCACCTCGGTGCCGGGCGTGTACGCGGCCGGCGACCTGGTCGGCCCGCCGATGGAGATGTTCAAGGCGCGCAAGTGCGGGGTCGGCGCGGCCCGCAACATCATGGGCGAGGACTACGAGTTCGACTTCACGCGAGTACCCGGACTTCCTGCACACCACCTACGAGGTGACCTGGTGCGGGCTGTCCGAGGCGGAGGCGAGGGCAGCAGGTACCGGAACGTCATCAAGATCCAGATGCCGCCGGACGACGCGGACCCGGAGACGTTCGCGCTGCCCGGCCGCCGAGGGGTCGATGCTGTACGCGTTCACCCGGCCGATCCTGTCCGGCTGGCTCAAGCTGGTCATCGACGCGGACAGCCGCAAGGTGCTCGGCGCGCACCACGTCGGCTACGGGGCCAAGGACGCGTTCCAGTACATCGACTACCTGATCCGCCGGCCCGAGGGCTTCACCATGGACGAGATGGCCGAGCTGAACGAGCTGTTCCTCAACCCGGAGCACTTCATCCAGCTCTGCCGGCTGCGCGCGGGCCAGGCAGCCCGGTGAACCTGTGACTCCGCTGGCCAACCAGCCAGCCGCGGTGGCCGTGGTCACCGGCGGCGCGTCCGGGATCGGGCTGGCCACCTGCGCCCGGCTGGCCAAGGAGGGCTTCACCGTGGCCGCGCTGGACATGGAGCCGGACGGCGCGGCCGGGCGCGGCCGCGCTGACCGCTGCACTGCGACGTCACCGGACGAAGCCGCTGTGGACGCGCAGCTCTGGCCGAGGTCGCGGCCCGGCTCGGCCCGGTCGACGTGCTGGTCAACAACGCCGGGATCACCGGGTCCCAGGCCGCCGCCCGAGTGCCACGAGACCCCGGTGGCGGAGTGGGACCGGGTGCTCGCGGTCAACGTGCGCGGGCCGTTCCTGTGCAGCCGCGCGGTGCTGCCGTCCATGGTCGCCCGGGGCTCCGGGCACATCATCACGATCGCGTCGGTGGCCGGCCTGGTCGCCTTCCCGGGCCGGTGCGCGTACACCGCGTCCAAGGGCGCGGCGCTGATGCTCACCCGGTCGATCGCGGTGGACTACGCGGCGGCCGGGATCCGGGCCAACGCGGTATGCCCGGGCATGGTGTACACGCCGATGACCAGCTGGCGGCTGGACCAGCCGGACCTGCGGGCCGAGGTGGAGGACCGGATCCCGGCCGGGCGGGTGGCCGAGCCCGGACGAGATCGCGGACGCGGTCGCGCTGCTGGCCTCCGGCCGGCTCGGCTACATGACCGGCCACCCGCTGGTCGTGGACGGCGGCATGTCCGCGCTGTGAGCGCGGCGGCAGCGCGCCAGATGGTTTCGTTCGGAAAGAGAAGGTGCTGCGATGACAGGCAAGCTGGACGGCAAGGACGCCGTGGTGACGGGGGCGGGGTCCGGGATCGGCCGGGCCGCGGCGGTGCTGTTCGCCCGCGGAGGGCGCCGCGGTCGCGGTGGTGGACCTCGACGCCGACGCGGCCAAGACGACGGCGGAGCAGATCACCGCGGCGGGCGGCAGCGCGCTCGCCGTCGCGGCGAACGTGGCCGACCGGGCTGCAGGTCGAGCGGCTGCTTTCGACCAGGTCCTCAACGCCTACGGCGGGTGGACGTGCTGTACAACAACGCGGGCGTGAACAGCAGCGGGTCGGTGCATCGACGCCAGCGAGGACGACTGGGACCGGAGCTTCGCGGTCAACGCCAAGGGCACGTTCCTGTGCTCCCAGGCCGCCGCGCCGGTCGATGGTGGCGGCCGGCGGCGGGTCGATCATCAACCAGGGCTCGGTCGCGGCGCTGGTCGGCATCGCGAACTTCGCCTCCTACTGCGCGTCCAAGGGCGCCGTGGTCGCGCTGACCAGGTCGATGTCGGTGGACCTGGCGCCGCGCGGGGTCCGGGTCAACGTGATCTGCCCGGGCACCGTGTACACGCCGCTGATGGAGCCGATGCTGCGGGCCCGCGGCGGCGGGGACATGGCGGCCGGGCTGGCGCTGACCGTGGCCAAGTACCCGATCGGCCGGCTCGGCACGCCCGGAGGAGATCGCCGCGGTGGCGTTGTTCCTGGCCAGCGACGACTCCTCGTTCCTGACCGGGTCGGTGCTCACCGCGGACGGCGGCATGACCTCGCAGTGACCCGGTGCATCCGGGTGGCCGGACCTGTCCTGGGGGACAGGATCAGGCGCCGGTTTGCCCCCGGGCCGCGTTAGTTCTGCCGCGGAATGATCTACGCTCCGGGGGACCCGATCCACGGGGCGGTGGAAGCGTGGGACCAGCTCAGACCAGTGCATCTCAGCCGAGTCAGCAGCGCATGCTCCCGGCGGGCCGTACCGCGACGAGCTGGGCCTGCTCCGCGGCCAGCTGACCAACCTGCGGGCCCTGCTGGTGCTGTCCATCCTGATGACGGAGAGCGCGGACGACGAGCAGATCCTGCGGCTCGCCACGTCCGCGGCCGCCTCGCTGGGCAGCTGGCAGATCGCGGGCTTCGTGATCGGGGACGCGTGGTGGGCCGACGGCCGCCGGCGCGGCGCCCTCGACCCGGGGCTGGCCGGCGAGCTCCGGGCGCTGCCCGAGACCGGCGGCCCGGTGACCAGCCTGGACGCCGCCTGGGCCTGGGCCTACCCGATGCGCAGCATCGCGGGCCGGATCGGCTACCTGATCGTGCACGCCGCGCGCGAGCCCGCGGTGGAGGAGCAGTTCCTGGCCCAGGTGCTGGCCCAGCAGACCGGGGTGGCGGTGTCCAACGCCCAGCTGCACGGCCGGGAGCGGGACACCGCCGCGCAGCTGGCCGCCACGAACGGGGCGCTCGAGGAGACCGTGGCCACGCTGCGCCACGGCATGGCCATCCACGAGCGGCTGACCCGGGTCGCGGCGGCCGGCGAGGGCGCGGCCGGCATCGCCGACGCGCTGCACGACCTGACCGGGCTGGCCGTGGCGGTGGAGGACCGGTACGGCAACCTGTCCGCCTGGGCCGGGCCGGGCCAGCCGACCCGGTACCCGAAACCACCCGCCTACGAGCGGGAGCAGCTGCTCCGCCGGCTGATGACCGCGGGCCGGTCGGTCCGCGACGGCGACCGGGTGGTCGCGCTGGCCTCGCCCCGCCCCGGCGTGCTCGGGCTGCTCGCGCTGATGGACCCCGGCCACCGCGCGGGCACCACCGACCTGATGGCGCTGGAGCACGGCGCGACCGTGCTGGCCGTCGAGCTGGCCCGGCTGCGCGGCATGGCCGACACCGAGCTCCGGGTCCGCCGCGAGCTGGTGCACGACCTGCTGACCGGCACCGACGACGAGAGCGCCTACCTGCGGGCCGAGGCGCTCGGGATATGACCTGGGCCAGCCGCACCAGGTGGCGGTGGTGGAGGTGGCCGACAGCGCGCCCGGCCCAGGAGGATGTGCTGCACGCCACCCGCCGGGTGCTGCGCCAGCAGCAGCGGCCCGTGCCTGCTGGGCAGCATGGCCGGCACGGTGGTGATCGTGCGCCCCGGGCGGCGACTGGGAGGCGCTGCGCGCCGGCGATCGTGGCCGAGCTGGGCGGCGGCAGCCGCTGCCGGATGGGCGTCGGGGACGCCTACCCGCGGCCGTCGGAGCTGCCCCGCTCGCTGCGCGAGGCCCGGCTCGCGCTGCGGCATGCAGAAGGCGTCCGCGTCGGCCGAGCGGACGTCGCTGTTCGCCGACCTGGACGTGCTCCGGATGCTGGCCGCGGTGGACGACCTACCGACGTGGAGGCGTTCGTCCACAAGTGGCTCGGCACGCTGGCGGCCTACGACGAGCGCAAGCACACCGAGCTGGTCAAGACCCTGATCCAGTACCTGCAGCACGGCGGCGGGTACGAGGCCACCTCGCGGGCGCTGTCCGTGCACCGCAGCACGCTGAAGTACCGGCTGCAGCGGATCCGCGAGCTGACCGGGTTCGACCTGGGCGACCCCGAGACCCACTTCAACCTGCAGCTGGCGACCCGGGCCTACGTGACGCTGCAGGCCCTCGCGGCGAGGGGCCTGACGTCCGGGCGAGCGCTGCGCGCTCGGCCGGGCCGGAGGCGCGCTCAGTTGGTCCGGCCAGGACGAGGCTGCCGGCGCGGCGCGCGACCGTAGCGTCCTGGCCATGGGCGTTCCCGATGACCTGGAACTCTTCGAGCAGATGTGTTTCCTGCGCCGTTTCGAGGAACGCGTCGACTCGCTCTACCGGCGGGGCCTGATCCACGGCCCGGTGCATCTGGGGCTCGGCCAGGAGGCGGTGGCGGTCGGCGCCGCGTCCGTGCTCCGCCCGGACGACTACTCGCTGGGCACCTACCGGGGGCACGCGCACGCGCTGGCCCGCGGCGCGCCGGCGGACGCGGTGCTGGCCGAGCTGCTCGGCCGCGCAGGGCGGGATCTGCGGCGGCAAGGGCGGGTCGATGCACATCACCAGCGTGCCGCACGGCTACTACGGCTCCTACGCGATCGTCGGCGCGCACCTGCCGATCGCCTGCGGGCTGGCCTGGGCCGCCCAGATCCGCCGCAGCGGGCAGGTCACGGTGTGCTTCTTCGGCGACGGCACGACCAACATCGGCGCGTTCCACGAGGCGGTCAACCTGGCCGCGGTGTGGCGGCTGCCGGTCGTGTTCGTCTGCGAGAACAACTGGTACATGGAGTACACGCCGATCGGCGACGGTCATCCCGGTCGCGCTGCCCGCCGCCGACCGGGCCGCCGCCTACGGGCTGGACCGGATCGTGGTGGACGGCAACGACGTCGCCGCCGTCCGGCAGGTGGTCGGCGACGCGGTCCGCGCGGCCCGGGACGGGCAGGGCCCGAGCCTGGTCGAGGCGCAGACCTACCGGCTCAAGGGACACTCGGCCGCGGACGGCGCCGCGTACCGGCCCGGCCGAGGAGGTGGCGCAGTGGCGCGAGCGGGACCCGCTGCTGCTGCACCCGGGCCGCGCTGGCCGCCGCGGGCACGGCCCCGGAGAAGCTGGACGAGATCGACGCGCGGATCAAGGCCGAGCCTGGCCGAGCTGGCCCAGCAGGTCCTGGCCCGGCCCGCTCCCGACCCCGCCGGGGCGTGGACCGACGTGTGGAGCGACGGGAGCTGGCAATGGCGGAACTGACCTACCGGCAGGCCGTCGCCGCCGCGCTGGCCCAGGAGATGGCCCGCGACGACCGGGTCGTGCTGCTCGGCGAGGACGTGCGCCTCCGGCGGGGTGTTCAAGACCACCACCGGGCTGGCGCGAGCGGTTCGGCGCGGACCGTGTCCGGAACACGCCGATCTCCGAGCAGGCCATCGCGGGCGCGGCCATGGGCGCCGCCATGGCCGGGCTGCGGCCGGTCGCCGAGATCATGTTCGCCGACTTCTACGCCACCTGCTGGGACCAGGTGGCCAACGAGATCGCGAAGGTCCGGTACATGACCGGCGGCCAGGTCAGCCTGCCGCTGGTGCTGCGCGGCGCGAACGGCTCCGGCGGGCTCGGGTTCGGCAGCCAGCACGGCCAGTCGGTGGAGAACTGGGCGATGACCGTGCCCGGCCTGAAGATCGCCGCACCGGCCGGCCCGGCCGAGGCGTTCGGGCTGCTGGCCGCGGCCATCCGGGACGACGACCCGGTCGCTGGTGTTCGAGCACAAGGCGCTGTACGGGCGCAAGGAAGAGATCGGCGACGGCGAGCAGGTCGTCCCGCTCGGCCGGGCCCGGACCGTGCGGGACGGGCGGGACGTCACCCTGGCCGGGCTGTCCATCACGGTCGGCACCTGCCTGGCCGCCGCGGCCGAGCTGGCCGCCGAGGGCATCGAGGCCGAGGTCATCGACCTGCGCACGCTGGTGCCGCTGGACGCGGCCGCGGTGCTCGGCTCGGTGGCCCGCACCGGGCGGCTGGTGGTGGTGGAGGAGAACCCGGGCCAGCTCGGGCTGGGGCGCCTCGATCGCGGCGATCGCGGCGCAGGAGGCGTTCGGCGCGCTGGCCGCCCCGGTGACCCGGGTCAGTGGCGGCAACGTGCCGCTGCCGGTGGCCGCCTCGCTGGAGGCCGAGGTGGACGTGTCCGTGCCGCGGGTCGTCGCGGCGGCCCGCGGCGCTGCTGGCGCGCCAGGCCGCTCAGTACGAGTCAGCTCAGTGCTACAGTCAGCAGAAAGGCTGAGATCAATGGAGATTCGCGGTGAAGAAGTCCTGCTGCCCGTCTCGGCGGTATCGGCGTTCCCCCGGCCGCACTGGCTGCAGGGCCGGGTGCTGGGCTCGCTGAGCGAGCCGGTCTACCGCAGTCACAACCTGCGGGTGGCCTACGAGGACGCCTGCAAGATCTGCGCGCACGAGCAGGAGAACTGGCCGGGCTGGACATCCTGTGCGACGGCGCGCAGTACTACGAGTGGGAGGCACCCGGGTTCCAGCTGGAGCCGATCTTCCACTTCATCCCGGAGAACCTGGGCGGCTTCGGGCCGTACGGGCCGCCCGGCGAGGGCGCGAAGTACCGGCCGTTCTACCAGGCCGTGGTCAAGGACAAGATCACCTGGGAGCGGCCCATCTTCGAGAGCGTGGTCATGACCATGCAGAACGTCACCGACAAGCCGTTCAAGGTGGCGTTCCTCGGCCCGGCCCAGCAGAGCGTCATCGTCAAGGACGAGTACTACGGCGACCAGGTCGGCGGTGGCCCGGGACCTGGCCATCGCGCTGAACACCGAGCTCAAGTACCTGGTCAGCATGGGCCTGGAGGCGGTGCAGCTGATCGACGTGCTGCCGCCGTACACCACGGACATGTGGCAGATCGAGATGCAGAACATCCTGTTCGACGGCGTCGACGCGATCAAGTTCTGGCACGTCTGCTACGGCAGCGTGGACGGCCAGCGGGACATCTTCGATGACCACGCGTCCTCGATGATGCCGCTGTTCAAGGAGTCGCCCGGTCGACGTGGTCCACCTGGAGTTGACCAGCAAGGGCTTCACCGAGCTGGACGCGTTCCGCGACTTCCCGACCGACAAGGTGCTCGGCGTGGGCGTGGTGGACGCGAAGAACCTGCAGGTGGAGAGCGTCAGAGCAGATCGAGGAGCGGATCCGCCGCGGGCTGGAGGTGGTCCCGGCCGACCGGCTGCTGGTCGCGCCGGACTGCGGCCTGGGCTACTTCAGCCGCACCCAGGCTTACGCCAAACTGCACAACATGGGGCAGGCCGCAGCCAACGTGCGGAGCACGCTTTAACAGCATTGCCGGGCGAAGCTCTGACATCGTGACCGTCGGCCCCGGGCGCCTGGCCCCCGGGGTGTCCCGGGGCCGACTCTTCAGGAGGCTGGATATGACGGCGGAGGGGCAGCGGGTCCGCTCGGCCTGCAGCTGAGCGTGGGCGATCACATCTGCGGCTTCTACCGCAAGCCCGCCGAGCGGGACGACATCCTCGTCCCGTTCCTGGTGGACGGGCTGCGGGCCGGGGACAAGTGCACCTGCGTGGTGGACAGCTGCACCCCGGACGACGTGCTGGCCAGCATGTCCACGCACATCGAGGTGGATCCGTACGTGTCGGTCTGCCAGCTCGAAGTGCTCGACTCCTACGCCACCTACCTGGCCGACGGCGGCTTCCTGCCCGCGCGCATGCTGGAGTTCTGGGAGGGCAAGGCGCGGCAGAGCCCGTTCACCGGGACCGGGGTGGCCCGCAACATCGGCGACATGAGCTGGGCGCACCGCAGCCAGGGCGCGGTCGCCGAGCTGATCGGCTACGAGTCCGAGCTGAACCGCATCATGGCCAACGTCCCCCAGGTCAACCTGTGCCTGTACGACCTGACCCGGTGCACTGGGGACCTGATCATGGACGTGCTCAAGACGCACCCCAAGGCGCTGCTCGGCGGCATGGTCATCGACAACCCGTACTACCTGGAGCCGGACGAGTTCCTGGCCAGCCGGGCCGGCTGAGCGCTACTTCCCGTACGCGTGCCAGTGGCCGGCGAACAAGGCCTCCTCGCTGATGGCTTTGGGCTCGATGGGGCGGGACACCCAGGTCAGGTTGATGAAGTGGCGGGCGTTCACGTTCTCGGTGGTGATGTTGCCGCCCCAGGTCCCGCAGCTCAGGCTCAGCGTGAACGGCAGCCCGTTGCGCGGGCTGCCCGCCCCCTCGTTGAGGTTCTGGTTGACCAGCACCCGGGCCGTGCGGGTGGTGGCGGCCAGCTGGTCCACGTGCGCGTCTGAGCTGGTGTGGATGCCGCAGGTGTGGCCCAGGCCCTGGTAGGCGGTGATCGCGTTGACCAGGTCCGCGGCGTTCTCGATGCCGCCCCCGTACCGGTAGATCGTCAGGACCACGGACAGCTTCTCGCCGCTGAACGGGTGGTCCGGCCCGGTGCCGTCCTCCTCGACCAGCAGCATCGGGCAGTCCGCGGGCACGGTGAACCCGGCCAGGCCGGCGATGTGTTCCGCCGACTTGGCCACCACCTTGACGGACGGCACCGGGCCGCCGTCCGGCCACATCACCGTGCGCAGCGCCGCCTTCTGCGGCTGGTCGCACAGGTGTGCGCCGGCCGCGGTCAGCCGCCGCATCAGGTCGTCGTAGACGTCCGCGTGCACGACCAGGGCGTTGTCGGCCAGGCAGCTGGTCGCGTAGTCGAACGTCTTGGCGGCCAGGATGGCTGACGCCGCGTCGGCCAGGTCGGCGGTCTCGTCCACCACGTGCACGGCGTTGCCGACGCCCACCCCGTAGGCCGGCGTGCCCGAGCTGTACGCGGCCTTGACCATGCCCGCGCCGCCGGTCGCCACTATCAGATCGGCCTGGCGCATTAGTTCCTGGGTCTTGGCCAGCGACGGCGCGGGCAGCGACTGGACCAGGTCCTCGGGTGCGCCGACCTGCCGGCAGGCATCCCGCATGAAACCGACCACGGCCTCGGTGGCCCCGGTGGTTCGCGGGTGCGGCGCGCAGATAATGGCGTTCCGGCCCTTCAGCGCGAACAGCGTCTTGACCGGCGGGGTCGCGTCCGGGCCGGTGGTCGGGATCAGCGCCGCGACTACGCCGACCGGCTTGGCTATCTTGACCAGCCCTTTTGGCGGGTCCGCTTCGACGACGCCGACGGTGCGCAGCCCGGTCATGTCGGCCAGCACGCCGGTCACCCGTTTGTTGATCTTGGCGACCTTGTCCGCGTAGTTACCGAACCCGCCCTCGTCCACGGCCAGCCGGGCCAGCTTCTCGGCGTGGTCCGGGCGCACCACCGCCCAGGCCACGGCGGTGACCAGCTCGTCCACCTGCTCCTGCGAGTAGTCCTCGATGGCCCGGGCCGCCGCGCGGGCCCGCCCGGCCACGGCCGCGACCTCGTCGCGAACCGCGGTGTCCGGCCGCTGCTTACCGTCACTCATGGGGTTCAGCGTGACCCCTCCGGCGGGTGATTCCACTGGTCTGGCGGGTCGAGCCTGGGCCGCTTCTTTGTCCCGGCAAGACCTGACCGGCGCCCGGACGCTGCCCGCATGCTCGTTCGTGCGGGGGTAGCTCATGGCGGGTAGTTCCTGTGGTGACGGGCAGGCACGCGGCGATGGGAGCGTGGGTGGCACGGCTGGTGGTGATCGGCGGCGGCGCCGCGGGCATGTCGGCTGCCTCGGCCGCCCGGCGAGTCGCGCCGGATCTGGACGTTGTGGTGTGCGAAGCGGGCGGCTTTGCCGCCTACGGCATGTGCGGCATCCCCTATTACCTCGGCGGCGTGGTGCGGGAGGCGGAAGACCTGCTCGCCTACCCGCCCAGTGAGTTCCGCGACAAGCGCGGCATCGACCTGCGGCTGCACACCTGGGTCAGCGCCGTCGACCCGCCCGCGCACCAGGTGTGGACCTCCGGCCCGGACGGTGGCGGCCCGCTCGGCTACGACGCGCTGGTGCTGGCCAGCGGGGCCGGGCCGGTCCGGCCGCCGGTGCCCGGGCTGGACGGGCCGCGCGTGTTCACCATCCGGTCGCTGGATGAGGCCATCGGGCTGCGCCGGCTGCTGGACTCGGGCACCGTCCGGCGGGCCATCGTGGTGGGCGCCGGCTACGTCGGCCTGGAGGCGGCCGAAGGCCTGGCCGACGCGGGCGCCGAGGTCGAGATCGTCGAAGCACTGCCCCGGGTGCTCGGCAACGTGGACGAACCGATCGCCGCCGTGGTCCAGGCCGAGCTGGAGCGGCACGTCCGGGTCCGGCTCGGCACCCGGCTGGATGAGGTGCGGGACGGCGGCGGGGGTGAGCTGACCGCGGTGGTTGGCGGCGCGGAGACCGGCACCGACCTGGTGGTGGTCGCGGCCGGCGTGCGCCCGGTCAGTGACCTGCTGATCCAGGCGGGCGCCGAGCACCTGCCGGACCGGTCGCTGCTGGTTGACGCGCAGCAGCGCACCTCGGTGCCGGACGTGTTCGCGGCCGGTGACTGCGCCGCGCTGCACCACCTGGTGCTTGGCCGGCCGGCCTGGATACCGCTCGGGCCGGCCGCCAACAAGACCGGCCGGGTGGCAGGCACGGTCGCGGCCGGCGGTTCCGCGTCGTTCGGCGGGATCGTGGGCACGGCGGTGGTCAAGGTGTTCGGCCTCGAAGTGGCCCGCACCGGGCTGACCCTGGCCGAGGCGGCGGCGGCCGGGCTGGCGGCCCGGGCCGTCGACGTGGTGTCCCGGTCCCGGGCCAAGTACTACCCGGGCGCGCAGCCGCTGCATGTCCGGCTGGTGCACGCCCCCGACGGCCGGCTGCTCGGCGGCCAGCTGGCCGGCCGGGAGGGCGCGGCCAAGCGCATCGACGTGCTGGCCACCGCGCTGCACGCCGGGATGAGCGTGGCCGATATCGCCGGGCTCGACCTCAGCTACGCGCCGCCGTTCGCGCCGGTCTACGACCCGGTGCTGACGGCCGCGATCAAAGCGGCCGGGGCCGTCCCGAGTACCGCCGGAGGAACCCATGAGCCTGCAGCCGCCCCGCGATAAGCGGGCCAGCCTGACCGACGCGGTGTCCCTGGTCGGTGACGGGGCCACCGTCGCGCTGGGCGGCGGGCTGTCCGCCCGGCTGCCGATGGCCCTGGTCCGCGAGCTGGTCCGGCAGGGCCGCCGCGGCCTGCATCTGGTCGGGTCGGCGCACAGCATCGACGTGGACCTGCTGGTGGCCGTGGGTGCGGTCCGCCGCTGCGAGGAAAGCTACGTCGGGTTCGAGCAGGACCTGGGCCTGGCCCCCGCCTACCGCCGGGCCGCCGAGCAGGGCACGATCGAGGTCGCGGAGAGCTGCTGCGCCACGATCCTGGCCCAGCTCCGGGCGGCCGAGATGGGCCTGCCGTTCCTGCCCGTCCGCGGCGTCCGCGGCTCGGACATCGCGGCGCTGCACCCCGAGTACGCCGAGATCACCTGCCCATTCACCGGGGAGACCCTGGTCGCGGTGCCGGCCTTGCGGCCGGACGTGGCACTGCTGCATGCGCCTATCGGGGACCGGTACGGGAACCTGCACCTGGAGCAGCCGTATGTGCTCGACGAGCGGTTCGCGTCGGCGTCCCGCTCGGTGGTGGCCACCGTGGATGAGCTGGTGTCCACCGACGAGGTGACCGCGGCCGGGGTCACCATCCCGGCGCACCTGGTGGCCGCGGTGACCGAGGTGCCGTACGGCGCGCACCCGTCTTCCTGCTACCCGCGCTACGGCTACGACCGGGCCCATCTCCGTGAGTACGTGTCCGCCGCCCAGTCCGGGCCGGACGACCTGGAGAAATACCTGGGCGTATACCTCGGCGGCAGCGAGCAAGACTACCGGGCGGCGGTCGGCGCCGAGCGGCTCGCCGCGCTGGCCACCTGGTCCACGTCCACCGCGGCCTGGCAGGAGCTGTTCTCATGAGCTGGCAGGAGCTGTCATGAGCTGGACGATCGACGAGTGGTTCGTGGTGGCGCTGGCCCGCACCATCCGCCCGGCCGAGACCGTGTTCCACGGGTTCGGCAGCCCGTGCGCCCAGGTGGCCATGCACGTCGCCCGGCGCACCCACGCACCGGACATGACGCTGGTCGAGGGGGCGATGTACGCGATCAATCCCGATCCCCCGTTCATCCCGCCGACCAGCAACGACGCCAGCCTGAAACGGGGCGCGGCGTACAGCATGCGGTTCGAGGAGTTCTTCGACGCCGCCATCCGCGGCGACGTGGACCGGATGTTCCTGTCCGGCGGGCAGATCGACGGGTACGGCAATACCAACGTGACCGCGATCGGGCCGGCCGGGCACCCGAAGGTGAAGCTGGGCGGCGGGGGCGGCGGCTGCAACCTGTCCGCCACCATCGGCCAGCTGACCGTGTGGACCACCCGGCACCGCTCCGGGCGCACCCTGGTGGCCGAGTGTGACTTCATCACCGACATGGGACACCGCACCCGGCTCGGCACCCGGGCCGAGCTCGGCTTCACCGGCGGCGGCCCGCAGTGGCTGGTCACCGAGCTGGGTGTGTTCGACTACCCGGACGGCCAGGCCCGGCTGGTGCAGATCTTCCCCGACGTGACTGTGGCCGAGGTCCGCGCGGCCACCGGCTTCGGCCTGCAGGTGGCGGGCGACCTGCGGCCGGTCGCACCGCCGTCCAGCGCCGAACTGGCCGCGGTCCGCTCGGCCGACCCGCTGGGCGTCCGCAAGTCCGAGTTCGCCGCCGCGGAACTGGCCCGGGCGTTCACGCCCCAGCATGACCCGGGCTGCGCGTGCTGACTGACCATCGCGGCCTCGCCGCCGTGTTCGAGCCGCGCCGGGTCGCCCTGGTCGGGGCGTCCGACCGGCCCGGCTCGGTGGGGCGGCTGCTGTGGGACAACCTGGCCACGTTCCCCGGCGAGGTGGTGCCGGTCAGCCAGTCCAGCCAGGTCGGCGGCCAGGCCGCCTACCCCAGCCTGGGTGATGTCCCCGGCCCGGTGGACCTGGCCGTGGTCGCCACCCCGGCCGCCACCGTCCCTGGCATCGTCCGGGCCGCCGCGGGCAAGGCCGTGGCCGCGGCGGTGGTGCTCAGCGCGGGCTTCGCGGAAGCCGGCGATGAGGGCGCGAAGCTGCAGGCCGAGGCGGTGGCCGCGGCCCGGGCGGGCGGCGTCCGGCTGGTCGGGCCGAACTGCTTCGGGGTGCAGAACTCCCGGCTGCCGCTGAACGCCTCGATCGCGGCCGGGCTGCCCCGCGGCGGGGGTGGCGTGGCCGTGGTCACCCAGTCCGGGTCGTACGGCATGGCGGTGCACGCGCTCGGCCAGGACGAGGGCCTCCGGGTGGCCAAGGTGCTCGCCGCGGGTAACAAGGCGGACATCAGCGACGCGGAACTGCTGTCCTACCTGCGCGACGACCCGGACACCACGGTCATCTGCCTGCTGCTGGAGTCGATCACCCAGGCCCGCGAGTTCTTCACCGAAGCCTGCCTGACCACCCCGCGAAAGCCGGTCATCGCCGTGCTGGGCGGCCGGACCAGCGCCGGGCAGCGGGCTGCGGTGTCGCACACCGCCGCGCTGGCCACCGACGACGCGGCCCGCGACGCGGCGCTGCGCCAGGCCGGCGTGGTCCGGGTGCGCACCGGGCTGCAGGCGCTGGACGCGGCCCGGGCGCTGTCCAGCCAGCCGGTGCCGCGCGGCCGGCGCGTCGCGGTGGTCACCAACTCCGGTGGCACCGGGGTGGAGCTGACCGATCTGCTGGCCGACCAGGGCCTGGAGCTCCCCGAACTCAGCCAGCCGCTGCAGGACCGGCTGCGGGCCATCATGCCCGGCTACGCCAGCGCGCGGAACCCGGTGGACATGACGCCGGCCTGGCACCTGTTCAGCACGGTGTACCCGGACGCCATCGACATGCTGGCCCGGTCCGGCGAGGTGGACGTGGTGGTGCCGGTGCTGCTGCAGCGGTCGGCGTCGGCTGAGGTGGCGGCGGCGGTCCGGGACGCGGTGCTGCGGCTGCGCGGGGACTCGGTGCCGGTGCCGGTGTACGTGTGCTGGGTGGCGCCGCGTGCTGCGGAAGGGGACGCGGATGTGCTGCGCGTAGCTGACATCCCGGTCTTTGCTTGGCCGGCCCGCACAGCTGAGGCAGTTGGCGTTGCCGTGCGGTGCGGGCAGCGGATGACATCCGGGGTGGAGGCCAGGGACAGGGCCGGGGCGTCCGGAGCCCCGGACGCGGCTGAACGCCTTGTCCGGGCCACCCGGATGCCCGGCTCGCGGCCGCGCTGCGCGGGGTGGACCCGGGCGGGAACGGGCTGCTGGACTCGGAAGTTGCGCGGTCGTTGCTGGCGGATGCCGGGATACCGGTCATCCGGACGGTGCGGTGCTGCAGTGCCGATACGGCGGCGGTGGCGGCTGAGCGACTCGGGTATCCGGCCGTGGTCAAGGTCGATCATCCGGAGCTGATTCACAAGAGCGATGCCGGCGGTGTGGTGCTGAACCTCATGTCGTGGGCGGATGTTGTTGCGGCGGCGGCGGAGATGCTGGGGCTGGCGCATGGGGCGGCGGTGCTGGTGCAGCATCAGCACAAAGGTGTCGAAGTGGTGGTGGGTGGGGTTCAGGATCCGGGGTTCGGGCCGATGGCGCTGGCTGGACTGGGCGGGGTGCTGGTGGAGACGCTGCGCGATGTGCAGTTGGCGGTAGCGCCGGTCGATGAGGCGCAGGCACTCGGCATGCTGCGGTCGCTGCGCGGGGCTGCGGTGTTTGGCGGGGTGCGCGGCCAGCCGGCGGTCGATCTTGGGGCGGTGGCGGATGTGATCGTAAGGGTCAGTGAGCTGATGGATGGGCATCCGGAGATTGCGGAGCTGGACCTGAATCCGGTGCTGGCGGACGGGACGGGGTGCGTGGCGGTGGACTGGCGGATCCGGATTTCTGCCCCGCCATGGGGACCAGCGGGCGCAGTTCGGTCCCCGGGGAGGGAAGAAACGCACTGATCAGCGGGCCTACGCTCCTGCCACCTCTGGTCACCGCTGGAAGGAGCGACGATGCGCATCCACGGTCAGGACATGCTGCTGCCCATCACGATGGTTGGCAACTACCCCAACCCGCGCTGGTATGACGGGCACGGCTTCGCCACCCTGCCCAAGGGTGAGTTCATTCACGACTCGATCAGCAAGGAAGCGTTCGAGGACGCCGTCGGCTCGATCGTGCACGACCAGGAGGCGGCCGGCCTCGACGTGATCAGCGACGGGAAGGTCTACGGCGGGGACTCGCCGTACGGCACGATCCTGTACTACTACCTGGAGCGCATGTCGGGCTACCGGCTCTCCGGGCCGCCGATCGGCCTGCCCATCTACTCCACCCTCTTCTCCCCCACCTGCGTGGGCGAGATCCGCCGCGAGGTCCCGTTCCATCTGATCAACCTGCGCGCGGTCCGGAAGGCGACCAAGAAGCCGGTCAAGGTCTCCTACACCGGCCTGGGCGTGATCGCCGCGGCCACCACCAACCTGCACTACAAGGACACCCGGGAAGTCGCGATGGCGCTGGCCAAGGCGTTCAACGAGGACTTCAAGGAACTCGCCGACAACGGCTGCGACATCATCCAGCTGGACGAGTTCGTCTGGCCGTACGGGATGGGCGACTGGGAGATCGACGCGCTCAACGCGTCCGTCGAGGGCGTGGACTGTGACTTCTGGGTGCACACCTGCTGGGGTAACTACTCCGGCACGCCGGCCTACTTCCCGGACGAGACCGAGACCGAGTTCGGCGCGTTCGTGCTGGACAAGCGGGCCTCGGACGCACCGGCCCCGGAGCGGGCGTACGCGATCTTCCCGCACGTGCTGAACGCCAACATCAGCGCGCTGAACTACGAGGTCGGCCGGACCGGGCCGGATGACCTGAAGCCGCTGTCCGAGAACAACTGGACCAAGCCGTTCGTGGCCGGGGTCATCGACGTGAAGTCCACCGTGACCGAGAGCGCGGACGAGGTCGCCGACCGGATCCGGCAGGTGCTGGAGTACGTGCCCGCCGACCGGCTGGGCCTGTCCACCGACTGCGGGCTGATCAACCTGCCCAGGATGATCGCCGCAGGCAAGCTGCGCGCCCTGCACGACGGCGCGGCCATCGTCCGGGCCGAGCTGCAGCGCTAGGGCCTGTCCCGTGGATCTTGGCCGTCGCGAGCGGTTCCCGGAGGGATGGATCGCAAGGCGGAGGAGGAGCCCATAGCGGAGCTCTGGGCGACGACGACAACGCCGCGAGGCGCCCTCCGGGGACCGCGCAGCAGGCTAAAGATCTACGGGACAGGCCCTAACCGGCCGCTGCCGCCCAGTTGACCCCCCGGGTTGACCCCTGGGGCCCCCGCGGCCCCAGGGGTCAACGAACCGCCGGAACCTCGCCCTGCCAGGACAGCGAAACTCCACCGCCGGCGTGCCTATGGTGCGGTCACACCGTCGAGCGGGAGGCGCACCGTGGCCGAGTGTCCCACCTTCCTCCGCCTGCCGGCCCGGTCGGCCAAGCCCCGGTCCTGCGGCCTCACCCATGTCCTGGACAGTGGGCTCACCCCGGAGGGCACCCGCGACTTCCTGGGCCAGACGGGACACCTGGTGGACATCGTCAAGGTGGGCTGGGGTATCGGCTACGTCAACCCGACGCTGGAGGAGCGGGTCCGGATCTGCGCGGACCACGACTGCCCGGTATCGCTGGGCGGGACGCTGCTGGAGGTGGCGGCACAGCAGGACCGGGTCGGCGAGCTGCGGGACTGGGCGCTCAAGGTTGGCATGACACACATCGAGGTGTCCAACGGGCTGCGCGCCATGCCGGCCGGCCAGAAGCAGGCCCTGATCCGTGAGCTGGCCGCGGACTTCGTGGTGCTCGCCGAGACCGGCGCCAAGACCGGCAACTACCCGCCGACCCCGGCGCAGTGGGCGGCCGAGATGGCCCTCGACCTGGACGCGGGCGCGTCCTGGGTGATCGCCGAGGGCCGGGAGAGCGGCACGGTCGGGCTGTACCACGCCGACCAGGGCATCCGCCAGGACCTGGTCTCGGTCATCCTGGACCGCATCCCGCGGGACAAGATCATCTTCGAGGCGCCCGGCAAGAGCCAGCAGGCCTGGTTCATCGAGCATCTCGGGCCGGACGTGAACATCGGCAATGTGGCGCCAGGGAGCGTGCTGGCCCTGGAAACCCTGCGGCTCGGGCTGCGCGCCGACACCGCGGCAGCCGGCCCCCCGGCCACCGGCACCACGTCAGCCGATACCCCCGGTCTGAGGCGGCGGGCATGATCGCGGACCCGGCACCGAACACGATCACCCGGCCCTACCGCGGGCTGTCCGTGCAGGAGGTGGACATCCCGCTCACCCCGCCCGCCATCGAGGCCCTGCTGCGCAGCCGCGACATCTACCGGCGCACCGCCTACCTGGTACTCCGCCGCGACGGCGAGACGGCGCTGGTCGCGGTCCGGCCGGCCGACCCCAGGCCGCTGTTCTCCCCGGTGGCCGAGCTGCGGGTGCTGTCCGGCCCGGACACCACGGCCTGGATCACCGACCCCGCGGCCGACGTGGGCAACGCGACCGCACTGGCCCAGGTAGCCGCCAAGCACCAGCGGGACGGGGTGCTCAGCTACGTGATCCAGGGCAAGTTCGAGCACGTCAACTTCATCTGGCGGCCTGCCCCGGTCCAGGTCCGGGTGACCGAGGTGGTGCCGCCACATCCGCCCAAGCTGCTGGCCATGGCCGAGCAGGTGGTCAGCTACGACGAAGATCTGCCCCCGGTGCAACTGGTGCTGGACGCGGTGGACGTGCAGGACCTGATGGCGAGCCACCGGGCCGCGCATTACCTGCTGCCCTGCCGCGGCAGCGGGATCCCGCCAGCTGGCCGGGCGGTCAGCTTCCTGGACACCCACCCGCCCTACCAGCCGGACTGGCTGCTGATCGGGTGCGAGCGGTCCCGCCAGTTCCACGAGCACTTCTACCAGACCGAGCCGCACCAGGAGGATCTGTGCCCCCGGTCCCGGGCCGGCCAGCCGGATGACGGGCTGCTGCTCACCAAATGCTGCCTGCTGGAGCGCGGTATCGACGTCGGCGGGGCCACCGCGGTGGTGCCGTGGGGAGCCAACCTGGACGAGGTCCGGGCCGCGCTGCGCGCGCTGTGCGGCCTCCCGCCGGTGAGCCAGCCGCAGACCACCAGGGTGCCCGCCGCGCCGCGGCGGGCCGGCCATGGCTAACGCGCACCCCGCCGATTCGGCGGTCTTCGGGCACCTGTGGACCACGCCGGAGGTCTCGGCGCTGTTCACCGACGAGGGCCGGACCCAGGCCTGGCTGCAGATCCTGGCCGCGCTGGCGCAGGCCCAGACGGACGCCGGGCTGATCCCGGCCGAGGCCGCGGCCGCGATCCGGGCCCACGCCGACGTGTCGCTGCTGGACCTGGACCTGGTGGCCGAGCAGACCCGGCGAACCGGGCACTCGACCATGGGCCTGATCACGGCGCTGCGGGCGGTACTGCCCGAGCAGGCCCGGGAGTGGGTGTACTACGGGGCGACCGTGCAGGATCTGTCGGACACCTGGTTTGCCCTGGTGGCCCGGGCCATCGGGGACATCGCCGAGCGGGACGTGACCCGGATGCGGGACCGCGCGCTCGCGCTGGCCGTGCGCTACCGGGACACGCCGATGTGCGGGCGGACCCACGGGCAGCCCGGGCTGCCGGTCACGTTCGGGTTCAAGGCCGCGGTCTGGGCCGCGGAACTGGACCGGCACCTGCAGCGGCTGCGCCAGGGCCGGTCCCGGTGGGAAGTAGTCCAGCTCGGCGGCGCGCTGGGCACGATGGAGTTCTGGGGCGACGCGGCCCTCGGCCTGCTGGCTGGGTTTGCCGGGCAGCTGGGGCTGGGTGTGCCGGTCATTCCCTGGATCACCGCCCGGGACGGGGTGGCCGAGTTCCTCTGGCTGCTGGCCGCCATGTCCGCGACGGCCGGGAAGATCGGCAACGAGGTCTACCAGCTGCAGCGGCCGGAGATCGGCGAACTGCGCGAGTCCTTCACCCCGGGCACGGTCGGCTCGATCACCATGCCGCACAAGCGCAACCCGGAGATCTCCGAGCACCTGGTCACGCTGGCCCGGGTGATCCGGGCCCAGGTCAGCACCGGCCTGGACGGGATGATCTGCGAGCACGAGCGGGACGGCCGGGCCTGGAAGGCGGAATGGCTGGTGGTGCCGGAGGTCTCGATGGCCTTCGCGGCCTGCGTGCGGGCGGCGGCCCGGATGCTGGACGGCCTGCAGGCCGACCCCGGGCGGATGCTCGCCAACATCGGGAGCCACCAGGGTTACCTGCTGTCCGAACCGGTGATGCGCGCGCTGGCGGGCCGGGTCGGCAAGCACTCGGCGCACGACAGCGTCTACGCCGCGGCCATGCACGGCCTGGACACCGGCCAGGATTTCCGCACCGCGCTGCGCGCCGACCCGCGACTGGACCCGGTCCCGGACGCCGAACTCGACGAGGCACTGCGGGTGCAGTCAGCGCTCGGCAGCTGCGCCGCGTTCGTGGACCGGGTCCGGCAGTCATGCGCCGGGACGGGCCCGTGACCCTCACCGGCTCGCAACGGCCGGGCCACCAGCGCGAATCCGGGCCGGCCCGGGTCGAACTGGCCATCACCCCGACTCCGCTGCACAGCGCCCCACGGCTGTCCCACGAGCTCAGCGTTCAAATATATTTGAAGAGGGATGATCTGACCGGCGCCGGCCTGGGCGGGAACAAGCTCCGCGGGCTGGAATTCCTGGTCGCCGACGCGCTCACGCGCGGCTGTGACTGCCTGGTCACCGGGGCCGGCCCGCAGTCGAACTGGACCATGCTGGCCGCGCTGGCCAGCCTGCGCTCCGGGATCGAGCCGCACGTCGTGTGCTACGGCACGCCCCCGGGCCGGGCCGAGGGCAACCTGCGGCTGCATCGCTGGCTGGGCGTGGACGTCCGGTTCACCGGCGCCGCCGAGCGGGCGTCGGTGGACGCGGGCATCGAGGCGGTCACCGCGGAACTGCGGGCCGCCGGCCACCGCCCCTACCCGGTCCCCCGGGGCGGTGCCACGCCGCTGGGCGCGTTCGGTTACCTGCGGGCCAGCCAGGAACTGGCCGCCCAGCTGGCCGGGCTGGATCAGCCGCCGGCCAGGCTGTGGCTGGCCACCGGGTCCGGCGGGACCCAGGCTGGGCTGCTGGCCGGGGTGGCGCTGACCGGGGCCTCGTACCAGGTGACGGGCGTGACGGTCAGCCGCCCGGCGGACGAATGCCGCCGCCGGGTCGGCGACCTGGCCGCCGCGGCCGCCGCGCTGGCCGGCCGGGACCCGGTCATCCCGGTCCCGGACGTCCGGGGCGGCTGGATCGGCCCGGGGTACGGCATCCCGTCAGCCGCCGGGCAGGCCGCCGCCCGGCTGGTCGCGGTGACCGAGGGCGTGTTCCTGGATCCGGTGTTCGGCGCCAAGGCGATGGCCGCGCTCATCGCTGAAGCGCACGCGGGCCGCCTGCTAGGCCCGCAGGTGTTCCTGGTCAGCGGGGGCGCGCCCACGCTGTTCGCGGGGAAGGCGCTGGACAGCGGCGCCGCGCTGGACGGAGGCGGGGCGCTGGACGGGGGCGGCCAGGTATGACCGGCGTGCCACCACCGGAGGGATACCTCGGCACCTCGGCGCGGATCACCAGCGGGCCGGCGCCCGAACTGGTCGAGGCAGGCTACGAACTGGAGATCGCCGACGCGCCATTGCTGCACCGCGGCCTGACCGTGGCCGACCTGGCCCACCTCGCCGAACTGGTCGAGTGCGGCGCGCTCAGCAGGGACGAGGCGGCGCCGGTGGCCGCGGTACTGCTCAAGCTGCTGGATACGCCGGCCGACGCCTTCCCGTACGACCCGGTATACGGCGACGCGTACAACAGCCGGGAGCGGGAACTCGACCGGCAACTCGGCCCGGCGGCCGGGTGGCTGCATCTGGGCCGGACCCGCCGCGAGGCAGGCCGCATCGCGTTCCGGCTGGCGCTGCGGGACCGGCTGCTGAGCCTGCACGGCGACGTCGCCGGGTTCGCCAGCGCGGTCGCGGACCAGGCCACCCGGCAGGCCGGCACGCTGTGGGCCGACACCACCTACCTGCAGCCCGCCCAGCCGTCCACGTTCGGCCACTACCTGGGTGGCTTCGCCGAGCAGGCGGTCCGGCACCTGGACCGGATCGAGGCCGCCTATACCGCGGTTGATGTCTCCCCGGCCGGGGCGGGCGGCGCAGGCGGGACCCGGATCCCGCTCGACCGGGCCCGGCTGGCCCGTTCCCTGGGGTTCGGCGCGGCCGGTGCGCACACCCGCGACGCGATGTGGTCGGCCGACGTGCTGGCCGATGCGGTTCTGGCCGCCGCGCAGGCCGCCGCGACGCTCAGCCAGCTCGCCTCGGATCTGGAGATCTTCGCCAGCCCGGCGTTCGGCTACGTGACGCTGGACGCGTCGCTGTGCCGGGCCAGCGTGCTCATGCCGCAAAAGCGCAACCCCTACGCGCTCCCGGTGCTGCGCGGCGGCGCGGGCACCCTGGTCGGCCGCCTGACCGGGCTGCTCGCCACCGGCCTGACCCCGTCCGCCCGGACCGACAACTGGCTGTATGCCTACGGCGAGGTGGCCGGGGCCGTCGACCTGGCCGCCCGGCTGGTGCGACTGGGGTCGGCCGTGGTGACCGGGCTGAACGTGCACGCCGACGTGCTGGCCGCCGAGGCGGTCAGCCACTTCACCGCGGCGGCCGACCTGGCCGAGGAACTGGCGCAGCAGTTCCGGCTCGACTACCGGACCGCGTACCGGGTGGTCGGCCGGGCCGTGGCCGCCACCCTGGCGGCGGGCGGTGGCGAGCTGACCGCACCAGCCGTGATCTCCGCGGCCAGGGAGATCACCGGGCAGGAGATCCCAGTCACCGCCAGCCTGCTCGCCGCGGTGACCGAGCCGGCCGCGGTGGTGGCGGCCCGGCAGGCGCCGGGAAGTGCCAGCCCGGCCCGGGTCCGGCAGCACGGCCGGCGGGTGCAGCGCCGCGCCGAAGCGGCGCGGCGGTGGAACGCGGTCCGCCGGGGCCGCAACGCCCAGGCCGAAGCGGACCTCATCGCGGCGGCGACGGCCCTGACCCGATTACCCGGTGCTGCAACAGCCGGTGCCGCGTCATCCGGCCAGGCATAGGATGCCCGGCAGAATGGCCAGCGGCAGACGGGAGCGCGGCACCGTGGATGCGTTCGACACGACGCGGCCGAACATCGCCTTGACGCCGCTGGGCCTTGACGCCGCGAACCGCGCTCGGGGATGCTGCCGGCATGGCCCCCCAAACAAATGCTTGCTTCGAGCTGTGCTCGGGTGAGACATGGCAGGCGCCGTGGCCGATGTATGCCGCCCTGCGGGATGCCGACCCCGCGCACCACGTCGAGCCGGGCGACTACTGGGTGCTTTCCCGCTACGCCGACGTGCAGGCGGCGGTGCTGGACACCGCCCGTTACTCTTCGGCCAGTGGGTTAACCGTCAGCTATGACGAGCGGGCCGCGGCCGGCTTAGCCACGGTCACCCCGCTGGTCATGATGGACCCGCCGGAGCACACCGAGTTCCGCTCGCTGATCGGCCGCGGTTACACCCCGCGCCGGGTCGGCGAGATCGAGCCGCAGGTGCGCCAGTTCGTCCGCAGCCGGCTGGATGCGATCGCGGAACTGGGTGAGTGCGACATCGTCACCGAGCTGTTCGGGCCGGTGCCCAGTTTCGTCGTCGCGGGTTACCTGGGCGTGCCTGAGGCGGATAGGGCACAGTTCGAGAGCTGGACCCGCGGCATCGTCGAAGCCAACGCCACGTCCGGCCCGGCACGGACGGCCGATGCGGCCGCCGGGCTGTTCGGCTACTTCACGACGCTGATCGACCGTCGCCGCACCGAGCCCGCCGACGACACGATCTCCGACCTGGTGCGCCTGCTGGACGGTGACGTGGCTGGCATGCCGCGCATCCTCGGCTTCGCCTTCACCATGATCGCCGGCGGGAACGACACCGTCACCGGCCTACTCGGCGGGGCCGCCGAACTGCTCACCACCCACCCGGACCAGCGGCAGCAGCTGCTGGACCGGCCAGACCTGCTGCCCACGGCCATCGAGGAACTGCTCCGGCTGACCTCGCCGGTGCAGTGCCTGGCCCGCACCCTGACCAGCGACACCACCGTGCACGGGCGCACGATCCCGGCCGGCCGCAAAGTGCTGCTGCTGTACGGCTCGGCCAACCGCGATCCCCGGGTGTTCGGCCGCCAGGCCGATGAGTTCGACATCCTGCGCGGCTCAGCGGGCGGCGCCCCGGGCAGCTCGGCGGGCGGCTCGGCGGGCGGGGCCCGTCACCTGGCCTTCGCCGTCGGTGCGCACCACTGCCTCGGCGCCGCCGCCACCCGGCTGCAGGCCCGCGTCGTCCTGCAGGAACTGCTCGCCCGCTTCCCCCGCTTCGGCGTTGACCCAGCGGCCGGCACCTTCGCCCGCGGGCATTACACCCGGCGCTACGCCACCCTCCCCTTCACCACCGAAGCGCGCTGAGCGGCGTGACGGTACGGGAGCCAGCGATGATCCGCGCCGCATGGCAGCTGGTGCTCGGGGCCTGACCGTAGCTCAGCCCAGGATGATGTTGATGGTCTTCAGCTGGGTGTAGCTGAGCAGCTCGTCCAGGCTCTCCTCGCGGCCAATTCCGGACAGCTTGACGCCGCCGAACGGGACCCCGGTGAAATGCGTGGCGGCGCCGTTGATCCACAGATAGGCGGCTTCCAGGGCGGCTGCCACCCGGTGCGCGCGGCGGATGTCGTTGGTCCAGATGCTGCCGGTCAGCCCGTAGCCGACGCTGTTCGCGATCCGGATCGCCTCGTCCTCGTGCTTCCAGGTCAGCACGGCCAGTACCGGACCGAACACCTCCTCCTGAGCGATCCGCATGTCCGGCCGCACGCCGCGGAACAGGGTCGGCGCCAGGTACCGGCCCGGCCGGTCGGCCAGGCCAGGTGGACGGCCACCGCCGGTGACCAGGTCGGCGCCCTCCTCCTCGGCCAGCCGGATGTAGCGCAGCGTCTTGTCATACTGCGCAGCCGAGGCCAGGGGGCCCATCTCGGTCGTCGGATCCAGCGGCGAGCCGATCCGGATAGCCGCCATCAGGGCCGCCACCCGGTCCACCACCTAATCGGCGATCGACTCGTGGACCAGCAGGCGGGAGGTGGAGCCGCAGGACTGGCCAGCAGACCGGGTGAAGTTCATCCTGGCCACCGCGCCGGCCGCGACCGCCGCCGGATCGGCGTCGGGGAACGCGATCAGAGCGTTCTTCCCGCCCAGTTCCAGGGTGATCTCCTTCACCCCCACCCCGGCCGCCTCCCGCTGGATCTCCCGGCCGGTGACCTCGCTGCCGATAAAGCCGATCCGCCGGATCTCCGGATGGGCCGCCACGGCTCGCCCCGCGGCGGGTCCCTGGCCGGTCACCACCGACAGCACACCGGGCGGCAGCGCGCCGGCGAACAGTTCGCCGATCCGCAGCGCGGACAGCGGCGCGATGTCCGGCGGCTTCAGGATCACCGCGTTGCCCGCGACCAGTGGGGCGGCGATCTTCCCAGCGGCGAACATCAGCGGATGGTTGAACGGGATGATCCGGCCGACCACGCCGAATGGCTCCCGCACGGTCAGGTGCAGGTGCTGAGCGCTGGCCGGGATGGTCGAGCCCTTCAGCTCGATGGCCAGCCCGCCGAACAGCCGCAGCGTGTCAGCGGCAATGGCCAGGTCCTGGTGCATTCCGGTGACCGGATGACCACCATCGATCGCGTCCAGCATGGCCAGCTCGGCGGCGTTGCGTTCAAGAATCTGGGCCAGTTCGGCCACGGCCGCACCGCGCTCGCGGGCCGGCACCCGGCGCCATTGCGCCGCGGCGGGCACGGCCGCGCGGACCGCCGCGTTGACGTCGTCCGCGCCGCCATCCGGGACCGCCGCGATGGCCTGTTCGGTCACCGGGCTCTCGTCGGTGTAATACCGCCCCGACCGGGCCGCCGCCGGGTGACCGCCGATCAGCAGGGTCCAGGCACGGTCAGCTGCGGGCGGGCCGGGCACCGTGGCTTGGCTAGACATGGCGGGCCTTCCAGGGGTCTCCGGCGCCAGTGTGGCACAGAAACCAGTGCGCCAGGCTCGCTCAGGAAGCGCGCGCCCGGTGCCGCCAGAGCCACCCGGCCAAGGCTATGAGCACGCCTGCCCGTAGCCAGATATCGGCCAGGTTGAAGGTCGGGCCGTAGAACGAGACATGCAACCAGTCCACGACACCGCCGTGCAGCACGGTTGGCGGCCGGATCAAGCGGTCAATGAGGTTGCCTATCGCGCCCCCGGCGGCAAGCGCGGCACCGAACCTTTCGGCGCGGCCCGCGGCCCGCACCGCCCAAGTTCCCAGCAAGACAATGCCGGCCAACGCCACCGCGGCGAGGAGCGGTTCGTAGCCTGCGCCCAGCCCGAAAGAGGCGCCGTGGTTGATCACGAGCTGTAGCCGGACCAGGCCTCCGGCTACGGTGATATCGCGCCCGCCAGAGAGCCGGGAAAGTGCCCATGCCTTGGTCGCGATGTCCGCCGCGACTGCGAGCACGGTCACCGTGGCACACCACAGAAGTGGTTTGATCTCCACCCGCGCCCGTCGGGGGCGGACGCCCGTTCCGGTCCGAGTCGGGGCTGCCCTGCACGTCACGTAACCAGCCTGCCTCTCGAAACTGCCGTCCGACAGTCACTTGGCTTCTCACGCTACGTTCCAACGGCGGGAGGCCGGGCACTATCTGTTCTCGTCCTCCGGGACGTCCGCAGTCTCGGCATGTTCTTCGGACGCCTTATCTGCGATCCTCGCGCGTAGGTTGTAAGCCCGGTCCAAAATCTCGGTCACTGATTCCCGGATCTCGTTGCGGAGAGTTCCCTCGTCTTTGCTGAGATTCTCAATATTCCGCTGATAAAGAAAGAATGTCGTACCGAACGGCAGCTGCGATGGTGTCCCCGCGTCAAATTCCCCGCCCACCGGAAACAAACTGCCAGTGGGCCCGCCGGCTTGAACGGCGGGGACGTGCCACCGCGTGTCCGGATCCAGGCCGTTTTCAACCATGGACGTTTCTGGAAGCCACTCCACATCGATAAAGACATCGGATGAACCGGCTGCCTCCGAGTCGTGGATCCTGAGTTCTTCGGTAACTTTCGCCTCGAAGTCAGCGCGCTCCATCCGGTACGGCTCCACCCAGGTGCCTGAATCCAGCTTCGCCGCCGCAGCGAAGTCAGACTGCCCTGCACCACGGCTACCCGGATGGAGCCAGACCTTGACCTGACCGCGTAGCGCCCACCCAGGACCGAACCGATCGACCAATCTGAGCAGGTCGTCGAGACACGTGGCTGAATCGCTGAATCGGCCTAGCCGGTAGAGCGCGGCCGCGAGGCGCCAGCGCGCCTGGGCCGACTCTGGGTCGGCCTCGACTGCCGCCTGGGCGGCAATCCGGGCATCCTCAAAATACTCCAGCCACCACAGCGCCTCTGAGGCGAGCACGAGCGACGCGACCCGGATCGGAGTCGACGGCTCCTTCAGGTGGCGATGTGCCGTCCACAGAGCCCGAAGGGGATGCTCCCGGCAGCTACGCATGTGTCTTTGCAGCGTATCCAGAGTACGCTCGGCCGATTCTGCCGCCCGATGCCGGTGTTCAGAGGGCACATAGTCGAGCCACCGTGCTGCGGCTTCTGTTACTTCATCGTTAACCTCGAACTCGCGCGCTAGCGGATGTTCTGCGTAGCCGGGCCCAGAATGATGGGAGGGACGTGGGCCTCGAATAACCGACGCGGTCGTATCGTCACCGGTCATAGGACACCTCATCGTTTCTTTGCCCGGGATGCCCGCCGGAGAACAGCGAGATTTATCACCCACCCTAGAGTGCCCGGCTCCGGCTGTGAGCACACGCGGCGGCGTGATCATGCTCGCGATGATCAGGGCGACCGGTGGTCGGGTCACCGTATGGGGGGCGGCCTGCCTTCCGCGGTAGCACCGAGCTCGGCGCTCCATCCGGACGTCCGGTAGCCATGGTGAAAGGCCGAGCGGAGGAAGTCCACTGCCACGGCATGCGGGTCGGGGGCGGTGCGGACGTCATCCCAGTCCAGGATGTACTCGCCCAGGGTCTCGTCCCAGCGGGCGGCCGCCGGGGACAAGGCAGCACCGGCGAAGCCGGGCGGCGCCGGATAGGCGTAGGCGTAGAAGGCCGCCCGGTGGTGGGCGTCCCCAGGCCACCAGCCGACCACGACCTGCTGGGCGTCGGAAGAGTTGCGCGTGATGAAGCCGTCAGAGGGCGGCTCGGCCGTGGCACCCGCTGCACCGATCCGCGGCTGTGCTCCACCACCGCTTCGTGCGCGTGCAGGTCCAGCACCACCACTAGCGACCCGGAGCCATCCGGCGCGGGCAGCGACCCAGTCTCCCAGCCGCGCGCGGTCAACCGCAGCGCGGCGTGCAGCAGCTCTGGCTCGGACGGCGCGAGTTCCACGGCCAGCTTGCCTAGCACCTGAGTGTGGGCATGCAGCGTGTCACATGTCGCACCCCACCGGTCGTAGTGAACCGCTGGCCAGTGCTCTGTCATGAAGTGCTCCCATCACGGTCTTGCATCCGCGCGGCAGACGCGAGGGTCAAATCGGGGCCAGCTCGACGCCGCCTCCAGTACAGACTTCCGCCCCCGCTAACTCTCACATCAGAGCCCCGGAAACCCCCGGGCGGTTCGCTGCCTTAGCCTGGTCCTCATGCGGTGATTGGCACCGCGTGGATAGGTATCAGTGTCTCGGACGTCCGCGACGCCCTCCACGTCATCTGCTGACGGCTGCCAGCGGGCTGGCTCCTCTGGACGGACCAGCGACCCGCGGGGGGACCGGCCCGGCGTCCCAGCGGGCCGTCTACCGGGCACCAGCGGCAGGCTCAACCCCATCGCGTCGCTGGTCGGGGGAATGCGGCACCGGAAACGCGACCCTGGTCCCGCCGCCCGTCGAGCCAGCCGGGCCGATCGGACGGACGGGCCGTTGTTCCCGCTGATCGCTGTGGTGGCGGCCCTCGGCTCCTCGCTGGCGTACGCGATAACGGCCGTCACCGAGCAGCTCGGCACCCATCGCGTCCAGCGCCGCCGGGCGCTGTCGCCTGAACTGCTGCTAGACCTGATCAAGCAACCGCTGTGGCTGGCGGGAATCGGCGCGAATGTGGCCAGCTTTGCCCTGCAGGTCGTCGCGCTGCGATTCGGGCCGCTCGCCCTGGTCGAGCCGATCCTGGTGTGCGACCTGATATTCGCCGGCCTGATCAGCGCGGCCCTGAGAAAGCCGCGGACCTCGTTACGGGCGCGGGAGTTGTCGCCTGCGCGGCCGGGGTCGCCGGATTCCTCGTCATCGCCCGGCCGTCGGCCGGGCGGCAGGCTATCGGCCTCGCCGAAGCGCTAACGCTGCTGGCCGGGTTCGCGGCGGTGCTGGCCGGCTGCCTGGCCCTCGGGCACCACGCTCGCGCCGGTCCTCGCTATCATCACCATCACCGACACGCTCGGCGACATCGGACTTGGCTGGCTCTTCCTGCACGAGGAACTCGCCAGCGGCCCGGCGGCGATCGCGGGCCAAGCAGCGTCGCTGCTCGTGATGACCGTAGGGATCGTCATCCTCGCCCACCGATCCCCCCAGGCCGCCCGGCAGCAGGACCACACCACCCGACCCGCCGATCCGGCGGCCAGTGGGCCGAGTTCATCAGGAACCTAATCGTCGAAGGCATCCGCGAGGGGACTGAACGCCGCCCGGGCACGCGAACACCCTTCCAAGGTGCGACCGACCGACCTCGACCCGGCCGCGCGGAGCTGCCCCGCTGGGACGCGACCCGGCCGTGTCTGCGGATCGTCCGCGCCGTATACGCCGCTGCGGCCGACCCCGCCGGCGTGCTAGCGCAGCGGCCGGGAGCGCTGGAACGCGCGGGCTTGGCCATCGATGACTGGCACGACACCCCGGCGCGGCTGGCCCAGAGCGAGGCGCGCATGGCTGCTGTCCTCGGCGACCTCGGCCTGACTGAACTGGTGATGAGCATTGCCGGGCTTACCCCGGACGGCGCAGCGGCGATCCTGGCCGAGACCGGTGACCCGAACCGATTCTTGACCCCCAGGTCACTGGTCAAGCACGCCGGGCTGTGCCCGCGCGACAACGCCTCCGGCGGCTACCAGGGCAAGACATCCATCTCCGGTCGCGGCCGGCCTGGGCTGCGAGTAGCCACCTGGCGGGCGGTCTGGGCGGCGCTGCCGAACAACCCTGTCATGGCGGCCAAGTTCACCCACCGACCACCCGCGATGACAACCGGCTCGCCCGCCAGCAAGCCCGCACCGCCTGCGCCGCCGCATTGCTGCGCTGGCTGCATGTCGTCATCACCCGGCAGGTCAGCTGGGATCCGGCCATCGCCGCCGGGAGCACGCCGCTGCGCACAGCCGCGTGAACGCCAGCTGACCCTGCCACCGCTACGGCGGTCAATGACCCGGGCGGGGCGAGCCCGAACGTCCCTCGGGGAACCACCTCGCGCAGAAGCATGAGCAGCCCCGCCCGTCTCCTCACCGAGCTCGATTCACGCTGTCGGGAACAACCCGATTGAAAGCTAGGCAGAGCACGAGGAGACGGCGGAGCACCCGCCCGACTTGACATACGCCGCGTTACGGTGCTTCTGCCGCCGTTGCGTGTGTGTGTTCGGGCGGCTCGTGCCTCGCGGATGGACGATGACTCTCGCCGTCATCGCGCGTCTTATCTACCAGACGCAGTCAGCCAGGATGTCCGCTGGACAATGAAGGGATGGCTCATGGAGATCATCAACCTGGGCAAGGCCGATGGGCTGCCGCCGGTGGATTGGGCCGCCGTTGCCGGGAAGCTCGATGCCGGGTCGGCGCCAGCTCCGGACGCGCTGAATTCCCGAACGACCTGGCTATCGACCATCAACGACGACGGCAGCCCGCATGTGACTGCGGTCGGTGCCCTGTGGCTAGATGGCACGTTCTGGTTCCAGACGGGCGCCGGGACGCGGAAGGGACGCAATGTCGCGCGCGATCCGCGGTGTTCGATCGCGGTGTCGATCCGCGACGCGGACGTCGTGATGGAGGGTGACGCTGCACGGGTGACTGAGCCAGGCGCACTGGCACAAATTGCCAGGGCGTGGGCGGACCAGGGTTGGCCGGCCGAACCCGACGCCAGCGGGTCGGGCATCACCGCCCCGTTCAACGCACCGTCGCAAGGGCCGCCGCCGTGGAACGTGTACCGTATCGAGCCACGCTCAGCGATCGTGACCTTGTCGGCGGAGCCGGGCGGCCTGACTCGCTTCCGGTTCTGACGCTGCTGATCGGCTGGGTCGCCCTCATAGCCGCGTAGGGAGCGGCGCGGCCCGGGGGGACTCAAAGCCAGCGACTGCACAGCGAAGCAGTGCCTCCGACCCCGCCGCACGCGAACGCTTCGAGTTCGGCTCGCTCGCTGCGGACCTTCCGGTATTCCTTGGTCCAGTTCGACCTCACTCGTAGCATCCTGCAGCTAGCGCACCGAACGCCGACTCGGCGCCTCTTCCGCGGTTGAGTGGGCGGCGGTCACTAAGCGCAGATCTGCCAGTTCGGGGCTGCTACCGCGGGACCAGATGCGAGCCTGGATGTCCGCGGCGAAAGCGGTCGGCTGTGTACCGGTCGGTGTGCTCGGCTGGACGGGGTTAGTGGTGTCATCACGTTATCGCCGGAATGCCAGGGGCTTGCTGGCGTGCTCTGTTTGAGCCTGGGGTCAGGCTCACTCGCCGGCGGGATTGTGGGCCGCGTGCACCGTGATGACCGTCGTCCTGAGGTGGAGACCGGCGCGCCGCAGGTAGCTGCGCCGACGTAGGCTCTGCAGACGTGGAGCCTGGGCTGAGGTTCGCCGACTTGCTGAGGCAGCTGCGGACCGAGGCGCGGCTGACGCAGGAGGAGCTGGCCGAGCAGGCGGGGCTGAGCCCGCGGTCAGTCAGCGACCTGGAACGGGGCATCAATCGGACTGCGCGCAAGGATAGTGCCCTGATGCTGGCCAGTGCGCTCAAGCTGACCGGCCCGGTGCAGGAGGCATTCGTCGCTGCCGCCCGTGGCCGGGCCGAGCCGGCGCGGGTGCTGGCGGTCAGGAGCGAGGCCGCGCCGGAGTCGTCAGCCGCCGCCGCGGCGCGGACTCTGCCACGTGACATCGGCGGCTTCACCGGCCGCGAACGCGAGCTGACGGGCCTGGAGAAGTCGCTGGCCAAGGTGGTGGGTGGCGGCTTGGTAGGCATCTACGCGATCGACGGGATGGCCGGCATTGGCAAGACGACGTTCGCCGTGCACGCCGCGCACCGGCTCGCCGGGCGTTTCCCTGACGGGCAGTTCTTCCTCCCGCTGCACGCACACACCGCTGGTCAGTCACCCGTCGACCCGGCCGATGCCCTGGCGAGTCTGCTGATGACGGCGGGGGTGGCCGTTCAGCACATCCCGCCTGGCCTGGAAGCGCGGGCAGCGAAGTGGCGAGACCACGTCGCGGGCAAGAAAATTCTGCTGCTCCTCGACGACGTTGCCGGGCACGAGCAAGTGCGGCCGCTGCTGCCCGGCAGCGCCGCCAGCCTGGTGCTGGTCACCAGCCGACGGCGGCTGACCGCGCTCGAGGACGCCATCGTGATCAGCATCGACACCTTGTCTCCCGATGAGGCGTGTGCGCTGCTCGTCCGGCTCGCTGACCGGGCCGACCTTGAACTGGACGAGGCCGCCGGCCGGGAGATCACCCGGCTGTGCGGGTTCCTGCCGCTGGCGATCGGAATGCTTGCCCGGCGGCTCAGGCATCACCCGGCCAGGACTGCCGCCGAGCTCGCCGCCGAGCTGGCCGCTGCGCGCGATCGCCTGGCGGTCATGCGCGCGGAGAACCTGTCCGTAGCGGCGGCGTTCGACCTCTCGTATCAGGACCTGACGCCGGACCAGCAGAGGCTGTTCCGGCGGCTCGGCCTCGCGCCCGGGCCAGACATCGACGCGTACGCGGCCGCCGCGCTGGACGACGCGAGCCTGGAGGATGCCCGGCGCCAGCTGGACGAGTTCTACGATCATCATCTGCTCACTGAGCCGGCGCCGGGCCGGTACCTCCTGCACGACCTGCTGCGTGAATACGCGCGCGCGCTCGCCGCAGCCGGCCAGCCGGTACCGGAGCGTGCAGCTGTCGGACGGCTGATCAACTTCTACGCTCACGTTGCCGCCGGTGCGTGCCGGCACATCGCGACCTGGACCACGGCCGGCGGACGACTGCCGCCGACCGATCCGCCCGCCAGCGCCCCACAGCTGACCACGTCACAGGAAGCAGCCGGCTGGCTGGACGCCGAGCGCCCCAACTTGCATGCGGCGGTCAGCTACGCGGCAGCCGAGGGGATGCCGCTGCACTCGATCGCGATCGCCGCGGCGATGGGCGGTTACCTGCGCGCCCGCGGCCACTGGCCGCAAGCGACGGCCCAGTACCGGACGGCGCTGCGCGCGGCGCGGGCGGCCGGGGACCGGCGCGGCGAGGCCGGCATGCTGGACGAACTCGGGTTGCTGCAGCAGCTGACCGGCGATTACCCGGACGCGGCAGCCACCTTGACGCTGGCCATCGAGTTGTTCCGCGAGCTGGGTGACAAGCCGGGTCAGGCTTATGCGCTCAATCACCTTGGCCTGGTCTACGGGCACACATCCGACTTTCGGGCCACAATCGACTGCCACCAGCAGGCGCTGGAGCTTGCCCTGGCGGCGGGCGACAAGCTGGCTGAGGCGGTCTCGCTGACCGGCCTCGGGATGGTGCTGCTGTTGACCGGCGACTACCCGGCTTCTATCGAGAACTACCAGCAGGCACTGTCGCTGTTCCGCGGTCTTGGGTCAACGTTCGACGAGGCCGACGCGCTGACTGAGCTTGGTCTCGCGTGGCGGCTGACCGGAGACTATGCCGCCGCCCTGGCGCACGAGCGCGACGCGCTTGAGTTGTGGCGTCAGCTCGGCGACCGGCTCGGCCAGGCCTGGGCGCTCGGCGACCTCGGCATGGTGCACCAGGAAACCGGGGAGTATTCAGCGGCCGCCGCTTGCCTTGAGGAGGCCCTGGAGTTGCATCGCGACCTGGGCTCGCGGCACGGCGAAATCATGGTCCTCAACGACCTCGGCGAGCTGGCTGCCCGGACGTCGGCACCCGAGAAGGCCAGCGAGATGCACCGCGAAGCGCTGGCCAAGGCGATCGAGCTGGGCGCACCTGCGGAGGAAGCCAGGGCGCTGGCCGGCCTCGGCCGCAGTCAGCTTGCCGGCGATAATGTCGAGGCCGCCAGGAACCTGCGCGAGGCGCTCGCTATCTATCAGCGCATCGGAACACCACAAGCCCGGCTCGTCCAGGACACGCTGGATGAGCACGGCCTCTAGACAGCCACAGGTCACCTTGCCCGCCGGCCAGCCATACGCCGCCAGTCATCTTCGATGCCGGCCACGTCCGTGGTCGGGCCGCTGAGCAGAGCCTGAGCGTGCAGGAGTGCCCACAGCCGCCCCCTGGGCCGGCGGCGCATGCCGGGCGAGCCGGGACCGGCGCCCCCACCGACCGCAGCCGGAGTCTGGCCATCGGTCGCGCCGTTCGGGGAAGCCGCCCGGATCAGTGTGTCGATCATCGCCTTTGCCTTCCTGTGTTCTTCAGCTGGCTCCACTTTCGCCAGCCCAGGCGGGAAGGACCACACGTGGCCGCCCACAGCTCAGACCACAGGATTGGATCAGGTCTCAGACCCCGGGATCGCCGCCCGTTCGTCGGAGCCAGACATCGGCTGCGGCCACATTTCGCGCGGTCGAGCAGTGCCGGTCATCGATGGTCGGCAGCCCGGGACACCAGCTGGCTGACCCTGATCACCAGCAGTGGCCGCCACATAATGCGCAGATCTGTGCGGCAGGCGCCGAGCGCGGCATCGACGCGGCCACCGCGCCGAACGGCGGTTAGCGCAGCTCAACGATGCAGTGCATCGTCACTGAGCGTATCCGGGCGTACGGTTGTGACTTAGTGGCCGGCGATCTCGCCCGTGCGTTGCTCGCGCAACGCACGCAGGTGGACGGCGGCCCAGGTGCGATAGGGCCGCCACGCCTGCGAGAGTTCGGGGAGGCTGCGGCCGGTGCCGTACTGCTCGGCGATCTCGGCGTCCAGCCGGCGTTCGTGATGAGGCAGCGCGTCGGGGGCGTTCGCGCCGCGGAGCACGACCAGTTCGGCAGCGAACGGGCCAAGTCCTTTGACCTGCTGCACGCGCTGGACGGCCTGGCTGGGGTCCAGAGCGCGCAGCGCCGTCCCGTCCAGAACGCCGTCGAGCGCTGCCTCGGCGACCGCTCGCAGGTACTCACTTTTACGGCCCGGAAGATCCAGGTCGAGCCGGGCCAGGGTCTGTGGCCGCGGGAACGCGCCATCCTCGCCGTGGCGGGCAATCAACTCAGCGCGCAGACGGGCGGCCTGCACGACGCGCAGCCGCTGCGACAGTACCGACCACGCCGCAGCCTCATATGGGGAATGGAAGCCGCACGGCCGCAGCCCGGGCAGCCGCGCCTGCGCATCGGCGATCACCGCGTCACGGTGGCCCACCTCCGGCCAGCCACGCCCGTCAACGTCCAGCGCCAGGAACCGGCGCACCTGCGCAGCGGCAGCATCAAGGTCACCGTCGCCAGCCAGCGCCACCCGCGCGGCATCCCCGGCCTGGGTCACCTGCGCCTCGGCGCGATGCCAGTCACCCTCGACACGAAACACCGTGCGCAGCCCGGGCCCGGCCTGCCAGCCTGCCAGCGCTGCGGGAGTGAAGCCCTCCCAGAACCGCCGGCTGGTCTGCAGCGACCACGGGCCCGCGACCTCGAACTCCGCCAAACGTCCTGCCATCGCCTGCTCCGCTCGATTACCGATATCGCACAGTAGCCAACGGCACCGACACAAATACCAAGGTCGATCGGCCCCTGGGTACCAACCGCCAGAGCGCTGATCAGCCCAATCTGCGCGACCGCCTGTCTCGCCGATCTTGACCGGCGCGGACGATCAGGCGGTTCGCGAACTCCTTTAACGTCACGCTGGGTGTTTCCAGTGCTGGTCCGCCTGGCCGGAGTCCAGCCAGGCGGATGCATGCCCGCTCGGGAGCGGCCTACCGGGCGGCTCCGGCGACGTAGGCGGCCACGATGTAGGTGGCATGGCGGTCCAGCGAGGCGCGGGCCCGGTCATAGCGCATGGTGGTGCGCCGGTCAGCGTGGGAAGCGGCTTCCTGCACGTCCCGCAGCGGGACCCCAGCGTCCAGTGCGGCGGTGATGAACGCATGCCGCAGCGTGTGCGGCCCGACGGTCTTGATGATCCCGGCACGGCGGGCGATCCGCCCGGCGCCGTGGCGGTCCAGCCGGCGCCCATCGGCCGCCAGGAAGATGGGTCCTTCGGTGCGCTCGCCGATGGCCAGGTCGATCGCCCGGGCGGTACGCGGCGCCAGCGGGATGGTGACCACCTTCCCGCCCTTGCGGGTGATTACCAGGGTTCGGTGGCCGCGCTCGATGCCCAGGGCCTCGATGTCGGCGCCGGTAGCCTCGGAGACCCGCAGCCCGTTGAGCGCGAGCAAGGAAATGAGGGCGTGTTCCGCCGGCTGCCCGAGCCCGGCGGCGACCAGCAGCGCGCCGAGTTCGTTGCGGTCCAGCCCGACCGCGTGGGACTCATAGTCCAGCCGCGGCCTCCGCACATGCGCGGCAGGCGAATGATCGAGCAGCTCTTCCTCCACCGCGTACCAGTAAAACCCGGCCACCGTGCCCAGGCGGCGGGTGATCGTGGCCCGGGCCCGGCCGCGGGCTTCCAGGTCGCGGGCGAAGAACTCGATGTCAGCCCGGCGGGCGCCGAACAGTTGGAGCCGCTGCTGCTGGCACCAGCTGGCGAACTGCCGCAGATCCAGCTCGTAGGCCTGCCGGGTCAGGCCGCTGTACCCGGCCAGGAAACCGGCCAATGCCAGCCGCTCGGTGCTGGTGAACACCGGTGCGATAGGGACGAGGGGGGCTGAGGGAATCCTGGTGGCCATGGGGCACCTCCGGGGACTCAGGCCGAGACCCCGATGCTGGGCCAGCCGAGGCCCCAGCGAACAACGAGAACCCAACGGTAAGACAACCACCGCCATCACACCAGGTCACCATCGCGCGCCGTACGAGGCTGTATTCAGCGCCAGCCACCGCTCCCTGCCGAATATTTGCGACTCTCCGCGTTGCGTGCGCCAGTGCCGCTTCGAGTACAGATTGTCTTTATATGTGCGAACGTAGTAACTGATCTACCGTCTGGCCTGGGGGGTGTAGTCGGGGAGCTCGATGTCGGCAGCTTTGGCGAACTGCCTGGCCAGCAGGTTCCGTATTGGCCAGCGGCTCATCCAGCGCATCGACGCGGTCCGCAGGCCGATGGCGATGGCGCTGTCCGGCGCGAAGCCCCTGATTCCGCCCGGGGGCAACTGCTGGCCCCGGGTGACATAGGGCCGCGTGATCTGCTCGTAGCGGGCGAAGGCGACGTGGTGATCGCCATCGGCTGCGGCCAGCTCACCCGCGAGGACATAGGCGCCGACCAGGGCCAGGCTGGTGCCCAGGCCGGTAAGCGGCGTCGGGCAGTAACCGGCATCGCCGACCAGCGCGGCCCGGCGGCTGGACCAGCGGTCGAGGCGCACCTGGCCGATCGGGTCAAAGAAGAAGTCGGGCGCGGTGCGCATGGCTTTGAGCAGCCGTGGGACCTCCCATCCAGCGCCGGAAAAGCGGGAGGCCAGCATGTCCATCTGCGAAGCGGTGTCGCGGGGGTCGTAGTCGATAGGCGCCGAGCGGAAGCTGAGCCCGGCCTTGATCTCGCCGGGGACCCGTCCCGGCCGTATCGAGGCCACGAGCCCGCCGGGGGCGTTGTGCATGAGAAACCAGCCGCCGAGATCGAACTCGGCTGCCGCGGTGAACCAGGCCGTGTAGCAGCCGAGCGGGCGGACGTACTGCGCCTGGGGGCCGAACGCCAGGCCGCGCACCGCCGAGTTCAGCCCGTCAGCTCCGATGACCAGGCCAAACCGCCGCGGGCGTGCTTTCTCGAAGGTGACCGTGACGCCTTCGATCGTCCTGGTCGAGCCTGCGGGCCGTGTCATCGAACAGGTACTCGGTGGCCGGGACGGTCGCCTCGTAGAGAACCTGGCCAAGATCGCCACGCAGCACCTCGACTTCGGAGACGATCCCCTCGCCGCCGAATAGCTCCGCCGGCATCCGCGCCGCGATCTGGCCGTCGGCACCGACGAAGGCGATGCCGCGCTGGTCGACGCTCACCCCCCGCACCCGGTCCATCAATCCCATCCGCTCGATGACCGTACGTCCTGCCCCGCGCAGGTCAACCGTCTGGCCCCCGGTGCGAGGGGCCGGCGCACGCTCCACCACGGTCGTGGTGAAGCCGTACTCGCTTAGCCAGTACGCCAGAGCGGGCCCAGCGATGCCAGCGCCGGATATGAGCACGTCCCTGTTCCGCATAGAGCGGAGCGTATGACGTACGCGTTGAATTCGTCAAGCATCAGCTGGCTATTCGGCAGCATGCACTAGTGCACTGGGTGCGATCGAGGGCGGCCGCCGGGTTCGCAGCGATCTGCCCGGCTGGCCAGCCGCTTCTGCGCAGGCCCTAGCGCACTAGTACGGAGGAGGTAATATGAGCGACGTGAACTGCCGCCGTATGCCCAGATCGCTGCCGAGCTGCGGGATCAGATCGAGAAGGGCACCCTGGCTCCTGGTGACCGGGTGCCTTCCACTCGCGAGATCACCCAGCGGTGGGGCGTGGCCATGGCCACCGCCACAAAGGCGCTCGCCGCACTCCGCCAGGAAGGCATAGTCCGCCCGATTCCCGGCGTGGGCACCGTCGTCGTGCGGCCACCCAGCCGGCGCACGGACGTTCCCTGGCCCTCGCGCCGCCCGCCACCCCGCCGGGCCCGGCCGCGGCCCGCCGGCGCGGCACATCTGATCCGAGGCTGGCGCTCGGCCGGATCGTCGCCGCAGCCATGGCCGTCGCGGACGCAGAAGGCCTGGCCGGGCTGTCGATGCGCCGCGTCGCGACCGAGATCGGGGTGGCGACGATGTCGCTCTACCGGCACGTCGCCGACAAGGACGACCTGCTGCTGAAGATGATGGATGCGGCGTTCGGCGAGTGCCGCTTCCCGGCCCATCCCCCCGAGGGCTGGAGGGACCAACTCGAGCTCGCCGCGCGGACCCTCTGGGCGATGTTCCAGCGCCACCCCTGGCTAGCTCCGGCATTGTCGGTAACCCGGCCGCAGCCGATCGCCCGCGGGCTCGCCTGCGCCGAGTGGGTGCTCAGCGCTCTCGATGGGCGCGGTCTCGACCCGTCCACGATGCTCACGATCCACATCACGCTCGTCAACTACGTGCGCGGCACCGCCGTGAACCTCGAACTCGAGGCGGACGCCGAGGCGGCCAGCGGCTTGAACAGCGAAGAGTGGCTGGATACTCAGGGACCGGCCATGCGGTCAATCGTGGAGGCGGGCCGCTTCCCCGTCTTCGAACGCATCACCGCTACCGACTACGATTTCAACCTGGAGAACCTGTTCGAGTTCGGGCTGCAGCGCCTGCTCGACGGCCTCACCGCACTCATCGATGGCCGCCCCTGACCTGGTGAGTCTCTCGCTGGCGGGTCCTGGGAGTGATTATGTGGGCCGGGACGACACCGGCGGGGCTTGGGTGCTAGCAGGAGTTGCTGCGCCCGGTACGGCACCATGGTGCTACCCGCAGGGCCCGAAGAAGCGCACGTTTGGGCTACCCGAGGGGTAGGACGGCTGCGGGCTGCTCCACCACGAGCTGGCAGTAAGCGGTGAATTTTGGCTCTTGAGGAGCGGTCTGCAGAGGCCGGCGCTCGCGATTGTTGCCTGTCCGTAGGCGGCCCGGTCCGGGCACCTTCGCTCGAAGTCGTGAATGCCGCTGGGGACTCAGCTGCCGGGCGTGGCCGCATCCAATCGGCGCCGAACCTCCGGCGTGTTCACGCCGAGAGCGCCCAGCAGCACCGCCGCAGGATCTGGTGGTTGGAGAGTGAGGATCTGGGCCAGTACCTGCTGGGCCGTGACCTGGGTCTTCCGGCGGTTGGGCTTGACCGCTTCCTCAAGCACTTTCTTGGCCGCGGGCGTCATGCGGAGGCGATCTTTTTTCATGACGGCTCTGATCGTCGGCTTCTTCGGCACGGCGCGCATTGGCAGCTCGGGAGCGTCGGTGCCGGACCCCAGGCCCAGGGCGCCCAGGGCTTCGCGATCGAGCGACTCAAGGGCCTGGCGAGCTTGCTGCAGGCTCACGCCCAACACGATTTCGATCGAGGGATCCTCGAACAAGGCGAGCAAGAGGTGATCGGTGCCAGTTCGGCGATCACCTCGGCGACGAGCCTCCTCACTGGCCCGCAGATAGATGGCCCAGGGGTGAAGCATCTCTGGCGTAACGGATTCGGTGGTCATGATGACTCCTTGTTGTATTTGGTGTGCACGGATTGGCGGGTGACGCCCAGAGCGTCTCCGATCTGCTGCCACGACCAGCCCTTTCCCCGGGCCGACGCGACCTGGTTCGCTTCGACCCTCTCAGCCAGGCGATGTAGCGCCAGGGAGGCGCGAAGCCCAATTGCCGGGTCGTCCGACGAGAGATTCACGCAGAGCTTTTCGATGTCCATGTGTGTCAGTCTAGACTGACACCCTTGATTTGTCAACCTAAACTGACACAGCAGATCGCCACGCCGGAGTGACCCAGATGGCCGGGTCCCGGACGCGATCATTCTGGACCAGAAGGCCGAATCCCTTGTTGCCGTAAGCGGTTGGATCGTCCCGCGACAGACCATTCTGCGGGGGACGGCCCGATCGCATAGGTCCCGAAGGGTGCCCCAAAGCGCGCGGGCGAGTCATCCGTCAGGACTGCCCCATCCGTCGGGTACGCGGGATACCCAGGGCTGGTCCGAGAGCTGACCGCTTACCCCTGCAAGCGCGCCGAATGTCGCATCTGAGTGCGGCCGATCGGTTGAACACGCAAGGCTCAGGCAGCGCACAGCGGCGGCGATGCGCGCCTTATTTGAGTCCAGGGCCGGTTACGCACCGTGGGCAGAAACGCCCGGTGATCCGCAGGTATGATGCGCACGGCCAGGCGCTGGCGATGACTTTGGGCCAGTGGATCGTCCTTAGTGGTGGCGGGCCGCGGCAACGCCCGGCTCGCGGTCAACCAACGTGTCAGGAGGTCATCGTGTCGCAGGTCCGGGTGCACAACTTCTCGGTGTCGCTGGATGGGTTCGGCACCGGCGCGGGGCAGAGCCTGGACGCCCCGTTCGGGCACGCGGGAACCCGGCTGCACGACTGGTTTTTCCCGACCCGCACGTTCCGCGCCATGCAGGGCCAGCCCGGCGGCAGCACCGGCATCGACGACGCTTTCGCCAGCGCCTGGGCCCCGGGCATCGGCGCCGAGATCATGGGGCGGGGCAAGTTCGGCCCGCACCATGGACCCTGGCCGGGCCAGGAGTGGACCGGATGGTGGGGAGATACCCCGCCGTTCCACACCCCGGTCTTTGTCCTCACCCACCATCCCCGGCCCGCCGTCCGGATGAACGGCGGTACCACGTTTGACTTCCTCGACGCCAGCCCCGCTCAGGCGCTTGCGCAGGCGCGCCAGGCCGCCGCGGGCAGGGATGTCCGCATCGGCGGCGGCCCGTCCACCATCCGCGAGTTCCTGGCCGCCGGCCTGATCGACTATGCGCACATCGTCGTGGTGCCGATCGTGCTGGGCCGCGGGGAGCGGCTCTGGGACGGGCTGGAGGGGCTCGAAGAACGGTTCCAGATTGAGGCCGTGAACAGCCCCAGCGGCGTCACCCACGTCACCCTCAGCCGAGGGTAACAGCCGGCAGCAGGACAGGGCAGGAGGCCTACAACACCTCGGCGCCGATCCTCGCGATGGACGGCGGCCACCTAACCTCGGGCTTTCGCCAATGATCGGCTGACCTTGATCGTTTACATATAAAAAGTGCCTTGGCCTGGGAGGATAGGGCTTGTCGATGGTCCTGTCCGCGCCGAGCCGAAGGCACTTTCCAGGTGAACAATACCGTGCGCCACCCCAAGATCACCGTGTCCGCTGACGGCCGGGGCCTGGTGTCCCAGGCCGGGGCATTACTGCTGGCCGAAGCCGCCCGGGTCACCGGCCTGGGTGAGGGCCTCTGGGCGGGGCTGGCCCGGTGGCGGGCGCCGCGGGCGGTGCATGACCCGGGGAAGATCATTACTGACTTGGTCATGACGCTGGCACTGGGCGGGGACTGCCTGGCTGATATCGCGGTACTGCGCTCCCAGCCGGAACTGGCCGGCCCGGTGGCCTCCGACCCGTGGTCTCCCGGCTGATCTCGGCGCTGGCCGCGGACGCGCCGCGGGCGCTGCGGGCGATCCGCAAAGCACGCGCCGCGGCCCGGGAGCGGGCCTGGGCGCTGGCCGGTGAGCGGGCGCCGGGCGCGGACGGGTCGCTGATCCCGGTGGACATCGACGCGACGATCGTGATCGCACATTCAGAGAAGGAAAAGGCCGCCCCGACGTGGAAGAAAACCTATGGGCACCATCCCCTGGCGGCGTTCGCTGACCATGGCGCCGCAGCGGCCGGGGAAGCGCTCACCGTCATGCTCCGGCCGGGCAACGCCGGCTCGAACACCGCCAGTGAGCACATCCAGGTGACCGGCCTGGCTCTGGCGCAGCTGCCCCGCCGAGCGCGGCGGCGGGTGCTGATCCGCACCGATTCCGGCGGCGGCACCCACGACTTCCTGGCCTGGCTGACCAGCCCCGGCCGCCGCCTGCACTACTCCGTGGGCATGACCATCACCGAGGACATGCACCAGGCCATCCTGGCCATCCCCGACCGGGTCTGGGAACCCGCCTATGACGCCGGCGGCCAGGTCCGGCCGGGCGCGTGGGTCGCCGAGCTGACCGGCCTGCTGGACCTGCCGTCCTGGCCGCCCGGGATGCGGGTAATTGTCCGCAAGGAACGCCCGCACCCCGGCGCGCAGCTGCGGTTCACCGACATCGGCGGGCACCGCGTCACCTGCTTCGCCACCGACGCCACCACCGGGCAGCTCGCTGACCTGGAACTGCGCCACCGCCGCCGCGCCCGGTGCGAGGACCGGATCCGGTGCGCCAAAGACACCGGGCTGCGCAACCTGCCCCTGCACGGGTTTGACCAGAACCAGATCTGGTGCGAACTGGTCGCCATGGCCTGCGAACTCACCGCCTGGATGCAGATGCTCGCCCTCGACGGCCCCGCCCGCGCCTGGGAACCCAAACGGCTGCGGCTGCGCCTGTTCACCGCCGCTGGACGCCTCATCCGCAGCGGCCGGCGGACGCGGCTGCGCCTCGCCGCCAGCTGGCCCTGGGCCAGCCACATCACCATCGCGATCAGCCGCCTGCAAGCCCTCGCCCCCGGCTGACCAGCACCACAACGCTCCCACGCCAGAAAGGACAACCCAGGGCCCATGGAACCCCGCCCACCCGGCGCGACAGCCGGGCCACCAGGCATGGCCGGACGCTGAAAAACGGCGACCCCCACCGCCTCAGGCGGTCACATCAAGATCACGAAAGATCGAGGCTAATGACCGTCCCTGAGCGGCGGATCGGTCTGGGCGAACTGCTCGACCGGATGAAACGGCATATAGACCAGACCGGGCATCCGTATCTGCCAGTCTCGCTCGCGCTCGGGGCATGAGCGTTTGGACGATCCCACTCGCGCTGGCTGGTCGGCGGCTAAGAGCATTCACGGACTACCGAAGACAGCCGTAAAAAGAGCGTCCGGCCAGGCACCTCACCCCAAGCCTGCACCAGCCCGCCCGCTGGCGGACATGAGTTCTGCCCGGTGGCCATGGGCCCGCCGACCCTCCTGCCGTGCGCGGGCCTTGGGCCTGCTGGGGGAGGCTCGCCCTGGTCCGCCGGCCGGAATCCCCGGCGTTGGCTTCGTGTTGGTACAAACGTTCGAGGGGGTCAAAGGTGATCAAGCTCAGGAACCGCGACGCCGATCCGGCGCCGGCACCGCCGTTCGAGGGACACGGACCGGACGGAGCCGAGCGCGCCACATTCGCCGCGGGTTGCTTCTGGGGTGTGGAGGCGGCCTTCCGCCAGATCCACGGGGTGCTGCAGACTGCCGTCGGCTATACCGGCGGCCACGTCCCGGACCCCAGCTACGAACGGGTCTGCCGGCACCGCACCGGTCATGCCGAGGCGGTCGAGGTGTGGTTCGACGCGGCCCAGGTCAGCTACGCGGAACTGCTCCAGGCGTTCTGGCGGATCCACAATCCGACCACCCGCAACCGGCAGGGCTTCGATATCGGCAGCCAGTACCGCTCGGCGATCTTTTACCATGACGCTGGCCAGCAGGAAACCGCGATCGCGTCACGCGATGCCGAGCAGCAATCGCGCAGACGGCACATCGTCACTCAGATCACCCCGGCGTCCGCCTTTTACCAGGCCGAGGAATACCACCAGCGTTACCTCGAGAAGCATGGCCAGCCCGGCTGCGCAACCACCATCCGGTGAACTGACCACAGTGGGGCCGGCGTGGCGGCCGTCAGTTATCTGCCCGCCCCCGCCCTCGCAGTCAGCGAGGGTCTCAGCCGTAGCGTCACCGTCCCACATTGGTGAGGACCGGCCGGAAGAGAGCCGGACTAGGCTGGCGAACCCACGACGGCCGCTGGCTCCGGCCTGCAGCACCCGGCTCGGCGCGATGGGCGACGTCGTTGCTGCTGTGAGCGTACGCAGATTTCCAGCTCGGTGAGCGTTCTCACACTGAGCTCCACGCACTTACCAGTGGATGACCATCAAGCGATTCTGCATAACAATGCACTCCGGCTCGCGCGCGAACGTACTCAACTAAGGCCCAGTAGGTCCGCTCCTGCGGCCGCAGACGGCCAGACGGCCAGGCGCCTACCTTCAAGCGGAGGTCACCAAAGGAAAGGAAATTCCCATGTGGCAACAACTGCCAAAGAAGACAGCCGGCGCGTCGCTGATCCTCGCGCCGCTGTCCGGGCTCGTCGCGGCCTGCGCGTAGCCTCCGCTGCGCGCCAGCGACCGCGCCCAGATCGCCGCCATCGCCGTCCATCCAGGGCGGTGGTATGTGTTCTCGCTCTTCATCCTGCTCAGCAGCTACCTGCTGGTCCCGGCAGTCCTTGCCCTGATGGGCGTGCTCCGGGCGAGCCGGCCGGGGTGGGCGAACGTTGCGGGGAGCCTGGCCCTATTCGGGATACTGGTCTCGATCGGCGACTCGGCGATCGAGCTGATGTACTGGCAGATGGGCGCGCGCGGCGCCAGCCTCAGCCAGATGGCTGCGCTCGCCGCACGCTACGACGCTGCTCCGGGCATATCGCTCATCTATGTGGCCGGCGGGCTAGCGGTGCTCTGCGGGATGGTCCTCCTGTCCGCCGGGCTCTGGCGGTCCCGCGCCGTACCCGCCTGGACCGCCGCGGGCATCATCGTCGCCACCGTCATCAACATCGTCGGGCTGACCTCCGCCAGCGTGCCTCTCGCCCTCGCCAGCTACGCGCTGATGCTTGCCGCCATGGGCCGGATCGCCGTCATCGTACTTTCCGGCTCGCACTCAGCCGGCGCGGAAGCCCCCGCCGCGTCCGCTCACCTGCCAGCAGGTGCCCCCATTCACGCCGAACGCGGCATCCAAGCATCCTGACCCAGCAGCAGAGCAGACCTCTGGCGGGACCGGCAAGGCGTGCCCACCAGATGACCGCGACGTCAGGCCACAACGGCGGGCGCGGGCGCGTGACCGCCAAAGATAATCCGGGTTCTCCGCTGAGCATCTGCCCGACGGTGTTCCACTCCGGTAGCCCCAACCGATCCGGCTACCTGCACACGACACAGGAGACAGCAATGCGCAAGGAAATCACCGCGATCTTCGGCGCGGCCACCACAGCCATCATGATCAGCGGAACCGGGATAGCCGCGGCCAGCGCCCGGCCGGCCGCGGCCACGACCGAGCACTTCCAGGAAGTGGCCGCCTCACCGACCTCCAATAAGGCCAACGTCATCGTCTACGGCGCCTTCACCGCCGCCGGTATCGACACCCAGCACAATAAACAACACCGATACCTTCAAGTTCCCCGGTGGCAGCTTCCTCGTCACGCCCAAGATCACCAGCCAGCACCAGCATCTCAACACGACGACCTGCCTGCTCACAGCAACCTTGAACATCAGTTACAAGATCAGCCGCGGCACCGGCAAGTACGTCGGAATTAGCGGCTCCGGGCACGGCGCGATCTCCGACCTGGAGATCACCGCCCGCGACTCCCATGGCACCTGCTCCTTGAGCAAGACGCTGCTCGCCCAGCAAGTCGTCGTCCGCGGCCGGGCCCGGTGACCCTGCCGTAGCGGTACCCCAGGTGATGGCCGGCCGCCCCGTGCCGGCCATCACCACAACTCCAGGTGAAGGTAGAGCGCCCCGCCAGACGGACGACCTCACCTACGGCCGAGCCTGCTCGGATGGCAGACGGCGGACCATAATGCGCCAGTATCCATAACAAGCCAATATGGAAGCTCCCTCCCCGGGTGGTCCATAACTGGCAACCGGGTGGTCCCATGCTCGTGGCAGAAAAACCCTCAGGGTGGTCCCATGCTGCTGGCAGGCGACACCGCGCTGAGTCGGCGTTCGGCGCGCCTGGATGCGGGCCATGATGCCGAGTAGCCAATCGTCGCAACCGCTGGTGATACCGATCAGCGTATGAATATACGGGTCCGCAATGTCCTCAATTCATGCATGGCAGGTCGTCGGATGGCGAAACCGGGCATGCGGAAACGCAGACCTGACAGGCTGTATCACTGTCGTATTGACCGGGCCGGTTCGTCGGAACGTGTGCGGTATTGCCGCCACGGGAGTTACGGCCGGGCGAGAAACAGCACTTGCCCCGCTTGGATGGCGTGGGACTGGTCGAGCAGGGCCGACAGTGCGCTGGTGATCGCAGCCGTGAAGCTGCGATCTTGCGGGAAGGTCTTCGTCGAGACGAGGATCAGTCCGGCGTGAGCCTGGCTGGCGGCTCGGTAGCGGGCGTCTAGGGGCATGAAATCCTTAATATTCGCTGTTACCAGGACGCGGCCAGCCGCGGTGGCGTGGGCCAGGATCTGGTCGTCCGCTAAACCGGTCAGTGCCGGATCCTCCACAACGGCGACGATGTCGTGGCCTTTGGCGCGCAATTGCCCGGCGATGGCGCCAGAGAGCATCTCGTCTAGCAGCAGTCGGGTCACACGCTCACCCCGCGAGCAGCCGGCGTTCACGCCGCCAGGCTTGTTCGGCCGCCTCGTCGGCCGCGTCGGCGGCTACGATCTCAGCATCTATTTCGTCGGGGTAGGACGCCCAGTACCGGATGGCAATGCGCAACGATCGTGCAGGCATGCCGGTGTTCTCGGCTATCAGATGGAGCAGTTCTTCTTCTGGCAGGTCGGGTTCTGATGCGCGGGCGGACTTGACTGCCCGGACGGCCTCCCACACATCGGGGCCGCCGATCAGTCCTGCCCGGCGTCCCGTAGGTCCAGGGCGGAACACGATGCCAGGATGCTCGCCCATGCGCAGCGCTTCGTCTACGAGCCGGTTGGCCGCTGATGACAAGGACATGCCAGGGTTGGCGGCGGCAAAGGATGACAGCCGGTCGGCTACCGCCGGATCGAACCGGACTGGGGTGGCGGCACGCTTACTCATGACTACATTGTAGTCGTTTGATGGTGCCCTGTCGAAGGCGACCGGCGAGGGCCGGGCTGGGTTGAACCATGCCGGCTTGGCTCATATGTAACCCAGAGGTCGCGGGTTCAAATCCCGCCCCGCTACCAAGTAAGCGCAGGTTGGAGGCCTGATCGCCGGAACGGCGGTCAGGCCTTTTTCATCTCTTGTCCGCGGTCCCTCCGCGAGATTAGGCCGTACCGGCCGGCCGCGCCCTGGCTGCGATTAGCAGCAAACGACATCAAGACGAGCCTGCGAGCCATGCGAGGGCTGACGCCAACCGGCCGAGTTTGCGTGTGGCCTTCTGATCAGTCGCTCGCACCCCGGTCACCCTAGAAGTGATGGCCCCCGAGAGACGGAGGCGAGGCTGGCTTCTCCGACACCGTGGGCGGGCCTGCTGATCCAGGCGATCCTTGACCACCAGGGAGGATGGGCTCGTGATGACGCGACGATCATGTTGCTGGAGTGCCCCCCGTCGCGGTGCAAGGCGCTGTCCGGCAGGCGGTAGCGCGATGCGGCGGCGTGATGGGCGTGTCCGCCGATGATGGGCGGGAGCCCGTGCCGGGCGGTGCACCGCGCGGCACGCCGGAGCGCCGACTGGGTCTGGCGCGATCTCCGGTTCAACGAGCTTTACCGGAGCGGCAAGGAGTTCGATCTAATGCGCTGGGCCCTGGGCTTCGCTGCCCTGGCCATCCTCACTGTGATCCCGCTGCTTATCCTCGTCGCCGCCGCCAACCCTGCCCCGCACCGCGGGCTGGCCGGGTGGGTGGTCTACGGCATGGACCTGACCGGGTCCTCCGCCGGCGCGGTGACGCGGCTTTTCTCGGCGCCGGCCCGGGTGCTGGGTACGACGGGCGTGTTCAGTGCTCTGGTGCTGAGCGTCTCCGGGGTGGCGCTGGCAGGCAGCGTGCAGGCCGGGTTCGAGAGGATCTGGGGCCTTCCCGCCGGGCCGTGGCACAAGATCTGGCGTCAGGCGGTGTGGCTGGCCGCCCTCGTTGCCTATATCTACGCGGCGGCCACGGTCGGGTCGGTGACGAACGGCGGGGTGGCCGAGACGGCAGGCCGGGTGGCGGTGGCAGTGGTGCTGGGCATCGCCTTCTTCTGGTGGGGGCTGCGCTTCCTGATCGGCGGCCGGGTCAGCTATCTGGCGGCGATGCCGGGCGCGGTGGCGACGGTGGTGGGCCTGGCTGGCCTGCGGACCTTCTCCGGCCTGGTCTTCGAGCCGCTCATCGTCAAGAACGCGGTCAGCTACGGCGCGCTGGGCACCGTCCTGATCGTGCAGTCGTGGCTGATCGGCGTCGGCTGGGTCGTCTACGCCGGCCAGTTGTTCGGGCGCTGGTTCTCCGACGCCTGGCTGCAGGCCTGGGCACACCGCCGCCGGGGCCACAAGGAGCCGGGCGGCGGGGAGGAGGGCGAGCAGTGCCCCGGGAGTCAAAGCACGCCGCCTGGGTAGGCGGTAGCAGGCGCCGCCGCGAGTGGCGGAGAAGCGAACAGTACGGCCGGTCTTCCCGGCCGAGACAGCAAACTCGCGCTATCACGGTGTTCCCGGACCGTCGCGATGCGCCCAGAGCCAGAAAGGCGGACCGGGCCTGCATACCGGCCGCTGGTGCTGCAGCAGGGTCGGGCGGCCCCGGGTACCGGGCCAGGGTGCTCACAGGCGCGACCGGCGCTCGGAGGCGCGATGGTAGAGACCAGGACCAGCCTCCCGGGCGATGACCTCGGCGACCGCCGCGATCAACTCGGCCACACGCTCCCCATCAGGCGCGTGGTCGAGCCGGCCGACGTCGCCGCGCTCGCCGTGCACCTGATGGCCAACAGCGCTGTCACCAGCGAGACCTACGACTTGAACGGGGGCCAGCAGCTCAACTCCGGCTAACCCCGACGGCACTTTCAGCTCAGGAGCACACCGTGCGCGCCGACATCATCCCCGGCGGGACCTTCCCCGATTACGAGCTGACCGACCACATCAAGGTCCGGCGCAGGCTGAGCGAACTGCAGGGGATCGACCCGATGATCCTGGTCCTCTCGCGCGGCGGGTTCTGTCCGAAGGACCACCAGCAGCACCTCGAGCTGGCCGCCAATTACCCGAAGATCCGCGTCGCCTACACCCAGATCGTGACCATCTCCACTGACAACATCCTCAAGACCAATGAGTTCCGCGACTCGGTCGGCGCGCAGTGGACCTTCCTGTCCGACGCCGGCCGCAAGATCCAGAAGGACCTCGGAATTCAGGAGTACACCGACTCCCACTACGACCCGATGATCCCGTACACGCTCGTACTCAAGCCGGGCCTGGTCATCTTCAGCATCTACAACGGCTACTGGTTCTGGGGCAGGCCGTCGTTCGAGGACCTTCGCCGCGACCTGCGCGAGGTGACCCGCGAGAGCCGCCCGGACTGGGACCTGGCCGCCCCCGGGATCCGCGAGAACTGGGAGGTCGGCGACCACTTGATGCATCACCCGTACCAGCAGGCCGACCACACGCGGGCCGTAACACCCCCGTTTGTTCAGAAAAGTTGAGTTCTTTCTCACCGAACGGACAGTGGTTCAACTTTCACAGCACCAGGAGGAGCCGGCCATGGAGTACCTCGTCAGCCTGACCACCCGCGTCCCGGACGGGACGCCGGAACAGGCCGTGAACGAACCCGGAGATCGGCGCTCAGCTGTTCATCGGCGGCCGCACCGTGGAGTGGCACCTGCGCAAGATGTGCGCCAAGCTGGACATCAGCTCCCGCCGCGAGCTCGACCAGGCGCTGAGAAGAAGGAGCGTTCGGTCATGACGGAACAGATGCCCGGCGAGTTGCTCTACGAGTACACCATCCAGTTGACCGGGGCGACCTCGTACGGTGTGCCCGCGCTGGATGCTCTGCTGTCCGGTGTCGCAGACTCCCTCCGCAAGGGGCCCGGTACGATCTCGCCTTCCAGGGGCCGACCGTCGGCCACAGGCTACGAGGAACGGTCGAGCTAACCGACTACATCCACATCCGTCCCGATGGTCACGTTCAACTTCACATTCATGCAGAGATCACGACCGAAGATGGCAAGAAGATCGCGCTTTATGCCGATGGCGTCGCCCACTTCGCGGAAGGACCACCCGTTGGCGACCTGCGCGAAAACGTGACCATGACTACTTCCGAGCCCGACTATGCGTGGGTAAACCACTTCAGATCTGGGCCCGGGGCACGGTTGACCTCGCCAAAGGCGAGGCACATGTCACGGGCTACGTCGTCTAGCGCCTGCCGGACAGCCAACCCCGCCCGGCTGGTCACCGGTACTGCGTGCGGTCGGGCCTTTGATCATCGGCTGGTGGCTCAGCCACGGGGCTACGTCGCAGTTCCCGGGCTGAGCCCGAACACTGCGCGGTCGCCAGCGCGCAGTTCGCGAACGTCGCCCGGAACCCCGGCCCTGACCGGCCGGCTCATGCTCTCGGGATGGACGGCCAGCGTCAGGTGTTCGCCGGTGACTGTGACGAGTATCGGCGTCTTCCGGAACTGGATCGGGAACGACAAGCCATCCAGTTGGCGCGGGAGCTGGGGATCGAAGTACAGCACGTCGCCGCGAACATGGGCGCCGGCGTAATAGCGCTGCATTACCTCGAGTGTCCCGGCCATGACACCGAGGTGGATGCCTTCCTTCGTGGTGCCGCCCTGGATGTCGTCGGCGTCGCTGCGGAGCGCGACCAGGAATCGTTCCCATGAGCTCTCGGGGTCGAGCGTGGCGAGTACGCCCGCGTGAGTGATATAGCTCAATGTCGAGCCGTGCGAAGTGCGCCGGTCGTAATAAGCGACGTTCCGCATGGCGGTGTCGTCGCGATAGTCGTACTCGAGGCGCCCGAAGATTTCACGGAGCTCGTCGTCCGAGAACAAGAAGAACAGCATTACCGCGTCGGCTTGCTTGGTGATCTTGTAGCGGTTCGGGTCGTTGCCCTCGGCATGCAGGATCCGGTCGAGCCGCTGGATGTTGCCGTATTTCGCACGGTATGCATCCCAGTCGAGTTCCTCCAGCTCGGCGTAGCCCTCGAACTGGCTGATGATTCCGTCGTCGTGGAACGGCACGAACATCCGGCGGCTCATGTCCTGCCATCGGGCCAGTTCTTCGGCGCCGATGCCCAGCCGTGCCCGTAGCGCCTCGACCCGGCTGTCAGGCAGCAGCGTCAGCAAGTGGTCGGCAATATCGCACAGCCACGCCACCATGATGTTGGTGTAGGCGTTGTTGCGCAGCCCGCCCTGCGGCGAATCGGGGTATTTCTCGTGGAACTCGTCGGGGCCCATTACGCCGTGGATCTCATAGCGTTCCCGCTCGGGATTGAAGTGTGCGATCGATGCCCAAAAGCGCGCGATCTCGAGCATCATCTCCGCCCCGTAGCGGTCAAGAAACTCTAGGTCACTGCTGGCTTGGAAGTAGTTCCAGATGTTGTAAAAGATGGCCGCGTTGACATGCCGCTGGTTACGGCTGAGGTCAGGTTCCCAATGGCCCGAGAGCGGGTTCAGATGGACGCGCTGGGTTTCCTCGGTGCCCTCGCTGCCGCTCTGCCAGGGGAACATCGCGCCCCGGAATCCTGCCTCCCGGGCTGCTGCCCGCGCCTCCCCCATCCGGCGGTAGCGGTACATCAATAGCCCGCGCGTGACCTCCGGCAGGCGGAAGCTGAAGAACGGGAATGCGTAGATCTCGTCCCAGAACACGTGTCCGCGGTAGGCCTCGCCGTTGAGCCCGCGGGCAGGCAGCCCGGCGTCCAGGTCGGCGGTGTGCTGGGAGCACACCTGGAGCAGGTGCGCGATGTGTAGCCGGAGCAGTTGCTGCACCTCATCGTCTCCGGTCGCGCGAACGTCGCACCCCCGCCACAGTTCGTCCCACGCAGCAACGTGGCGCTCGAGCGAGGTGGCGAATCCGTCGTGCCGGGCTGCGGACGTGACCGCTCTGACCAGCGTGTCGCTGACCGCTGGATCGCGGGAGGTGTAGAACGACACCATCTTCTCGACCCGAGTGGCTGTGCCCTGCTGGACGTCGAAGGCCAGAACCTGCTGTATGTAGTCCTCCATCTGGTACAGCGCCTGGCTCACCGCCAATTGCTGGTCGGCGCGAAACACCCGGGTGCGGGTCGCCTCGCTGATGTACAGATTCGACTGCCGGGTTTCGGCCTTCAGTGCGATGACCTCGGGTCCGAGCGTCCGCGGGGACACAGGGTTCAGATGGCGGCCTTCGAGCTGCTCGTAGCGGGCCACGTTGCGGTTGCTCACCCGGCTGTCCAGTGCCGAGATCACTTCGACCCGGCCTGACCAGTTCTCCGGGACGAGAGTCCACTCGATCGCGGCGTGGTGCACGTCGGCCATGCTGACGAACCGGCGGCTGTTCAGAGTTGTCTCCCGCCCCCGGCTGTCACGGAAGCGGAGCTGGCGGACGAGGGTGGCATTGCGGATGTCGAGCTCATGGCGGTAGCTGACGAGTTCGACATCGGTGAGCCTGATCACATCCTCGCCCTCGATGCGCAGCTTGAGGACAAGCCAGTTCGGCAGGTTGACCAGGTCCTCGTTCAGTACGGGCAGGCCGCCCAGAATGGTCGTCTCGCGGTTGTAGCCACCGTGCGCATACGTGCCTGGATAGTGCACGCCGTCCGCGTCCTCCCACTCCGCCGCGCCACGTGTGCACAGGTAGCCGTTGCCCGTGGAGGTCAGGGCCTCGCGCAGCCCCTCCATCCTGGGATCGAAGCCGTCATAGCCGAGCAAGAAAGTGTTCACGGCACCTCCTGCCGATTTCCAACTACGGCCGAGGGCCGTACGCCGCGCGGATCTGCCGCTCGGTTTCTTCTCGTGACAGGTAGACGTCCAGATCCGTGCCGGTACAGCGCTGAGCACCCATAGCATTCCCGTATTGGCAGGCCACGACGTAATCCCGGTACGCGAGGTAGCCGTAAGCCAGCCCGCCGGCGAACGAGTCGCCCGCACCGGTCGTGTCCACCACGTGCTCCACTTCGATGCGATCGACGAACTCCCCGGCAATCCCGCCGGAGCTGTCCCGGAAAAAGACGACGCAGCCACGCTCGTCGAGGGTCACGCAGACCGCCCCGACACCGCGGGCCAGGCAGTGCCGCGCCAGGTCGCGCAACCGTTCATCGCTCAGCGTCGGCGGATCAGCCGTCAGCTCCGCTGATTCACCGAGCCACGTTGAGTTCGCTTCGTCAAGATTCATCTTCAGGATGTCCACGTACGGAAGCCATACATCCTGGTCAGCCCACACCCTTGGCTGGCGTTCGCCGCTGCGGGTGAGCGTCGTCGCAGGACCGTGGGCATCCAGCAGCACAGTTGCACGGCTGTGCTCTTTGATATGCCGCAGCGTTGGCTGCCCTACCTCATAGTCCGTGATCGGGACACAGACGAATACGTCGGCATCGAGCACGTCGCCGACATCGGCGGGCAGGATCGGGTCCATGAAGCTTGTCTGCCGCTCGACACGCTGATTCTGGTCGATATAGCGCAACTCGACCACGTCGCCTCGGTCGGCCAGCGACGTAATACCGGAGGTGTCGATATTCGGGAAGGACCCCAGGATCTGCTTGATCGGACCCTCGTCCTCCTCACGGACATGTGAAATCGGAACGACTACGTCGCCAGGATCCAGCAGAGATGAGAGGGCAGCCGCCGTATAGATTACGCACCCGTACTTGTGGAACCGCTCACCGGTATGGGTCACGATCTGGTCGCGCGGGATCGCGCCGAGCACCGCAACCTTGCGACTTTTCCTGTCGTGCATCACGAACACCCCCGGCGCCTCCGACACCACCTCCTGGCCCGATCGTGCCGCTTGCCAACTCGCCCGGGCATCCTCCGTGACGGGTGAAAGAGGTCGCGACCTCGCGGCTATCCGCATCTGGGAGGCCACGAAGCACCGGCTCCCATAACCCAGAGGTCGCAGGTCCAAATCCCGCCCCCACTACCAAGTAAGTGCAGGTCAGAGGTCTGATCGCCGCAGTGGCAATCAGGCCCTCTTGATCTCTGTGGCGGCAGATGAGCGCGGGTGGCTCCCCGAATCAGCGCTCCACTAGCGAGAACGTCTGGGCCACCACGAGGGTGTCGTCGTCGACAGTGAATACTGGATCACCGAGTTCGCTGCGTGCCTCGGCCGAGTGCCAGAAGAGCTCATGCCCAGCCCGCCATGCAGCGACCGAGCTATACCCTTCACCCTCGCCGATCGCATGAGCCAGGTCGATGTCGCCGAAGCGGACTACCCGGACCGCGTTCGTCTCGATCACCGCAACCCGATGACCTGCGGAATCAACCACAGCTTGCCGCAAGCCCGGGTGGGGCAGAGGTTCGTCGTCACGCTCGTAACCCACCAGCAGCCCGGTCGTCGTGGTCTTCTCGCCACCGAGGATGGCAGCCACGAGTTGGTCGCGGAGCGGCCCCGGGAAGGCGAACTCGGCAACCGGCAGATCTTCTCGTGACATGGTAGCCAGCCTAACTACGCGCCGCTACCGCAGTGCGGCCGGGAATTATGCGCTCTCGTACGCGTTATTATGAGCGGTACCCGGGAGCCGAGCCGGTCGTCTGACCGCGACTTTCGGGTGTTGTGGTCACGAGCCCGCCCACCGGCGGCTCAGGTTCGTGGAAAAGGCCTGCCGAGGCCGTCTGCGTTGATCGTCGGAGATCCGCAAGCCGGCTCGGTGCTCACAGCGCCAGGCCCTGTGCCCGGGACGTTCCTTGTCCCGGCTGCGGGACTGTGCGCCATGCTGCCGTGGCCACTGTGCCCCGGCATTCCAGAGGAGAAGTCTGTGGCTCGACCAGGCCAGCGCCAGACGGGCGCTCGCCGTGGCGCCTCGCGGAAGCAGCGACGCGCCCGCCACCGTGGCGATGTCGTCCCGGTGCTCACCCGAACCGTGCGTGAGGTCGAGGCGGCTGCCCGGCGCGGCCGCGTGACGCCTGCTGTGCGCACGAAATTCCAGGCCGCCGCCTTGCTGCTGCGGGACGAGCGTGCCCGCGTCCGGGCGGCGGCTGGAAGCGACAGTCACCGGGCCGAGCAGCTCAAGCGCCTGGACGGCGTCGCGACCATCCTCGCGACGACCGCCGTCCAGGACGCTGGGCTACTGGCGCTGCTCGCCGAGGACTCCGGAGTCTCCGACGCGGCCCGGTCGCTCAAGGGGGAGATGCTGCGGGACTTCGGCATCGAGCCGGCGCGCGAAGAGATCGCGCCTACGCAGACCGCTACGGCTTCCGGCGGTTCCGAGCGGGGGGTCGTGCCACAGTCGGTGGTCTCGCGGCAACTGGCGAACCCCTTTCTCGCTCCCGACTTCTCCGCCGCTGCGCAGCGCACCTCCCGTCCGCGCCGCCTGGCCGACTGGGAGCTGCTCGGCCCGCTGCTGAGTTCCTTCGAGCGTGCCGGCGGGGGAGCCCCGGCGTGCATGGCGCTCCCGGCGCCGATGGCACGGTTCACCCCGGCGGGCCTGGAACTGATGCCGCACCAGGGGCAGCTGGTCGCCGCGGCCGCTGCCGGTCACCGGACGTTCCTGCTCGCCGATGAGCCGGGTCTGGGCAAGACGGCCGAGGCGCTGCTCGCCGCGGAGGCAGCGAACGCCTACCCGCTGCTCGTCGTCGTGCCGAACGTCGTCAAGACCAACTGGGCCCGTGAGGCGGCCCGCTGGGTTCCGCGCCGCCCGGCCACCGTGGTGCAGGGCGACGGCGAGGGTGTCGACGGCTTCGCCGATATCGTCGTGCTCAACTACGAGGTTCTCGACCGCCACAGGGGCTGGCTTGGTGACTTCGGCTTCCGCGGCATGGTCGTGGACGAGGCTCACTTCATGAAGAACAAGGCCTCGCAGCGCTCGCAGAACGTCCTCGCGCTTTCCGGCCGTATCCGGTCCCGTACGGACCGGCCCCTGCTGATGGCGCTGACCGGCACCCCGCTGATCAACGACATTGAGGACTTCCGGGCAATCTGGCAGTTCCTCGGCTGGATCGACGACAGCAAGCCCCTCGACGAGCTGATGGACGCGCTTGAGGACACCGGCCTGACGCCCGCCGACCGAGGCTTCTACGCCGCCGCGCGCCAGTGCGTGATCGACCTGGGCATCGTGCGCCGGCGCAAGCTCGACGTGGCCGCCGACATCCCCGCCCGCCGTATCGCCGACCTCCCCGTTGAGCTGGACGAACGGGCCGGCCGGTCGATCCGGGCGGCAGAACGGGACCTCGCTGACCGGATGGTGGCGCGCTACAAGACCGCGTTCGCGAACGGATCCTCCGACGTCGGCGCCGGGGGCATCGACCATGACCTCGTCCGCCGGGTGGCCCGGTCGGAGCTGAAGGAGGCGGCGACCGCGCAGTCCGGCGAGAACGTGTTCACCATGATGCGGCGCATCGGCCAGGCGAAGGCCGAACTGGCCGCGGACTACGCGGCGCAACTGGCCCGCAGCGCCGGCAAGGTCGTCTTCTTCGCCAAGCACGTCAACGTGATGGACGCCGCCGAAGAGCTCTTCTCCCGGCAAGGGGTGCGCTTCTCGTCGATCCGTGGCGGCCAGACGCCCACAGCGCGGCAGGCGAACATCGAAGCCTTCGTGAACGATCCGGACGTGGCGATCGCGGTATGCTCGCTGACCGCGGCTGGCGTGGGCCTGAATCTGCAGGTCGCCTCGAACATCGTGCTGGCCGAGATGTCCTGGACCGACGCGGAGCAGAGTCAGGCCATCGACCGCAGCCACCGCATCGGGCAGGCCGAACCGGTGACCGCGTGGCGCATCATCGCCGCGCAGACCATCGACGCCCGGATCGCCGGGCTGATCGACAGCAAGGCGGGGCTTGCCGCCCGGGCGCTGGACGGGTCGGACCGGGAAATCTCCTCCTCGGCCGACGTGCAGCTCGAGGCGCTGGTCGCATTGCTGACCGATGCGCTGCGGGCGTCTTCCGGACATGGCGACGCCCTGGGTTCGTGACCGTGAGGTTTCCCAAGGCGAGGCTGTGCCTGAGGACCAAGACGGGCTACATGCGGCCAGATGCGGGCGTTGCAGGCTCAGCCGATGCGTTCGGCCAGCGAGACGATGATCCCTTCCGGCCCCCGGACGTAGGCCATCCGCCAGGCGCCCTCGTACTCGCCGATGTCACCGACCAGTCCATAGCCCTCGGTAGCTGCCCAGTCGACAGCCGCCTGCAGGTCGCTGACCTCGAAGGCCACGTTGCGCAATCCCAGCTCGTTGGCCATGGCGGCCGGTGAGCCCGGCACGGAGTCAGGTCGCACGAAGCTCGAGAGCTCCAGGCGGGTGCCATCGCCGGGCGGCTTGAGCATGACGATCTCGGTGCGCGAGCCGGGAATGCCGCAGACCGTGTCCAAGAACTCGCCCTCGACGAACGTCCTGCCCTCGACCTCCAGCCCCAGCGCCACGAAGAAGGCGGTCACCACGTCGAGATCTGCGACCGTGAGGCCGACGTGGTCGAAGCGCCGTACATGTGACATAGGCCCGTCCTCCCGTCGTCGTATCGGCCTTGCATCCGCCACGGTAGGCGATCTCAGCACCTCGGGTTGCGGGACCTCCGCAAACGCACAGCATCAGCGGCGTGTGCGGATGGTCATGGAGTCGGCGACCGGCTAGTCAAGGCAGGATGGCTGTGTGGGTAAAGCGCGGCGCGTTCAGCTGGGCATTGCCGGTCAGCGACCAGGCCTGGGCTGAGCACTTCGCAGGAGTTGCTGATGAGGCTTGAACCGCTGTATCGCATCCGCTTCACCTATCCGGAGAGGCGGCGTGTTTCCGCGCGCAGGCCCGTGACGAGCACCGCCACGCCCGCTTCTTCGACCGTGTAGCGGCCGAGGTCGCGGCCGTCCCGGGGGCCGACATTGCGGCTCGGCAGGACGTTCTTCGCACCCTCGTCAGTCCCGAGCTCGTCGCCCTGTTCGAGGAGCGGCTCCCGGCCACTGCCGTGCGCCTCGCCGAGGACCGCGAGGGTCTGGCCGCCGCGGTCGGGCTGTACCATATGGTGCTCGAGGGCGTGGTCCTCCTGGCCGCGCAGAATGCGATGCTTGACACGCTCGACCGCCTGTCCACCGGGCTCCCGGGTGTTCGCCGAGGAGTGGAGCTGGTCCTCCGTGACGAGCGCTGGCACATAGGGTTCGGCACGCGCTTCGTTCGGGGAGCCGGGCTAGGCCACGACGAGGTGGAGGCGCTCTTGACGCTAGGGCAGGCGGCCGCAGGAGCGTGGGGCGGCCTGGTCTCACCCGACGCAGCCAAGAGGGCAGTGCGCGTTCACCGGAGCCGGCTTCGGGGCGTTAACATGAAGTTCTTTTGATCCCAAGAAGACACGCCCACGCACCGGGCCTCACCATCCGAGCCACCTGCACGCCCGGACGAGCCTGCGAGCTTCTGCTGTGCGATACCGCGTTGGCATCTCCCCGGGCCGCGGCTAAGTCGCCTGATCGGCTTCGTGTCGCCGCCGAGCAGGATCGAGCGGAGCGTTGCACCGCGAGAACGGCACGTGCACGGCCCGACGCCGCCAGCACGAGATTGCTGCCGCCCTGAGCAAGCTCGCCCGGCAGGAGCTACGGCCCAGCGCTAGGGCCTCCACCGGCTGCCGGTGACATCGGAGGGAAGCGATCGGCACAAGGCACAGGCATGCAGGGCGGTCTCGTGCAGTGCGGTCTCGTTGCGGTCTCGTCCCGCCAACGGGCCGCCAACGGATGATCAAAAAGGCCTGACCGCCGTTCCGGCGATCAGGCCCTGACCTGCACTTACTTGGTAGCGGGGGCGGGATTTGAACCCGCGACCTCTGGGTTATGAGTGCAGAATTCTCGTTCAAATGGATTTGCCGCCTTGTGGATAATCTTCGCTAGACTGCTGGTCACAGGCCATATTTTGGTGCCAGTAGGTATCGGACTCTGACGGGGAATGACGACTAGCCCGCTGCCATTCTGCTGCCAAGAGCGATCTTGAGGTGATGATCGATGGGCTGGACCCAGAAAAGGAAGACCAAGGACGGCACGCCCCGCTACCGCGCTTGCTACCGGGACCTGCGTGGGCAGATCCAGCCCGCCGGGACATTCTCCAGCAAGCGGGACGCCGACAAGGCGTGGCAGAGGGCGGAGACACGGCTGGCGGAGGGCCGCCTGGGCGACCCGCGCCGCGGCCGGCAGACCTTCCGCCGCTACGTCACGGAGGAGTGGCTGCCCCACCACGTGATCGAGGTGAGCACCCGGGAGGCGTACACCTACCAGCTCAACAAGCACATCATGCCGTGGTTCGGCCCGATGCGGATGAACGAGATCATGGCCAGCACCGTCCGCGAGTGGGTGACCGACCTCCAGGCGAAGGGCGTCAGCCCGGCGACGATCCAGAAGGTCCGGTTCATCCTGAGCGCGATCTTCACCACCGCGCTGAACGACGTGACCTACCTCCACCCCTGCAAGGGCGTGAAGACCCCCACCGTCCCGAAGAAGCCACTGAAGATCATCACCCCGGAGCAGTTCGACGCGATCTACGCGGCGCATTCCCGACGGCCACCCTGAAACTGCTCGATCGAGACCGACATCGAGACCGGCCTGCGCTGGGGCGAACTGACCGAGCTGCGGGTCAAGGACCTCGAACCCATCACCCGCGTCCTGACCGTCAGCCGCGCCGTGGTCCAGGTCGACCCGAAATTCCACCCCGACGGCGAGCGGTTCCTGGTCAAGGAATACCCCAAGGACAAGGAGTACCGCCGCCTCAAGCTCAGCACGCAACTGGCACCGCAAGATCGACGCCCACATCAGCGAAGCCGGCCTCGGGCCGGGCGACCTGATCTTCGCGATGCCGCCGCAGGACTCCCCCGCCACCCGGCTGCGGGCCGTGCCCGACCTGGCCGCGCTCGGCTTCACCAAGCCGAACTCCGCCGGGCGCCAGTACCGGCACGGCACGATGAGCGGCTACAACGCCGGCAAGTGCCGGTGCACCTACTGCAAGGACGCCGCCGCCATCTACCGGGCCCAGCGCCGGGCGGCCGGGAAGGACTCCCCGCGTAAGCCGCGGAGGGTGGACACCGACGGTCACATCCCGCGCGACTGGTTCCGGCTGAAGGTCTGGCAGCCCGCGCTCGCAGCGAGCCGGGATCACGTTCTCCGTCGCGCCCGCACGACTTGCGCCACGCACACGCCTCATGGCTGCTCGCTGGCGGCGCCGACCTGCAGATGGTCAAGGACCGACTCGGTCACGGCAGCATCGCCACCACCGAGAAGTACCTGCACACCCTCCCCGAAGCCGACGACCTGGCGCTGGACGCATTCAGCAAGATCCGCAACCGCGCCGCGGGAGGACCGCATGAACCCCCGCACGCGGAAGGCAGCCCTGTACGCGATCGCGCGTGATCGCGATCCTGGCCAGCGCCAACGCGCTCGCGCACAGCTACGCGGGCCTGTACGACTGGGCGATCCATCACCGGCTGACCGGCTGGCAGGCGATGTCCTGGCCGGCTGAGATCGACGTGTTCCTGGCCGTCGGCGAACTCGCCCTCTACGTCGCCTACCTCGACGCCTGGCCCGCCCGGCAGCGGGTCTGGCCCTGGGCGACCGCGCTGACCGGGCTGGCGGTCAGCGTGGCCGGGAACGTCGGCCACATCCAGGCCGTGCCTGGCGACCCGGTCAGCCGTGACCGACCGGCTGACCGCCGCGACCAGCCCGCTCGCCGCGTTCGCGGGCCTGTCCGTCGGGCTGCTGGTGGTGAAGATGACCCGCCAGCACGCGGCCCGGCCGGCGCCCGCGCCGCCACGCTCATGCTGGCGCCGCCCCCGCCGCCCGGCGTGGTGCTCATACGCCCGGACCCGAGCGCGGAGCCGCGGACACCGGGCCGGATCCTCGCCTGCTCCGCGACGCGACCCTCATTCTCCAGAACGCATCCGCCCGTGGCCAGCGCCTCAGCCAGCGGACTCTCGCCCGGGAGCTCCGCGGCCATGGCCACCATTTCCCCAACGATCACCTGCGCCAGATCGCGGAAACCATCGGGCTGGCCCGCAACGTGGCCGCCTGAACAGCCCGTGACGTGCGAGGAAGGTGAGGACATGCCGCAGACCCAGCCCATCCAGGCCCGGCTCCGGGACGCGTCTGCGCCTGGCGGACACGCTGGCGGTGAGCTTCGACGCGTTCGAGGCCATCAGGCTCGCCGCCCGCAGCTGCACAGACCGGATCCCCGAACTGTTCGCGGCGTTCATGACCACCGCGGACGCGGCCGTGGATGGCCGCGAGGCCATCACCGCCGCCCCGTCCCTGCCCGCCTGGCCCGGCCGGCCCGCAGCCGGGCCTCCTGGCCCCGGGCGGCAGCCGTCGATGAGGCGCTCGACATCCTCGCCGACCTGGGGCGCTGCTGGACGGCCGCCTCACCCAGGCCGCGGCAGCCGCCACGCCCGCCGGTGATCGCGCCGCCTGCGAGCGAGGCTGCGGACGCGGCGCGGCGGATCCACCAGCTGATGGCCCGTGGTGACGATGCGCCCCGGTCTTCGGTGACTTCCTCGACCCAGCGCGCACGGCGCATGTCACCGCCGCCGTGTCCATCCAGGAGAACTGCCCGGCGAAGCCAGAGGCGGGGTGATCCGGCAACTGGACCGCCTGGTCACCATCCTGGCCCGCTACCTGGGTGACATCGCGCTGCGCGGGGGAATTCCCGCACGGCCCGCCAGGCCAGACAGGACCCGATGCACGGGAGCGCGTGCGGCGCTGGAGGCGCGGATAGCGCTGCGCCGCTCCGCTCAGGTCCTGCATGCTGCGGCCGGCCCGCTGAGCGAGAAGGATGCCGGTGATGCGCATCCGGCGGCCTGGCACCTGGCCGGTGCGGCCACCAACTGGCCGCTGGCCGGGACCTGCTGCACACCCATTTCTCCACCGACCCGGCCACCGGCGCCCGCCACCGCGCCTCGGCGTGGGCGAAGGTCATCTACTCCCCACCTGTCACTGACGCCCTGCTCAGCGAGATCGCCAGCATGGCCGCCCAGCTCGCCCCCTGGATGATGCGTTTGTCCCTGGAATCGCCGCCGGGTTCGGCCATGCCCGCCACAGCCGGGCTGGCGTTGCACGATGCCAGCAGATGGCTATGGGTCGCCGGGCTCAAGCTCGAAGCACGCGCCCGCCAGCAGCCGCCGCGGGCTAACGGCGCAGCTCGTGCTCGCCGCCATCCCCGCCAACCTCCCGCCCGCACACCGGCCTGTCGCCGTCACAGACAACCATGCCCGGCCTGTGCGCGAGCGTGATCACCACCGCCGCGCGAGCTGCAGCACGCGGCCGCCGCGTTCGCCCGGCACTGCCCGCTGGTCCCCCAGGCCACCTCCGATTCCTGGCGGCGTGACGCGCTCGCCTGCAGCGATCACCGCGGACAGCAGCGAAGTCATCCTCCACACGCTGGCCCGCCGCGCCACCACCCTCGGCCTTGACCCCTTGATCCAGGCCCACCTCGACAACACCCTCCGCGCCCTCAACCCGTCACCACCGCCTGGCGGGCCATCACCGCCAATGGAGCGTCCTGTCCACCGGCTCAATGCGCCGGGCCTCCAGCCCGGTCGCCGCCGAAATCGGCCACCTGGTCCTGCGCACCGGCTGGCTCGCTTACCCAACAAGGATGGACCCCCGCCTGCGGCCACGCCAGCTCATCCGCCACCCCACCAGCCTCGCCCCCACCCCCCATGACCTGCGCATGGTCCTGGCTGCGGTCCACCACGCCACCGACACCCTGACCCACATCGCCGCTCACCGACCTGCGCTGTGTCCGCCGGGCCGCCGCCGATCAGCCGGCTCTACATCCCCACCCGCATGCTCTCCGCAGACCACGACTTCCCCTACCCGCACTCCCCCGCCCCGCGCTCCCGCGTCACCGCCCTGCTCGACAGCTACCGCCTCGCCGTCAAGACCTGCACCGCCGCCACTCAGGCGTTCGATGACCTCGCTCTCGCTGCCGGAGCCCCATCCCATGTCCTGGCCGCAGCCCATGCCCGGCCCACACCCGGCCCACCGCTCCCAGCGGTGCGCCCAGCAGAGGCCTCACTCGAACCGCCGTGCGAAGGTTCACCAGCAAGTCAAATCTCGGCCGGAGCCATTCAGCCCGGCCATCTGGAGAAAGCGGTGCGCGAGCTTCAACTCACCGAACCAGCCCTGCTGGTACGCGCGAGCGCCATTGACGAAGCAGGCCGCGACCTGCTCGCCGAAGCAATCACCAAGGCGCATCGCCAGGCCTCAGCCGCAGACAGCGGCTCCGACACGTCAACCTTCGTCCCCCCGCCGCCTGCAAGATCAAGTACGCGACCGGGTCGTGCGCCGGGCTAGTCGCCACGATGGAGTCCGCCAGGAAACGGCGGGACGACCACTCGACAGTGGCTTACGTCCTGAGCACTCGACCGCCGCAGACGAGCTCGCCGCTGGCCTGCGGGACGACCCGATGTCGAGCCGAGCCTGGTCAGCGGGCGGGGTGCACCGCGGTGGAGATCGCCACTGGGGCTCGGGACATCACCAGGTATTCCGGATGACCGTTCATAATGAAACTTCTCGAACCTCGCAGGCGTACTTGACCCGGCCCCGACCTGGCGGGAATCCTGGACCGCGTGTCCGGGGCGACCGCCGAGTTCTCCTCTTCAGCCGCGCAACCTGTGCTGAGGAAGGCCTGCGAGCACGCCGACTTCAGCAGTGACGGCGCCGAGCTACTCCGCATCGGCGAGAACGCGATCTTCGGGTTAGCCTCCGCCCCCATCGTGGTCAGGATCGGCCGCTCGGCCGACCGCCTCCCCCGAGTGCAGCGAGAGGTGTGCGTCGCCCGTTGGCTGGCTGAAGCCAATGTCCCCGCCGTCCGCGTCTACGACGGCATCGAGCAGCCCCCTCATGGTCGACGGGCACCCCGTCTCGTTCTGGCATGCGGTGACCGGCGGCGAGCCAATACCGACTCACATCGACCTGGCCCGGCTCCTGGCCGCCTACCACGCCGCCTGCGACTGCCCATGCGATCTGGCCGCTTTCGAGCCGTTACGGATCTCCGAGTCACGCCTGGCCAAGGCGAAAGGCGTCGACGCCGAGGACCTCGACTTCCTGCACCACCGGATAGCCGACCTCACCAAGCAGTTCGCGCACCTGGATCTTCGCCCTGCCGATCGGGCCGATCCACGGTGACGCGCACACCAAGAACCTGCTCACCGACCGCGGCCAGGTCGTGCTGCATCGACTTCGAGGCGGCCGCCATCGGCCCGCGGGAGTGGGACCTGCTGCCCACGTCGATCGCGGTGCAGCGCTACGGCCTCCCCGAGGAGCTAGTACCAGGAGTTCGCCGCCACCTACGGCTTCGACGTCCGTACCTGGGATGGCTACCCGGTACTGCGGGAAATCCGGGAAGTCACGATGACCACCTGGATCATGCAGAACGTGCTGGAATCGAAGGCGATCGCCGATGAGTTCGCGTTGCGCGTCGCCTGCTTGCGGGAGAGAGACAGTGAGCGTCCCTGGCACTTCTTCTGAGCCAGCCCTTTGCCACCCAGGCCGGGCCAGAACGCGATCAGCCAGGGCCTGGCGTTAAGCAAAGGGTGCGGGTCAGCAACATCTACGCCACGCCCTGGCATCTGGCGGACACCACCGCGGGTGGCGAGCTGCAGCACTACCTGCGCCTGTGGCGGTTCGAGCAGTACTACCGGCTATCCGCGGACCAGCTGCCCAGCGTGTTATGCCGGGAGGCGCTGGACGTCAGCGCGCTGAAGTTCCGGCGCTGGCAGCACGCCGTCACGGTGACCGGGGCGCGGATCTGGCTGTTCCGCCTGCCGTCGGGACAGATCGTCGCGTCCCTGAGCCTGGACGCACAAGTGCGAGCTGCTCGACACGATCGACCTGCTCGAGGACTGCTACTTCGGCGACGTGCAGTATCGGCGATCAGTCCCTCGCGCAGTACGCGCACGCTCTGGCCATCCAGTTCGGCGCGGACGGCGGAGCCGGAGCGGACTTCTTGCCCGAACGCCACCAGATGGTCCTCGGCCCCACCGGCCCGGAAGAGGATTGCGAGGACGTGCTGCAGCGGCTGATCTACCGCACCGACCTGCCGTTCCGGAAGGAATACAGCGCGATCCGCTACCCGGCCGAACTGAACCGCCGCCCGGGCTGGCTGGCCGCGGTCGGCCCGTACGTCAGCGTGGTGTGCGGCCACTCCGACTTCATCGAGAACGCCGTATTCCTGTCCGCCGTGCAGGCTGTCGCGGCGGCCGCGCAACTCCGCGCGATCCGGCAGGCCGCCTACGCCGACGTGCGCCTGTTCCGCAACGTCGAAGCGGCCGGGGGCACCACCCGCGACCGGCGCCGCATGCTGGAACGCATCGCCGACCACCTCGGCGACCTGGAACTGGAGCTGTCCTACAGCGTGGAAGCCTCGGCCGACCTCGGCCTGCTCGTCCCCTCGCTGCGGGTGGAGAGCTTCCACAACGCCCTCTACGAGTCGATCAGCCTGGCCAGCAAGGCGGTGACCGCCGGGCGGATGCTGGAGCGGCTGGCCCGCGCGATCGACGCCGAGCTGACCGCGATCGAGAGCATCGAGCGCCGCGCGGACGACAACCGGCGGATCCGTTACGCGGTCGCGGTCGGGTTCGTCTCCGCGGTGGCCATCCCGGCCAGCCTGATCCTGGCCTACCTGGGCATCAACGCCAGCCAGGTCAGCTCGGCCCGGTCCATGTTCAGCCACCACTACCTCGGCATGTACCTCACCGTCGCCGGGCTCATCGTCCTTCGGCAGTCCTGCTGTCGGCCGGGTTGTGGCTGCAGCAGCGCCGCGACGCCCGCCAGCACCGGCTCGCTGGCCAGCACCCCCGGTGGACCATGGCCCCCGACGATCTTCAGATCTAACGCCACTACCCGATCCATCCCTTGCGCTGGGCCGCAGCCCCGGCCGCGAATCGGCTGGAAACACCGAGCCGCTCCATGATCAACGGTGATGTACCGGCGGACCGTGGTGACGCTGAGTCCCAGCCGATGCGCGATGGCGTCGTCGTTGGCGCCGGTGGCCATCATTTCCAGCACCGCCTGGTGGGCCGGTGGCAGCCGGTCCCCGGGCGCTGCGGGCCGGTCGGAGGTGACGGGGGTGGCACGGTCCCAGAGCAGCTCGAAGTACTCCCGCAGCGCGCTGATGATCACCGGTGCCCGGATCAGCAGCGCACCTCCGGTGCCGGCCGGGGTCAGCGGCAGCAGCGCGGTGGTGTGGTCGGCTAGCTTCATCTTCATCGGGACGTCCGGCAGCAGCCGGGCCTGTTCCCCCGCATCCGCGCAGGCCTGAATGATCCGCCAGGCGACCGGGTCATCCGCTGCTGCCGCGCTGTAGATGGACCGGCACCGGACTTGCCCGGCCGAGGCTGGCAGCGGCGGCTGGGCGAAGTCCTCGGTGAGCGGCATCTCGGTAGTCAGGTTCTCCAGCGTCATCCAGTCCTGGTGGGCGGTGTTGACCAGCGACGCGGACAACTCGCTGATCTGCGTTGCGGTCGGAGACAACCGAGACCAGGTGGTCAGGGAAGCGGCCGTTCATGTCGTTGCCGAATCTGGCTTGTGCTGCGGCCAGGCGCCGGTTCCCGTCGAGCAGGAGTTCCTGGTCGCGGACCAGTTGATGCTGGTGGCCGGCGAGCACCCCCTGCAGCGCGATGTCCGGCGATGCCGGCCGCAGCCATGCCGGGTCGTGTGGGGTGTGCGGGCAGGATGTGGGCCATGCCCCGGCTGGTGAGCGCCGCCACCAGATCCGCGCCGCCGACGAACTCCTCGGCCTGGTCCTTGGCGCAGCCGTCGCTCGCCCGCAACTGGTCATAGGCCTCGATGACCTCGGGTGGGACCAGGTCCTTGAACAGGCCCAGGACGCTGTCGTGGACGGTTGCTTCCGCTACCACCAGTCCGCCCCCCAGCCCAGGCCGGAAGCCCTGCAGGCGCGGAACCGGTCACTGTCCGGTCGCGGCCCTGCGCTGGATAAGGGATCGCCGCGTCCGTACCGGGCAAAGGCGTTGATGAGCAGCCGACGTGGAAAGCTTGGAACGGCCACGTTGAGCAGCGCAGGTCCCTATCCTCTCTCGCTGCGCGGGGTGCGTAGCCGGGCATGATCGCCTCTCGGCTATGCGCCCCTCTTCGGTGGATGCGTGGTCTCATTCCAATCGGCTCTGCCGAGATCCGGTAGCCTCGGACGGCATTCGTGACATTGTTCTGACACCGCCTGACATCCGGTCCCAGCCTGGGCTTCAGCCACGCTCTCTGCATGTGGCTGGGACATCGCAGCGACCGATTCCGGAGGTGAGATGGCAGCAGCTCGTTCGCCGAGGGCGGCAGCCAGGCGAGCCAGCGTGCGGCCACGGCACGGCGAATGGTGCTGCCGTTCCAGTCTCGCCACGGTGGCGGGACTCAGCCCGGCCAGGTCGGCCAGCTTCTCCTGGGACAGCTCACGCTGACGTCGCAACTGCCGCAATTGCTGGCCGTCGAGAACCGTGGTCCATGACCGAGCGGGCCGATGTGTAACCGGAGTCGCAGGCATGGTTGCTCCTTCTATCTGAACTACCGTGGGCCGCCAATGTGGAACTGGCCGGCAACACACCGGGTATCGGCGCGAGTCGGCGCTGGTTCTCGGTCAACGGGATTGAGCCACCAGTGCGATTGCCGATCATGATGTTGTTTCCGGCGCGGGGCGTGTCCGTGGAACGCTTGTCCCCTGACTGGTCGTGGGCGTAGACGCCGACGTTCCGTGCCACGGTGCTCCGGATTGCGGTGGCCGTGCCATGGGGTACATGGCCGGTCCGTCCTCGGGGAGATAGAACAACCCGCTGGGAAGGTAACCGTGCCGCCGGTAGAGCTGGCGGCTACGCGGACCAGCGGCATCGAGGTATCCCAGTGTGCCCTCACCGCGGTCGAGGACCTGGTGGTGGGCCCGCAATAATGCGCTGCCGATCCCCTGCCCCTGTCGGTCCGGATGGACAGCCAGGATCGCCAACAGGTCGTAGGAGCAACTGGATGGGTGGTGCCGGTCGAGTACCGCGTCGAACGCGGCGAACCGGCTTGCCCAGCGACCGGTAGCGGCGGCCAGCCGAGTAGCGTAGTCGTCGGACGGGCTGGTGCGATCTGGGCTGACATGCATCCACAGCGCAGCCCCGGCGCGATCGGTTGTGGTGTAGACCGTGCCGCTGGTCAACGCGGCTTCGATCAAGAGCAGGAAATACCCTGGGAGGATCTGCCTACGGGCATCTGGGTCGCCAATCAGCCACTCGGACTGGGGCAGATCAGTGAAAACGTCGGCGATGACCTGGCTGAGCACATCGGTATGCGCCGTTCCTGCGGTAACGACCTGGTACTGCCGGCTGCGGCGCCGGGGCAGCGGCAGGTCTTGACCGGCGCTCATGCCTGCGCTCCGTCGCCGGCCGCAGCGGCCTCCAGCGCGGCGCGGCAGCCCACCCTGGCGGCGGCTCGGTCGTGCTCAAGTTCTGCCCGTAAGGCGTTCATCATCGGCGTGATCCTTCGCTGAGGTCCCAGCCGGGGTGAGGCGATTCGGAGCCAGGAGGCATTCGCGCTGCTAGCGATACGCATTCCTGCCCGCCTCGTCACCCGTGCGGCGATGCGATCTCATGCAAGCGGACCGTCCCAACCCACCGGAACATCCGGCAGAAGGCTGTGACAATGCTCTGTCAGTCCATGACACCGCGGCCAAAGCGCTGTGCAAGGCGCCTAGCGCGAACTGGCGCCCGGACCGAGTATCTCGGACCAAAACATGCTCAGGCTTGCCCAGCCGTGGTAGAGGAGACGGCGTGGAACGCATGTGTATCCACCAGCGGAAATAGCCGATACGCGCGTTCCGTACCGGAATGGTTCGATGGCCCTGATCCCGTGTGCGTCCGTGTCGCATAGGGAAAACAGTTTTTCGGAAGCACAGGCTTTGACCTGAGTTGGCTCACGATTCCGTGTTCTGGGCTGGTTCGATGCTGTGACCTGTGGGTTCCCGGTTCGCTGGTGCTGGATTTGCGCACTAACCGGGGGCCGTAGGCTGGCCCGGTGCCGTACGTGCGGACGGTGAAGACGGCGTCAGGCGCCACGGCGGTGCAGATCGTCTACTCCTCGCACCGGGGGTCGCGGCAGATCGAGCATCTCGGCTCGGCTCACGATGACGCCGGGCTGGAGCTGCTGAAGGCTGTGGCGCGGCAAAGGCTGGCCGCGGGGCAGGGTGAGCTTGACCTGGGCCTGGACACGGCAGCGCCGGGCGGGCCGTTGCCGAACACCGCGTCGCGGATGGGCTGCCTGGCCGATGCCCTGGAGCATGCCTACTGTGTTCTGGGCTTTGACCAGGCCAGCGGCGGCGATGAGGTGTTCGCCCAGCTGGTGGCCGCCCGGATCATCGAGCCGGTCAGCAAGGCTGACAGCCTGCGGGTGCTGGCGGAGGCCGGGCTGCCTGGGCCGTCGTATGCGACGCTCAAGCGCCGCCTTCCTGCCTATGCCACGGAGGCGTTCCGGCAGCGCATCTCCGCTGCCTGCGCCGCCCATGCCGGGCTGGGCCGGGCCAGCCTGGTGCTCTACGACGTGTCCACTCTCTACTTCGAGACCGATAAGGGCGACGGGTTCCGCGAGAGCGGGTTCTCCAAGGAGCGGCGGCTGGAGCCGCAGATCACCATAGGCCTGCTCACCGGCGCTGACGGCTTCCCGCTCATGGTGCCGGCGTTCGAGGGCAACAAGGCCGAGACCAGCACCATGCTGCCGGTCATCGAGGCGTTCATGGCAGCCCATCAGCTGCCGGACGTGACCATCGTCGCGGACGCCGGCATGATCTCGGAGTCGAATCAGAAGCAGATCGAGGCCGCGGGCCTGTCGTTCATCCTCGGCATGAAGATCCCCCGCGTGCCTTATGTGGTCGCGCAGTGGCGGCGCGAGCACCCCGGTCAGGACATCCCGGACGGGCATATCTTCACCCAGCCCTGGCCCGCCGGGCCGAAAGGCGGCCGCCGGGACCAGGTGATCTACTACCAGTACAAGGCCGGCCGGGCCAGAAGGACGCTGCGCGGGATCGACGAGCAGGTAAAGAAGGCCGAGCAGGCCATTGCGGGCAAGGCGCCAGTGAAGCGCAACCGGTTCATCCGGCTGTCGGGCGGCAGCAGGTCAGTGAACCGTGAGCTCGAGGAGAATGCCCGGACGCTGGCCGGGATCAAGGGCTACATCACCAACCTGCGGGCCTGCCCTGACGGAACCCCGCTCACGCCAGAGTTCGTGATCGGCGCCTACCATCAGCTCTTCCAGATCGAAAAGTCGTTCCGGATGGCGAAAAGCGACCTGCAGGCCCGCCCCATCTACCACCGCACCAGGGACTCTATCGAAGCGCACCTGACCATCGTCTTCGCGGCGCTCGCGGTCAGCCGCTGGATCGAGCACCAGACCGGCTGGTCCATCCGCAAGTTCGTCAAGACCGCCCGCCGCTACCGCACCATCCAGATCCAGGCCGGGGCCCATGTCATCACCGCCGCCGACCCGATCCCCGGCGACCTGCGCCAGGCCCTCGAAGCGATCAACCACGTCAGCCGGCCTGCGCACTAAATTGAGCCAACTCGGGTAGAGGAGACGGCGTGGAACGCATGTGTATCCACCAGCGGAAATAGCCGATACGCGCGTTCCGTACCGGAATGGTTCGATGGCCCTGATCCCGTGTGCGTCCGTGTCGCATAGGGAAAACAGTTTTTCGGAAGCACAGGCTTTGAGGGAAACCGAGTTCCGAACGGTTCACCCTCGGTGAGTGTCACCCGGCGGACAGCTCTTCGATGGCGCGTTCGATCTGCTGCCGGTACCGGCTTCCCTTGCAGAGGTCGGCAGCAGCGGTCAGGTCGGCCAGTGCAGCGTCGCGCCGCCCGGCCTGTATCTCGGTCCTTGCGTGTGCTTCAAGGTTGCGCACCTGGTCGATGAGCGCGGTCATCTGCGCCGGCAGTGCGCGCCGAGGGTCTAGGTCGAGGGCCTTCTCGTACCAGGGCAGCACCTCGGTCAGGTGGCCCATCTGCCACAGCGCGGTACCCACGTTTTGGTGCGCGGTCGCATTCCACGGATTGGCCTGGATTGCCTTGGCGTACTCGGCGAGTGCCTCCTCATGTTGGCCCCGCTTGGCCAACATTACGCCTCGATTCACGTGCAGGTTGGCCAGGCCTTGCCGGTTGTCCATGAACTCGGTGGCCTCGAAGGGCAGCGGTGGTGCGGATATCGACATCGAGCTGCCGCAGTTGGGGCAGGCGTACCGAAGCAGTTCGTACCGGGTGCCGCAGGGGCATGTTTTCAAAATGCTCATCAGTCGCTGCGCGCGTTCGTCGTCGCCACCTGGGTCTCCGGCCAGTGGGACTGTGCGCTTGTGCCCACGCCCGGCACCGGACTCCGGCAGTGGCCGCAGGACGGACGTAGCGAGCCGCAGGGAGATGCCGCAGGTCGCGCATGGCAAGTCGTAGCCGAGTGTGCTCTCGGCAACTGGGCTCGTGGTGCGGCATGCGGGGCACTGTAGGAACAGGGCACCTTCGGTCTTGTGGGCTGTGACGATCGCCGGTCCAGGATCTAGGCCCATCAGCTGCACGCGGTGCAACCACCCTGTCTCATCGCCGAGGGCCACGACCGGCAGCCAAGGGTGAAACGCCAGCGCCGTGAGGCTGACCGGGAGTTCGAGGCGCATCTGCTCGGATCCGGATTCGGTGCTCCACACGCGAAGGGATCCGTCCCAGCTCGCCGACGCGACAACTCGGGCGTCAGGGCTGACCGCAACGCCCCAAACCGCATCGGAGTGCCCGTTGAGCAGGTGGCGTTGGCGCAACGTTTTGGCGTCCCATATCCGCACCGTGTGGTCGGCTCCGCCGGAGACGATGAAGGTACCGTCTGGGCTGACCGCGCACACTCCGGCTGTATCGGTGTGGCCGTTAAGTGTTGCCCGTTTATCGCCGCTTTCGTTGTCGTAGACGGTCAGCGTGCCGTCGCCGCCGGACGTCACCGCCCAGATTCCGTCCGGGCTGAAGGCACACCGCCAGGTCTCGGTCTGCTGCGATTCGTACGCCATGAGGTGTTGGCCCGACGGTAGGTCCCACTGGGCGGGACGCTTGCCCAAGCCGAACAGGACGGCACCGCCGTCGGGCCGCGTGGCGCACCCCCACACCGGATGGCGCGTCGTGAAGATGCGCTGCGGCATGCCGTTACGGGCGTCCCATACCCGGACCGTTCCATCCCGGGAGGCGGAGACGAGTTGCCTGCCGTCCGGAGTGAAGGCGCAGTCCTGCACGACGTCGTCGTGTCCCTCCAGAGACGCGATGCGGTGCCGCCCGCGCGCCTCCCACACCACCAGGATGCTGTCTGCCGCCGCGGATGCCAGGCGCTCTCCGGACGGATCGAAACGGCACGCCGTAATGCGTTTGCCATGCCCCTCCAAGGACTCCTGCTCGCCGCGGGCGCGCGTGTCCCACAGCCGGATCCCGTCATCAGCCCGGGACGCAATCATGGTTGCGTCGGGGCTTACCGCACACGCGCACACGGGACCGGTGTGACCGCTCAGGGCGCAGAGTTCCGCTCCGCTGACCGCGTCCCATATGCGGAGGTCTCCACGCTCGCCACCCGAGACGACGAGAGTCCCATCGGGGCTGACGGCGCAAGACTTGGCGCCGCCCACATGCTGATCGGACCACCGGACCTGTCCGCTGGGCAAGTCCCAGACGGTGACCATGTCCTCGCTGACCCCCGCCAGGAACGAAGCGTCAGGGCCGATGACACATCCGTTGACGGGAGCGACCCATAGCTCCTTGGGCGCGGCACCTGGTCTGGCGGGGTCCTCGGCGCTTTGGTCTGCTTCCACGGCGGCCGCCGCCGTGGGGTCGCGTCGGCGGCCGCCGTGGAAGACGGCGAAGATCGTACCGAGCCACCCGGTCGCCGGGTCCCACAACCGTACCGTGCCGTCCGCCGACGCCGAGACGACCAACGATCCATCCGCGCTGACCGCGCAGGCGGTCACCCGTTCGGTGTGGCCGGTGAACGCCGCACGCGGCTGTCCTGTGGCCGCGTCCCAGATCCTGACCGCGTGGTCGGGGCCGGTACCGACGACAAACGATGCATCCGGACTGACCGCGCAGGGTAGGCCCGTCGGCAGTGTATCCAGATGTGGCGGGCCGGAGCGCCTGCCGGATACACCGCCATTGGCGCCTTTATCGTCCGCGGCCTCGCCAACCTCGAGAATGGCCAGGCGCTCTCCGGTAGGCAGGTGCCTCAGCTGAAGACCCTGCACGGTCGCAGTGACTATGAATGAGCCGTCCGGGCTGACGGCGCAACTGGGAACAGTTGCTCGCCCTGCGGTGCCGTCGAGCTGCACTGTACGGGTTGGCATGCCGGTAAGGACGTTTAGGTACTGGAGGAGGCGGCCGTCCGTGACGATCAACATCGACCCGTCGGGCGCGAAGGCGAATGCTGAGTCGGTGTTACCGAGCACCCCCATCAGGGCCGACGATTCCGTGGGCGGGGACTGCAACCAGAACCAGGTCCGTGTCGACGTCTGTCGGCGCCGCTCCCGGTCGAGCAAGTCGGTGACGATGCTGCCTGCCCACTGCACCCGGTTGTGCAGCTGCTGCCAGGTGAGTTCTGGACGGACAGTCAGCACCTCGGCCTCACGCCGAAGCGCACGACGGATGGCCGCCAGCAACTCCCGGCGCTCTGCGGCCTCCACGGCCGTCACCTCCCTGCGGCCCGAGGTTCGCTTCCCTCCCGCCAGGGTCGCTTCGGCGGGTAGGCGGCCAAAATGAACACGACCCGGGCACCGCAGCACAGCAACCCGCTGGCCAGGACCATAGGCGTGCCGAGGGTAGTGTTCGTTACTGTATTCTCCCCTACCGGGCGCGGGCGGAGCGATCATGACGGAGGCGTCCCGACAGGTTCGTGTGTTCATCTCGTCGACGTTCCGGGACATGCACGCCGAGCGCGATCATCTGATCGCTGCGGTTTTCCCGGAACTGCGGGAGCGGCTGGACCGTCTCGGGTTGGAGTTTTACGACGTCGATCTCCGCTGGGGGGTGCCGGAGACCGGATGGGACGGCGAGCGAGCGAATCCTTGGCAGTACTGCAAGCGCTGGATCGAGCTCGTGGAGCCGTTTTTCATCTGCATCCTGGGTCAGCGCTACGGCCTCGCGCTCGCTCCCGCCGAGACCAGCAGGCACGAGGAACGCCAGGCCTACGAGGGCCTGTCGATCACCGAGATGGAGGTACGCCACGCAGTGCTCGACGGCCTGTTGCGCCGCCGCAGCTTCTTTTACCTCCGCTCGACCCGGGTGCCCGACACCGCGCCGCACGATATCTACGCGGAGTACGTGGACAATGTCCAGCGAAGCCGCCTCGATGCGCTCAGGAAGCGCGTCGAGGCATCGGGAAGGCCAGTCCGCGGTTACGAGTGCCGGTGGACAGGGTCGGGTTTCTCATCCCTGGAGGGCTTCGGCCGGATCGTGCTCGAAGACCTGTGGTCGGGTGTGCTGCGCGACCAGCGGTACGTCGCCAAGGAGGCATGGCGGCGCGTCCTCGGGCACGACCCCAACGACGATCCTCTCTACACCGACGAGTCGGTGCCGATTCCCGAGCGTCTCTGGAGTCGGCTTGTCCAGGCGGCCAAGCCACGCCCTCCCGATCCCCTGGCCGCCGAAGCCCAGGAAATGGCCGACTACGCGGCCGGGCGGCTGCGGAGATTCACCGGCCGGGCGGACCAGCTGCGAGCGCTAACGCGATTCGTGAACGACGATCTGTCCATTGACGACAGCCGCCTGTGCGTCGTCCAGGCGCCCGCGGGTCAGGGAAAGTCCGCGCTACTGGCCAAGCTCGCTGCCGACCTGGCTGGCACGCGCCATCGCGCCCTGAGCCATTTCGTCGGAGCCACCGAGCAGTCGGCTAATGTCCGGGCCATGCTCGCCCGGCTCATCGGTGAACTCGACCGTGCGGGAATTCCCGGTCCGGAACCTGCGGGCCCCGCGGCGGACCTGGAGACTCTGAGCGGGTCCCTCGCCGACCGCCTAAGGGACTACGAAAACGGAAACCGAATCGTCCTGCTCATCGACGCCGTCAACCAGCTGGCCGGTGGCCAGGACCTAGCATGGTTGCCATACCAACTGGGCGGCGGAGTGCGGATTGTCCTCACCTGCGCCGACGCGGCCCTGGCCGACGATACCGCCGCGCCGCTCGCGTCGGCGCTTCACGGACGCAGACCGGAGCCCCGGCTGGTGAAGCTACCCGGGCTCACCGAGCACGACATCCGTCAGATCATCGTCGGATACCTAGAGGAATACTGTAAAGAACTAGAGCCGATGGAGATCAGCAAGATCTGCCGGATGGGCCAAGCGCAGAATCCGTTGTACCTCCTGGTGCTGCTCAACGAGCTGCGCGCGCTGGGCGGCAACGACATGCAGCGGATAGTCCGTTCGCGCATCGGCGACCTCCCACGGACGCGACCGGACACGGTCAGTCTTTTCGAATGGCGATTGGAGTCTCTGGAAAGGGCCTTCGGAGCGGACCAGGTACGGGACTGGTCTTCCTACCTGTGTCTCGGTCGGGTGGGCATGTCCAGCATCGAACTGCGCGAGCTCATCGCCACCAGTGAGGGAGAACGGGACCAAGCCGTGGCACCGCTCATCGAACGCGGCATCCGCCAGTACCTCCAGCGGCGCGGTAGCCAGCTGGACTTCTTCCATAGCCAGCTCCGCCAAGCAGTGAAGAAGCGGTACCTCCATCTCGAAGAGGCGCACAAGAGAGGGCATATCGCGATCGCGACCTATTTCCGGCGGGCGGCCAACCCGCAGGATGATGGGGATTGGTCGGGGGGCTACGACCGCGCGCTCAGCGAACTGCCCTATCACCTCGCGGAAGGCGGGCGACTCGATGAACTGTTCGAGGTACTCACGGACTTCCGCTTCCTGGAGCGCAAGGCCACCGAGGTGGCCTTGCTGGAACACACGGATGCCAGGGGACGGGTAAGCAGGGCGCACACGGGAGTCTTCGCACTCCAAGACGATCTCGACTTGGCCATCGCCAAGCTCGGAAACGTCGAGGCCGCCGCTTCGCGTCCGCTCCTCGTCACGGCCTTCGACGTCGGTAGTGGGCTGGCTATCCGCTGCCCCAGGTGCAGCTGCACATGCCCGTGTGCAGAGGAGCAGTTCGGCACAGAGATGCTCTGTCCACACTGCAGGGGACGGTTGAAGGTGAATCCCTTCGCCGTCAAGAACAGAGGCGGCCTTCCCGCCAGCTGAGCCCAAACACCACGCGCCTGAACGAGCAGGATGAAACGTTCACTGCCCGCAGGGGGAAGACCGCGAGTTCGTCCTCCCAAAATCAGCCGCTATTGGTGACCGACCGGAAACATGAATGCCTTACCTGCGACTTGCGCCTGAAGGCCAGATACGTAGAACCTCCTTGTGGAGGCTTTCCGCATAGTGAACCACATCGGCAGTCCCCCCTAGGCCGCCGGCAGGAAGTCCATCCCAAACTGCGACGAGCAAGTCTATTATATCTACAATACGCCTGCCAGCTTCCCAGTAAGCTTCCTCGCTTGGCGCAGGGAAGGGAAGCTGCATTCTCTTTACGGATGACCCCAGCAATTTTCTGTACGCAGCAAGATCATCCGAATTAGTGAAGGTGCTCTCGTATCGGTCGCATGGTATTATAACCATCAAGTCGTTACCGGCAGCCAGGGCGCATTCGGCAAAAATCTGATCGCTGCCTGCAGCCAATGAAGTGATCGCCAAAACTCGCCCCCATTTCGAGAATGCGTGAATCAGCTCAGTCCGCACTATGCTACGCGTCTTCGCCGATAGGCTTTGGTGTCCGCTAAATCCAATGCTCTTCTCATATGATGCAATCATATACGCCCGCTTTGAGCCAGTCTCCAATAATGCCTGCCAAGCGGCGTCAGTTGACAGCCAGTCTCATTCATTGCCGCAAAATACATATGTTCCTCACCTACCGGGTCCACTAGCTTGGCCGCCCGGCAGCGTTGAAGATGACCGAAAACCTGCTCGTGTTCTGAGTGCTTAGGCTCGGCATCAGGTTCATATGAAGGGTCAAGAGGGAATACGTAATCAGCTGTAGGGAACCAAGCTGGCAGCTGACGCAACACCTCTGGTGGCACAGCCGGACGATTATCGCGAAGCGATATCAGCTTAGAGAGACTTGCCCTGAAGAGTGGACGTTGATCCCACGGGCCAAGTGCTTGGTCTACGTATGCATAGACGGCCGCCACCGTCGTGCTTCCCAATACATCGGCAGCTCCGCCCTCAAGGGCTCCACAAACGAGCTCAGTAAATAGCCCTCTACCACTGACCTCAACAGCAGCCTGAGTTGCGCGAGCAGCTGTGAGGATCGACACACCCTCCCGTAGATGCACTTGTTCATTATTTATCGCCGGTATAGTACCCAAATGCCCACTATGACAGGAATCAAGAAGGATGACGCATTCACGCACTTTGGACTTATTGGCTAGCGTTAGCACATCTGTAAGCGGAATGCCCTCGTCATACTGCTTGGCGTCTGAGGTGACGATAAACCCGCCCAAGTTATTTTCGGTACCGTGACCGGAGAAGTAGAAGAGGGCAACATCTGCTTCGTCAAGATCGCTAAACAGCTTAGCAAGGGCTGCTCGTAGTCCTGATCGCGTAACTACCTGGGATGGCTGCACCATAGCCTTCACGGAAAAATTAGGGGAGCCATCTTCGTGAGCTCGCAGCAGTCTCCCCATAGCGTTGGCGTCATTGACGCAGCCCGCAAGCGGCGCGTCAGGATAATCGTCTATTCCAACGACAAGAGCCCGGCGACGCTCAGCTGGCATTTTTGCCTTCCGTCATCATCTGGTTAATCGCTTTGGCGATAGTCGGCCAGGTCCATGAAATGACGCGATTCCTGGCAAGCCCAGTCGGAAGCGCGGACGCCGAGTTTGCACCATTCACATAGACTCCAAAATATGGAACATTACAGTTCTTTGCGAACTGGATCTCCTTGCGGACACCCGTCGCCGTCGCCATGTACCGTCCGACAAGAACGATCATAAGATGGCACTGGTCTATCTTACTTTCGATGAGTGCTTCCCACTGCCTTTCAGGAAGTGCCGACTTAGATGACCAGTCTGCCACCGTAAATGGGGCAGGCGAGTCCTTCTTGGCCTGACCGACAAAGAGATTTTTCGCTGTCTGATCATGATCAAAGTCGAAACTTACGAATGCGCGAGGATCTGCCACAAAAAATTCCTAGGTCTAATGATGTTATCTTCAGGATACTTACCTTAACCCCACGGCTGTCCAATGGCCTTAGTCGTCCGCTTGGAGCCTTACCCTGATGGGCGGCGCGCGGTTATCCTTCCTTGGTCGGTGGCGGCTGGCGCTCTTCTGAGGGCGGTGCTGGGCGTTTCTCGATAGCCGGTTTCTGGCCCTTCTCGATATAACCGATTAGCTCAAGGTCAGGGTTGAATGGTGGCAGCTCCGGTCCCGGGGGCGTAGGTTCGGGTGCTGGTTGACCCTGGTTCGCTTTGTTTTCCGCCATTAGTTTGACCTCCGGCGCTCAGTGTACCGATGACAACCAGCGCAGTAGCGATCGCGAGGCAGGTAACCGACCACCGCACCCTGCTACCCTTGCGCTTGACTTGCTCTGCTACCTCCATGACCATCTTGATCTGAAGGTCCAGGAGTTGCAGCTGTGTTTCGGATTCGCCCGCAGCGAGGAGCTTCTGGCGTGCGGGAAGCACCTGCATGACCGGGTAGGGCCGAGGCAAGACCGCCCAAGCCGCCAGTCCGGCAGCGGCTACCGCAACGGCGAGTCCGCTCTGGAAGACCGCATTCGAAGAGATCGCCGCCTGGGCGGTGGCGCCAAGGCCGACTAGAACCCCGGCGAATCCAAGTATGACGCCAGCCTTGGCATCAAGACTCTCAGCGTGCGCGTTCATTGTCTCCCGTTCGGCGGCAACCTGGTCCAGCAGGATCTTGAGAGACGGAAGCGCTGAAGTATCGAACATGAAGACATCTTGGCCCAGACTGCAGAGTGACGGCGGACTCTCACCCTCAAGGAACGTGACTAGGTCAACTGTCCAGTTGGGAGCGCCGTCGCAGATGCATCTGAGCAAGCTTGCGATGGCCTCCGTCGGCTGCGAAGCCGGTCAGTGGCTGGCGCGCGTCGTGATCAGCGCCGGAGATGAGTTGGCACTTCGTGATCTGCCGGGCCATGCTTGTAGATTCCCGAGCTGTATCGGACGATGATCGCCCCGTCCGTCGAGCAACCAATGATTCGACATCGGTCTGCAGTATTGGAATCCTGGTTAGCCGACCATCCCGGATCAGGCGGCCCCCGGAGATCAAGTCGCGGATGCGGTCCTGCCAGCAATCCCTCGGGATGCTGCGGCGCCCCGCCCCGAGAAGAGGCGGCAGTTCTCCTTCGGCGGCTGAGCTCGAGCACTGGGCCGTGCACGGCGAGCGTCGCGGGCGACCTCCACGAATGGCTCGAACCGGTCCAGGCACAGCCGCGTCGCGATCGAGGCGCGGTCCGACCGGCGGGCGCAGAGCAGCCGCCGATTGGCGAATGACCGCAGCATGAGCACTGGGCGCCGCTCCTCGCGTACGCGAGCCGCTTCTTCCTGGCCTGGTTCCGCTGGGATCGGATCCGGCTATACAGCCGCAGCCGGGAGGTCGTCTCACAAAACTGGCTATGAAGACCGCCGTCTCCGGAGCGCGAGTGGAACAGCCGGGGGACTGGGCTCAAGGAACTGTCGCTATTGGGGATCCAGCGCGTCGCCCAACTGGCTCGACTTACGGCCGCACACCTGGCATTTCGCTCTTGGCAGACCTTGCTGCGCCTCGGTGTAAAAGAACATCCGCTCGATGGGCCCACGACAGTACGGGCACCCGGTTCGGATTGCCTCACGGCTCAGGATTCCAAGCATCTCCGCGTGGCTGATCTCGGTGATCTTACCGGAAGGGATGAAGAAGACGTTCTCTACGTCGGTGAACGCTATGACCTTGAGTTCGTTGTCTGGTGGCAGGTTCCGGGGGCGCGGTGACGTGCCGCACAGTTCCTGCGGCGTCCATGGCGCGGTGTGCCGGGGACGCCCCTCGGCGCGGAGCTCACGTAGTGCCCGGCGGATGCCCTGAGCGAGATTCGGCATGATCTTGAGGTTGTCCGTCTGGTGGTAGGTAATGCCGCGGAACGCCTTCCGAAGATGCCCCACCTGCTTGTCCGCCACGGTCAGCTTCGGTGTCACCAGGTTGCCCGCCATGTCCACGGCGGTGCCCATCGTGCCGGCCAGTGCGATCAGGTCGTCCAGTGCCGCTTGGTATTTCGAGGCGCACACGACCACGGTGTCTGGCAGGCGTTGCAGGCGGTTGAGGTAGCAGATCTCACGGAGCAAGCCAGGACCGGTAAGCGGAAGCGCAAGCGGCGCGTCCATGAAGCGCTCCCAGTCGCTGGCTCCGCCGATCTGGGTCGTGGTTGACGGGAACGGGAACTCCGGGAAATCCGCGTCTTTGGGACTGATGAACAGGACGATCGCGTCGGCACGGTAGATCCGGTCCAGGATGTCGCGCCGCCAGCTGTCCTCTGTTCGACGTGATGAAGTTGATCCGGCTCTCCGGTCGGACATCGATCCCGAAGGCCATCCGCCAGTGGCTCTCGACCAGTGGCCGGTCAGACGAGTCACCGACGATTTCCACGCTGTCGTCGTCATCCAGAGCCAGCGCCAGACTGTTGAGGATGACGAAGCTGCTGTCGCCCTCCATGAAGGTGCGCAGGAACAGCACCCGGCTACTCTCTGTATCATCCGTCGGGTCCAACGGGAGGTCGGCCTCGTCCTCCCGGCTGTGGACCCAGGTCAACCCTGAAAACCGGGGCTTGCCCTCGTTCCAAGCCTGCTGATTGGCAAGATCGTAGGGTGAGCTGAGGTTCTCTCGGTCCGCCTCGCCGATATCAGAATGATTGAACAGCAACGGCGGGGTGGCGGTGGCGCCGTGGATGTACCGAGCCAGCGAGCGCATTTCGTCTTGCAGTTCCGTCTCGGAAGGCGACACCAGCGTGACCGCCCGCTCCAGTTGACGTTCGGCTTCCGCGAGGTCTTCGGCGCGCCGACGGCGACGGAACCGCCGGACTAGGGCGGTCGCCGCGGCCTTACCGTACTGGCCGGCCAGCGCACGGTCGTCCTCTGCTTCGGAGGCCTCGATCAGCAGATCGATCGCCGTGTCAAGGTCCTCTCGGGCCTTGGTGATCTGCCAACGGCGGATCAGGCACTCACCGCGCAGGCCGCAGTACATGGCCCGCCGACTTTCACCGCCGAGCTCGGCAGCTTCGACAAGCACGTCGAGCGCGCCATTGACCAGTGTGAGATCGCCCGCGTTCGCTCCGGCTCCCATCATCTGGCTGCTCACGAGCATCAGGCCTTTCTCGTAAAGGACGAGCAGACCATCGCGAATCTGCTGATGCCGGTCCGTGCCCTCCCGTTCAACGCGCTGTGTCAGCGAGTCGATCAGACCGCGCAGGCTCTGCATCCAGCCCGGGCTGGAATCGGGGCCTCCTCGCTGGAGCACGGCCAGCGCCTGATCAAGCGCGGTGTCGTCGTCGAACCGATGAAACCGCATCGTCAGTGCCATGAGCAGGCTCGCCCGGAGTTCGCTGAGGCCGGGATCGTCCGGTCGGCTGGCGTCGAGCGCTCGTTGCCCGCAGGCAATTGAACGATCGAGGTCGTCCCGCATCTCTGTGGCCTGAAAGCGTGACCACAAGGCGGTTGTGAGATTGGCCATCTGCTTCGTACGGGCCGGGCTGTCCGCGGGAAACAGGCGAACCGCGCGCTCGGCGACCCGGATCGCATCGGTGAAGGCGTTCGGTGATCCGGCCGTGTCCTCGGCGAACGCTATGACGGCACCGAACAGATTTGACAAGTGCACCGCCTGCTCGTGCGGGTCGCCGGACGGGTCCCGCACAGACCTGTGGCCGACGGCGACTGCCTCCCGCAGGTCGACGACGTCGCGCGTCCGCTCATATCGGAGCTGCAGGAAGTAGCACAGGTCGGAGAGATCCTTGTTCGTTGGCGGGTGAGCCACACGGCACACATCACGCGCGGCTTCGATGATCATGGCCAGGTCGCCGGCGGAGCCGCTGCGGCTTATGCGGTCCCACAACTGCCTGATCTGGCTCCGTAGCAGCATGACCCGTTCGCGGTCCTCGAGCTCCGGCATGAGCTCCGCGTTCGACGGCGAGCAACTCGTCAAGATCCGCTGACCGTTTATCCGCCAGCCACCGTCGCATGATCTCGTCGCGCAGATGCAGCGTGGCTCTGAGCCACTCGCCGTCCGGCTCATTCACAGCAGTAACCTTCTTCGTCTAGTTCGTGACGCGGCAGCCTCAGTTGATACCCGTACACGCCACGAGGCTTTTCATCCTGATCTTGGCCGGCTTGGTCAGGTGGCCTGATCTGGGCGCCGTGTCGGCTTCGGGCGTGGGGAAGCCCCCTGGTAGGGGAGTCGATCACCACAATCCTTTGCCTCCCAGAGGCTTCGGTCCCATGAAACACAAGTCTAAGAACCCGGAGACTCTCTCCGTAGAAGCATCGCGTGGTCGATCAACCCTGCGGCTTGGTGCCTCGGAGATACCGCACCCTCGCCTCGCTGCAGCGACCTACCATCCGATCCTGGATACAACCGGGCTATGGTGCTATATGCTCGGATTGTCTAAAGACCCTTATCTTTGTATTTAATGGGGTAGAGTCATGTATATTCACCCTGCGGGCTTCTTCGAAGATAGAAACTATCAGGTCGACCCCAATTCATGCTTCGTTTTGATGCCCTTTACGGAGCCATGGTCGGCACGCATATTCCGGCTGATAAGAGAGGTCGTGGAACCGCTAGAATATACCTGTCGTCGTGCGGACAACTACTACGGTCGAGTCGTGCTTGAGGATGTGTGGCTAAGGATAAATGAGGCAGCTTTTGTAATCGCCGACTTGACGTCACAATCCTAATGTATTTTACGAGCTGGGCATCGCTCATACCTTGGGTAAGGACATAATTCCGATACTCCAGACGCATTCACAAATACCCTTCGATCAACAACCATTCCGCGCCCTCTTTTATGAGGATAATGCGGACGGGTATGAAATTCTGAAGGGACGACTTCCGCAGTGGATTCAGGCACTGGAATACGGGTCGTCACCTCAGGTGATTTATCAAGAAGCAACAAGTGGATCGGTTCAACCAATGGCGACAAGGCCGCGAGCATATTGACCTAGGAAACTCGGACTTTTCTAACCTGGACCTAGCTGGAATAGATTTCTCCAATGTTTTACCTTCGGTCCGCCACCTTGCGTGGAGCCAATTTGGCCTCGGCTAATTTGTCCAACGCTAAGCTAACGGGAGCCGACCTAACTAATACCAACCTTGATCATGTGATATCGAGGAAGGCTCATCTCAGCGAAGCTGACCTTACAGGAGCGAGCTTTCGTGCAGCAAGCTTCAGCGACTCCTTGCTCATACGAGCAGATCTCACTGACACCCGAGGGGAAGGGGTGAGCTTCGCCGGAAGCAATCTAAGCGAGGCTACATTGATAAACGCCGACCTTAGCAACGCAGACCTCCGTGGCGGTATATGGCTTCGGGTAAGGCTCGATGGCACCTCATTGCGGGGAGCCCAGGTCGGAGGGATCACGGTTGAGAGGGCGACATGGAACCGATACCGTGGTATTTTTGAACAGGGCACAGGGGTGGCGGAGATAGTAGTTGAGCATGATTAAGGTGTCTACGTTGGGCTAACGCTCTCACGATTGTTAGGGTCTGTTTCCCACCATGGCTCGATACCCCATACTCCTCGAGGAATGGAGCTGTCCGCTCATCTGCATTACGTAGGTGAGCCTCGCTCACCTGCGCCTTTCGGGCCACATAATGCCTGATCATAGGTGATCGAACCGCAGACCTCTTGGTCTTGGCGCGTCATGATCACCTCTATATCAACCATGTGAGCGTGAGTTCGCCCTGTAAGCATTCACCCCTTGTGCGCAGAGTTATCGGCGTCGGTCAGCGGGCAAGGTGGTGGTGGACCGCGTATCAGCGTGAGCTACAGACTGGAGCCATGGCCAGGAAGGTCTCCTGGATCAGGTCGACGCGGGAACTGGACTTCAGGAGCTTGCTCAGGTCTGTGGTGAAGCCTGCCTGGTCCTTCTCGCTGGAGCTGAGGAATGTGGCGCGAGTTCGTTCGACGCCTGCCACCGTTTCTGCCGGAAGCCGCAGGGCCCTTTTATGGTGTGCCTCGACCGTCTCGCCGAACAAGGTTGTCTCCCGCAGTACCGCCAGCCAGCCCGGCTGGTCGCTCCAGCCCGTGACCTGGCGGCTGTATCTTGTCCACAGTTCCCGCAGCGCGGTGCGGAGCGGCTCGGGGTAGCGCTCTCCGGTGGTCAGCAGCGCCAGCCACCCGCTGGGCCGCAGCAGCCGGGCGGCCTTGGCCCAGCCGACATCGGGATCGACCCAGTGGAACGCAGTGGCCGACACGATCAGATCGAAGGGCCCGCTGTCCGGGAAGTCCTCGAAGGCCGATATCTGGAACCGGGTCATCGGGTCGGGGACGGCATGCCTGGCAGCGTCAACCATCGCCGGGCCGATATCGATGGCGGTCACGTTCAGGCCCCGGCCCGCCAGGTGCCGGGTGAGCTGGCCTGTGCCGCAGCCGATCTCGAGCACGGCGGCGCCCGGGCCGATCGCGGCAGTCGTGAGGATGGCATCGACGATCTCGGCGGGATAGCTCTGGCGGGTGGACTCATAAAGCCCGGCGACGCCGCCGAAAAGGCCCCGCAGCTGCTCCCGCTTCCTGCGTTGATCGTCGGTCTCGGCCACCTTGACAGTCTGCCGCAGCACAGCAGCGGCCCGCTTGCCGGATGTCAGGCAGGCGGAAGGCGGGAGGTATCAGCGCGCCGGCTTGATCGCGGCCGGGATGTGCTGATCATGGTGGTCTGTGACTGGCCTCCCGCCACCCGCCGCTGGGTGCACGCCGTGCGCGGCGCGAGATGAGCTGATCGGTGAGCTGGTGCGGGCGGTGGAGGAACTGCGGGCCGAGGTCGCGGATCTGAGGCGCCGGCTGGGCCGTAACAGCGGCAACTCCTCGATGCCGCCGTCAGCGGATGACCTGCCGGGGAAAGTGCCGCCGGGGCGGGAAGCCCGCGGCAAGGGCAGCGGCCGCGGGCGGGGGAGGCAGCCGGGGTCCGCGGGAACGGCGATGACGTGGGCGCAGCCCGATGAGGTGGCCGATCACTATCCTGCCGGGAGGTGCGGGTGTGGCGCGGACCTGGCCGGGGCGGCGGACCTGGGCGTGGCCCGGTCATTCCAGCAGCTGGAGGTGCCGCTGATCACGGCCCGCCGTATCCAGCATGACCTGCATCAGGCCCGCTGCGGCTGCGGGACCGTGCACGTGGCCGCGCGCCCGGAAGGGGTGGGCAGCTCAGCGGTGAGCACCGGCCCGAACCTGCGGGCTCTGGCCGTTTACCTGATGGTATTCCAGCACGTGCCCGCCGAGCGGTGCGCGCGGCTGATCGCGGACGTGACCGGCGCGGAGGTCTCGGTCGGGTTCGTCCATTCCTGCCTGGCGAGGGCGGCCTGCATGGTCGCGGACGTGGTGAAGCTGATCAAAACGCTGATCACCGCCGCGTATGTGGCCGGCTTCGATGAGACCACGCTGCGGTGCGGCCCCGCCGGGAGCAAGAAATACGTGCTGGCGGCCGTCACCGAGCGGTACTCGCTGTTCTTCCTGGGCCGCCGCACCCTGGAGTCCTTCCGCGACTTCGGGGTCCTGCCCGCCTTCGCCGGCGTGGTGGTCTCCGACCGGTACGTGAACTACTTCCATGAAGGCTGGGAGCACATCGCCGGGAACCAGGTGTGCCTGGCCCATTTAATACGCGACTACCAGGACGCGTCCGAGTGCTACCCGGCCGCGATCTGGCCCGTGCAGGCGCAGCGGGCGCTGCGCGAGCTGATCCATGCCTGGCACGCCGCCCGCGGCGCCGGCCAGCCCCAGATCCCGCCGGACATCGCCGGCCCGCTGATCCGCGAGTTCCGCCACGCCGTCCTCGCCGGGCTCTCCGACGTGCCCCGCATCCCCGGCCCGAAATCGTCAACCGCCCAGCATCCCGGCCGTGACCTGCTGGAATTCTGCCGCGACCGCCAAGACGACGTCCTGCGGTTCTGCCAGGACGCGCAGATCTGGCCGACGAACAACATCTCCGAGCGCGCCGTGCGCCCGGTCAAGACCCAGCAGAAAATATCCGGCAGGCTCACCAGCGAGGAAGCCACCCAGGACCGGCTGGACATCCGCAGCTACATCGACACAGCCCGCAAGCACGGCTGCAACGTCATGGACGTCCTGCGCAGCGCCATGACCAGCACTCCTTGGAGGCCGCCCCTCCCCCCGCCCCCCTGACCAGCAATCAGCATCAGTTACACGCCGTAAATGCGGTGAATGCTTACTTCGCCCTGCCTCACTTCGGTCGTCCACGCACTTCTGCTAATTGATCATCGCAGCGGCACTGCAGACGTGAGTGCTTCTGCTCATCTGGCGACTATTGACCAGGCACTCATCCTGCTTGCTAAAGGCAGTTCATCCGCTGCCCACTTCCTGGTCAGCGCCGCATCGCGCTAGAGATCAGGGCTATCGCCCGGTCGTGCGCCGGGGGGCGGGTGACGAGAAGTCGTCATTGGCGAGTATTGACATCTTTCCGCAGGTCAGGCGTGCCGTTTGCATGGGTTGCGCACCGGGTGCGCACGGGACCCGGTGATTACCACCGGAACCTGACGCACGGAGCAGCCCAGTGTTCAAATGGCTCGCCGCAGCCGCCGCCCTGGCGGTCGCGCTCCCCCTCGCTCTGGTCCTGCTGGTCACCGCGACCGAAACGCCCAGCCAGGCGAGCACGGGCCTGGCCGGAGGCCCGAGCATGCAGGCCCTGGACACGATCCCGCCGGCCTACTTAACGCTCTACCTCGACGCCGCCCACACCTGCCCTGGCCTGCCCTGGGCGGTTCTCGCCGGCATCGGCAAGGTCGAAAGCGACCACGGCCAGTCCACCGCACCGGGCGTCCAGTCTGGCGCCAACTACGCCGGGGCCGAAGGCCCGATGCAGTTCGAGCCCGCCACCTTCGCCCAGTACGCGGTGAACGCCGGTGCGCCCGCCAAGCTCAGCCCGTACAACCCGGCCGACGCGATCTATACCGCCGCCGCCATGCTGTGCGCGAACGGCGCCGCATCGGGCACCCGGCAGGGCATCCGCCAGGCGATCTACGCCTACAACCACGTCGCAGTGGTACGTCACCGAGGTCCTGGCCTGGGCCGCCCGCTACACCGTCCCCGCCCCCAGCACGGCCGCCGCGGCCGCGATCGCGTTCGCGCTCCGTCAGCTCGGCAAGCCCTACCAGTGGGGCGCCACCGGCCCAGACGCCTACGACTGCTCCGGCCTGGTCTACGCCGCCTACGCGGCCGCGGGGATCCACATCGGCCGCACCACCTACCAGTGGCGCCAGGACGGCCCGCGGATCCCGCTGGCCCAGCTCCAGCCCGGAGACCTGCTGTTCTCCGCCGGATCCGACGGCACTCCCGCCAACCCCGGCCACGTCGTGATGTACCTCGGCGGCGGCCAGATCATCCAGGCCCCGCAGACCGGCGAGGACGTCCAGATCGACCCCCTCGACCTGGCCGGGGTCGTCGTGGCCACCCGTCCCGCAGACCTCACTCATGCCTGACCCCTCACCCGGACGGAGGACTCCCATGATCCCGTCACGATCGCCCAGCTGCGTGCCACGCCCACCGTGGACTTGATGACCGCCGCGGCCGCCCTGGGCCTGGGCCGCACCAAGGCCTACGAACTGGCCCGCCGCGGCGCAGTTCCCCTGCCGGGTGATCCGGATCGGCGAGGTCTACCGCGTCCCGACCGCCGGGCTGCTGGAACTGCTCGGCGTCGCCCCCGAGGACCCGCCCAACTCGGTGCTCTTCTCCCGCCGCTGACCCACACAAACAACACCCAGGCTCAGCCAGCCAGCGAACTCAGGAAGGACAGAACGATGCGCAAGCCCAGGTGGCGCGCCCGTCGCGACGACTGTGACACCGGGCGGCACGACGCTCTCCCCTCGTGGCTACCCCGGCAGGGCTGGAAGCGCCGGGAGCTGGTGATCTGGGGCGCGCACGGCGGCGCGGGCACCACCACCCTGGCCACCTGGCTGCAGCCCGCCTGGGACATGGGCGCCATGCGCCCCGAGCCGGACCCGCACTACCCAGCGAACGTCGCCACCGGCCGCGCCCTGGTCGTCACCTGCCGGTCCAGCGCATGGTCGGCCCAGCAGGCCACCCAGGCGGTCCAAGCGGCGATCCAGCAGGGCGGCCAGGTCGCCGTGCTGGCCGTGGTCAGCGACGGCTGGCCCGAGCCGGCCACCGCGGCTAGCCGGTTCCGTCTCCTGGAACCACAGGTCGGCGCGGTGGTCCGGATCCCGTTCATTCCCGCTCTGCGCTTGGCCGATGACCCGGCGGCCGTTCCGCTCCCCCGCGCGGTCTGCCGCGCGCTGGCCCGGATCGAGGCCACGGCCAAACGCACGTTCCCGCTCCCACCCAACCCACTGGAGACCTGACGATGTTCCTGCTCACCCTCGCCATCCACCACGCAGCACGGCCAGCCTGGGCGCCCCGCCGCTGCCGGGCGGGCTCGCGGTGAGCGTGCCCAACCCGGCGCCGCAGGCGCCGCCCGGCCTGTCGCGCACGGTGAACACGTTGCTGGCCTGGTGGAAGTGGCTGGCGCTGATCGCCGGGGTGTTCGGGCTGATCGGCTGCGGCGCGATGATGGCGCATCGGCCGCCGCAACCGGCACAGCCTCGCCGCCGACGGCGCGACCGGCATCCCGTGGGTGCTGGCCGGGCTGACGCTGATCGCGCTGTCGTCCGGCATCGTCGGCGTCTTCATCTGAGGCCCGCGATGTTCACCTACCCCGCCCGTCGCCGCCGTCGCCGCTGGCGCAGGCGCCGCCGCCTGGCCGTCCTGCTGGCCGTCATCACCGTGGCCGCCGTGGCCACGCAGCAGCTCGCCCGCCACCCTCACCCGGCCGACCCCAGCCAAACAGCCACAGCTCCAGCCGCATCCCGGGCACCCCAGCACGCCCATCGCGCGGCCAGCCCGCCCAAGGCACGGAAGCCCAAAACTGAGCCCAGCATCACCTGGACGGACTTCCACGGCATCCAGCTGCCGGTGTCCGCCGAAGGCCGGCCCGCACTACCGGCACCGCGGCCTGGCCGGTGGCTTCACCGACACCCCGCTCGGCGCAGTCCTCGCCGCGGTCAACATCGCTGTCCGCACGGCCGCCCAGTGGGGACCGCCGATCTACCGGCCCACCATCAACCACCAGGTCACCGGCCCGGCCGCCGCAACACTGCTGGCCGCCGACCGCCGCGACTACGCCGCGCTGCGCGCCGCCGCTCACGTCGCACCGGGCCAGCCGGCCGGGCGCGGCTATGCCGTCGAGGCCGCCTACCGGCTGACCGCCTACACCCCTACTGCCGCGACCGCCGACATCGTCTCCGAGGGCCCGGCCGGCAACGGCACGACCGCCATCGCGGTCACCCGGATCCAGGTGGTGTGGCGGCGCGGTGACTGGCGGGTGGTCGCCCCACCTGGCGGCACCTGGGCCGCCTCCGCCAGCACGGCCTCGTCCCTGGGCGGTTACACCGCCTTCCCGAACCAGAGGTGAGTCATGTCCTGTGACCCGGTGACCGATCCGGCCTGCCTGGCCGGCAACCTCATCAAGTCCGCCGCGAGCAGCGCCGCCGGTGACGTGCTGAGCGGCATCGCCCAGGCGGTGACCGACGGCGTGAAGTGGATCGTCACCGACACCGCGACCTGGTGGCTGCGTATCCCCTCCCCTGACCTGTCCGGCGAGCCCGCGGTCACCACGATGCAGCATTGGCTGCTGCCGGTCACCGCCGCTGTGGCGGTGGCCGGGGTCATTGCCGCCGGTGCCCGGATGGCGCTGACCCGGCGCGCCAATCTGCTGCTGGATGTCTCCGGCGGACTGCTCACGCTGGCCGCCGCCAGCACCCTCGGCCTGGCCTCGGCCACGGTGCTGCTCAAGGCGGGTGACGCCTGGTCGGCGTGGGTGCTGCAGGTCTCGACCGGCGGGCAGTTCACCCAGCGGCTGACCCTGCTGCTGACCCTCGGCGGCGGCGCGGCACCGGCCGTGGTCCTCGTGTTCGGTGTGATCGCGATCGTGCTGTCGATGGTCCAGGCGGTGCTGATGCTGTTCCGCCAGGCCGCGCTGATCATCCTGGCTGGGGTGCTGCCGCTGGCCGCGGCCGGGTCGATCGCCCCGCTGACCCGCGCCTGGGTCCGCAAGGTCTCGTCCTGGATGCTGGCGCTGATCTGTTACAAGCCCGCGGCGGCCGCGGTGTACGCGACGGCGTTCACCATGATCGGCTCTGGCGGTGGCCCGCGGACCATGGTCATGGGTTTCGTGATGCTGCTGCTGTCGGTGTTCACGCTGCCTGCGCTGATGAAGTTCTTCACCTGGACCACCGGGACGATCGCCGGGTCCGGAGGCGGCGGTCAGTTGCTCGGCGCGGCCACCGTCGGGGCCATCGCTATCGGCGCGATGCGCGGCTACGGCGGAGGGTCGGCCCAGGACCAGGCCGCCTACCTCGATTCCCGCCTTGGCCCACCATCAGGCGGGGCCGAGGGTCCGCCAAACGGCGGCCCGCCCCCCGGTCCGGGCGGTCCCGGTGGATCAGGACCAGCGCCCACCCCATCAGGTGGTGCCGGAGCCGCGCCGGGCAGGCCCGCCCGCGCCATGGCCCCAGCCCGGCACCTCCCACTCCCTCGGGGCCAGCGCCCCCACCGGCGCCGCTGACCCAACCGCGTCAGCCGCGAACCCGCCAACCAGCACCGCCGCCCCGGCCAGCGCTGCCGGGCCGAGCACGGCGGCCGGGCCGATCACCGCGGCGGCAGCCGGAGCGCAGCTCGCGGCCGAAACCACCCGGCTGGCCAACGGAGCGATGGACGAAGGGACCAGCGATGACCTCTGACCACCCGGTGCGCACCTACGGCGGTTGGCGGCGCAGCCGCGGCATCGGCCTGCTCGGCCTGGGCCCGGCCGCGACGTTCATCCTGCTGGGTTGCTTCGCCGCGCTGATCGTGATCGCCGCGGTCTCGATCCAGCTCCTTATCTACATCGCGCCGCCCGCCATCCTGACCGGCGCCGTCGGGGTGATCCGGGTCGGCGGCGTCCCGCTGGCCCAGCTCGCCGCGCAGCGGCTGCGCTGGTGGCACGGCACCCACGCGGGCTACACCGCCTACCGCGCCGAAGTCGTGCAGCAGCACACCGGCACCCTGCACCTGCCCGGCACCCTGGCCGCCACCGAGCTGCTGTCAGCCGAAGACGGCCAAGGCGGCAACTACGGCCTGGTCCGGGACCGGCACACCGGCTATCTGACCGCCACCATCCGGGTCGCGCCCGTGTCAACCTGGCTGGCCGACCCGGCCGACGCCGACCAGTGGGTCGCGAACTGGGGTGCCTGGCTGGCCTCGCTCGGCTACCTCCCCACCCTGCGCTGGGCGACCGTGACCGTGGACACCGCCCCCGACCCCGGCTCCACCCTCACCCGGCAGGTGGCCGCCGCCATCGACCCGGCCGCGCCCCCGCCCGCGCTGGAGATCATGGACCAGCTGGTGGCCAGCGCGCCCGCAGCCGCGGCCGACGTGGCGACCCGGGTCAGCATCACCGTCGACCCGGCCGCCTCCCCGGCCCCGCCGCGCACCATCACCGAGGCGGTCACCGAGACCGGCCAGGCCCTGCTCGGCCTGGAATCCGCGCTCGGTAGCTGCGGGGTGAGCGTGCTGGGCCGCGCCCGGGCCGCTGACCTGGCCGGGATCGTCCGGACCGCGTTCGACCCCGCGGTACGCGGCGAGATCAGCCGACTGCTCGCCGCACCGATGAGCCCCGCACTGGAAGCCCACCTGGACTGGTCCGCCGCGGGCCCGGCCGGCGCGGAGGAACGCTGGGACTGCTACCAGCACGACAGCGGCACGTCGGTGACCTGGACCTGGCGCGAGCCGCCCCGGCAGAACGTCACCTCCAGCGTGCTGGCCCGCCTGCTCGGCCCCGGCGGCTACCCGAAACGGGTCAGCCTCCAGTACCGCCCGCTGCCCGCAGCGGCGGCCGCCCGCACCCTGGAGGGCGAGGTGCGCGCCGCGGCGTTCCGCGGCGAGTACGCCCGCCGCACCCGCCGCGACGTCACCGCCCGCGACACCCACGACCAGGCCCGCGCGCGGCAGGCCGCCGACGAGGAAGCCCGCGGCGCCGGGGTCAGCCTGATCGGCCTGTACGTCACGGTCACCGTCACCGACCCGGCCCAGCTCCCGCGGGCGACGGCCGACACCGAAGCCGCCGCCGAGTCCGCCAAGATCCGGCTGCAGCGCCTGTACCGCAGCCAGGCCGCCGGGTTCACCGCCACCTTGCCCTGCGGCGTCTGCCTGCCCGAACTCGCCCGCCGGCTGCGGCACTGACCGGCCAGGCGCACCATGTCAGCCCACCGCATCCCAACTGCCCAGCACCCGCTGGGACGAGAACCATCCAGCCCAACGCCCCCGACCGCGACTGAACTGCACCACGAGCCGGGCCGTCCGGCCACGGTGGTACCTCGGTCAGCAAAGCGTGCCCCAGCCCCGCCAGGTCCCGCGGCCCGGCGGGCAACTGACCCTGCTGTTCCGCTCGCACCGGCCTGGGGCTGGCCGATCGCCGACGGCGGCCGGGCGGTCAACGTCACGGCGGGCCCCGAGTATCAGGCCACCACGACCCAGTTGTGCGGCCTGTTCCCGTTCCTGGCCGGCAGCGGCACCCCGGCCGCGGGCACCCCGGTCGGGCGGCACCAGTTGTGGGGCGAGGTGGTCTGCCTCGACCCGCTGGCCTGGCTGCGCGGCGGCCTGGTCACCAACCCCGGCATGTTCGTCCTCGGCCAGCCTGGCACCGGCAAGTCCGCGCTGGTCAAAAGATTGATCAGCGGGGCAGTGGCGTTCGGCACAAAGGTCTTGATCCTGGGCGACGCCAAGCCGGACTACGCGCGGCTGGCCGGCTACCTGGGCGGCCAGGTGATCCGGATCGGCCGGGGCCTGGACCGGATCAACCCGCTGGACGCCGGGCCGCTCGGCGCGGCGCTGCGGGCCATGAGCGGTCCAGATGCCGCGCGGCTGCGGGCCGAGGTGCGGTCGCGGCGGCTGTCGCTGCTGCTCGCGCTGGCCACACTGATCCGGGAAGCACGGATCAGCAACGCCGAAGAGGTCATCCTCGGCCGGGCCATCGACCTGCTCGACGGGCGCGCCGGCGGGCAGGCCGCGCCGACTGTCACCGACGTGCTGCGGGTCATCGAGGAAGGCCCCGACATCCTGCGGTCCGCCGCCCGGGCGCAGACCGCGCAGCAGTACACCGGGCGCGTCGCGGACCTGGTGTTCACCCTGGACCTGCTGTGCACCGGGTCGCTGGCTGGGGTGTTCGATGGCCCCACCTCCCAGCCCATCGACCTCGGCGCACCCGCGGTCAGCGTGGACATCTCCGCCGTCAAGGCGGCCGGGGACAAGCTGCTCACCGCGGCGCTGCTGTGCACCTGGAGCTACGGCTTCGGCTGCGTCGACGCCGCCGCCGCGCTGGCCGGCACCGGCGGCGGGCCGCGGCGGTCCTACCTCGGCGTGATGGATGAACTGTGGCGGGCGCTGCGCGGCGCTCCCGGCCTGGTCGAGCACGCCGACTCCCTGACCCGCCTCAACCGGGCGAAAGGCATGGCTCACATCATGATCACCCATTCCCTGGCCGACCTCGACACGCTGGCCACCGACGAGGACCGGGCCAAAGCCCGCGGTTTCCTGGACCGTTCCGCGATCACCGTGCTGGCGGGGCTGCCGCCCCGCGAGCTGGCCCGGGTCGCCGAGATCACCCCGCTCACCGGACCCGAACGGGCCCTGGTCTCGTCGTGGTCGGCCCCGGAGTCCTACCAGCCCGGGGTGTGCCACCCGGGCCGCGGCAAGTATCTGATCAAGACCGGTGAACGGCTCGGCATCCCCGTCCAGCTCGCCCTGGTCGGCCCCGAACACCGGCTGTATGACACAGACCCGCAGTTCGGTCCATCTTCCGCCGGACCGCAGTTCACCGATGGTGGGGGGCTGCGGTGAGCCGGGCGCTGGGGCCGCGCCCGTCGGCCGCACCGGGCAGCACCGCGGGCGGCTGGGCCGTGCTGATCGCCAGCTGGTCGATGCTCGCACTGCTGGGCTTCCTGTGGGTGGCCGCCGCCATCGCCGCCGCCATCACTGGCGGCCAGACCGAGCCGCTCGGCCTGTCGTTCATCCGTGACGTCCTGCACGGCCGCTGGGGGCAGGCCTGGCCGCACACACCATCCATCGCTGTCGTCCTCACCGCAGTCGTGCTTGGCGCTGCGCTCACCGCCGTGGTGGCCGGGGCGATCCGGCTAACCGCGCGGCTGCGCACGCCCCCGGGCGACCCAGTCGTGGCGCTGTCCCGCGATCCGCGGTTGCGGGCGCTAACCCGCAGGTCGCTCGTACGGGGCGCGGCCGGGCTGCGCCGGTCGCTGGCAGGCGTGGATCCCCGGGCGATCGACCCGGCGCAGGCCGGGCTGCGCCTGGGACGGCTGCTGCGCGCAGGCGGCCGCCAGGGCCCGGGCGTGTACGCGTCGTGGGAAGACACCGTGGTCGCGTTCATGGCACCCCGCTCGGGCAAGACGACCACGCAGGCGATCCCCGCCGTGCTGTCCGCACCGGGGGCGGTGATCGCCACCTCGAACAAGTCCGACCTGTGGGCCGCCACCGCCACGCTGCGCGAGCAGACCACCGGCGGGCGAGTGTGGCTGTTCGACCCGCAGCACATCACCCACCAGCCGCAGACCTGGTGGTGGAACCTGCTCGACGGGCTGCACGCGGTAGAAGATGCGCACCGCCTGGCCGGGCACTTCGTGCTCACCGTCGCCGACGAGAACCGCCGCGACCTGTGGGGGCCGGCCGCCCAGGACCTGCTGTCCGCGCTGTTCCTGGCCGCCGGGGCGGCCGGGCTGACCCTGCACGACGTGGCTGGGTGGCTGAGCGAGCCCGCCGTGCCCACCCCGGCCGAGCTGCTGATGGATGCCGGGTTCGCCGCCATGGCCGCGTCGTTGCGCGGCGCGCAGAACGGCGCGGTGGAGACCCGGGACGGGATCTACCAGACGGCCCGGACCGCGGCCAAGGCGATGACCGACCCGCAGATCATGGCCTGGGTCACCCCGCAGCGCGGTCGCACGCTGCCCGTGTTCAATCCGGTCGGCTTCGCCGCCAGCCGCGACACGCTGTATCTGCTGTCGAAGTCCCGGTCGGCGGCAGCCCCGCTGATCGCCGCCCTGTCCGACACCGCCATGCGGGCCGCCGAACGGCACGCGGAACGGCTGGGCGGGCGGCTGGACCCACCACTGGTGGTGCCGCTGGACGAGGCGGCCAACATCTGCCGGATCGCCGACCTGCCCGAGCTGTACTCCCACCTCGGCTCGCGCGGCATCATCCCGGTCACCATTCTGCAGTCCTACGAGCAGGGCGTCACCGTGTGGGGCGAGCACGGGATGGCCGCCCTGTGGGGCGCGGCCACCAAGAAGGTCATTGGCGCCGGAGTGGACTCACCCCGGCTGGCCCGGGACCTGGCCACGCTCGTCGGCCAGCACGACGTGCCGGTCCGCACCCTGTCCTATGGCGACGGCCGGGGCAGCGAATCGGTGTCGCTGCGGCGGCAGGACATCCTCGAGCCCGCCGCGATCCGCGCCCTGCCGCCGGGGACCGCGCTGCTGCTGGCCACCGGCATCAAACCCGCGCTGATCCATCTCACGCCCTGGTACGCGGGGCCGCGCGCCGCCGAGATCACCGCCGCCCAGCAGGCCGCCCAGGAACAGATCCGCGAGCAGGCCATCGCCGCCGACCCGTGGTACCGCAACCAGCCACCCAACCCACCGTTCTAGGAGATCAAGTCATGACTACCGGCGATGTTCCGTCTTCCGTGCCCGGTGCTGAGAACAAGTCCCAGCCCATGTATCTCGACCTGGGCGAGTGGGTCAGCGACCATTTCATACCGGTATTCCGCCGCACGCTGGGCGGGCAGTACCAGGTGGTGCGCCGAATGGTGGCGTCACGACGAGGCGGTCAGCCGGCTCAAAGCGCTCTGGCACGCGTGGGAAGTTCTGCGGCTGCAGCCCGGGACCGGCATCGGTACCTGGTACCGCGAGCATCTCGACCACCAGCTGCCGATCCTGATGGGCGCCCGCGGCCCGTTCTATCAGTGCAGCGAAACCGTCCACCGCGAACCCCACGAAGCCGCCGCGCAGGTCCTGCCCGCCGGGCGGCAGGACCCCACGGTCGCCGGCGAATACGGCGCCATGCCCGGCCGCGAATCCGCCGCGTTAGGCCAGCACACGGGAGCTCCCGATGACCACGCCTGACCTGGGCCCGGCCGGGCTGGACCCGGTGCACATCGTGGGCATCTGCAATTGGGTCACCGGCAACGACGCCAGCCTCCAGACGATCGCAACCGCTGACGGTATCCGGGTGAGCTTCCCGTCCAGGCGCGCGGCCTGGACCGCCGTCAACGCCCTGGGCCGCGTCGGCTACACCGCTGCCCATGCGAGCGGCGACCGCCACACCCGGGACCTGGTCGTCACCGGCTGGAACGCGAACCGGCTGGATTCGCGGCTGAACTCCTTGCGCACGGTCATGCATGGCCTGGCCGACAACCCGCTGGTGAGCGCGACTGCCGCCGTGCGCAGATTCGCCGCCCTGCCCAAAGCGGCGGCCTCACCGGCAGCCGCAAGCGAGATCCTCGAACAGACACGCCAGCAGTTGCGCGACTGGGCGGATTCCAGGGCGGGCATCTGCGTCCCCTTTCCACCCGGACGGCTTCCCGACGACACAGCCCTGGCCATGCGGGTACGCGCCGCGAGCAAGTGCGAGCAGGTGGTCAGAGACCTCATCGACCGGCACGTGCGTGTCGCCGGGACACGCCGTCGCCGAGTTCGCTTCGCTGCGCCAGCGGATGAATGACGGCCGGGCTCAGCGCACCGCCGTCCGCCGTGCGGGCGTTTTCTTCCATCTCAGCCCCAGCTCCGTTGCCCAGGACTCGGCGCCGCTGATGAGCCGGGCGGCACCCAGCGCCACCCCGGGCCAGTCCCCGGCGGCCGAGCCGTCTCACCCGCGGCGGCCGCGGCGGGGCATGGCCGGGGAATTTCCGGCACCGCCCGGCGTCACGGGCCCGGCTGGCAGCGGGCCGGCGGCTGGCCGGGCAGGCCCGGGCGGACAGGACTTCCCCGCTGCCCGCCCGGGCCGTCACCCCTGACGTGCGGACGCTTGTCAACCTCACTGGGAGAACCGATGGATATCAGCAGCAGCCATTCCGACCCGTTGCGCGACGCGGTGCAGGACGCGGTGTACCGGGCCGTCCAGGTGGGCTCGTTCGCGATGACGGCCGTCCAGGTGTACGCCTACCATCGCCGCACCCAGGCCCGGATCACCGCCGAGCAGGACCAGCGCGCTCGCCGCGCGCTCAACGCCCAGGTCCGCGCCGAACGTGAGGCCGACCGCACCCGCTGGGCGCCCGCGCTCGACCCCGCCTGGCTCCGCAACGCCAGCCTCGTCGAAACCGCGCAAGCGTGGGGCGCGGCGCTGCCCTACGCCGACCGCAGCGTGCCCTGGCACGAGCCAGCCGCTGCCACCGCCATGACCAGATGCGAGGAACGGCTCCGCCACCTGCATCCCTACGCCATGGCCCACTACGACCGGCTCCGCAGCCGAGGGCTCGGACCTGCGGAGGCGATGCGCGAAGCCGCCCCGCTGTTCGCTCACCATCCCCGGCCCCGCGACGCGTCTGCTGTGCCACGTCCGATGCTGGAGACCGCGCCCCGGCCCGAAGCTGGCCCTGCTCCCCGGATGTATCCGGATGGCCCGGCCGGGTACATCCGGCCTGGCCGCAGCGTCCGGCCGTGCGACGAGGACTTCCCGCTGACGATCCGCGAGGTCATGGCGGCCCAAGCAGGGCTAGCCACTGCGGGTTCCCCCGGCCGGACGACGTCAGCGGTCACGCGCGTGCCGCCGCCCGCTCCCCGGCCGTGACTGCCGACGGCGCCGCGGCCGCCGCGCGGCTGACCATGCTCGCCGAGGCGTTCTTCCGTACCAGGCTGCCTGGCAGCTGGGTCCCGGGATACCTGGCGGCGCCGGGGATTCGATCCCGCCGTTCAGGATCGCTGGCGCGTTGGGTACGCCCCGACCGGGTCCGGCGCACTTACCCATCACCTGTATAGCCTGGGCTGGCCTGACGCGCTGATCGAGGAAGCCGGGCTGGCCCGCCAATCCCGGCGCGGGAACCTGATCGACGTTTTCCGCGACCGCGCCGTCTTCCCGGTCCGGTCACCGGACGGGACCGTGGCCGGGTTCATCGGCCGTGCACCCGAACATGCCGCGCCCCGACGTGCCCAAGTACTTGAACAGTCCGCGGAGCTGCCTGTATGACAAGGGCGCGCTGCTATTCGGGCTGTGGGAGGCGCGCGAAGCGCTCAAGGCTGGCGCGCGGCCAGTAATCGTGGAAGGCCCGCTGGATGCGATCGCTGTCAGCACCGCCGGGCGGCAGCGCTTCGCCGGAGTCGCGCCATGCGGAACAGCGTTGACGCGACGCCACCTCGCCGCTCTGAACCAGGTAGCCGACCTCGCGGCCGTGGGCGTTCTGGCCGGGTTCGACGCTGACCCAGCCGGGCGGCGCGCGGCTGTCCGTGCCTACCACCTGCTGTGCCAGTTCACCGACAAGGTGGATGCGATCAGCTTTCCGCATGGCCAAGACCCAGCGCAGATCCTGGCTGGTGAAGGGCCGGCCGCTCTGGCCGGAATGCTCGCTACGTACACCAGGCCGCTGGCCGATCTCGTCATCGATAGCGAATTCGACCGCTGGGCCGACTGGCTCCGGTTCGCCGAAGGACAGGTCAACGCCCTGCGCTCGACCGCCGCCCTCATCGCCGCCATGCCACCCGGCCACGTCGGCAGGCAAGTCTCCCGCGTCGCCACCCGCCTAGACATGGCCCACGCCACGGTCACCCATGCCGTAACTGACGCTCTCACCGAACGACATCAGACACCGGGCTCAAGCGCCGCTGGTTGGCCTGCTCCGCCCCAGCTCGGCCGAGGCGGAGCAGGCGGCTGGGCCTAGAACGGCGGCTCGATCTCCCAGTACTCCGGGCGCGGCCCGAAGATGCGCCTCGTCACAGCGGCGGCAGATCTGTCCGTACTCCTGGACGTAGATGGATTCCGCGACGCTGGCCGTGACCCCGCAGTCCGGATAGGAACACGTGAACGTCTCGACTGGGATGTATTCGTCGTCCATGGCGTGCCTTCCTTCGCGATGAACCCAGGCGGCGGGGCCTGGGTTGTGGGGTGTTCCGGCGCCGGAAGGCACGCAGGCGTAATAGGGCGGGAGGGCAACCGGCTGGCCCCGGGCGGGCAAGATGTTTTTCAGCGGGCAAAGGAAAGGACAGCGCCGGCGCATGGCCGGCTCATAGTCGCCCGCGTCCCGGAAAAAGATCTTGACCGTGCGGGGTGAGCGCAGCGAAAGGCCGGTTGCGCTCCCGACCGCGCCTGCGAGACTGAACAAGCCGGAATACACCACGGGCCCCGCCGCCGGGGACTGCGCCGGGCGGCGACCCCGGGCATGGACCTCGCCGGCGGACCTGGCTCCCGGGATGCGACGTGCTCCCGGGGAACCGGCCCGCCTGCCGGGCTACCGGCCGCCGCTGCCCAGGGCCCGGCCGGGCTTGGCCGCGAGGCGGCCACCACCGAGGTCGGCCTGCTGGCCCTGGGCGTACCCGGCGCCGTAGCCGCTGCCGCTGTAGGTCATCCGGGTCTTGCGGGTCTGCGGGTAGGCGTGATCGATCCGGTGCTGGACGATCTTCGCCCGGTCGGCGAGCACCAGCTCCGTGCCCGGGCCCGCGTCCTCGCGCTCGTCGTCCGGCCTGCGCGGCGGCCTGCTGCTCGGCGGCGCGGACCCGGGCGACCACGGCGGTGGTGAAGCCGAGCAGCCAGCTGCGCCGCCACGCCCGCACGCTGCGGGTCCAGGCCGGCACGTCCGTCGCGGCGAGGCCCTGCCACATCTGCACCAGCAGCGACGTGTACAGCACGTCGGTCCGCTCGATGTCGGAGGCGAACCCGAACATGTGGATCCGGGTGCCCGGCCCGCTGCGCGGCAGGATGACGCACTGGCACCGCATCGCCGACGCCAGCCCGCACAGCAGGTGGGCCTGGACCCGGGCCCACGGGTTGTCGATGTCCACCTTCCGGTCCGCCGGATGGTCGGTCTCTGGCTGCTGGGCGGCGAGCAGGGCCCGGTCGATGCCGTACCGGGCCATCAGCTCGGCGGCCTTCGCGGTGAGCGCCTCAGCCTCCGCGGGCGTGACGCCCTCGGGCTTCGGCTTTGGCGAGCAATTTCCGGACACGCTCAAGCAGCGGGTTGTCGCTAGTCATCGAGACGTCCTTCCTTGACGTCAGAAGAGCGGAGCAGACAGAGAGGGCGGGGACGGGCCGCAGCCCGTCCCCGCTCCTGGATGGGTGGTCAGGAGGTCGTGGTGACGCCGGACAGGACCCGCGCCTCGGCCTGCTCACCTGCGGGCAGGTCGTTCGGCTGGCCGTCGGCGGCCGCCGGCGCGGGCGGCCTTGCGGGTGGCGTAGCCGGTGCGGAGCTGGTCGAAGGCCATCGACGCGGCGATGTCCTGCGCCCGCAGGGTGACCCGGGCCCGCGGCTCGCCGTTGCTGGTCGCCTTCCAGGCCTCGGCCATCAGGTCATCCGCGACGACGGTGACCCGGTCGCCCTTGCCGACCGAGGCGGCGGTCCGCTCGGCGAGCGGGCCGAAGGCGATGACCTTCACCCAGCGGGTGACGCTGTCGCCGCCGGGGATGCGGGAGGGAGACCTCGAGGGCGAGGCGGAGTTCGACGCCGGTGGTGCCGTTGTGGGTGGTGAAGGTGCGGGGCTCGTCGCCGAGGCGGCCGGTGATGGTGACGCTGATCGGGTTCACGATGGTTCCTCCTGGTGCGGTGAGCCGGGAGGGCTGGCCGCCCTGGTGGCGGCCCGGGGACTGCGGGGCCCTTCCCGGCGGTCAGATGTCCGCGCCGCGCATAGGGCGGGGCCGCAACCGGCCAGCCCGGACAGGCAAGATGTTTTGCCCGCGGCAGGAAGAAGGACAGCGCCGGCGCAGCCGGCACCAGAACGGCCGCGGCAAAGCAAAAGATCTCTGCCTGCCCGGATCAGCGGCCGGTTGCGGGACCGACCGCGCGGCGCAGGCTGGCCAAGCCGGGAAGGGATAAGCCGCAGTCCTGCCGCCAGTGCGGACTGGTCCGGATCTCGTCCCGCACCTAGGATCCCGCGCTTCTAGCCGGAGGCTGGCTACTTCCTGCCAGACGGAAGTGGCGGCATGTACTCACCGAGGCTCAGTCAAGCGTCCTATGCAGTAGGTGACTGAGTTGTGATGCCCAGCCCTCGCTGGAAGGCTGACGCTGACCGGAAGGATCGTCGTGGGTGACACGGAGCTGGCGCCGACCACGCCGATCAATCAGACGCGGCAGCGTAGCCTGCTGCTTATGGTCGATGCTGTTGATGTCTTGCATCCGGGCGGCAGGCGGACGGAGCGTGGGGAGCTCCAGCGGGACTGGATTCTCTCCTCTGCTGAGTGTGGTCGCAAAGCGGAAGAGGCTCTCATCAAAGCCGCCGAGGTACTAGCTGACCACGCCCCTGGCCAACGTCCAGACGACGAGTTGGCGCGAGCCTGGGCAGCAGTGGGACAAGGATGGGCGAGCCTTTCGCACGCTCAAGCGGCCCGCAGCATGGCAGTTGCTGCCTTCGCGGTTGACCAGGAGGGCGTGAACACCTATCCGGACACGTAGCTGCCCCGCGTGCTGGGCTCAGGAGGGCTGCCACAGCTCGACCCGATTGCCCTCGGGATCGGTGACCCAGCCGAATCGGCCGACACCCTCCATGTCTTGCGTCTCTTCAGCCACGTCAACCCCCTTGGCGCGCATTGTGTGAGCATCGCATCTAGGTCGCTGACCCGGAAGTTGAGCATGGCCTGCCGGGCGAGGGACCCGAAGTAGTCGGTCTCGGACTCGAACGTCGCGAACACCGTCGACCCGGCTTCCTGGCGCCACAGGCCGTTTTCATCGGCGTCCAGGCCTAGTACGGCAGCCGCCATTCGCCTTGTGACCTGCGGCGGTACCTTGCGGCGGGTTCTGGGTCTACGTGATTGGGCGGCTGCGGCGGGTGGGGTGTGATGCTGGAAGGCTGGCTACGAAGCCGCGGATCACGTCGAATGCGGCTGCTGGGTCGTCGGTTTCGACGGTGTGTGCTGCGCGGGGGATTACTTCGAGACGGCCGAGGCTATCGGGGATCGCGGCGATGATCTCCTGTGCGAGGCCTGCTGGGATGAGCGGGTCGCGCTCGCCCACGATGACCAGCGTGGGGCAGCGCACGTTGCACAGCGCCGGGCGCAGGTCCAGCGTGCGTGCCTCACCGCGCTGGAAGTGCCGGTACACCTCCGGGGATTTGATCCGTGCTGCCTGGGCGCGGGCCCACACTGGGTCCGGGTTCGTGCGCCGCGACAGCAGTGGGCCGCAGACGCGTGCCCATTCGGCGGCGGTCTGGTCGCTGGGGGTTTCCAGGTCTTGGCGCATGGCCTCAGCGGCGTGGTCCCCGCCGATCTCGCGGAATCTGGCCACGATCTGTTCCTGGCTGGGGAAGCGGGCCGAGGTAGCTATCAAGATCAGACCGGCCGGGTGCTGCGGATACGCCGCGGCGTACTGCTGCGCGACGAACCCGCCGAACGACCTGCCCAGCACGATCGGCGCCTGCAGGCCGGTGACCTCGCACAGTTCTCGGACATCAGCTGCCCACTGGGCAAGGTTCCACGTCGCGGGTGCGCCCGGGTCGCTGCGGCCGTGGCCGCGCTGGTCGGGAACTACAAGCTGGGCGGTGCCTGCAAGTGGCGCGAGCGCGCAGCGCAGCCCGGTGGCATCCGCGCCTGGGCCGCCATGCAGCGCGAGCAGAACCGGGCGGCGCCGCATCCGGTCACCATCGAGGACCCACTCCGCACCGTAGGTCTCAAAGAACAGTCGGATATCGCCCACCTGGACCCGCACGCTGACCGCCTCCCAGGGCTGGCAGGGCGCAGCCGCCTGCCGATCATGTGTTTTGTGTGAACAACAAGATCGAAGGCGGCTGCTGCCGTCAGGATAGGCGCCGCGCCGGCCCGCCGGAACCGCGCTGAGCTGCTGGGATTGCTGCGGCCGTGTTTCGCCCGGACCGAGCCGTGGCTGCAGGCAGGCAAGTACGCCGCTGCGGTGATGTGCGACCTGCGCAGATGGAACGGGTGGACGATCGCCGAGCGTTCGGGGACCGCACGCCGGACCGGACGCAACGGCTGCTCAACCGGGCCGTCTGGGATACCTTCGCGGCGATGGGGGTGGTGCGCCGGTTCGCCGTGGCCGGGCTGGATGAGGCCGCGCGCAAGACCGGCCGGCGGCGCGGCCTGGCGATCGGCGCGGTTGACGAAACCGGCCAGATCAAGGCCGGCACCCGCACCGCCGGCGTGAAAAGGCAGTACCTGGGCTGCGTGGGCAAGGTGGCCAACGGCATCACCACCGTGCACCTGTCGTATGCGCGGGAAGGCACCGGGCACGCGCTGATCGGCGCCCGGGAATGGATCCCGGCCGGGACATCGGTGACCTGGTGACGTCGAGGGTGGCACGATAGCCAATCAGATGGAGCCCTTCTGGCCGAAGAAGATCTCGTGGTAAGACTTCTTCTACCGGGGCTCCACGCCCCGCTCTGGGCAGCCCAGTTCGTCCGCGTGTCGGCCCGGATGGTTCGCTGACCAGCTGTTTCACGGTCCGTGACGGCAAAGTTGCGCACTAGTCCGGCGGCTAGCGCGCCTGGTGTATCCCGTCGCCTGCGTCTTCGGCAGGCCGATCCAGGAGGGCCGCAAGCTACCGAGGTCCGCGAGGCCGCACCGGCCTGCACGCGAGGGCGCGGAAAATCGCTGGCGGCATCGGGCGCCGGCACCCGACAATCGCCTGTCATGACCAGCGACATCCAGGGGCCGGCTACGTCCGGCGCCTGGCCTGATCCGACGGCAGGAGGGCTATCAGTGTCCAGCCGGGTCGAGACCAGGACCATACCGGCCGGCGATGGGCGTGAACTGTGCCTGGAGATGGCCGGTGAACCCGACGGAAAGCCGATCCTGGTCCACACAGGCGAGCCGATGTCACGGCGCCTGTACGGCGGGTGGATCGCCGACGCCGAGAAGAGGGGCATCCGGCTGATCGGCTATGACCGCCCGGGCTACGGCGGCTCGACCGCGCACCCCGGTTATACCGTGGCATCGCAAGCAGCCGATGTCCGGGCCATCGCCGGGGCGCTCGGGCATGACCGGCTCGGCATCTGGGGCATATCCGGGGGCGGCCCGTACGCCCTGGCGTGCGCGGCCTTGCTGCCCGGCCTGGCGGTCGCTGTCGCAGTGGTGGCGTCTCTGGCGCCCTACGGCGTGCAGGGCTTCGACTTCTTCGCCGGGATGGGCGAGTCCAACGCTGAGAGCTTTAAGTTGTTCTTCTCTGACCCGCAGGCATCTCGCCGCGATCTGCGCGAGGCCAGGCAGGCGATTCTCGCGGCCACGCCCGGGCAGCTCGCTGAAATGATCAAGAGCCTGCTCTCGCCCGCCGACGCCGGGGCCCTGACCGGGGACCTGGCCCGATGGAACACCGAGACCAACAAGATCGCCCTCTTCCCGGGCGACCAGGGCTGGTGGGACGACGAAACGGCGCACCTGACGAGCTGGGGGTTCGATCTCCGCGACATCCAGGTGCCGGTCAAGATCTGGCACGGCCGTCAGGATCGCATGGTCCCCGTCCAGCACGGCCAGTGGCTGGCCGCCAACATCCCTGGCGCGGAGGCTGATATCAGCGACCGCGACGGGCATCTGACCATGCACGGCCGGGTCGGCGAGATCCACGACTGGCTCCTCCAGCACTTCTAGGAAGACCTCATCTACCAGGACCAGCCATCACGACGAACGCTAGGTAACGACACCAGCCTGGCAAGTACCTCGGGATATCGGGCACTCACCCCCCACACAGTTTCCCGCCAAGGGACGCCCCGCCAGCGCGCACTAAGCTGGCCCAACTCGGGTGCCGGCCCGGATACTCTCCCCTGAGCAGAGAAATCCCTATTGTCCAAACCTATTTCGCTGAGATCACCTCAATGTCGCCCCAGTGATAAAAGTCAGGCCACGCACGGGCAGCAACGCGCGAAATGCGGCAAATGAGGATGGTCGCCCGAAGCACGCTGATGCATAAACATTCGGTCGGCCCGTTGCCCGCCGGGCTGGGAATCCGTGACTGCCACACAGCGCAAAGGCTCTTAATAACCGTGCGCCGAGCCGCCGATCTGCGCGGCTACTGGTGTGCGGTGGAGTCATCCCGGGGCGCGCGCCGAACTGGCCGATCGGGTGTTGTGCGCACCCGGTCGCCAGCTCGCATTCATGTGTCTTGGAGATGATCGCGAGGCTCCAGGACCAGGTGCTCTGCGCCGAGATGAGGGGGACCGGGATCTCCGTCCGGTCGCTGAGCCGATAGCCCGGTGCCGGTAGCAGCCGGGTCCAGGCCGGGCGTGCCCGCCGGCTGGTGCCGTCGGCGGCCTTCCTTAATACCGACGCCGCCAGCCCTTCGGCCCTGCCTGTTTCGGCGTGGTCGTCTGCCTCTGCGTCTTGACCGGCCTGCCCGCCGGGATGCTGTCGTGCGTGGCGAAACGAGTCACTTAACCGGTCAGGAATCGAGAAGCCCGGGTCACCGGGCCGCACGTAGCGTGACGGTCATGTGTATCACCACCAAGCCCCCAAAGGAGACCAGGTATGCAAGCGCACGTGAGCTCGATCCTCCTCGCTGTCCAGGACATGGACCGGTCCAAGCAGTTCTATACGGAAGGGCTGGGCTGGAAGGTCCAGAACGACTACAAGATCTCGGTGTTCTTCGTTCCCCACGGCGGTTCGCTGGTCGGCTTCTACGGCCGCGACGGGCTCGCCGGCATGGTGGGCGTGAGCCCGGAGGGCAGCGGCTTCAGCGGCGTCGTCTTCAATTACGTCGTGCGCAGCGAGGACCGCGTTGACGAAGTCCTGGACGAGGCCAGGAAGGCCGGTGGGAAGATCCTCAAGCCCGCGGCGAAGCTGCAGTGGGGCGGGTATGGCGGCTCGTTCGCCGACCCGGACGGCTACATCTGGAACATCGGCTACAGCGCCGAAGGAAAGGACCAGCCCTACGCCGAGTAGCGAGCAAGCGGTGCGCGCTGGCCGCAGGCCGCGCGGTGGCGGCGAGCCTTGATGCCCGGTGCGCCGGGTTGGCCACTGCGCCGGGTCCTGTCAAGGTGGCGCCCGGCGGGTGCAGTGCCCTGGCCAGGGACGCCGACGTGCCTCCCGGCGGCACCGGATCGCACCGGTTCATGCTTGGCAGCGAGGCCGGGCCCTTCACCGGCCCGGACGGGGTCGCGTGGGACGCCGCACCGCTGTGAGCCGGGCAGCGCAGAGCAGCTGCGCGGCGAGCCGGCACAAAGTGGCAGGAGAAGATGATGAAGTTCCGGTCCTATGTCGAGCCTCCAGAGCCCACGAGGGGCCTGGAAGTTCCTCCAGAGGTGGTGCAGGCACTGGGCGGGGGCAAGCGGCCGGCGGTGACCATCACGATCAACGGCCATTCATGGAACAGCAGGGTAGCCATCATGCGGGGCCGCTACCTGCTTGGCCTCAGCAACGCCAACCGGAAAGCCGCCGGTGTCGCGACCGGCGACGAGGTCGAGGTCGAGGTGGAAATCGATGCCGAGCCGCGCGTTGTGGCCGAGCCCGCGGACTTCGCCCACGCCCTGGACGCCGATCCGGTCGCCCGCACCGCCTACGACCGCCTGTCCTACAACCGCAAGCGGGAGCACGTGCTCGCCATCGAGACCGCGAAGAAGCCCGAGACCCGCATACGGCGGATCGAGAAGGCCCTGGCCAGGCTCCGGGACCAGGACCAGGACCAGGACCCGGCCGGGGCCGCGCGGCCCGCGCCAAGACTCGAGGCGATCACCCCTGACATCTTCGAGGGGATCATCCCGGCCATGGCGCGAACCAGCACTCCGCCTGGCCGGGTCGTGGCCGGTGGCAGAACATCACACGTCCAATCATCGAGGCTAACGCCACGCGGGTGACCCTGGCTGACAGCTCCGATCTCGGAGCCGGGTTCCTGAGGCTCTTCACAAGCAGCTTCGACGTCGCTCGTGTGGCCGGGAATGACCGAGTCTTCGGGGCCGGTTGCGTCGCGCGCTACGAGCTGGACGTTCGCCCCGCCGACCTCGCCCTCGAACGCGTGACCGGCGTCGCCGCTGTCAGTGGGCGGTGGCCGCGAGGACTCCGGATGCGGCTGCCGGCCCGAAGTATGTTCCGGGGAATGCGATGTTGTGGAACCGGCGTGCGCGGATGTGGGTGGCGAGGGCCCGGTGAACAATACGACGAGCCCGGGCCGCCGAGGCCAGGCGCCCAGCAGGCCAAGCGGCAGCCCGGCCGTTCCGGCGGTCTTGCACGTGGCCAGCCGCGGCAGCCAGGATCGCAGCGCGCCCACGGACTCCATGTTCGCGACCACCAACCCGGCCCGGGCGAAGTTGGCCGCGGCGATCCCGGCCGTGGCCACGATCGTGATGACGGTGACGTTCGCCTCCAGCCGCGAGATGGCATCCACGGCCGTGCTGTAGAGCGCAACGTCTATGCTCCGCACCGGCGTCTAAGTTACGTCAGATGGAACCTCATTGCGGCACTCGTGGTGAGCATCGCGGTCCTAGCCGGCTGCGGCGACAGCCCGGGCTATCGCCAGACCATGCCCGGTAGGTTCAAGCGGGTGGGCGGCCCGGCACCCGGCTCACCGTTCCCGCTGCCAGGTACGGTCACTGCCCGCGCTGCCACCGGCGAGACGTTCACGGCTACGGCCGGCCGGGACGGCCGGTTCAAGCTGTCGCTGCCGCCCGGCACTTACCGCGTGACCGGTCGCAGCCCGCTGATGCAGTCCGGGCAGATGATCTGTGCCGCGACCGCGGAGTTGCACGTCACCCGGGGCATGCCTGCGCGACCGGTCACCGTGGTCTGCTCGATTCCCTAGCCGATGCGGGTGCTGAACTGATGTTGCCGCAGATGACCCCGATCCAGGCCCAGGCGCCTTAAGGTGCGTTTTAAGGAATTGAGAGGCGTGGTGATCTGAAAGGATCTTCGTTGTGACGGATGAGCCGGGGGCAGGGCCGGCTGAGCAGCCAGAGCTTCCGGACGTGATCGATACGACCAGGCCGCATCAGGCGCGGGTCTATGACTACTGGCTCGGTGGCAAGGACAACTTCGCCGTTGACCGCGAGGCGGCCGAGCGGGCGCTGGCTGCTTACCCGGGGCTGCGTCGTGGTGTCCGGGCTCAGCGGGCCTTTCTCGCTAACGCAGTCGAATACCTGGCACACACCGCTGGCGTCCGGCAGTTCCTCGACATCGGCACCGGCATCCCGACGGCCAGCAACACGCACGAGGTTGCCCACGCAGCCGACCCGGGCGCCCGTATCGTCTACGTGGACAACGATCCCATGGTGCTGGCCCACGCCCGTGCCCTGCTGACCGCCAGCACGCCGGGCACGACCAGCTATCTCGACGCCGACCTGCGCGACACCTCGAAGATTCTCACCGAGGCGGCCGCGCTGCTGGACTTCCGCAAGCCGATCGGCATTTTGCTGATCGGCGTCCTGCAGTTGATCCCGGACGAGGATGACCCGCGTGCGATCGTCACCCGCCTGATCGAGGCGGTGCCACCGGGCAGCTGGCTGGCTATCTTCCACCCGGCCAGCGACATACTGACCGATCGGATGCGCGAGGCAGCACGCCAGGTCAGCGTCGGCGCGGCCGCTCCGACGACGCTGCGCAGCCAAGCAGAAATCATGCACTTCTTCGACGGCCTGGAGTTCTTGGCGCCGGGACTGGTGCAGGTTCACCGGTGGCGTCCAGGTTCGCCAGCCCCAGACATGGGCGACGAGGTGCCCGGTTACGCCGGCTTGGCCCGGAAGCCGTGAGACCACACCCTGCCCCCGGCTCCACATCCCGACCCTCTGCTGCGTCCAGCCCGGCAGCTGGCCTGCCCAGGAACAGCACCTGCAGTGCCACGAGCAGGCTGGAGGCCAGGGTCCAGTCCCCCGCTCAGGCCGCCTGAGTAGGTGCTCACCAGCGGGTCAGCGGCTGCGGTGAGACCTGACCGGCCCGGCGGTTCGCCTGCCCAGCGACGCGGCCGAGCGCCGGTCGGCGGGCAGCGGGGCGGAAGGGTTGGCAGGAACCAGACGCGCGTAGCCGCCGTTCTGATCGCCAGCGTCTGCTCTGCGCTCGCCCGGTATTGGCAGACAAATCAAGCCAATCTGTGCGTGCCTGATCGGGGTGGCGGCACTGGGCCAGCGGACAGTCAGGATGGCCTCAAAATGAATTAATAATCGTTGCGCGGCTCCGGATTCTCGGCGACACACAGTAAGCCTCACCGAGCGCAAGCTCTTCAACGGGCTGGCAGACGCCCTTTCGTCGCTGATATCATAGTCGTCGTAGACGGCTATTACCTAAATGTTATGCGATGGGACGGGATCGAGAAACCAGATATTAGCAACTCTCCTATATTGGCAATGGAATTAATTTTATACCGTGCTACCGCGAATATGCTGGTGGCCAAACCGGGGTAGTTCGACTATCATATATCATTAGTGGCTGCTAGGCTATCTAGGGGGCAGATAACGTGGGATCAGAGACCGACTACGTGGTGCTCCGCGACTTGCAGCGGAACCGACTGGTTGACCCGTTTGGTTATGGCACGCGGAGTAGTTCCCGGCAGGAGGATGCTGGGGTCCGGCCGCCGGAACCTCGTGTTGACACAGAACGCACAGATATCAGAGGGCGAAATGAGCTTTTCCGGGACCCCGAGGTAGTCGCTGTGACCGCTGCAATGCCTACGCGTCTGATAGCTCCCAGTGATTCCAGTGCGGAGAACGACGAGGGCGACGCATGGGGAATTTTAGCTGTCGGGGCGTCCGGTTCTCACTATTCCGGGGACGGCGTGCAAGTCGCGGTTCTCGACACCGGGATCGATCCTGACCATGCCGCATTCAATGGAATCAATATCACCTCCGAGGATTTCACTGGCGGCGGAGGCGATGCTGATGAGAATGGGCACGGCACGCATTGTTCCGGAACGATCTTCGGACGTGATGTTGACGGTGGCCGGATTGGCATAGCCAAAGGTATAAATGACGTATTAATAGGAAGAGTGCTTAACGGCGTGGGGGCAGGATCGTCGGAGATGGCATTCCGCGGGCTGCAATGGGCTGCCGAGCAGGGGGCCAAGGTTATCTCAATGTCTCTGGGGTTCGATTTCCCTGGAATGGTGCGTGATCGGGTAGCACAGGGCTGGCCAGTAGACCTGGCTACATCGGTAGCATTGGAGGCGTATCGTGGCAACCTGAGGATGTTTGACGCCCTGATGGCAATGATCAGGGCTTGGGAGGCATTCAGGCCTGGATGCGTGGTGGTCGCGGCGGCAGGCAATGAGAGCAGACGACAGATCGACCCAAGTTATCAAGTTGCCGCCTCCCTGCCATCGGCGGCCGAGGGGGTGCTGTCGGTCGGCGCGCTGGCCAGGACCGGGCAAAGTTACGCGCTCGCTCCGTTCTCGAACAGCTTTCCACGGCTGTGCGGCCCCGGGGTGGCGATCAAGTCGGCCTGTCGTGGGGGTGGCCTTCACACGATGAGTGGCACGAGCATGGCGTGCCCTCATGTGGCAGGCGTGGCCGCACTCTGGTGGGAGGCTAGCCGCAAGGCTGGCCTCCCGGTGACAGCTCCCACAGTTATAGCGCGCATGCTGTCAGCGTGCAGGACGGACAAGCTCGTGCCGGGACTTGATGACAGCGACCGGGGCGTCGGGATGGTGACGGCGCCGTGACCGCCCTCCAACCGCCGCCGCAATCAGGCAACGCTCCTGACTATCTCCGTAGGGCGCTGGAGCTACACGAGGCGGGAGACAGCCTGGCAGCTGTCGAGGTATTGCGCCACGGCCTGACTGCCGCGCGCCGGGTTGCCCGTCTCTCCGAGCGTGGCCTCAGCGCCTATGCGAAGCTTGCCATCTTGCTGGTCAACCTCCTCGCAGCGGGAGGGGAAATAGCCGATGCCCTGCGCCTGACACTCTAAGTCAGGGGTATGTTCCGGGATGCCGGATACGACGGCAGTGAGCTCCTGATTCTAGTCAACCTCATCCATTTCAACCAGAAACTTGGCGATCTCGCGGCGGCCGAACAATACGCCGCCGAAGCCTCACAGCTCTGCCGCCGAGGCACCGAGAGAGCGGCAGTCGGATTCCCGGCTCCCCCCACGCCGTTTGTAAGCCTGACGATTTCCGCAGCCGCGAGCAAAGCATATTATTCGGAGGAAAACTACGAACGCTCTGCCACCCTGGCCGAACTGGCCGCGCAGCTCGACCCGGAATCTGGCACTGCATGGTGGCATCTCGCGTTCTCGCGGCTGCGCCTAGAACAGTTCGCTGAGTCGATCGAGCCCTTCGAAGCAGCGATCAGCCTTGAGCAAGAGCCCGCCGCCAAGGCCCGCTTGCTCACCGGCCGGGCAGCGGCATGCCAGGGGAAGGGAAACCTCGAGGACGCGATCGCTGCCATGACCGAGGCGATCGCCCTGTTCCCTGGCCGGGTGCATTACTACCTCAACCGCGCGCAGCTCCAAGCGCAGGCTGGCCAGCATGAGGGAGCGCTCGACGACCTCGACCAGGTGCTGCTGCTGGCAGACCAGGCTCCCGCCGATGACAGCGAGAACAGGCCCCAGCCCCAGTCGGAAGCGGAATACAGACGGTCGGTCCCGGCTACCGATGTAAAAGATTTCGCGGGTCTGTTCAAACTGGGCGAACTGCACGCCCTGGGGCGCACCAACGATGCCCTCGAGGCGGCGGCCGCGCTTGCCGTCGATGGCAGCGACCCACCCACCCGATGCGCTGCCCGGTGCTCTCTGGGCGCCTGGCACCTGGAACTCGGCGACGCAGAGCGGGCCATGCGGGCTTTCACAGCGGCCGTCAACGAGGGCTACATGCTCGCGAAGGCACTTCTTGGACGCGCACGCTGCCTCATCGCGCTTGAGCGAATTGACGACGCCCTAGCTGATCTGGACGCGCTATGCGGGCAAGATCCACACCGTCATGACCCAGCAGGCGCGGCGGAGGCATTGTCTGGATTGCTCGACAGGAACCCGGAACTGACGAGCGCCCGCCTGACCCTCGGGCACGCTTTGCTTGCGGCCTGGCAACCGGACCAGGCTATCCAGCAACTGGACAGGGTGCTCGCCGAGGATCCCGAAAACTGGCAGGCTCTACTCTGGCGGGGAATGTGCCGGATTACCCATAGCGACCATATAGACCGGAATGAGAACGAGGAAAGTGGCGACGATTCGTGGAACTCGGGTTTCACCCTCGGCCGTGTCTGGCAGGCAGTCACCGATGTCGTGGCGGCCGCGAGAGCAGCGCCGACCAGGCCGCCAGTCGTGGCGTTGAGATGGCTCATTGACAGGGCTTTGCTGTTCGATGAAATCGAAGAACAGCTCATTTACGAGGTCTCTAGGGAGACCAGGCTTGGCTCCGCGCTCACCGAATCCATTCCGCAACTCGCCAGCATCTTCCGCCTACGCAAAATCGCAGGACATGCGGCCGAGGAGCGCAACTGGGCGGAGGCGGCTGCCACATTAGCGCAGTATCGCGACGAGGCGGCGGAGGCCGGGCTTCCAATCTTGACCGCTAAAGCTGACCTGCAGAACGCGGACGTTCTGCTGCGGCAGTTTGAGCTCCAGCAGGCTCTCGATCGCGTCGCCGCAGCCGAAATGATGCTTCCCCGTATCGGGCAGCCATTCGCGTTGGACGGCGCGACCGTCCACGTCGTCGGGGTCAGCGACGGCGAACGCGAATTTACATCATTTGAAGAACTAATTGACACCGGGACTTCCGCCGTCACCACCGATCTCGATCACCTCGAATTCTCCCTTGCTACCACCACGAGATTCTACAGTTTTTCATCGGTACTCAAAGCGGAGACGCTTTCCAGGCTAGGGCGGCCTCGCGAGGCGCTCCGGGAAATACTGAATCTGAACCTGAACGGATTGATGAGCCGAGCTATCTCTACTGGTCGTGCATCTTACGTGCTCGGCCTCATACCAATCTTCCGGGATAGTGGGGAGTACAGCCAGGCTCTAGCCCTCATGGATGCCATCCGGCCATATACGGAAGACGAGCAGGACAGACAGCGGCTTGCCGGTTACGAGGCGACCACCCACATGCTGATGGGAAATGCCGACAAAGCTGAGGAGATTTTTGAAACCGAACTCTCGCGTGCTTCTGCGGTACAGCACGGACAGCCACATGTGGCAGCAATGAACCTGGCATCAGTGCTACTAGGCAAGAATCCCCTCAGGTCCCTGAGCCTCCTCGATGCCTTCCCACCGCCAGCCGACGAGCCTATTCCCGGCCTGTCCGACTGGCATGTCATACGCGGCCAGGCGCTGCTTTCCCTAGACAGGCCGGAAGAGGCCATGAATGAGTTCATCGCTGCACTGGACCTCCGCGACCAAGTGCGGGGCACCCTCCGAGCCCAGGACGCGAGGATATCGTGGCAGGCTGGACGCCTGCGGGTCATAGAACTGGCCGTTCAGGCGGCTCTGAGAGCGGGCAACGTCACGGCACTTGAGCTGTCCGAGCGGGGGAAGGCCAGAGCGTTTGTCGATCAGCTTGAGTCCGGGCACCCGGAGTTGACGCCAGAGAGCGCGCATTTGGCGTCCGCTATCTCGAACGCGCAGAGACGGAAGGAACTGCTCGGGCGGCTTGTAGTCGCGCTTACTCCAGGCAGACGCGCCCGGGACCCTGACGAACTGCTGATAACGGCCCGAGAACTCTCTGACCTCGGCATCAACGTGCGCCAGGACAATGGGCAGATCCGTGTCGAGCAAGTGTCCCGGCTACTCAGCATGGAGACCGCCGCCATCCAACGTCTTGAGGCGCGGTTCCAGGAAGCCTCATCAGGAGAGCGGGAGTCCGCGGCAGGCAAAGTGGCCTCCCTATCCGACATCAGCGACCTCCTCCAGCCCGGACAGGCGAATACAGGGACGCGCGTGTGGCTAGCGGAATACTTCATCATCGGCGAGGAGGTCATCCTTTTCCTCCTGAGGAACCGAGGACACTGAAGTCAAACTAGGTACGATTGCCCTCAGCGAACCGGAACTGCGCCGGATCACCGACCCATGGCTGCGCACCATCTCACAGGGGCTGGCAACCGAGGATGGAGCCCTTGAGGCGGCAAGGCCCCTCATCGAGCCAGTACTCGAGTTCAGCGCACCCGGAGACCTAATCTGGTTTGTACCTCACGGCATCGTGCACCGTCTGCCACTGCACGCCATCCCGGCGGGCGGCCAGCGTCTCATCGAACGAAATCCTGTTATTTATGCCCCAAGCGCTTCAGTCCTCGCACAATGCCGAGTGCGTCGAGGCCAGCGTCCGGACTCGACGCATCGTGCGCTGGTCATGGGCGACTCCCGGGGAGACCTGCCCCATGCCCGGGAGGAGGCCATGGCGGTCGCCGACCTGCTCGGGGTTCCGCCACTTGTCGGCGACGCCGTAACCAACGCGGCGCTGTCAGTTCTGGAATCAGCCGGAGAGGACGCGCCGGACTTGATCCACCTTGCCTGCCATGGCGTGTTCGATGCCGATCAACCGATGCGTTCTGGCATCCTGCTCGCCCCCAGCCCCGGTGGCCATCTGAACGAGGCAATCCTGACTGCGGAGCAGGTTTATAGTCTCCGGCTCAGGGCCCGGCTCGTGACATTGAGCGCATGCCAAAGTGGGCTGAGCGTCAGCGCTCCCGGCGAGGAGCTTTTCGGCCTTAGCCGGGCCTTCATGTATGCCGGAGCAGCTACCGTCCTCGTCAGCCTGTGGCCAGTCGATGACCTATCCACAGGGCTGCTCATGAAGAGCTTCTACAAGCGGCTTCTCGGCAAAGAAGGCGAGGCGCCAGCGCGTCCCGCCGACGCTCTCCAGCAGGCCCAACTGGAGCTCATGACGACCACTGCAGGACACGCGATCGATCAGCTGAACGCCCGGCTGGCGCAGACGGTGAATCCCGGGGAATCCCTGCTCCTTCAGCTTGACACAGCACGCCTGCACGTCATGGCCGGAGGCCTGTCCGCCGCTGCTAGCATCTACGCCGCCCTCCAGCATCAAACGACCGGCCGCCCCAACTCCCTGAAGGAGCTCATCGACCGACGGCTGAGACTGATCGAGTTCAAGGCAGAGGCACCTACTTCCCCCGACTACGAAATTCGCCCGTTCAACCATCCTCGTTACTGGGGCGCATTCGCAGTCATAGGTGATTGGAAGTGAACTGACGTGACCACAATTGACCTAACTGCGATCACGCCGGTATACACGACCATCGATGCCGATGAGTCGCCCGCCGACGTTCTGGCACGCATGGACATTCCCCGCGAGGCCATGCTGGTGGTAACTGCACTAGACGAGGAGAACGCGCGCCGTCCGGTCGCAGTCATCGATTGGCGAGGCCTTTCCGCCATGCGCGCGGACACCGCATCCCTCCGAACGCTAGCTACACGGCTACCGTCGCTGATCACCTTGGAAGTAGACAGAAACTGCGCGGACACGCATGCACTGCTCGCCCTCGCCGACACGCTATCCCGATTCCCAGCTGTGCCCGGAGTACTCCTAGAGTGTGACAACGAGATCCTAAAAGGCTTCTCCCGTACCGATGTTGCCGCCGTTCTGCCGCTCGAGCTTCTGAGCGAAGACGAACTGCGCGGCGACACAAAGCCCACCGACGTGGGAGCATGCTACACGTGCGGCAAATGCGTGCCACCATCTTTCCACATACCAAAGCCCATGGATCAGAGGGTGCCTACCTGCCGCAGAGTATGGTTTCACGGCCCTATGGAAGCCACCTGATCGGCCTGCGAAAGAAAGGGTCAGAACAGGAACATCTGCGCGCAGTCGCGGCCTGCGGTGTCCCAAGTGCGAGCCGCAGATAGTCGGCGATCTGGCTCTCCGGAGGGGTCAGGCCGCTTGAGTCTCACCGAATCTTCGGACGGCCCTCAGCAGACCGGGTGAATGTGCGTGTCAGAGCATAAGCATGCGAAGAGGCAACGCGCGCTATTCCGCAGTTCCGGGATTTTGGGGTTTGGGCTGAGGCTGGTGGCTGGTGGAGGTCAGGCGGGTGGTGTGGGTGGGGGTGGCTGGTCGTTATCGTGGTAGGTGCCTGGCGACCGTGTGGTACACGGACTGTGCCCCCGCGTGGGCGGAGGTGAGGTCGGCGGGCTGTGGGATTCCGCGCTCGGCGTCGGCGATGATGATGCGTGCCTGTTCCGCGATCGCGGTGCACATTTCGGGGTTAGCTCCGGCCACGTCGGCGCAGGCGCCCAGGAGCCGCAGCAGTGCGTCGGCTATGGTCGGCTCGTGGTTGCCGTAGCGGCGGATGAGGCCGCACATGACCGCGAGGTATTCGGGGAACCGGCGTCCGGGCACGATCACTGCTGCGCCGTCAGGGTGGCGGGCGACGTGGTTGCCGAGGGGCCGCTGGGTGAGTGCGCAGAAGATCACTGACAGGTGGTCGATGGCCTGGACGGCGGTGTAGGGGTCGTTGACCGCCGGGGACAGTGCTTTGCAGGCCGCATCGACGAGCTGGCGGATGCCGAACGCGGCGTCCTGCTCCAGGGTCCGCTCAAACCCGATCCGGATGTCGGCCTCCAAGACCCGGGCGAGCAACTGTGGGTCTGGCGCGCGATGGCCCGGGGCGGGCCAGATCCACGCCAGCGTGGTCCCGGCGACCACGTGCTCCCCGATCCTGGGCCGCAGCTGCAGGCAGGCCCCGTGCCGGGCCGCGTGTGACAGCAGTGCCTGGCACCGTACTGCCTGCACGTACCCGGAGCGGCGGGAGGCGATCGCGGTGGCCCCGGCCGGGGGCACGGGTGCGTCCTGGCCGCCGGTCAGCAGCCCGTGCTCGATCACCGCGAGCGTGTTGCGCTGCACCGTGTTCATGATCGTGTCGACCTGGATCGAGTGCACGAGGTGATCGGCGAAGAACACCAGCAGGCCGAGGCTGGCGAACAGCAGCACCAGCGCACCGCTCACCGCGAGGCGCGGGAAAGCTGGCGGTCCGGTTGCCGCCGGACACGCCCACCGTGTACAAGCCCCGCGGCGCTGTAGGCGAAGGTAGCGACGAAGGCGCTCAGCACGATCTGGTTGGGCCGGTCGCGCAGGAAGTTGCGCAGCAGCCGGGGCGAGAACTGCGTGGACGACAGCTGCAGTGCCACTACCGTCAGCCCCAGCAGCAGCGCGATGACCGTCACCATCGTGCCCGCGATCGCGATCAGCAGGTTACGGGCGTCATCGGGAGTGCCCTGGAACGCCAGCGGGGAGTGCACCCCGACGGTGACCTGGGACAGCAGCGATCCGGTGGCCAGGGCGGCCACCACGGCGAACGTCGGCATCACCCACAGCGATCCGCGGGCGTATTCGGTCAGCGTGTCACGGCGGATCATGCCCAGCTCCTCATCTCCCGCGCGCCCACCCAGATGGCAGCCACCCCGGGCCGCACAGCACCCCCGTCCTCAGCAGGCGCTGGTCACAGCCTGGCATGACCACCGGGCGCCGCACGGTGATCCGGCCAGCCCCTGCAACGGACACGCCTGATGGGTCCGCCCTGAACAGAATCCAGCCCGGCAGGACAGACAGCGCGGACCCGGCAGACGCTCCATCGCCGCGTCAGGGCCCGCCACTCGTGGGTCACCGGCCCCGCTTGGGCCACAAACAAGCTGCCGCTATCCGGTCGGCGGCTGATGCGGGCACCACGTGCTGGCAATATCCACCCGCGATGTGCTACCACGTGCACATGGAAAATCGGATCGCCTCCCTTGTCGTCGATGCGGCAGACGCCGAGCAGCTCGCCCAATTCTGGACCGATGCACTTGGCTGGCAGGTTGTGGACCGCGGTAGCTACGGCGTGTCGATCGGGCTCGGCGGTGGCCCGTTCGAGATCGACTTCCGGTTCGTGCCGGACGGGCCGAAGCTCACCAAGAACCGGCTGCACCTTGACGTCAAACCTGTCAATCGCGATCAGGCAGCCGAGCTCGACCGGCTGCTCGCCCTCGGCGCGCGGCAGGTGGACGTTGGCCAGGGTGCCCAGAACTGGTTCGTGCTGGCAGACCCAGAGGGCAACGAGTTCTGCCTGTGCCGTCCCTAATGCCGTGCGCTGGAACGAGCTTGACCACGCGACCTCCGGCGTTTGACAGTTGTGCGGGCACGGGGAGTGGCGGCCACAAGAACACACCGGGGTTCGGGAGACCGGGCTGCCGCCATCGTAGGGCCCTCCCAAAGGGCCAGGTCGCCAAGCAGTCAACCAGCGTCAATGCGGCATGTGCGCGCGTTCACGCCCAGCGCGGGCAATGAATAAGTCAGCATGAAACGGCCGACTCCGGTTGCTGCCGATAGCCCACTTGGCTTGTGTCGTGGATCATCCGACGCTGGTGGTGCTGCCCATCATGCGGCAGACGGAGCCACAGGCAGAAGGGAGCCGACCGTCATGCCCAGTGTGTCACCGGCAGCGGAGCTGATCCATCTGGGGATGGATACCTCCGTTAAGGAGATCGTGTTCGGGGTGCTGCGCCCAGATGAAGAGATCCCGGCCGTGGACCGGATCCCCAATGACGAGGAGTCGGTACGGCGGCTGATCGGCAGGCTAGGCGATCGCCAGCTGCTGTCGGCGTGCTATGAGGCGGGCCCTGGAGGTTATGAGCTGTACCGGCTGCTGACCTCGATGGGGGTGGCCTGTGCGGTGGTGGCGCCGTCGCTGGTCCCGAAGGGTTCCTCGGACCGGGTCAAGACCGACCGGCGCGATGCGATCAGATTGGCCCGACTGCACCGGGCCGGGGAGCTGACGGCGGTCCGGGTACCGTCGCCGGCTGAGGAGGCGGTCCGGGATCTGGTGCGCGCCCGCGCTGACCTGCTTGATGACCGTAAGCGGATGCAGCAGCGGCTGAACGCGGCGCTGCTGCGGCACGGCCGCGTCTGGCCCGGCGGCGAAGTGGACTATGCGCACCGCGTGTGGGTGGACAAGCAGGAGTTCGGGGACCTGGCGTGGCCGAGGCCCTGGCGGTTTACCGGGTGCCGGGCTGGAGGCCCGGGAGGCCGAACTGGCGGGCGGCCGAGGCCCGGCTGGCCGGCGTGGGCGGGCAGGGACCCGCTGGCGCGCCGGTCGCCCGGCTGGGCGGCTACCGGGGGATCGCGCAGCTGACCGGGCTGACGCTGGCCGCCGAGGTGGTGGACTGGCACCGGTTCGCCTCCGCGCGTGCGTTCATGGGCTTCGCCGGGCTGATCCCGACGGAGTACTCCAGCGGATCGCGCACCCGGCGCGGGCACATCACCAAGGCCGGGCCGCAGGCGGTGCGCACCGCCCTGGTCGAGGCGGCGTGGGCCTACCGGTACCGGCCGGCGATCGGGGCCACGCTCCGGCGGCGGCAGGCAGGCCTCGAGCCCGAGACACTGGCCCGGTCGTGGAAGGCGCAGCAGCGGCTGCACGCCAAGTACACGAAGATGATCACCCGCGGCCAGCCCGCCGGGGTCGCCGTGGTAGCGGTCGCCCGCGAGCTGGCCGGGTTCGTGTGGGCGGAGATGACCACCTGACCCCCTTCCCCGGCGCCGGGGCGGAAGCCCCGGCCCTCGCAAGCTGGCGGTGTACCGGGACGCACGCCGCGGCAGGAATGATCCCCGTGTATGTTTTGAGCGAGCCCGACTCTCGCCATAAGTGTGGGGCACCGTCCTGCGGACAGCCGACCTGCGGTTCCGACACGCGAATATGAGCCTGGCAGTGGCGAAAGCCACGACCCCGCCCCGGTACACCGCCCCCACCCGCCGCGCTCACCCCCGCGGTGGGCCGTCCCTGGCGGGCAGGCCGATGATCGGCGGCCGCCCCTCCGGCCTCAAGGGTGCTTCGCATCGCGCTTCGCGCGACGGCCTGCGGCCTGCCCTCGACCCCGGAGCCTCTGCGGCCGCCGTGGCAGGCAAAGCGGGCAGGCCACCGGGCCTGCCCCTACTCAGCTGCCTGCCCGCCACGGACTCCCGTCCGCTCCCGCTTACTGGGCGCCAACGGGCGGGGATCAGACCACCACGCCCCACCGGCCACCAAAAGAAACGCCCATCAAACTACAAAACAAGACAAGCACCCACTCGGGCCGGGAGCAAAACTTGACAGGCCGTTTATATGAACATACGGCCTGGCCGCCTGCCTGCCCGGCTGTAGCCTTGACTGCCAAGGGTGCAGAGAGCTCCTAATAACCGCGCGCCGACCCGCCGCTATGGGTGGTCGGCTGGCGTGGTCGTGTCCCGTCCTGATAGCTGCATAGCTGGCTGATCTGTCCCCTGCTGGGCATGATGGCGGCGTGTGTGCTCAGGGAGATCGGCGGTGAGCGGGGGCACCGGCCGTGATGTGGGCCGGTTCGAGCAGTGGGCACCGGAGTATGACCGGGACCGGTTGCAGCGGCGGTTCTTCGGGCCGGTGCACAACCGGACCCTGGCGCTGGCAGCCGGGCTGGGCGTCACGCCGCAGCGGGTACTGGACATCGGCTGTGGCACCGGTGCCCTGCTGCGGTCGGCGTCGGGCCAGTGGCCCGATGCTGTGCTGGCCGGCGCAGCACCCGCAGCGGGGATGCTCGCCGCCGCCCGGCAGCCTGGCGTGCCGGCCGGGCTGGTCCAGGCAGCCGCGGCGCGCTGCCGTTTGCCGGGCGATGTTCGATCTGGTGATCAGCACGGTTTCCTTCCACCACTGGGCCAGCCAGCGCGCCGGGCTCGCGGAGGCCAGGCGGGTGCTGACTCCCGGCGGCGTTTTCGTCCTCGCCGACCTGCACGCGGCCGGGTACCTGCGCGTGTTCTACACGCTGGCCAGGCGGCGCGACCGGATGCACACCCGCCGCGAGCTGACCGGGATGCTGGCCGCCGCCGGCCTGGACATCCAGGGCTGGGCCCCCGTGTTCGACCTGGAGCTACTGCTGCCGCTGCGCCGCCGCCCGCCCCGCCCGCCGACCGGCCGCATGCCGCTCGTCACCGCCGTTATCGCCCGCGCCACCTGAGCGCGACCGCCAACCACACCCAATCCGCCGATCGGCGGGGGCTGGGCTGTCTCGGTGTTCATCGGCTCAGGCGCTCCGATCAGGTCAATCTGCGGGAATCGGTTTTCTGAGCACATCGCTTTAGCCGTTCCTGATCGGCATAGCCATGGGGAGGCGGGCTTGAGCGAGATGCGGTCCCGTGCCACGGAGGTGGCCGTGGTTGGCTGGGCCGGTCCCGGCGGGGAGCCGCCGAGCATTGGTCACAAGCGTCCGGCCGTTTGGTGCCCCGCGGCGGCACCGCTGGGAAGACCTGCGGTGGACGGCTCGCGGGCGCGCATGATGAGCGTGCCTGCCGCGGCCAGCCACCACAGCGCCTGAACACTCCCGAAAATCTGCACGGCAGGCGGGACGGTAGAGTCGAGCAGGGTGAAGACCCCAGCCAGCACGAACACGGCGGCGAGGACGAGCGCCAGATAGCCCAGGGTCCGGGGCAGCACGCCGGAGCCGAGAATGACCAGTCCCAGCGGCAGCCACAGGGCTGGCGCGCCGACGATGAACCACAGGTGCTGCACCGAGTAGATGAGCGCCAGGCTGATCCCGGGCATCGTGGCCGGGTTAGGGTGCACGGTGCCGATGTAGCCGGTGATCTCGATCAGGCTGACCGACATGAGGGTGGCGGCGCCGAACAAGGTCATCCACCCGGCCAGGAGTGCCGTGGCCCCGGCCAGCACGACGATGGCGAAGGCGAACACCGCGATGAGCACTGGGCCGACGGCTTGCAGCCAGGCACCCCACAAGATCGCGTCATGGTGCTGCTGCCCGAAGGCGGTCACCTGGGCGCCGCTGGCACCGGCCGGAGGCCCGGCATTGATCAGGAACGATATACCGAGCATGCAGGTTCCCACCAGGCCGGACACCGCCGCCCAGACCACGGCTCTTCTTGTTAGCATGCGCATGCCTTTCTGTGACGGATCGATCAGGGTGACGCTCTCAGGGTGCGGCGGCGCCCGGGCGGCGGAGTCCGAGTCGCCGCCGGAGGCCGGCCGAGAGGACGGAGGGCGCGGACCATGACCTGGGTGTGATTGACGGCCGTGATCAGGCTCGGGCAGGAGCGAGCTTGGTGAACAGCTCGTTCATGTCCTGATGGTTGAGGTAAAGCACGATCCGCCACGCCCCCTCGTCCTTGCGCAGGATGAAGGTGGAGAGCAAGCACACAGCGCGGCGCGGCGGCTCCTGGTGCATCCGGAGGTTCCATGACGTTCGCACGAGCGTGTGCACGTCGTCCAGCGGCATCTCGCTGATGTCTGCCAGCTCCAGGCCGTCGCTGCCGATGGCCTGGAACAGCTGCTTGCGGCGCGGAAGAGCCACCAGCAGCGCTTGCGGGGACAAGGCGACAGCTGACTTCTTGTCCAGGCTCAGGAACACGTCGCAGAACGAGCTCGCCAGCGCCTCACTGTCGAAGTCGTCAGAGGCACGGTCATAGCGCTGGAAAAAGGCGCGCACATCGGGGCGGACACCGGTCATCGTCAATTTCTCCTACGACGGGGTCAAAGTCTCTTGGCCAGGCGGTGGAGCAGGGGAACCACTGAAGTGAGTTGCTGCCGCTCGGCGGGTGTGTACTCATCGGCCAGAGCTCTCACCATGGCACCGACGACTACGTGTTCCCGGTTCATGAGAAGTTCCCGCCCGGCGTCAGTGATCGCCACCGCCACCCGGCGGCGGTCGGCTTGGCCGCCGGATCTTTCCACCAGCGCCCGCCGCTCCAGCTCGCGAACCACGCCAGCGATCGCTTGCGAGGTAACGTCCTCACCGGCGGCGAGCGTGCTCGGTGAAGTGGGCCCCTCGCGCTCAAGGCGCACAAGGATGCCCAGCTCGATGAAGTTCGCCGCGCCCTCACGCTCAGTTGCATATAGCCGCCGCAGCCGGCGCGTGACCCGACCGATCGCGAGCCTCAAGTCCTGCGCAGCTTCCACATCCGGACCATCACGCATGAACGTAAGCTACCTTACGTAAGCTAACTGAGCAAGCGTTATCTTCGCAGGGCCTGCACATGCGGCGCTCGGCCATGCCAGTCACACCAGCAGACGCGCCAAAGTGGTCGTTCTGCATGGCTCAGCCACAGCGAGCCGGTCATCGACTGAGAGTGCAGAATCGGCGCTAGGTGCGGCCGCGATGTCAACGGCAACCCCGGCTGGCAGACCTCGGTAACGAGCGTCAGTTCTGGCCCGCAGTCTGGGCCATGGGCGCGGTCAGTTCGAGCTGGACACCGTCAGGGTCTTCAAAGGGAAGCACGTCAATCCCGAACGACGGCAGGCTGGTGATCTCGCCGTGCGGCACCCCACGTTCATCGAACAAACCCATGGCCTGTTCTAGATCATCGTGACTGGCCACGCTGAAGCTGAGATGGTCAAGGCCTACCCGGTCGGGGTCGAACCGGTCATCTGACGATGCCCTCGGCCGCAGGCCCATCAGCAGGTTGCCGCGGGCCATGACGATGCCGCCGAAGAAGATCTTGAACGTCTCGGCCGCGGACGGATCGCCGGGCGGCGGCGACTCCACCGCGACCTCGAAGCCGAGCAACCCGGTGTAGAACTGGCGACTGCGTTCCAGGTTAGTCACTGTCAACCGCAGGTGATGGATCCCACCCGCCGCGATCTGCTCCACGAATCCGCCTCCCCCACAAGTGCCAGCGCTCCGCGCACTCGCTGTCCCAGCGACCAGGATCCCAGGCCATCACGACCAGGGCCAGTCATCCTGTCCCCCGATGACAACATCCAGTAGCACGCGCCCCAAGCGGCCAACCCACTACTCGCGGCAATTGAGGGCGTTCGAGTGCGAGGTGCGTCGTGCATGATTATGCAACATCGCCGGAGGTTGTCCGGTGCGCTGGGTATAAGCAGCTCCGTGTTGAAGCGGTTACCGAACACCCGATCTGGGCGCTGAGCATGCCTCTCGTCCGACCGCCGGAGCCGCGCATATGCGATGATCTGGCGATGCCCGGCGGTCCTGGTCTTTCCAGCAGGAAGTGCCAGAGTACTGATTCGAAGGACTGGCACTGATTAACCTACGGCGATCTCCCCAACGGGCACACCTCGACAGGCCGAGCGCGACCGCATACGGGTGCATGAGGTGACCTCGACGACCTCCACAGTGTCATCGACCGCTGCAACCAGACTGTCAGGCGGATGCGATCCGAGGGCTCGTATGTGGAATAGCCGTCGGGGTGAAGACGCGACTCCCGCCTCTGCCGGGCCGCGGTTGGAGCATGTGTGCTGTCACATGGTGAGAACGGGTTGGGTAGGTGCAAACCGTTTTCTCGCCCGCCAGCGGAAGGGCTGCTCAGCCGGGGAGGGCGGGGAGTACTAGATGTTTCAGCAAAACTTACCCATCCGGGTGTTCGACACTGGCTGACGCTGGAAGACTACCCCTGCGGATGCATATGCCATTGTCAGATTCGGTAGTGGGTGGCTAACAGCACGATCGTAGATAGAGGTAGCTGATGAGATACATCGTGTTGCGCGATACGCAGCGAACCCGAATGTCGGGCCCATTCAGTGTCGGCGTTCGCGACTTTGGTGGCCAGCCACGTGGGTGGTCGGAAGTCATCGCACCACCGGAGCCTCGGATCGATGTGGAGACGACCGATACGAAGGGTCGGACTGAACTGCTACGCGACCCAGAAGTCATTGCCGTGACGGCGTCCATGCCGACCCGTCTAGTCGAGCCGCGTGACACCGCCCGGCCCAACGCCGAAGGAGATTCTTGGGGGTGGCCGCTGTCGGTGCAACTGGATCGGGTTATACCGGTGTGGGCACCCTGGTCGCGGTTCTCGATACCGGTATCGATGCGACGCACCCCGCATTCGCGGGGATGACCCTCGTACAAAGAGACTTCTCCGGATGCAGCGACGGGGACAGGCAGGGCCACGGAACGCACTGTGCCGGCACCATCGCCGGGCGGGATGTCAGCGGCTGCCGGATCGGTGTCGCTCGAGGGGTGCAGCGGATCCTCGTTGGTAAGGTCCTCGCGGACAACGGGGCGGGCACTTCCGAGATGGTGTTCAGTGGTCTGCGCTGGGCCGTGGAACAGGGTGCGCACGTCATTTCGATGTCTCTCGGCTTCGACTTTCCCGGTATGGTTCGCGACCGGGTCCAGCAGGGGTGGCCGGCCGACTTGGCTACCTCCATCGCGCTCGAGGCGTACCGCGGCAATCTCAAAATGTTCGACGCGCTCATGACGATGATCAGGGCGCAGGAGGCATTCAGTCCAGGCTGTGTAGTGGTGGCCGCGGCCGGCAACGAAAGCATGCGAGACGTGAACCCGGACTACGAGATCGCTGCCAGCCTCCCGGCCGCTGCCGAGGGGTGCTCTCGATCGGAGCCCTCGGCAGGGCACCGGACGGTTACATAATTGCGCCGTTCTCGAACAGCTTCCCTAAGTTTTGCGCCCCGGGCGTGGCCATCAAATCCGCGCGCGCGGGGGGAGGTTTGCAGACCATGAGCGGCACCAGCATGGCCTGCCCCCATGTCGCTGGCGTTGCCACATTGTGGTGGGAGGCGGTGCGGGACAGTGGGTTGCCTCCGACTGCGGCAACGGTCACTGCGAAGATGGTCGCGGCCTGTCGCCTCGACACCCTCGAGCCACGTCTCGATTCCGCCGATAGAGGCAACGGAATAGTCGCCGCTCCCTGATCATGTGGCTATCGTCCTGCGAGGGATTCATCTCCGGCTGGGGATCGTGGTCCCTTACCTGACCGCGAGCGGGGGTACCAAGAGTGACCATGGCTCCGGTGGCTCTGGCCTACGAAGTCAACTACCGACCAGGCGGGCTTGCCGGAGGTCGTGATCGCCCAACTCGAAGCGACTGGTGAGCTCGCAGTCATGGGAGAGCATACGCTGGCGCCGCCCAGCAACTGATTGCAGCAAATCTGGGTTTGCGTGGATGCCGGAATTTCGGTACTTCTGAGTTTGATGTTCAGTTAGGGTGGGGTGAGTGAATGGATAATCAATGGACTCCTATGCCTGGCATTTCTTTTGATTATTTGAAGCGAGCCAAAGCCATGGAGGAGGCTGGTGATCTCCCAGCCGCCGTTGAGGTCGTGCGCCATGGTCTGCGCGCCGCGCTACGAGGCGGCGATTTGCGCACACCCGATAAATTGATTAACTATGCACGACTGTCTGTTGCACTAACTAACCTGTTTCTGCGCATGGGTGATTCACAATCCGGCTTGCGTCTGGTAGCCGATCTGCGTAATACTTTTAGGGAAGCTAGTTACACTGGAAGCGAGCTCGCTATATTGGGCGAGCTCGTTTCTGGGTATGACCAACTCGGGGATCGGGCAACGGCAGCCGGGTACGCAAAGAGATCTCTAATCTGTGGCCTCCGACTACCAGATTGGGGGTCGTTGGGTTTGAAGCACCGTCTGCTGCAGGACTTGTCCTCCATAGTTGTTAGACTGGCTTATAATTCATACTACGGGCAAGAGAATTATGAGCGATCAGCGGCCATGACTGAGATCGGCGTCATGATTGACCCAGGATCTTGGGCAGGCTACTGGTTGCTTGGGTTCTCTCGCCTTCGGCTTGGGCGGTTCAGCGAATCCATTGATGCCTTCGACAAGGCACTTCCCCTTAATGACGATATTGGGTCAAAGGCGAGTTCCCAGACCGGCCGCGCAGCAGCATTTCAAGGTCTGGGCGACCTCGATGGCGCGATCGAGGCCATTACTGAGGCCATAGCCCTCGTGCCAGATAGACCGCATTACTGGTGGTCTCGCGCGACACTTCAAGCAGCTGCTGGCCGATATGACCTAGCACTTGCCGACCTAGACGAGACAATCACCTTGGCAGGGCGCGATGCCGTGAGCGCTCCAGGAGATAGCCGTGAGGCTCGATCGCCGACGGAATACATGCGGGACCTTCCAGCTCGTGACCTAAAGGATGTGGCGTCATTGCGGCGGCTAGAGACCCTATGGGATACTGGGCCGCTCTGGAGACGCCTTCGCCGAGGCAACTCTGCTCGCCACTCAGGGCAGCGACAAAGAAACAAGGGGATCTGCGCAACACCTCCTTGCTACCTGGTACCTCGAACGTCAAGAACCAGAGCTAGCCGTCCGATCGTTCACGGCAGCATTGGATGCGGATGTTCAGATCGCGAGCGCTCTGATAGGCCGTGCACGCTGCCGAATAGCGCTTGGGCAACTGGACGATGCTGCGGCCGATCTGGATGCTCTGTGCGGGCAGCAACATGACCGCCATGATCCGGTTGGCGCGGCTGAGGTGTTGCGCAGCATGCTTGAACGCCATCCAGAGATGACTGACGCACGACGAATCCTTGGGCACGCCCTCCTCGAGGACTGGCGACCGGCGCAGGCCACGGCTGAGCTTGACAAGGTCCTGGCAGACCGGCCTCGTCGACTGGCAAGCCTTGCTGTGGCGCGGACTGGCCCAGGTAACACACAGTGGCGGCCCATCCCGGGAAGAAGGGGAGTCTGACGACGACCGCCGATGGAACGAGAGCCTGAGTCTCAATCGCATATGGCAAGCGCTCACGGACCTTGTAGGGGCTGTAAAGACGGCGCCCGGAGAGGGCCCACTTAAGGAACTTCGATGGCTGCTCGAAAGGGCCATGTGGATTGATGAAATTGATGTAAGGCTTAGCACCGAAGCGTTTCATCATCGCGATTTGGGTAATGCGCTGATCGAGATTTTTCCCACACTGTCGAGTGCGTTTGACAAAATCAGGTCGTCAGCAGAGCTGCTACCTAACTGGGCGGATGCCGCCATTGAGTTGGCGACCGCCCGAGAGGAAATCAGCGGGGTTCGCTTGCCAATCTTTGCTGCGAAACTCGACCTTCGCCTCGCGGACGTTCTCCTTCGAGCCTACGAGATGCAGCAAGCTCTTGATCTTATTGTTGCTGGTGAGCTGATGGTTCCCTGGATCGGCGAACTGCCAGGCTTTTCTGGACACGATGAACGCGCTGCAGAGTACACTGAGAACTTTCGCAACTCGATCAACGAAAGCGTCGGCTTGGGCCGATCGCCTATAAGCTTGGACATTGATCATTTTGAATTCTGTCTCATGATAACAGAGAGGTTCCTTAGCTATTCTCATATGCTGCGGGCGGAGGCTTTGGCGCGTATCGGGGAACCGCGCGAAGCATTGGAAGCGGTGTATGATCTAGACAGGCTTCTGGAGCGCGCGGCGTCCGGATATCGGAAAAGAGAAGCGCTCGCCGTCATTCCTATGCTGCGCGACAACGGTGACTACGAACGGGCACTGGCTCTCATAGAGGCGCTCCGCCCGCAGTTCGGCGAGGGCTGGGACCGAGAGCGATTGCTGAGCTACGAGGTTCACACTTATATCAAGATGGGTAACACGGGACGTGCGAGAGAGATCTTGGAGGCAGAGCTCGCACGTGCCCGTGCAGGAAACCTTGAAGCGCCCGCGGTCTTGATGGCGAACCTGGCCTCGAGTTTGCCGCCTAACGAGGCTGGCCGAGCGCTTGAACTGCTCGATGAGTTCCCGCTTCCAGACGCTGCCGGGCCGGAGGCCTCAGACCTTCATGTCATAAGAGGTCAGGCTCTGCTCACGCTGGACAAGCCTAGCGACGCGATGCTCGAGTTCGTTGCTGCCCTTGATCTCCGTGATCAGGTGCGGGGCAAGCTGCGTTCAGAGGACGCCAGGATCTCATGGCAGTCTGGTTGACTTGGCGTTTTGGAACTGGCCGTCCAGGCCGCTCTGGCAGCCGGAAAAACCGAATCGCACTCGAACTCTCTGAGCGCGGTCGGGCCAGAGCATTCGTCGATCAGCTTGAACTAGGTCATCCACAGATGACACCAGAGGCTGTGGATCTGGCAACTGCCGTAAGCAAAGCCCAAGGCCGCAGGCGGTTGCTGGCGAGGCTGGTGCGGGCATTTACTCCGGGGGATCAGCCCGAAAGTCCCGGAGGAGTGGCTGCTCTGCTAAGCGAACTCTCAGCCCTCGGGGTTGACCTGGGGCAGGGAGGTACGCCAGTGACAGCCGAGCAGGTTGCCCGGGAACTGGCACTGGAGACCAATGCCCTGCAGCGCATGGAGGCGCGACTACAGGCCGCTTCGTTGGGCGAGCGCGAATCCATCGCGGGTGCGGTGGCTTCCGTGCGCGACATTCGCAACTTGCTTTCCACCGCCGAAGGCGAGCCGCGCGTACTACTGGCTGAATACTTCATTATTGATGAACAGGTTGTCCTGTTCCTTCTTGGCGCAAATGCCAGTGACGTCCAGGCTCACCTCGTTGCACACCCTGAGCCAGAGCTTCGGGCATGTGCGCAACGCTGGGTTGAAGCAGTTTCGCAAGGCAGAAGGCCCAGCCTTAATGACCTAGACGCACTCAGTCCGCTTGTAGAGCCTGTGCTGGAGGTTTGCGAGCCGGGCGACCTTATCTGGTTCGTGCCACATGGTATTCTGCACTATATCCCGCTACATGCCGTTAAGGTGGCTGGCCAACGTCTAATTGAACGGAATCCAGTCACTTATACCCCTAGCGCTTCGGTGCTGGGCGTGCATCCCGCGCTCGGCGGGCGGACCGCCCTGAAACCTGGCGAAATGCCCTAGTGCTTGGTGATTCTCGCGAAGACTTGCCTCATGCAAGGAGCGAAGCCTTCGCGGTCGCCGACTTGTTCGCCGCCTCGGCGTATGTCGCAGAGGCTGCCACTAAATCAGTGCTCGCGGAGTTGCGTCGTTTGCATGAAGATGGGCCTGACGTGGTCCACCTTGCCTGCCACGGCGTCTTCGATGAAGAGCATCCGCTCCGTTCCGGAATCTTGCTAGCTTCTGTGCCGGGCGATCAAGCAGATGATGTGATCCTAACATCAGAGGAGGTTTACGGGCTTCGGCTCACGGCGGGACTCGTTACCTTGAGCGCATGCCAAAGCGGACTAAATGCGTCCGCTCCCGGTGAGGAACTTATCGGGCTCACTCGCGCATTCATGTATTCTGGAGCGGCCGCCGTAATGGTCAGCCTCTGGTCTGTTGATGACCTGTCAACTGCGATTCTTATGGAGAGTTTTTACAAGCGGCTGCTAGGAAGAGACGGTGGCGCTCCGGTCTCGCCCCCCGAAGCGCTCCGTGGCGCCCAGATCCAACTAATGAACACGACAGTAGGCGAAGCGATCGACATCCTTAATGAGCGGCTAGTCAGCGCGATTGATCTGCGAGACCGCACGTATCTGGGTCTCGAGGTGGCTAGGCTTCGCGTCATAGCTGGCGACCTGTCGAAGGCTGTTGCCGACTACACTGAGCTGCATCACGAACTGGCCGGTCAATCCAGTCCGTTGTCCGTGCTTATAGAGCAACGCATCAGATTGATTCGATTTAAATCGGAAGTCTCAGTTAGTTGCGACTATGCGATGCGGCCGTTCGAGCACCCACGCTATTGGGCTGCATTCGCCCTCGTTGGTGAATGGAGATGACGCGACCATGGACTCTGTAGCGCTCTCAAACATAATGGGCCTATCCGTCATCATATCCGCTGAAAGGCCGCCCGAATACGTACTCGCGGATCTGGGCGCCTCCGAGGAGACTTTGGTGATTATCACTGCTCTGGACGAGGAGGGCACTGACTGGCCCATGGCAATCACGACCTTGGCTGACCTGAGTGAGCTGACCTCGCAGGCGACACCTCTGAAGGAACTGGCCGCGCACCTGCCGCCTCTGATCAGCCTGGATATCGAGGGAGATTCACTGGATGCCGGGGTTTTGCTCGCTACCGCGGATACGCTGTCGCGATTGCTGACTGTGCCAGGAGTGCTCATAGAACGGGATAGCCAAATGATCGGAGCCATCGCCCGAAGTGACGTTGCCGCCGCCCTTCCGCTTTACATGCTGGGCGAAGACGAGCTGCGATTGAAGAGCACCCGGTTTGTCTCTGCAGAGCGCTACATCTGCCGTAAGTGTGTGCCGCCCTGCTACCGGCTTCTGCAAAGGACTAGCCAACCTCGGCCGACATGCCACAGGGTCTGGTTCCATGGTCCGATGGAACCGGACGCAAACGATGCCTGAGCGTTTGCCACCGTCCCATGGAACAGCTTGATGACGTTCCCGCGTTACCGTCGCTGGTGGCGGCGCACGTCGCCCCGCGCGCAAGCGGACGGTTCCATCCACTCCGCGGTGCGTCCGTTCGGCGAGAGGTGCATAACGGAGACATGACGGAGAGCGGCCGGCCGACAACCAACGTAAGGGCCTGGCCACCTCCGAACACGCCCAGCAGTTCTGCACCCCAGGCCCGAGTCATCAACCCGCGCATTGTCGGTATTGGGTCTACCTGGTTGCGCAAGACAATACCGTTCCGTCTATCGCCTCACGTTGCCAGACCATACGGGCCGGTGCATAAGCCAGCCTGTCGCATAAACGGCGTGCCTGCCTGGGGGCGGGCCCGGTGCTTGAGATCATGGTGTGTGCCGCAGAACTTCCTTTATCCGCAGCGTGATCAGCCGTTGCTGCTGCCGGTGGACATGCGCGAGTGGCTGCCCGAAGACGACCTGGTGTACGTGGTCCTGGACGCGGTGGCCACGCTGGAGCTGGGCGAGTTCCGCCGCCGGTACCGGGCTGACGGGCATGGCCGGGCGGCGTTTGACCCGGAGATGATGGTCGCGCTGCTGCTGTATGGCTACTGCCAGGGTGAGCGGTCCAGCCGGGTGATCGAGAAGCGGTGCGTGCGCGATGTGGGCTACCGGGTGATCACCGGTGGGCTGCGCCCAGACCATGCGACCATCGCCCGGTTCCGGGCCCGGCACGAGACGGCGCTGGGAGGACTGTTCAGCCAGGTGCTGCGGCTGCTGGCCGCCGAGGGCATGGTGTCGCTGGGCACGATCAGCCTGGACGGGACCAAGCTGGCCGGCAACGCATCGCAGAAGGCGAACAAGACGCTGCCGCAGATCGACAAGCTGCTCGCCGAGGCAGCCAAGGTAGACGCCGCCGAGGACGCTCAGGACGGTGGCAGCCCGCCGTCGGCGACGCCGCGGGCACTGGCGCGGCGGGCTGAACGGCGGGAGCGGCTGGCCGCGGCCGCCGACCGGCTGGCGGCCGAGGACAAGGCCCGCCGCGACGCGCAGCGGGCCAAGCAGGTGGCCTGGGACGCCGCGGCAGCTGACCGGCGCCAGCGGTCTGCCCGGCGGCCAGCGGACGAGCCGCGGACCAACCGCAACAACACCGAGCCGCGGGCGAACATCACCGACCCGGACGTGCGGGTGATGCGCAACCAGAAAGGCTATGTTGCCGGTTACAACGGCCAGCTCGTGGTCACCGCAGACCAGGTCATCGTCGGCGCGATGCTGTCCCAGCACCCGGTTGACCGCACCCTGCTGCACCCGCTCCTGGACACCTGCCGCGAGCAGCTGACCGAGGCCGGGATCCGCCCGAAGCTGCGCACCGTGCTCGCCGACTCCGGTTACGCCAGCGAGGAGACCTTCACCCGCGCCGACGCCGACGGCCTGCGGCTGCTCGCACCGCTGGCCAAAGACCCCGGCCGACGCCACGTCCGGACCCCGCAACGCGCCCTGCACCTGGACCGGCTTCCAGCTACCGCCCGCGCCCGGCGGCGCCTGCAGCATCCCCGCGGCCGCGACGACTACAAGCTCCGCGCCCGCACCGTGGAGCCAGTGTTCGGGCAGCTCAAGACCTGCCAGAAACTGACCATGATGTCCCGACGCGGCCTGGCCGCGTGCGAAAACGAATGGCTGCTCGCCTGCGCCGCGCACAATCTGCGCAAGCTGCACCGGCACCGTGCTGAGAGCTAACTGTCAGAGACCCGCCCCGGCAGCCAAGGCTCGAGACCGCCCAAGACTGCAGCCTCACACCCGTATCTGTATTCCAAGATCCCTCAGCCCTGCCCTCCGCGCAGCTTTGTGCGACAGGCTGAAGCATGCATGGCACGCCCACGTCCGCTATTCGGCAGATCAGGTTGACGGTCGGCGGGCGGAGCGATCCCTTCGGTACGGCATCACAGGCAATCGGATCGGAGCGGCGGATCGGATGTTGTGCAGCCGTCGATGTGCGCTATGAAGGGAGGGCCACCAGCATTACTGGCGGCCCTCCCGGTCAATTCGTTGTCAGGCTGCGGCTTGCCCGATGTCATCGGCAGCGTCAGCCATGGCTTGGCTGTCACCGGAGCCGGAACTTTCTGGATGCGTCTCGCCCTCGCTGGCGGGATCATCGCCGCTGTTCAGCGTTTCCGTGGGGGTGTCGCCGGTCCAGGGAATGCCGTCGGCAACGGCCTGCTCGATTGGGGTGAGCGTGTGGCCGATGCTGGCGAGGAAGGCCAGGTAGTCGCCGGCTTGGGTGCGGGGGCAGGGGCTGTAGCGGCCATCGATGCGCCAGGTGTTGCGGCCCTCGCCCTGGGTCATCGCGTACTCGTAGGTGACCGCGATCGGGGCGAGCATCAGCAGCGGTAGCCGGGCCGCTGCGGTCGTGCCGCAGATCTCCAGCCACCTGCCCGCGTCCTGCCGGGTGATCTCGGCGAAGGTGATCCGGCCCGGGCGCGATGGCCAGGCCGGTGCGCAGCGGCTCGGGCATGGCTCAGCAGCTGCCGGGCGACGAACTGGGCGGCCTCGCGTGGCGCGCTCGGCGGGCGAAGAGCACGTCGGCCAGCCAGCGCTTGCGCACCTCGGCCGCTGCCTGCCAGGCCTTGTTCCCCTCGATGACGAGCCTGCGCGACGGGTCGGGCGGCTCGTCGGCCGGGCCAGGAGGCGTGCCGGGGCCGGGCGTGTCCCCGCCCGGCTCGGCGCCGTGCAGCGCCCGGGCGGGCGGGTGTGGGCGACAGGCTGATGCGCTGGCGTGTGGCCGTGCTCTTCGGGGCTGGCGCAGTAGTACGACGGGGCGTCGCAGGTCCCAGGAGGTGGAAGTACGCGCCCCGGCCCGGGCAGGTGGCGTGGGCCTCGGGGGTAAGGTCTTCGCCGTCGTGCAGCAGCTGGGACAGCCGCACCGCCCCGGCCGGGCAGGTCGGTGGTGATCTGGACCCGGCGGCCTGCAGTTCGTCGAGCAGTCGCTGGTGCTCGGCGGCCTCGGCGCGCTCCTGGCGGATCCGCTCAGCCTCGTATTCGACGTTGTACCCGCGCTGCAGGGCGTCCAGGATCCGCGACACGGCGCCGTCATCCCCGTCGAACTCGGCCAGCAGGGCCAGATCCTCAAGGTCGAGCTGGCGGGTGAGATCCCCGGCAGCGGACCGGGTCTCCGGGGAGATCTGCGCCGCCTTCAGCGCGGTCTTGATCTCCTCGGCCTTCCGCCCGGTGGCCTTCCGCATCCGGGTCCTGGACGCCCCGGCCTCGTGCGCGGCGAACAGGGCGGCGGCTTCCTCCGCCGGGGTGAAGTTCTTCCGGTAGGCGCTCGCTGTTGGCCAGCAGCATGTCCAGGTACTGGCCGGCCTCATCGGCGGCGCGGTCTGGGTCGAGGTCACACGGCACCGCCTCCAGCCCGGCTTTCACCGCGGCGGCCAGGCGGCGGTGCCCTTCGATGACCCGGTACCCGCCGTCGCTGGCCGGGGTGACCAGCAGCGGGACCCGGACGCCCGCGCTGGCGATCGAGGCGCAGAACTCCGGCGTGAGCTCCAGGTCTTCGCGGACGTTGCCCGGGTGGGCGGTCAGCTCGCTGACCGGGATCATGCAGCCGGGCCGGGACGTCCGTCCGGCCGGGCGGCGGCCCGGCGTCCGGCTGGTGCGTGCGGCAGGATCCCTCAGCGGTGGGGTCCGGGGTGAGTTCGGGGCAGGTCAGACATGGAGATGCTCCTAACGATGAGGTGTGGAGGGAACGGCGATCGCGCCGCGGGTCAGGTGACCGGGTCAGGCGGGCTCGCCGTCGGCCGGGCCGGCGGGGCGCAGGAGGGCGCCGTCGAGGGTGACGGTGAGCGCGCTGCCTCGGCGTCGGTCTCGGTGCAGATCTCGATCAGCAGGCCCGCGCCGGCTGGGGGCCTGCCGGACGTAGACGTTGGTGTCACCGGCGTCTGACGCAGGCGACGGGCCAGCCCAGGGCGGTCTCGGTGGTGGTGACCTCGATGTCGCGGGCCGCGGGTCATCGGCCGGCCGGTCCGGGCCAGGATCTAGCGCGATGTCCTCGAGCGTGGCCTGGCCGGGTTCGGTGGCGGTCAGCAGCGTGTGGATGTCATTCAGCGCCGCAGTGTCGGTGTAGAGCGGCCGCCGCGTACGGGGACGCAGCGGTGTCACGGTGCCATCGGGCATGACGGAACCTCCAGTGGGCGTGAAGAGAGCAGCTCCCCGCCGCCGGTCGTGGCGGGGAGCTGCCGGGCGGGGTGCTCAGGCGGAGGCGGCCGCCTCGAGGGCCCGCAGCGCCAGGCGACTCCATCTCGTGGGCGGCGTCGGCGTCGTCCAGGGTCTGGGCGAGCGCTGGTGACCGCGTGCATGACGCCGCCGGCGGTGAGGTCGCCGCCGCGGATGAAGTGGCTCAGGATGTCGTGCTGCTGGGCGTCGGTGAACCGCAGCCGCGCCGACACCGCCTGGATGGTCTCCTGCGGGTCGGCGACCGGGTGCCCGGCGTCGCGCTCCATCTCCCGCACCGCCCGCTCGCACATAGCCCGGGTCCAGGAACGTGGTCGACCGCGTCGGTGGTCTTCGCCGTGATCAGCGCGAGGGTCTTGTCCAGCGTGTTGCCCGACCAGGTGACCACGGCCTTCCTCGTGCCGCTCGCCCAGGTGCACGGCCCGCATCGCGTCGCGGGTGATGGTCATCCCGTTGTCGCACACCTGCACGACCAGCCGCGGGGTGAGCGTGAACGCCCCGCACCCGGTCTCGCTGTTGGTGATCACGAACCCGGAGAACACGACCGGGTTGTCCGCCCCGGCCGCGCCGGTGAACGGGCTGCGGTAGCCCGGCCAGCAGCAGCGGCGCCAGCACCGCGGACTTCCTCGCAGACGACCCGGACGTACATCCGCCGCTCGGTCAGGTCGCACCCGTCGATGCGCACCGGGAACCCGGAGCCGCGGACGCCGTCGAGCGCGGCGAGCAGCACGTCGAGGTTGTCGATGATCTTGTACCCGTCGGACAGGAACGCCCGGGCGGCCCCGCCGCCGCTCGTCGCCGCGCAGGCAGCGGATCAGGAACTTCCGGTCATCACCCGCCAGCCACCCGTTGACGTTCGCGTCGTACAGGCCGGGCTTGTGCTCGCGCAGCTTCCGCAGGTAGGCGGCGGGGATGCCGAGCTTGTCCGCGATCCCCTGATCACACACATCGGTCGGGGCGTAGGCGCCGGCGGTCATGGTCACGCCGTCCGGGCCAAGGACCGGTTCGGTCTCGCGCACCACCAGCCGCGCGCCGTCGGCGCGGATCGCGGCGGCGGGGGCGACGATGTCGACCTTCCGTGCCTGCTGGTCGCGCAGCAGCGCGGCGAGGTCCTCCAGGGTGGCGTTCCGGGCACCTGGTACCAGGGGTGCCGGAGACGTAGGGATGGTCATAGGGCTGTCCTTCCGCAGACGATGAGCTCGTCCGGGTGGCGGGTGCCTCCCGGCGGTCCGGGCAGCAAGGCGCCGTTCAGGGCCGGGGCCCGCACCTACCGGCCGGCCCGGGCGGGCAAGATGTTTTCCCCGCGGGCCATGGCAAGACAGCGCCGGCAAAGCCGGCACCATCCGCCCCAGGCGACGGCCAGCGCTCACCCAGCCCGGATCCCGGGCCCGCGATCAGGGAAAAGATCTCTGCCCGGCCGGGGCGAGCGAAGCGAGAGGCCGGTTGCGGGACACGGCACAACGGCGCACGCTGACCTGGCCGGGAGGCAACCGGCTCGACGAGGACTCCGACCGCGGCCCAGGATCCCGCTTCGTGACGCGTTCGTTGTCACGCACGAGCCACCGCCACAATCTGCGACAATGGCGTTACTGGACGAACGACTTCCCGGATGGAGACGCCGGTGAGTGAACCGGAAGCCATCGCCAACGCGCGCCGCGTCCTCGGCGCGCACTTAGCCGCCTGCCGCCGCGCCGCAGGCCTGAGCCAGCAGGAACTGGCTGACGAGGCCGGTTTCAGCCGCAGCGCGATCGGCAACGCCGAGACCGGCCGCCCGGGGGTCTCCAGTGATTTCTGGGTCAAAGTTGACAAGGCGGTCAGCGCCGGTGGCAGCCTCATCGCCGAGTACGCCAAGATTGATAGGGCCGCTCGCCTCGCCCGCGCGAGAGAAGTCCAGCAGCCCGAAAACGACCCAGCCCAGGCCACCGCGCCGGTCGTGATCAGCCCACCGGTCCGGCTACAGCAGGATCTGATTCTCACCCCGCTGTCAGCGGCTCCCGGCGTCACCGAGTCAGACCTGCTGACCGCGGCTGCCGCCCAGGCCTGCGACCACGCCGCCCACGCGGCGGTCACTGGGATCGGCCCCGGAACTCTGGAGCAGCTCACCGCCGAAGTCGTCCGGCTGAGCCGCACCTACGTCGCCGGCTCACCGCTCCCCCTGTTCGAAGCGATGCACGAGGCTCTCGGCCGGGTCCACGAGGCGCTGGATCAGAGGCTCTACCCGGCGCAGGCGCGAGACCTCAACTTCCTGGCCGGCGTGCTGTGCGGCCTGATGGCCAACGCGAGCCTGGACCTGGGTCGCGAGGACACAGCCGAGGACCTGGCCCGAGCGGCCTGGACGTACGGAACGATCATTGACCACCACCCGCTCATCGGCTGGGCACGCGGAACCCAGGCACTGGCCGCGATCTGGGACCACCGCTATGCCGACGCTGCCCACTACGCCGAAGACGGCCTGACCCACCTCAGCAGTGGCGCGGGCGCCGCCCGGCTGCACGCGATCCAGGCCCGCGCCCTGGCCGACCACCACGACTTCCGCGAGGCCCGCGCCGCTCTCACGGCCGCCACCGACGCCAGCACCAGCACGGAGTCGGACCAGTTGCACGACGGCATCGCCGGCGAGTTCACGTTCGGCGCCGCGAAGCTGCGCTACTACGAGGCCCTCGTGCTCAACCGTGTCGGGTACCCCGCCGACGCCGAGACCGCCGCGGTCGCCGCGATCAGCCTCTATGAAGCCGCACCCGGTCAAGCGCGGTCCTACGGCTGCGACGCCCTCGCCCACGTCCAGCTGGCAACCGCCCGGCTCATGCGCGGCGACGCCGACGCCGCTGCCGAAGCCATCACCAGCCTGCTGCGGCTGGATCCCGGCCGGCGGATCAGCAGCCTGAACGAGCACATCGACGCATGCCGTGAACTGCTGCGCGGCCCCGCCTTCCGCAACTCCCGGGCCGCAGCCGACATGAGCCGCCAGTTGACGGCGTTCAGCGCGGTGAACATCACCTCGCCCCTTCCGCTCAGCCGGTGAGGCATGGGCATGATCTGCTTGTGCCCGCAGCCGATCTTCCCGAGGTAGCACCGCAAGCTCTGGCGGACGCGGCCAGGCGCACGAACCTGGACGACCGGGACGCGCAGCTGATGCGCTTGTTCTCCACCGCCGTGTATCACCTCCCGGCCGCCGATGCCGTCGCCCGCATCGCCATGGTGACGTCGCCAGAGTCCATCACCCGCCTGGAGACCTCGGTGCGAGTCACCCGGTGGCTCGGCGCATCCGGGTTCCCCGCCGTCGAGCCGCTGCCTGTTGAGCAGCCGGTGCTCAGCCACGGCTGCGCGGTCACGTTCTGGCGCTACCTGCCCCAGCGCGGCCCCGCACCGCGCCCCGCCGACCTGGGGTACCTGCTGCGCCAACTGCATGGTCTCGGCCCGCCACCATTTCCACTGCCCGCCTACCGTCCGCTCATATCGGTCCGCCGATCGATCGAGGCCAGCCAGGCCATCAGCGACGAGGAACGAGCCTGGCTGACCGCTACCTGCGAACGGCTCCTGCACCAATACGACCAGCTCGACTTCGAGCTACCACGGGGAATGATCCACGGCGACGCCTGGTGGGGAAACCTGCTCCGCGACGGTGACCGGGTCGCCTTGGCCGACTGGGACAACGTCAGCACCGGCCCCCGCGAGATCGACCTCATCCCCACCCTGCAGGCGCCCCGGTTCGGTCTGTCCGAGCACGAACGCGACGCTTTCATCGCCGCCTACGGCCACGACATCCGGACCTGGACCGGCTACCCGGTGCTGCTCCGGATCCGCGCCCTGTCCACCACCAGCGCGCTGCTCCGCGACGCCCACCGCGACCCCGCCGCCCGCGACCAACTCCAGGTCAGGCTGACCACCCTACGTACGGGCGACACCCGCCAGTGGACGACGTTCTGAACAGGTCCGCCCCGGTGGCTGCCGGATCAGTAGGAGGCGCTGGGCGGCCAGTACACAGGCGGCCGCGGGGGAACCTTCCGCGGCCCGAAGGCCAGGATCATCGCGGCGAGCCATCCGACGCCGGTGGGCGCGCCGATCAGGTTGACCAGGCATACCAGCGTGAGCCCATCCACCCGGCGGATCGCGCCGACGATGGTCGGCAGCATGTACAGCACCGGTATCGCGATGAACAGCAGGATCCACAGCACGCCGCTGTCGGCTAACAGCTGCACGACCTCCACCTCCCAGCACCGCCTGTCTCCAGGCTTTCCCTCCGCGTCCGTGATCGCAACTGCCTTTCCAGCCCAACGCCAGTTCCGGGTCCATCCCGCCCGCCAGACCATTCAGCCGCCGATGGCTGGCCGCCCTGTCGGGGACGATTCACCGGGCAAGCCTGGCCCGGGCCGGTGGCTGTGCCACCCGCGGCCGGGAACCCGTGCCAACCGTTTGATGCTCAGCAGCCGCGTCCGCTAGTTCGGTCACCGGCACGGGGAACTCAGCATCAGCCCTGCTCGGCGGACGACCTGGCCCAGTCACTGGGGCACCGGCCCCGCGCATGCGAGAAGCGGGTTCCCTCGCCCGCATGAACGCGGCATGCAGTTGCTCCGCGGTCTGCCGCGCAGCCGCCGCCTGAGCGGCGTGCGCCTGAGCCGCCCGCAAGCCGGCCACCGCATCGATGAGCGAGAGCAGGTTCGCGGGCCAGCGGACCGGCCTCACTGCTGCCATCGCCCCCGGTCATCGAGAGCAGCCGCGCCGCGGTCCGCAACCCCTCCCCCTCGCCGCTGCGCCGCGGCACTTGCCGGTGCGGTGCCCGGGCTGCCCGGTCATAACCGTCGGCTGCGCAGCGCAATACCCGGCTGCGGGTCGCCCGCGCCGCGGCGTGCAGCGCATCCGCCGCTGCCCACGCCGCGTCCGCGCCGAGCCCCGGATCACCGGCGGCGCACCGGCGCAGGTGATCCGCGGCGACGGCGGCCTGCCGCGCCGCATGCCGGTAGATCTCGGCGCGTTCCGGGGCAGTGATCCGGAACGTCCCGGAACGCTCAACCGGCGTACCCTCTCCCCCAGTCCAAGTGCTCCGCAGCCGAGGCAACGTCAGCGAGTCGTGCAACCGTCCGCCGCCATACCAGCGCGGGGCTCCGTTCCTTCCGGCGTGCCCGCGCAGGCTCACCGCGTACCCGGTCACCTCACCCGGGTTGATCTCGCTGAACCGCTCCCGCACCAGCAGGCCCGAGGCGCGCAACCGGGCGAAGAACTCCGCCTCACCGAACGACTGCTCCGCCGCCTGCACGACCGAGGCCCGCAGCACTCCGCGGATCACCGGGGCAGGCAGGTTGGCTGCCCCGGCCAGCGGGTCACGCACCGCCGCATCACCCCACCGGGCCCGCAGCTTCGGCAACGTCAAGTCCGCTGCGAGCTTCCCGCCGCCGAACCAGACCTGGCCGTCCTTGCTCGTGTGCCCGGGCATGCCGACCGCATACCCGGTCACCTCGCCGGGGGTGAGGGTGCTGTAGCGGCGGCGCACCAGCACCCCGGCCCGCCCCAGGCCGGCGAAGAACTCGTCCTCGGTGCGGGCCCCGGCCGCCGCGGTGCACACTTCCCGACGCAGCCACGTCCGGGGCGGTTCATCCCAGCCGCGCCGGATCGCCTGCTCCGATTCCGCGCGGGTGGCCCGCTTCGCGGCGGTGCAATCCGCGGCGGCGGTGCGCCGTAGCCCGAACCATTCTTCGGTGTCCCGGCAGGCCCGGCGCAGCTTGCGGTAGCTGTTCCACAGATCGGGCCGGTGCCGGTCCTGGCGGGCCAGCGTGGCCACAATGTGGATGTGATCCGGGGCGTGCCGGACCGCGACCCACCGCACCCCCAGTTCGTCGCCGTCCGGGGCCAGCCCGGTCGCGTGCATGACGTGCTCGGCGACCCGGGCCCACTCCGCATCCGAGAGCACCCGGTCTTCCGGCGCGGCCCGCAGCGCACAGTGCCAGACCGGTTTGGGGTAGTTGTCCCCCTTCAGCGCGGCCAGCGGCTGGTTCAGCAGGCCCGTCAGCCGCCGGAAGTCCCGGCGCGCCCCGCCGAGACGGTCCGGCTCCAGCTCGGCCGGATCCCCGAATCCGGCGACCAGGCGCGGGTCGGTGTGCTCGTTGGCTTTCCCGGGCCCGTACAAGTAGTAAATCAGGCGCCGCACATTGGCGCCCCGGATCACTTTGCCTATCATCTGGATCACCTGTTCCGGATCACGGAATGTTCCGGCGCACGTGTTCCGCCGCCTCGTCCATACGTCGGATCACCCGCACACAGAATTCCGCTGCGGGCAGGAGATCCTCGCCGCGCTGTCCGGTCGAATTCAGCCGGGCAACGGCCTGATTCAAGTTGGTGCCAATCCGGCGCACCAGCCCGGCCGCGGCCATCAGCTCGCTCAGCGCCTCCCGCAGCGGCGAGGCCGCCCGGGCCTGGACCCCGCGAGCTGCCGCTAACGTCGCTTCGGCAGCGAACGCTCCCCGCGCCAGCCCGCACCGTTCCGCCGCGCCGCTGACCTCATCAAACTCGTCCTGGGTCAGCGAGAACTGCACCACTTTAGGCCGCGGCACCGCCTGCCTCGACCGGCGCCGCACCACCTCGCCACTCACCCTGAACACCCCGATTCGCCGCAGGCGTCTCTTCTCAATTGGGACCGCGCCCGGTCCCTCGCCACCCTCCGTTCTGGCCTACGTGGCCAGGACGGAGTGTGGCGGTGCCTCCATTGTTTATCTCTGGACCGCGCCCGGTCCAGAGATAAACAATGGATAACTACATCTTGCTCGCGCAGCGCCTCCAGCCTTTCATCTGACGCGAGATACGCAGCGCTTCGCATCGCGAAGCACTGCCTGGAAAATGTCAAATAGGCACAAGCAATAGCGCATCATGCTGTTGCTAGCCGAGGCCTACTGCTCGTCTACGGGTGCCCACCTCGCCGGATTGGGCCAGCAGGGCTGCCGGGCGCCTTCACCGCAAGATGGACTCCTCCGACCGATGCTGCCGACGGGCAGCGATCGCATGAAACGGATTTCGATCATCCTGGTGGTGAGTTGTGTAGTCGATAGCCAGACGCGAGTGATGGTGGCAGAAGCGACCGGAGCGTGCTGGCCGTAGCACTCTGAAATGGCCCCACTGTTCTCCTCTGATTTGGCTCCACCCAGGACGGGTCGCGGTGGTGGCGTAGCACTCTGATTTGGCCCCACCTGCCCGGGGGGTGGGGGCGACACGCCGGGCTGGATGCGGGACAAGTGCCCTGGCCAGGCGGATTGTTGATCACATCTGGGGTTCGTCCCGTTTTGGTGGGGCCGGGATGGGGTCGAAGAGAGTGGAGCTGTTCGCGGCGATCCGCTTCGACTGGCAGCGCAATCAGATGTCGGTCCGGTCGCTGGCCCGCAAGTATGACGTGCACCGGCGGACGGTGCGGCAGGCGATCGCCTCGCCGGTGCCGCCGGATCGCAAGGTCCCGGTGCGGGCGGCGCCGGTGCGTGAGGCGGTCACCGGGTGGATCGACGAGATGCTGCGCGAGGACCTGGCCGCACCGCGTAAGCAGCGGCATACCGCTAAGCGGATCTTCGAGCGTTTGTGTGATGAGCATGACGCGCAGGTGTCGTATTCGTATGTGGCCAAGTACGTGCGCCGGCGGCGGGCGGAGATCACCGCGGCGCAGTCGCGGGCTGAGGCGGCCAGCGTGGCCGGGTTCGTGCCGCAGGCCAAGGAGCCGGGCGCCGAGGCTGAGGTGGACTTCGCTGAGGTGGCCGTGGAACTGGCCGGGCACCTGGCCCGCTGCTACCTGTTTGGCTTCCGGCTGTCGTGCTCGGGCAAGGGCTGCCACCGGGTGTATGCCAGCCAGGCGCAGGAGGCGTTCCTGGAAGGGCATGTGACCGCGTTCGAGGCCACTGGCGGGGTGCCGTGGCGGCATATCCGCTATGACAACCTGTCGGCGGCGGTGGCCAAGGTGCTGCGCGGGCGCAGCCGGACCGAGACGGCCCGCTGGCTGGCGTTCCGGTCCTGGTATGGGTTCGATGCCTTCTACTGTGAGCCAGGGCCTGCCGGCGCTCATGAGAAAGGCGGCGTGGAAGGCGACCTGGGCAGGTTCCGCCGGCGGTGGCTGGTCCCGGTCCCGAAGGTGGCCTCGCTCGCGGAGCTGAATGCGATGCTGGCCGGGGCCGACGCCGCGGAGGACGGGCGCCGCATCGCTTACCGCGCTGCCACGGTCGGCGAAGACTTCGCCGCCGAGCAGGCCTTCTTGCGGCCGCTGCCGGGCGAGCCGTTCGATACCGCGACCACGCTGTGGCCGCTGGCAGACCGGTATGCGAGGGTCAGCATCGGCAAGTGCCGCTACTCGGTCCCGGCGTATCTGATCGGCTCCCGGGTGCGGGCCGTGCTGTCAGCGAACGAACTGCGCGTCTTCGACGGCACGAAACTGGTGGCGGCCCACCCGCGGCTGGCCCAGCCTGGCGCCGAGCACCTAGAACTGGATCACTACCTGGAGATCCTGGCGCGCAAGCCCGGCGCGCTGGCCGGGTCAGCCGCTTTGGCGCAAGCCCGCGCCGCCGGGGTGTTCACCTCCGTGCATGACGCATTCTGGGCCGCCGCCCGGGCCCGGCACGGCGACGGGGCCGGCACCCGGGCGCTGATCGAGGTGCTGCTGCTGCACCGGCGGATGCCACCCTCACAAGTGATCGCCGGGATGCGGGCGGCGCTCGCGGCGGGCAGCTGCTCGGCGGACGTGGTCGCCGTCGAAGCCCGCAAACACCCCGCAACAGCGCCCGGCTGCGAGGATGAGACAGCGTGGCGGGCGCTGTCACGGCCGCGCCGGTCGCGGGCCGCGGTGGTCACCCTGCCCCGCAGGCAGGCCGCACTGCCGCCCGACCAGCGCCCGGCACCGTCGGTGGCCGCCTACGACCAGCTTCTCGCCGCCCCGCCTGCCGGCCGCGGAGGTACGTGATGGCCCGGGCCGCCACCCGTGATGAGCTAACCGACGCCGCCGCCGACGCGGCGATCGATCAGGCCTGCCGGATCCTGCGGCTGCCCACCATCCGCGCCCGCCACGGTGAAATCGCCGCTGCCGCCACCCGCCAGCAGGCCAGCTACAAAGGGTTCCTCGTTGAGCTGCTATCGGTCGAATGCGATGACCGCGAAGCCCGCCGCAAAGCCCGCCTGGTCCGCGACGCCGCCTTCCCCCGCCCCAAACGGCTCGAAGACTTCGACTACAGCGCCAACCCGAACGTGCCCGCCGCGCTCATCCACACCCTGGCCAAGGGCGCCTGGGTGGCCGCCGGGCAGCCCTGCTGCCTGATCGGCGACTCTGGCACCGGCAAAGTCCCACCTCCTGATCGGGCTGGGCACCGCCGCCGCCGAAGCGGGCTGCCGGGTCCGCTACACCACCGCCGCCGCCCTAGTCAACGAGCTGGTCGAGGCCGCCGACGACAAGGCCCTCTCCCGCACCATCGCCCGCTAGGGCCGGGTAGACCTGCTCTGCCTGGACGAGCTCGGCTACCTCGAACTCGACCGGCGCGGCGCCGAACTGCTGTTCCAGATCATCACCGAAGGAGAAGACCGAGCCTCCATCGCCATCGGCACGAACCTGCCGTTCAGCAAAGCGCACATGTTCCGCCGAACCTGTGTCAGGTCGCGGCTGAATGTTGACAGGTTTGGCCCATGCGGTAAGGCGTGTGCTTAAGCTCGTCCGCTCGTGCTAGATGTCAGCCGGGCTCGCCAGTTCTGCGAGCATGGGGTGCAGCCGGCTGACGAGCGCAGGGTCGGATTGCCGGAGTTCGCCGGTCACGACGTGGATGGCGGCGGCCAGGGCTCGGCGGAGTTCTGGCTCGGTGATCGAGCGGACCAGCGTCGTCTGTAGTGCTGTGGTCAGGTCACCGGGCAGCAGATGTGCTCCTTTGGCGTAGTGGGCGGGATAGCCCAGCCGCACGCAGGCCAGGGTGATCGCGTGGTCGCGCATGGCGCTGATCCAGTGTTCGGCCTGCCACAAGCGGCCGCGCTCGATGCATATGCGGGCATGCAGAGCGTGGTGCCAGGTGAGCCCGGCCAGGGTGTTCTGCTCGGGTGGCGGGAATGGCTCCAGCGGCTGTTCCTGGCCGAAGATGGTCTGCCATTGCGGGCCGCGTGGGCCGAACTCTTCCTCGGGCGCGAACGTCAGGTCGATCTCGAGCCAGCCGGGCAAAAGGAATACACGGATGACTGTGGGTGGGGCGGGCAGGTCCCAGTGGTGCTGGGCGTCCAGCTCGTCGCACAGCCAGGTTGTCCACCGCCAGAGCACTGGGCTGAGCTCGCCCCGGACGGCCAGGACCAGGTCAGTGTCGGACCAGCGGTCGCTTTCCCCGGTGGCGTGTGAGCCGGTGAAAGCCGCACCGACGATAGCGCCGTCGGCTTCGGCGTGGTCGAGTAGCCGCTGCTGGAGATGGTCTCGTTCCTCGGCCGTGAACACCGCAGCACTCCCTTTTTGTGAGGTTGTTTGTGCTCGTGACTGATTGCCCAGGCTGGCGATGCCTGGCCGTAGATCTGCGTGGGAAGCCCGGGAACCTTGGGCCAGCCCGCCGCGCGGCTCCAGCGGGGGCCTTCCTGAGGGATTATCCGATCGAGCGCTGGCGTCAGCGGAGGACTCTGACCCGGCGGGCGGCCAACGAGCTCAAGCCCCGGTATTTCAGCTCCTGGACCCGGGCCCTGCGGCTGCCGTGCCCGAGGGCTCACGGTGGCGGGCCGGCGACGTCTGCCAGCCAGGGACGATCGACGTGGTCGGCGAGGTAGATCATGACGCCTTCGGGGTTCATCCCGAACGCGGCGGCGGCGAGCTTGGGGTCCATGGCGTTGACCAGGTTGGCCAGACGGGTGCAGCGCAGCATGCGGGGCGGGACGCCGCAGGGGTCCAGGAGGTGGCTCATATACGCGGTGGAGGCGGGTGCCCGCCCGGCCTTGGTGCCTTTGGTGACGATGACGTGCGGGTTGGCGGTGCGCTGGTGATCGCGGTGGGTCAGGCAGCGTTGCAGGACTTGCCAGCTGGCCGGGTCCAGCGGCACCGGCTGCGGACGCTTGCCGAGCCGGGCCGTCCGGTCACCGGCATCGATGTGCCTGACTTGCAGGTGGCGGACCTCATGGCTGGAGGCGCCGTGCAGGAGGGCGAGGACGCCCAGCAGCGCCTCATGCGGGTGTGTGCCGGCCTCGGTGGTCCAGTGGCGGAACAGGGCCCGCTGATGGTCAAGAGCGATGGTCTGCCCGGTGAAGCCGCGGGGCGCGGTGGCGGCCAGGCCCGGGGTGGGGTCGGCCAGGATGATCTTCTGGGTGCGGGCGAAGCGGAAGAACTGCCGCAGGACGGTCAGCCGCCGCTTGCGAGATTTGGGCACGGTCACGAGGAACGCCTCAATGTCGTGGACGTCCGTCAGCGCCCAGTCCTGCTTGCCCCGGTGGGTTGCCAGGAAACGGGCGAGGTCGCGGACGATGGACAGGGCGGTCTCGATGGTGTGATCGGTGCGGGGCCTGGTCCCGGCACGGCGGGCCCGCTGCCGGGCGGTGAGCATGTGCTCGCAGAACCTGGCCACAGCCGGGCGCAGGGGGGCCGGGACAGCGTCGACGCGGCGCTGGCGCCGGCCGGCCGCGAGCCGTCCGGCCTGGTCAGTGGGCAGCGCCAGGCCCTCGGCGGTGAAATAGTCCTCCAGGGCCCGCGCCAGGGAGCCCATAGAGCGGCCCGGCTGGCGGGCACGTTCGAGCAGGTGCTGGGAGTGATCGGGGTGCTCGCCGCCGAGCAGCCGGCCAAGTTCGGTGATCATCGTGCAGGCGCGGGCCGGCCCGTGCCCGGCGGCCAGGTGCGCGACGAAGCCGTCCAGCCATTCCGGCAGGTCGGCGAGCCGGGCGGCCAGGTGAGCGGCCTGGACGAAGGGCCGTTCAGGCCGGCGCTGCCAGCACGCCGAGCACAACCCCAGCCCCTCATGCCGTTTGACCTGCCCGCATTGCGCGCAGGCCCGGGGAGGGTCTTTCTGCTGGCGGGGCCGCGAGCACGGGCCGCACCAGCCGGTGCCTGCCCGCAGATACCCCGGCCGGCCGCACCGCGGGCAGGGCCGCTGGGCCGCTGCCTGCCGGGCCTTGCGCCGGCAGTCCCGGCACAAGACGGCATCCTGACGACGGACCGGGTGCCCGCACCGGGTGCAGACACGCGAGCACAGCACGCACCGGCCGGTATCCGGCTGGAGGACCCGCTGCTTACCGCACCCCGGGCACGCTGTCCTGGTGGCTGCCTCGCGGAGCTTCCGCCAGCACCGGCAGCAGTGCTCGCGGCCGATGATGCCGACTGGGGCACCGCAGCCGGCGCAGTCCCGCTGTTTCTTCCCCATCAGGCTGGTGCCGGTCACATGGGCGGCATCGACCGGCCCCGGACCGGGACAGTCTTCGGCTGGCCGGTCACCGGGCGCGGGGCGGCCGGCCGGGCCACCTGGGTGGTATCAACCTCGAATAGGTCGTTGGGAGTGCATTCGAGTGCGGTGCACAACGCGGCCAGCGTCGAACAGCTTCACCTGCGCGGGTTCCTTGGTGAACAGCGCCGACACCGACGCCGCTGACAGCTCCAGCCCGGCCCGCTCGGACAGCAGCCGGCGCAGCTGAGTGCCGGTCCACACTTCCCGCTGGGCGGCGGCCATCCGCAGCTTCCACCGGATGTTCACGCCGATGGCTCCTTATCTGTCAGCTCACCGAGAGTGGTGGCTACCGCCCGCCGGTAAGCGTCCTCGATGAACGTGGCCGAGGGCCGGACGTATCTCATGGTCGAGCTGACCGTCCAGTGCCCGAGTAGCTGCTGGATCGCGACCAGGTCCACGCCCCGCTCGTAGTTGTGGGTCGCGCACGCCCGGCGCAGCGCATGCGGGCTGAACCGGTCCGTGGCCGGGCGGCCTTCCAGCGTCATCAGATACCGCAGCCGGTTACGGATCGTTCCCGGATGCAGCGCACCGCCTGACTCATCAGCGAACAGCACCGGCGAGGCCGGGAACTTGCCGCGCACGTCGTCCAGGAACCAGCGCAGCACCAGGTCCAGGCCATCGAGCATCGGTACCCACCGCGGCCGCGGCCCCGAAGTGTGAGCCCCTTTACCGAACCGCACATGCAGCTTGCCGAACGGGCCCCGGCTGAAATGCACGTCCGCCCGGCCCAGCAATGCCGTTTCCTCCGACCGCAGCCCCGCGTGATACAGGGTGCGGAACAGCGCGTAATCCCTCGCAGCTGGCGCGTACTTGCGGGCAGTGGCGATCCGGGTCTTCAGGAACTCGAAGAACTCGCCGACCCGCTCCGGAGCCGGGGGCGGCAGCCCGGCCGGGGAGTCATCACCCACATGGCGGGAGGCGTTGAACTCATCGACCGGGCAGACCAGCCGCACCCCGAAGACAGCCTCGATCTGGGCGGCCTTGCGGGCCTGCAAGAACCGGTGGAACCCCTTGAAGATCTGCACATACTCCCGCCGGGTCGCGGTGGTGCGCCCAGCGACCGCCAGATCGCCGACCACCCGGTCGATGTCTTCCGCCGTCACCTCCCAGGCCGGGCGGCCCAGCGCCCGCAGCGTCCGCTCCAGCTGGCCAATGTCGTTGTCGATCGTGACCGGGCTGAACCCCTCGCCCGCCACGACGCCACGAACGCGTCCACGCACGCAGCCTGGAACTCCCATGGGTCGGCCGTGAACGGAACGTCCGGGATCACCCCGCCCTCCAGCACCCGCAGCCTCGGCGCCACCGGCACACCTTCCTCACACCTAAATGATTAAGGTGATGCCTAACATACGGGGACCTTGCCTCAAAGATCAGCAAACGCGCCGGGACGGCAAGATCCCAGGCACCTGGCCAGATTCCCCAGCCCGAACATGTGCCAGCCCCGGATGAATGGACGGCCACCTTCACCGACCCCCGCCTCTGCGCGGCCATCGTCGACCGGCTCACCTACGACGCCCACATCATCCAGACCGGCACCGACTCCTACCGGCTGCGCACCGCCAAAGCCCGCCACCAGGCAGGCAAGACCTGAACCCAGCACCCCCGGGAGGCGTCTTCATGGCCCTGATCAGCCAGCCCGGCAGCGACCACCAGCTCGCCCAGATCACCCTCGACGCCGGGCACGCCCGCGACATCATGCTCATGCTGCTCGACGTCCACGCCGTCCTCGACCACCTCTGGCTCGACGGCACCCAGCCCCAGATCATCGCCCCAGCCGAGGACTACCTGCGCGAATCCGCCAGCCCCTACACCCTGCCGGCGCTCATCAGCGCCCTCGGCGAAGTGACCGGCGAACTCACCCGGGCGGCAGACCACGCCAACGCCGGCATCCCGTCAAGCCCAGCCGAACGCTGACAGCTTCTGACGCCGGGGCCGGGGCCAAATCAGAGTGCAACACCGGGCGGCACCCCCCCTCTCAGGGTCTGTCAAGATAACGGTGTAACTTCTGTCTCTGTTGTTACTTCCTCCCCGCGCTGAGGCGGCCGTCGAAGGTGATGTCGAAGGCGTTGAGGGCTGCCTTCCACCGGTTGGTCCACCGCTTGCGGCCCTGGCCGGTCGGGTCCAGGCTCATGATCGCCATGTACAGGCACTTGAGGGCGGCTTGCTCGGTGGGGAAGTGGCCGCGGGCGTTCACGGCGCGCCGCAGCCGGGCGTTGATCGATTCGATGGCGTTGGTCGTGCAGATGACGGTTCTGATTTCCCGGTCGAACTGCAGGAATGGCACGAATTCCGCCCACGCGTTCTCCCACAGCCGTATAATAGCCGGGTAGCGTTTCTCCCACTTGCCGGAGAACTCGGCGAACCGGTCGAGCGCCTCCGCCTCGGACGCTGCCGTGTAAACGGGCTTGAGGTCTTTCGCGATGACGCCCCAGTCTTTCTTCGAGGCGTACTTGAAGGAATTCCGCAGGAGATGAACAATGCAGGTTTGCACGATCGTCTTCTCCCAGACCGCGCTTACCGCATCGGGCAGGCCTTTCAGGCCGTCGCAGACCAGCATGCACACGTCCCGCACGCCGCGGTTCTTGATTTCAGACAAGATCCGCAGCCAGAACTTGGCTCCTTCCCCGTCGCCGTGCTCCCCGGCCCACAGTCCCAGCACGTCACGCTCGCCGTCCACGGTGACGCCCAGGGCGAGGTAGATGGGCCGGTTGGCGACCTGGCCTTCGCGGATCTTCACGTTAATAGCATCGATGAACAGGACGGCATAAACCGGGTCAAGGGGCCGGCTCTGCCATTCCGCCATGCCCTCCATCACCCGGTCGGTGATCGTGGTAATAGTCTGCTTCGACACCTCGGCGCCGTAGACCTCGGCCAGGTGCGCGCTGATCTCCCCGTGGGTCAGCCCTTTCGCCGACAGGGAAATCACCATCTCCTCCACCCCGGTCAGCCGCCGCTGCCTTTTGGCGACGATTTTCGGCTCGAAACTCGAATCCCGGTCCCGCGGCACCGAAAGCTCCACCGGCCCGGCCTCGGTGAGCACGGTCTTGGCCCGGTGCCCATTGCGGGAATTGCTGCCATTGCGGCCCGCCGGGTCGTGCTTGCCGTAGCCGAGGTGGTCATCCAGTTCGCCTTCCAGGGCACCCTCGACCACCATCTTGGTCAGCTTGCCCAGCAGCCCGCCCTCGCCGGTCAGCTTCAGCCCGCCGGTGCGGGCCCGCTCGGTAAGCTCGCGCAGCAGCTGCTCATCGGCCGCCGAGAGCTCCGCTCCGTCCCCGGCATGGCTGATCGTCACGTCTGTCACTGGTGTCTCCTCCGTCTCGGGAGTTACACCGTTGAAATTACAGTCCCCCCTCTCAGGTGGGGCCAGAGGGAGCGTCTGATCGTCTGTGTAAGTGATCGTGGCGGGTTTCATGGGGTGGGGATCCGTCCCTCGAAGTAGATGGTGAACGCCTGCAGCGCCTGTTTCCAGCCGGAGCTGCGGATCCCGGCGTTGCGGCCGCGGAATTCCTCCAGGTTCCGCACGGCCAGGTAGAGGACTTTGAGGGCGGCCTGCTCGGAGGGGAACTGGCCGCGGGTGCGGGTGACCTTGCGCAGCCGGGCGTTGATCGACTCGATCAGGTTCGTTGTGTAGATCACCCGCCGCACCTCGGGCGGGAACACCAGGAACGGGGTGAACTCGCTCCAGTGCGCCCGCCATAGCCGCACGATCGCCGGGTAGCGCTGCTCCCACTGACTGGCGAAGGCTTCCAGCGCGGCGGCCGCGGCGGCCTCATCGGCGGCCGTGTAGACCAGCCGGAGATCTCTGGCCAGCGGCGCCCAGTACTTGCGGGAGGCGTAGCGCAGCGAGGCGCGGATCAGATGCACCACGCACAGCTGCACGACCGCCTGCGGCCAGACCACGGTGATGGCCTCGGGCAGGCCGGTCAGCCCGTCGCAGCACACGATGCATGTATCGGCGACGCCGCGGCCCTTCAGCTCGCTCAGCACGGCCAGCCAGAACTTGGCCGACTCACCGGTGGTGGGCCCGATCCACAGGCCCAGGACCTGCTTGGCGCCCTCGCAGTCGATGCCGATCGCCATATACACGGCCCGGTTAGTGACCACCCCATCGCGGATCTTCACCATCAGCGCGTCGATGAAGATCACCGGGTATACGCGGTCCAGCGGGCGGGACTGCCATTCGGCCAGCTCCTCAAGGACGGCGTCGGTGACCCGGGATATCAGGTCCGGCGAGACGTCCACGTCATACATCTCACGCAGGTGGGCGCGGATGTCGCGGGTGGTCATCCCGCGCGCATACAAGGCGATGATCCGCTCGTTGAACCCCTCCAGCCGGGTCTGCCCCTTGCGGACAATCTGCGGCTCGAAGGTGCCCGCCCGGTCCCGGGGCACCGCCAGGTCCACCGCCCCGGCATCAGTGAGCACGGTCTTCGGCGTCATCCCGTTGCGGCTGTTGCCGCTGCCGCGGCCAGCGGGATCGTGTTTCTCATAGCCCAGGTGGCCGGTCATCTCCTCAGCCAGCGCCCGTTCCAGCACCGCCTTGGTCACCTGGGACAGCAGCCCATCAGGGCCCAGCAGCTCCGCGCCATCGGCCTGGGCGCGGCCCAGCAGCTGATCGGCCAGCTCGTCATCAACCAGCGGCCGGCGGCCCCGCGGGCCCTCACGTTTGCGGCCCATCTCCGCAGTGTCTGACATCGCGTGTCCTTCCGCGAGCCACCGCCTGGGTGGCTCACCGTCAGGCCACGTCACTTACACAGCTGGTAGGACAGTCCCGGGCCAGATCGAAGTACAACGGTGGGCCCACATCAGGTTGACAAAGCCAAGCGTGCAGACTGCAAGGTCATCAAGAGTGGATGGCGGGTCAAGGCTCGAGGATCTGGCCAGGTTTGGTACGGCGAAGTGCCGGATGGCGCTCTGCCGCTGTGCGGATCGCAACTGCAGAGGGCCTTGCCGCCCAAGTCATGCCACCTGAGGTTAGGTTGCCAACGACTCAAATCTGCCGGCAGCGAGCTGATCTGGTTCAGGCTGGGGGCATGCCGTCAAGTTCAATGATCTTGTGCCGTGGGCCGTCCAGGGCATTTTGGGCCCACGACAGTACCTGGGTGTCGTGGCTGAAGACGATGACTTGCCGCTCGGTACTGAGATGGTGCAGCACTTGCAGCGTTGCGGTCGTGCGGCCGTCGTCCGCGTAGGCTGTCGGGTCGTCCAGGATCAATGGACACGGCTCGCCTGTTGTGGCTAGGTACTGGGCGAGAGCCGCGCGCAACAGCAGGTATACCTGCTCAGCTGTGCCGTGGGACAGGCGCTCGGCCACTCGCCAGTCCCCGGATGATGCCCGCACTCGGACCTGAAGGTCATCAGGATCTACCGCTGCCTCGGTATAGCGACCTGCAGTAACCGAGCCCAGGTGCGGGCCGATCGCATCGGCTAGCTGCGGCGCGATGGTGCGGTGGACACTGTCTTGGGCCTGGGTGAGGAGAGAACGGGCAGTGCTGAGGATGCGGCTGAGCCGTTCGAGCCGCTCCACACGGGCAGATGCCTGGGCCACGGATTCTTCGGCTTCGGCGACACCAGGGATGTTTCCTTGCCGCTCATCCACCTTGGTTTGCAGCTCGGTGACCGTTTCACCGGCCTTCCGCGCCTCAGACTGCAACTCCCTGAGCAGCGCCACGGGGTCTGAGCCCAGCTCAACACTAGCGATCTCAGCTGAGTCCCAGCCGTCGGCGGCGACCTTAGCGGCATCGGCAAGCCGGGCGGCTTCTCCCCTTATCTCGCCGAGAGTGTCGCCATCGAGCAACTGCTGCAGGATTGCGTACTCCTCCACAGCCTGCTGATGCTCGCCGATCGCCTGCCCGCGTTGCTCCAGCCACTTTTCGATCACATCGGCCAGGTCGTCGAGTTCACCTGTACTTGCGTCAGGCACCTGGCAGGCGCCTGCAACAGTGCGAAGTTCCTGCTCTGCCGCGGATCGCCGGTTGTATGCCTCCGCAGCCTGCTCTTCAACCTGGTGCCTGTCCCGCAGCTGAGATTCCAGACCTGGACGCCGGGAAACGCCAGCTGTCTGCTCGCGTCGGCGGCCACAGGCATCAACGTAACGGCGGAAGTCAGCCTCTGGATCCTGGCTAATGGGTGCACCGCGCCCGCTGAGTTCCCTCGAAAGCTGACCGAGCGCAACCTGCAGGTTGGCCTCGGCTTCGCGGTGACTGGTCTGCCAATAATTCCACTGGTCAGCGGAATTTCGGGCCCGATCGTCTGCGTCGGCAAGTCCACGCAGGGCGTCAGGATCCAGAGCCAAACCTAGAGCGGTGACACGGGCCCGCGCATTTGCCAGCCGCTGCTCAGCGGCCAGTCGCAGAGCACCGGCGGGATTAGTCATCTGGAGGTCGTGGAGGGCTGCGATCTGGCGAGTGTGCCCACGCAACACGGCAGCGAGCAGCACGGCACCAATGACCGCCCCGGCCACAATCGCTGCCCATCCGATTGGCTGGCGGGCCACGACGGCAACAGCCGCCCCTGTGACAAGCAGGATGACGGCGATAACGGTCCCCACACCAAGCAACGAACGGCTCATAGCTGGACGGCCAAGGTCAGGCTGCTGTGCCTGCTCGTCATGAGTGGGTGACGCCCCTGGAAGCGGCTCGGCTAGTGCGTCTGCGAGTTGACGCAGTTCACGAGTCTGCTCCACAGTCCGGTGCGGAGCAGCCGAGAAGGGGGGCTGGAGGGTGGTAAGCGACTGTACGGTTGCCCGTGCTTCGCGAACCGCATTGTGTGCGGCGTCTACCGCTGGTGCGGGCTCGAGATCGCCTGTGGGCGGCAATGGCAGTGCGGCAAGCTCGGCTTGTATCTCCGCGGCGCTCGGCCCTTCCAGTACCGGGGCCGGTGGGCGACCCCGGTAGACGTTGACCGCCGCCCGGGCCCGCTGTGCCATGGCATCGTCGCTAGCAAGCTGAGGTGGCGGCTCTGGATACTTCGTGGCCAGTTCAGCCGCGCGGCTGGACCTCTCTTGTGCTGCAGTGGCGCGATATCGAGCATAGGCGGCCGCAGCCACACTGAGCCCGTGCTCAGCCGCCTGACTTGCCTCATCGGCTTCGTGCAGCTGTTCCCGCAGCTCGGTGAGATCAGCATGCGTCTGCCGGGCCTCGGCCAGACTCTTCTCCTCAGTCCGCAGATCAGCCTTTGCTCTGGCAAGGGGTCTTGTCCAGGCGCGGTCGGTCCCCACCTGCTCGACCAGGAAGCCTTCGATGCGCCTGATAGCTTCGGCGGCCGTCGCATCTGTGCCAGCCGTAGCAGCTGCGCGCTGCAAGTGCTCGGCGAGCTGTCCCGACTGCTGGCGGATGACAAGCAGCGCGGTTTGCGGCACACAAGCCACAGACCGGAAGGCCTCCCGGTCCAATCCGAGCCAGCGGCTGGCGTCTGGAACCTGCTCGCGGAGAATCTCGCTGGTCACATCCCGGCCGGTCGCTAGGTCGATCGCCGTGCCATCGCGCGCTGCGAGGTCCTGTGTGAGCTCAACGCGCCTGCCATCGGCCAGCGCCACCACCGCCCGGACCTTCCACGGACCACCATCCCAAGGGGCATGCCGTAGTTCGAACGCCTGGTCCGCTGCAGTCGGCCTTCCCCTGGCCCGGCGGATCCCGCATACTCCGGCATACAGCGCACTGTGCCACGAGGACTTGCCCGGCCTCGTTCGGGCCGAAGACCAGCGTCATCCCCTCAGGGAACTCCAGGACCGCGCCGTTGAACGGCCCGAAGCCCAGGGCTTGCACTCGCGCAATCTGCACCCTCTACACCACCCGCAAATCGCCGCGGCCAGCTAGAGCGCGCAGTCCAGCCGTCAACACCAGTTCCCGGTCGGCCGCATCGAGGTTGGCAGCTTCCCGGGCCATGCGCACGAACGCGCCACGCACTGTTGCCTCTCCGGCGATCTGATCCAGATCATCGGGTGCCTGCAACTCCAAGCGGTGGATCACGAGCCTGTCCAGGCTATGAGGGACAGCCAGCAGATCCTCCGGCGCGATGTGCAACGGGCTGGCCGCCTGCCCAGTCACCGTCACCCTGGCGACCCGGATGGGCGCGTCCTGCGGGAGTTCAGCCAGGGACGCTTCCAGCCGGGCCCGCACCTCGTCCACTGTGCCGCAGCCACTGGCGTTGACCAGCGTGTCGTACATGCCGACGTGGGCCAGCACATGCCGCTGGCTGGCGATAGACCCGTCGGTGGCAACCGCCGCGATCACCAGGCCCCGCTCCCCGGTCTCCCCGAACGTCAGATGCTCCAGGTTGCCCGGGTAGGTGAGTAGGGCCGTATCGCGAGGCTGGTGATAGTGGCCAGCGAACGCGTGTACAAGCCCCGCGGCGGCGATCTGCTCCTCATCGAACGGCGCGTGCGCGATCTTCCCCTCCTCCTGGAAGCGCAGCGCCCCCCGCTCCGCGCCATGGAAAAGCGCAACATGCACCCCGCCGCCTGTCGCGCGGAACCCGTTGTCGAAGAAGCCCGGGGTATAGGCCGGACGGTTATGGCCAGCGCCCCAGACAGTGAACCCATCGGAGAGCCGGAATGCGGACAACTGCGGCTCCATGAATACATGCACGTTGGGCGTCCACCCCACCGTCGCGTAGGGGCTCGCCGGTCCGGCCGGATCATGGTTACCGGGGGTAAGCAAGACAGGCATCGGCGCCAGATCCGCGAACAAACCCCGAAGGAACTCCGGGGTATCGGGAGCGTACCGATCGTCCTCGAACAGGTCACCGGCAATGCAGAACGCATCAACGCCCGCCTCGCCGACAATCTTCACCGCGTTGCGCAACGCATCGCGGATCGCCTGCCTCAGCCGACGGCCAACGTCTGGCCCAGCCCACATGAACGCCTGGTCCAGGTGCACATCGGCAGCGACCCCCAGTCTCACCGCTCCGGTTGCTCCGGCATCTAGCATCGCCGCTCCTGCAGCACATGGCGAAATGCGTGCTCGCCGTGATAGATGGCGGACCCAAATATTGCACAAATGACATGTAGAGTCGTCAATGGTCTTCGAACGATCACAGTCGTTACCGCAGAGTTACTAACCGATGGTCAGCCGGGTCTAGCACTCCCGGGCGGCTGGCGCACGGATTTTCGGGACGTGTTGCTGATCGCGGGCCCCTGCCACACCAGGGTGCGCTGCTCCGCAGGACCATCCGAAGCGGCGGCCAGAGCGTTGTCTCTCACACGGTGTGCTGCCGCACCGTGGAATCGTCGAGGCGGCGATGAAGCATTGATGCGAGCGTGAGCATGTCGAGAGCGTCCTTCCTGGACACTGCCCACAGCACCTTCGGTGCGTGAGCTGTTGGGTTCCGGAACGTGCTGAACAAGCCTTTGAGCAGAGTTGCAATGCCAGTTTGCTCGGATCGTTCCCAATCGGTGGCCAGGCCGTTGAACGCCACGCGGGGGCCGGACGAGAGCGAGCATGTTGCGTCCACCAGGGGGCTGCCGTCACCGCTAACGCCAGTGAGAGTACGCAGCTTGTCCGCAAGGCTCTTGGCCGCCTCCAGCACAGCATGAAAGTAGTTCTGCTTCATGAGTTCCGCGCGGCAGAAGGCAAGAACGTCCGGGTGAACACTTCGGCGAGACAGTTCAGCGCGAATGTCGTCGGCGCGCCGCTGAGCTTCGGAGAGCGTAGCCGCTGCTCGCGCACGGTGAAGACTGCCGTCTTCTGCTACCTCGAAACCTGAGAGGAGCAAGCGCTCGTTGAGTAGTCTGCGGCACTCCTCGAACTCAGCCGGAGTGCTGAAGCGCACGGGTCTCATTACTTCCGAGATCAGCCGAAGTAGTGGGCGCCCGTCTTGTTGCCGGTTTTGAGCCGTGGCGACAGCGTTGAAGAGGCGCTTCCATTTGGTGTTTTGCTGTTCGAGCGGTGACTCAGGCACCTTGAGCGGCCAGATCAGGTTCGGTATCTGGGAGCCGGTGACGGCATCTCCGAGGATCCGACAGATCTGCTCTACAGCAGGTGCCGAGAACGATGGAGGCGGCGCTACGGCGGTTGACGAGGTCACGCCGCCCATTGTGACCGGCCGGTCTGACACTTCGCGCAGGCCGCGCCACGACCGCACCGAGTATCACCGGTCCCGTTCATCCATCGTAATTGGCTGGACGTTCGCCGGCCCTGGGTGCCGCACAGTTGAGACTGTCGGCGCGTCGTAGGTGAAGTCGATCTCTGCGTATTGGCGGCGGTAGTGGGCCGGAAGCTGGTTGTCGGCGATGATGAACTGCACCCGACCTGGGCTGGCGTCGGCCAGGGTGACCAGTCGGCGGTACAGCGCGGCCGACAGGTCTTCCGCCGCGTTCAGGGCCAGGCGTGGGCTGTCGATGATCATCAGCGCCGGGTATCGGGTGTCGCCAAGGCGCAGCGCCACGGCGAGCAGGGAGGTCCAGTAGGCGATCTGGGCGGCGGTGATGATGCCGCCACCGCGGCTGAAGGTGGCGAATGGCCGGCCGTTGAGCAGCGGCAGGTAATTGGTGGGGTGGATGGTCGCGGTCTGGACGCCGGGGATGCCCAGGGCGGTGACGGTGTCCTGGAACTCGGCGGAGAGGCTGGCCAGGATCTCCTCCCGGCTGTTGTTCAGGTTCGCCTCGGCGCTGGCCAGCTGTGCGCGCAGGCTTTCCCGGTCGGCGCGCAGCCGGTCTGCTGTTGCGCCGATGTCGTCGGCGCGGTCCCACTGGCGCAACACCAGTTCGAGTTGCTGCTGCCGGGCGCGGGCGGTGGCCAGGCGCTGCGCGGCGTCGCTGAAGGCTTGTAGCCGCGGGGTGATGCGGGCGGCGGTGCGCGCGTCGAGGTCCGCGGACAGGTCCTTGACGAGCTGCTCGCGGTCGGTGACGGCCTGAACGGCGGCGGCGAACTGCCCAGACAAGGCGTGTATCAGGCCGTCCATCTCGGCGAGCTGGTCGGCGAGCTGGCGGGCCTCGTACAGGTCGCTGTCACCGGACCCGACAACAGTGACGGGATCTGGCTGGAGGCACACCCGGCAGCTGCCACCGGGCACCGGGCGGTGGGTGAGCGATTGCAGGCAGCGGGGGCAGACGGTGAACTCGATGCTGGCCAGTCGCTCGCCGGCATCGCGCATGCGGTGGAACCGGTCCAGGTCGGTCTGGACCCGGCGGCGCTCACTGGTGTAGTCGGCTTGCTGGCGGGCCAGGGCGGTAGCCGTGGCGCGGGTATCGGCCAGGGCACGCTCGGCTTCGGTGAGCAGGTCCCGCATAGCGAGGGTGTCCCGGTCGGTGACCGGGTCGATCCCCTCACGCAGCATGGCGTGCTCAGCCTCGGCCTCGGCTTGGCCGGAGGCCGCCGCGGCCATGGCCTGTCCGGCCTCGATGCGGCTGGTGGTGTTGCTGTCGCGCAGGAATTCCAGCACCGTCTGGTACTCGGTTTCAGCGACGGCGATGGACGCGTTGAGCGCGTTCAGGTCCGAGCGCATCTTGAGGAGACGGGGGTTGGTGAGACCGAACAGCAGCTCGAACACCGCCTTGCGTTTCGGCTCGCGGTAAGACTCCTGGCTGCTGGCGATGTCGCGGTTGATGTCGGACTGCGGGATGTACAAGAACGAGAACACATCGGCGAACGAGATCCGGGTGCCAGTGTTGCTGCTGCCCCCGGTCCGGGCCGCCGCCCGCATGTCGTCGGGCAGGTCCAGGGCTGTCAGCAGCAAGGTGTTAAGGCTGGGCTGGCCAGTGCCGACGTGGTGGTCAGGCAGCCGTTCCCCGGTGATCAGGTCGATGACCCTGACTGTGGCACCCTTGCGCGGGTCGACGCTGCGGGTAATGCGCAGCCGGGAGGAGCCGATGGTGGTCTCGACCGTGACGTCGTTGACGTGGTCGAGGGCCACGGGGGCGAGTTTCCCGTCGCAGCCAAGTCCGTATTTGACCAGCTCCAGCAGGGTGGTTTTGCCGACTCCCGTGGGGCCGGCCAGGACGGTCAGGTCGGAGGGGAACTCGAAGCGGACGGCGCCCTCGGTCGTGTCCAGGGCAACGGCGTCGATCCGGAACCGGGTTGTCACCGGATCACCTCCCGGTAAGGACGGTCCATAAACGTGACCAGCCGCTGGTAGATGAGGTCCTTCAAGGCGTTGCCTGTCAGCCCGGCGGATGCCTCGGCGATCGCTAGGCTGCGGTCTTTGAGGTCGGACCAGTCGTGAGCCGCGGCGAGCTGCCCGGCAAGCGCCCGTCCTGCGGGGGTGGGGGCTAGGGCAACGCTGCCGCGGCGGCCCCTCGTGTAGCGGAGCAGCCCGCGGCCGACCAGGGCGCCGATCACCGGATAGTACCGGTCGTCCCACGGGCCGTACTTGTACCGGGTCATCGGGGCCTCGACCTCAGCTGGCTCAGCCTTGTCTTCTTCAGACAGGTGCAAACGGGCGTCAGTGGGGTCCAAGCCGTCGAGCACCGCCGGGGCCAGCGCCGGGTAACGCAGGAGGAAATCGAGCTTGGCCAGTTTCGTCAAGCCATCCACCTTGCCCGCATGCCCCTGCGTGCCAGCGACGGTGTCGACCAGCACCAGCACGCGGGCCTGATGGTAGGCCAGGTCGTCACGCAGCAGCGCCAGGTCAGCCGCCTGGCGGGGTGTTGTCATCGTGTCACCCCCTGCTGGGCGATCGCCGCGTCGACGTCGAAGCGGTCGCTGAACCAGACCTGGCACCGGTTGCTCAGGTCGCAGATACCGCCCAACCGCAGCCCAGGGTCCAGGTCCTCCGGCCAGCCGCCGGGCATCGTCTCGACGCAGGCTTGCAGCTCGCGCCACAGGTCGGCACCCCACGCGGCGCCGGGCCCAGGCGAGAGCTCCGCGGTGGCCTGGTCGCTGATGCGCAGCAGTTCCCGGCGTAGCCGTTGCTGGCTAGTGCGGGCGGCAGGGTCGCCGCTGATCCGGGCCCGCCAGTATCGCTGGTAGTCCAGCCGCAGTTGCTCGGCCCTCTCGATGCTGTTGTCGGTGCAACACCCGGCAGCCATCTTCACCGCCAGGCGGGTAACCCGGGGTGTTGGCGGCAGCGGCAGGAACCCGCGCGGGTGGGTCAGGGCGGCCCGCACGGCAACGTCGATGTCGGCCAGGGTAACCATCCGGGCGGCCAGCGCGCGCTCGTCGGCGGTGCCTGGCGGCAGCGTGCCCGGTTGGTAGGCCAGGACTGCGGGCAGCGCTCCCCGAGGGGTCGGCCCGGAGGCCCGCATGCGCGCCCGGAACAGCCCGTGGACAGCTTCCCAGACCGCCACCGCAAGAGCCGGATCAGTCTGACCCAGGCGGTCCAGGACTGGTACGCAGTACATGGTGGGGGCCGCGTGCCCAACATGGGCGCGGGAGGGCTTGCCGTGTTCGATGCACAGCCCCGCCAGGAACCGACACACCTGGCCGGCATGGTCCCGCGCTGCTTGCGCGCTGCCCCCGGTGGTGGCCTGCCAGGAAGTGGGCAGCTCGCCGGGATGTTGCTGCAAAGCCCGCGTGAACCCGCGGATGGCGGGCTCATGGTCGCCGCCGGGCAGGAGGTCCTGCCCGGCCAGCCGCAGATCCCGCAGGTGCGCGGCGGCTTTCTCCAGGCCCTGCGCCGGGCCCGGTGCGAGGCCCGCCGTGGTCACCAACCGGCAAGAAGGCCGTTCGCCCAGGGTGTGCCAGCGGCCGAACATGTGCGCGAGGCCGCCATCACCGGCCAACTGGACGACGGTGGTGAAGACCGAGTAACCAGGCTCACGGTGCTTGCCCGACACCAGCTCGGCGTCATCACCCCGGATCACCACCCAGTCCTCGTGGTGCTCGCACACGATCCGGGCATCGGCGTCTGCTGGCAACTTTCCTTCGCCGAGCGCGTCATGGTAGAGGGCAAGGCCGTCTGCGGCTGCCATCGCAGCCTGCCAGTCGTACCGGTCCGCGGTCTCGGCGCCCGCGTCGTCGGCAGGCGTAGCGGCCAGGACAACCTGTACCGCCGTGACAGTCCGTTCCCCGGTGCCTGAAGACACCCATGAAACATATGTCATGTCGGCGCATAGAAACCGGCGAATGACACCGCGCTCGACCGTGGAGCGGCAATGGATCTTGCACCACCACAGGTTTAAGTAGAAATCAGCACGCCACTCTGGGTTGGCTCCTTTACCCGTCCAATGCGGACAAATCCGGCCAGCCGTCGCGCTCGGCACGCCTCCTGCCAGGCCTGAGCAAAGCCTGTCGCCTCGGCAGCGCATATCGCGAGGTCACTTGCCAGGGTCTGGAGATCTGCAGGGACGACGGGCCATGTGGTTTCAGTCCTCGCATGCCACGCCTCGTAAACGCCGGTGCTGCCTGCCCGGGCCTCAGCCAGCATGACCGAGTGGACGACGCGGTGGCGCTGACCGAGGAGCCGTTCCGCTTCCACGGCGAGCCCGGCCCGGATCGGGGCCGAGGCCGAACGCCTGCAGCCGAGGAACCAGTTTCTGGTACTCCTTGAGCGGCTGCCCAGGCTTCCGCAGCACCCCGACATACTCCTCGTCTTCCCAGACCGATATCACCCCCGTCAGGTAGGTCAGCGCCCACTCCAGCGCACTCGCTGAGACGCAGACCTGGCCGACACCGATAACGAGGTGCGCGATCGCTTCATTGAGCGGCTCATGTGCGGCATGCCCCCAGTCGTTGTCCACGGGGATAATTCTCGGCCTCGCCGAGCGGGAGTACCTGCATTTGTACCGATATTGAACAAAGCCGGCGCTGCTTCCCTCGGCCCTGGGCCGCTGCTCGGCTTGTCTTCCGTGGGGTAACGATCTTGCCCGGCGGCTGGGCATTACGCTTTCGCCTCTGCGGAATGTCCGGGTGCCTTTCAGTACCCTGATCCACCGCGGCGCTGTGAGCGGCACGCGGACTGGGCCTTGTCCTCCAGTCCTGGGTGCTTGGCTGCCCTACTGCGGTAACATTTCCGTCGCGGCCCGGGCGATGCGCCTTGAGGAACGCGGTCCTTCGCCCGCCGAATCGTCGCGTGACCCACTGGAGCATTTGTCACGGGGGAATCGTGCGCCTCACCAGGATGCGCCTTAAGAACTTCCAGTGCTTCGGACCGGAGCCGACGGTTGTTGACTTCGAGGCGATGACGTACCTGCTTGGCCCCAACGGGGCCGGCAAGACGACTGTCTTGACGGCCCTTGGCCGGATGTTCGCCATCGACCCGCAGATACGGCGCGTGAGACGCAGCGATTTCCACGTCCCCCACGCGCCCGGAGCTGACGCGGCACCGGGGAGCGCGCTGCTCTGGGTCGAGTCCGACTTCGAGTTCCCCGAGCTGGCCAGCGGCGCTCCTAGCGCCAGCGTCCCGTCGTTCTTCCCGGATATGCGCATGGACCGTCCAGGCCAGGTGCCCAGGCTGCGCGTGCGACTGACCGCCAGGCAGGATGAAGCAGGAGACATCGGCACCGACCTCGTCTTCGTTAACGAAACCGACGAGGAGGACGAGCCGTTCATCACGACGAAGCTCGACAGGTACGAGCAGGCCAAGATCCAGGTGCACTACCTGCCCGCCCGGCGCGACCCGGCAGACCATGTCGCCCATACCAGCAGCACGCTCATGGGGCGGCTGCTGCGTGCCGTTGACTGGAGCGCGGAGCACGCTACCGCCTCGGAGCTGTCGCAAGAGCTGAGTAACTCGCTCGCCGCCAATCCGGCAATCTCGTCACTGGGGCGGCAGCTCGCCCGACCTGGAACCGGCTGCATGCCGGGACATACTTCACCACTCCGTCGGTGACCTTCACCGGATCGGACATCGACGCCCTGCTTCGGTACATGAACATCGCCTTCGATACCGCGCCGGGAGGCGGCCCTGTCGACTGGACCCGCCTCAGCGACGGGCAGCAGTCACTTCTGTACCTGACGATAGTCCTGGCCCTGCACGGCCTCGGGACACAAGTTCTTGCGCGGAAGGTCCCGACCGTCGACCCGGCGAAGCTGCGCCCGGCCGCCTTCACGCTCATCGCGCTGGAAGAACCCGAGAACAGCCTTTCGCCCCACTACACTCGGCCGGGTCCTTGGAGTCCCTCCGCGAGGTTCTCCCGGCACCCTGACGCGCAGGTGATCGTCGCAACCCACTCGCCCTCGGTCGTACGGCGCGTCCCTGGATCATCCATCCGTCACCTGCGGCTTGACACCAGTCGACGGAGTGTCGTCACGACGATCAAGCTGCCGCCGGAGTCGGCTGAGGCCTACAAGTTCGTGCGCGAGGCGGTCGAGGCCTTTCCGGAACTGTACTTCGCGCGGCTGGTCATGCTGGGCGAAGGCGACAGCGAGCAGATCGTCCTCCCGCGGATGCTCGAGGCGGCGGGCGTGTCAGCCGACCTCAGCTGCATCTCCGTCGTCCCGCTCGGCGGCCGGCACGTCAATCATTTCTGGCGCCTCCTGGGCGGCCTCGGCATCCCCTACCTCACGCTCCTCGACCTCGACACGGCCCGGTTCGGCGGCGGATGGGGACGCGTCCACTACGCCCTCGACCAACTCTTGAAGTACCCCACTGCCCGGGCTATCGAGAAGCGCCTGGAACAAGCACACATGGACGCGCATACCCGCATGGGACGACCCTGGAGCAACTGGTTAACTCATCCGGCGACGGGAAGGCTGTGCTGGATTTCCTCGAGAGCTGCGGCGTCTACTTCTCCGCGCCGCTGGATCTCGACTTCTCTATGCTCAGCGCCTACCCGGATGCCTACCATCTCGACAGACAGAATGTCGCTCCGCCCGATGACGGATACCCTCACCGCAGTTCTCGGGAAGGGCCGCAAGCTGGAAGCGGAGCAGTACCGCCGGAGCAGAGCGCACTATTCGCCGAATATTACCGGATGTTCAGTAAAGGCAGCAAACCGGTCCAGCACCTCACCGCGCTGTCGAACCTGTCCAACGAGGCACTGCTCGCTGCGATCCCTCCAGTCATGTCCCGCCTGATCAGCGCGGCTGAAGATCCCGTCTTGCGGAGCTGCCCGAATGAAGCCCGGGCAGTGGGTGCCTGCCGCGGGGATCACCCTGGAGCCGAACGCCGAGACAGCCTGCCGCGAGCAGTACCGCAATGTCGCCATTACCGCTGGACCGGGCGCAGGCAAGACAGAGCTCCTCGCCCAACGCGCCGATTTCCTCCTCCGCACTAACGCCTGCCCCTACCCGCGGCGCATCCTGGCGATCTCCTTCAAGGCCGACGCAGCAGCGAACCTCGCTGCTCGGGTCCGCGAGCGCGTACCCCCGGACCTGGCCAGCCGCCTGGACAGCCATACCTTCCACGCGTTCGGCCTCCGGCTGATCGAGCGGTTCCGGCCCGTCCTGTACCGGCATCAGCGCGCTCGACCCCGGGTTCACGATCGGCAGCGACCGGATCCCCCGCACGCAGATCACCTTCCAGGATTTCGTCCCGCTCGCAACCGAGATCCTCGAGCAGAACGCGCTAGTCCTGGCAGGACTGCGCGCCACTTACAGCCACGTGTTCCTCGACGAGTTCCAGGACTGCACGGCCAACCAGTACAGGCTCGTCCGCCAGGCCTTCCACGGCACAGGAACCATCCTTACCGCCGTCGGTGACACCAAGCAGCGGATCATGGGCTGGGCCGGAGCAGTGGACGGGATCACTCCAGACCTTCGCGAACGACTTCCGCGCCGCCCGTCTCAGCCTCTACCAGAACTTCCGGTCCCAGCCGCGCCTGCGGCGGATGCAAAACCGCATGGTCGCCGTCATGGACCCTGCGGCCGCTGTCCCGGAAGCAACCCTGGCCGGCGATGGCGGTCGAAATCCGGATCGTGAGCGCGGCCGATGAATGGCAGGAAGCAGCGCAGATCACCGCATGGATCCAGTCGCTGATCATGGTCGGAAACTCCCGCGTCCCAGATCGCCGTCCTGTTCCGCAACCAGCCCGAGCTGTACAGCCCGGCGTTGTCCCAGACCCTCGAGAACGCGGGAATCCCTTCCCGCAACGACCAGGAACTCCAGGACCTCGCAGTCCAACCCTTGACCAAACTGCTGGTCGCATACCTGGAGACGCTGGCCGGGATACGGAACCCCGCAAGCTACGCGCGCCTCCACCGCAGCAAGCTCTTCGACGGTCAAGACGAAGACCAGCATTTCCGTATCCGTGTCTCCTGGGACGCACACCTCCAGCATGCCCACGCTCCTGTCCAAGGCAACATCAGTCGCTTGTCGGACAGGGTCCTGCTTAATGAGCTGGCTGACGGGTTTTTGAGCTTCTTCGGCGCCCCTGCAATTGCCGCGCTCGCTCCCGAGTACGAGTCCCCCGGGCGGGTAGCAAGAGATCACCAGGGACGTCATTGGCCGTATCGGGGAAATGCTCGCCTCCGGCAACGCTCCCGCTGAAACACTGGAACTGCTCGCCGCTGAGAGCGGCGTGCGGATCATGTCGATCCACAAGAGCAAGGGACTCGAATTCGACGCGGTCGTCATCCCGGCAGTCGAACACGAGATGTTCTTTGGAAACCACAGTGAAGCAGAGCTGCATTTTTCGTGGGAATCTCCCGGGCCAAAAGCCATCTCCTGCTTACACACGTCAGCACCCGGCAGCGGCCATCCGGAGCCCGGCACTGGAATGTTAACCGGCACCCGTACCAGGAGTTCCTCGGCTACGCACGCGAACCCGACGAGCCACCGACGTGATGAACCAGAAGTCGGCAGGCGCAGAGCCACATGCACTCGGCTCGTGCACTAGACCTCTAGGGCATGAATTTCGTACTCCGCACTGTTGACCAGCCGGTCCCGGAAGGCCGCGACTCGCTCCTGATCGGTGCTGTCCAGGGACTGCTGCCAATCCCAGTCCTCGATGGAGTCCAGTGCCTGGCGCACGACTGCTCCAGTCGTGACCTCGTTGATCTCCGCTATGTTCCACTTGCTGCTGGGGATCCTGCCATCCTGGCAAGCCCGGCTGAATGCGTGCAGAACGCGGGTCGCCGGTCCCCACATGCCGTTGTGTAAGTACAGCCGGTCGGCGGAGCCCCTTCGTTCGATACGTACGTCACAGTCGTCATCGGCGCTCCTTCTTATATCGCCCCCTTCTGCTTAGATACCCACGACCTAACGCCTGCTCCGGCTGCAGGCACAGGGGCCTCTCACCGACAGCCAGCAGCTAGCGACGTCACGCTGACAAGGACGCTGACCACAGGGTATGCCTTGGCACTTATCGTGAGCTGGCCCGATCGCTAGTCGTCAGCTCCCCAAACGGCTGACACCAATGTGACGAGCTTTGACCTGTGGATCGGCAAGTGCCCGCGTGCCGATGGACGGCCCGCGGCATGGAGCACCCCCGGCAGGACAAAGCCTCATGTCCTTCGGGAATGGCGGCATTGTCCTCCCCGGGTGCTGTGCACCCAAGGCGCAAGCGCGGGTGTGCAACCGTGGCGCACGGATCCTAAGGCGACGCCGGTTGCGGGATGACCTGGACGTTGACAACGTGCCTGTTCTCGAACGCCAGCAGGTCGCCTGACAGCGGCAGACCAGTGGCGCTGCCGCTTTGCTCTAGGGCGTGTCCTGTCGATCTTGTAGTGGGTTTTGGTCCACTATGTCGCGGTGGCCGGGCGTGGTGAGTTAACAGATAGGGCGTGGGCGGTGATCGAGCCGCTGTTGCCGCCGTCTGGTGGTGCGCGGGGGCGGTGGCGTGATCACCGGCAGGTGATCAACGGGATCTTGTGGAAGCTGCGCACGGGGGCGCCGTGGCGGGACCTGCCGGAGCGGTATGGGCCGTGGAAGACCTGCCATGAGCGGCTGCGCCGGTGGAGTGCGGATGGGACGTGGGACAAGATCCTGGCTCATGCCCAGGTCCGTGACGACGGGCAGCCGGTGGACTGGGTGGTGGCCGTGGATTCCTCGGTGGTGCGGGCGCATCAGCATTCGGCTGGCGCCCGTAAAAAGGGGGCGCTGCGGCCTGGCCGGCATCCGGGAAGGCCGCGGCGGCCGGGGTTGCGGTAACGGCCGGGGAGGCGCTGGGACGGTCCCGGGGCGGGCTGAGCACCAAGATCCACCTGGCCGTGGATGGGCGGGGCCTGCCGCTGGCGGTGCTGCTCAGCGGTGGCCAGGCCGGCGACAACCCTTACCTGCTGCCGGTGCTGGACGCCATCGCCATCCGCGGGCCGGGCGGCGGCAGGGCGCGCAAGCGCCCGGACCTGCTGCTGGCTGATAAGGGGTACGCCCATGACCGCACCCGGGCCGCGCTGCGCCGCCGCGCGATCCCCCACAACATCCCTGAGCGGCGCGACCAGATCGCCCGCCGCGCCGCCCGGGGATCGCGCGGCGGGCGGCCGCCCGCCTTCAGCCGGGAGGACTACAAGCAGCGCAACGTCGTGGAACGCGCCTTTGGCAGGCTCAAACAGTGGCGGGACCTGGCTACCCGCTACGCCAAACGCGCCGCCATCTACCGCGCCAGCCTGGTACTCATCTCAGCCCTGATCTGGCTCACATGATCGACAGGACACGCCCTAGCCGACTGGTGCAGTGCTCCCCGTTCACTGACTCCACCCTCACCCAGAGTCTCTCCGGGTGGCCAGCCTTCGGCGGGTGGCCAGCCTTCGGCGCGAAGTCGAGCTGGACGTGCCAGTCACGGCGGAGCATCACGCCCTGCCCCAGCACAGGCGGGTCAGCCAGGTTCAGGGTGTACTCGTTCGAGCCGCTGGAGATTCTCACCTCACGGTGGCTGCTCGACCAGATCGCAAGCCTGCCAGGCTACGACCCGGCCCGCTGCGGTGAGCACATCGCGACGTTCCACTCCGGCTGATGGAAGACGGCCGCCAGAGCAGCGCCCCACAGCGACCGCGGACCGGCGAAGCCCCTCAGCCGCGGCGGCACCCACGCCGCCGTCGGAGTGTTCAACGGCCTGTCCCGACGATCTTGATCGCCCTGACATCACCGACCAGTCCGGGTCGCGGAGTGGCGCAGATCTACGCCCAGTACCGGCTGAACTCGATGGCAAACTGATGGCAAATGATCTGTGAGGCTTTGGTCGGCCCGGAACCTGGGCTGGTGCCAGGATCGGTGCCGGTGATCTTGGGTTGACCCTCAAACGATCTGGCCGCCCGTGGGCGTGCCTTGGTCTTGACATGTCGCCCGGGATCGCCGGCACCGGCCTGCTCACCTTGCTGGCCTGATCAGAAGCCTGTCCACGCCCGCTGCTGCGGGGCGTGTGACTCATCACAGATGTGCCGCTGGGTGTGCCCCCAGGCCGGTGCCGGGACCTGCCCGGAAGCGCTCTCCTGGAGGAGGAACGGCCCATGCCCATGCTCGCAGACCTGGTAGACGCCGTCATCGGGGTTGATACCCACACCGACACTCATACTGCCGCCGTGGTGGACAGGCTCGGCGCGCACCTGGCCACCATCCAGGTCAGCGCCGATGCTGCTGGCTATGCCCAGCTGGCCGGCTGGGCCAGCAAGCATTCTCCAGGCCCGCGGATCGCCTGGGCCATCGAGGGCTGCGGATCACACGGTGCAGGCCTGGCCCGCGCTCTGGCCACCGCTGGGTACCTGGTCATTGAGGCCGACCGGCCAAAGAAGGCACGCCGCCGCGGCGGCAAGTCCGACGAGCTCGATGCCATCCGGGCCGCCCGCCAGGCCCTGGCCATCCCCGATCCCGCCCAGCCGCGTACTGGTGACACCCGCGAGGCGCTGCGGATCTTGCTCGCCACCCGCGAGCACGCCACCAAGACCCGCACCGCCACCGTGAACACGTTCAAGGCCCTCATCCTCACCGCCCCCGAGGACCTGCGCGCCCAGTTCCGCGGCCACCGCACCGCCACTCAGGTCCGCGCCGCCCTGGCCCTGCAGCCCCGCCCCGGCCAGCCCGTCAGCGAACAGCACCTGCGCGAGGCCTTGCGCCAACTCGCCCGCCAGATCACCGGCCTGGACGCCGCCTTGAAAACCAGCCTCACAAACCTCCGCAACCTGGTCCGCGCCGCGATGCCCGCCCTGCTCGCCGAGCCCGGCATCGGCCCGGTCAGCGCCGCCCAGCTGCTGGTCACCTGGTCTCACCCCGGCCGGTTCCGCACCGAAGCCGCCTTCGCAGCCCTCACCGCCACCGCACCGATCCCCGCATCCTCAGGCCGCATTACCCGCCACCGCATCAACCCCTACGGCGACCGCAACGCCAACCGGGCCCTGCACACCATCGCGATCAGCCGGCTCCGCTACCACCAGCCCACCATCGCCTACGCCACCCGCCGCAGCGCCGAAGGCAAAACCACCCGCGAGATCCGCCGCTGCATCAAGCGCTACCTCGCCCGCAACCTCTACCGCCTCATGGAGCATCAACCAACGCTTGACAAACCATAGAAGCGTCAAGGCCCGGCTTCCCTGGAACGGGAATCGGGCCTGTGACCTGCTACTTCCTGAGTAGCCCCGACCGGATTTGAACCCGCGCTACCGCCTTGAGAGAGCGCGGCCCTCCGCACTGAACTCCCCTGACCAGTAGTAAACCGCCCTGCGATCAAGGAAAAAACCCCGGGGCCCATGGAACCCCTGCCACCCGGCCCGCCAGCCGGGCCACGGTCTTGTCCCAGCCCTAAATCAAGATTCGCTACACGCCGCGCCAGCCATTCGGGGCCAGCGACCGGTCACTGCGAATCATCAGGGCTCACATCACTTCCTTTCCCGAATTTATCCAGCGAGGATTGTCCTCCATGACTTCAGATGCGAGCTGTCGAAGCCCATCTCTGCCTTGGTCACCGGCGGCAGCAGGGAATAAGGATGGCCCGATAGGGTGACTTGAACGAATAGGTCAGCAAGTAGTTCCCTCTGGCAGTTCATCAGGCTGCTCTGGGCCGCCGACTGGTCGATGGCTGGCGTCAAGCCGCGACCCAGCCCGGCGAGGCGAGCAAGAACTGGGGCATCCTTTAGCCAATGCTCGCCGCCCTGGAGTGCGCCGACCGCAGCCAAGAGGCTACGGGCGACGGGGGCGATTGGTGACTGGGTAGGAACCGGGTCACTGAGCGGTTCACGCGGATCAGTGCGCTCAAGGACGCTCCGGGCCAGGTCGTGGATGGGACCGTCATCGTTGAGCTCTCGAAGGTCACCGTTGGGCTCAACGGCCTCCTCAGGTGCTGGCAGGACTCTGCGCAGCCTTTCCCATATTCCCGGCCGGTCCCATCTGTCAGGCTGTCCCAGCCAGCGCGTAGCGAGCGCTTCCACGTGCATGGACCGTTCCGCAAAGCGACCGACCTGGTGCAGGTATGTGACAGCCCCCTGCGCAGCGCGCGCATCGCCGTCGAATACTCCCAGCATGTCCAACAGCATGCAGACAGCCAGCGCCGGCGCGAGATCAATCTCCTCGGCATTCTCGTGAGCGCTCCACCACTCCGCCACCCTCTGCCGCGCCTCGCCGGTATGGGATATTGTGCCCGTCTCGTAGGCGTTCTTGGCAGCCCACACGATCCATCCTGGCGCGCCGGACTCCCCGGAAGGGACAAGGCGCCGGGCCAGTATCTCGCGATACCAGCCGAATCGCTTGAGCTCAGGAATACTGGCGGGCCCGTCGAAGACGGAATTCCACTCCGATACGCCGGCGCATTGCCCGGGTAAGGCTTGGAGGCAGATCCAGGACGACCCGACGACGTCCCTGCGGGACCATCACCACCTTAGGACGACGGCCGATCCTGCGTTGCGCAACCTCCGCGAGCAAGGCGGCACCGGGCTCCGGGCGGTAGCGGTCGAGTTTGTCGATCTCGACGATTACCTCGCTGAGGTGGATTCGGGCCAACCCTCGGCGCGTAGCACCCGCGGCTGTGCCCAGGTACTCAATTCGGTGGCTATCGCCGAGCGACAGATCTGCGAGGAACTTCCGCATCGTGATTGTGTCAATAAGTGAAACGCCACCGTCAGGCTCAACGGTGACGCGTACTTCGCGACCGCGTAGGTATGGTTCCAGATCCGCCGCCGAGGCCTCGCACCACCCAGTGCGCTCAGCGGGAAGCCATCGGAACGAGGAGGTCTCTTTCTCGCGGCAGACGAACCCGCTCCCACCGTGGCTGTCCGACCCGAGTGCGCGTTCTATGACAGCCAATATCTCGCTATTTTGCGTGCCGATCGCAGGTCGGCCACCGTGCACATGACCTTCCCCATCGGTATGCAACCAGACCCTCGAGTCTCGGGCACCAAAGCCTGCCTCGATTCGCGATGGCAGCCCGAGGACGAGCACACTGACTGGCACGGCCAGAATTGCACCGCCACTCTCCAGCACTATCCGCCGGTCTCCGGCCGACTCGAACGGTCCAAGGAAACGAGCCCACAGCAGAGAGTTTCCCGGCATCCTGCTGCTGGGCTGCCGGCGTCGTGACACGACGATGCGAAGCGGCGCCGAGACAGCTTCCACAGTGACCGGCAGAGCGTGGCCCAGTAGGTCGAAAAACGCAGGCCGTTCTTTGCCTGATACTGCGTCCCGAATCCACGCATCGGGCCAGTCGGTGCCAGAAAGCTCTATCGCCGCGCCGGGTACACCGTGCACATGCAGGCGGCCGTCGGTGCAGCCTAGCAATACGGTGTCACCAGGTTCCGGCAGGCCGCCGGGCTGAAGCTGATTATCACCAGTCAGCCAGGCCACACTTCCCACCGGGAAAGACGTTCGCGCTGCGGCACCTGCCGGATAAATGAGCCGACAATAGCGTCCGGCACCCAGCGAAAGGGATCCGGCTCTCGTCGATACCGCCGCGACTGGCAGCAGCACGCGGTCAGTGGGTTCTCGCAAAGCGAATCCCGCACGAGGACCTGGGCGCCATCGCTCCAGGTGCATCGATGCCAAAGACCGGAAATCAGAGGTGTCCATGCCAAGCGTCACCCGGTCGCCGGGCGCGAAGTGCTCCCACATGAGCGGGCTCAACGCCCGGCCCTCAGCATCGGCCATCATCGCGCCGAGCACTTCCACGAGATGGCCAGGCCGTATCTCCAGCCACAGCCCTCGCGGCTCTTTGTCACCATGAGTGCTGTACGCCACCCCCGCCACCGTGAACTCACGGTCGCCGGGTTTGGCTGCCGCCGTGAGTATCTCGACCAGGTGGGCTGCCGGGAATCCGAACTGGCGTAGCTCGGACGCCGTGTGGCGGAGGGTCGGTATGTCTCCGCGTATTGAAGCGAGGACGATCTCGTCAGCGCCCTGAGGACCGGTGGTGCGCTTGGGGATGAAGCGCGGCGTTTCTCCCTCTTCCCAGTGGCCTGTGAGCGCGTCGCCGTAGAAGAACGATCGGCGGCGGCAAGCGGCCGCGATTCGCTCGATGTCGGTGTCTGCGAAGCTTAGCTGGGGCCAGCCGATGCGCGTCGCCCTGGTGTCAGGTGGCGAGAGCACAGCGATCTTCGCGGTATCGGCGCGCGTGTCAGCTCTGAGCCGGCCTGGGACCAGTTCCGCTGGAGCAGCGGAGATCTCCACCTGCGTCCCGGTTCTCACGACAGCCGCTGTCTTGGGATGGCGCTGGCCCATCAGGTGCCTGCTGAAATCGGAATCCGCTCTCGCCTCCACGCCGGGCAGGCCGGCGACGGTGTAGTCCTTGGCCCGGCGGTCAGCTGTCAGGAGCGATAGGGCACCTTGCCGCATAAGGGTGCTCTTTGGCAATACGACAGCAACCCTGCCCGCGCTGCCCTCAGGGATGTAGCTCAGGTCCGAGGGGGCGGCCAGTTCAGAATCGATAACGCGCTGGGCGCCCCGCAGGGTCAGCCTTACGACGGCCCCCGGCTCGGCGCTCGAGCGCAGGCGAAGGCCCCCGGTCTCGAAAAGCGCCCCGGGCTCCAATTCCAGGACTGTCCGCCAGCGCCCATCCTTATCTTGTTGCTCAGCTACCGTAGCTAGACAGCTCTGCCCGCTGAGGGTCTGCAGAAGCGTGGCCAACTGGGCCAAGGGCCGTGCTGACGACCTCTTGGTCGCGCCCCGCGGCGGCAGCTCATCTTTGCCGGTGTCAAGAAGTTCTACGAGCATCACCTGAGAATCGAGGTTCCGGCCATCCTCTTGCGCCGCGAACATGTGCGGCAGCAGATCCTCCCGATGGGAGTAGAACCTCCGGTACACCTCCACTTTCAACGGAGGCTCACCGGGCACGGCTTCACCCGGCGGGGCGAAGTTCACGAAAACGTCGTTACCGTTCCTGGTCTGCCGGAGGCGGCCGGAGAGCAGGAAGAGCCGGTGCCCCTTACGGAGGGACTCACCATCCGACCCGGGCTCTGTGGTGATGTGCACGAACCCCACATGCCGTCCCTGCCCGTCCACAGGACCGTCGAAGAGCTTTCGTTCGAGCCGGGCGAGGATATCGCGTACGACAGGTCCTGGCGTGCTGGCGGGAACGGATGACAACAGGCGATCCGCTGAATCCTTGTGCAGTTGTGCCCTGATCTTCTGGTGGCTGGCCCGCACCGTCCGCCTCTGATCGTATTCCCGGCGGCCGGTGAGCACGCTGCGCACGCGGGCTGTGCCTGAGCGCGGGTCAAGCTCCACGCGTACCAGGTGAATCATCCCGTCGTCTGCTTCCAGGTAGACACGGCCCGGCAGGCCAAGGCGGATGGCTGCTGGCTCGATCTCCATCAGGAGATTGCCGCCGTCCCCGCGGATCGTTACCGCCGTGATCCGGTCGCCGTGAAAGAGCCTGAGCGCGACCCCTTCCCTAGCGTGCCTGACCAGCTGCCGGTCGGGGACACGCAGGGTCTGGCCGTGGCCCCACTCAAAGGAATGGAAGATCGTGCCGTTGTCGCTCCGTTCCTCACCGACATACCGGAATCGCCCGGGCGTCGCGTGGCGCGCGGAACTCTTGCCAGCCGGGGACCCAGGACTGGCTGGAATTCAGCGAGTGATAGCGGCGGGGCCCGCCCGGCAGGAAGCCCGGTATCCGAGCCGTCCGGGATGAGGACGGCACGGGCGGACTGGTCATAATCGTCGCCTTCATCTGGCGCTATCCACGGATCGTCGTCGGCGACCCGGGGCACGACCCGCCCGTAATTCCCTTCGGGCAGCCGTAGCCGCCTTTCCAGTCCGGATCCCCCCGGCGACGAGCGCCCCCCTGATGATGATGTCCTGGCCACTGCGTTCGAGCTGCTCGAACGCCTCAATCTCGGCCCGGCTGATGGCCTCATGCGTCAGCCGCGGCTGGACATCGCACCGGAATTCACGCCTCACCTCGGCATCAGTGCCAGCGCTGTCGCTGTAGTCGATCCTCAGGAGCACGCTCTGCACGCTGGCGATCTGCTGCTGCGGATCGTACGGGGTGGTTTCCCCGGAGATAATCGCCCCGCTGGCGAACTGGACCGCCACCTTCTGCAGGGTCCCGCGTGCGTAAGGCGATCCAAGCGGGGTGACCCGTTGCCTTGCGCAGCGATTCCGCTCGAGCGACCCTCGTCCGGCCGCCCGCGGCCGGACGAGGGCGAGGACCGGCTTACTGGCGTCCTGGATCACCTGGTAACCGTCGATCTCATGCCCGACACCCGCCGCGGCCTGCCGGGATCTCCTCGATGGTGCGTGCCATACGGTAGCTGGCCCGCACCCTTACCTCGCGGCACTGTGCCCGGAAGACCCAGCCGCCTTCGCCGAGTCCGCCGTCAGCAGGTCACCGAGTCCTGGCCAGATCGGCCGCACGTCGAATGCCGAATCCGGGACCTCGCAGTACCGGACCTGGGTGTCGATCTGCAGCCAGACGCCCCAGTACGACCGCTCCTGCCCCGCCTGCCGGGACTGCAGCCGCCGCACTATCGCCCCGTGCAGGGTGCCCGCAAGATCATGCGTTGCTGGAGCCGCCCCGCCGCGGGACGCCACGCAGCGCTCGGCCAGGTCCGCCGTGGACATCGGGACCGCGCGCTGGCTCGTTCCCGTCAGATCCTTGACGCGATACACCGTGGCGCGCCGCCCGGCCGCCCCGACGGTGAACCGCATCCCTTCCCGCAATGGGAGCAGGGACAGCGACTCCGTCTCTACCCTGACGGCGACTCCGTCCCTGGTGCGTGCGACCGAGAGCCCCCTGGGTCTCAAGGTGAGGATCTTGTCCAGCCAGACTTGATCACCGGGCTGGATGTTCCGCAACTCGCGCAGCCGCGTACGGGTTGCCTCGTCGTCCCAGCCCGCTATCTCATGAGCTCTGAGAGGATCGCCCAGGATCCGGCCCCGGCGCTGCTGGTACTCGTTCCAGCCACTCACCTCGAAGAGCGTGTCGGCTTGCGTCAGGCCGTCTACGGGAATGCGCCCGGGCAGCCCGTCAGGCGGTGACATTAACGACGGTGACCATGTCCTGGCCACTGGCGTGGCTGTGAGGTCGGCTTCTTCGGTAAAGGCCTGTGACCAGCGCCTGTTGCAGTCATCCCCGAGCCGCCCGTCGGTGCCGGGCACCAACTCGAGCAGGGCCGCCCCTCGTTCGATGGTCACCCGTAGCCGCAACCCCACCGGGTCGGGCGCGAGGATTTCTGCCACAGCATCCGGATTGGCCCAGTCGGCGGTGGACAGCAGGTAGTTGCGGCCGGGGGTGGTTGTGAATCGCCAGCGTTCCCGGGCGTGCGATCGGGGACCCGCCCCCCGTAGATCATCTCCCACGGGCTGCCCGCGGCGGTGGCACCGAGGAGTTCGGTAAGCCCCCGGTCCACGGGAAGCCATCCCCGGGCCTCCGCATCGAAGTATGCGATGGTCGTGCTCTGCGCCACGCCGGGCGCGGACGTCCTGGCCGGCTTCCCGTGCATGTTCCACGACCCGGGTAACGTCGGGATCCCAGGCCATGCGGATCACTGACGCGACCTCGTCATCACCGGACTGGGTATATGTCCGATCCGGCCACCGTCACCTGGAGCCACGGGAACTCTGGGATCGCCGTGACTACCGCGCGCCGCCGCTCGCCGGGCCGCGGGGGCGCCGGGGCCAGCGGGTAGACGCCGTGGGCCTCCCATGCCCCAGCCGTGTCCGAGCGGTTCAGGGCGACGGCGCGCATCTCACCCACGGCTGGCGCCGTCCCGGCGGCCACCGTCAGCCGGACCGGCTCGCCGAGCCCGCAGTTCACCAGGACGCTATCGTCGCCGCTGGGGTCCCGGTCGGTGCCGCAGACCACCCCGAGCGCCAGCCGGTGGCCCCTGGCTGACCCCCCCTTCGGGCCGGCGGGGTGGAAGAACGACTCGACGGCCTCGCCGGGCGTGCCGGGACGATGGCCCTGGTCACGTCAGAAGCCAGCGGGTAGATGACCTCGACGTCACCGTAGCGGTCAATACAGTCGCCAGGTTCCACAACCGCGCGTCTACAGGGAAGTGGTCGGCTTCGCCGGCCGCCCGTCTGCTCGCCGAGCGGGCGGCGGAACCGCAGGGCGGTGATGGCCGGGTCAGCGTTCATGTCGGCCCACAGGGCCAGGAATGCATCCCCAAGAGTGGGGCCCGGGCCTAGGTGCGGTAGCGGCCGGCCGCTCAGGTCAAGCAGGAAGCGCACGAGCGCGCTGGTTACGCGACGCGTGTTCCGTTCTTCGCTCAGCCGCCCGGTCCCGGCTGGTCCGGGCGGACGGGGATCGTCTAGGCGTCGCGTGATCGCAGAATGCCGCGCACCAGCCGGTGCCGGAGGCCATCGGCCATGCCATCTGGAAGACTGGTCTGCCGGAGCCTATCCATCAGGAGCAGCAGGTACCGCGGGGTTCGCCCGCTGAACTGGATGATCGCGTCAATCGACGTGGCGAGCACGTCGGCGAGCCGGGCCTGCCTGTCGTCGCCCCACAGGCGGCGGTATCGACCTCGGCTGGTCCGCGGGAACCCAGTTAATCATCAGGGCGCGGAGCTCCCGCGGCAGCTCCTTGACGGTGACCATGGCCCGGACCCGGTCGAGAAATGCCTGCACCCATGGCCGGTATGGTTCGGCGCTATCCGCTGCGGGATCACGGAGAACCGCCTCCAGCCGGGTCGCCAGCATCGTAGTGTAGAGCGGTGAGAGCGGGCCCTGACTGGCTATCCACTGCTCCACCTGCGAAGTTACGACCTGCCACTGCTCGACGGAATACAGGGGCGCGCACAGGATGCCGTTGGCGTTCAGGACCAGCCGTTTGGGGTATCCCTTGCGGACATTTTCGTCGAATTTCCCTTGCAGGCCCTCCTTGCGCGCACACCAGTCCCAGCCAGCCATGGTCGGCTGCACCTTGTAGAACCGGTCCGGCGCGAGCTGCAGGAGCACAGCGGCGGCCTGCCGGGGCTGGTCGCCCTGATCACTCTCGACAGTGCTGGTCAACAGTTGCAGGGCAGCCGATTCGCCGGCCTGGTCCTCGGTGAACCACCGGGTGCCGGCGTGCTCATCCCGCCTGCCTCCATAGCCCGACAAGGCCTCCTTGACCCAGGCAACGGCGATGACGGTCGCCGACTGCTTGTGCAGCTTCAGTTCCTGCCGGCTCAACGTCTTGCCGTCCGCAGCCTGCTGTCCGAACGCGCGTGGCAGAAGGAACCGCGTCAGCGTCGCAGGGTCAATCTTGTCGAAATAGCCCTTGCCTGCCTGGTCAACCACCCGTTCCACATACTGCGCCAGGCCATGCAACGGACGAGGCACGAGGGTCTGCACCACTGATTCCGGGTCCGGCTCCGTCCCGGCTTCCGCCGCTTCACGGATCGGCCTGAACCGGCAGTCCCCGAGCACGTCCTTGCCGTGCATCATCAGGGACAGCAGTTCGACCCGGCATGGGCCCCTGTCCGGCTGAGCGCGCAGCACGCGCACCGCCAGCGCCGTGCCCGCCAGCAACCTGATCATGCAGACGGGGTTCATGAAGCCGGGGAACTGCGTCTTGGCAAGGTAGTCGCTGGGCTCGATGTTGCCCCGGAGCACGAAGTCAGACTTGCGGTATGTCCATGGCGAGAAGACGGCCGAGCCCATCTCCGGCAGGGTGCTGCCCGCGCCGCCTTCGTCCAGCCACAGCTTGGGGGCCTCGGGCGCCGCGGCGGCCGGTGTTCCCGTGGCCTCGCCGCGACCGCGGCGGGCCTGCGGCCGCCTGGCCCGCGCTGCGACCACGCGCTGCTCGTTTGCCCGCAACTGGAGCAGGCCGCCCAGCCGTCGCAGGACCGCCCTGTCCCCGCCCCAGGGGAGCACGATACGGACCCTTTCCTGACCGTCGAAGGGAGGCTCTCCGGGCTCAGGCGGCACGCCCCACCAGCGCTGAAGCCGGAGCGCGCAATCCGCCGGGTCGCGCTCGGCAGCAAGTTCCCACATGGTCATGTGCCAGAGGACCGGGCCAAGTGATCGCGACATCCGGGCCTGGCCGCAAAGCCGCTGGCTGACGGCTTCTCGTGCGTTCGCCAATGCCGGGTGCGGGATCGGCTCAGGCAGGGAGCGGCCGGAGACCGCCTCAACTTCGTACTTTGTCATTTGCTCGCCGACCGGATCGCCGTTCCGGGCGAAATACGCGCGGGCATAGCACGCCAGCATGTCGGGCTCCATATCGACAACACCCACGTCCGGCCGGGTGAGCGCAGCAGGAGCATCCGTGTCGCCTGCGCGCGCCGCGATCGCCACGGCCAGCAGCAGGGCCTGACGGCCGTAGCCGCCTTCGAGTGCTCGGATGAACCAAGCGGCACGGTCGGTGCCGACGGAGCATTCGCGGACCGAGGCGGCGTCGCGCCGGCTCAGCATGTCAAGCAAGCTGAGCAGGATGATCGGCACGGCGAAGTCGACCAGGTCGAGGTACGGGGTGTCGGCAGGTGGCATGGCGGGAGGCTGGCTCAGCACCTGGTCCGCCACGCCGGTCACTTCTCCTGCCAGCCCCCCGTCAGCCGTGCCCGCGAACGCCTTCTGGAACAGCCCATGCAGAGCCGCGCTGGTCCGTGCGTCATTGCCCACGCAGGAATCCAGCAGCTTGGCGCAGTAGTCCTCGGCGGCTCGCGTCACTAGCGGAGCGGAACGCACCTGCTGCACGGCCAGGGCAGGCGCGAGCGCGTGCAGCATGCGCCACTGCCCCGAATAGGCGACTCCCTCGATGACATCCGCAAGGAGCTCGTCGGGGACAAGCGCGGGATCTGCCACCCCCTCGCGCAGCGCGGACAGCATCTGCAGGTGCGAGACGGCCTGCTGGAGCGGCAACTGAAGCGCAGTGCAGAAGTACCAGTCACTGAGCATTTCAGGGAAGAACCTCCAAGTCTGCTCCGGTTACCCACCCACCGGGTACAAGCCGTACGCATCACGGACCTGGGCCAGCGATGCCTCGTGCCCGTGGTCGGCTGCGGTTTCTGGAAGGAGCCCAATGACGGAGGCCAGCGTTGGGCCACGCTCGTAGAGCCAGCGGACGAGGCCGGGCGTGAGGCGGCTGATGGCCAGCAACGCCCAGCATCCGGGCATGCGCACCGCGCCCGGCGGGAGCCTTGCGGGCACAAACTCCGGCCGGATGCCCGCCCGCCATGCCGCCTCGACGACGGGCGGCTCGGACTCACACATGAACGTCAACTCGGTCCGCTTACGGCTGTCTCGGCGCGCCAGGTACGCGAAGACGGCCCGCACCTCGGTAGAGACCCCGCGTTCCAGCAGTGACACTGCCGTGGCCTGGCCGACACGATGCAGGTGCCGCAATGCGGCAAGGGCAGGGGTGTCCGGGTCATCGGCGTATTCCTCCGTGGTCGCAGCCTTGGTCAGCGCCTCCCGGCCGCCCTTGTAGAGGATCTTGTCCAGCCGTTCGTCGGCTCCGCTCGCGGGGATGACCAGGAAGTCGATGGCACCGGGCCCCACCCTGGCCATCTCACTCTGCAGCATGAGCGCATGGTCTGCGTCGGCAGGCCCGCTGCTGCGTACGACGATTGCCGCCCCCGGCAGGAAGGTCGAGAACGCTGTGACGTGGCCGATGACGTCGGCCGGGGACTGCGGATCCCAGGCGACGACGACGCCGACGTGACCGTGATCCGGTGCGCCGTCAAGGTAACGGCGCCATGAGGGCTGGTCGATCAAACGGTCCAGCTCCGATTCCCCGGCGCTCGTCAACGGGTGCCGGGAAGCCTCCACGAGGAACCATCCCCGCCGCCGGTAGGGCCGCTCGGAATCGAAGTCGAAGGTCCCCTGCCTGACGATCTCCTCGGCGCGGTTCAGCCGTGCCACCAGGTCTGGCTTGTATTCGCCCACGCTCAGGATCCCCCGGATGGGCCCCCGGTTCAGGCCCCACCGGACCTCCGGGTTGACGAGCCGACCCAGGCTCCCGGCCGCGTTCGAGATACGTGCCAAGACCGGTGGGCCGGATGTGGTGACCGGGGAAGCGGACAGCTCGCTGAGCCCGGCGGCGCAATGCACGACGATCAGGCCTGCCCCGTCCCCCATCGCGCCGGCGCCCCACTGCGCTGCCTCGTCAACAGCCGCCCCCGACGCCAGCCAGGCCAGAAAGGCAGGGGCAAAGGCCTGGCTCGCGCCGTTGGTTATCGCCCCGTGCGCGGACACCACCCAGGGGACTCCGGCAGAGGCGAGCCCCTCGGCGAAGGCACAGTGCGCGGCGATCTGGTCAGGACGCTCCGGCGATGGCTCTGCTGTGTCGCAGGCCATCAGGATGGCGATCTGGGTTCCTGCCGCAACGAGCTGGCCAGCCAGGCTTTCAGCCGTGAGCAGCTCGGGGCTGCTGTCGCCGTCGGCTCCCTCAGCCGATACGACCAGCCCGCCGGCCCCATGCCCGGCGAAGTAGAACCCGGCAACCGGGCCAGCGGAGATGGCCTGCCGCAAGTCGTAGGCGGATACGCTCTGCCGGCCCGGGCCAGGGGTGACCCGCTCCGGCCTGAGTACCGTGCCGTCCAGCGTGCCTTCGGCCAGGTCCGTGTCCGACATACCGAACTGTTCCAATGCCCGGAACCGGTGCCTGCCCAGGGACCCGCTCACCGTGTAAGCCGATGCGAGCAATATCCTGCCCACAAGGGCAGCTGAGCCGTCAGCGAACGTCCGTGTGGTCCTGACGCTCCGGACGACCTGCACATCGGGGTGCATCGTCAGCGGGCGGAGCGGCATCCCGGTGAACCCGGATTCGGTCCAGGTGCCCAGGGCGCACAGCTCCCATGGAACCGCGCGCAGGCTTGCGTGCCGTTCGTCGCCCGGGATCGCGAGGCGGAGTCGTACACGCTGTCCGGACCGGCGCTTTTCGCGGGCAAGCGCCTCCAGCATCTCCGGGCATAGCAGCGCCTTGGTGAGCCTGCGGTTCTCGGGGCCATTCCGTCGCACTGGCCTGGCCGTGCCTGCCGTCCGCAGCACGCCAGGCCCTGGGAAGCTGGTAACGGCCTTGAATTCGCCGAGGCCGCTGCGCCCGGTCAGGGCGATCCTGCGGTCGTTTCGCTCCGGCGCGGCCCATCGGAGATCAACAAAGACATCACGGTGTGGACTTACCGGCACGAACCCCCCCAAGATTCAGGTTTGCGTCAGCGTCTATTCCTGCTTCGCTTGCGTAACCTTTCGTTACCGTTGATGTCATGCGCAGGACCGATCGTATCCCACGTCCGCAAGGCGGCCCAGGACCGTATTCGGGCAATAACTCAGAGTGACAGAGGGCACCATGGAGCGTGCCGGAACGGTGGGCCGCACGACGGTCATGCAACGCGGGATGGAAGAACGGCGAACGGCGGCTGCCGCCGTGGTTGGCTCCGGCGGGCCGCATCCCTGGCAGTATGCCTAACCATGGCACAGGCGCACCACTTTGCTGAGAGCGAGTACGTGACGGCCTTGGCAGCACTCGTCAAGGCTGATCCAACGCGGCTTTCCACCGCGACGTTGCAACGGCTGGCCGAGGTCTTCTCCGACCCGTCACTGGATGGCCGTGCCGCCGAGGACCGGATTTCTGATCTTGCCCAGGGGGACGACGCACTCGCTGTCATGTGGGATGACGTCCAGAAGACCGAGCCTATGGCAACCCGGGCGCCGGAAACCGTGGCGGTGCAGCGGCGGAATTACGGGCCAACACACCGCTGGATCTGCCCGGTTGATGACTGTCCCACCGATGAGCCCGGCCTTGAGTGGGCGCCCTCCACCATCACCCATTGCCGCCGCCATGGCAAAAAGCTGGTGCGCCGCCGCATCCCCGCCTCAGATTCATGATCGAGAGCATCGGCAAGCTCCTCGTCAACCCGTTGGCTGAGCGATGGAAGGGAGCCGCGATCGGCGGTAGCCTAGTTCTCTGGTTGTTCATATGCGGCCTGGTGCTCTTCACCCGCGACATTTCCCTCGGTGCTGGCAACTGGCCGATCGACTGCCGTTCCGCGGCCGGGCGGGCGGCGCCGTCCTGGTGCTCAGTGGCCGCAAGCGACAGAACAGCCATCGCACTCGTCGCCCTCGCCGCGGTCATCATCGGCACCGCCTTCCTCGCCCAGGCCCTCGCGCCGTCGGTGCTGGCTCTTGTCCAGGGGCGAGGCTGGGGCGACTGGCCGGTCCTCTCCTTCTTGCCGCGCGCCATCCAGGCGCCGTTCAGAAAGATCCGCCCGGTGAAGTACCCGACCGCCCAATTCCCTGGAGGACTGCGGCCGACCCGGGTGGGAAACAGACTCGCTGCACTTACAGAACGTGTTAACCGGCGGTTCGGCTTCCGGATAGAGGTCGTTTGGGACGTGCTGATCGAAAGTCTCCCGGAGAACGCGCGCGGCAGGCTTGTCAGTAAGAGCCAGTCCATCATGCTCGCCTCCCAACACCTATTGCTTGGCGTTGTGGCCACCGTAACGGCGGCCTTTGTCCTGCCTGGCGGATGGCCACGGCTGGTAATGCCACTGATTTCCCTGCTGATCACGATTGGCCTGTGGCGGTCGCTGGCCACCGTGGTTGATGAGTACTGCGATCTGGTGATAACGGCACTAATCCTGCACCACAACGATCTGTACATCGCGTTGCGCGAGACGCCGCCCGGCCCGAACGACAACCTGCGGCAACAGGGCATCAGGCTCACCCAGAAGATCGACCACATCATCCGGTGATGGAGCCGGCAACTCGACGTGAGGAGCCCGGCTACCCTGCGGCTTGGTCTGTCGTGGGCCTTGAACAGACATGATGCGCAGTCAGGGCGGCTGCGCGGGCGTGATCCGCGCGGTCATGGCCCCCGAGTTGGGGGTCATGACGGCCGGGCACGGTCCGCTTAGCCCCGGCTTTTTACGGCTGGTACGGTCTGGCCAGTGTCTCGGCCGATGAAGGTGTTCCTGAACTGGAATGTCGAGTGGTGCCGCAGTCCTTGGCGGGCGCGGGCTGGGGCACTTTCGAGATGCGCGTCAGCGGGTCAGGGGTGGTCCGGGCTTAGATCGGCGTAGTAGAGCTGCTGGGGTTCGCGCGTCTTCGGGTTGTCCGCCGGGAGAGGTCCAGGTTCCGGGCATGTGCGTGAACCCCAGGCGTTCGTGGACCTGACTTTTATCAGGCTAGGGCGCACTCCGCTTCGGTTACTTGATGAGGGTGAGGGCGTCGCGGAGGTCGGGCGGCAGTGGGTCTTCGGCGGTGAGGATGTGCTGGCCGGCGCGGATCTGGATGGTGCGGTAACGGCGGGCGGTGCGGACGAACTTCCTGATGGACCAGCCGGCGCGGCCCTCGATGAACCGGGTGACGGCCAGGGCGGCGAAGACGACCGTGAGGTGGGCCTCGATCGAGTCGCGCTTGCGGTGGTAGATCGGCCTGGCCCGCAGGTCGGACTTTTGACATGCGGAACGATTTCTCGATGTTCCAGAGCTCGTGGTAGCTGCCGATCACGAAGTCCGCGGTGACTGGGGTTCCGTCGGGGCATGTGGCCAGGTTGGTGACGTAGCCTTTCAGCCCGGCAGGTCCCGTGCCCTGGCCTCGAGTTCCCGGTTGATGCTCTTCGCCGCGCCGTCGAGGGCGATGAACCGGTTGCGCTTGACCGGGGCGAGCCCGGCGACGGCTTTGGCCGCCTTGGCGACCTGCTCGTCGATGCCGCGCAGCGTGCGCCGGGCCCGGTCCGCGCGGAACTGGTAGTAGATCATCTGGTCGCGCCGCTTCGATGACGGCCCCGCGGGCCAGGGCTGGACGAAGATGTGCCCGTCGGGGGTGTCCTCGCCCGGGTGCTCCCGGCGCCACTGCGCGACCTGGTAGGGGACCTCGGGGATCTTCATGCCCAGGATGAACGACAGCCCGGCGGCCTCGATCGCCTTCTGGTTCGCCTCGGAGATCATCCCCGCGTCCGCGACCACGGTGACGTCGGGCAGTTGGTGAGCGGCCATGAACTTCTCGATGACCGGCAGCATCGTCTTGGTCTCGGCCTTGTTCCCTTCGAATGCGGAGACCATAAGCGGGAAGCCGTCCTGCCCGGCCAGCAGGCCGATCGTGATCTGCGGCTCCAGCCTGCGTTCCTTGGAGAACCCGGGCTCGCGGAAGCCGTCGCCCTGGTCCGCCTCGAAATAGAGCGTGGACACGTCATATAGCACCAGCGACGCCGGGCCGAGCCGGGCGTGCGCTGCGCAGGCCTCCGACAGACCCTGCCGCCACGCCTCTTCCGCCCAGATTGGCAGGCGCCGGTTGAGCGTGGGATATGACGGCGCGGGAGCGCCCGCTTCCTCCAGGACCCGCAGCGAGTCCTGCTTGCTCACCGGCTCGATGATCCTTGCCAGCACGAGCTGCCTGAACACCTCGTCATGCCCGGTGGCCTGGCCGAACCCGAGGGCGTCATAGGCGCGGGACAGCGCGTCCAGCAGGTGGCCCATCCGCGAGGAGGCGATCTCCAGCGGCCCGGACGGCCCCGGCCCGTCCATGCCGAGATCGAGTTCCAGCTGCCCGGCGGCCAGCCGCTGCCGGGTCGGGGCCTGCAGCGCCTCCAGTTCGGCGTCGTCGTGCGCCGAGCCGATGTGCTCGATCTTCCGCGAACCCCGCCGGAACGACCACACGATCTGGACCGCCGTCGCTCCCGACGAGGTCTTCACAGTGCGCACGTACGCCACCGCACGAGACTACGAGCGCCAGCCCGGCTAGTGCGCAATTCTCCCGCCCGCAGCCGACAAACCAGCAGGTCACAGCGTCAACTACCGGGCCGAACCCGCTCCAGTGATAAAAGTCAGGGCGTGAGCCCCAGGCGTTCGTGGAGTCCCTGTGATGCAAGATGCCATGCGCGGTGAAGCTGTAGACGCCGGCCGGACCGTTCAGACACCCATGCCATCCGGGCTTTGGTGAGCGCCTCGTTGATTCCCCGCCGCCTCCAGGCCTGGTCAACGACAAGTCCGCGCAGGTACCAGCCAGGCAGGGTTGCCCCTGGCACCTCGGGATCGGCCTGGACGGATGCGCCCGCCTACTCCATGCCGACCCCCGAGCGGCCAACGTGTTCAACGGCTCGCCGCGACGATCTTGATTGCCCTGTCATGGCAAATCAGTCCGTGCCGCTGAGTGCCGCCAATCGACGTTCAGAACGACGGTCAGATGACGGTCAGATGATCTTCCAGGCTCTGTCAGCTACCTGAGATGCGCGTCCTGACCTGCTATTTCGTGGAGCCCCCTTACGGAATCGAACCGTAGACCTTCTCCTTACCATGGTGCGGTCACAACGCCGATTGGTCAGCGGCATCCTGGACCGCTGCCCAAGGAGGCTGTAAGAACGCGCATGTAGCCGCCGATCTGGCGCTGAAATCGGTTCGCCATGGCGACGGGCGGGGCGGTGCCGATTTGGCAGTTCTGTGTGATCCTGCCGCTGTCACGGGGGTGGAAGGATTAGCGCCTCGAAGGAGTACCCTGCACTCGTCTCCCAATCACTCGCGTTCACGCTGCCGTCTCGTCGGTGGTGCGTTCCGCGGTGGGGGGCGTGAATGGGCCGGAGGCCTCACACCGCCCTGGCACACTGGAGACGTGACCGACGATCCCGAGATCCCCGACGAGCCGGACGAGGCTAACGAGCAGGAGACCTCGCGGGGCGAGGAGGCATCGCCTGATCGCGGCTCGGCCTTCCGCGGCTCCGCGCCGTCTCTTGATGCCTTTTCCTCCATCCAGCGGTACCTGGCATCCATCGACTTCTCCGCAATCCATGCGGCTCAGCGCGCCATCGAGCAGGCGGGTACCTTCAAGAGAATCGCTGAGGCGCAGGACGCGATCGCCAGAAACTTCGCGCGCTCGCTCGACTTCAAGAACATCGCAACGACCCATAGGGCGCTCATCGATGCCGGTGCCGCGGCTCACGCGATGGCCGCTCAGAAGCAGTGGGCGGAGTCCCTCGCCGAGTCCATCGACTTTCCGGCGCTCAACCGCGCGGTCGCCGCGAGTGCCGCCCTCGATTCGTGGGCACACACCAGCGAAGCCTTCAACCAATCCCTCCGTGAGCAGACCGAACTCTTCACCCGCATCACCGAGGACATCACCTTCAAGCTCCCGGCAATTGATCTCCGCGGGCTGCTCGCGGCCCTCGACCGCTGGATGCCAGTCAACCTCCGCGACGTCGCCGCCCTGGATGCTGTTGCCACGATCGCGCTCGACGAGGGTCTGCCGCTTAGTTGGGTGCCGCGCACCGAGATCGTCGTGTTGCTCATCGAGGCCGATGGTTCGGACGCGCGCGTCGGCATCCTGACCGATCACCGCGACGACATCCTCGACGATTGCGAGGAGGTGCTCGCGCCCATCGAGAACGAGTGGGCTGTTCAGTGCCGCAGCGCCGTCGCCGCAATGCGCGCCGGCTTCGACGGGCCAGCGCAGTCCCATGCATCGAACATCATCGACAGCATCGTGCTTAGCCTTCACGGCAAGAACGGCCGCGAGCTCGCGAAGAAGCGTGCGCAGGATGAGTTCGACGATGTCCCGCTCCAACTTGCCGCCGAGAACCTCTCGCTCCGGCCGCTGTTCCGTGCGTTCACGATGTGGTTCCCGAACACGGGCATTGACCCGCCGGACCACTTCGCGCGCCATGCCACGTCACACGCTGTCGGTCATGCCGGAGTGTTCGCACCGATCTCCGCTCTAGTCGCCGTGATGCTCGCGACCTCGCTCACCGTGCAGTACGCGCCCGACGACCTGAGCACCGGTGCCACCGACTGATCCCTCGCGTTCCAGCGTGCACGCCGATTAACACACGCTCACCGTCCGCCACGGCAACGGCAGGCGCGTCCACGTCAGCAATCAGAGCGCGCCACTGGATCGAGCGATCCCCGAGGTACGCCTCACTCCGCTGACCCGGCCGGGGCGCGCGTGCTGTGCCTGACCCTTCGATGCCAATGAGGGATAGGCCTAGACCTTCGAGACTGTCACCGGACACGGCCGCCCTGCCGACGGGCGAATAATAACCCGCCTGTATCACCCACCCGCCCGGGCGGGCGCTGGCGCGGACTCAACTTTTCTGGGAGACGGTCAGCCCGTGTCCCGCTGGCGGTTGCTGAACAATCCCCGGAGGCTATACACGGCAGACGATTCGGGCTCGCCGGCCAACTCAGCCGACATCTGGGCACGGATGGTGTCGTCGGCGTAATGGATCTTCCTCTTGTACTCCTCGATCTCGCATCGTTCCGCTTCCGCATATCGCTCAAGTTCAGGGTCGCTCCCTGCGGCGTTTTCAGCCCGGCTGATCACCTCATCGGCGTGCTGGAGCGCACCCGATTCCCGGCCCCACACGTCCAGCAGGCGCTGAACCTCGTCGCTGCCGTACATCCTCACAGCGGTCAGAACACGCCATCGTTCCTCCGCCGCCACCGGTGGCGGCGCAGGTACGAGCCCTTATACGGCCGCAGGGAGTGAACCCAGTCATCATGGCGGGAAAGGTAAATTCCCAGGTCCATATAGGTCTGCTCTAAACGGGTCTGACGCCGCGCCTCCCGCGCCAATTCCTGGTCGTGGCCCTGTGTGCGCTGGTCACGCTTCCCGCCAAGCCAGTTGTTTAGCCATCCGCTCAGCAGCCCGCCAGCCGCCGCGATACCGCCACCCGTGAGCAACGCGAGGAAGGTATTCACAGTCACAGTCTGGGGCTGTCAGAGCGCGACGGCGACCCTGCCGGGGCGAGGGCCGACACGGCGATAAGAGCCCGCCTGCGCCGCAGCGGCGAGCCAACGTGCCCGCGGCGGCGCGGTCCAGCCGCCGCCGGCACGCAAGTTCTACAGCGGCGCGAGGCTCCTGCCGGGCCGCAGGTCCAGCAGCACGGCGCCCAGCGTGCTGGACATCGCGCCGACAGCTATTCTCTCCAGGGTCCGGGCGGCGAACAGCAGCCCAGGCCCGTGCGCGAGCAGAAACAGCACGCACGCCACCACATCTACCGCGCTGGCGGCCATGATCAGCGGCCGTCGCCCGATGTGGTCGGACAGCGAGCCGAAGATCAGCAGCGTAGCCAGCACGAAGTACATAGATGCGAACACCGCGGTCAGCGTGGCGGCGGATAATCCCCACTGCGCCTGGTTGACGCGGTACAGCGGGGTCGGCGCGGCGGACGCGTATAAAACAGCACCAGCATCACCGCCGTCACCCAGAACGACACCGGCCTGGGCAGCGTCAGCCGCTCTGATAGCCTCACGTGAGGTGTCGAGGTTGCCTCGGTTGCCATGAGCCGCCTCCTCCTGAGTCGTCCACAGCGACGCTGGGGCCGCAGCACTGGGCGGTGTCAATGTGATCGACGCCGAGCTCCACCGGGCGGCGCAAGACGGCGATATCCGCTGTGCGGTCACGCGGCGGACCGAATACCCCCTGGAGTTGCCCCGCTTTGACGGATCAGGGTGTCCGTCAAAGCGGCAGGCCCACCCCGGACCTGGCAGCCGCAGCGCGCCGAAGCCAACGCGCGACACAGTGACCGGCCCGAAAACATGACGTCGTGGCTCATGCCTCGATGCTCAGGCCCCGGCAGGTGAGACGGCATCACCGGAACCTGGTGACAAGCCACCCGCCGATCACCGCCTGCCGGACACGCCTACGCAGCTGCCTGACCAGCGGCAGCTCACCGTATGCCGATCGTCGTACGACGACGGGCCAGAACGGATGTTCTGAGCGCATGGGATCACATACGCATACGGCTTTGCGGCATTCCTAATCGGCGATCTGTATCTACTGACTACTGACCGTGGCTATGGGGAATTGGATCTTTGATAGGCCTGTGCGGCTGCGGTTGCGAGCACCTGGTAGTCGGTGTCGGTGAGCCAGCCGAGATCGTAAGCGCGGACCACCTCGTCGAAGGATCCGGGGATGTAGGGTTCGGGGTCATCGATCGCTGGTGCCGCCTGTTCCAGAGCTGGCGGGCAGACTCGCGGAACAGCCGGCCAGCGCCGGGTCCGGAACCGCTGGCAAAGCACCTCAAGACTGAGGGCCCCGGTCAGGTAGGAGCCGATCAAGTCGTTCACCTCACCTGTGCGATCTGCCCTCGGCGGGGTCTTCCCGTGCGTCCCAGGGACCGCCATTGCACTGGTTCCGGTGGCCGCTGTTGCCGGTTCGGGCGTGGTGTCGGCTAGGGCCCGGATCGCTTCGGGTGGGATGAACCGGCCGCCGTAGCCGTGGCCGAGGCGGTATTGGTTTTGCCCGCGGCGATGCTCGGCTTCGGTTCGCCGCACTGACTCTTCGATGCTGATCTCGGCGAACACGCCGGTAACGGTATAACCTGCGCGCCGGTGGGCGGCTATCCAGGACTCGATGCTGTGCTGGGCAGCGAAGCTGACCTCCCAGAGCAGGTTCTTGCCCTCACCCAGCCCGCGCAGCCCGAGCCGCTTGGCCAGGAACTGGGCCTCTGGGTGGGCCAGGTCAGCTGCCTCCATCGGCGACAACCCCGCCACCGTGGGGATCATCCCGCGTTCAGCCATCCTCACAAGGATCTGATCAACGCTGATCGTCAGATACCCGGCTGGGTCGACGCCAGCCTCCGCGAGGGCGTCGCCGATCCTTGCCCCGGGCAGCCCGCCGGCCAGGACCGCCTTCCGCTCGCATAACGCTTCTGCGGCCAGTTGGTGGTACATCGCGGCCACGAGTTCGCCTTGCTGCCTGTTGCGTTCCGCCGTCCAGATCACCGCTCCACCTCCTTGAGCCCGGACCTAGCACACCGCGAGGCAGCTACTGCCGCGACGCCGGACGCAGGCCGTCATCATCTGGCGGCCACGCCATCCGCGACACGGCTACGCCGAACTGCTCCAGGCCGGCCTTGGCAGGCAGCTTCCCTCGGCCATGCCGGCAGACGAGCAGCCCCGGCCCTGCGCCGAGTTGGGGTCAGCGCTCAACCGATCGCTTCCGCGGCGGCGGGTCGCCTCGAAGTCCATGAGTCTCCACGGTTGGTGCTGGCTGGAACGTCTTTCCCACCCTGTGCGCCCGGCCAGCGACCTCGAGCCTGGCAGATGGAACCTGATGGAAACCTTGCAGTTGGCTTGCCTGCCTCTAGCCAAGACTGACCTGAGCTGAGCCGCTTATGCGGTCCGCCGGACTGAGCGCCCCGGCGCGACAAGAGCATCGTGCCACTCGGGGAGCGGCGGGTTGTCCTCCCGCGGTGCAGCGCACCAGGCGCAACACGGTGTGTGCAATTACGGCACGGGGATCTTAAGACGATGCCGGTTGCGGGATGACCTGGACGTTGACCACGTGCTTGTTCTCGAATGACAGCAGGTCACCCGGCAGCGGCAGGCCAGCGGCGCTCCCGCTTTGTTCCAGCCGGCCGGTGCAGTGTTCCCCGTTCACTGACTCCACGCTCACCCAGAGCCGCTCTGGCCGGCCAGCCTTCGGCACGAAGTCGAGCTGGACGTGCCAGTGACGGCGGAGCATCACGCCCGGCCCCAAGACAGGCGGGTCAGGCCGGTTCAGGGTGTAATCGGTCGAATCAGGCATGATCTATACCATAGCGACAGATCAGAGAGGTAAAGCGAATTAAAGTTCGATCACGAAGGCCCCGGCCCACCATCGACACGGCAAGCCCTTCATGATCCAAGTCCAGGCCTTGTGCAGTGCCCGGGCCGCGAGTCCCACTCCCAGGCCAGTGACACCACGAATGCTGGCGGAGAGGTGTCAGCACCTGACGGCAGATTCGTTTGGGGCCGGTCACTGTCACCTGTGCCCGCTCTGTCCGGGTGACATCTCAGTGACAAATGATCTTCATAGTAGAGCAGGTCAGGACCGACATAGTCCTGACCTGCGTTTCCTAGTGGAGCTGAGGGGATTTGAACCCCTGACCCCCTCGATGCGAAGTTGGTGCCTTTCTGGACCTTATGGTCGCTTCTTCATCTAGCGGTCACTCTTTAGGTCCGACTGGGTATCGGACGCGAGCTTACGCAGTCCTGCCCCCGACCTCGTTCCTGGCCAGCAGCGCGGCTGAACCGCCTCACCAATCGCGCTGCTCCCGGAATGTCAGTGGCCCAGAGCACACTAGGCCCAGCGTGACCGGGACGATGTGTCAGGAGGGCGACATGGTTAGCATCCGGCTGCCTGTCCGCCGTCAGTGGGTGAGCAAGACTGACTTGAGCCGCTTGAGGTGCCCCGAGCCTTCCGGACAGTCCATCCCTTAGGATGGGCTATCTGGAAAGGTGATTTTCTTGCCCCGACCGAAGAAGAGCTTCTCACCGGAATTCAAAGATGAAGCCGTGAAGATGGTGATCGAGACGTCGCGTCCGATCGCCCGCGTGGCTAAGGAGCTCGGAATCAACGATGGCACACTTGGTAACTGGGTGAGCGCCTACCGCCGTGAGCATGCCGGCGAAGAACCGCCGCTGACCGTGAACGAACGCGCCCGGTTGCGTGAGCTCGAACGGGAAACCCGGGAACAGAAGATGGAGCTTGAGTTCCTGAAAAAAGCCGCAGCATACTTCGCCCGCGACCATCGGTAACCGACAAGTTCGAGTTCATCGACGCGGAGTATGCGGCTTACCAGGAATCAGGGGATAAGCACATGCCATCAATCGTGAAAATGTGCCGGTGGATGGAAGTGTCCCGCTCCGGCTTTTACGACTGGCGGAATGCCCCGGAATCAGCAACCGTGAAAAGGCGCGGGATACTCGCTCTGTACGTGAAGAAGTCCTTCGGCGATTCGGATGAGACGTACGGCTACAGGCGCGTCCACGCGGATCTCGCGGACTGGGGTGTGCCTGCCGGGCCGGAGCTGGTCCGGTCGCTGATGCGTGAGCTGGGCCTGGAGCCCTGCCAGCCGCGGCCCTGGCGGTTCAGCCTCACTGAGGGCGACGGTCAGGAGCATGACATTCCCGACCTCGTGCACCGGGACTTCACCGCGGAGAAGCCGGGGGACAAAATGGTCGGCGACATAACATATGTTTCGACTTGGGAAGGCTGGCTTTACCTGGCTACGGTCATCGACTGCCACACGAAAGAAATCATCGGCTGGGCGGTGGGTGATAACTACAAGACCCCGCTCATCGAGCAAGCCATCGAGATGGCTGCCCGTAACCGCCCTCTCGCCGATAAGGCTATATTCCACTCAGACCGAGGGAGTAACTACACATCCGAGCAGTTTGCGAGGACGCTGGGGAGACTTAATCTCCGGCATTCCGTTGGCCGGACCGGGATATGCTACGATAATGCGATGGCCGAATCGTTCTTCGCCGCGCTGAAGAATGAACGTGTCCACCGCACCCAGTATCCTACGCGTGAGCACGCACGGCGGGACATTGTGAGGTACATCGAATTCTGGTACAATTCAAGGCGCCGGCACTCCGGACTTCAGTCCGGACTCCGCAGCAAGTCCGCAATGAGTACCTGGAACGACAGTCCGCAGCGTGAATTAACCACGAATCCGCTGTCCGGAAAGCTCGGGGCAGACCAGCTGGTCCCGGTGCCCCTACGCGTTCTGGCTGCTGGATTCGGGCCAGATCAGCTTCGAGGAGGCGGTTAGCCCGTTTCAGATATCGCTGGTCCGTGCGGGCCAGGAGTACCACCAACTTGTCGAGCACTCGGCCACTCCCATTGTCACCAGCCCGGCCGACCTGCCTGCGCTGCTGCAGACCGAGATCACGATCCTCGGCACGCCGCTCTATAAGAACCGGCAGCTGAAACTGCGCGGCTGCCCAGACGGCATCGACGCCGCGAACGGTGCGCTGTACCCCATCGAGATCAAGTCACACCGGGCGCCCACCCATCTCGATCGGCTTGAGCTGGCGTTCTACTGGCTGCTGCTGGAGTCCCACCGGACCCGTCCGGCACCGCCTGCCGGGGTGCTGATCCTGCGACGTGACGGCAAGCCGACCCGGGTGGACATACCGCTGACCAGCAAGCTGCTAGATGAAGCGCGCCAGATAGTCAGCGAAATCAGAACAGCCCGCAAGAAGGGAGTGACACCCCGGGTCTGCGGTTGCCAGGTTTGTTCGCGGGCTCGCCGCGATGAGGTGATCCAGTCAGTCACCGACCGCAAGGACGTGTCGATGCTCCTTGGCGTCGGCCGGGTCTACGGCGCCGCGCTAGAGGCCACCGGGTATGCCACCTGGGACAGCCTGGCTGACTGCGACCCGGAGACCGTCGCCCTGGCTGTCACCCAGGCCGGCGCGAAGGGATGCAGCCCGACGAGGGTCGCGGAGTGGCAGTTGCACGCCCAGGCCCTGGCCTCCGGCCTGCCCGCATTCCGCCCGGGCGCCCGGTGGCCGATCACTGGGCCCTATATCGCTATCGACCTCGAATACGACGTAACACCCGGCCACGACCACATCTGGCTGGCCGGAGCCGCAGTCGTTTACCCCGACGGCGCTGACCATCACTCCTGGTGGGCCGACACCCCCAGCCAGGAACGCGAAATCCTGACCAGGCTCACCATGCTCCTTGACCAGCACCCACACCTGCGCCTGGCTACATGGGCCGGCAGCACCGCCGACATCCCCAGGCTGCGCGCCGCCGCCGCCCGCCACGGGCTCCCGGGTCTGGCAACCACAGCCGCCGACCGGCACTTCGACGCCTGGCTATGGGCGCGCAACTACCTGCGGCTCCCGACCTTAACTCTGGGCCTGAAAGAAGTATCCGCCTATATCGGCTTCCGGCCTGCCACCGACATCGCCGACGGACTCGACGCCATTCAGCGCTACCATGCCTGGCTCACCAGCCAAGACGAGACACTCAAGACGGAACTGACCGCATACAACCGCGACGACATCGACGCCCTCGCCCACATCATCACTCGGGTCCGCGATCAAGCACCGTAACAGCAGGCCATCTCCGCGGCTCGCATCACAAGGCGCAGGCTGTGCTCATGACGACGATCCAGATCAATGCCGATCACAGCCAGCCTTGACCGCCTGCGGCCGGCTGGTGCGGCCCCGTCCTGCTGCCACCCCGCTGCCATGGAGATCAAAAAGGCCTGACCGCCTTCCGGCGATCAGGCCTCTGACCTGCACTTACTTGGTAGCGGGGGCGGGATTTGAACCCGCGACCTCTGGGTTATGAGCCCAGCGAGCTACCGAACTGCTCCACCCCGCGTCGGTGTCCCTCAACCATATGGGCTCTCGCGACCGCTTGCAAATCAGCCCCACCACCGCAGGTCAACCCTTCAACCAACCCCCTCAGGCCCCGGATGTCGAGATCCCCGGCGCCAGCATCCACAGCGAGTACGTGATCTGCCACGGCGATCCCGGCGGCTGGGTCAGCGTATGTGGGTCCTGTGTCGTGTTCAGCCCGAGCACCTTCCGCGGTGTGGCCCGGAACCGGGCCAGCTCAATAGGCCGGGTGGCCAGCAGCACCGGCTCCCGTCCCTTGGCCATGATTGCCTGCTCCACCGCCTGCACCTCGGTGACCGGAGCATTGGCCATGACCGCGGTCGGCACCTTGCACATGCCGCGGATCACCTGGGCGAACTCGTCAGCAGCCGGCCGGTCCACGATCACCACCGACATCTGCGAGCTCATCGTGCCGCACAGCCGCGACACGGCCAGCGACTGCCCGGCCCCGGTCTGGTGCACGCCCAGCCCGCTCAGCGTGATCAGCGTCGAGCCACCCGCCGAACTACCAGCCGAACCACCCGTCGAGCCACTCTTAGCGGCAGCAGACTTGCCGAAGCTGAACCCCAGCGTGGTCACCGCGGTGGGCACGGCCAGCGCCAGCACGAAGCAGGCGGTAGCCAGCGCGACCGCCGCCATTCCGGCACCGCGTTCCCGGGCCCGGTGCTCCAGCCAGGCCGCCACCCAGATCCCGCACAGCACGAACCCGGGCAGCACCAGCGGAACCAGCACCCGGCTGGCCCACGGCTGGTCCGGCACGGTGTTCGGGGCCCAGAGCACGGTCACCGTGCCCCAGCCGAACAACGCCAGCGGCAGTGCCCAGGCCCGCACCGTCCGGTCCGGATCGTCGTGCCAGCGGAGCAGCCCGCCGACGCACCGCCGGGTGAGCAGCGCGGCGCCGAACGTACCGAGCAGCAGGGCCGGGATCCCGATGTACCAGATGACCCAGTACATGCTGTCTTCGGCGTAGGACCGGGTCGGCTGCACGGGCAAGCCGAGCAGCCGCTGCAGCGCGGCCAGGTAGCCCGTCGTGGCTGGCCCGGGCGACCAGTGCACGGTCTGCACCGCGGGCCGGATCAGGAACGCCAGCACCAAACCAGCCACCAGCACTCCAGCGGCCTCGGGCAGCCACCACCGCGCGGCCGCGCGCAGCACGGAACGGGCCCGGTGCCGCACGCCCGGCCACAACGCGACCAGCACGCAAGCCAGCGTCACCAGCGCGGTCACCCCGGCGATCAGGCTCATTGGCCGCACCGCGAAGTCCGGCGCAGCCCGGTAGCCGGGCGCGGCCAGCTGCCCGGCGGCCAGGCCACATACCAGGCCGGCCAGCACGCCGGCACCGAACGGGACCACCACCGGCAGGCGGGCCAGCACGGCCACTCCGAGGAACGGGATGATGGGAATGAGGAACGGCAGCGCGCCCAGCGACACCGCCGTGGTCATGCCGAGCGCCAGCCCGCCGAGCGCGGCGGCGGCGGTGCGTGGCGGCAGCCAGTCCGGCCAGCGCAGCCAGTCGGCGTAGCCGGCCAGCATGGCCCGGCCGCGCGGGCTGGTCAGCGAGTCGACCACCAGGCACAGCCCACCCAAGGCCAGGATCTGCTCCAGCGGCTGGAGGAACGCGGCCCGGCTGGTGTACTGCTCCGGCAGGCTGAGGCCGAGGATGGCCGCGGCGGCCGGCGCCCACTGCGGGCCGATCAGCCGGCCGGCCAGGCCGCCGAACGTGACCAGGGCCAGCGCACCGAGTATCGGGGGGATCAGGGCCGCCGCCGCGATGCCGTGGATCCACCAGCCGCTGGCCAGCAAGATAGCCATCCCGGGCATGAACTCCGGCGCGATCCCCGCACCGCCCGCCGCCGAGCCAGCCGCAGCAGCCGAGCCCGCGGCAGCCGGCCCAGAGCCGGCCAGACCGAACCCGGCGCTGCCGAACGTCAAGCCAGGATGCGCCCCGCCGAACGCGGCCAGCGACTGGGTAATCGGCAGCGAGCCATGCCCGGCGATCCAGTAGCCGAGCTGGAACACCGCGCCGGGCTCACGCAGCACGATGATCTGCGGTGAGTTCAGCGCGATCTGCCAGGCGCCGTAGCCGACCGCGACGGCCAGTGTGCCGCCCAGGCCCCACCAGCCGGCCCAGGCCCGTACCGGCTTGCCCTGGCCGCCCGCCAGCACCGGCACCAGCCGCCAGCCGGGCACCCGGTGCGTCACCGCAGTGATCATGATGACGGCCAGCGGGACGGCGATCAGCAGCAGCGGCGCGGGCTCGAACTGGCCGGCCAGCAACAGCGCCACCCCGGGCACCAGCCAGGCCAGCACGAGCAGCACCGGCAGCACGGTGACCTGAGCGAAGCTGCGCCCAGCGATGGAGACCCGGCGCGACGGCCTGGCTGCGGGCGCAGGCTTCTGTCCCCTGCTCTCGGCTACGTCGCCGGCTGGACGGGCATCCCGGACCACGGCACCACTCTAAGCGGAAGCGCCTCAGCCACAACGGAACCGGCACTGACCGATTCATCCCATTGCGCCACATGCCGTAGCCTCGCACGGAACAATGGGCGGCACACCCCCGCACAATCGATGATCTACGCGCGAGGAGCGATGACCCGCTACGCAGATGTGGACGAGCCCGGGGGACAAGTAGCGCAGCAGGCCAGCGACACCGACTGGCAGCTGTCCAATTATCTGCACGGCCCGGACGGCCAGGGCCGCGCCGGGCTGGGCATCGGCGACGCGGGCGCGGACACCGGCGGGTGGCGGGCCAGCCGGGCGGCGCGGAAAGCCAGCCAGGCGAGCAAGCCAGACAAGCCCGGCAAAGAGCCCGGGAAGCGGCAGGCCCGCCATCGGGACCGCCGCAGAACCGGAAATCGGGCTTCCGGTACGGGCGCCGCGGCAAGTGGCTCGGCGGCATCGCCATCGTGGCCATGGTCGGTGTGGTCGGCACCTCGCTGGTCGCCTACGCCAAATACCGCAGCGTGCTCGGCAGCATTCACCGGGAGAACGTCACCGCGGCCATGCTCGGCCACCGCCCGCCGTACACGGCCGGGCTGAACATCCTGGTCATCGGCTCGGACTCGCGGGCCAGCCTGGGCAACAAGTTCGGCGCGGACGTGCTGGGCGCCCGCTCGGACACCTCGATGCTGCTGCACATCGCGCCGGGGCACACCCGGGCCGACATCATCAGCTTCCCGCGCGACTCGATGGTGCCCATCCTGTCCTGTTCCAACGACGGCATGGGGCACACCGGGCAGACCGCCCAGCCCGGCCAGCTTGAGCGGCTGAACGCCACGTTCTCGGCCGGCGGCGCACCCTGCCTGTGGAAGACCCTGGAACAGACCACCGGCATCCGCATCCAGCACTTCGTGGAAGTGAACTTCGCCGGCTTCGAGGCCATCGTGAACGACGTGCACGGCGTCCCGGTGTGCCTGCCGTTCGCGATCAACAACGCCCAGTCCAGGCTGCACCTGGCGGCCGGGAAGCACGTGGTCAGCGGGGCGCAGGCGCTGGCGTTCGTCCGGCTGCGGGAGGACATCGGCGAGGGTTCGGACACCCAGCGCATCCAGCGCCAGCAGTACTTCCTGGCCGCGGTCATGCAGAAGCTCAAGGCCACCGGCCTGCTCAGCCAGCCCAGCCGGATCTTCGCCGTGGTGCGCGACGTGGCCAAGTCGCTGACCACGGACAGCGGCCTGGACCTGAGCACCATGCTGCGCATCTCGACCAGCATGAAGAGCCTGAGCTCCAGCTCCGTGCAGTTCATCACCGTCCCGGTGGTGCCCTACGTGGGTGACCCGGCGGCCGAGCTGTCCTGGGAGCAGCCGCAGGCTGACCGGCTGTTCCGGGCCGTGGAAGCCGACCGCGAGCTGCCCACCGCGGCCAAGGGCAAGAAGGCCAAGAAGGCCACCGTGCCCACGGTGAGCCCAGCCAAGGTCAACGTGGACGTGCTGAACGGGTCCGGCGTGACCGGCATCGCGGGCAGCACGGCCAGCACGCTGACTGCCAAGGGGTTCAAGGTGACCGGCACCGGCCCGGCGCCCAACTACGCCTTCACCAGCAACGTGATCGAGTACGCCTCGGCTGCGCAGCTGCCCGAGGTGAACACGCTCAAGACCCTGTTCAGCTCGGTGGCGGTCAAGCAGGACGCGGCGCTGAGCACGAACTCGCTCACGCTCATCCTGGGCTCCACCTTCAAGGGGCTGAGCACGGCGTCCGGTTCCGGCTCCGCCAAGTCGGCCTCGCAGAAGCTGGACAACCTGGCCAAGAGCTACGGCGGCATCACCGCGAACACGAACATCTGCTCCGATGCCGCCGCGTTCGAAGGCCCGGACTCTCCGCTCCCGGGCGGCTGAGCAACCCCCTCATATTGAACGCCAGTGCCCGGTTCGGGCCTGCCCCGGGCGCGGGCGGTGCGGGGTCCGGCCAGCGTGCCTGGTCCGCGGGTGGGCTACGTTTCCGCGGTTGCGCGGTCAGGCCACTCCGGGGCCGGTGCCCGGCTGTGCCGCAACCCGAGCTGGGACACGGCCAGCCAGGCCCACAGCCCGAGCGGGTACATGAAGTAGCCGAACCGGGTCGCCGGGGCCAGGGTGAACATCAGGACCAGGCCGATGATGAGCCGCCAGGTGGCGGCGGGCACGGTCCGCGGTGGCTGGACCACCAGCGAGACCAGCACGCCCAGCCCGGCCAGGCCGAGCAGCGTCACCGCGATCAGGTGCCCGGTATGCCCGGTATCCGCGAGGACGTGCCCGGGCAGCGGGCTGACCGCGGCCGACTTGACGCTGGCCAGGCCGAGCGGGAACAGGATTGTGTTGTCCACCAGCGCGTGCATGCCGAGCAGGGCGACCGGCACGATGATGGCGCACGCCACCACCACGGCGGTGGCCGAGAACCGGGCCGCGGTGCGCCGGCCGTCCCGGACCAGCACCATGGTCCCGGCCACCACCAGCGCAGGCCACGCGGTCGCCTTGGTGGCGGCCGCGATGCCGAGCACCGCACCGGCCAGCAGCGGCCGCGGGTGCTGCCAGAGCAGGGCCAGGCCCAGGCAGATCAAGGCCAGCACCGGCACGTCGGTACCACCCACCGTCAGCGAGAACGCGATCACCGGGGTGGCCGTGACCAGCACCGTCCAGCGCACCACGTCACGCGCGCCCCCGACGGCCAGCGCGGCCGCGAACAGCACGACGAAGCCCAGGCAGAACCAGACCCGGGGGTCGGTGAGCAGGCCCGGGCCGAACAGCGCCCGGGGGATGCCGAAGATGGCCATCACCGGGAGGTAGGGGTTGTAGATGTTGGGGTCGTGAGTGGCATGGATCACGGCGTCGCTCAGGTAGGGCGAGCCGTGGTGCACCATCAGCCGGGCACCGCGGGCGATCACGCCGACCTCGGGCTGCCACCTGCCCTGATGCGCCAGCACGGCCAGCGGCGCGATCAGCGACCCGCCGGCGCTCAGCGCCAGCGCCAGGTCCACGCTGCGGGCCGATCTCCAGGACACCACGACCGCGGCGGCCAGCACATAGGCCCCGGCGGCGAACAGCCCCCAGAGCCGGTGCAGGGCATCGCTGCTGAACACGCCCATCCCGATAGCGAACAGCGTGCAGCCCACGAACAACGCCGCCAGCCAGTGGCGCGGGATGGTAACCGGCGACTGCCATCCCCCGCCTGGCTCGAAGCGGCGCAGCGGCGCTTGCCTGAGCTGGAGCATTTTGACACCCTCCAGGGGCGATCCTAGCCAATCACCGCGCGGACGCCCGGAGGGCACCTCCGGTCTTGATCCGGCGGCTGGCCAGGAACCAGCCGGCCAGGCCGTTGCCACAGAGCAGCCACCCCAGGTAGGCCCACCAGGACCAGGTACCCCACCGTGCCCAGGCCAATCATCGCGCTGAACCCGGCGACGAGCATCCGGCCCTCCCAGCCCAGGCTGATCCGCGCGCCGCGCGGCGTCAGCGGGTGCCGGGCCTGGTAGGCCACGTCCAGCTGGCGCAGCCCGACCAGACCGATCAGCGCGAACGTGACCGGGCCGGGCACCCCGATGGCGAAGCCGAGCGCGGCCAGGTAGATGTACTGGCCGGCCTGGATGATGACCGGGGCCAGCCAGTCCACCGGCCCGTCGTGCGGGTGCGCCGAGCCCGGTGCGGCCAGCAGCATGGCCGCCACCGGGGTGAGCAGCACCCACCCATCCAGGCTGCCCAGGCCCAGCGCGGCCAGCAGCAGGGTAGCGATCAGCCCGGCCACCGCGGGTGGCAGCGGGACCAGCTGGCCGTGCACCAGCGCCCCGGTGAACCGGGCGATCGGCCCGTCGTCCCGGCAGGCCGCCACTCCCCCGGGCTGCGCGGCGAGGTCAGTGACCCGGTCGACGGCCCGCGGCCGGTGCGGCCCGGCCACCAGCGACCAGGCCAGCGCGACCGCAGCGCAGTAGAGCATGACCAGCAGCGCGGTCCGGTTGCCGTAGTAGGACGCGGTTCCGGTGATCACCAAGGCGCGCGCCCAGGCCGGCACCGCGAGTACCTGCCCGATCAGCACACCGAGGCGCAGCCGAGGGGGGTCATCGGCCGGAGCCCGGTCCTGAGCAGGCTGGACGGGCCGCGGCTGCACATCGGCGTGAGCCAGTCGGCATAGCCGGGTCACCTTGCGCAACGCGAACAGCATGGCGATCCCGGTGGCCAGCTTCCAGGCGATGGCGGGGCTGCCCGCCGCGCCGACCGCCAGCCCGGCATACACGGCCAGTTCTCCGGCCCAGCCGCAGATGACGGCCAGCCAGCCGGCGTAGGTGCCCACGGTGAGCTGCCGGCCGACCCGGCGGGCCAGGTAGCCGCCGGCCAGCGCGGCGCCGCCGGCCAGCGCCGCGGCCGGCTTCCCGGCGCTGAACCAGACCGCGGCGCACAGGCTGCAGCCCAGCTCGATGCCGGTCAGTGAGTTACGGGCCAGGGCACGACGAGCCGCCCAGATCGCCATCCGGCGCGGCAGCACCACCACAGCCGTGGTTACCGTCATGCCCTCTCCTGTGTCGCGGCAAGCCCGTGCTCGGCGCGAAGCGGCGATCGGGGGCCCGGGGGTCCGGGGGTTGTCCCCGGGGAAGCACAGCGGGGGGTCGTCCCCCCGGACAGATGAGTACCCGGTTGGCTGGGCCATTACCATCGCGCAGGCCAGGTTGCCGGACCGCCGCGCGATCCGGGTACAGTCCGCTCATGCGGACAGTGGCGGTCGTGCTGGGCGCCGGCTCAGGACTGCGCTTCGGCACGGCCATCCCCAAGCAACTGCTGCCGCTGGCCGGCCGGGCCCTGCTGGAGCACTCCGTGGCCGCGTTCGAGCAGGCGCCCGGGGTGGACGAGATCCTGATCGTGATGGCGCCCGGGCACACCGAGCAGGTCCGTGGCCTGCTGGCCAGCCGCGGGTACGGCAAGGTCACCGGGATCATCGAAGGCGGCGCGACCCGCCCGGAATCGACCCGGCGGGCCATCGCCGCCCTCGGCCCGGGCGAGGCCGACGTGCTGTTCCACGACGCCGCCCGGCCGCTGCTCGACCAGCCTACGATCGCCGGGTGCCTGCGCGCGCTGCGCGACCACCGGGCGGTGGGCGTCGCGGTGCCCGCCTCCGACACGATCGTGGTGGTCCAGGACGGCATCATGACCAGCATGCCGCATCGCGAGACGCTGCGCCGGTGCCAGACACCACAGGGCTTCCGGCTGTCGGTGATCCGCCGGGCCCATGAGCTGGCCCTGGCCGACCCGGGCTACGCCGACCTGACCGCCACCGACGACTGCGGGGTGGTGCTGCGCTACCTGCCGGACGTGCCGGTCGCCGTGGTGCCGGGCAGCGAGCGCAACATCAAGATCACCTACCCGCACGACCTGAGCGTGGCCGAAGTGCTGATCACCAGCGAGGAGGCCAGCCCAGTCACGCCCGGCGGTTGCTGACCGCCTGCTTGATCAGCGTCTGGCCGAAGTCCCAGATCAGCCCGCTGCCCCGGCTGGCGTCGTCCAGCACGTCCTGGAGGCTGTCGCAGAACAGCTTCACCTCGGCGTCCCCGATGACCAGCGGCGGGATGAGCTTGATCGCCTCGATGTGGTCGCCGGGCACCTGGGTCAGGATCCGGTGCCGCTCGAACAGCGCGACGACCACCATCTGCGCGAACAGCCCGACCCGGGCCGCCTGCAGCGCCTTCCAGGCCGCCCGCGGCCGGATGCCCTTCGGCCGGCCGAACTCCAGGCCGATCATCAGCCCGCGGCCGCGCACCTCGGTCAGCATGTCGTACTTGTCCACCAGTGGCTGGAGCGTGTCGCGCAGCGCGGCCCCGGTGCGCTCGGCGTTGCCGACCAGGTCCGCGTCGTCGATGACGGACAGCGTGGCCAGGCCGGCCGTCATGGCCGCCGCGTTGGAGCCGAACGTGGAGTCGTGCACCAGCACCCGGTCCATCGACGAGTAGACCTTGTCGAAGATCCAGTCCTTGGCCAGCGTGGCACCGACCGGGATGAACCCGCCGGACAGCGCCTTGGCCACGGTGACGATGTCGGGCTGTACGGAGTCGTGCTGGTAGGCGAAGAACTTGCCGGTCCGGCCCAGCCCGGTCTGCACCTCGTCGCAGATCAGCAGCGCGCCGTGCTCGTGCAGCAGGGTGGCCGCCGCGGCCAGGAAGCCGGGCGGCACCACGTGCACGCCCTTGCCCTGGATCGGCTCGACGAGCAGCGCGGCCACGTCGCCCTTGCGCAGTTCGGCGGCCAGCGCGTTCAGGTCGGCGAACGGGATCATGGTGTCCGGCAGCAGCGGGGCGAAGCCGCTGCGGAACTCCTCCGCGCCGTTGACCGACAACGACCCGGTGGTCAGCCCGTGGAACGCGTGGTCGCAGTAGATGATCCGGCCCCGCCCGGTGGCGTACCTGGCGAACTTCAGCGCCGCCTCGACCGCCTCGGTGCCGCTGTTGCCGAAGTACACCCGGTCCAGCCCGGGCGCCTTGGCCAGCAGCCGCTCGGCCAGCAGACCGGGCAGCAGCGCGGCGTCGAACTGGACCAGGTCGGCGAGTTCCGCGTCGAGCATCTGATGCAGCGCCTGCCGGACCACCGGGTGGTTCCGGCCGACCCCGAACACGCCGAACCCGGCCAGGAAGTCGGCGTACCGGTGGCCGTCCGAGTCGTACAGGTAGGCGCCCTCGGCGTGCTCGTACCTACGGTCGAAGCCGATGGCGTGCAGCGTCCGCGACAGCTGGGGGTTCAGGTACCGGTCGGCGAGGGCGTAGCCCTCCCCGTGCCGGGCCGCGAGAAGGTCCGCCAAGTCAAAAGCCATGGGGACAAGTGTGCCGACTCGCCCCGGCTGCTGGCTAGCCGGGGCGCAGTCCGGCGATATCAGGGCAGGCCCGGCCTATAGGGCAGAATCCTCCAGCATCTCGGTGACCAGCGCGGCAATCGGGGACCGCTCCGAGCGGACCAGGGTGGTGTGCGCGAACAGCGGGTGGCCCTTCAGCTTCTCGATGACCGCGACCACCCCGTCGTGCCGGCCGACCCGCAGGTTGTCCCGCTGCGCGATGTCGTGGGTGAGCACCACCCGGGAGCCCGAGCCGATCCGGGACAGCACGGTGAGCAGCACGCTCTGCTCCAGCGACTGGGCCTCGTCCACGACCACGAACGAGTCGTGCAGCGACCGGCCCCGGATGTGGGTCAGCGGCAGTACCTCGAACATGTCCCGGGCCAGCACCTCGTCGATGACGTCCTGCGAGGTGACCGCGGACAGCGTGTCGTAGACCGCCTGGGCCCACGGGTTCATCTTGTCCGCCTCGGACCCGGGCAGGTAACCGAGTTCCTGGCCGCCGACCGCATACAGCGGGCGGAACACCACGAGCTTGCGGTGCTGGCGGCGCTCCATGACCGCCTCAAGGCCGGCACACAGCGCCAGCGCCGACTTGCCGGTGCCGGCCCGGCCGCCCAGCGAGACGATGCCGACCTCTGGGTCGAGCAGCAGGTCCAGCGCGACCCGCTGTTCCGCGCTGCGGCCATGCAGGCCGAACGCCTCCCGGTCGCCGCGGACCAGCCGGACCGACTTGTCCGGCAGCACCCGGCCCAGCGCGCTGCAGCTGCCCTGGCCACCCGCGGCCACCAGCACCAGGCCGGTATGGCAGGGCAGCTCGCGGGCGGGCTCGCAGTCCAGCTTGCCGGTGTCGTACAGCTCCTGGATGTCCTCGGCGCTGACCTCCAGCTCACGCATCCCGGTCCAGCCGGAATCCGGCGGCAGCTCGGCCCGGTACTCCTGGGCGGTCAGCCCGATCGAGGCCGCCTTCACCCGCAGTGGCAGGTCCTTGCTGACCAGCACCACGTCATCGCCTTCCGCGGCCAGGCTCCGCGCCACCGACAGGATCCGGGTGTCGTTGTCGCCGAGCCGGAACCCCGGCGGCAGCACCGTGGGGTCGGAGTGGTTCAGCTCGACGCGGACCGTGCCGCCCTGGTCACCGATGGGCAGGTCGGCATCCAGCCGGCCGTGCTCAATCCGCAGGTCATCCAGGTGCCGGAGGGCCTGCCGGGCGAAATAGCCCAGCTCTGGATGATGCCGCTTGGCCTCAAGCTCGGTGATGACCACGATGGGCAGGATCACCCGGTGCTCGGCGAACCGGCTGATCGCGGCCGGGTCGGCGAGCAGGACGCTGGTGTCCAGCACGTAGCTGAACCGCCTGGCCTCGGCGTTTACCAAGGCCGCGCCGTCGGATCGGTCAGTGCTGAGCCGCGAAGTGCGACGGGCAGAAGAACTGGCCACTCGTTCTCCCCTGGGCGCCGTGACCGGCGCCGAACTCGGACACAGAAGTGTCTTCGGGACCGGGACCTGCCCTCAAAGGGCCGGGTCCCGGCCCTTCGCTCGTCTCGCCTGCGTGCCAGGACACGAAGCTCGAGTATGTCGAGGGCCTTCCCGGGGTGGGCGGCTAGGCACCGCCCGCCTGACATCGAAGGTACCCGCACCTGGCGGCCCCCGGAAGACCCAGCCGGGGTGTCGCGTACCACGTGGTACCGAGGTTTACCGGCGGCAGTGGCGGTTGATGGCGTTCGGCAAAAAAGGAGGTTTCAGGAGCCGAAGCGGCGCCGGCGCGCGGAATAGGAGCGGAGCGCGCGGAGGAAGTCGACGCGGCGGAAGTCGGGCCAGTACGCGTCGCAGAAGTAGAACTCCGAATGCGCGCTCTGCCAGAGCAGGAAGCCGCCCAGCCGCTGCTCGCCGGAGGTCCGGATGACCAGGTCCGGATCGGGCTGGCCGGCCGTATACAAGTGCTCGGCGATGTGCTCCACATCGAGGATCTCGGCCAGTTCCTCGATCGTGGTGCCCTTGGTCGCGTGGTCCTGCAGCAGCGACCGGACCGCGTCCGCGATCTCCCGGCGGCCGCCGTAGCCGATGGCCACATTGACCAGCAGCCCGGGGTGGCTCGAGGTGGCCTCGCCGGCGTCCTTGAGCACCTGGGCCGTCTCCGCGGGCAGCAGATCGAGCGCGCCCACCGGTTTCACGTGCCAGCCCGCGTGGGCCAGGTTGTGCACCGTGGTCTCGATGATCTTCAGCAGCGGGTCCAGCTCGCTGGCCGGCCGGGCCAGGTTGTCGGTGGACAGCAGCCACAGCGTGACCACCTCCACGCCGGCCTGGCTGCACCAGCCGAGCAGCTCGGCGATGTGCTCGGCGCCCTTCTGGTGCCCGTCGGTGACGTCAGTGAAGCCGGCCAGCCGGGCCCACCGGCGGTTGCCGTCCAGGATCACGCCGACATGCCGCGGCACGGAATGCCGGATCAGGGACGTTTCCAGCCTGCGCTCGTATACGCGGTAAACGAGATCGCGCAGTCCCATCCGAACCCACTTCCGCCGCTCGTCGCCGATCAAGGGTGTGGCCTGCTCATATCAAGGATGTCACCAATGAGGGAGGGCTCGGGACATGTCCCCGGGGTTGGAGTGTTGCGCGGCCCGGGCCAGCGGTGCCGGGCCGCCCGTATTTTTACTTCGTTTTACCTGTGCTTTTACCTGCGGTCAGGTTTGCGGTCCCTCGGCGCGGACCGCCTCGACCCGGCGCAGCGCCTCGCGCAACTGGCCGAGCCAGGATTCCTCGTGCTCGCCGACCAGGCGGACACACCAGGCCAGCGCGTCGCTGCGGCTGCGCGCCACGCCGGCGTCCACCAGGGTGTCCAGCACCCGGCGCTCGGACTGGCGCAGCCGGGTCATCACCGGGACGGACAGCGTGGTGAACATCACCTTGAGCTCACCAGAGCGGACACCCCAGGAGACCTTCCGGCCGAACTTGTGCTCCGCCTCGCGGGCGATCTCGATCCGGTGCTCCCGGGTGTCCTGGCGGAACTGGCGGGCCCGCCCCTCGACGGCGGCGGCGCGGACGGCGGGTGCCGCGTCTTCGGGGACGTCCAGGTCGTCCAGCGGGCCGACCACGGTGATCTCTTCCCGGTCCGCCACGACCTCGGGCGTTCCGCTGAACCAGCCTTCCGGCAGCCGGCCGAGGAACCATCTGTGCAGGTCGTCACCTGATCCGGTCGCCTCAGCACCGGATTTCTCCGTTTCCACGTAATTATGTAATCACGCATGATCACTTAAGGCAAGCATGCCGCGGCGCCCGCCCCAGCGGGCAAAAGCCACCGCGTGAATGGTTCATCCATGCGCACCAGACCGCGTGAGTGAACCATTCACGCGGTCCGAAACGCGGACGCGAAACGCGGGGTCAGCCGACGGGGTTGCCGGCGACCTGGGCGGCGATGGCCGGGTCCACCTGGACCGCGCCAGCGAACTCGCTGCCCAGCCAGAGCGGCACGATCTGCACGTTCTCACCCGGCTCCGGCGCCTGCTCCTCCAGGCCCTTGCCCAGGTAGATAGCCACGTGCGAGACGTAACCGGGCGCGGTCGGGTCGGTGTGGTAGAAGAGCAGGTCCCCCGGCTGCAACTGGCTGACGGATACGGCCGGGCCGGTCAGGGCCTGGGCCGCGGCCACCCGCGGCATGACGATGCCGGCCTGGGCGAACGACCACTGCACCAGCCCGGAGCAGTCGAACGAGTTCGGCCCGGCCGCACCCCACACGTACGGCAGACCGACCCGGCTCACCGCGGCCTTCAGCATCGCGATGAGCTCGGTGGTGCTCAGCGCGCTGCCGGCCGGGGCGGTGCCCACCGGGCTGCTCCCGGCCGAGGAGCCAACCGTGCCCGCCGCCGCCGGGCGCCCGGTCTTGGCCGCGGCGACCAGCGGTTCGACCAGCGCGCCCTTCGGCATCTTGGCCTTGATCTTGCGCACCAGCGAGGCGATCTGCGCGTGCGGCGCGCTGACCATGATCGCGTTGCCGATCGGGAACCCGAGCGAGCGCGCCACCTGGGCCGAGACGACCGCGTCCACCCCGCCGATGCCGACCGTGCCGAACCCGCCGACGCGCAGCGACTCCAGCTTGCGCCCGGCCACCTGAACGGTCCCGCCCAGCGGCAGCTTGTCCTGCTGGCCCATGGTGTAGGAGACGGCCATGCCGCCCGCGGCCACGTTCCGCCAGAGTTGGCTGGACCGCGCCGTGGGCCCCGCCGCGAAGTCGCGGAACGTGGACGGGTCCACCCCGAGCATGGCCACGAACTTGCCGTTGACCTGGATCCGGGCCGCGTCCACCGCGCGGGCCGCCTGCACCCCGGGCAGCCGGGCCACCTTGGCCGCGGTATTGGCCGGCAGCGCCTTATGCGACACGATCATCACGTCGGCGGTCATCAGCTTGCCGGCCGGCGCCACCGCCGGCCCGCTGACCGTGGCCGCCGTGGTGACCAGGCTGGCCGTGTTGCCGTCTGGGCGCAGCAAACTGCCCGCAGGCGCGCTCGGCGCAGCCGCCTCGGCGCCGCCCGGGACCACGTGCGCGCCGGCCGGCTGCTGGCTGGCCGCCTGCGCGGCGGGCAGCCCGGCCGCCAGGCCGGTACCGAGCAGGGCCAGCGCGGCCAGCGCCGCGGGCCCGGCGGGCCGGGTCACGGCGCGCCGGGCGCGGGCACGCGCGAGCTCCGGCAGAGAGGTCACGGAACCATCAATACCCCACGCGCGCGGCGCATACCAGCCCCCCCGGCCGGCCCCGGCCTGCCGCCCACCGCCCGCCGGGCCGCGCTGGTCAGCGCGGACCCGTCACGGGCAAAGGGTGAAAATAAGGCGGAAAATTTACCCGCTGCCGCGATCCAGCGCGGCGCGCAGCGCGGCCGGCTCGGTGACCGGGGCCAGGCAGGTGAAGTCGCGGCAGACGTAGGCGGCAGGCCCGCCGCCGACCAGCCCGCGCCCGGCCAGCAGCTCGATGCCGCCCGCCCCGGACCCGTCGCCGAGCGCGAGGACGGCGCCCGGTGGTGCCGCGTGCAGCGCGGTCCGGTGCAGCTCCGCGGTGCCGGCCGCACCGGGCGGCCCGACCACGGCGATCTCGGCCGGGCCGGACAGCAGCGCTTCCGCTACGGCCAGCCCCGAACCGGCCGCGCGCGGGTACCGCTCCACGATCGGCCCGAGCACGCCCAGCGCGGCCACCGCGGCGTCGCGGTGCCGCTGCGAGCCGGTCAGCGCGGCGTAGCTGAGCAGGGCACCCGCGGCGGCGAAGGCCCCGGACGGGGTGGGCCCGTCGGCCGGGTCAGCCGGCCGGAAGACCAGCGTCTCGCCGTCGTCGGCGGTGTCGTAGAAGCCACCGGATCCGTCGCCGAACCGGTCCAGCGCCGTGTCCAGCAGCTGCCCGGCCAGCGTCACCCAGCGCGCCTCGCCGGTCACCCCGGCCAGCGCGAGGAACCCGTCGGCCACGCACGCGTAGTCATCCAGCACCCCGGCGCCCGGCCCGGCCACCCCGTCGCGCGAGGTCCGGGCCAGCCGCCCGCCGGCCAGGTGCACCCGGTCCAGCAGCGCGGCCACGCCCTGCGCGGCGGCCACGAACTCCGGCTCGCCGAGCAGCAGCCCGGTCTCGGCCAGCGCGGCGATGGCCAGCCCGTTCCACGCCGCGACCACTTTGTCGTCCCGCCCCGGCCGGACCCGTTCCGCGCGGCGGCCCAGCAGCGCGTCGCGCACCCGGGCGAACCGCTGCGCATCGCTGGGGTCGGTGCGCCGCTGCAGCACCGAGCGCCCGTGCTCGAACGTGCCAGAACCCGTCACATTGAACGCCAGTGCCGCCCACTCGCCGTCGTCCGCGCCCAGTGCGCCGGTCAGCTCGTCCGGGGTCCAGGTATAGAAGAGGCCTTCCGCGCCGTCGCTGTCGGCGTCCAGCGCGGCGGCCAGCCCGCCGTCCGCGGTACGCAGTTCGTTGAGCATCCACTGGCAGGTTTCCGCGGCCACCCGGCGGGCCAGCGCCGACCCGGTGCGCCGCCACAGGTGGGCGTACACCCGGGCCAGCAGCGCGTTGTCGTACAGCATCTTCTCGAAGTGCGGCACCACCCAGGCGGCGTCCGTCGAGTAGCGGGCGAACCCCCCGGCCAGCTGGTCGTACATGCCGCCGCGGGCCATCGCCTCGGCGGTGCCCTCGGTCATGGCCAGCGCCTGGGCGCCGCCCGGACCGCCGCGTTCGTAGTTCCGGAGCAGGAACTCCAGCACCATCGACGGCGGGAACTTGGGCGCGTCGCCGAAGCCGCCCTGGCCCGCGTCGTAGTCCCGGGCCAGGGTGCGCACCGCCTGGTTGGCCAGCTCGGCCAGCTCCGCCTGGCCCGGCGCTTGACCCGCGCCGCGCAGCGGGGTGGCCCGCTCGGCCAGCGCCGCGGCGATCTCACTTGCCTGCCGAGTGACGTCCCCCTGGTCCTCGTGCCAGGCCTTGGCCACCCCCGCCACCAGGCGCTGGAAGTAGTCGCGCGGGAAGTAGGTGCCGCAGAAGAACGGCTCCCGGTCCGGGGTCAGGAACACGGTCATCGGCCAGCCGCCCTGGCCGGTCATGGCCTGGGTGGCGGTCATGTAGACCGCGTCCACGTCCGGGCGTTCCTCCCGGTCCACCTTGATCGCCACCAGGTTGTCGTTCATCAGCGCGGCGGTGTCCGGGTCCTCGAACGACTCGTGCGCCATCACGTGGCACCAGTGACAGGCCGAGTACCCCACCGAGAGCAGCACCGGGACGTCGCGCTCCCGGGCCGCGGCGAAGGCCTCGTCGCCCCACGGCCACCAGTCCACCGGATTGTCCGCGTGCTGCAGCAGGTACGGGCTGGTGGCGTTCTTCAGTCGATCGGCCATGTGCCCATCTTCGCCTGACCGGCCGGCTGCGCGGCCCACTCACCCACCTCCAGCCGAGTTGCGAACGGAAGTCATAACGGTTATCGTTTTCAACAAGCTTGTGAGGCGCCCTTCCCTGCGCGACACGATCCCTGGAGACAAAGCCAGCCATGTCTGTACGCATGCCTGCCGTACGCGTCCCCCGCCGCCTGGCTACCGCGGCGCTGGCCGGCGCCTGGCCTGGCCGCCACAGCATTGGCGGCCGGCTGCTCATCCAGCCCGGAGGGGTCCACCGCCGCGGCCGATTCGAGCAGCACGATCGTGGCCGTCGGGGCGGAGAATGAGTACGCCAACGTGATCAGCCAGATCGGCGGCAAGTACGTGCACGTGACCGCGATCGAGAGCAACCCGAACACCGACCCGCACTCGTTCGAGGCCAGCGCGAGCGTGGCTCAGCTGGTCAGCAGCGCCAGCCTGGTGGTGCAGAACGGCATCGGCTACGACTCGTACATGAACAAGATCGAGTCCGCCGCGCCGAACTCACACCGCAAGGTGATCGACGTGCAGAACCTGCTCGGCCTGCCGGACAGCACGCCCAACCCGCACCTGTGGTACAAGCCGACCACCATGCCGGCCGTGGCCAAGGCGGTGGCCAGCGACCTGGCCGGCATCCAGCCGTCACACGCCAGCTACTTCCGGGCCCGGGCGGCCGCGTTCGACGCGTCGCTGCAGCCCTGGTACCGGGCGATCGCCACGTTCAAGGCGGCGTACCCGGGCACGCCGGTGGCGGTGACCGAACCGGTCGGCGACTACATGCTGCAGGCCGCGGGCACCCGGATCCTGACCCCGTTCGGCTTCCAGGCCGACGTGATGAACGGGGTAGACCTCTCCCCGCAGTACGTTGCGCTGGAAGACAACCTGTTCGCCCAGCACAAGGTCAAGGTATTCCTGTACAACCAGCAGGTGACCGACACGCTGACCGCCTCGTTCCTGGCCACCGCGCACAAGTACCGGATCCCGGTGGTCGGCGTGTACGAGACCATGCCGACCGGCTACAGCTACCAATCCTGGATGCTGGCCGAGGTGCACGCGCTGCAGCGGGCCGTGGCCGGCCAGGTGTCTACCGAGAAGCTCGGGTCATGACCGGCTCGCCGCCCATGGCCAGCCCGGCCGAGGTGCTCAGCGTCGACCACCTGAACGTCCGGCTGGGCGGCCGGCCGATCCTGCAGGACGTCAGCTTCACCATGCGCGAGGGCGAGTTCACCGGGCTGATCGGCGCCAACGGGGCGGGCAAGACCACCCTGCTCAAGGTGATCCTCGGGCTGCAGCCGCCGGCCAGCGGCACCGTCCGGGTGGCCGGCCAGACCAGGACCCGGCGGGCCGGGCTGGTCGGCTACGTGCCACAGAAGATAGGGCTCGACCCGGACATGCCGCTGCGCGCCCGCGACCTGGTCGGGCTGGGCCTGGACGGGCAGCGGCTCGGCCTCCCGTTGCCCTCGGCCCGGCGGCGCAAGCTGGTGGACGAGATGCTGCGTGCGGTCGGCGCAGAGCGGTTCGCCGACTCCCGGGTCGGCAACCTGTCCGGCGGCGAACAGCAGCGGGTGATGATCGCGCACGCGCTGATCAGCCGCCCCCGGCTGTTGCTGCTCGACGAGCCGCTGGCCAACCTGGACATCGCCAGCGAGCAGGACGTGGTCAGCCTGCTCGGCCAGGTGACCAGGGAACAGGGCGTCGCGGTGCTGATCTCGGCGCACGACATGAACCCGCTGCTGCCATTCATGGACCGCATCGTCTACCTGGCCGGCGGCCGGGCCGCCACCGGGACCACGGAAGAGGTGGTCCGCACCGACGTGCTCAGCGACCTGTACGGCCAGCACGTGGACGTGATCCGGGTGCACGACCGGATCCTGGTGGTGGCCGGCCAGAGCGGCGGCACCCGGGTGCCAGCGCCATCCGCGGACGCGCGCCGGCCCGTGCGAGGACGAGCCGCAGCCGGACCCGCACCTGGCGGAGAGCGCCTCACCGTGACCCACCTGCTCCACCTGATCATCGAGCCCGGCTTCTTCGGCAACGCGCCGGTGCGGTCCGCGCTGGTCGCGGGCGGCCTGGTCGCCGTGGTGTCCGGCATCGTCGGGTCGTTCGCGGTGCTCCGCGGCCAGTCCTACGCCGGCCACGCGCTGGCCGACATCAGCGTGGCCGGCGGCTCGGCGTCGTTCCTGGCCGGGGTCAGCCCGCTGTGGGGTTTCGCCGGCGTGGGCGTGCTGGCCGCCGGGGTGATGGACATGATCGGGGTGCAGCGGCCGCGCGGCCGCGACCTGGCCACCGGGATCGTCCGCGGCGCCGGGCTGGGCCTGGGCGCGCTGTTTCTGTACTTCGACACCACGCACACCAGCACTACCGGGGCCACGATCACCATCCTGTTCGGCTCGCTGTTCACCATCTCCAGCTCGCTCATCCCGGTGATCGCGCTGTTCAGCGTGCTCGCGCTGGGCATCGTGCTGGTGCTGTACCGGCCGCTGCTGCTCAGCTCGGCCGCGGCCGAACTGGCCGCCGCCCGCGGCATCAGCGTCCGGCTGGTCGGCGCGGCGTGCCTGATCGCGATCGCGCTCACCGTCTCACTGTCCGCGCTGACCATCGGCGCGATCCTGAGCACCGCGCTGCTCATCGGGCCCGCCGCGACCGGGTTGCGGCTGACCAGCCGGCCGGGGCTGGCCATGGTCTGGGCGGCGCTCATCGGCCTGGCCGCCACCTGGCTCGGCGTGCTGCTGGCCTACGACAGCTACTACTGGCCGCCGGGCCGGCATGGCTGGCCGGTCAGCTTCTTCGTGGTCACGCTGATCCTGGTCTTCTATCTGCTCAGCCCCCGGCCGGTCAGGCGGGTGGCGAACTAATGTTCTCCGGATTCATGGCCAGCACCTGGGAAGTGGCCAGCATCGTCGCCGTGGTGGCCGGCGTGATCGGCTTCTTCGTCGTGCTGCGCGGCGCCGCGTTCGTCGCCGACGCGGTCCCGCAGGGCGCGTTCACCGGGGCGGCCGCGGCCAGCCTGCTCGGCATCAACACGCTGATCGGGCTGGCCGTGGCCTCGCTGGCCGGGGCGCTCGGCATCAGCTGGCTGGGCCGCCGCGGCCGCCGCGACGTCGCCACTGCCCTGGTCCTCGTGGTCATGCTCGGGCTGGGTGCACTCTTCCTCAGCTTCAGCAGCGAGTACGCCCCCGAGATCTACGCACTGCTGTTCGGCGAAGTACTCGGCGTCAGCGCCACCGAGATAGCACCGGTGGGCATCCTCGGTGGCCTGTGCGTCGTGGCTACCCTCATCCTGTTCCGTCCGCTGCTGCTCTCCTCCCTCATGCCCGAACTGGCCGAGGCGCGCGGCGTCCGGTCCACCCGGATGGAACTGGTCTTCCTGATCGTGCTGGCCCTGGCCACCAGCATGACGCTGCCGGTGACCGGCGCGCTGCTCATCTTCAGCCTGATGATCGGCCCCCCAGCCGCGGCCCGCTCGGTGACCAGCCGTCCCCTCCCCGCCATGCTGCTGTCGGTCCTCGCCGCCCTGATCGTGGTCTGGCTGTCGATCGCCGCCGCGTACCAGACCAACTGGCCGGTCGGCTTCTTCGTCGGCTCCCTCGGCGCGGTCTGCTACGCCATCGGCCGCATCTGGGCCGCCCTCCGCCGCCGCAGGTCAGTCCGGGCCGCCGGCCCCACCGCTGGGGGCCCAGGGAACAACGCACTGGCTGCTAATGTGCGGGTGTGATGACCGAGCCCGCTAAGCGCCCGCCGGGCGGTACCCGGGTCCGCGGCACCCGCCAGGCCGAAGCGCTGTCCGCAGTGCTCAACGGGCTGCCCGGGTTCTGCAGCGCACAGCAGATCCACGCCGAGCTGCGGCAGCGCGGCGAGCACATCGGGCTGACCACCGTGTACCGGCATCTCCAGGTCCTCAGCGAGGACGGCCGGGTGGACACGATCCGCGACGCCAGCGGCGAAACCCTGTACCGCCGCTGCGAATCCGACGCGCACCACCACCACCTCATCTGCCGGTCCTGTGGCACCAGCGTCGAGGTCGAGGGCCGCGCCGTAGAACGCTGGGCCGAACAGGTCGCCGCTGCAGCGGGCTTCACCGCCGTTGACCACACGGTCGAGCTCTTCGGTCTCTGCCCCGCCTGCACCGCCGCCTGCAGCTAACTCCCCCGCCCGCCCGAACCCCATCAACGCGGTAGTCGTGGGGGCTGGCGTCCATGGACGCGCCCGACGGCTGGCAACCGTCAGCGCCGCCTCGCATCCGTACGGCCCGAGACGCCTCCGTAGCCAGTCCCCTTGGCTACGCTTACGCCTTCGGGCACGCCCACAGACGCCAGCCCTGCGAGGTCGGCGTGCGCGGGACTGTCCGAAGGCGTAAGCGTAGCCAGATGGAACCGGAGTACGAGGCGTCTCGGGCCGTACGGGCGGAGGTGCTGAACGGCCGTTGCCAGCCGCCGGACAGTTCCGTGTACGCCGACCCCACCTGTACCGGGCGGATGTACGCCGGGCAGCACATGGTTGCGGGAGGATAAGGCGCATGCTGCGGTATTCGTTGATTCATCCGCCACTGTTGGCTGCGCTTGGGGCGGCGGGGCATGGGGCCCGGGTGCTGATCGCTGATGCGAATTACTCGCATGGCACGAATGTTGGGCGGTACCGGGAGTTGCTCGGGCCGGAGCTGGAGCTGGAGCCGTTGGGGCGGCTGGAGTTCTATGCGGCGTGCCGGGAGCCGGATCTGGCGGTGTGCGTGGCTACCGGGGATGACCGGTTGTACGCCAATGTGCTGCTGACAATTGGTTATGTCCGGCCGGGTGGCTGACTAGCTGCCTGCAGGGTGGTCAGGGCCAGGCGGACCAGGTCGGCGTTGCCGGTGACCGGCTCGCCGGCTGGGCCGGTGAGGGTGTCTTCCAGGCCAACGCGAGTGGCCAGGCCGAGCTCGCCGGCCAGTTCGATGAGCGGCCAGCAGCCGTCTTCGGCGCCGTGCAGCAGCAGCCAGTACTCGCGAAGATCGGACTCGCGCACCGCGCGGAGGATCTCGCGGCCCGCCGCGATGGCGCTGACTGGGGGCGATGCGGGCACTTCCACCATCACGCGGAGCAGCGGCGGCAGGTCTGGCGCGGTGGCCAGCCGCCGCACGTCAGCTACTGACCAGACCCCAGCCTCGATGCCGATGCCGGTGGCGGCCAGTGTGTGGGCTACTTCGGCCCAGCCTGCCTCGCTGATGTTGAGTGAGGCGAAGTCGGGCCGCTCCCCGGCCGTCAGACCGGACCACGTTGCCACGCTCGCTTGCCGGGCGGTTGGGTCGCCGGCGGTGATCCAGAGTCCAGTGGAGACCCCGACCGGGGTGTCCGGGCAGGCCTGGCGGACGGCCGCCACCGCGGCGCCGACGTCGGCGGCCTGGACTGACTCGGCGCCAGCCGGGTCGCGGGCGTGCAGGTGCACCGCTTCCGCCCCGGCGGCCACTGACGCGGCGGCCTCCTTGGCCAGTTCGGCCGGAGTGACCGGCACGGCCGGATGCTCGGCCCGGGTCCGCTGGCCGTTCAGGCAGGCCTTGAGCGTCCGTATCGGCGTGCGCACAACGTCCATCTGGCCATGCTCGCAGCCGGCCCGCCCGGGTGCCTATGCCGGGTTAGCCAAGCGTGGCCAGGTGCACCAGGAAGGTGCCGCCGGCACCAGTGGACTCATCCCGCACCGTGATCAGCGCCTCGCCGTGGCCCAGCCGGACGTGCGCGTAGACGGTGTCGCCCGGCGTCACACCAAGGCTGATGGCCTGCCGCCGCCCCTGTTGCGGATACACCCGCCACCACAGGTAGTAGCGGTAGTGGCCGACCGCCGCCGGGCCGAGGCCCGACGAGCCCGCCTCGACCTTGGGCGCCGCGGCCGAGGAGCCAGAGCCGAGGGCCAGCCCGGCCGTGGCCAGCCCGGTCGAGCCAGTCGCGGTGTGCCGGTAGGCCCGGCGCACCCGCCAGGTGCCGAACGTGTCCAGGTACCGGTTCTTGGCCGCCGTGCCACCTGCGGCCGCCGTGACAGCGAGCGGGGACGGAGCGGCAGCATTGGTCGAGTCGCCAATAATGGAGTCCGGCGTGGTGTCGCCGATAATGCTGGTGTCCCCGATGATGCTGTCGTTATTGATGGTGTTGACGCCAATATTGGTCGAATCGCCAATGATGCTGTCCGCCGAGATCAGGCTGGCGTCGCCGATAATGCTGGCGTCGCCAATGATGCTCACGTCGCCGATAATGGACAGCGCCGCGGTACTCGGCGCGATCTTGGTCACCGCGCAGCGCGATGGCGCCGCCTTCACCTGGCCAGTGACGAACCGCTTCCAGGTGGCCAGCTCAACCGTCCGGCCGGCCGGGTCGGCAGCCCGTTGGCGACCAGCTCGGCCTGAGTTGCGGTCAGCGGGTTGAATCCGGCGGGCAGCGTGACATTGACCGCCTGGACCCCACCGCCGCAATTGAGCAGCGACGCGGTGCCGATGGTGGCATCGGGGGTACGGGCCGTGCCCGCCAGAGCAGGAGCGATGAGCAGAACCTGGCTGACCACCAGCCCGGCAATCGCGGCAGGCCACAATGGCCCGCGCCCTCCCGGCGCACGCATTAAACCGGTGCCGATCATCAGCGACCTCCTCGGGCCATGCGCACCATTGACGCGGTGCGCGCGGCGGCAAACAGCGCGACTGCAGGGCGGGGGGCTGCCGTCAGGTCCGGTCACGTGGCAGCATAGCGAGTGACCGGGCAGGTCAAAGGCTATACGCCAGACATGTCGTGAGCTATACCTCTAGTGTCCTGGCCAGTATCGCGTATCCGGACACGAACCCCTCCTGTACCTACCTTGGCACACCGTGACCAGCGGCGCGATGCTTTGCTGGCCGCGGCTGCCTGGGGCAGCGGCCCCGGGCAGCCAAATCCCGGCCAGAGATCCGATCACTGCCCGGCGACGGGCCACCTCCGGCAACCGGTCCGGCCCGCGAGTATCTGGGGTTTTCCCGGATATCTCGGTTCGGTGACGGTGTGCCCGCCCGGTCCCGGTGGGCGTTGACATGCCGGATACATCGGATCTATTTTCCAGGCACACGACCGGCGGTGCCCAGCAAACGGACGGCGCGCGACGGCGCGCGCCGCAGGCCCGAGGGAGTGGACACAGGAGGACCGATGGTACTTCGCAGACGCTTCAGCGTGTCCGCCTCGGCCGCGATCGCGGTCGCAGTGCTGATCGCCGGCTGCGGCTCCAGCGGCGGAGGGAACAGCTCAAGCCCGGCCAGCAGCAGGCCAGCCAGCTCCGGCCCGGTCAAGGTCGGCGTGGACCTCACCTACAACAACACCGCGTTCTGGGCCGCGTACATCAACTACGAGACCCAGTACGCCAAGCAGCTGCACATCAAGCTGCTCGGCCCGCTGCTCTCGGCGGCCAGCGCCAGCCTGCAGAACCAGCAGATCCAGGAGCTGGTCAACGAGGGCGCGCAGGCCATCATCGTCAACCCGGAGACCGCCACCAGCCTCGGCCCGGCCATCTCCTACGCGGCCAGCCACCACGTCAAGATGATCTCGGTGGACACCATCGTCGGCGTGGGCAAGGTGTACATGGTCGTCCGGGCGTCCAACCTGCTCTACGGGCTGGACGCCTGCGCCTACATCAGCGCGAAGGTGAAGTCCGGCTACGTGCTCGACCTGGAGGGCGACCTGACCTCCTCCAACGGCGCGGACCGGACCAACGCGTTCAACGCCTGCATGGCGGCGAACGACCCCGGGGTCAAGATCCTCAAGGACCCCACGGTGTGGACCGACGCGACCGCAGTCACCGACGCGCAGAACGCGGTGAACGCCTACGGCAGCAAGCTGAAGGCCATTTACTCGCAGTGGAGCAGCCCGGACACCGGTATCGTCCCGCTGCTCAAGAACAAGGGGCTGACCGGCAAGGTGCTGATAGTCAGCGACGACGGGGTCCCGTTCGAGATGTGCGACATCTCCAAGGGGATCACAGACGCGTCCCAGTCCCAGCCGGCCAACCTGTACGCCTACTGGGCGCTCAAGTACGCGGTGGACGCCGCGCATGGCGTCGCGCTCAAGTCAGGCCAGCCGGGCGGCGGCGCGCCGACCCTGCAGAACCTGAGCTACCAGGGCGACACGAACCTCGGTGACCCGGTCGTCGCCCCGTTCGTGACCAAGGCCGCGGCCAGCCTGTCGGTCAAGCCGGTGGACGGGCTGTCCGGCACGGTGAGTACCACCCCGGTCACTGACAAGCAACTGTGGGGCAATGTGTACGGCGCCGCGCATGGCGGGGTGTGCAGCGCCTCCGCGTCAGCTGGATGACCGAGGCGGCCACGCCTGCTGCCCCGGCGGCCGCACCAGCCGCCGAGGCAGCAGGCATCTACAAGCAGTTCGGCAGCACCCAGGCGCTGCGCGGCGTGGATCTGACCCTGTGGCCGGGCCGCTGCCTCGGCCTGGTCGGCCGGAACGGCGCGGGCAAGTCCACCCTGGTGTCCATCCTGAGCGGCATCTACCCGGCGGACAGCGGCGCGGTGCGTTTCGACGGGCAGCCCGCCCCGGCGCACGGCGACACCGGAGCCTGGCGCCGCCGGATCGCCACCGTGTTTCAGCACTCCATGGTGGTGCCGGAACTGACCGTGGCGGAGAACGTGTTCCTCGGCCGCCAGCCACTGCGGGCCGGCCGGGTCGACTGGCGCGGGATGCGGGCGCAGGCCGCGCAGGTCATGGCGGAATGGGGCTTCGCCATCGACGTCCGGCTGCCCTGCGCCGACCTGACCGTGGAGCAGCGGCAGATCGTGGAGATCGCCCGCGCGCTGGCGGCCGGCACCCGGTGCCTGCTGCTCGACGAGCCGACCGCGGCGCTGGAGCGCGGCGCGATCGAGCGGCTGTTCGCCCGGGTCCGGCAGCTCGCCGCGAGCGGGGTCGCGGTCCTGTACATCTCGCACCATCTCGAGGAAGTCTTCGAGATCTGCCAGGACGTCGCGGTACTACGGGACGGCGAGCTGGTGCTGACCAGCCCCGTCCCCCAGCTGACCAAGGACCACCTGGTCACCGCAATGGTCGGCCCGAACGTCGGCACTACCAGGGCCGATCTGACCGGCACCGGTCCCGGCGCCCCTTCCGGTCCCGAGGCCGGTCCCGGTAACGTTCCCCGCCGTAGCGTAGGTCCCGGTCCCGCGACCGGCAGCGGTCTGGTGGTGGACAACGTGTCCGCCGAGCTGCCCGGCGGGCGGGTCAGCTCGGTGTCGCTGGACGTGCGGCCCGGGGAGCGGGTCGGGCTGACTGGGCTGCTCAGCGGCGGGGTCAGCTCGCTGGCCCGGATCGCGGCGGGCGCCGAGCCCTACACCGCGGGCCAGGTGCTGGTGGACGGCGAGCGGCTCGTCCCGGGCCGCCGCGATCTGGCGGTGCGGCTCGGCGTCGGGTACATCCCGGAGGACCGGCAGCGGGACGGGTTCGTGGCGCCACTGGGCGTGGCCGAGAACGTCACCATGACCATTACCGACTGGCTGGCCACCATGCTGGGCTTCATCCGGCCCCGGGCCCGGGCCGCCGCGGCGGCGCCGTTCGCCCGCGGCCTGTCCATCATCTCGGCCGGGCTCGGCCAGCCGGTGGCCGAGCTGTCCGGCGGGAACCAGCAGAAGGTCACCGTGGGCCGGGCACTGGCCCGCGAGCCCCGGCTCATCGTGGCCATCACGCCGACCCGCGGCGTGGACGTGGCCTCCAAGGCGCTGCTGCTGGCCGAGCTGGCCGCGGTGACCGAGCGCACCCGGGCCGGCCTGCTGCTGGCCACCGACGAACTCGACGACCTGGTCATCTGCGACCGGGTGATCGTGCTGCTGCGCGGCGAGCGCTTCACCGAGTTCACCGAGCCGCCGTTCGACCGGGAAGCCCTGATCGCGGCCAGCGAGGGGATCCTTCGCACGGCAAAGGGAGACACCTCATGACCGACCGACCGGATGCCACCGGGACCACGGTCGCCGACCACGGCCGGGCCGCGGTGGAAGCGGTGCTGCAAGGACGCAGCCGCAGCGCGGCAGCCATCTCGCTGATCCGCGAGGCGGCCCTGCTGCCGGTGCTGGTGGTGCTCATCATCATCGGCGCGTTCCTGAACAGCGCGTTCCTCACCGTGTCGAACATCTCCGGGATCGGGCAGCAGATCTCCGCGCTCGGCGTCGTCGTCGTCGGGGAGAGCCTCATCCTGCTCATCGGCGGCATGGACCTGTCCCTGGAAGGCACCTACGGGCTGGCCCCGATGGTGGCCGCCTGGCTCATCGTCCCGGTGTCCGCGTTCGGCTCCGGCACCAAGCTGAACCCGTTCCTCGGCATTCTCATCGTGCTGGCCGTCGGCGCGGCCGTCGGCCTGGTAAACGGGCTGCTCATCGTCCGGGGCCGGCTGAACGGGTTCATCGTCACGCTCGGCATGACGATCGTCCTGGCCGGCCTGCAGGAAGGCATCGTCAAGGGCAACACGCTGTTCAACCTGCCGTCCGCGTTCACCTACCTGGGCGCGGCCTACATCGGCAAGGTGCCGGTCTCGCTCATCGTCACCGCGATCATCTTCGTGATCACCGGCCTGTTCCTGCGCTACCACCGGGTGGGCCGGGCCATCTACGCGGTCGGCGGCAATCGGGAGGCGGCCCGCGCGGCCGGGATCAAGGTGGACCGGATCCGGCTCGGCGTCTACGTGGCCGGCAGCGTGCTGGCCGCGGTCGGCGGCCTGATGGAAGCCGGCCGGGTCTCCGCCGTCACCGGCCAGCAGGGCTACCAGGAAGGGATCATCTTCGCGGTCTTCGCGGCCGCCGTGATCGGCGGGGTCAGCCTGCAGGGCGGCCGCGGGAACATGGTCGGCGCGGCGTCTGGTGTGATCTTGCTCGGCCTGGTGCAGAACATCCTTGACCTCGCCAACGCGCCGAACTACTGGATCGAGGCCATCGACGGCGCCGTCATCCTGGTCGCCCTGGTGCTGGCCAGGCTGATCGGCGGAGAGGCCACGGCCGAATGAGCGGCAGGAAGACTCCGTCATGACGACGATCCTGGGCTTCGAGACATACGACGTCCGGTTCCCGACCTCACGCATGCTGGATGGCTCGGACGCCATGAACCCGAGCCCGGACTACTCGGCGGCGGCACTCATCGTGCGGACCGACGGGCCGGATGGGCTGGCCGGGTACGCGCACGTGTTCACCATCGGCCGGGGCAACGAGATCCAGCTGGCCGCCATCCGGGCGTTCGAGCCGTTCCTGGCCGGCCGGGACCTCGACGAAATCCTGGCCGACCTGGGCGGGCTGAGCCGGCGGCTGACCGGGGACAGCCCGCTGCGCTGGCTCGGCCCGGAGCGGGGCGTGGTGCACATGGCCATCGGCGCGGTGCTGAACGCGTGCTGGGACCTGGCCGCCCGGCGCGCGGGCCAGCCGCTCTGGCAGCTGCTGGCCGGGCTGCCGGTGGCCGAGATCGTCTCGCTGGTCGACTTCCGCTACCTGTCCGACGTGCTGACTCCGGAGGAGGCCACCGAGCTGCTGGAACGCGCCGCGCCCGGACGGGAGACCCGGATGAAGGCGCTGCTGGCCGACGGTTACCCGGCCTACACCACCACCCCAGGCTGGCTGGGCTATTCCGACGACCGGCTGGCCGAGCTGTGCGCCGAGGCGGTACAGGACGGCTTCCCCCAGGTCAAGCTCAAGGTCGGCGCGCGCCTCGAAGATGACCTGCGGCGCTGCGCTATCGCCCGGGGCGCGGTCGGCGACGAGGTGCGCATCGCACTGGACGCGAACCAGGTCTGGGACGTGCCCGAAGCCATCGCCTGGGTCGGCGCGCTGGCCCCGTTCCGGCCCGCCTGGATCGAGGAGCCGACCAGCCCGGACGACATCCTGGGCACGGCGCAGGTGCGCCGCGGGGTACAGCCGGTCCGGGTGGCCACCGGCGAGCACGTCGCCAACCGGGTGATCTTCAAGCAGCTACTGCAGGCGCAGGCCATCGACGTCATGCAGATCGACGCGTGCCGGGTGGCGGGGGTCAACGAGAACGTGGCCAACCTGCTGCTGGCGGCCAGGTTCGGGGTGCCGGTCTGCCCGCACGGCGGCGGCGTGGGACTGTGCGAGATGGTCCAGCATCTGTCAATGTTCGACTACGTTGCGCTATCCGGCACGACCGAGGACCGCCAGATCGAATGGATCGACCACTTGCACGAGCACTTCACGGCGCCGGCCAGGGTCGCGCACGGGCGCTACCTGACGCCGCTGGCACCCGGCGCGTCGGCCGAGCTGAAGCCCGAGTCGGTCAAGGAGTTCAGCTACCCAGACGGGGCCGCCTGGCGCTCTCATGATCGTTGACGCGCATCATCATCTGTGGGATCCGGGCGCCCGGCGGCACGCCTGGCTGGACGCGCTGCCGCAGCTGCGCCGCCCGTTCGGTATCCGCGAATTCAGCCAGCTCGCCGCCGCGCATTCGGTGACGGCCAGCGTGCTGGTGCAGGTGCTGGCATCAACCGCGGAGACCGAGGAGTTCCTGGTCCTGGCCGGCCGCACGCCGCTGCTGGCCGGCGTGGTCGGCTGGGCCGACCTGACCGCCCCGGGCATCGGCGATGAGCTGGCCCGGCTCCGCCAGCTGCCCGGCGGTGACCGCCTGGCCGGCATCCGGCACCTGGTTCAGGACGAGCCGGACCCGGACTGGCTGAGCCGGCCGGACGTGCGCCGCGGGCTGCGCGCGGTGGGTGACGCCGGGCTGGTGTACGACCTGCTGGTCCGGCCCGGGCAGCTGCCCGCGGCCATCGCGGTGGCGCGCGAACTCGGCGATGTCCGCTTGGTGCTGGACCACGGGGCCAAGCCGGACATCGCGCACGGCCAGGCCGAGCCCTGGTCCACCCTGATCGGCGAGCTGGCCGCCGCGCCCAACGTCAGCTGCAAGCTGTCCGGGCTGGTCACCGAGGCGGGCCCGGGCTGGGAGCCGGCCCAGATCACCCCGTACGCAAACCGGCTGCTCGACTGTTTCGGGCCGGCCCGGCTGATGTTCGGGTCGGACTGGCCGGTGTGCACGCTGGCCGCGGGCTACAACGACGTGCTGCGGCTGGCCGTCACCGCGCTGGCCGGCCGGCTCAGCCAGGCCGAGCTGGACGGCCTGCTGGCCGGGAACGCCGCCCGCTGCTACGGCCTGCGGCTCCAGGACTGAGTCCTACACCGCCGAGCCTTACAACACTGGTTGCTACAACACTGGGTGCTACAACACTGGGTCCTACAACACCGAAGCCAGCCACTGCTGGACGGCGGCGATGTGCACGGTGGACCAGGACCGGGCCACCTCCGGATCGTGCGAGGCCAGCGCGTCCAGGATGGCCCGGTGCTCGGCCAGCGTCCGCTGGGTCGCGCCGGCCTGGGTGAGCCCGCGCCACACCCGGGCCCGGAACGTCGGCCCGGAGAGCGAATCCAGCAGCGAGCAGAGCACGGTGTTCCCCGAGCAGGCCGAGATGCGCCGGTGGAACTCCAGGTCGCTGGCGACCAGCTCCTCCACTCCGGGATCGTCGCCCAGGCTGTCCAGCAGCCCGCGCAGCCCGTCCAGTTCCGCCACGGTGATCCGCTCCGCCGCCATGGCCGTGGCCTCTGGCTCCAGGATCCGGCGTACCTGGAGGAACTCCAGCACGGTCGTGTCCCGGTGGAAGTCCACGATGAAGCTGAGCGCTTCGAGCAGCAGCGGCGGCTGCAGGCTGGTCACGTAGGTGCCGTCGCCGCGCCGCACGTCCAGGATGTTGACCAGGGACAGCGCCTTGACCGCCTCGCGCAGCGAACTACGGGACAGGCCCAGCTCAGCGGCCAGATCGGCTTCCCGGGGCAGCCGGTCCCCGGCGCGCAGTGTGCCGGACACGATCATGGCCTTGATCTTCTCGATCGCCTCGTCTGTCAGCGCCACGGCTGCCCTCCGTACCCGAACCGCCTACTGCGCTGCTGCCCCAGGCCCTGGCTTCCGACATCCGCGCACATCCGATGTTTCCCGAGACTATCCCACGGGTGCGGCCCAGCTCAGAATGGTGGGAAGCTATAGCTGTGCTACTGCTCTTCCTGCTGTGCGGCATCCTGGCCGGCTTTGCCGCCCACCGTTTCGCGGCCGCGCGCGCCTCGATGCGCACGCTCAACACGGCCAAGCGCGGGGTCGGCACGGTACGGAAGACGGCGTGGCGGCACGCCTGCCTGGGCCTGCTGTTCCTCGCCGGCCTGATCTTGCTGCTCTACATGGTCGGGCGGCTGGGTGGCTGAGCCGCTGCGGGCTCAGAACGACGAGCCAGCCGGCCACTTGCCCACGGTGAACGTGGGGTGCCAGAAGCCGAGCGGCCAGAAGAAGATCGAGATGAAGTACTGCACCCAGCTGTGCAGCGCGGCCAGGTTGAGTCCGGCGTGCGGCAGGTGCGGGGACGCGGTGTTCAGGAACACGCCGATAAGGATGTAAACCACGATGACCAGGCCTTTGACGCTGAACAGCGCCTTGACATAATCCACCGCAGCTCCCCTTCCACTTTGCTGGCAGGATAGTTCGGCGCTGGCCATCTGCCACGGTGACACCCCGGCGGATGTCGGTCGGTGCTGATAACAAGGGACATATGGCTGCCACCACCGCCGACATCCTGCGCGACGAAGCCGAGCGCTGCCTGCGCGCGCTGGCCGGTGAGCAGGCCCGGCTGCGTGCGGACCAGTGGACCGCGATCGAGGCGCTGGCCGGCGGCCGCCGCCGGGCGCTGGTCGTGCAGCGCACCGGCTGGGGCAAGTCCGCGGTCTACTTCGTGGCCACGGCGCTGCTCCGGGCCCGCGGCGCCGGGCCCGCGGTGATCGTCTCCCCGCTGCTCGCGCTGATGCGCAACCAGATCGACGCGGCCGCCCGGGCCGGCCTGCACGCCCGCACGGTCAACTCGGCCAACGTCGCCGAGTGGGACGAGATCTACGCGGAGATCGCCGCCGGGGCGGTCAACGTGCTGCTGGTCAGCCCGGAGCGGCTGAACAACCCGGGGTTCCGCGACCAGATCCTGCCCCGGCTGGCCGACACCGCCGGGCTGCTGGTGGTGGACGAGGCGCACTGCATCTCCGACTGGGGCCACGACTTCCGGCCCGACTACCGCCGGCTGCGCACCCTGCTGGCCGGGCTGCCGGCCGGCGTGCCGGTGCTGGCCACCACGGCCACCGCCAACGCCCGGGTCACCCACGACGTGGCCGAGCAGCTGGCCACCGGCGACGGGGAAGGTGCTGGTGCTGCGCGGCCCGCTCGACCGGGACAGCCTGCGGCTGGCCGTGGTCCGGCTGCCGACCGCGCAGCAGCGGCTCGGCTGGCTGGACGGGCAGCTGGACGGCCTGCCCGGCTCCGGCATCATCTACGCGCTGACCGTGGCCGCGGCCCAGGAGACCGCGGCCTTCCTCCGCGACCGGGGCCACCAGGTCGCCTCGTACACCGGCCGGGACGAGCAGGCCGACCGGCTGGCCGCCGAGCAGGCGCTGCTGGCCGGGGAACTCAAGGCGCTGGTCGCGACCAGCGCGCTCGGCATGGGCTTCGACAAACCGGACCTCGGGTTCGTGGTGCACCTGGGCGCACCGCAGTCACCGGTCGCGTACTACCAGCAGATCGGCCGGGCCGGGCGGGCGGTGCCCCGGGCCGAGGTGATCCTGCTGCCCGGGCCTGAGGACCGGGACATCTGGGCCTACTTCGCCTCGCTGGCCTTCCCGCCCGAGCCGGTGGTCCGGTCCACGCTGGCCGCGCTCGGCGCGGCCGGACGGCCGCTGTCGGCCAGCGCGCTGGAAACCCAGGTGGACCTCAGCCGGGCCCGGCTGGAGATGATGCTCAAGGTGCTGGACGTGGACGGCGCGGTGCGCCGGGTCAGCGGCGGCTGGACCGCGACCGGCCAGCCGTGGGCCTACGACGCCGACCGCTATGCCCGGGTGACCGCCGAGCGGCAGCGCGAGCAGCAGGCCATGCTCAGCTACCTGGGCACCAGCCAGTGCCGGATGGAGTTCCTCCGGCAGCAGCTGGATGACCCGGCGGCCGGGCCGTGCGGCCGGTGCGACAACTGCACCGGGCACCCGTGGCCGGCCACCGTGCCCGAAGCGGGCGCCGAGGCCGCGCAGGCCCGGCTGCTCCGGCCCGGGCTCGATGTCACCCCGCGCCGGATGTGGCCGCCCGGCATGCCGGCCCTCGGCGTCGAGGTCTCCGGCAAGATCGCCCCGGAGCAGGCCGCCGACACCGGCCGGGCCCTCGGCCGCCTGACCGGGCTGGGCTGGGGCGTACGGCTGCGCGCCGTGCTGGCTGATGAGCCAGCCGCTGGCGTTCAGGAAGAAGGTGAAGTAGTGCCGGACGACCTGGTCGCTGCTCTGGTCCAGGTGCTGGCCGCGTGGGAGTGGCCGCGGCGGCAGGCCGGCGTGGTCAGCCTGCCCAGCCGGAGCCGGCCGCGGCTGGTCGGCAGCCTGGCCGAGCGGATCGCCGGGATCGGGCGGCTGCCGCTGCTCGGCTCGCTCGGTTACGCGGGCCACGGGCCCGGGCCACGCCAGTTCAACAGCCCGCAGCGGCTCCAGGCGGTGTGGCGTGAGCTGGTGCTGCCTGACCCGGTGCGCGCGGCGGTGGCCGGCCTGGACGGCCCGGTGCTGCTCATCGACGACCGGATCGAGACCGGCTGGACGATGACCGTCGCGGCCAGGCTGCTCCGCGAGGCGGGCGCGCCCGCCGTGCTGCCGCTCGCGCTCGCCGTCGCTGCTGGCTAACCCCTCTTGCCCGGACAGCCGGACGGGCGCAGATTAGGGAGAGCACGACACGGCCGGTCGCCGGGGTGAGTGCGACGCCGGCAGGGGCACCGGCCGCCAGGTGGGGTATCGACAAGGGGGCATACCACCATGCGGCGACGACATCTATGGCGTAACCGGCTGTACGCAGTCACGGCGGTGGTCGCGGGGGCGGTCACGGCGCTGGCGCTGGGCGGCGCCATGCCGGCCGTATCCCTGGCCGCCTCGTCAGCGGCGGGCGGAGTAGCTCCGCATGCCATGGGTGAGCTCGACTGCAATGGCCTGAGCCCGATCCAGCGTCCGGTGAAACAGGGGCTGCAGTGCCTCGACCCGCGCGGACCGGGGAACAGCCGGTTCGAGGACAACGAGCACTACATCGGGCACGACGAGCCGTCGGTCCGGTTCCTGTCCAACCAGCCCGGCTCCGGTAACAACGTCACGTTCAACGAACGGCTCCCGGTCGAGCCGGCCAAGCTGCCGACCGTCCGGCATCCCGGCAAGGATGTCACGCACACGTTCGAGCTGACCATCGCGCCGTGGTTCTCCACCACGGTGTGCGACCCGAATTCCGCGCCGCTGCTGCCGTGCACGCCGGAATCGGACGCTAACGCACCGTCCGGCAGCTACCCGGGTGGGGGTTCGGGGTTCGTGGAATTGCAGTTCTACCCGCCGGGCTTCGCGCCGGCTGCCGACGCCATCAGCTGCGACAACACGCACTGGTGCTCGGCGCTGAACATCGACAGCCTGGAATGCCAGGGCAACGGGTCGGGCGCCTGCAACAACCAGTGCACCGAGCCGGTCAACTTCGCCTTTGTGCAGACCAATGGGGTGCCAACCGGGCCGCCCAGCCCGCAGCTGAGCAACTTGGCCTCGTTCACCCCGAACCGGCACACGCTGCTGATGAATCCGGGGGACCGGATAACGGTGCATATGTTCAACGCCAAGATCCGGGGAGGTCATGCGCTAGAAGTGAAAGAGACCGACTGGTCTACCGGGCAGAGCGGGTTCATGATCGCCTCGGGCGCGAACGGGTTCATGAACACCAACCCGTTCACTTGCGCCGGTACCCGGTTCAACTTCCAGCCGGAGTACAACACCGCCCGGGCGCAAAACTTCGGCCCGTGGGGTTTCGGGCCTTACATGATCAACGACGAGTTCGAGATCGGCCACTTCGAGCCCTGCACGTCGGTCACCGGCAAGGCCACCATCGCGCTGGCCAAGCACGTCACCGACACGTACTACAAACACTGTTCCGGGCCGTATGAGGTGGGCAAGGACACCGCGAAGCTGGAGCCGAACGACGCCCCGTGCTACAAGTCCGGCGACACGCATGGCGGCCTCGCGGCGCCGAACCTGGTCACGGGGTGCCCAGTGTTCTTGAACGCGATCGGCGACCTGGACTACGACGGCACGTCGTACCGCGCGGACTGGCCCAATTCGGTCCGGCCGGACCGGTACCCGTCCACGTTCCTGCAACGGCAACCGACGACGGTGGGCGGTCACCAGTATCCGGCCATCCAGTTCATGACCGACACCAGCGCCACGGAGTTCAACACGAACTGCAACACGGTGACCGGCGCGGGCTGCGTGCTGCCGCCTAAGGGCCCCGGGCACTTCTTCCCGTTCTTCACCCAGGCGATGGTCGGCGGCAGTTGCGTCTGGGAGTACGGCAACATGCACAACGGCAACACGTTCGGCGGGGACGCGCAGTACGGCTCGGTCACGCCGGACTCGTTGGGCGCGTTCGTGGGACCGGTGATGCGCAACCCGAACTGCTGAGGCAGCGGGCAGGCCGTCCCGTGATGGGCATGGCCGGCCCTGAGCCGGGCTTGCCGGTGCCCGGCTCAGCTGCGCACCGGCTCGGCCTCGGGCTCGGCGCCGGTCCCGGCTCCGGCCTGGGTCGCTGGCGGCGCGTCCTGTTCCCGGATGCCGTACCGCCGGTACACCCGGCCCAGCGGCCCGGGCGCCCACCAGGTGGCCCGGCCGAGCAGCCGCATGGTGGCCGGCACCAGCAGCACCCGGACGATGGTGGCGTCCACGATCAGCGCGACGATCATGCCCACGCCGAGCAGCTTGATGAACGTGATGCCGGACGCGGAGAACGCGCCGACCACGATGACCAGCATCAGCGCCAGGCTGGTGATCAGGCCGCCGGTGCGCTGCAGCCCGCTGGCGATGGCCCCAGCGTTGTCCCCGGTCACGTCGTAGCGCTCGCGGATCCGGGACAGCAGGAACACCTCATAGTCCATGGACAGGCCGAACACAATGGCCAGCAGCAGGATCGGCATGGCCGGGTCGATGCTGCCGGTCGGGGTGAACTGGAGCAGCCCGGACAGGTGCCCCTCCTGGAAGATCCACACAATCACCCCGAACGTGGCCGACAGCGACAGCGCGTTCATCAGGATGGCCTTGACCGGCAGCACCACCGAGCCGAAGGCCAGGAACAGCAGGACGAACGTGGCCAGGCAGATGACCAGCGCCATCCACGGCAGGGTGTGGCCCAGGCTGGCCAGCTCGTCCACCAGCTGCGCAGTCACGCCGCCCACGTAGACGTGACTGCCCGCCAGGGCCGGCACCGCGCGTACCGCCGTAACCAGCTGCCGCGCCGTTACCGAGGAAGGATCTGCCGCATAACGCAAGTCCAGCCGCGCGGCGTCGCCGCGGAGCCCGGTGATCTGGGCCGCCGAGACACCTGGGACCTGCTCGAGGCGCTGCTGGTACGCGGCCAGCGCGGTCCGCTGGGCCGGTGCCGTGACCGGGCCGTCCAGCTTGGCCAGCACCTCGATCGGGCTGGCCGGGTTGCCGGGGAAGTCCTTGTTCAGCGCCTCAGTAACCACCCGGGCCGGGGAGCCCGCGGGCAGCGAGCGGGCGTCGGTGCCGCCCCAGCTGATGTGCCGGAACGGGGCGGCCAGCGCGAGCAGCGCGACCACGATCACCACGGCGTAGACCGCGGGCGGCGCATCACGCTGCGGGCCAGCCGGTACCAGGCGCCGCTCTGGTCGGCACGGGGCGGCCGGGCGGCGGCGCGGCGCACCCGCAGCGCGTTCACCCGTGAGCCGAGCACGGCCAGCAGCGCGGGCAGCACGGTGAGCGCGGCCAGCATGTCCACCAGCACGGTGGCCACCCCGCCGTAGCCCATCGAGCGGAGGAACGTCTCCGGGAACAGCATCAGCCCGGCCAGCGCCACCGCCACGGTGACCCCGGACACCGCGATCGTGCGGCCCGCCGTGGCCACCGTCCGGGCCACCGCTTCCTCCGTCGTCGGCTGCCGGTGCAGTTCCTCACGGAACCGGCTGACCATGAACAGGCCGTAGTCGATGGCCAGGCCCAGGCCGAGGATCGTGGTGATGTTGATCGAGTAGATGGAGACCCCGGTGACCAGGGTGAGCAACCGAAGCGCGGCGAACGAGCCGAGGATGCCGATGCCGCCGATGGCCAGCGGCAGGCTGGCCGCGGCCAGGCTGCCGAAGATCACCAGCAGCAGGACGAGCAGCACTGGCAGCGAGATGGCCTCGGCCCGGCCGATGTCCGACTTGACTTCCTTGTTGATCGCCGAGTAGGTCGGCACCTGACCGCCGACCTGGGTGGTCAGCCCGGGAGCGGTGATCTTGCCCTGGACCTTGGCGTAGGTGTCGAGCCGGGCCGAATCGGACCCGCCGGCCAGCTGCAAAGCTACATATGTAGCATGGCCGCCCGCCCCGACGAACTGCGGCGATCCGGTGGTCCAGTAGCTGGCGGCCGACGGGACCTCGGTCCTGGGCAGCGCGGCCAGCGACCGGGCCACCGCGTTGCGGAACGCGGCGTCGTGCACGGTCAGCGTCCGGCTGGTGTAGAGCACGACCACGTCGGCCGTGTTCCGGCCGAACGTCCGCGCGGCCAGGTTGCTCTCCTGCTGGCTCTGGCTGTTGGGCGGGGTGAACCCGCCGCCGGACTGGAGCGCGCCGAACACGCCGGTCCCCCAGACCGCCGCGGCCACCACCACCAGGCCGGCCAGGGCCAGCACCAGCCGCCGCCGCGCGTATACCAGTCGCCCCCATGACTCGAACATCGCGCCCTCCAGCGCCTAGACTGCTATCAGGAGTCACAACCGTGAACACCGTAAACTGCTAGTGGTGTTAACTTCGCATCTGCCGTTTACTAATGTCAAGGCTGTTTACCTGATGGCAACCCGGATCACAGCGGGCTCTCAGCCAGGCCCCGTGCTATGAGACCCAGGCAGGAGGCGTACGAGTGCCGGAGACGCTGAGCCGACGCGACCGCGTCCGCGCCGAGACGACGGTGGAGATCAAGCAGACCGCGCGGAAGATCCTGATCGAGCAGGGCCACGAGGCGGTCACGCTGCGCGCCATCGCCCGGGACATGGGGATGACCGCGCCCGCGCTGTACCGCTACTTCGGCAGCCATGAGGACCTGCTGCTGAACGTGTGCGGGGACATCTTCGGCGAGCTGGCCGACGAGATCGAGGCCGCCATCCACGCGGCCGGTGACGCGGGCGGCGACATTACCGCCAAGGTGGCCGCCGCGTGCCGCGCGTTCCGGCACTGGGCGCTGAACCACCGGCCCGAGTTCGCGCTGCTGTTCGGCACCCCAGTGCCCGGCCTGGACGTGGAGAAGGACGACATCGCGGAGGAGTGCGCCCGGCGGTTCGCGGGCACGTTCTTCGCCCTGTTCCTGGAGCTGTGGCAGCGGCGGCCGTTCCCGGTCCAGTCGCCGGAGACGATCGAACCGGGACTGCGTGCGCAGCTGGCCCGCTACCAGGAAGGGCTCGGCACCGGCCTGCCGCTCGGCGCGCTGCTCGCGTTCCTGCGCTGCTGGGTCCGGCTGTACGGGATCGTGAGCATGGAGGTGTTCGGCCACCTGCACTTCGCGCTGGACGACGCCGAACCGATCTTCGAGATCACCCTGGCCGAGATGGCCCGCGACCTCAACCTGCCCTACCCACCCCCCGCCTGACCGCCCCGGCCACGCCGGGTGGCCCGTGGTTGGCGCCCGGCGCGGCCCGGCCGGTCAGCCGTGCCCGGCGATGGGGTGCGGCACGTACAGCTCCTCGAGCTGGTACATCTCGTCCGCGCTCAGCTCCAGCTGCTCGGCGGCCAGCGCGTCCTGCATGTGCGCCACCTTGGTCGCCCCCACGATCGGCGCGGTCACCCCGGGCCGGTGCAGCAGCCAGGCCAGCGCGACCTGGGCGGGCGGCACCCCCCGGTCCGCTGCGACCTCGGCGGCGCGGTCCGCGACGTCGTAGTCCTCGGTCATCGAGTACAGCGAGTCGCCGAACGCGTCGCTGTTCGCCCGGGTGGTGTGCTTGCCGCCGTCCCGGGTCCGGTTGCCAGCCAGCAGGCCGCGGGCCAGCGGGCTCCACGGGATGACCCCGACGCCCTGGTCGATGCACTGCGGGATCATCTCCCGCTCTTCCTCGCGGTAGACCAGGTTGTAGTAGTCCTGCATGGACACGAACCGGGTCCAGCCGTGCGCGTCCGCGGCGTACTGCGCCTTGGCGAACTGCCAGGCGAACATGCTGCTGGCGCCGATGTACCGGGCCTTGCCCGCCTTGACCACGTCGTGCAGCGCGGCCATCGTCTCCTCGACCGGTGTGCCCGGGTCCCAGCGGTGGATCTGGTACAGGTCCACGTAGTCCATGTCCAGCCGGGCCAGCGAGGCGTCGATCGACGCCATGATGTGCTTGCGGGACAGGCCACGGCCGTTCTCGCCGGGCATGGTGGGGCCGTGCACCTTGGTCGCCACCACGACTTCCTCGCGGCTGAACATCTTGCCGAGCAGCCGCCCAGTGGCGGTCTCGCTGGCTCCCGCGGAGTAGACATCCGCCGTGTCGTAGAAGTTGACTCCGCCGTCCGCGGCCGCCCGGACGATCGGCTCGGCGGCGTCCTCGTCCAGCACCCAGGGCCGCTCGCTGTTGTCGCCGTAGCTCATCATGCCGAGGCAGATCCGCGAGACGCGCAGCCCGGTCGCGCCGAGATTGACGTATTCCATGAGACCCCTCACGCAGTCGGATAATTCGACCCTACCGATGGGCGGGAAGCGGTTAGCTGGGGTGCACGGCCGCGGCGGAGCGGCGCAGCAGCGGCCGGCTGACCAGCGCTACCGCGGCGGCCAGCACAGCCGCGAAACCAGACACCGCGGTGCGCGCGGAGAGCAGCTCGGTGGCCACGCCCAGCGCCACCACCGGCACCGCCAGCCCGAGGTAAGCGGCCCGAGCTGCGCTGCCAGAGCGCCGTCACGGCGACCAGCCCGGCCGCCACCGCGGCCGCGCCGAACACCGCGAACGTGGCCGTCCCGGCCAGCGCGTGCGACGGGTCGTGCAGGGTGCCCGCGATGAACCCCGGGGCCAGCGACGTGAACAGGCCGAGCAGCGCGAACCCGGCGGCCACCGCGGCCGGCCCGGTGCTGGTCAGCGGGCCCGCCCTGGTCCGCACCGCGGCCGTGCGGGGCGCCGTGCTGGAACTCACCGGGGACACCGCGGCGGCCACCCCGCTGGAGGTGTGGGCGCCCGGCCGGCCGGCGTGGTGTTCTGGAACGGGCGGCCGGTCCCGGTGACCCGGACCGCATCCGGCAGCCTGGCCAGCCGCAGCCCGCTCAGCGGACCGCCAGCCGTGAACCTGCCCGCGCTGGCCGGGTGGAAGTACGCGCCGGAGAATCCGGAAGCCGACCCGGGCTTCGACGACAGCGGCTGGGTGCTGGCCGACAAGACCACCTCGGCCAGCGCCACCCCGGTGCCGTCCGGGCAGCCGGTGCTGTTCGTGGACGACTACGGCTTCCATTACGGCGACGTGTGGTACCGCGGCTCGTGGTCCGGCACGGCCGGCGCCACCTCGGTCAGCCTGAGCTACCAGACCGGCCAGGTCGGCATGTTCCTGGCCTGGCTGGACGGGCAGTTCCTGGGCGCCGGGGAGATCCCGGAGCCGACGTCCAGCCAGTCCACCACGCAGGGCTGGGCGGCCACCGTGCCGCTGGCCATCCCGGCGGCCGGGCAGGACGACGGCCCGCACGTGCTGGCCGTGCTGGTCCGGTCCATGTCGCATCAGGAGGACGGCGGCGCCAACCAGGCGTTCAAGCAGGCCCTCGGCCTCACCGCGGTCACCTTCACCGGCGCCACACCGCAGCTCACCTGGCGCATCCAGGGCGCGAGCGGCGGCGACCACGCCCGTGGCCCGATGAACAACGGCGGCCTGTACGGCGAGCGCACCGGGTGGTACCTGCCCGATTTCGACGACCACTCATGGACAAGCGTTACTTTGCCGAACGCCAGTACCCGGCCGGGCGTCTCCTGGTACCGCGCTCAGTTCCGGCTGAACGTGCCGCCCGGGGTGGATGCCTCGCTTGGCCTGACCATCACCGACACGCCGTCCAAGTCCTACCGGGCGCAGATCTTCCTCAACGGCTGGAACGTCGGGCAGTACGTCAACAACGTCGGCCCGCAGACGACGTTCGTGCTGCCGACCGGGCTGCTCCAGCTGAACGGGGAGAATACGCTGGCCGTCGCCGTGCTGGCCGACGGCAGCACACCCGGCGGCCTGGGCAGCGTGACGCTGGCCAACCTGGGCACGGTGGCCGGTGGCGTCCCGGTCCACCCGGTCCTGGCCCCGGACGGCTGAGCACCCAGCTCCCTTGATGGCCCCGCCCGGCGCCTCCCTCTAGTACGCTGACTGATATATTGGTCGCCGTACCAGAGGGAGGCCGGATGCCAGCGGACAGCCAGGACATGCTGCGCCGGGCCGGGGACGCGTCGGTGCTGATCCTGACCAGCCTGGCCGATGGGCCCAAGCACGGGTACGCGCTGATCCAGGACATCAAGGGGTTCGCCGGGCTGCAACTCGGCCCGGGCACGCTGTACGGCGCGCTGGACCGGCTGGAACGGCTCGGCCTGGTCGAGGCGCTGCCCACCGACGAGCGGCGGCATCCCTACCAGATCACGGTGGCCGGGGCGGCGGCGCTGCGCGCGCACCTCGACTCGCTGGAACGGGTCAGCGCGGTGGGCCGGCTCCGGCTGCGGCTGGGCGGTATCTGATGCCCGGGCTACCACCGGCCCGCGTGGTCGGCCTCGCGCTGCGCTGCTACCCGCGGCGGTGGCGGCGGCGGCACGGCGCCGAAGCCGCCGAACTGGCCGCGCTGCTGATCGCGGACGGCGTGCCGGCCCGCTCGGTCGCCTGCAGCTATCTGTGTGCCGCGGCCCGCGAGCGGCTGACCCCGCAGCCCCGCCACCGGCTGGCCGCGGCGGCGGCCGCCCTGCTCATCGTGGCGGGCTCGCTCGGCGTCCCGCTGGGCCTGCTGTCCGCGTCCGCGCCGGCCAGCGCCGCCAGCGCGGCCCGTGGGCACACCGCCAGCCCGAGCGCGCAGCCAACCTGCACCCCACACCCCCACCTGCGCCCACACTCCCACTCACACCCACGCTCACGGGATGATCATGGCCAGCACTGCTGACCAGGCCAGCCCGGCTACCAGCCGCCGCGCGGCCGGGCGCGGCCGGGCGCTGGCCGAGACGGCCGTCCTCATCGTCGTGGTCGTGCTGCTGGCCTTCGGCGTCCGGGCGTTCGGCTACCAGACGTTCTGGATCCCGAGCACATCCATGGTGCCGACCCTGCAGAAGGGTGACCGCATCCTGGTGCAGAAGGCGTTCTTCAGCTGGCATGACCTGCACCAGGGCGACATCGTGGTGTTCGCCCGGCCGCCGCGGGACCACTGCGGCGGGGCCGCCGACAGCGACCTGGTCAAGCGGATCATCGCGCTGCCCGGGCAGACCATCTACTCGGCCGGCAACACGGTGTACGTGAACGGTCGGCCGCTAGCCGAGCCGTACCTGCCCCGGATCGACCCGCTCGGGCCGCCGATACCGGACGCCAGCCGGCTGCACCCGTTCCACGTCCCGGCCGGTGACCTCTACGTACTCGGCGACAACCGGCAGATCTCCTGCGACAGCCGCTTCTGGGGCCCGATCACGGGCAGCAGCATCGTCGGCCGGGTGGTGCTGCTGCTGTGGCGCGACGGTCACCCCGACCTGCACACTTTCTGATATCCGACATATGTAGCCCACATATGTCGGATTGGCCTGGCATTGATCAGGCGACGTAGGGCGGAGTCCCGGAGTCGTTGGTCATCGGGCGGCCGGCCGCGGCCCAGCCCTGCATGCCGTCGCTCACGTTCACCGCGTCCCAGCCCGCTCCAGCCAGCGCATGCGCGGCCTGGTTGGACCGGGCGCCGCTCCGGCAGATCAGGTAGACCGGGCCGTCCTGCGGGATCTCCGTGTACCGGGCGCCGAGCTGGCCCAGCGGGATGTGCGTGGCCTCCGGCGCGTGGCCGGCCGCCCACTCCTCAGGTTCCCGGACATCGACCAGCCGGGCGTCCGCTGGCACCTGCGCCGCGGGCACCTGGCCCGGCGCCTTCTGGTCCGCCGCGCCCGCGGTCATGCCGCACTCCCGTTCATTACTGGCACCCTCCCCGCTCTCCTGCTGCCAATCAACTCATTGTGGCCTGCCGGACACGCTTATGTACGTCAATCATGCCCCATCTGCGTATCCCGGCTGGCCAGCCGCTGGTAGGCCGGGCCGAGCAGGTCGGCCAGCCCCGCGCCGCGGACCTGCACGGCCGGCGGCTCGGCCGAGCGGAGCAGCAGGTCAGGCGGTACCGGCGGGGTGGTCTGGGCGGCGCGCAGCCGGGCCCGGCTCACCCCCGGCGACCAGAACCGGTCCAGGCACTGCGCCAGCGGCGCGGCCGCCGGGGCCTGCACCGCGGCGCCTCCCGGTCCTGGCGGTGGGCCACCGTCCGCGGCCCGGCCCACGGCCGGCCCGCGCAGCGCGGCCAGCAGATCGGCCCGGTCCCGGCCCCGCCAGGCCAGCATGCCGAACGGGTCGTCGTCGAACCGCTCGGCCAGCACGTAGCAGACCGCGGCCAGGTGCTTGCACGGCACGCCCCAGTCCGGGCAGGAGCAGAACAGGTCGAGGTCCCGTGCCGACCGCGGGAACAGCGGGGTGCCGCAGTCCGCGAACACCCGCTCGATCTCGTGCGGCATGTCCCCGGCCAGCAGTTTGGCCCGGAACAGCGCCTGCCCGCGGAGCGCTTCGATGACCCGCCGCCACTGCGCGGTGGTCAGCGGCAGCACCCCGATCCGCACCTGGTAGGGCACCGGCCGGGAGCCTTGCACCCGGGCCCGGACCACGCCGTGCCCGAGCTCGAACTCCAGCACCTGGCCGCGCCGGGCGTAGTTCCGGCCGCGGGCCAGCCGGCCGCTCATCCCGAACGACTCCAGCACCTCGACGAACCGGCGCGACCACCATTGCTCGCCGATGATGCCCCGCTTGCTGCGCGCCTTGATGCCGCCCTCGACCTGGATCGGCGGCCCCGCCTCGGCCCACCATCCGGTATCCCGCTCAGTCACTCGGACACCGCCTCCGGGGATAGGGCCAGCACGTCGCGCAGATCGGCAGTGGACAGTTCCGTAAGCCAGCTCTCTCCAGTGCCGACGATCCGCTCGGCCAGCGCCTTCTTCTCCTCGATCATCGAGTCGATGCGCTCCTCCAGGGTGCCCACGCAGACGAACTTGCGCACCTGCACATCGCGCCGCTGCCCGATCCGGAACGCGCGGTCGGTGGCCTGATCCTCAACCGCCGGGTTCCACCACCGGTCGAAGTGGATCACGTGATTCGCCCCGGTCAGATTCAGCCCGGTCCCGCCCGCCTTGAGCGAGAGCAGGAAAACGGCGGGCTCGGTGAGCGACTGGAAGCTGGCCACCATCGCGTCCCGGGCCTTCTTGGCCGTGCCGCCGTGCAGGTACAGCACCGGGCAGCCGAGCCGGGCGGTCAGGTACGGCTGCAGCACCCGGCCGAACTCCGCGTACTGGGTGAAGCACAGCGCCTTGTCGCCGGCCGCGACGATCTCGTCGCAGATCTCTTCCAGCCGGGCCAGCTTGCCGGACCGGCCGGGCAGCCGCGACCCGTCGCCGAGCAGGTGCGCGGGATGGTTGCAGACCTGCTTGAGCTTGGCCATGGTGGCCAGCACCAGGCCGCGGCGCTCGATGTCCTGCTCGGCCGACTCGATCCGGGCCAGCATGTCGGCCACGGTGGCCTGGTACAGCGACGCCTGCTCGGGGGTGAGGTTGCACCACACCTTCATCTCGATCTTGTCCGGCAGGTCGGAGATGATCGACCGGTCGGTCTTCACCCGGCGCAGGATGAACGGGCCGGTCAGCCGCTTCAGCCGGTCCGCGGCGTCCTCGTCGCCATGCCGTTCCACCGGGACCGCGAAGCTGGTGCGGAACTTCTCGGCCGGGCCGAGCAGGCCCGGGCTGGTGAACTCCATGATCGACCACAGCTCGCCGAGCCGGTTCTCCACCGGCGTGCCGGTCAGCGCGATCCGGGACGCGGCAGGCAGGCTGCGCACCGCGCGCGCCTGCCGGGTGCCCGCGTTCTTGATGTTCTGCGCCTCGTCGCAGACCACCCGCTGCCAGCCCACCGTGGCTAGTTCGTCGCGGTCCCGGGCCGCGATGGCGTAGGTGGTGATGACCAGGTCAGCCGCGCTCAGCGCATCGCGCAGCTCGGCCCCGGACAGCCGGTCAGACCCATGGTGCACATGCACTACCAGCCCCGGCGTAAACCGCTCCGCCTCCTTCTGCCAGTTGCCGACCACCGACATCGGGGACACCAGCAGCGTGGGGCCGGTCTGCCTGTCCTCGTCCTTCTCGTGGGCGAGCAGCGACAGGGTCGTCGGGGATTTACCAGTGCCCATATCGTCCGCCAGGATCCCGCCCAGGCCGAGGCTGCTCAGGAACGACAGCCAGGCCAGACCGCGCTCCTGGTAGGGGCGGAGCTTGCCCTGGAACGAGACGGGGGTGGCCAGTGGCGTCAGGCTGCGCTCGGTCTGGCCGGATAGCAGGTCGCCGAGCCAGCCGTCGGCGTCTACCGCGGTGACCGGAAGATCTTCGTCCGGGCCGCGCAGGCCGGCCAGCAGAACGTCGCCCGCGGGCGCCTCACCGGAGCGGTCACTCTCCAGGAACTTCAGCGCCGCCTTCAGGTTGCGCTCGTCCAGCTCCACCCACTGGCCACGGATCCGGACCAGCGGGATCTTCAGCCGGGCCAGCTCGGCCAGCTCACCGGGGTCCAGGGTGGTGTCGCCCACGGCCAGGTCGTAGCGGAAGTGGACCAGGTCGGGCAGGCCGAACCCGGCCCCGCTGCCCGCACCATCCGCCCCGGTGCCGGCGCTGCTCCGGGTTCGTGAGGTGAGCTTGAGGCCGAGCCGGGCCTTGCGGGCCCAGTCCGGCAGCAGCACCCCGAAGCCCGCCCCGGCCAGCATCGGGCCGGTCTCGGTCAGGAACCGGAACGCCCCGGCCGTGTCCAGCTCGACGTCGGCCGGTGCGGGCGCGCGCAGCGCGCTGTCCAGCTCACCGAACAGCCGGGTGGCCGCACCCAGCCCGGCCAGCAGTTCCTCGTCCGGGTGGGTGATGCCGCCGGGCGACCAGCCGCCGGTGCCCGCCCACACGTCGTCGGCCGGCAGCATCAGGCTGGGATCCGCGGTGGACTGCAAGGCGAACTCGACCCGCCACGGTGAGACCGCCGGGTCCTGGCCATCCACCGCGGCCTGGCCATCCGCCGGGGCCTGGCCATCCGCCGGCGCAGCCGCCTCGTCAGGTTCGGCCAGCGGCTCGACCAGCCGGAAGCAGGTGCGCACCGGCCCGGCCGGCGCCTGGGCCGCGGCCCGCCAGTCGTCCAGGGCGGCGGCCAGCGCGGCCGCCGTCTCCTCCTCCCCGGCGTCCACCACCACATCCGGGTCCGGACTGGCCAGCGCGGCCGCCCAGCGCTCTGCCACCGGGGCGGCGGCCGGCCGGCGGCCGCGGCGCGGTGGCAGCAGCGCCCAGCCTGGCGGCCCGGCGGCCAGCCGGGCCCGGGCCGCCGCGTCGGCCAGCGCGGCCAGCGCGGTGGCCAGGATCGGGGCGGCCGGCTCCCCGCCCGGTTCGGCGGCCCGGCACAGCGGCGGCATGGCCTCGGCGAACTCTGCCACCCGCCGCGCGTCATGCCCGGTCAGCACCGGGTACCAGCGAGCCGCCCAGGCCGCGGCCGGGCGCACCTGCCGAGCTCTCCGGTCCGTCGGCCGCGCCGCCCAGGCCGCCCGGTGCGCCGCCCACACCGTCGGCCGCGCTGCCCGGGCGGTCAGCCGCGCTGCCTGGGCCGTCGGCGGACACGTCCAGGCCGTGGTCCGGCGGCACCAGGGCGGGCAGCACCCGGCCCCGGCCGACCAGGTCGTCCGCGAACCAGGCCACCGCCGCCCAGTAGGCCACCGATCCCCCGGCGGCCAGCTCCATCACGTCATCGGGTACGTCGCGGCCGGGACCAGCCAGATCGAGGGTGCCGGTTGCGAGCGGCTCACCGGGGGCGGCCAGCCGGTCCAGTGCGGCCAGCACGTCCAGCGCGGCCGCGGGCTCGACGGCCAGCGCGGGCACCCGCCAGCAGCCGAGCGCGGCCCAGCGCCGCCTGGCCGACGGCAGCGTCGTCCTCGTCATCGGGCGGCCTGATCAGCTCCGGCGCGGCCTGCGGGCCGTCCGGGGCGGACGGCAGCCACAGGGTCAGCTCGTCGGCGGCCGCCTGCCGGGCGGCGTCGCCCGCGGGCTCACCCAGGCTGGCCAGCGCGGTGGCAATGGTCTCCGGGTCGGCGGCGAACGGGTGCGGCCGGGGCGCGCGGGACCGCCGGGCCGGCGCTGACTCCGAAGTGCGTGCGGGCAGCCGCGCATCCTCGGCCCACAGGCAGAGCGCGCCGCGCGCCCAGATCCCATGGATGACCAGCATGTCCAGCGCTCCTCGCGGCCGCAGCGGCCAGGCGCCGGGCCGCCTGCCCCGTCCCGGTCAACTTAGCAACACCCCGCGACAGTTCCGGCCACAAACGCGAGCTGCGGACCCAGCCGCAAGGCAGCTGGACCACCGCCAGCACGGCGATGCCTCACCCTGCCCCCCCCCGCTACGCACTACGTCGCTGAAACATTGCTGCACACCCGACTGGGCGGGTTCTGCCACGTAGTTGGGTGTGGCGCCTGCTTCAGCCACGTGGTTGGGTGTGGCGCCGTGCGGGTGGGGGCCGCGGGGCCGGGCGGCCTCCCGGGCCAGGTCGATGCGGTGCCGTGGGCGGGCGCTGCGACAATGCCGATCATGGTGGACGACACGGCGCGCGTGCTGGCCCGGGCCAGGGAGCTGGCCACCGGGGTGCTCGCGCCCGCCGCGATGCAGGTAGAGGCCAGCCAGCAGGTGCCGCCAGCGCACCTGGACCTGCTCGCGGCCGAGGGCTTCTACGGGCTGGCCGGTCCGCGCGAGGCCGGCGGCCTGGACCTGCCGCTCCCGGCTGCCTGGCAGGTCATCGAGACGCTGGCCGGCGGCTGCCCGCGGTCCGGGCGGCCGCCTGCGAGCTGGCCATCCGGGCGGCCGCGGCCCTGGTCGTCACGCAGGGCGCCACCGCCATCCTGGCCAGCCAGGATGCCCAGCGGCTGGCCCGGGAGGCCCTGTTCCTGCTCGTGTTCGGTTCCCGGCCTACCATCAAGCAGGCGCTGGCCGGCTTGCTGACGGGGGGCGGCGCGGACGGGCCGGCCGGGTTGCCCGGAGATGGCGCGGAAGGGCCGGCCGGGTTGCCCGGAGACCGCGCGGAAGGAGCAGCATGGCGGAACCGGTGATCGTGCGGGATGCCCAGCCGGCCGAGTTCGCGGCGATCGGCGAACTTCGGGTGGGCGCCTACGCGGCGGGCAACTTCCTCGCCGACACATCCGACTACGGGCCAACGCTGCGCACCCTGGCCATCGACGGGACGGGGCAGATCCTGGCCGCGACGGCGGACGGCCAGTTGCTCGGCACGGTCACCCTGCAACTGCCGCCGCACGCTGGGCAGGTAGTCCGCGACCCGGACGAGGCCGAGGTCCGGGCGCTGGCAGTGGCGCCGGAGGCGCAGGGCCGCGGGGTCGGCCGGGCGTTGCTGCGCGCGGTCATCGAGCGCGCCACCGGGCTGGGCATACGGCAGCTCGTGCTCAGCACGCAGTCCGGGATGGACGCGGCGCGGCACCTGTACACGTCGGTGGGCTTTGGGCGGCTGCCGGACCGGGACTGGTCCCCGGCGCCAGGCTTCACCCTGCTGGCTTACGGCCTGCGGCTGGAACCGGCGGGTGAAGGAGAAGGCTGAGCGTTACGGCTTGGCGTTGCCGCCCGGGGACGAAGAAGTCACAGACGAAGAAGACTGAGCCGAGCGTGGCCGCTTGGCCACGGACGCCCGGACGCGCGGGTCGGGAGAGATCTTCTTCAGCTGCTTGTTCATGGACCGGAACAAGAAGAACATGGCCACGCCCATGCCCGCGACGACCAGGAACCCGAGCAGGCCCGGGTAGACCTGGCTGGCCACACTCTGCGTTGACGCCGCCAGCAGCGTCACAAGCACACCCTCTCCCGCACCCCGGCGAACAGGTCGTCCTCCGGGAGCTCCGTGTCAACCACCGACCTGGCTAGATGGTAGTCCTCGGTCGGCCAGGCCGCACGCTGCACCTCCTGTGGGCAGGCGAACCAGGAACCGTGCGGGTCGATCTGGGTCGCGTGCGCCAGCAGGGCCTGATCCCGGACCGGGAAGTAGTCGCCACACGGCACCCGGGTGGTGATCTCGTACTCGCGGTGATCCGCGGCCCGCTCGTCCCAGTCCTTGAACCACTCGGCGTACGGCGACTCGAGGCCGCGGCGCAGCATCTCCTCATGCAGCGCGGTGAACCGGTCCTTGTGGAACGTGGCGAAGTAGTACAGCTTGAGCGGCTGCCATGGTTCCCCGGTGCCCGGGTAACGATCCGGGTCGGCCGCGGCCTCGAACGCCTCCACGGCCACCTCGTGCGACTTGATGTGGTCCGGGTGCGGGTACCCGCCCTGCTCGTCGTAGGCCAGGATGACGTGCGGCCGGAACTCACGGACCGCGCGGACCAGTGGTTCCGCAGCCACCTCGAGCGGCTGCAGCGCGAAGCAGCCGTCGGGCAGCGGCGGCAGCGGGTCGCCTTCGGGCAGCCCGGAGTCGGTGAAGCCGAGGAACTGCTGGCGGACGCCGAGAATCTCCCGGGCCCGGGCCATCTCCTCGCGCCGGACCCGTGGCAGGTTGGCCCGGACTTCAGGCCGGTCCATGGCCTTGTTCAGAATGTCCCCGCGCTCGCCGCCGGTCAGCGTCACGACCAGCACGTCCACGCCTTCCCGCGCGTAGCGGGCCATGGTGGCGGCACCCTTGCTCGACTCGTCATCCGGGTGCGCGTGCACGGCCATCAGGCGCAGCGGCGCGGACTCCCCAGGGCTGGGAGCGGAATCATCATTCTGGACGGCAGGCACGCGAAATTCCCTTCGGCACCATCAGGAAGTAGCCAGTTCAGGCCGGCGGGCCGCAGGAGTGCCTCGCCGACAGAACATTGTGCAGGACAACACGCTGGCACCGGGACGACATTCCCGTATCCTGGCCGACTTGAGGCTCATCTGGGGCGACGTACTTGTCCGGGCTTGTTAGCTTAGAAGGATTACCCCCTAGGAGCCGCGGATGGCTCAAGCGGATCCACGTATCCGCACCGCAGGCAAGGAGTACCGGTGACCGAGACGCAGAACGACAGCTGGCTCACCCAGGAGGCATATGACCGGCTGAAGTCGGAGCTGGATCACCTCTCGGGCCCGGGGCGTGTTGACATCGCGAAGAAGATTGAGGCCGCCCGGGATGAGGGTGACCTGCGCGAGAACGGCGGCTACCACGCCGCCAAGGAAGAGCAGGGCAAGATCGAGGGCCGGATCATCCAGCTCCAGCACATCCTGCAGCACGCTCGCGTTGGGGAGCCCCCGCGGACCGATGGGGTAGTCGGCCCTGGGATGACGGTGACCGTACGGTTCGAGGGCGATGACGAAGAGGTCACGTTCCTGCTGGCCTCCCGGGAGGAGAGCGGCGCGCCGATCGACGTGTATTCGCCGCGCTCTCCGCTGGGGTCGGCGATCAACGGGAAGAAGATTGGTGACACCGCGTCTTACACGCTGCCGAACGGCCGCGGGGCCAAGGTCGAGATCCTGGAGGCGGTGCCGTACGTCGGCGGCTGACCGCAGCCGGAACCGTCCAGCGCGGCGCGTAGACCCGGGAGGGTCGCGCACCGCGCTGGCTTATGGTTCCGGGTCGGCCACCGCCTGCCGGATCTCGCCGGCCAGCGCGCTGGCCCGGGCCTGCGCGGCCGACGCGCCCGGCTCGTCGCCCGCAGCCCGGCGCAGCCAGGCCCGCTTCGACCAGGCGTAGGTGTTGCAGTCGCGGACCGACAGCCGCTCGCTGACCAGGGCGGCGGCCAGCTCCAGCCGCCCGGCCCGGAGGGCCGCTTCGAGCAGCGTGCGTTCCACCGCGTCGCGCTGCGCGTGGCTGCCGCCGAACGTGTGCACCTGGGCCCGGACCGGCAGCAGCTCATCGAGCACGCGGCCGTACTCGCCCTGGCCGAAGTGCAGCAGCGCGCGGCAGACCGGCAGCCCCACCTGGGCCGTCATGGTCCAGCCGGCGCTGCCCGGGTCGCCGCGGGAGGCCAGTTCAGCCTGCGCGGCGACCACCTGGCCGGCCCGGTCCAGCTCCCCGTTCCCGATGAACGCCATGACCGCGTGCATGTCGTTGAACGGGTAGTAGCCCGGGGCCAGCAGCCGGCCCCAGGCCGCGGCGAGCGGCGGCCAGCGGTTCCCCACCGCGGTGCCCTCCAGGTACATCCGCCACAGCAGCGCGGTGGCGTCGAGTAGTTCCAGCGCCACATCTTCGGAGCCCTGGTGATGCAGCATCCGGTCGTAGACGGCCAGCGCGCCGTCGGTGTCCCCGCCCTGCAGCAGGTACAGCGCGTAGTGCCAGGAGTTGTGCACGTTGAGGAAGTTCCCCGCCGTCCAGTCGGCCTCGCGGTGCCGCAGGTACCGGACGCCGTCCGGGATCCGGCCCGCCATCTCGTAGGTGTGCACCACCGCGTGGATGCCCCAGACGTCGTCCGGGTTCCGCTCGACGGCGCGCTGGCCGGCCTCTTCGGACTGCTGGTAGAGGTTGCACTCCTCCAGGCCGAACGCGTACATGCCGTGCACGAAACCGAGCTGCGGGTGATCGGCCGGCCAGCCGCCCAGGGCCCGGCCGATCCGGTCCCGCAGGCTGACCGCGTTGCCGGTGAAGAAGTCGATCTGGTGCCCGGTGAACAGGGCCAGCAGATCGGTGGGGTAGCTGACGGTGATCTCGGCGAGCGCGTCGCCAGCCCCCAGCATGTCCCCGCCCACCCAGCGGCGAGCGGTGGCCAGGTGGGCCCGCTCCCGGGGCAGCAGGCCCGCGGGGTCGGCGCGCAGCCCGTCCAGCGTTGCCCGCGCCGCGTCCACCGCGCCTTCCTCGGTGGACATCAGCGCCAGGTAGGCGGCGAACACCGCGGCCATGGCGCAGCCCGGATCGGCCGCCACCGCGGCGGCGGACGCGTCCACCACCTCGGGCCGGAACCTGATCAGGTCATCGATGGCCTGGTCGTAGCCGGCCACCGCGGCGGCCGAACCGGTGAGGCGCAGTCCTCGTGCGTCGGTGATCATGTCACCCCCACCGGCAGGGTAGCTAACCGACCAGCTCCGGGGCAGCCGGCTCGTCGGCCTTTGCCCGGCCACGCAGCGGCACCTCCTTGAGGAACCAGGTCAGCGCGAAGGCCAGCGCACAGGCTGGGATGGCCCAGAGGAAGACGCCCTGGATCGCGTGCGCGATGGCGTAGAACACGTCGTGCTGGATGGCCGGCGGCAGCGCCTTGACCGTGGCCGGGTTGAGCTGTCCGCCGCTGGTCGAGATGTGCACGTTGGGCGACACCGTGGTCAGCGCGTCCTGCAGCCGCCGGGCGAAGATGGCGCCGAACGCCGCCACTCCGAGGGAGCCGCCGATCTGCTGGAAGAACAGCCGTGAGCTGCTGGCCACGCCGATGTCCCGCGGCTCGACGCTGTTCTGCGCCAGCAGCGTGGTGAGCTGCATCAGGAAGCCCATGCCCAGGCCGAGCACGACCATGAACAGCGCCGAGGTGAGCCGGCTGGTGTTCACCCCGAGCAGGGACAGCAGCGACATGCCGGCCGTCATGCCGGCCGCGCCGAGGATGGGCAGCGCCCGGTACCGGCCGGTCCGGGTGGTCACCTGGCCGGAGATCAGCGAGGTGATCATCACGCCGACCATCATCGGGGTGAGCAGCAGACCGCTGACCGTCGGCGACGCGCCCTGCACCGTCTGCTGGTACAGCGGCAGGAACGTGATCGCGCCGAACAGGGCCAGGCCGGACAGGAAGCTCAGTGCGGACACCAGGCTGAAGTTCCGGCTGCGGAAGATATGCAGCGGCAGGATGGGCTCCGCGGCCCGGCTCTCGATCCAGATGAACGCCACTACCGCGAGCACGGACACCACGCCCAGCCCGGCGATCTGGGGCGAGAGCCAGGCGTACTGGGTGCCGCCCCACGTGGCCGCGAGCACGATCGCGGTGGCCGCCACCGCGAGCACGGCTGCGCCCAGGTAGTCCACCCGGTGCTTGACGTGCTTCTTGGGCAGCTTGAGCGTGACGGCCAGGTAGGCCAGCGCGACGCCGCCGATCGGCAGGTTGATGTAGAAGATCCAGCGCCAGGAGAAACTCTCGGTGATCCACCCGCCGAGCAGTGGCCCGCCGATGGTGGCGATCATCATCACGGCCATGATGTAGCCCATGTACTGGCCCCGCTCGCGCGGCGAGACCAGGTCGCCGATGATCGCGATGGCGCTGACCATCAGGCCGCCCGCGCCCAGCCCCTGGATGGCCCGGAAGGTGATCAGCATGGCCATGGACTGGGACAGCCCGGCCAGCGCGGAGCCGGCCAGGAAGATCACGATGGCGGTCATGAACAGCTTCTTGCGGCCGTACATGTCGCCGAGCTTCCCGTACAGCGGGGTGGTGATGGTGGACGCCAGCACGTACGCGGTGACCACCCAGGACAGATGGGCCACGCCGCCCAGGTCGCCGACGATGCGGGGCAACGCCGTGCCCACGATGAGCTGGTCCAGCATGGCCAGCATGATGGCCAGCAGCAGGCCGGGAAGTACCACGAGGATCTCGCGGCGCATGCCGACGCTGGCCTCGGCTTCGGGCGCAGGCTTGACCGGAGCGTCTGCCATCGAAACTCCCGTAGCTAACTTACTTGCCGACCGGCTAGTATGACAGCCGCCAGACTAAGACGCCTACTAACCGGGCGTCAAGTAAGTTTAGCGGGAACCGGAACGGCGGTAATGCGGGACCACGATGGACGACGACGCGGCTGAGCTCACAGCCCAGGACACGGCTGAGCACCCGGCCGACGGCAGCCGGCTGGGCTGGCCTGCCGTGGTGCGGCCGCGCGGGGACACCCGGGAGCGGATCCAGTCGGTGGCCCTGGAACTGTTCGCCGAGCAGGGCTACGAGAAGACCTCGCTGCGCGAGATCGCCGAGCGCCTCGGCGTGACCAAGGCCGCGCTCTACTACCACTTCAAGTCCAAAGAGGACATCGTCCGCAGCTTCACCGAGGACTACGTGCATGAACTGGACGCGCTCATCGCCTGGGCCTCGGACCAGCCGCTCGACGCCGAGGGCCGGGCCCTGCTGCTGGCCAGGTACAGCGATATCGTCAGCCATCGCATCGAGGTCATGCGGTTCCTGGAGCACAACCAGGCCGCGATCGACCACCTGCTGGCCGAGCACGGCGGCCAGGACCGCAAGAAGCTGTTCCGCGAGCAGTTCCTCACCCTGCGCAACCTGCTGACGCCGCTGGACGCGCCGCTGCGCGACCGGGTCCGCGCGACGATGGCCATCGCCTCGGTCGGCCTGGGCTGCATGCTCTACCACAGCGAGGTATCCGACCCGGCCGAGCTGGACCAGGTCATCCTCGACCTGGCCTGCGACCTGGCCGGTGTCCCCGCCCCATCCGCCGGGACCTAACCACATCGCTGAATCATTCAGGTGGTTCCCAGCGCATGAATGATTCAGCCATGCGCTAGAGAACATCAGGCCGCCGGGGCACGGGTGCTTCCTGGGACTGCCGGTGTTTATGGGGTTGCTGATTCCGCGTCGGCGACCGCGCGGACCAGGGGCAGCACCCGGTAGGGCAGCGGGGTGGCCAGCGCAATCACCGTGGACGCGCGGACCACCCCGGCCACGTCCAGGATCGCGTCGATCACCCGCTGCAGGTCCGCGTTGGTCCGGGCGACCACCCGGCACAGCATGTCCCCGGCCCCGGTGATGGTGTGCGCTTCGAGCACCTCCGGGATGGCGGCCAGCCGCCCGGCCACCGGGTCGTGCCCACCTGCCTGCCGGATCTCCAGCGTGACGAACGCGGTCACGCCGTGGTCCAGCGCGACCGGGTCCACGTCCGGCCCGTAGCCGGTGACCACCCCGCTGCGGTGCAGCCGGTCCAGCCGGGCCTGCACCGTGCCGCGGGCCACGCCGAGCCGCTGCGACGCCTGCAGCACGCCTACCCGGGGCTGCGCCGCGAGCAGGCTGATCAGCCGCGCGTCGAGTTCGTCGATCATTACAGTCAGCCCCGTCGGCATCAGGTCAGGATGTACAGCAACCACGCATACTAGCGTTCAGTAGCATACAAATTGATCAGGAATTAAAGTAACTATTGCACATCTTGCTACACCGGCCGAGCATTCTTGTCATGGACGAATTCCCGGTTACTGGCATGGACGCGGTCGTGTTCGCGGTGGGCAACGCCCGGCAGGCGGCGCACTACTACTCGACGGCCTTCGGCATGCGCTGCGTCGGCTACCGCGGGCCGGAGACCGGCTGCCGCGACGAGGTGAGCTACGTGCTCGAGTCCGGCCGGGCACGGTTCGTGCTGCGCGGGCCGGTGCGGCCGGGCACCGACCTGGCCCGGCACGTGGCCGAGCACGGCGACGGGGTCATCGACCTGGCCCTCGGCGTGCACTCGGCCGAGACGGCCTACCAGTACGCGACGTCACGCGGCGCGCGCGGGCTGGCCGAGCCGCACCTGGCCGAGGACGAGCAGGGCAAGGTGGTGCTGGCCGCCATCGCGACGTACGGGGACACCCGGCACACCCTGGTTGAGCGGGCCGGCTACAGCGGGCCGTACCTGCCCGGCTACGTCGCCGCCGAGCCGATCGTGACGCCGCCGGCGCGGCCGTTCTTCTCCGAGATCGATCACTGTGTGGGCAACGTCGAGCTGGGCCGGATGGACGAGTGGGTCGGCTTCTACCAGCGGGTGATGGGCTTCACCAACATGAAGGAGTTCGTCGGCGACGACATCGCCACCGAGTACTCCGCGCTGATGAGCAAGGTGGTCGCGGACGGCTCGCGCACGGTCAAGTTCCCGATCAACGAGCCGGCCGTGGGCAAGAAGAAGTCGCAGATCGACGAGTACCTGGAGTTCTACGGCGGGCCCGGGGTGCAGCACATCGCGCTGGCCTGCGACGACATCGTGGCCACGGTGCGCGGCATGCGGGCCGCCGGGGTCAGCTTCCTGACCACCCCGGACAGCTACTACGACACGCTCGGCGAGTGGGCGGGCGAGACCCACATCGGCGTGCACGTCCTGCGCGAGCTGGGCATCCTGGTGGACCGGGATGAGGACGGCTACCTGCTGCAGATCTTCACCAAGCCAGTGCAGGACCGGCCCACCGTGTTCTTCGAGCTGATCGAGCGGCACGGCTCGGAAGGCTTCGGCAAGGGCAACTTCAAGGCGCTGTTCGAGGCCATCGAGCGTGAGCAAGCCCGGCGCGGCAACCTCTGAAGCTGTCCGCGGCACCGGGTCCATGATCGCGATAAGTTGGCGGCGCCATAGTGCAGGGGCCGGCCACGGTCATGTCCCGGAGAAGCTCCATTAAATCCGCCGGGGCCGGGCAGTCGGGGCAGTCCAGGCAGGTCATACAGGCACTGCCGGTAATGCAGAACGGGCAGGTGACCACGGGCCGGACCCGGCCGCACGGGCCGCAGTGCCGGTGGTCGCCCGCCTTGACGCCGCCGCAGCTCATCGGGCTGTGCCTGGCCAGTCGGACATAAAACACATGGCGGGCAAAATAGCCGAATACCCCGGCCCAGGCGGCCCTGATCGACCGATTGGTACTGCTGGGGCAACAGCGCTTAGCGGAACATCAGGTGATAGCCGGCGTTCCGCAGTTCGCTGATCACCTCGTCGCAGTGCGCCGGGCCGCGCGTCTCCACCTGGAGCAGCACGTCCACCTCGCCCACCTGGAGCCGCGGGGTGATCCGCTCGTGCATCACGTCCAGCACGTTGGCGCCGAGCCCGGCCACCGCGGCCAGCAGGGCGGCCAGCCCGCCGGGACGGTCCGGGATCCGGCAGCGGAACGTCAGGTACCGGCCCGCCGCGGCCAGCCCGTGCCGGAGCACCTTGGACAGCAGCAGCGGGTCGATGTTGCCGCCGGAGAGCACCACGACCACCGGCGGCTCGAACATGCCGGCGTGCTCGAGCAGGCCAGCCACCCCGGCCGCGCCGGCCGGCTCGACCACCTGCTTGGCCCGCTCCAGGCAGAGCACGAGGGCGCGGGACAGGCTCTCCTCGGACACCGTCACCACCCGGTCCTCGTAGCCGGACAGGATGCTGAACGGGATGTCCCCGGGCAGGCAGACGGCGATGCCGTCGGCCATGGTCGGCGCGGCCGCCACCCGGACCGGGTGCCCGGCGGCCAGCGAGGCCGGGTAGCTGGCCACCGCCTCGGCCTGCACCCCGATCACCTGGATGGCCGGGTCGGCGCTCTTGACCGCGACGGTGATCCCGGCGGCCACGCCGCCGCCGCCGACCGGGATGGCGATCGTCCGCACCTGCGGGCACTGCTGCAGGATCTCCAGGCCCAGGGTGCCCTGGCCGGCCACGATGTCCGGGTGGTCGAACGGGTGGATGAGCACCGCGGACCGCTCCTTGGCGTACTCCCGGGCGCACTCGACCGCGTCGTCCACCGTCTCGCCGTGGAAGATGATGTCCGCCCCGTAGCCCCGGGTGGCCTCGATCTTGGGCAGCGGCGCGCCGTGCGGCATGACCACGGTGGCCTTCACGCCGAGGATCTCGGCCGCGAACGCCACGCCCTGGGCGTGGTTGCCGGCGCTGGCCGCGACCACCCCGTTCGCCCGCTCCGCCTCGCTCAGCCGGGAGATCCGGTAGTACCCGCCGCGGGCCTTGAACGACCCGGTCCGCTGCAGGTTCTCGCACTTGAGGAACACCGGGCCGCCGAGCCGTTCGGTCAGCACCCGGGAGTGCAGCAGCGGGGTAGGCGGCAGTACGTCCCGGAGGACGTCGTGGGCGGCGTCGACGTCGGCGGCGCCCACCGGGAAGGAGATCATCGCCATGGATGAAGTGTCGCACCTGCGGTCAACATGCCCCGTCCTGAGATGCGAGCAGCGCGGACATGCACATAGTGTCGAAGAGTGCAGTCACACAACCAGAATCCCCAAGCTGAGTCCGTCCTGCCCCGGCCGAGCGCGGCAACCCTGGGCGAACTGCGCGCCACCAGGCACCGGTACGAGACCGTCAAAGACGAACTGCGCCGCAACCTGCTGGCCAGGATGCGCGCGGACGAAGACCGCTTCCCCGGCATCGTCGGCTTCGGCCAGACCGTGCTGCCGCACGTCGAGCGGGCCATGCTGGCCGGCCACGACACGATCCTGCTCGGCGAGCGGGGCCAGGGTAAGACGCGGCTGATCCGCACCCTGCCCGTGCTGCTCGACGAGTGGAGCCCGGCCGTCGAAGGCTGCGAGATCAACGACCACCCGTACCAGCCGGTCTGCGCGCGCTGCCAGCGGCTGGCCGCGGAGCTGGGTGACGACCTGCCGGTCGTCTGGCGGCACCGCACCGAGCGGTACGGCGAGAAGCTGGCCACGCCGGACACCAGCGTGGGCGACCTGATCGGCGACATCGACCCGGTCAAGGTGGCCGAGGGCCGCACCCTGGGTGATCCGGAGACCATCCACTTCGGCCTGGTGCCCCGGACCAACCGGGGCATTTTCTGCCTGAACGAGCTGCCCGACCTGGCCGAGCGGATCCAGGTCGCGCTGCTCAACGTGCTCGAGGAGCGGGACATCGGGGTGCGCGGCTACGCGCTCCGGCTGCCCCTCGACCTGGTCCTGGTGGCCAGCGCCAACCCCGAGGACTACACCAACCGGGGCCGGATCATCACCCCGCTGAAGGACCGGTTCGGTGCGGAGATCCGCACCCACTACCCGCTCACCCTGGACGACGAGCTGGCGCTGACCGTGCAGGAGGCGCTGCTGGCCTGGGACGGCGCTGACCCGGGCGCCACCCTGCCCGAGCACCTGGTCGAGGTCATCGCCCGGTTCACCCGGCTGGTCCGGGCCTCGCCCGCGGTGGACTCCCGGTCCGGCGTGTCGGCCCGGTTCGCGATCGCCGCCGCCGAGTCGGTGGCCGCGTCCGCGGTGCGCCGGGCCGCGCTCACCGGCGAGGCGCAGCCAGTGGCCCGGATCTGTGACCTGCCGCCGATCGTGGGCAGTCTGCGCGGCAAGGTCGAGTTCGAGGTCAGCGAGGAAGGCCGGGAGGCCGAGGTGCTGGAGCACCTGCTCCGCCGGGCGATCGCGGAGACGTTCCGGTCCCGGCTGGGCAGCGCCGACCTGAGCGGCCTGCTGGCCACGTTCGAGGACGGCGGCTCGGTGGAGACCGGCGACATGATCCCGGCGGACGTGCTGCTGAGCCGGATCGGCGAGGTGCCCGGGCTGGCCCGGATCATGGAGCGGCTCGGCATGGAGGGCGGCGAGTCGTTCGGCGAGGCCGCCGCGGCGCTCGAGTTCGCCCTGGAAGGGCTGTACCTGATGCGGCGGCTGTCCAAGGACGTCCTCGACGGCAGTGCCGTATATCGCACCTGAGAGGTGACGCGCACCCGTGAGTGGTTACCGGTACGGCGAGTACCACGACGGGCCGGACCCGCTGGCCCCGCCGTTCGACGCCCGCGGCGCCCTGGACGAGCTGGGCGACGCGGTGCTGGACGGCGCGGACCCGTCCAGCGCCCTGCGCGATCTGCTGCGCCGCGGCATGAACGGCCGCCGCGGCCTGGACGACCTGCTCCGCCGGGTCCGTGAGCGGCAGCAGGAAATCCGCAGCCGGGGCCGCCTGGACGGCATCCTGGAGCAGGCCCGCGCGCTGCTGGACACCGCCATCGGGCAGGAGCGGGCCGAGCTGTTCCCTGACCCGGCCGACGAGGCCCGGCTGCGCGAGGACGAACTGGACGCGCTGCCGTCCGACACCGCGCAGGCCATCCGGCAGCTGGCTGACTACGACTGGCGCAGCCCAGCCGCCCGGCAGACGTTCGAGCAGCTCAAGGACCTGCTTAGGTCCGAAGTGCTGGACAGCCAGTTCCGCGGCATGAAGGACGTGCTGCAGCGGCCGGATCCGGAGGCCATGCAGCGGGTCAAGGACATGCTGGCCGAGCTGAACCAGATGCTGGAGCGGGACGCCCGCGGCCAGCACACCCAGGCCGACTTCGAGGCGTTCATGGACCGCTACGGGGACATGTTCCCGGAGCAGCCGCACGATCTCGAAGAGCTGGTGGACTCGCTGGTCCGCCGGGCCACCGCAGCGCAGCGGCTGCTCAGCTCGCTGACCGAAGAGCAGCGCGACGAGCTGGCCGGCCTGATGGAGCAGGCGCTGCAGGACGCCGGGCTGGCCGCGGAGATGGCCCGGCTGTCCGGCGCACTGCGGGCCCGCCGCCCGGAACTGGACATGCTGGGCCAGTTCCCGGGCGACCCGATGACCGGCGACCAGCCGCTCGGCCTGAGCGACGCCACCACCGCACTGGCCGACCTGGCCGACCTGGCCGACCTGGAGGCGGAACTGCGCCAGGACTACCCGGGCGCCCGGCTGGACGACATCGACGAGGCGGCGATCCGGCGCGCACTCGGCCGCCAGGCCGTGGATGACATGGAAGCGCTCCGGCAGACCGAGCGGGAACTGGAACGGCAGGGATATTTGCAGCGCAACGCCGGCCAGCTGGAACTCACCCCCAAGGCGGTGCGGCGGCTCGGCGAGACGGCGCTGCGCCGGGTGTTCGCCGACCTGCCGGACGGCGGCTACGGGGACCATGAACAGCGGGACGCCGGGCAGGCCGGCGAGTACACCGGCGCGACCCGGCGCTGGCAGTTCGGCGACGAGCAGACCATCGACGCGCCCGCCACGGTGCGCAACGCGCTGCTCCGGGACGCGGCCTCGTTCCACCCGCAGCCCGGCGAGGACCCCGACCACTGGGAGGGCACGCCGCCCCGGGTTCGCCTGACCGGCGAGGACTTCGAGGTCGGCGAGACGCAGCGGCGCGCCTCGGCCGCCGTCTGCCTGCTGGTCGACCTGTCCTACTCGATGGCGCTGCGTGGCACCTGGGGTGCGGCCAAGCAGACCGCGCTGGCCCTGCATGCCCTGGTGCGCAGCCGGTTCCCGCAGGACTCCATTCAGGTCATCGGGTTCTCCAACTACGCCAGGGAACTGCGCGAGACCGACCTGGCCGGGCTGGGCTGGGACATGGTCCAGGGCACCAACCTGCATCACGCCCTGGTGCTGGCCGGCCGCTACCTGGACCGGCGCCCGGAACACGACCCGGTGGTGCTGATCGTCACCGACGGCGAGCCGACCGCGCACCTGCGCCGGGACGGGCAGTCCTGGTTCGACTGGCCGCCTGCGCCGGAGACGATCCAGCTCACCCTGGCCGAGGTGGACAAGATGACCCGGCGGCGCGCCTCGCTGAACGTGTTCATGCTGGCCGAGGACGAGCGGCTGACCGATTTCGTGAACGAGGTGGCCCGGCGGAATGGCGGCCGGGTGCTCCGCGCGGTGCCGGAACGGCTCGGCGAGTTCGTGGTCCGTGACTTCCTGCGCACCCGGCGGGAATCCCGCCGGTAGGTAACGCCCGGGTCAATGATTCATCCCGGAACGTCCCATAGGTCACCCGCAGGGATACGCGGGATAGATTTTGCTTTACGGCTTTTGTGAGCCCCCCGCAGCGCCCCGGCGGCCGTAGTAGCGTGCGGCAGTTACCGCATCGGCGGGCCAAACGCGCGGCAGCCGGATTTGGCCCGCATCTCTCTAGGAGGCCTACGTGAGCGCTGTGACCGAATCAGGACCAACAACGTCGGGCCGCAAGCCCGCGGTACTGATTCTCTGGATCCTCGCCGCCCTGTTCCTGCTCCTCGCGATCATGTACCTGGCCGTGCCGGCCAAGGATCTGCCGGGCTTCATCGGCCACATCAAGAACGGTGGGGCGGGCAAGCACGACCTGCGGATGGCCATCGCGTTCGTGATCGCCATCGCGTGCGGCGCGGGTGCCTGGTTCGTCAGCCGCAGCGGCAAGAAGGCCAGCGCCTAGCTGGACCCGTGCCGCCTCGTCCCGGAGCGGCCCAGCCCTCGCGGGGCCGCTCCGGGACCTGCGTTTACCTCTAAGATCAGGGCATGTCTTTCACCGAGCGGCTGTGGGTCTGGCTGCACGTCGCGTTCGTCGTTTTCACCATTGGCCCGGTCACTATCGCGACCATGTCGACCCCGCGTTACATCCGGGCCCGCAACATCGGCGTGCTGCGCTACCTATCGCGGATGACCCGGATATTCGGCGCGGCCTCGCTCGGCGTTCTGCTTTTTGGCATCATCGCAGGCCAGTCCCTGCACAAGATGGCGCAGGCCTGGATCACCGCCTCGCTCACCCTGTTCGTGGTCGCGCTGGTGCTGCTGGTGCTCATCATGCGGGATCAGACCCGGGCCATCGGCGCGCTGGAAGCGGCCCAGGCCCCCACTCAGGCCCCGCCGACCGAGCCCGGGGCGGCTGCCGCCACCGCGGCCGACGTAGAACCCGCCCCGGCCGAGCCGGCCGCCGAGGCCGCCGCCACCGCCACCGCCACCCAGGTGCCGGCCGCCCACGTAGCCAGCATGGAGCGCGGCCGGATCGCCTCCATGGCCGGCGTGGTCAGCCTGATCTGGCTGGTCATCCTGGTGCTGATGATCTGGAACAGCTAGCCCATGAACAGCTGGCCGAGCGCCTGCCGCAGGTCCTCGAGCAGGTCCTCGGCGGTCTCGATGCCGACCGACAGCCGGACCAGGTCGGCCGACACCTCCAGCGGCGACCCGGCCGTCGACGCGTGCGTCATCCGGGCCGGGTGCTCGATCAGTGACTCCACCCCGCCCAGCGACTCGCCCAGGGTGAACAGCTGGGTCCGGCCGCACACCTCGACCGCGGCCGCCTCGCCGCCGCGCACCCGGAACGACACCATGCCGCCGAAGCCGCGCATCTGCTTGACCGCCACCTCGTGGCCCGGATGCCGGGGCAGGCCGGGGTAGAACACCTCGGCCACCGCCGGGTGCGCGGCCAGCATGTCGGCCACCCGGGCCGCGTTCTGCGCGTGCCGGTCCATCCGGACCGCAAGGGTCTTGATGCCACGCAGCGTCAGCCACGCATCGAATGGCCCCGCGATGCCGCCGGTGGCGTTCTGCAGGAATGGAATTTCATCGTCAAGCGGGCCGCGGGCACCTTCCGCGCCCGCCCCGAGGACGAGCGCGCCACCGATCACGTCGGAGTGCCCGCCTAGGTACTTCGTAGTGGAGTGCACGACCGCGTCCGCGCCCAGCGCCAGCGGCTGCTGCAGGTACGGCGAGGCGAACGTGTTGTCCACCACCAGCAGCGCCCCGGCGTCGTGGGCCAGCTGGGCCAGCGCGCCGATGTCCGCGATGGACAGCAGCGGGTTGGTCGGCGTCTCGGCCCAGAGCAGCCGGGCCGGTCGCTCGGCCAGCGCGTCGCGGACCGCCCGGGTGTCGGACAGGTGCACCGGCGTGTAGCTGATCCCCCAGCCGGCCAGCACCTTCGCGAACAGCCGGTACGTGCCGCCGTAGGCGTCGTCCGGGATGACCACGTGGTCCCCGGGCGCGCAGGCCGCGCGGATCAGGCAGTCCTCGGCCGCCATCCCGGACGCGAACGCGAACGCCCGGGCGCCGCCCTCCAGTGCGGCCAGGCATTCCTCCAGCGCAGCCCGGGTCGGGTTGGCGGTGCGCGAGTACTCGTAGCCCTCGCGCAGCCCGCCGACCCCGTCCTGCTTGTAGGTGGACACCTGGTAGATGGGCGGGACCACGGCCCCGGTCTGCGGGTCGGCCTGCTGCCCAGCATGGATGGCCAGCGTCTCGAACCCGCCGGCAGGCTTGATCGTCACCCATGACACTCTGTCACAGCTGATCATCCGGTGCCCGGCCGACCGCCTGAGCGGCCGGCCGGGCTGCGACCCCTACCGGCCGCCGTGGCCGCCACCGGAGCCGCCATGGCCGCCGTGGCCGCCACCGGATCCGCCGTGGCCGCCGCCGTTGCCGCCGGACCCGCCGGACCCGGTGGACCCGGTGGACCCGGTGGAACCGGTGGAACCGGTGGAACCGGATCCGGTGGACGCACCGGAACCACTGGAGCCGTTCGCGCCACCGGTGCTGGCCTTGGCAGACCCGGACCGGCTGGCGTGCTGTGCGTGCTGGCCGGAGTGCCCGTCGGCCAGCTCCAGCAGCGGGAAGGCCCGGTGCCGCCGGGGCGGGACCAGGAAGTTCTGCCGCCGGGTCGCGGTGATGAACCGCTCCAGGCCGTTGTCGTCGGTCGAGCCGGCCATGAACTGCTTCTGGAGCTGCTGCGCGGCCTGCGCGCTGCGCATCCGGGCGAACAGGTCCGCGGTCGGCAGGTACATGAAGAACTGCAGCTTGAACTGGTTGCTGCCGGCCGGCACCTCGACCCCGGATGGGCCGGGGAAGGTGCGGAACGCGGGCACGTCCATGCTGTCGAACCCGGGGCCGTCCGCCCGGATGTGCAGCGGCGTGCTGTCGGCCGCCCGGGACACCTGCTGCAGTGCCTCCTCGTGGCCGACCCGGGACTCACCGGTGAAGGTGGCGCCGAGCCGGGCGTTGCCCGGGGTGAACTTGCCGTGCGCGTCCTCGGCCTGGAGCAGCGCGGCCTCGGTGCCCTGGAACACGTTGTTGATGAACGCCGGGCCGCCGCCGTTACGGAACTGCTGGGCGTGGCCCACCGACGGGATCCCGGTGGGCGTGCCGAGCTGGTTGGACCGGAACATGTACTGGCACCGCTCGGTGAACGGCTCCCCCTCCGGGTGCCTGGGGTCCTGGTGCGGCAGCGCGTAGAACTGGAACAGGTCCTCGATCACGTGCGAGAAGTGGGCGATCGATCCGTTGTCGAAGTAGTCGCCGGGCTGTGCGCTGGTCAGCTTGGCCGACGAGTTGCCCACGAACGTGGTGATCGCGGCCGGGCCGGCCGAGTTGGTCTGCTGGTCCACGAAGCCCATCGTCATCGTCGAGTCCGGGTTGATCCGGGACGCGAACTCGAAGCCGTGCTCGTCGGCCAGCTTGCGCGACAGGCCCTGCTGGACGAACTGGACGCGCGGCGTCTGGAAGCTGAACAGCTCGCCGAAGTCCGGCGAGGGCACAGGCCGGCCGTTCAGGTTATTGCTGCCCTGCAGCCACAGCGACACCGCGGTCAGCTTGGTCAGCGAGTCGCTGCGCAGGTGGAACACCATGTCGTTGGACTCGATGACCACGTTCACGTTGAACCGGTCCTTGACGATGCCGGGAACGAGCGCATCCGGCCCGCCGACCAGCCCGTCCACCACGTCGGTGGGGGACGGGACGGCTTCTTCGAGCACCGGACGGCTCGGGTCGGACAGCAGTACCGGCATGTGCTTGGCCACCAGCGCCGGGGGCAGCCGGTTGAAGTACGGCAGGCCATAGGACACCGAGAAGATCAGCACGCCGGCCGGGCTGGCCGGGAAGCTGGCCTCGATGGTGTCCAGCGCCCTGATCAGCGTGGCCTGATCGTGAGCCGTCGGCCTGCGGGTCAGCACGACCGGCAGGAACAGGCTGTAGACGGGCGGCAGCTGCACGGTGACGTTACCCGCGCCGTCGTTGAACACCTGGGCCGGGTTGATGAAGGCGCCCAGGTCGAACTGGATGTCGGGGAATGCGGGTGTGACCGAGCTGGCCGGCCGGTTGGGGGCCCAGCCGAGCCGCTCGAACAGCACCGCCGAGGAGACCAGCAAGGCGGCGGCTCCGCCGCCCTTGAGGGCAGACCGCCGGCTCAGGAGAACGCTCTTCAGTTCTGCTGCGTCCATGTCCTTTCCTCCTTGGACTACAGCGCCGCGGTCGGTGCGGCGCCGTTTCCGGACGTGAGAGTGCAGGCGCAGTCGCCTGCGAGCCCGCCCGCCGTACCTTGTGCCCGGCACCCGCACGATCCCGGCTGCGCGGGATCAGGTGCACCTCCCCGGGTAGGGCGGCGGGTAAGAGACCGCAGTTAGCGTCAAATGTGGCGCGCATTGTGATCAGCGCTGCGCAGATGACAATTTTGTCATTCAGGCTCAGAAGCTTCCGGGCCACGCGATTACGTCGCCCCGACCATTCCAGTAGCGCGCTGATCAGGGACGACCCTGTTGCCGAACGGATGATCACCATACTGGCCGAGCAGTATCGGCGTGTCCTAAGTCTATTAAGATCCGCGTTTCGGCCAGTGACCGGAATTAATGGGTCTCACAGCTTTCCCAGCTTATTCGCACCATTGACAGCACGAGCAACACGTATCACAGATCGGATACTGGGCCTTTTAGCGGGCAGATAAGCCGGCCGGGCCGCCCCCGGACACGGAGCTGCTGGCCAGGAAGCCGAGCACGTCCTGCGGCGTGATCATGCCGGCCGGCTTGCCGTCCACCAGCACCAGGGCCGCGCCGGCCTGCTCCAGTGAGCCGAGCGCCTGGCTCAGCGGCTCTCCCGAGCCGACCATGGGCAGCGGCGCCGACATGTGGCTCTCCAGCGCGTCCTGCGGCCGGGCCCGGCCGGACACCAGCGCGTCCAGCAGGTCGCGTTCCACGATCGAGCCGACCACCTCGGCCACCATGACCGGCGGCTCCTCCTTCATCACCGGAAGCTGCGACACGTTGTACTCGCGGAGCAGGTCGATGGCGGCGGCCACGGTCTCCTCCGGGTGCGCGTGCACGAACTCAGGCAGCCCGGGCTGCTTCCGGGCCAGCACATCGGCCACCTTCGGCTCGGCCGTCTCGGCGGTGAGGAAGCCGTAGTCGGCCATCCACTCGTCATTGAAGATCTTGGACAGGTAACCGCGGCCGGTGTCCGGCAGCAGCACCACGATCACGTCGTCCGGGGCGGCCGCCGCCGCGACGCGCAGCGCGGCCACCACAGCCAGCCCGCACGAGCCGCCGGTGAGCAGCGCCTCCTCCCGGGCCAGCCGCCGGGTCATCAGGAACGACTCGGCATCGCTGACCGCGATCACCTCATCGGTCACCGCCGGGTCGTAGTTCGGCGGCCACAGGTCCTCGCCGACCCCCTCGACCAGGTACGGGCGGCCGGTCCCGCCGGAGTACACCGAGCCTTCCGGGTCGGCCCCGATGACCCGGACCCGGCCACCGGACACTTCCTTCAGGTACCGGCCAGTGCCGGTGATCGTGCCACCGGTGCCGATACCCGCCACGAAGTGAGTGATCTGCCCGTCGGTCTGGGCCCAGATCTCCGGGCCGGTGGAGTGGTAGTGCGAGGCCGGGTTCTCCGGGTTGGCGTACTGGTCCGGTTTCCAGCCGCCCGGGGTCTGGCTGGCCAGCCGGGTGGACACCGAGTAGTAGGAGTCCGGATGCTCCGGCGCGACCGAGCCGGGGCAGACCACAACTTCGGCGCCGTAGGCACGGAGCACACTGATCTTGTCCGCACCGACCTTGTCCGGGCAGACAAACAGGCATTTGTAGCCCTTCTGCGCGGCCACGATGGCCAGCCCAACCCCGGTATTGCCGGATGTCGGCTCGATGATGGTGCCGCCTGGCTGGAGCGCGCCGGACTTCTCCGCCGCCTCCACCATGCGCAGCGCGATCCGGTCCTTGACCGAGCCGCCCGGGTTGAAGTACTCGACCTTGGCCAGCACGGCGGGCCGGTGGCCGCCGCCCACATCCCTGGTCACCGCGCCCAGCCGGACCAGCGGGGTGTTCCCGACCAGTTCGATCAGTGATTCATGCACCTGCATCGCCAACCACCTCGGCCGATCCGACCTGGACTGATCATTGACGCTATCCCACCAGGTAGTAAGGCTGGTCGCCTAACCATCTGGTCCGCCGACGCTACCCCACGGGGCAGTACCCAGGGATTATGGGGGCAGCAACGTGGCGTAAGCTACTGGTCAGTAATCAGCGTCAGTAAGGGAGCCCGCCATGCCCGAGGCCGTCATCGTCGCTACCGCCCGGTCCCCCATCGGCCGCGCGTTCAAGGGGTCGCTGGTCTCCATCCGCCCCGACGACCTGACCTGTCAGCTGATCTCCGCGGCCCTGGCCAAGGTCCCGCAGCTCAGCCCGGATGACATCGATGACCTGATGCTGGGCTGCGGACTCCCCGGCGGCGAGCAGGGTTTCAACATGGCCCGGGTAGTGGCCGTCATGCTCGGCTACGACAAGCTCCCCGGCACCACGATCACCCGGTACTGCTCCTCGTCGCTGCAGACCACCCGGATGGCCTTCCACGCCATCAAGGCAGGCGAGGGGGACGTGTTCATCTCGGCCGGCGTGGAGTGCGTCAGCCGGTTCGGCCACGGCAGCAGCGACAGCTGGCCGGACACGCACAACGCGGTGTTCGCCGACGCGGAGGCCCGGTCCGCGGAGCTCACCGCGGCGGGCACCCCGGTCTGGCACGACCCGCGCGAGGATGACGCCATCCCGGACGTCTACATCGCGATGGGCCAGACCGCGGAAAACCTGGCCCAGCTGCGCGGGATAACCCGGGCCGAGCAGGACGAGTTCGGCGTCCGGTCACAGAACCTGGCCGAGAAGGCGCTGGCCAACGGGTTCTGGCAGCGCGACATCACCCCGGTCACGCTGCCCGACGGCACCGTGGTGAGCGCCGACGACGGCCCGCGGCCGGGCACCACCCTGGAGAAGGTGGCCACGCTGCAGCCGGTGTTCCGGCCGGACGGCACGGTCACCGCGGGCAACTGCTGCCCGCTGAACGACGGCGCGGCCGCGGTCGTGGTGATGAGCGACGTCAAGGCGGCCCAGCTCGGCATCACCCCGCTGGCCCGGATCGTGTCCACCGGCGTGACCGGGCTGTCCCCGGAGATCATGGGGCTGGGCCCGGTGCAGGCCTCGCGCCAGGCGCTCAGCCGGGCCGGGATGAGCATCGACGACATCGACCTGGTGGAGATCAACGAGGCGTTCGCCGCCCAGGTCATCCCGTCCTACCGGGACCTTGGCATCGACCTCGACAAGCTCAACGTGAACGGCGGGGCGATCGCGGTCGGCCACCCGTTCGGCATGACCGGCGCCCGGATCACCTCTACGCTGCTGAACAGCCTGGCCTTCCACGACAAGACGTTCGGCCTGGAGACCATGTGCGTGGGCGGCGGCCAGGGCATGGCGATGGTCGTGGAGCGGCTCAGCTGACCCCACCCCGTCAACTCTGATGGGCGACAAGCTAGTTACCAGGGACCATCCGGAACATTGCGGAAGGATAACGCTGGGGGGTTGTCAGCGGCCTGCCGGTAGGGCACTCTCAACTCCAAGAGCAGTTCGCCCCTGGAGGTGGCCATGTCCCTGAATCACTCTCCGGAGATGCACAAGAACATCCTCGCCCGCATCCCGTCCGTCACCGGGCGCGACCTCCGAGAGTGGTTCATGAGCCTAGAGTCTGGACCGCCGTTCTCGCGCTGCGAAGAGCGCGCGCACTGGCTGTCCGACGAACATGGCCTGTCACATGGCTATGCGTCGGCCATCGTGCATGAGTACGAGGTCCGCCGCCGGATGCGGTTGAACACCGCCTGACCCATGGATCTGGAGCAGGCCCGGGAGTTCTTGCGCGCGAATCACCGGGCCGTGCTCGCCACTGCGCGCGCCGACGGCCGTCCCCAGCTATCTCCGGTCACCTGTGGCGTGGACGACGCCGGGCTCGTCATCATCAGCACCCGCGAGACCGCGGTCAAGACCAGGAACCTGCGCCGCAACCCAGCCGCTTCGGTGTGCGTGTTCACCGAGGGGTTCTTCGGCCCGTGGGTCCAGGTGGACGGCACCGCGGAGATCATCTCGCTGCCGGACGCGATGGACCTCCTGATCGACTACTACCGGCGGATCTCCGGCGAGCACCCGGACTGGGCGGACTACCGGGCGGCCATGATCCGCGAGCGGCGCTGCGTCGTGCGTATCACCATCACCCGGGCCGGCCCGGACATCTCCGGCTGACCCCGCGTCCCCCGCGCACCCCGCTCCCCGCGCAGCCCGCTCCCCGCGCAGCCCACGCCGCCCAGGGCGCTCCGCCACGGCCCGGCGCCCACTTATCACCCCGGGGTCCCCCGTTGCCGCCCACTTATCACCCCCGGGCACGTAGGTTTGCCAGCATTTGCCCGTTATGATCCGGTGTTGCGGGGCTGATAAGAGCTCGGGGGTGATAACAGCAGCGGGACTCCCGGGGCGCAGCCGCGCGCGACCGGGCAGTGAGCGGCAGTGGGCGGCGGGCCTGGCTGGCGGGGCACAGCGGCCAAAGTTGATGCCCTGCGAGTTGCCTGCTGTGCGACTGCCGTTCCCGTGGAACAACCGTCCTGCTCATCCCCCGTTTCGCCAGATTGTGATTGACCAGCGCTTTAGTGGGCGAACATGATCAGTAACCGTCGGGAATGGCCTGCTTAACTGCGGGGCAACCCGGATAGCTGTCTGCTGTGCGATAGGCGAACGCCACGCGATCCTTACCCGCATCGCCCCGCAACGCATCGTTGCAGGGAATCAGTGCAGGTCAGAAGCTACTTAAGAACGGTGCCCCCGGTCGGAGTCGAACCGACACTGGGGACCCTTTTAGGGGGCCGGCCTCTTCCCTTGGGCTACGGGGGCTGGGTAATAATACCCCGGAGAGTCGGTCGGACCCTCGGGCAGCCGAATTGATACAGATTGTTTCGGCCGGGGCAGTTATCTATTTTCACTAGTGGACTGAATGCAAAGAGTAACCATTTCGATTACGTTCGACGCTGATTGCTCACTGAGAGTAACCAGATGACAGTCCCGCCCCCGTCAACCAGCGAGCCCGGCCGCGGTCCGGGCCTGTCGGAAGACCGCATCCAGCATGCCAGGAGTAACCCGTCCAGTGAACGTGTTCTGCTGACTCGGGTGATAACAGCCGATAACGGCGATCGGGCCGCCCGGTCCGGCCACGCTGGCCTCGGCCCCGTGCCCGAAGGCCGGCCGCGGCCTGGGTACCGGGATACCTACGGTGCTCAGCACCGGCCACAGCGCCTGCCAGGCGAAGCCGCCCAGGCACACGATGGCGCGCAGGTCCGCGGCCACCAGCCGGAGTTCCTCAGCCAGCCACGGCTGGCAGGTGTCCCGCTCGGTCACCGTCGGTTTGTTGGCGGGCGGCGCGCAGCGCACCGCGGCGACCATCCGGGTGTGCAGCAGTCGTTGCCCGTCGCCGGCCGCCGTGCTGTATGGCTCGGCGGCCAGCCCGCACCGGTGCAATGAGGCGAACAGCACGTCACCGCTGCGGTCCCCGGTGAAGATCCGGCCGGTCCGGTTGCCGCCGTGGGCCGCTGGCGCCAGGCCCAGGATCAGGATGCGCGCCTGGTCGCTGCCCCAGCCCGCGATGGGCCGGCCCCAGTACGGCTCGGTGGCATGCGCGCGGCGCTTGACCCGGGCCACCTCTTCCCGCCAGGCGACCAGCCGGGGGCAGGCCCGGCATACCGACTCGCGGGCGGTCAGTTCGGCCAGGCTGCCCGCACCGGCCGCGAGCGTGCGGACCTGGGTGGCGTCGGCGGCCACCGGGGTGGCCGGGGTGGCCGGGTCGTCCGGCCAGCCGGACCCGGGCGGCACTGGGCTGTCCGGCACTGGGCTGTCCGGCACCGGACTATCCGGCACTGCGCCGTCCAGTGGGCTCACCGGGCCGCCGCCAGCGACCAGGCGATCCCGTCCAGGATGTCGTGCTCGCTGACCAGTACCTCGGCGAACCCGAACCGGTGCATCACATGATCAAGCACCAGGGCACCACCACCAATCACGTCCACCCGCCCCGGGTGCATGACGCCCAGCGCGGCCCGCTGCGCGCGGGTCTGGCCGAGCAGCAGCCGGGCCTGCTCGGCGACCTGGGCGGCCGGGATGCGCGCGTGGTGGATCCGGCTGGGGTCGTAGTCGGCCAGCCCGAGCGCCAGGCCTGCCACCGTGGTCACCGACCCGGCCAGGCCGACCAGCGTCCGGGCGGTCGCGGCCGGCATGGCCGCGGCCACCGCGTCCAGTGCGGTCTCGATGTCCGCCGCGGCCGCCGTGATCTCGGCCCGGCTGGGCGGGTCGCTGTGCAGATGGCGTTCGGTCAGCCGGACACAGCCGATGTCCACGGACAGCGCGCTGAGGCCGGTGCGTGCGGCCCGGTGGCCGGCTGGCTGGCCGTCGCCGAGCACGAACTCGGTTCGACCCGCCGCCGATGTCCACGACCAGGTACGGGCCGCCCGTCGCGGCCGCCTGCCTACCCGTCGCGGCCGCCTGCCCGCCGGGCGCGGCCGCCGCGCGGGCGCACCCAGTTCGGCGGTGGCGCCGGTGAACGACAGGTACGCCTCGTGCTGCCCGCTGAGCACCTCCGGCGGCACGCCGAGCACGCCTTCCACGCCGCGGACAAAGTCAGCCGCGTTGGCCGCGTCCCGGGTGGCGCTGGTGGCGACCATCCGCACCGCGTCCGCCGACGTGGCTTTGATGATCTTGGCGTAGCCGGCCAGCGCGTGCAGCGTGCGGTCCAGTGCTTCCGGGGCCAGCCCGCCGGTGGCGTCCACCCCCTGGCCCAGCCGGACGATCTCCATCTGGCGGTCCACGTCGGTGAGCCGCCCGGCCGCTGGGTCCACGTCGGCCACCAGCAGGCGCAGCGAGTTGGTGCCACAGTCGATGGCCGCGACCCGGGCCACGGCGCTCACGGCACGCACCGGCCGCGTGACCACCACACACCGGCCGCGTCCAGTGCCTCCCGGCCGAGCGGGTTGGCGCCTGGCACGGCCAGTTCGTGCGCGGCCAGCGCGTGCAGGCACTTCACCCGGTCCGGCATGCCGCCCGCGCTCTGCGTGCCCGGCGGCAGCGGCGCCAGGCCGTCCGCGGCCGCCGCCGCGTCCCGGCGGGCCAGGTAGTCCCGGTGCGCTGCCTGCTGGGCCGCGCGCAGTTCCGGCTCGGCGGCCAGCCGCTGCTCCATCTCGCGCATCATCCCGGCCGATTCCAGCCTGCTCAGCGCCGCGGTCGCGCGCGGGCAGGTCAGGTAGAACAGCGTCGGGAACGGCGACCCGTCTTCGAGCCGCGGCGCCGTCTCGACCACGTCGGGCAGCCCGCACGGGCAGCGGTGCGCCACCCCGCGCAGCCCCCGCGGCGGCCGACCCAACTGCGATGCCACTACGGCCCCGACGTCAGTCACCACGTCACTCACCAGTCACCACGTCACTACCGCGAGGCAGGCTGCTTGTCCGCCTGCTGCACCGACGTCCACAGCCGCTCGTACCACGGAGTGCCGGCCACCGCGGCGGCCGCCTTGCCCGCGTTGCTGGCCGGCTGCCCGCCGATGATCACGTAGCAGGTCTGCCGCGGCATGCAGTAGTGCAGCCGGTCGCGGGCCTGCTGCTCGATGTAGGCCGGGTCGTTCAGCCGGGCCGCCTCGGCCTGCAGCCTTGCCAGCTGAGCCGCGGTCTGCGTGCTCTGCGCCTGCAACTGGTCGATCTGCCGCCGCTGCGCGATGTACTCCCGCACCGGGTAGGCCAGGCTCAGCGCGATCGCGCAGAGCACCACGGCCAGCACCGCCGCCCGGCTGGTGAACCGGGAACGCTCGGCCGACTGCGCACCGGGCTGGGCGGCCCCAGGCTGCGCAGTGCCCTCCGGCGCCGCGGCCGGCTGGGACGCTGACGGCTGCGCGGGCTTGGGCGCTGGCTGCGGGCCGGGCATCAGTCAGCCGGGGTCCACCGCGGGAAGGCGCTGGCACCTGCGTAGACGGCCGCGTCATCGAGCAGTTCCTCGATGCGCATCAGCTGGTTGTACTTGGCCACCCGCTCACCACGGGCCGGCGCACCCGACTTGATCTGCCCGGCGTTCACCGCGACGGACAGGTCGGAGATCGTGGTGTCGTCCGTCTCGCCGGACCGGTGGCTGATCATGCAGGCGAAGCCGCTGCGCTGGGCCAACGACACCGCGTCCAGCGTCTCGGTGATCGAGCCGATCTGGTTCACCTTGACCAGCAGCGCGTTGGCCGACCGCTCCGCGATACCACGGCGGATCCGCCCCGGGTTGGTGACGAAGATGTCGTCCCCCACGATCTGCACCCGGTCGCCGAGCGCCGCGGTCAGCGTCTGCCAGCCGACCCAGTCTTCCTCGGCCAGCGGGTCCTCCAGCGACACGATCGGGTACGCGTCCAGCCATCCGGTGTAGATCCGGGTCATCTCGGCCGCGTCCCTGGCCGCGCCCTCGATCCGGTACGACCCCTCGCTGTAGAACTCGGTGGCCGCCGAGTCGATGGCCAGCGCCACGTCCAGGCCGGGGGTGAACCCGGCCTTGCCGATCGCCTCGACAATGAGGTCCAGTGCGGCCTGGTTGCTGGCCAGGTCGGGCGCGAAGCCGCCCTCGTCGCCCACCCCGGTGCCCAGCCCGTGCTGCTTGAGCACTGACTTCAGCGCGTGGTAGGTCTCCGCACCCCACTGCACCGCCTCGGTGAACGACGCTGCGCCGATCGGGGCGATCATGAATTCCTGGATGTCCACGCTGTTGTCCGCGTGCGCGCCGCCGTTCAGGATGTTCATCATCGGCACCGGCAGCAGGTGCGCGTTCGGCCCGCCCAGGTAGCGGAACAGCGGCAGGCCCGCTGACTCGGCCGCCGCCTTGGCTACCGCCATGCTGACCCCGGTGATGGCGTTCGCGCCGAGCCGCGACTTGTCCGGGGTGCGGTCCAGGTCGATCATCGCCTGGTCCACCAGCCGCTGGTCGTCGGCGTCGAACCCGAGCAGCTCAGGCTGGATCTCGTCGATGATGCCCTGGACGGCCTTGGTGACCGCCTTGCCGCCGTATTCGTCCCCGCCATCGCGCAGTTCCACCGCTTCGAAGGCACCGGTTGAGGCGCCGCTCGGCGCGGCCGCGCGGCCCAGCGAACCGTCGTCGAGGGCGACCTCGACCTCAAGGGTGGGGTTTCCGCGGGAATCCAGAATCTGCCTGGCGTGCACCGCCTCGATCGAGGCCACGACGACTCCTGAAGGCTCGGCTGACATGTCCGTATTGGAGCCTAGTGGAGTCTCCGGCGGCCCGTGCACCGGCCACGCCGGGGCTCAGTCAGCGGCCTGCGCCTGCTCCCAGGCATGTACCCGGTCCTGGTACCGCCGGGCCGCGCCACGCAGTTCCAGCTCGGGGTCCAGGCCCGCCGCCCGCGCCTTGGCCACCAGCTCGAACAGATTGGCACCGAGCCCGTCACCGGCCCCGTCGTCTCCGGCCCCGTCGTCACCGGCCCCGTCGGCTACCGCCAGCCCCGCAGGCACACCAGCCCGCTCGGCCCGCCGCTGCAGCTGGGCGGCCAGCGCCAGGGCAGGCTGGCCGAACGGCACACCGTCCAGCACCGAGCCGGCCGCCCCGGTCGCCGCGGCGCGTTCCGCGGCCTTGATCGCGTCCCAGTTGCGCTTGACGTCCTCGGCGCCGGACACGGCCACGTCGGCGAACACGTGCGGGTGCCGGCGAACCAGCTTGGTCACGATGCCGTCGGCCACGTCGTCCACGTCGAACCCGGTCTCGTCGGCCCGCTCCTGCGCCACCCGGGCGTGAAACATCACCTGGAGCAGCACGTCGCCGAGTTCCTCGCGGAGAGCCTGACGGTCCCCGCTCTCCAGCGCGTCCAGCGCCTCGTAGGACTCCTCGATCAGGTACGGGGCAAGCGACTCGTGCGTCTGCTTAGCGTCCCATGGGCAGTTCCGGCGCAGCGTGTCCATGACCGAAACCAGGGTGAGCAGTTCGCTGCCGGGCAGCCCGGTGGAGCCGTACAGCAACTCCACGGCCACACCGGCCGGGCCGGACGGCCCGCCTAGCTCGTCGGCCAGCGCAACCGCCCCCGGCGGCAGGCCGGCTGGGCGCCCAGGCGGGTCGTGCGGGCACAGGAAGACCGTGTCGCCGGAACCAGGGTCAGCAGAACCAGGGTCAGCGGAGCCAGCCACCGCCGCGGTGAGCAGCCGGGCCAGCTCAGCCGGGCTCGCCCCAGCCGCGCCCGGACCAGCCGCGCCCGGGCCAGCCGCGCCCGGACCAGCCGCGCCCGGACCAGCCGCACCCGGACCGGCCCCGGCCCCGGCCCCGGGCAGCAGCGTCCAGCCGATCCCGGCCTCGTCCAGCGCGGGCAGCAGCGGATCATCCACCGCCCCGGCCAGCACCCGGTCCGCGCCCTGCAGCAGCTGCCAGGCGGGCCAGCTGAGCAGCCCGGCCCGGACCGTCGGCGCGGTCACCAGCAGGACGAGCCGGGCCATCAGCAGTGCGGGGTGAGCTGCGGGGCGGCCGTCCCGGTCGGTGACGGAGACGGTTTGCCGGGCAGCGCGGACAGCTTGTTCGGCGCGGCCACCACTCCGATGCTCCGGTAGTCCAGCGCGCCGTACTGCGGGTTGACCTGGATGGCGAGGCTCTTGGCCGCCACGCACTGCGAGGTGTCGAACTTATTGCTCAGCGTCGTCAGCGCGGCGTTGGCCGTGGGCAGCTTCCCGCCATCCAGCCGGTTCAGTACCGCGTCCTGGATGGCCACGTACCGGCCCAGTTCGTTGAGCTGGTCCGGTGGCACGCCGTTGGCGACGGCCAGGTCCCGCGTGGTGACCCCGCTCTGCTTGGCCTGCGCGGAAATGGAGTTGAGCGCGTCCTGCACCTGGGTCTGGGTCACCGTGATGCCGTACCGGTTGGCCATCTGCTCCCGTACCTGGAACCGGAGCAGCCAGCTGAGCACCTCCTGCGGCATCTCTGACTTGGCGAACTGGAGCTGGATCTTGGCCTTGTCCGCCTGGTAGGCCTGGTTGAGGTTGTTCACCTCGGCGGTCACCGTGGCGGACGAGATCCGCTGGTTGCTGCTGACCGCCGCCGCGCCCAGCTTGACGGACCCGCAGGCGGACAGCATGAGCACCCCGGCCAGCGCCGCGGCGGTCAGGGTGATGGAGGTGCGGAGCACGGCCGTGTCCCTTTCTTCTGCTCTATCCGGTTCCCTCTGCAGCAGGGGGCACCGGCGCGTCCGGTTCCAGCACAGCCCCGATGAGCTGAGCGCACCAGGCCAGCAGCGCATCGTCGCGGAGCAGCGGAGCGCCGGGCGGTGCGGGCCGCCCAGCGGGTGCCGCCCTGGGCACCGGTACGAGCATGCTACGCACCGCGGGCTTGAGCACCGTCTTCGGGTACAGCCGCTGCACCCGCACCTGCCGGGAGTCGGGCAGCTCGACCGGGGAGAACCGGATGAACGTGCCCTGCTGGACGATGTCGGTCAGCCCGGCCCGGCGGCCCTGGAACCGCAGCCGCGCCACCGCCAGCAGGTTCTCGGCCGGCTCCGGCAGTGGCCCGTACCGGTCGGCCAGCTCATCCCGGACCTCGGCGACGTCCTCGGCCGAATCGATGGCCGCGACCCGGGTGTAGGCCTCCAGCCGGAGCCGCTCGCCCGGCACGTAGTCGTGCGGGATGTGCGCGTTGACTGGCAGCTCCACCCGTACCTCGGCCCGCTCGGCTGGCCCGTCGCCCTTCAGCTCGGTGACCGCCTCGCCGATCATCCGCACGTACAGGTCGAAGCCGACCCCGGCGATGTGCCCGGACTGCTCGCCGCCGAGCAGGTTGCCCGCCCCGCGGATCTCCAGGTCCTTCAGCGCCACGTACATGCCCGCGCCCGCCTCGGTGTGCTGCGCGATGGTGGCCAGCCGCTCGTGCGCGGTCTCGGTCAGCGGGGTCTCCGGCGGGAACAGGAAGTAGGCGTAGCCCCGTTCGCTGCTCCGGCCGACCCGGCCGCGCAACTGGTGCAGCTGGGGCAGCCCGTAGGTGTCCGCGCGGTCCACGATCAGCGTGTTCGCGTTCGGGATGTCCAGCCCGGACTCGATGATCGTGGTGGACACCAGCACGTCGAATTTGCGGTCCAGGAAGTCGCTCATCACGTTTTCCAGCACGTGCTCGTTCATCTGGCCGTGGCCGACCGCGATCCGGGCCTCCGGGACCAGCTCACCCAGCCGGGCCGCCACCCGGTTGATCGAGCTGACCCGGTTGTGCACGAAGAACACCTGGCCGTCGCGGAGCAGCTCGCGCCGGATGGCCGCGGCGATCTGCTTCTCGTCGTACGGGCCGACGAGCGTCAGCACCGGGTGGCGTTCTTCCGGCGGGGTGAGGATGGTGGACATCTCGCGGATCCCGGCGATGCCCATCTCCAGCGTGCGCGGGATCGGGGTGGCCGACATGGCCAGCACGTCCACCTCGGTGCGCAGCCGCTTCAGGTATTCCTTGTGCTCGACGCCGAACCGCTGCTCCTCGTCCAGGATGACCAGGCCGAGCCGGGCGAACCGGGTGTCCGGGGAGAGCAGCCGGTGGGTGCCGACCACGACATCCACCTTGCCCTCGGTCATCTCCTCGCGGACCTGCGCCGCCTCGGCGTCGCTGGAGAACCGGGACAGCATCCGCACCGTCACCGGGAACGGCGCGAACCGCTCGCTGAACGTGGCGAAGTGCTGCTGGGCCAGCAGCGTGGTCGGCACCAGCACCGCCACCTGGCTGCCGTCCTGGACCGCCTTGAACGCCGCCCGCACCGCGATCTCGGTCTTGCCGTAGCCGACGTCGCCGCAGATCAGCCGGTCCATCGGCACCGGCCGTTCCATGTCCCGCTTGACCTCGTTGATGGCCCCCAGCTGGTCCGGCGTCTCCACGTACGGGAACGCGTCCTCCAGCTCACGCTGCCACGGGGTGTCCGGGCTGAACGCGTGCCCGGGCGAGGCCATTCGGGCCGAGTACAGCCGGATCAGCTCGGCCGCGATCTGCCGGACCGCCTTGCGCGCCCGGCCCTTGGTCTTGGCCCAGTCCGCGCCGCCCAGCCGGTGCAGGCTGGGCGCCTCCCCGCCGACGTACCGGGTGACCTGGTCGAGCTGGTCGGTGGGCACGTACAGCCGGTCCGGCGGCTGGCCGCGCTTGCTGGCCGCGTACTCGATGACCAGGTACTCGCGGGTCGCACCCTGCACGCTACGGCTGGTCATCTCCAGGTACCGGCCCACGCCGTGCTGCTCGTGCACGATGTAGTCGCCCGGGGTGAGCTGCAGCGGGTCGATGCCGCCGCGCCGCCGGGCCGGCATCCGCAGTTCCTTGCTGGCCGTGCGCTGCCCAGCCAGGTCGGCCTCGGTCAGCACGGCCAGCCGCACCGGCGCGCAGATGAAACCGTGCTGCAGCAGCCCGGTGCTCACGTACGGCACGGCCGGCTCGGGCGGCTGGTCCAGGTCGCCGAGCCGGGCGCCGAGCCCCTCGCCGCGGAGCATCTCAGCCAGCCGCTGGGCCGGCCCGTGGCCCTCGGTGACCAGCGCCACCCGCCACCCGTCGGCCAGCCACTGGCGCACGTCCGCGACGGCGCGCGCGGTATCGCCCCGATAGCCCGGCACCGGGGCGGCTTCCATATTGAACGCCAGTCGCTCCGCACCGGCCTCGGCGACATCCGGGAGCTCACCGGGCAGGGCGTCCGGGCTGTCGAACGGGGTGATGGTCCACCAGCCGACACCCAGGTCACGGGCGGCCGTGCGAACCGCGGCCAGCGGCTGGAACGCGGCGGCGCTCAGGTTGACGGGGGCCTGGCCACCCGCGGCCGCGTTGACCCAGGACGCTTCGAGGAACTCCTGGCTGGTCCGGACCAGGTCGGCGGCGCGGGACCGGATCCGCTCCGGGTCGCAGGCGACGACCAGGCCGCCCGGCGGCACGTGGTCCAGCAGCAGTTCCATCCGGTCGGCCAGCACCGGGGCGAACGCCTCCATGCCTTCCACGCCGATGCCGTCGGCCAGCTTGCCCAGGATCTCGGCCAGGCCCGGATGGTCCTTGGCCAGCTGCCGGGCCCGCTCCCGGATCGCCGGGGTGAGCAGCAGTTCACGGCACGGCGGGGCCCACAGGCTGTCGGCAGTGTGCAGGCTGCGCTGGTCGGCCACCCGGAAGTAACGGATCTCCTCGACGCTGTCGCCCCAGAACTCGACCCGCAGCGGGTGTTCCTCGATGGGCGGGAACACGTCCAGGATGCCGCCGCGCACCGCGATCTCGCCGCGGTGCTCGACCAGGTCGGTGCGCACGTAGCCGATGTCCACCAGCCGGGTGATGGTCTGCTCGAAGTCGGCGTCCTGGCCGGGGCGCAGCGCCACCGGCTCCAGGTCGCCCAGCCCGCTGACCATCGGCTGGAGCAGGCTGCGCACCGGGGTGACCAGCACGCTGACCGGGCCGGCCTGCGCGCTGCCCGGATCCGGGTGGGCCAGCCGGCGCAGCACGGCCAGCCGCCGCCCGGAGGTGTCCGAGCGCGGCGAGATCCGCTCGTGCGGGAGGGTCTCCCAGGCCGGGAAGCAGGCCACCGTGCCCGGCGGCAGGAGTGACTCCAGCGCGCTGGTCAGGTCCTCCGCCTCACGCGCCGTGGCCGTCACGGCCAGCACGAACCGGTGCGGCCCGGGGCCGGGCTGATCCGTCCCCGGCGGCGTGGTGGCCCGCGCGTCAGCTGCGTCAAATGTTGCGAGCGCGGCGGCCAGGAACGGCCGCAGCGCGGGCGGTGCGACGAGGTCCGCGCCTGTGTCGATGACGGTGTCACCCAGGCTCAGCGCATGCCGCAGCCCGGGGTCCTCGGCTATGACGCTGAGCAATCCGGCGAGGCTCATGGTGTCCTTGATCAGGCAGCACGAAAGGCCCGCACTAGCGGGTAGCGGGGCTACCTGTAGCCAGGCGGGATACCTCTAGTTTAGAGGGCCGGGCCGGCCGCCCGGCACACGGTGTGGCCAAACCTGCCCGCTAACCAGTCCATTACCCGTGACTATCCGCAGGCAGCGGGCTAGTTTAGGGGGTTGTGACATCGGTCAGCGGTGTTCCGGGGGAAAACACCACGCGATCGGCGCCTTCCCCCGGACAATCAGCACGGGCCCCCGGACAATCCGCACGGGCCCCCGGACAATCCGCACGGGCCCCGAAGCGCAATCAGCACGGGCCCCGGAAGCGCGATCAGCGCAGGCGCGGCAGGCGCGGCGCGAGCCAGTGCCGCCGGACGCCGCGGCGGAGACCAGCCTGTTCACCAGGTGGGCGCAGGGGTACGTGGCAGAACGTTTCGGCCAGCAGATCGCCGTGCTGCTGGCCGGGGCGGTCACCGCGGCCGGCGACCTGGGCCTGGCCGGCCTGCGGGACAGCGGCGCCGACATCATCATCACCGAGGTCGACGATGACCAGCCGGTGAACCGGGCCGCGCTGGCCACGCACCCGGAGCTGAGCCGCTGCACGCTCGGCGACCTGCGCACCATCTCGCTCCCCCAGCGGTCCTATGACATCGTGGCCTGCACCTTGCTGCTGGACCGGATCCACCATGCCGAGCTGGTGCTTGACCGGCTGACTGGCGCGGTCAAGCCAGGCGGCCTGCTGCTGCTGCAGATCCGGGACCGGGACGCCGCCGCGGGCTTCCTGGACCGGGTGCTGCCCGGCTGGCTGCGCGGTGCGATCTGGCGCAGGCTCCGGCCGGGACGGCCCGGACCGCATCCGGCGGTGTACGAGCGGCTCGACTCGGTCCGCGGCGTCCAGTCCTACGTGCTGCTCCGCGGGCTGGTCATCGCCGAGCGCCAGCCGCTGGGCGGGCTGGCCGGCGGGCTGGGCCGGCCCCGCGCGGCTACCAGGCCGCGCAGCAGGCGGTGGCCCGGCTGTCCGGGCACCGGCTGACCGCCGACCATGAGGACTTCCTCTACGTGCTGCGCAAGCCGGAGAACCGGTTCGCCCGCATCCTCTGATGTAGCCTCTGCTTGCCCGGCGGATACGGCCGGTGGCTACGGGCGGTGGACTGGATGGGGGAATCGTGCAGACAGAGGCGTCAGCGGGGATTCCCGCGCAGCTGGCTGGGCTTCCCGCGCTGACCCTGGACGAGGGGCAGCTGGGCGATCTGGAGCTGCTGCTCACCGGCGCGTTCGCGCCGCTGCGCGGCTACCTGACCCCGGCTGAGGTCACGTCGGTCAGCGCGCACGGCACGCTGCCCGATGGCACCCCGTGGCCGGTGCCGGTCACCCTGGACGTGCCCGCCGGCAACATCAAGCCGGACGCCGACCGGCTGGTGCTGCAGGACCCGGAAGGCACGCCTCTTGCTTTGCTGGACATCACCGACTGGCTGCCGCTCGACGCTGATCCCGAGGACGCGCGGCTGGTCCGGCTGAGCGGCCCGGTGACCGCGCTCCGCCCACCGGAGCACGGGCCGTTCCGTGAACTCCGGCGGCGGCCCGCCGACGTCCGCGCGGAACTGGCGGGCACCCCGGTGCTGGGCTATGTGACCAGCGCGCCGCTGCATTCCCGGCAGATCGGCCAGCTCCGGCACGCGGCCAGCCAGCTGAAGGCCCGGCTGCTGCTGCTGCCCCGGGTGGCCGGGCCGGCCGAGATCGTGCACCGGCCGGACGCGCTGGTCCGCACGGTACGCGCGGCCGCGCGCAGCCTGCCCCCGGGCAGCCTGGTCATCCCGGTGCCGCTGCGCCGCGGCCAGGCCAGCCCGGCCGATGACCTGGCGCTGCAGGCTCGCGTTGCGGCGGCCTACGGCGCGACCCAGCTGCTGGCCGACCGGCCGGCCGTGGGAGCCAGCGACGGGGTGCGGCCCGCGCCAGTCATCCCGGTGCTCGACCCGGGCGACTGGGCGTACGACCCGACGGCCGAGGTGTGGCGCCCGCTGGCCCTGATCGAGCCGGGCACCGAACGGACCGACCTGGCCACCGGCGAACTCGACGACCTGCTCGACCGCGGCGAGGAGATACCGGCCTGGTTCACGCCCCCGGCGGTGGCCGCTGAGCTGCGCCGGGCCCGGCCGCCACGCCGCCAGCGCGGGCTGGTCATCTTCTTCACCGGGCTGTCCGGCTCGGGCAAGTCCACGCTGGCCCGGGCGCTGCGGGACGCGCTGAGCGAGCGCGGCGACCGGACCGTGTCACTGCTCGACGGCGACCTGGTCCGCGCGCTGCTGTCGGCCGGGCTGACGTTCTCCCGCGCCGACCGGGACCTGAACATCGCCCGGATCGGCTTCGTGGCCACCGAGATCGCCCGGCACGGCGGCATCGCCATCTGCGCGCCGATCGCGCCGTACGCCCAGGCCCGGCGCGATGTCCGGCGTGCGGTCCAGGAGGTCGGCGACTTCCTGCTGATCTACGTGGCCACACCGGCCGAGGTGTGCGAGGCCCGGGACCGCAAGGGCCTGTACGCCAAGGCGCGGGCCGGGCTCATCGACCACTTCACCGGGGTGTCCGACCCGTATGAGGAACCCCACGACGCCGACCTGATCATCGACACTTCGGTGCTGAGCCGCCAGGAGGCCCTGGCCTCGGTCATGCACCTGCTGACCACCGGCGGCTGGCTCCCCGCGGGCGAGAGTTAGGGCCTGTCCCAGGCCTAGGCCGGGCTTTCCCGGTCGGGCACGCTGGCTGGGCTCGGCTCGCTGGCCGGGCCTGGCTCGTCGTCCACGTCCTCGGCCTGGGCCCCGGCGTCCAGCCGGCGGCGGAACTCGCTGACCCGGCTGCGCGTGCCGGACAGCCGCGAAGACAGCGCCCCGGACATCCGGTCCCGCTGCCGGGACAGCAGCACGTAGCTGGCGATGCCACTGACCAGCAGGGCCAGCCCGAGCAGCAGCAGGCCGCGGGCCCCGGCCAGGAACAGCAGCCCAGTGGCCGCGACAAACAGCAGCAGCCGGGCCGTCGTGTAGGCAAGCACGGATCGCATAGCAGGGCCAGCCTACCCAGGAACGGTCACCGCGGCGGCACCCAGGATCGACAGCAGCATGGCCGGGTCGATGTTGCCGCCGGACAGCACGGCGACCGTGGTGTCTGCGGCGGGCAGTTCGGCCCGGTGGAACAGGCACGCGGCCACGGCGACCGCACCGCCAGGTTCGGCGATGAGCCGCGCCTCCAGCGCCAGCCGGCCGATCGCGGCCCGGATCTCGTCCTCGGTGACCGTGATGATGTCGTCCACCAGTTCCAGCATGTGCCGCATGGGCAGCGCGCCGACCTGGTCGACGCGCAGCGCGTCGGCGATGGTCCGGTGCGTCGCGCTGGACGGCCAGGCCACCGGGTGGCCCTCGTGCAGCGAGTCCCGGGCGTCCGCGGCCAACTCGGGCTCGACGCCGATGATGGCCGCTTCCGGGCGGAGCGCACGGACCGCGGCAGCCGCGCCGGAGATCAGCCCGCCGCCGCCCACTGGGACCACGACCAGGTCCACGCTGGGGCTGTCGGCGGCGATCTCCAGGCCGACGGTGCCCTGGCCGGCGATCACCCGCCGGTCGTCGAACGGCGGGATGGACACCGCGCCGCGCTGCGCGGCCAGGTCGCGGGTGGCGGCCAGCCGGGCGGCCAGGTTGGGCGCGGAGATGACGATCTCCGCGCCCAGCGCGCGGATGGCGGCCACCTTGACCGGGGCGGCGTCTTCCGGCACCACCACGATCGCGGGCATGCCGAGCAGCGCGGCCGCGTACGCCACGGCCAGGCCGTGGTTGCCGCTGGAGTGGGTGATCACGCCGCGCTCCCGCGCGGCCGCGGGCAGCGTGTTCATGGCCGCATACGCGCCGCGCAGCTTGAACGCGCCGGTCGGCTGCAGTGACTCCGGCTTAATTAGCAGAGCCGGGTCCACGCCGGGGAACGGCATCAGCGGGGTGCGCACCGCCACGCCCGCCAGGGCCGCCGCGGCGGCCCGGATCTCCTGGATCGATACGAGCGATTGCACCTGCACACCCTACGGCCGGCCCGGCCGGGCGCAGGCCCCGGGACCTTGTCCCGCGCGGAGCCCCGCCCCCCGCCCGCCTCCCCCATTCCCTCTTCACGCTTCCCCCTTCACTGCCGCCCCAGCGCACTCTCTAGATCACTAACCGGGAGCTTTTTACCGAATCCAGGGAGAAAACCAGCGTTTGTCGCCACACTTGGGGCAGGCCTGTAGGGATGGGCCCGTTTGGCTGCTCAGGAGGGGAACAGCGTGGACGGCAACAACGAGCGCCTCCTGACTCCAGGGGAGGTGGCCGCGCTCTTCCGGGTAGATCCGAAGACCGTGACCCGGTGGGCCGCGTCCGGCCGGATCAGCAGTATCCGCACGCCTGGGGGGCACCGCCGGTTCCGCGAGTCCGAAGTGCGCGCGTTGCTCCGCGGCGAGTCCGGCACGGCGAAAGAGAACCACGCCGACTAGCGGTCAGGACCGGCCGCCGCGCTCCCCGTCCCCGTCCTGGCTGGCCAGGAACTCGGCGAACTGGCGCTGCAGCGCCTCGTCCCCGTCCTGCCACTGGCGCCGCCGTTCTTCGAGCTGCTGCTCGGTGATGGCGTGCGCGGCCAGGCGCGCGTAGTCCGCGTCCCCCGGCCCGATCTCCACATACGCGTCGCCCATCAGCTGTCCCCCCTCAGCCAGGGCCGACTCGGGGACCAGAAGGTTCCCGTTGGGCAGCTGGATGACGAACATTACTGATCACTCTAGCTAGAGGCCGTAGCGAATGTTGAAGTACAGCATGACATCAAGAGCGACCCTGGTGTTGCCGCCCAGCATGTTGACCAGCGCGGGACGCTGCTGCGAGGCGATGGCCGCGAACGCGTCGGCGAAGAACTCACGGCGGCCCAGATCCCCGGACTGCCGGTGGAAGTCACTGACCAGCGCGGTGTGGCAGCGCTCGTAGAGCTGGCGGAAGCGCGGCGAGTCGGACTGCCACCGGCCGTCTACCTGGTCGATGTCGTCCAGTGCGTGGCCGACCTCGTGGCACATGACGTCGGGGGCCGACGACGGCCGTGAGCCGACGATGATTTTGCGCTGACCGTACGCTCCCGCGCAGGCGTCCCAGGTGGCGCGGCCGGACGGCAGCGGGATGCCACGCAGCCGGCCCATGTCGTCCAGTTCCGGGACGCCGCCCTCGCCGACATGGATGGCGTCCAGCCCGGCGGCCAGGATCTCCTTGATCGCCCGGGGCAGCGCGGCCAGCCGGTTGACCGCGCGGACCACCGGGGCGGACGGCACCACGCTGACCGGCCACTCCCGGCGCAGCACGTGTTCCAGCGGGCCGCAGTCGGCCATGCCCTCGGCCGCCCGTCGGGCGTGCGCGATCTCGTACCAGGCCAGCCCGCCCTCGACCGGCATAGCCGGGCGCCGCGCCCGTGCCTGCCCGGCGGCCTGCCCCCGGCTGCTGTCCGCCTCGGCCGCCTGGCCCGGGCTGGGCCGGATGGCCGCGCGGGCCTGCCCGGCGCCCGCCCACCTGGCCTGGGCCTGGCCAGCCGCAGCCGGCTCGGTACCCGGGCTGGCCCGCGGCAGCCGCCGGGGCAACTCGGCCGGCTGCTGCGTGGCCGCGGGTGGCTCAGTGCTGGCCGGGTCGGCGGCTGCCTTACCGAATGAGCTCGGCGGTGCGGTGTCCACCGGGCCGCTGGCCGGTGCCCGAAGTCGCGGCGATGGCGTCCGGCCCCGGACGGGCTGGGCGCGCTGCCCGTCCCCGACGTTCCGGACCGCGCCGGGCCACGGGACGTACCCCGCGGACCCGGCCGGATGTACCGGCGGACGCGATCGATTAGCCGCAGCCGCATATTCCGCACTCCCAGCGATCGCGTGCCAGGTTGCCAGGGTATGCCGAATCACGGCTAACGTCATCTGTTGTCACTCGCTGTTACCCGTTACGGAACCACAGCAGTACCTGCTGACTCGCCGCATTACCCGACTATTGGGCCGCAGCAGGACTAAGCTGCCGCGCATGTGGCTGGTCGGCGCGCTTGTTCTGCTGCTCGCGCTGGGCTTCTGGGTGTGCTGGTCGTGGCGCCCCCGGCGGCTGGCCCGCCCGGAGGGCTCGGCTGCGGACGCCGCCTACCGGCGGCATCCGGCTGGCCGTGCGCGCTGTGCCTCCGCCGAGGACCATCTGCCGCCCAGCATCCAGGCAGCCCCGGCCGACTGGCTGCCGCCCCGCGGCCCGGACGACGACCCGGACTTCCTGGCCGAGCTGGACCGGGTCATCCGCGGCGACGGCTACCCGGAGGATGAGCGCTAGCTGTTCAGCTGAGCCCGGCGTAGGAGTGCAGGCCGGTGATGAACAGGCTGACGCCGAGCAGGTTGAACAGCAGGCAGCCAAACCCGACCAGCTGGATGTAGGCGGCCCGGCGGCCGCGCCACCCGGCGGTGACCCGCGCGTGCAGGAAGCAGGCGTACACCACCCAGGTGATGAAGGCCCAGGTCTCGGTGGGGTCCCAGCCCCAGTACCGGCCCCACGCCTCGTCCGCCCAGATCGCGCCGGCCATGATGCCGAACGTCCACAGCGGGAACGCGAACACCACCGTCCGGTAGGCGAACTGGTCCAGCCGCTCCGGGGTGGGCAGCAGCCGGAACACCTCGCCGTTGCGCACCGGCAGGCCGGCCGCGACCCGCCGTGCGTGCCGGTCGGCGAACAGGTAGATCACCGCCAGCACGGCGGCCACCACGTAGGTCCCGGTGGCCAGGGTGATCGCGGTCACGTGGATGGCCAGCCAGTACGAGTTCAGCGCGGGCACCAGCGGGCCGGCTGGGGTGTAGATCACCGTCTGGGCCAGCCCGATGATGATCACGATCGGGGCCAGGAAGAACAAGCCGAGGCGGAACGGCCGGTACCGGATCATCAGCCCGAGGAAGAACAGCACCGCCACGCAGGTCACCGCGATGACGAACTCGTACATGTCGCCCCACGGCACCCGGTGCACGGCCAGGCCGCGGCAGACCACGCCGGCGATGTGCGCGATGACGCCCAGCACGGTCAGCCCGAGCCCGGCCCGGACCCAGAAGCTGGCGTCGCGCAGGCTGGGCCGGCTCGCGGCCGGGCGGCCGGTCCCGCCGCTGGCCTTCGCACCGCCCAGATCCGCCGCGCTGGCCTGCGCCGCGCTGGCCTGCGCCCCGCTGGCCTGCGCCGGGCCGGCCGCTGCGGCCGCCGCCCCGGCACCAGCCGCACCCGCGGTGACCAGTTCCGGCACCGCGGCTTCGGCCGGCTCGGCCGGGCTGCGCTTGCCGAACGCGAAGTCGGCGGCGAACGCCAGCACAGCCAGGAAGTAGAGCACGAGGGTGACCATCAGGAAGTGGTCACTAAGGTGGGACAGCCCCTGGTTGACGGCCATCAGTCTGTTTTCCCCTCGCTTGTCTCGCCTGCGTACGCGACCCGGAACTCCTCGGCCAGCCGGGTGAACTCCTCGTCGAACCCGCCGGCCGGGTCGGACCGGGCCAGGCCGCCCACGTCCACCACGGTGCGGCCGTCAGGGCCGGGGTAGGCCCGGACGAACATCCGGCGGCGCCGGATGAAGAAGGACAGCAGCAGCCCGGCCAGCGCGGCCAGCCCGGCGATCAGCGCGGGCAGTTGCCCTGGGTCGTAGGTAATGGCCAGGCTGGCCCATTGCCGGTACCCGGTGAAGGTCAGCGTCCCGGCGCCGCCGGGCAGCTTGATCGACTGGCCGGGGGCCAGCGGCCGGGGCGCGACCGGCAACTCGGTCAGGCCGGCCGTGTTGAGCGAGTACACCGACTGCGACGGGCCGCTGTTCATGCCCAGGTTGCCCTTGTAGGAGATCAGGCTGACCCGGGGGTTGAGCGGTGCCGGGAAGACGGACTCCAGGGTGCCGCCGGCGTCCACCGCGGTCGGCAGGAACACTCCGGCGAAGCCGAGCTGGTCCGGTTTGGCGTCCGGGACCTTGACCACGCCCTCCGAGGTGAGCCCGGACGTGTTCACCGCGATGAACGGCACCGGCTGGTCGAAGACCACCTTCCCGGCCCCGTCGGTGACCTTGAACACCGGCGCGTACCCGTGCCCGATCAGGTACACCTTCACGCCGTCCACGTTCAGCGGGTGGTTCACCCGCAGGTCGTAGCGCTGGCTGGCCGCGCCGGGCTGCGCCGAGTAGCTCAGGTAGGCGTTGAACGAGGTCGGCTGGCCGCGCAGCTGCCCGGACGTGACGTAGCTGGCCCCGAACCGGTTCAGCGTGATGGTGAACGGCTGCAGGTCGGCCGAGGACACCAGCCGGCCCGGGTGGAACTCGTCCAGCGCGGTCACCGTGTTGGCGAACGACGTGCCGGACACCAGCAGCCGGTTCGCCTTGTACCCGAACACCCCGCCCAGCGCGACCGCGCCGAGCAGCCCGAGCAGGGCCAGGTGGAACAGCAGGTTGCCGAGTTCCCGCCGGTATCCCTTTTCCGCCGACACCCAGCCGTCGCCGGTGCGCAGCCGGAACTTGCGCCGCCCCAGCACCGCGGTCGCGGCGGCCAGCGCGGCCGCGGCGTCCTGCCCGGTCTGGTGCCGCACCGACTGCGGCATCCGGGCCACATTGCGCGGCGCGGGCGGCGGCAGCGCCCGGGCCGAGCGGGCCAGCCGGTAGGCCCGGGGCACCACGCAGCCGGCCAGCGACAGGAACAGCAGCAGGTAGATGGCCGCGAACCAGGGCGCCGCGAACACGTTGAACAGGGACAGCCGGGCCAGCCACGGGGCCAGCCCGGGATGCGAGACGTAGTACTGCTGCACGGCCGCCGGGTCGATGCCCTGCTGCGGCAGCAGCGACCCGGGCACGCTGGCCACGGCCAGCAGGAACAGCAGGATCAGCGCGGTGCGCATCGAGGTCAGCTGGCGCCAGCCCCAGCGCAGCCAGCCCAGCGCCCCGTAGGCCGGGCTGGGCGCGGGTGGGGTGGGCTCCGGCGGCGCGGCCGCCTGCTGTCCGGCCTCGGCCTGCGCCGCGCCGGTCTCGGTCATCCGGGAGGTCTCGGTCATCCGGGCTCTGCCACCGCTCGCTGGATCAGGCTCTTCAGCCCGTCATAGGTCACACCGCCGATCACTCGCGCGGCAATCCGGCCGCTGCGCGATATCACCAGTGTGGTGGGGATCCCGGCGGGCGGCACGGTGTCCCGGAAATCGAGGGCCAGGTTGTCGCTCGGGTCGTTCAGGCTCGGGTAGCTGATCCGGAAGTCGCTCATGAACGCCTCGGCGGTGGCCGGGCTGTCCCGGATGTCGATGCCCAGGAAGCGGACCCCGGACCGGCCGTACTGGCGGGCCAGCTGGGCCAGGCTGGGCGCCTCTGCCCGGCACGGCGTGCACCACGATCCCCAGAAGTTAAGCACCACCACGTGGCCGCGGTACGCGGCCAGGCTGAGCCCGCCGCCGCCGACCAGCGGGCCGCTCACCGCGGGGACGGCTGGGCCGTGGCCGGCCTGGAACAGCGTGGTGCCCGGGCTGCCGGACACGAAGCTCTGGCCGTTGCTGGCCGGGGTGTTCGCCGCGATCGCGCCGCCGGCGCAGCCGGATACGGCCAGCGCCGAGGCGGCGGCCAGCAGGCCGAGCCAAACCGCCCGGCCGTGCCGGGTAACGCGGTAAGTCGCGTGGGGCGGACGGGACACGGAGATAGCTCCTACAGCGAGTAGTACCGCGCCCCATTGTGCCCGATACGGCTGGCGCGGCTGACAGCGGGCCGGCCCGCGCTCAGGCACCCGGTGTGGGCTGGCGGCCGTGGCCGCCGGCTCGGCGTAACTCACCCCGGTGATCTCGTCCCCGGTGTAGCTGAAGCTGGTCACGCTGGCCAGCGCGCATTGCCGGTGCGTCGGGTTGTGCCACAGGTGCGTGCCCTCGGCCGCGCGGCGGGCGATCCAGATCGGCAGCTGGTGGCTGACCAGGACCGCCTCGTGCCCGCGGGCGGCGCGTGCCGCGTCCGCCATCGCGGCCAGCATCCGGGTGGCGATGTCCCGGTACGGCTCGCCCCAGGACGGCCGGAACGGGTTGTAGAGGTAACGCCAGTTGACCGGGTTCCGCAGCGCGCCGGAGCCGACGCCGACCGTGGTGCCCTCGAATACGTTCGTCGGCTCGATCATCCGATCATCCGTGTGCACCGGTAGCTCGAACTGCGCGGCCAGCGGCGCGGAAGTTTCCAGCGTCCGGTCCAGCGGCGAGGAGCGCAGCAGCACCACGTCCCGGCCGGCCAGGAAGCCCGCCGCGGCCTTGGCCATCAGGCGGCCCTCTTCGGAGAGGTGGAAGTCGGGCAGGCGGCCGTACAGCACGCCACCCGGGTTGTAGACCTCACCATGCCGCAGCAGATGCAGCACGGTACCCGGAGCTGGATTTTCAGTCATGGCGGGCACAGCCTACGGGACGCCCAGCTCAGCCTGGTCCGGGCGGGCCGGCCGGGGCCGGGTAGACTCCTGGCAGCTTGTGGTTGCGCCTAGGGTTCCGTGCCCCGCCCGCGCCCGGTCTGCCGGGCGGCCGCCGGCCGCACAATAAGAGCGGGGCAGGCTGGACCGAGCGGCGCCAGGTGCCCACGCAGGGCACCCACACCTGACGGGATAGAAACCTCGAGGGCTCTCGTTCGCCATGCCCGGGCCGGTCCCGGGCCGGACCTGGGAGCCGCCCCCTCATGAGCGCCACCGCGCTAGCCCTGATCCTCGTCGCCGCCGTCGCGCACGCCACCTGGAACCTGTTCAGCAAGCAGGCCTCGGTGACCGGCGCGTCCTCGTTCGTCTGGCTGATGTCGCTGACCGCCACCGCGCTGTACGCGCCGGTCGTGCTCATCGCCGTGCTGATCGACCCGCCCAGGCTCACCGGCCTGTGCTGGGTGTTCATGATCGGCACCGGGCTGCTGCAAGCGGGCTACTTCCTGTTCCTGCAGTCCGGCTACCGGCTGGGCGACCTGTCCCTGGTCTACCCGGTAGGCCGCGGCAGCGGCGCCCTGCTGGCCGCGCTGGCCGGCATCGTGCTACTTGGCGAGCACCCCGGGGCGGCTGGGCTGGCAGGCATAGGACTGGTCGTAGCTGGCGTTCTGCTGCTTGGTGCGCCCGCTGGTATCGGCGGGAAAGCGGTGCCCGCCCGGGGGGGCGACCCCCCGGAACCCCCCGATCGCCGCTTCGCGCCGAGGCCGGCGAGGCCGGCCAGGCTCTCCCGACAACCGCAGGCGCGGGCGCTGGCCTTCGCGCTGGTCACGGGCGTGTTCATCGCGTCGTACACGCTGTGGGACAAGTACGCGGTGAGCACGCTCAAGGTGCCGCCGCTGGTTCAGGGCTACGCCTCGCTGCCGGTGATGGCGCTGGTGCTGGCCCCGTTCGCGCTGCGCCAGCGGGCGCGCACCGCGCTGGTCTGGCGGACCTACCGGCGCCAGGTGGCCGGGGCGGCGGTGCTCTCCCCGCTGGCCTACATCCTGGTGCTGGTCGCGCTCAGCTTCACCGCGGTCAGCGCGGTCGCCCCGGCCCGCGAGGTCAGCGTGCTGGCCGGGGTGCTGCTCGGCCGCCGGATGCTCGGCGAGGGGCAACTGGCCCGCCGCCTGGCCGCGGCCACCGCCATCGCGGCCGGCATCATCTGCATCGCCGTCGGCTAGCGAGTCAGCTGAGGGCCTCGGATGCGGCACGGGCCGCGGCGGGCATCGCGGCGGCGATCCGCTCCACCGCCTCGCCGTCGTGCGCGGCGGACACGAACCACGCCTCGTACGGCGATGGCGGCAGGTAGACGCCCTGCTCCAGCATGGCGTGGAAGTACGCCGCGTAGGCCGCGGCGGACTGGCCGTGCGCCTCGCCGAAGTCGCGGACCGCCTGGTCGGTGCCGAAGAACACGGAGAACAGGTTGCCCGCCTCCTGCAGCCGGAACAGCACCCCGGCCGCGCTCAGCGTGTCGCTGGCCAGCTTGGCGATGGTGGCCGCCACCTCGTCCAGCCGGGCGTACACCTCGGGCGTGCAGTTGCGCAGCGTGGCCAGCCCGGCCGCGGTGGCCAGCGGGTTGCCGGACAGCGTGCCCGCCTGGTACACCGGGCCGGTCGGGGCCAGCCGGTCCATGATCTCGGCCCGGCCGCCGAACGCGGCCGCGGGCAGCCCGCCGCCCATCACCTTGCCGAACGTGGTCAGGTCGCCGGCCACGCCTTCCCGGCCATACCAGCCGGACGCGGTGACCCGGAACCCGGTCAGTACCTCATCCATGATCAGCAGCGTGCCGTGCTCCCGGCACAGCTCGGCCAGCAGGTCGTTGAAGCCAGCTGCCGGGGGCACCACACCCATGTTGGCCGGGCACGCCTCGGTGATCACGCAGGCGATCCGGGTCCCGTGCTCGACGAAGGCCTGGCGCACCGCGAGCGCGTCGTTGTACGGCAGCACCAGGGTGTCGCCGGCCGCCGCGCCGGTCACCCCGGGCGAGTCGGGCAGCCCGAACGTGGCCACCCCGGAGCCGGCCGCGGCCAGCAGCGCGTCCACGTGCCCGTGATAGCACCCGGCGAACTTGACCACCAGGCGGCGGCCGGTGAACGCGCGGGCCAGCCGCACCGCGCTCATCGTCGCCTCGGTGCCCGAGTTGACCAGCCGGACCTTCTCCACCGGGGCGCGCGCCACGATCTCCTCGGCCAGTTCCACCTCGCCGGCCGTGGCAGTGCCGAACGAGGTGCCGCGGGCCGCGGCGGCCTGCACCGCCTCGATGACCGCCGGGTAGGCGTGGCCGAGGATCATCGGCCCCCAGGAGCAGACCAGGTCCACGTAGCTGTGCCCGTCCACGTCGGTCAGGTACGGCCCGCGCCCGGAGGCCATGAACACCGGCACGCCGCCCACCGAGCCGAACGCCCGGACCGGGGAATTCACCCCGCCAGGGATGACCGCACTGGCCCGGCTGAACAGCTCGCCGGATCGGTCCGGACGTCTCAAAGGGCCTCCTCTTCGCACGCGTCGGCCAGGAACTCCAGCAGACGCAGGGCATCGGGCAGCAGGTCAGGACCCTCGGGGGGCGGCGGGATCAGCCAGCGGGCCGGGGCGCCGAACGGGTCACGGGACGGCGGGGCGAGCACGAAGCTGTTCCGGCAGTGCCAGCGCAGCGCGGCCACCTCGCCGATGTCCTCCGGGGCGCAGTCCAGGTGGCAGGACCACCATTCGTCCTCGTCCTCGGGGGCGCCCCGGGTGGCCACGAAGAAAAGCGCCCGGCCGGCCCCGGCCGCCACCGGCCCGGGCGGCACGGCGGCCTGGCGCATCGCGTCCAGCGCCGCGCTGCCCGCAGCGGCGGGCACGTCGAGCACGTCGAACACCCGCCCGGTGGGCAGCACGATGTTGGCCTCGGGATGGTCGGCCCAGCGCTGCTGCACTTTGCCCGCCTCGGCGCTGGCCAGCAGTTGCCAGGCCGGGGACATCGGGTGCGCGGCGGGCGCCGGGCAGCCGACCCGGTCGCAGGAGCAGGCCCGGCCCGCGCTCTGGCCCGGTGGGTGGGCACCCAGGCAGACCGGCCAGCCGAGCTGGGCGTACCCGGCGGCGGCTGCGGCCAGCCGCCCGGCCTCCCGGCGCCGGCTCCGGCTCCGGCGCAGTACCGGTGCGACCATCAGGCTCCACTTCCCGCGACGGCAGTGTTAGCGCTCTCCCTTACTGATGATGGCTGACCGGACACGCTCCGCGCAGGCCGACTCCCCGGGAGTTGCCGACATGTTGCCGAACGGAGATGACCCACCCCCCACCCACCTCCCCAGACCGCTGCACTCACGTTCGGCTTTTCCGTCACGCAGGTCCCACGGTCCCCAGGGTGGTCAGCTCAGGCGGCGGGCCAGTTCGGCCGCCCAGTAAGTGAGGATGATGCTGGCGCCGGCCCGGCGGATGCCGGTCACCGTCTCCAGGATGACCCGGTCCCGGTCCACCCAGCCGTTCGCCGCGGCCGCCTCCACCATCGCGAACTCGCCGCTGACCTGATACGCGGCCACCGGCACCGGCACGTTCGCGGCCGCCTCGGCGATCACGTCGAGATAGGGCAGCGCGGGCTTGACCATCACGATGTCCGCGCCTTCGGCCACGTCCAGCAGGATCTCGCGCAGCGCGTCGCCGGCCCGCGGGTCCTGCTGGTAGGCGGCCCGGTCGCCGAACTGCGGCGCGCACTCGGCCGCGTCACGGAACGGCCCGTAGAACGCGGAGGCGTACTTGGCCGAGTAGGCGCAGATGGCCACCTCGGGATAGCCGCCCTGGTCCAGCGCCGCCCGGATGGCGGCGACCTGCCCATCCATCATCCCGCTGGGCGCCACCACGTGCGCCCCCGCCGCGGCCTGCGCGATCGCGATCGACGCGTACCGCTCCAGCGTGGCGTCGTTGTCCACCTCGCCCGCCGGGGTGAGCAGGCCGCAGTGGCCGTGGTCGGTGTACTCGTCCAGGCACAGGTCGGCCATCAGCACGGTGGCCTCGCCCACCTCGGCGGCCAGGTCACCGAGGGCCAGGTTGAGGATCCCGGCCGGGTCGTCGGCCGCCGAGCCGCGGCCGTCCTTGACCGCCGGGACACCGAACAGGACCAGCCCGCCGACCCCGGCCTCGACCGCCTCCACGGCCGCCTTGCGCAGGCTGTCCCGGGTGTGCTGGACCACGCCGGGCATGGAGGCAACCGGCTGTGGCTCGCCGATCCCTTCCTTGACGAACATCGGCAGCAGCAGGTCCGACGGCTGCACGCTGGTCTGCGCGACCAGGCGGCGCAGCGCCGCGGTGCGGCGCAGCCGGCGCGGCCGGATGGCCGGGAATCCCGGGCTGCTCACCGCAGCCGCCGCCGGGCGCCGCGACGGCGCTCGCTCGGCTTGCGGACCGGCTCGCCGGCCGTGACGGCCGCCTCGCGGACCGCGGCGGCGTGCTCGGCCAGCGCGTCCACCAGGGCGGTGGCCGACGGCCGGGGCGCCTTGACGTCCACCCGCAGGCCGAATTCCGCCGCGGTCTGCGCGGTCTGCGGCCCGATCACCGCGATCACCGTGACCGCGTGCGGCTTGCCCGCGATGCCGATCAGGTTCCGCACCGTGGACGAGGAGGTGAACAGCACCGCGTCGAACCCGCCACCCTTGATCGCCTCGCGGGTCGGGGCGGGCGGCGGCGCGGCCCGCACCGTGCGGTAGGCGGTCACGTCCTCCGCCTCCCAGCCGAGTTCGGTCAGCCGGGCGACCAGCGTCTCGGTGGCGATGTCGGCACGGGGCAGCAGCACCCGGTTGATCGGGTCGAGCGCGCTGTCGTAGGGCTGCCAGGCCGCGGCCAGCCCTTCCCCGGACTGGTCGCCCTCGGGAATCAGATCCGGCTTGATACCGAACGCCAGCAGCGCCTTCCCGGTCTGCTCACCGACCGCGGCCACCTTGACGCCGGCGAAGGCCCGCGCATCGAGACCGTATTCCTCCAGCTTCTCGCGCACCGCCCGGACCGCGTTGGCCGAGGTGAACGCCACCCACTGGTACCGCCCGGTGACCAGGCCCTTGACCGCGCGCTCCATCTGCTGCGGGGTGCGCGGCGGCTCGACCGCGATGGTCGGCACCTCCTCGGGCACCGCGCCGTAGGCGCGCAGCCGCTGCGACACCGAGCCGGCCTGATCCTTGGTCCGCGGCACCAGCACCCGCCAGCCGAACAGCGGCTTGGACTCGAACCAGGACAGGTCGTGGTCCGCCCCGGCCAGCTCACCAACGACACCCACCGCGGGCCCGGTCTCGGTGAGCAGGTTCACCCCGGCCGCCTTGAGGTCGGCGGTCACCGAGCCCAGCCGGCAGCGCACGGTCAGCTGATCGGTCGTGGTCCCGCACCAGGTGATGGCGAATGGGGTCCGCTCCGGCCAGCCCGCCGCGAGCAGCATCTTGGCCAGGTCGGCCGGGCCGGCCTCGGCGCCCAGGATGACCAGGCTGCGCGGCGGCGCGGCGTCGGCGGACAGCCAGGCTCACCTCGGCTGCTTCGATGATCCGGATGTCCCCGCCCGCGTCCGAGGTCAGCGGGATCCCGGCGTAGGCCGGCACCGCGGTGGCCGCGGGCATGCCCGGCACGATCTCGAACCGGACCTTGGCCTTGGCGCACGCCGAGATGTGCCCGGCGGCCGTGCCGAACAGCAGCGGGTCGCCGCGGTAGGCGGCCACCGCGAGCCGCCCGGACCGGGCCGCGCCGGTCAGCAGGCCCGGCTCGCCGTCCAGGTCGGCCACGTCGCGGATGTCGGCGCCGGCCGGCAGCAGGCCGCGCACCTGCTCGATGACCTCCGGGCTGCCGGCCACCAGGTCGGCGCGGCCGAGCAGTTCGGCGGCCCGGACGGTGAGCAGCTCAGTGCTGCCGGGGCCGGTGCCCACGAAGGCAACCAGCCCGGGCTGGCCGGCGTGCCCCGCCTGTGCTGTGTCCTGTTTTGCTCTCTGACTCATGCATCGTCCCCATTGCTGAGGTGTTCCGAAGACAGTGCCAGGTACCGCGCTGCGCCCTGCCGCAGCAACTCGGCCGCCACGGCGGCACCGAGGCTGGCCGCCTCGGCGGCCGGGGCGCTGGCACTGGCCCGCACCGCTGATTCCCCCTCGACGGCCGCAATTACTGCCGTCACGTGCAGAAACTCCGTCCCGGCAGCATACGCGCCCACCGGCGCGCTGCACCCGGCGTGCAACGCGGCCAGCACGGCGCGCTCCGCGGTAACCGCGGCCCGGCTGACCGGATCGTCCACGCTGGCCAGCAGTTCGGCCAGCGGCGTGTCGCCGTCGCGGCACTCCACCGCGAGCGCGCCCTGTCCCGGGGCGGGCAGCATCTCTTCCGGCTCGAACACCTGGGTCACCGCGTCCATCCGGCCGATGCGGGCCAGCCCGGCGCAGGCCAGCAGCACCGCGTCCACCTCGCCCGAGGCGACCTTGCCCAGCCGGGTGCCCGCGTTGCCGCGTACCGGCACCGGCCGCACGTCCCGGCGGAGCAGCCGGAGCTGGGCAGCCCGGCGCGGTGACCCGGTGCCGATCCGGGCGCCGGGCGGCAGGTCGGCGAACTTGGCCCCGTCCCGGCCGATCAGCGCGTCCCGGGGATCGTCGCGGGTGGGCACCGCGGCCAGCATCAGCCCCGGCACCGGCCCGACCGGCAGGTCCTTGAGCGAGTGCACGGCCAGGTCGATCTCCCCGGCCAGCAGGCTCTCCCGCAGCGCGCTGACGAACACGCCGGTGCCGCCGATCTGGGCCAGTTCGGCCCGGGTCACGTCACCGAAGGTGGTCAGCCCGACCAGTTCCACCGGCGCCCCGGTCCGCTCGGTGATGAGCCGGGCGACCTGGCCGGACTGGGTCATGGCCATGGGGCTCTTCCGGGTGCCCAGACGCAGCGGCGGCTGGCTCATGTCTCGTCCTCGTCAGCTGGTGGGTCGGCCACGGTCACCGCGTTGACCACGGCGGGGTCCAGGTCGAACAGGACCCGGAGCGCGTTCTCGTAGGAATCACCGCCAGGGGACCCGGCCAGTTCCTTGACCCGGACCGTCGGCGCGTGCAGCAGTTTGTCCACCACGCGGCGCATGGCCCGTTCGACCTCATTCAGCATGCCATGATCGGCGGTGCGCAGCCGCCCTTCCAGCCGAGCCAGCTCCGCATCCACCACGGTGGCCGCCTTGGCCCGCAGCGCGACCACGGTCGGCGCGACCCGGGCCGCGTGCATGTCGGAGACCCGGCTGGCGAATTCCTCCGCGACGATGGCCCGGACCGCGGCGATGTCGCTCTCCCGCGCCGCCCGGTACTCCCCGTCGCCCAGCGAGTCCAGCCCGACCACGTGCACCCCGGGCAGCCCGGCCGCGTCCGGGTCCACGTCCCGGGGCATGGCCAGGTCGAGCAGCACCAGCAGCAGGCCAGCGCCGGCCTCCGGGCCGGCCGCGGCCCGCTGCCGCAGCGCGCCGGCCACCAGTTCGGCGGTGATCACCACCCCGCTGGCCCCGGTGCACGAGATGACCAGGTCGGCCTGGGCCAGCGGGGCAGCCAGGCTGGCCAGCTCGGCGGTGCTGCCGGCCACGGCCGCGGCCAGCTTGCCGGCCCGGTCCATGGTCCGGTTGGCCACCACGATGTGTGCCGCACCCAGCCGGGCCGCGGTGGTGGCGGCCAGCGAGCTCATCGAGCCGGCCCCGACCACCAGCACGGTCCGCCCGGCCAGGCTGTCCGGCGGCTGGCCGAGCTGCTCCAGGGCGGCCGCGATGCCGACGCTGACCAGGTTTGCCCCGGCCTGGTCAATCCGGGTCTCGGTGTGCGCCCGCTTGCCGGTGCGCAGCGCAAGGGCGCCGAGCTCACCCAGGCCACGGCTCAGCGTGTGCTGCTCCCGTGCGGTGCCGAGGGCCTGCCTGACCTGGCCGAGGATCTGGCTCTCCCCCACCACCATGGAGTCGAGCCCGCAGGCCACCCCGAGCAGATGCTGCACCGCGCGGTCCTCGTAGTGCACGTACAGGTGCGGGGTCAGCTCGCCGAGCGGGATGCCGGAGTGCCGGGCCAGCAGGTCGGTAATGGACGACACGCCACCGTGGAACTTGTCCACCTCGGCGTACACCTCAGCCCGGTTGCAGGTAGACACCACGAACGCGCCGGCCACGTTCGGCGCCTGCGACAGGTCGCGGAGCAGCTTGCCGAGGGCGTCCCCGCTGACCACTGCCCGCTCCAGGGTGCCGAGCGGTGCGCTCTTGTGGCTGAGGCCGACCACCAGCACACTCATGGGCTGACCGCCGCCTCTGCATCCAGGGGAACGCGCACCACCGACCTCCGCTGCGCGTGGAAGGCGAGAATCTGCAACTCAATGGACAAGTCGACCTTACGCACGTCCACCCCGTTGGGCACATTGAGGACAACAGGGGCGAAATTAAGGATGCTCGTTACCCCGGCAGCGACCAGCCGGTCGCACACCGCCTGGGCGGCGCCGGCCGGCGTGGCGATCACCCCGATCGACACCCGGTGCTGGGCGACCAGGTCCTCCATCTGGCCCACGTCCACTACGCCGTGCCCGGCGATCTGGCTGCCGATGACCCCGGGGTCGCTGTCCAGCACCGCCGCGATGCGGAAGCCGCGGGAGGCGAAGCCACCGTAATTGGCCAGCGCCCGGCCCAGGTTGCCGGCGCCGATAATGACGACCGGCCAGTCCTGGGTCAGGCCCAGCTCCCGGGACACCTGGTAGACCAGGTACTCCACGTCATAGCCGACCCCCCGGGTGCCGTACGAGCCGAGGTGTGACAGGTCCTTACGCAGCTTGGCCGAGTTCACCCCGGCCGCGGCGGCGAGTTCCTCGCTGGACACGGTAGGGATGTCCTGCTCGGCGAAGGCGTACAGGACCCTCAGGTACACGGGGAGGCGGGCGATGGTCGCCTCCGGGATGCCCTGGCTTCCGTTCGCAGACACTGAACGGCGTGACATGCGCCGACGCTCCTGAGGGATTGACCTGCGGGCATGGCGGGCGGCCCAGGTGCCCGCGGGATACTGCGCCTTCAAAGGTACGCCCTTGTGAACGTTTGCACAAAGTCGGGCCGGCTAGTCCGCCCTGGCCTGGCTGTTCCCCGCCGGTTTCCCGGCCGCTCCCAGCGGCTGCGCGTCCGGCGGGGCCTGAGCCCGCCCGCTGACCGAGATGATCATCGACATAGCGCGCGAGAGGCACGATTCCTGCCCGAATTATCCGGTTCGGACGCCCCGGGCTCGGTAGCTTATGCACCCCGGGCGCGCACGCCACCGGATGCTGCCCCTTTCATCAGCAGGCTGGGCAGCATCCAGGAACTCAAGCGGTCAGCGGCTGAGGGCGACGCGCAGCCGGTCCTCGCTGACCCGCCAGAAGTCGTGCTGCACCCCGTCGATCAGGGTGACCGGGATCTTGTCCCAGTACGCGTCGAGATCGGTGGCGGACTGGGTGATGTCCCGTTCCTCCCAGGGCACGCCCAGCTCGGCGGTGACCTTGGTGATCACCTCGCGGGCGGTGTCGCACAGGTGGCAGCCGGGCTTGGACAGCAAGGTGACGCTGTGCCTGGGCGGGCCACCGGGCCTGGCCGGACCACCGGGCGCGGTCACGGCAGCCGCCCGGCCCGCGGGGCCGGCCCCAGCGAGGACACCTTCGCCTCCCGGACGCCCAGCTCGATCACGTTGGTGGCCAGCACCAGCGGGCGGAGCCTGCTGTCGAAGTCGGTGACGTAGGACTTCCGCTGGTGCTCGTCATAGGCCGCCCGGTCCCGGTACACCTGGTACAGGATCCGCTGCAGCGGCGCGGACGGCACCCCGTGCACCACGAACACCAGGGTGTCCGGCTCGGTGGTCCGGACCTGCTCGAGCACCGTGCTGGCCAGCCGGTCGAATTCGGCCGCGCCCGATTCGAGCAGCGTGTAGATGGCGATCTGGCCGTACAGCCGTTCGGTGTCGGCCGCCGGGTCGGCCAGCGCGGCGGCGCCCAGCGCGGCTTCGCTGAGCGCGGCCAGCTGCATGCCGGTCTCCGGTTCGCCGGGCAGGCTCTCGCTGGCCGCGGCCGCCCCGGCCGCGTCCCGCGGCCGGGGCGGGGCCACACCGTCCCGGTACAGCGCGTCGAACGACCCGGTGACCGGCTCGGCATCCGGGTCGATGCCCTGCGCGGCGAAGCCGCGCGAATCGCCCTGCGCGGCGAAGCCCTGCGAGTCAGCGGCAAAGCCGCGGGAGTCACCCTGCGCCGGGAACTCCTGCGAGTCGAAGCCCGGGGCGGCGAACGCGGCCGAGTCGTAGCCGTGTCGGTCGCCCTGGTAGGCCTGGTACGCGCCGGAATCGCCGTACTGGTAGCCGTCGCGGTACAAGTCCAGCGAGTCGTCCCCGTTGTAGCCCGGGCCCGAGCCAGTCCTGGCATAGTACGGCCCAGCCACGCCGCGGCCCGCCCGATCCGCATCCGGACCGGCACCGCGCTGACTCGCACCGCGCTGACTGGCACCGCGCAGCGCGGCCAGCCGGACCCGGGCCGCCCGGTCGCCGGCCAGCCAGCCGGCCACCACCGCGACCACGGACAGCCCGGCGTAGGCCGTGTTCACCGGTAGGTTGACCAGCAGGCCCTGGGTGGCCAGCGCGGCCACCGCGGCGGCACCGAGCACCAGCAGCACCGGCCGCCAGCCAGGCTCGTGCCGGGACCGCAGCGCGGTCACCGCCAGCGTGACCAGGATGGTGACCAGGATCACCGCCGCGACCACGGCCAGCAGGCCGAGCGGGAGGAGTTGGTAGTGCGCCCGGGCCAGCGGCCAGTCCTGGCCGAACGGCTGGTCGCTCAGCACGTCGGTGGCCAGAATCACGGCTGCCACCACGAACAGACCGCACAGGCACAGCCGGGCCGCGAACCGCATGACCGGGCCGCGCGCGGATATCTCGGCCATCCCCCAGGCCAGCCCGAGCGGCGCGACCAGGCCCAGGCCAAGCTGTGCGGCGCGGAACGTGGTCGGCTCGAAGCCACGGTGGTATCCGGCGGCCTGGGCGGCCAGCCCGATGGCCATCCCGGCCAGCGCCAGTATCCAGGCCACCAGGTCAACCCGGGCGGACTGGGCGCAGCGCCTGATCAGCAGGGCGATGGCCACCAGCGCAGCCAGCGTCCCGACCGCCGCGACGAGGAACGAAATAGACATTGAGACCATGGTGCACGACCGGGGCCGGTCATGCGGACCAGATGACTGACCAGCCCAGCCGAGCCCGGTGGTCCTTTGTAGACTCGGCATACATGAGGCAGCGGCTGGATGCTTCCTTCCGGCAGCGGCTGGATCAGCTGCCCAGCGGGGCACGATCCCTGCGGCTGCCCAGGTCCAGCCGGCAGCGTGCGGAGCTGGCCGGGGCCGCCTCGGCCGCGGTGGCCACCGTGGACCAGACCCCGCCGCAGCCGGATCCGACCGCAGGCGCGTTTTTCGACGTGGACAACACGCTGATCCGCGGCGCGTCCATTTACTACTTCGCCCGCGGCCTGGCCGCGCGGGACATGTTCGGCCCACGCGACCTGGCCCGGATGGCCTGGGGCCAGATCTACTTCCGGCTCCGCGGCGCGGAGAGCCCGGATCACATCGACGCCGCCCGGGAGGCGGCGCTCACGTTCGTGGCCGGGCACAAGGTGGCCGACATCGTCAGCCTGAGCGAAGAAATCTTCGACGAGACCATGGCCGACCGGGTCTGGGCGGGCACCCGCGAGCTGGCCCTCGGCCACCTGCGCGCCGGGCAGCGGGTGTGGCTGGTGACCGCGACCCCGGTGGAGCTGGCCACGGTCATCTCACAGCGGCTCGGGCTGACCGGGGCGCTGGGCACGGTGGCCGAGTCCGTGGACGGCGTGTACACCGGCCGGCTGGTCGGCGGGCTGCTGCACGGCCAGGCCAAGGCGGCCGCGGTGGCATCGCTGGCCCAGCGCGAGGGGCTGGACCTGGCGCGCTGCTCCGCGTACAGCGACTCGGCCAACGACCTGCCGATGCTCCGCCTGGTCGGGCATCCGAACGCGGTCAACCCGGACGCCGGGCTACGCGCCGAGGCGCGGCGTAACGACTGGCCGGTATACGACTTCCGGTCCGGCCGGAAGGCGACCCTGATCGCGCTGCCCACCGCCGCCGCCACCGGCGCGGTGGCCGGCGGGGTCGCCGCGGCGTTCGCGCTGCGCCGGCGGCACCAGCGCAACAGCACCGGCTGACCAGCCCGAACCAGGCTGATCAGGCTGATCAGCCGAACGCGGGCCCGCGCTCGGCCTGCAGCTCATCCAGCTTCTGCTGCACCGTGTCCCGGACCTCGGCGGCCAGCTCGGCCACGGCCTCCTGATCCCGCCAGGCCCCGGCCGGGTAGCCGGTGGTCGGCACCGGCGGGCAGAACTCGATGATCCACTGCGACGGGAGTGGCACCGCGCCGACCGGCCCGAGCCACGGGAACAGCGGGGTGACCGGGAAGTAAGGCAAGTGCAGCGCGCGGGCCAGCGGCTTGGCGTCGGCCAGCATCGGGTAAATCTCCTCGGCGCCGACGATGGCGCACGGGATGATCGGCTTCCGGGCGCGCAGCGCGGACACCGCGAACCCGCCGCGGCCGAAGCGGCGCAGCTGATACCGGTCCCGGAACGGCTTGCCGATGCCCTTGAACCCTTCCGGGAACACGCCCACCAGCTCACCGTCGAGCAGCAGCCGGTGCGCGTTGGCCGGGCAGGCCCGGGTGTGCCCGGAACGGCGGGCCAGATAGGACAGCACCGGCACCTCGTAGACCAGGTCGGCGCCGAGCAGCCGCAGGTTGCGGTGCGCCGGGTGCTCGTCGTGCAGCCCGGTCTGCAGCATGACCGCGTCCAGCGGCAGCGTGCCGGAATGGTTGGCCACGATCAGCGCCGCGCCTTCCGATGGCACATTGTCCAGGCCCTGCATCCGCACCCGGAACCACTGCTGGTAGAGCAGCCGGGCCACCGGGATGAGCAGCCGGGAGTTGAACTCGGGATCGAAGCCGAACTCGTCAACCTCACCCTCGCCGGTCACCTGGCGCCGGGCGAAGTCCACCGCGCCGGCCAGCCGGCCCCGCCAGGAGCCGGTGCCGTTGTGCGCCGCCCAGTCGTCCGGGGCCACTAGCCCGGCACCTTCCGACCACCGTCGCGACGCCGGGCCTGCCCCCTGACCGCTGCCCCGGCCAAGCGAGATATCCGGCTGAAAGTGTGCCGGCCCAGCCGGCGGAGCCCGGCTTCGACGCATAGCGACGATCAGGGGGTCCGGGGGGTCGTCCCCCCGGACCAGCGCTGCCGGCCGATCCCCCAAGCTGTGCCAACCGTGCCCCCCCGGCCTGCGGTTACTTCTTGTTACGCCGCTGGACGCGAGTCTTTCGCAGCAGCTTGCGGTGCTTCTTCTTAGCCATCCGCTTCCGGCGCTTCTTGATGACGGAGCCCACGAAACCACCCTCACTCGGGATTGAGGCAAACAGGCGTACGACGTATTCGCCCGATGCCGGTTGGCTGGGCAGACGCCAACCACACAGGCTACCCGCCCCACCGCCATCCCGGTGCAGTGCCCCAGCGACATCAGCTCGCGGCTACGAACGAGCCCTTCAGATACCGGTTGACCGCCTGCTCGGGGACGCGGAAAGAGCGGCCAACCCGGATCGCTTCCAGCTCACCCGAGTGCACGAGCCGGTAGACGGTCATCTTGGAGACGCGCATGATCGAGGCCACTTCAGCCACGGTCAGGAACTTGACGTCGCTCAGCGGTGTTTCGCCTGCAGCCATCTTCTTTTCCCTCTTCCGCGCGGAGCCGAGTGCGCCTGGCCGGATTCAGCGCATCAGTCACCTCCGTCCCCAGCGTAAGTCCTGTACGGAAAAGGGCAACCCCGCCGCTGGGCCTATCCCAGGTCACACCGCTCGAAATAGCCGGCTCACGGGCCAGGGAAAAGGCCATGGCTGGGAAACACCGCGCTGCGCGTGGCCATGATCGCCCGGTCCACCCGGTCATCCGGGTCGTAGCCGCCCTCGAACGGCACGAACGACGCCGCCGCACCCTCGGTCATCCGCTCCGGCGCAGCCACCCCGGCCCGGGCCAGCACGTACTCGCGCCACTGCGCGGGGGTCGGCGTGGCCGGGTCGACCGGCTGGCCGGCCGCCTCGGCCAGCAGGTGCGTCCAGGTCCGCGGCACCACCTGGACCAGCTCGTACCCGCCGCCCCCGGTGAGCAGCCAGCGGCCGCCCGCGCACTCGTGGGCCAGCTGGTGCAGCCGCTGGTGGGCCACCCGCTGCGCGTCGATGGTCAGCTCCAGGTGGGCCAGCGGGTCGAGCCGGTGCGTGTCGCAGCCGTGCTGGCTGACCAGGATGTCCGGGTGGAACTGGCGCAGCAGCGGCGGCACCACCGCGTCGAACGCGCGCAGCCAGCCCGCGTCGCCGGTACCCGCGGGCAGCGCCACGTTGACCGCCGTCCCGTCGGCCGCCGGGCCGCCGGTGTCGCTGGGCAGGCCGGTCCCGGGGAACAGCGTCATCGGGTGCTCGTGCAGGCTGATCGTCAGCACCCGCGGGTCGCCGTAGAACGCGGCTTCCACCCCGTCGCCGTGATGCACGTCGATGTCCACGTAGGCGATCCGGCCGACGCCCGCGGCGAGCAGCCAGCGGATCGCGATGGCCGGGTCGTTGTACACGCAGAAGCCGCTGGCCATCCGGTGCATCGCGTGGTGCAGGCCGCCGGCCACGTTCACCCCGTGCTCGGCCTGGCCCTGGTGCACCGCGGCCGCCGCGGCCAGGGTGGCCCCGGCCACCAGCGCGGACGCCTCGTGCATGCCCGGGAAGACCGGGTTGTCCGTGGTGCCCAGGCCGAACACCGGGTCGGGCACGGCGGCGCGCACCGCGTCGATGTACTGCGGGTCGTGCACCAGTTCCAGCTGCTGCTGGCTGGCCGGCTCCGGCGCGGCCACCGACACCCCGTCGCCGTCCAGCACCCGCAGCGAGCGGGCCAGCGCCATGGTCAGGTCCACCCGGATGGGCGCCAGCGGGTGGCCTGGCCCGAAGTCGTACCCGATCAGCCGGTCGTCCCAGGCCACGTGCAGCGTGCAGGTCATCCGCGGCCCAGTTCCTGGCCGCGGTCCCGGGCCGCCTCGATCGCGGCCAGCACCGCGGCCCGCACCCCGTGCCGTTCCAGCTCGCGGATGGCCGAGATGGTGGTCCCGCCGGGTGAGGTGACCGCCTCGCGCAGGATGACCGGGTGCTCCCGCCTTTCGCGCAGCATGGTGGCCGCGCCGTACATCGCCTGGGTGACCATTTCCAGCGCGGTGGCGCGCGGCATGCCGAGCAGGATGCCGGCGTCCACCATGGCCTCGACCAGGAAGTAGAGGTAGGCCGGGCCGCTGCCGGACAGTGCGGTGGCCGCGTCCTGCTGCGACTCCGGGATGCGCAGCACCTCGCCCACCGGGCGGAGCAGTTCCTCGGCCCGGGCCAGGTGTTCCGGCCCGGCGAACGCGCCCGCCGAGATGACGCTCATCGCCTGGTCCACCAGCACCGGCGTGTTGGACATGACCCGGATCACCGGCACGTCCACGCCGAGCCGCCGCTCGATGAAGCTGGTGGTGATGCCGGCCGCGACGGACACGATCAGCTTGCCCGCCGGTACGTGCGGCTTGATCTCGTCCAGCATGCGTGGGCATGTCCTGCGGCTTGACCGTGATGATCAGCGTGTCGGCCCGTTTGGCCGCGTCCGCCGCAGTGAGGATCTCCACGCCGTATTCGACGCGCAGCTGCTCGCCCCGCTCCGGCCGGCGCACCACCGCGGCCACCCCGGATGGCGGCTGCCCGGCCCGCAGCAGCCCCGAGATGAGCGCCTCACCCATCTGTCCCGCACCGAAGATCCCGATCACAGTTTGGAGCCTAACGCCGCCGGCCGCCTCACCGGGCGGAGGCCAGTGAGCGGAGGAAGAAGGTCACGTTGGCCGGCCGCTCGGCCAGCCGCCGGACCAGGTAGCGGTACCAGTCGCTGCCGTAGGGCAGGTACACCCGGACCTGCGCGCCGGTGCTGGCCAGCCGGCGCTGCTCGGCCGGCCGGACCCCGTACAGCATCTGGAACTCGAAGCTCTCCGGCGGCCGCGCGGCCAGTGCCGCCTGCGCCGCCGCGATCTGGATCAGCCGCCGGTCGTGGGTGGCCAGCATCGGGTAGCCCGGGCCGTTCATCAGCACCCGCAGCGCGCGGGCGTAGCTGCGGTCCACCTCGTGCCGGGTGGGGAACGCGACGCTGTCCGGCGGGTCGTAAGCGCCCTTGCACAGCCGGACCCGGGAGCCCGCGGTGGCCAGCGTGGCGCAGTCCGCGACCGACCGGCGCAGCTGGGCCTGCAGCACGCAGCCCAGGTCGGGGTGGTCCGGGCGGAGCTGGGCCACGATGCGCAGCGTGGCGTCCACCCGGGTGTGCTCCTCCATGTCCACCGTGACCGTGGTGCCGGCCTCGCGGGCCGCCGCGCAGATCCGGGCGATGTTCTCGGTGGCGGTCTTCTCACCGTGCTCGGCCAGGCCCAGGCCGACGGCGGTGGGCTTGACCGATACCTCGGCCCGGCCGCCCTGGGCCAGCCCGGCCGCGGCCAGCTGGCCGAGCAGCCCGGTGTACTCGGCCGTCACCGCGGCCGCCTGGTCCGGGTCCCTGGTGTCCTCGCCCAGGTGGTCCAGGCTGACCAGCAGCCCGCTGGCCAGCAGGCCCCGGGTCACCTCGACCGCCTGCGCGGCGGTCTCGCCGGCCACGTACCGGGCCACCAGGCCGCGGGTGACCGGCGCCGAAGTGATCAGCTGCCGGGTCCGGTCACTGCCCGACGCGGCTAGCAGCATCCGCCGCAGCACGATCCGCTCCTCCCGTTCTCAGCGCAGCAGCCCAGGCCGGCGCTTGAGGGCTACCTTGACGTTCCCCCCGGCGTCCAGTGGTACCACGACCTCCTGCGCGGCCGGCACGCCGCCGGCCAGCAGCGTCGCATCCACCGGGGTGGTCCGCTTGACCAGGGCCAGCCCGATCGGCCCGAGCACATAGTGCCGCGCGGTGGAGCCGACGAAGCCGACCGGCGCGCCGTCCAGCTCGACCGGGTCATTATGCCCGGGCAGCCGGTCCTCGCTGCCGTCCAGGTGCAGGAACACCAGCCGCCGCGGCGGATGGCCCAGGTTGTGCACCCGGGCCACCGTCTCCTGGCCGCGGTAGCAGCCCTTGTCCAGGTGCACCGCGGACTCGATCCAGCCCACCTCGTGCGGGATGGTGCGGTGGTCGGTGTCCAGCCCGAACCGGGGCCGGTGCGCCGCGATCCGCAGCGCCTCGTAGGCCTGCAGGCCGGCCAGCGCCAGCCCCTGCTCGCGTAGTCCGGCCGCGGCGGCTTCGAGCCGGCCGCGCGCCACGAGAACATCGATACCGAACGCTCCCCGGATGGCTGCGGCCGCCGCATCCGGCAGCGGGACGTCTGCGTCCGGGCCAAGCAGCGTGAGCACGGCGTACCCGGCGCTGACATCGGCGGCCTCCACCCGGAGCATGAACCGCATCGACTCCAGGAACGCCAGCAGGTCCGCCGCGGTGCCCGGCTCGACGTGCACCCATGTTGCCGCGCCGTCGTCGGTCAGCGTCAGGTGGTGCTCGATGTGCCCTTGCGGGCTGAGGATCAGCGCCTCGGCCGCGCCGCCCGGGCCGAGCCCCTCCAGGTGCTGGGTGGTCAGGCTGTGCAGCCAGCCGAGCCGGTCCGGGCCGGTGATCCGCAGCACGCCCCGGTTGGACCGGTCCACCAGGCCGGCCGCCAGATCGAGGGCGCGTTGCTCGGCATACGGGTCCCCGTAGTGCGCGGCGACCCCCGCGTCGCGGCCCTCGGCGGGCACGGCCCCAGCCAGGTTCAGCAGCGGATTGCTCAGCAGCGGACTGTCCATAGCAGCCAGGCTATTCGGCCGGCCGGCAGTCCGCGCAGCGGCCGAACACGGTGAGGTGCCCGACATCCGTCTCGAAGCCGTATTTCGCCGCCAGCCTGGTGACCAGCGGCTCCACTTCCTCCGGTCCGATCTGGGTGATCCGGCCGCACTCCGAGCAGACCAGGTGCACGTGCTCCGCCTCGGCCGCCAGGTGATACCGGGGCGCGCCGTGCCCGAGGTGGGTGTGTGTTACCAGGCCGAGCTGTTCCAGCAGTTCCAGGGCCCGGTAGATGGTGGAGATGTTGACCCCGCGGGCGGTCTGCTGCACGGTGGCACAGATCTCCTCGGGCGTGCCGTGCTCCAGCTTGGTGACCGCTTCCAGCACCAGCTGACGCTGCGGGGTGACGCGGTACCCGCGTGCCCGCAACTCCTTGTCCCACGCCTGCGCCATGGGCCGAGATTAACCCTTCCGGCGGCCGGTCCCGCCCGCCGACCAGTTTTGCCCCTCCGCACGGTCTACATCGGTATGACCGCCGAGGTACCGCGCTACCCGGCCGGCGAGTCGGTGTCGCTGGCCTTCGTGGCCGCGCTGCAGTGCCTGCCGCCGCAGCAGCGCGCCGTGCTCATCCTCCGTGACGTGCTCGGCTTCCCGGTCACCGAGGTGGCCGGCATCCTGGACACGACCGGGCCAGCGGTATCCGACGCGCTGCGGCAGGCCCGCGCCGCGCTGGAGGCCAGGCTGCCCGCGGGCCACAAGCCGGCGCCGCCGCCGCACTCAGCCGCCGAGCAGCGGATCGCCGGGGAGTTCAGCCGGGCGGTGGAGCGCGCCGACATCGACGCCATCCTGGCCCTGCTCACCGGCGATGTGCGGCTGGCCATGCCACCGCGGCCGGTGGTGTACCAGGGCCTGGCCGCCACCCGCCAGCTACTGTCCGGCGCCGCATTCTCCGGCGGCCGCCGGTACCGGCTACTGCCCACCCGCGCCAACCAGCAGCCCGCGTTCGGCTGCTACCTGGCCGGGCCGCGGAGCCCGGTGGCGCACGCCCACGGCCTGCTCGTGCTGACCCTGTCCGGCGACCGGATCTGCGCGCTGACCAGGTTCACCGACAACGCGCTGCTGCCCCGCTTCGGCTTGCCGCCCACGCTGCCTGGCTAAGGCCTGTCCCGCAGATCTTCGGCCTGCTGCGCGGCCCCGATCCACGGGACAGGCCTGCCGGGTGGCGGTTAACACAGTTGCCTGCCGCCCGGAGCCTCGCATAGCCTTTCGGCAACGCGGGAAAGGAGGTGGTCCAACGCATGTGTAGCAGTCGGACTCGCGAGGTGGCTGTCCGCTAGCCGCCGTCCCGCCGAGGTACCGGTGTGCTATGACCACCGGCGCCATCATCGGCTCGCGCATCGCGCGCGGCGGCCGGCGAATATCGGCAGACACCGGACCCCCGGGCTGACTGGTCTGTCCAGCCAGTCCCCGCGTTGCCCATCGTGGGCAGCCGGGAGACGCCCGGGGGTTTTAATTTGCCCGGCATCAATTTCCTTCGTATTTCATCTGGCACCGCGTAGGGTCGATCTTACGTGTCCCATTTCCCGGGCAGAAAAGGACAATTGATGCGGAAGCTCGCGCGCGCCGTCGCGGCCACCGGGGCCGCCATTTCGGTCGTGCTGACCGCCAGCGCTTTCAGTGCGCCGCGGGCGGCCGGGGCCGGTGGCCCGGCCACACCCGGCGGCCCGATGGCCGCGGCGGCGCGCACCAGCGGCCCGCCCGCCGGGACACGCACCATCGACTCCTACAACTGGGCTGGCTACGCCGTGGCCCGTGCGGGCCTGGCGTTCCGCTCCATGCGGGCCGCGTTTTTCGTGCCGTACGCCGACTGCCGGGGCACCCCGGGCGCGTCCTCCTCGCACTGGGTCGGCCTGGACGGCCTGGGCAGTTCGAGCGTCGAGCAGATCGGCGTGGCGGTCAGCTGCGCCGGGACGAGAGCACGCTATTACGCCTGGTACGAAATGTACCCAAAAAGCGTCCAGGTGGTTTTCCAGGTCCGTCCCGGAAATGCCATTCAGGCGAGTGTGCGTTATCAGCCGTCCCGCCGGCGCTGAGGCTCAGCTGGTGCGCTTGAGCTGAGCGGACAGGTGCGGCTGCAGCGGCTGGCCCTCGGCCGCCATGTCGTAGGCCCAGCCCAGGTCGGCGCCGATCAGCCCGTACAGCCGGTGCCCGGCGGTGACCTCCTTGGCGGTGGTGGTCCGGGCCACCACGTCCGTGCTCAGCTCGACCTTGGTGCCGGTGATCTCGCCCAGGTAGATCTCGGCGATCCCGGTCGGGTGGGCCAGCACCACCTCGATCTGGCCATCCGGCTGGGGCCGCCAGTACCCGGTCTCGGTGGCCGCCGCGCGGATCAGGTTGCCGTCCTCGTCCAGCAGCCAGGTCCGGCTGGCGTAGATCAGGAACGGCTTGCCGTTGTGGCTGAAGGTGATCTCCTGGCCGAACCGGAAGCTCTCGATGGTCGGGTACCCGCCGACCCCGGCTCCCTCCCAGGTGCCCAGCAGGAAACTTACCGGCGCCAGGTCCGGGTGGGGTTCCGGCACGTCCGGCAGCGGGCTAGGCATCGGGCCGCTCTCCGGCCGGGCTGACCCCACGGGTGGTCCGCAGCAAGCGCATGGCCAGCAGCGCGGCCAGCACCGCCACCGCCGCGAACGCACCCACCAGGAGAAGCGCGCTGACGATTCCGTGCATGATCGTCTCCCTCCTGCCCTCCAGCAGTGTACGGAGCGCAGCGCCGGGCGGCGGCGTCCGCCATGCCGGCCGTGGCCTGTCACGTTAAGGTGCGATCATGAGCGCGCGCAGCCTCGTTATCAAGATCACCGCGGGCAAGGAAGACCCGGAACGCTGCAATCAGGGCTTCAACGTGGCCGCGGCCGCGGTGGCCAGCGGGGTCACCACCTCGCTGTGGCTCACCGGGGAGGCGTCCTGGTTCGCGCTGCCCGGCCGGGCCGAGGACTTCAGCCTGCCGCACGCGCCACCGCTCAGCGACCTGCTGGCCAGCGTGCTGGCGGGCGGGTCGGTGACGCTGTGCACCCAGTGTGCGGCGCGGCGGAACATCACCCCGCCGGACACCCTCGAGAGCGTGCGCATCGCGGGCGCGGCCACGTTCGTGGCCGAGGTGTGCGCCGACGGCGCGCAGGCGCTCGTCTACTGAGCGGCCAGGTATTGAGCCCGGAGCTCAGCTGGGCACGGCCGCCAGTCGCTGGTCGCGGAACCGGGTGGTCCACTCCTCCGCGGCCGGGTCCAGCCGGGGCAGCGCCCCGAAGGACCAGCTGAGCAGCAGGTCGGCCAGGGCCGGGTTGCGCACCAGCGCGGGGCCGTGCAGGTAGGTGCCCAGCACCCGGCCCGCGTAGGCGCCTTCGGTGCCGTCCCCGTTGCCGGTGCCGACCGATACCCGGGCCAGCGGCTTGGCGTGCGGCCCGACCTGGGTCACGCCCTGATGGTTCTCGAAGCCGGTCAGCTTGGGCAGGCCCAGCGCGGGATCGACGTCGGCCAGGATCTCGCCCACGCCGCGCCGCTCACCCCGGCCGCTGCGGATGTCCAGGATCTCCAGGCCGGCCACCGGCTGGCCTTCCTCGCCACCGAACTCGTGGCCGAGCAGCTGGTAGCCGGCGCACACGGCGAAGATCACCGAGCCGCGGCGGGCCGCGGCGGCCAGCCCGCCGTCCTGCCGCAGCCGCCGGGCCGCCAGCACCTGGGGCAGGTCCTCGCCGCCGCCGAGCAGGTAGATGTCACCCTGGCTGGGCACCTGCTCGTCCGAGTTGACCAGGATGGATTCCACCCCGATGCCGCGCAGCTGGGCCCGGCGTTCCAGGACCAGCAGGTTGCCCCGGTCGCCGTACGTGCTGAGCAGGTCCGGGTAGACCCAGACCAGCCGGAGCGCGCTGGCGCCCCGGGAGTGCGTGCCGCGCCGGTTGCTGCCCGGATCCCAGGGTGGCCCCATCGCTGTCCCGCCTTTCACGCGGCGCGGCCGACGGCCGCCCGGATCTGCTGGAACGCCGTGTAGTTCGCGATCACGTCCAGGGCGCCGCCGGGCCGGACCCGGCTGACCGCGTCGTCGATGTCGTCCACCAGCTGGAACGGCACCCGGTCCGCCTCCAGCCGGACGGCCAGGTCCAGGGCGCGCTCGCCGGCGATGAACACCGGGCGGCCGGCCACCACCCGGTAGTCCACGTCCCACAGCCAGGACGTGTCCCGGCCGTCCGGGACCTGCGCGTTGACCGCCAGCAGCACCGGCACCGGCGGCGGCTCCAGCACGTCGAACGCCTCCAGCCAGCCAGCCGGGTTCTTGGCCAGCAGCAGCCGCACCTGGCGGCCCTGCCGCTGCACCTGGGTGTACCGGCCGGCCACCGAGGTCACCGAGCGCATCTTCTGCAGCGCGGCGGCCGGGCCGATGCCGAATATCTCGGCGACCGCGAGGGCGACCACGGCGTTGGACCGGTTGGCCCGGCCGGGCAGGGCCAGGCCGAGTTCGGTCATCCCGCCGGTCGAGTCGATGACCCGGGATCCGTCCAGCACCCAGCGGGCCGCCGGGCGGCTGAAGCCACACTCGCCGCAGCGCCAGCCCATGTCGTCCCGGCGCAGGTGCGAGCCGCACTGCGGGCAGCACCAGGAGTCCTCGTGCCAGCGCTGGCCGGCCGCCACCCAGGTCACCTGGGCCGCGCCCATGGCCGCCCAGGCGATCAGCGGGTCGTCCACGTTGGCCACCACCCGGCACCAGGGCGCCTGCCGGAACGCGTCCCGCCAGCGCCGGGCCACCAGCCAGATCTCCGCCGCCCGGTCCATCTGGTCCCGGCTGAGGTTGAGCAGCACCACCACCCGGGCCTTGGTCGCCTGGATCACGCCGGCCAGGTACTTCTCGTCCACTTCGAGCACCGCGTACGGGGCCTCGGGCGCCTGGCCCAGCGCGGCGGCCAGGCCCGCCTCCATGTTGGCGCCGAACGCGTTCGAGGCGATCTCCTGGCCGAGCGCGCTCAGCGCCGCGGTGACCAGCCGGGTCGTGGTCGTCTTGCCGTTGGTCCCGGTGACCAGGACGATCTGGCGATCCGCGGCGAGCAGGGCGAGCAGGCCCGGTTCCACCCGCAGCCCGATGACCCCGCCGATGACGGACCCGTCACCACGGCCCGCGAGCCGCGACATCCGGCCTGCGGCACCCCCCAGCGTGGTGGCCACGCGGGCCCGGATCGGAAGCTTGCCCATGGCCGACGATGCTATCCGGCCCCGGCGCCGGGCAGGCAACGGTCCTACGGTCTGGTGGGCCCGGTGGGCGGTCCAGCTCCGCCCCACAATTCATGATCTTGGCTTTGGTGCTACTAGATTCGCACTGAATTCATGATCACGAGCTAGTGACGGGGGTCGCCGGGCCATCGGGGCAGCGGGTCGGGGAGCGGTGCCAGGTCTGGCTCTGGTTCGGGGGTCCAGGCGCCTGGCGTGGCTGGGGCGGCCGGGCTGGTGGCCGCGGCGCGGGTCACCTCGTCCAGGGTGCGCAGGGTGGCGGTGCGCAGGCCCAGGATGCCGGGGTTGGCGTCGGCCAGCACCACCCGGCGGCCAGCCGGGGACGCGTAGCTGACGATCACCGCGCTGGGCGGCAGTTGCTGCAGTTCGTGCTGCTCCACCAGGAACTCACGGGACCGCTGGCTGGCCTGGGCCAGCGCGCGGTTCGTGCCCACCGCCAGCGCGGTCTGCTGGCCCCACGAGGTGCCCCGGTTGATCCCCTCGGTCAGCGAAACCGAGTCGCTGGCGCTGGCCGAGTAGCTGGTCTCCCCGTGCGCCGACGCGGTCCGCGGCGCGAACGGCGACGGCCCGGCCCAGCTCCGGCCCCGCCCGCCGCTCTGCCCGCTGCTCTGGCTGGCCGATCTGGACAGCGCGGCCGAGGACGCGGTGCCGACCGTGCTGGTGTACGCCTGGCCCGCGGTGTCGCTGACCGAACTGCCCACCGTGTCGGTGAGCTGGGCCACCACGAACCGGTGCTCGGTGCCGATCTGCTCGCTGGCCGCCCGGGCGTCGTCCGCGTTGCCCAGCCGCATGAACGCGACGGCCGCGTTCCCCCGGCCGAGCCGCCCCCGGACGTGTGGCGGCAGCGACCGGTAGGCCAGCACCAGCCCGGTGCCGGTGGCCTCGCACGCGCTGGCCAGCCGGTCGAGCACGTCGCCGCGCAGCGTCTCGGCCCCGCTGACCAGCACGGTGTGCTGCCAGGCCGGGCCGGGTCCCGGCTGGCCACGGAGCAGGTAGGTCAGCGCGGCGGCCAGGTAGCCGCCGAGCGTCTGCGCTTCGGCCAGGCCGGCCGCCGCGTCCACCGCGACCACGCGCAGCCGGCTCGGCGGCAGCCGGACCGGGACGGTGCCCAGGCGGGCCAGCTTGCGCAGCTGGGCCTCCAGGGCCAGCGCCCGCTCGGTGACCCGGCCGGCCGCCGCCCGGCCGTATAACCCGGCGATCGACGCGGCCTGCGCCTCGCTGAGCAGCCCGGCCCGGATGTCCTGGTGCGGGTCGCCGACCTGGGCCAGCGCCCGCAGGCCGGCCACCAGCTCAGCCACGCTGGGCTGGTCACCCAGGATCGCGGCGATGCGCTCCAGGATGGCCGTGTCCTGCGCCACCCCGGACGGGTCGGGCCGGGTGGCTGGGTCGCCGCCCGCCGCCGCGGCCACGGCCAGCACATCGGCCAGCGCCGCCACCGGCAGCCCGCCGCCCAGGTCGAACCGGGGCAGGTCGGCGGGCAGCACCCAGACCAGCGGGGCGGCGCCGGCGCTGGCGGCGGCCCGGAGCAGGTCCTGGGCGGCCGCGCCCGCGCCCAGGTCGAGCACGGTGACCTCGCCGCCAGCCGCCAGTCGGCACCCGGCCAGCATGGTCAGCAGCGCCGACCAGCCAGCCAGCGTGCCGCCCGCCACATCCACCCGGTCGAGGTCCGCGGCCAGCGCCACCCCGTACCACCGCGGCTGGTCCTGGAACAGGCGGCCGCGGGCCTGCCAGTCCCGTAACCGGCGGCCGTGCTCCTGCTGCCAGCCGTGCCAGCGCCGGTCCTGCACCGCCCTGGCCCGGGCCACCCGCCGCTCTTCCCGGGCCACCAGGGCACGCAACGCCCGGCGGCCGTGCCACACGCCGCGGGCACACCAGCCGGCCAGCAGCAGGAGGCAGGCCAGGCCCGCCACGGTCAGCGCGGCGTTCAGCACACCGAGCAGGCCCAGCGCGGCGGTCAGCCCGGCCAGCCCGAGACCGGACCCGCCGCCCAGCCACAGCGGCCGGCTCAGCCGCCGCTCCTCGCGCTGCTGCGCGGCCAGCCAGCCCGGATTGAGCTGCTCCGGCCCGGGCAGCGCGGGGCGCTCCGGCGGCGGCCCCGGGTCCGGGTGCGGCTCGGCGTACTCCCAGCCCAGGTAGATCCGGTCGGCGCGGGGCGGCGGGCCGGTCACCGGACTTCCCCGGGGACGAACCGGCAGGCCGGGCGCACCTGGCCGGGCGGCCCCTTGACGGCCAGCACGAACTGGCCGGACTGCGCCGGGCCGGGCAGGTCAAGCTGGCCGGCCAGGCCCGGTTCCTGAATGACCAGCACATTGGCCAGCGCCGCCAGCCGCCCGGCCAGCGCCACCGAGGTGGTACCTAGCACGGTGGCCAGCCCGGCCGGGCCGTCCGGGCCTAGCAGGCCGGCCAGGGCCGGGCCGGCCAGCCGCTCGCAGCGGCCGAACCAGGCCAGCCCGTCCGCGCCGGTCCCGCACCGGGCCGACTCGGCGAACACGGCCGCGATGTCCAGCGCGGCCAGGTTCGCGATCATCTGTGCGGTCCGCCCGGGCCGCGGCTGGTGCAGCGGGAACAGCACCACCGCCCGGTCACGCACCGCCGAGGCCAGGCTGATCTGGTCCTCGCCGGCCACCGCCGGGCGCAGCCAGCGGCCCAGCGGCGCCGCACGCAGCCCGGCGAGCTCACTGGCCAGGAACGCGCCAGTAGCCGGGTCCGCGGTCAGTAGCCCGGCCGTGGTCCTGACCCGCTCGGCCAGCCGGGCGCGGCGCCGGTGATCCGGCGGGACCTGGCGCAGCCGCGCCCACAGCGCATCCGGGCTGAGCAGGTGCACGAGGTCATCCAGCACCGGGATCCGCGGATCGCCGGGCGCGGCGGCCAGCACCGCGAACAGGTCGTGCAGGTAGCCCGCCCCGGTGCGCCGGGCCGGATCGGGCACCGCGGCCCAGTCGAGCATGCCCAGCACCAGGTCCGCGTTCCGGGCCGGCTCGCGGCCGCGCAGCGGCTCGTAGCAGCCCCGCCCGGCCGCCGCGAACACGTGCAGCGGCGCGCCGGCCGCCGCGCAGACAGCGGCCAGCGCGGCGGGCAGGCCGGGGGCCCCGGCCAGGTTGACCACGAACACCGGCTTGCGCCGCCGGACCGCGGCGTGCACGAACCGGAAGCCGGCCGCGGTCACCTCCCCGGCCACGCCGCCGGCCACCAGCACGCCGCCCTCCGCCGCGCGCCAGGGCACCTCGGCAGCGTGCCCGGTCGGCCACTCGACGCCCAGTACGGCACCGGCTCGCCCCACGACCCCACCTTTCTGAACGCTCCATACGGTGAACTGCCGCCGCGCCAGTGCGGCAAGTCCGGGGCGAGGTGGCGCGGGCGCGCCGTCGCTGCGGCGCGGTCTGCGCAGCCGCCCGGCCAGTGCGGCCTCAGCCGCCGCGGCCAGCAAGGCCAGCGGCGCCTGCCGGGGCAGCCAGCCGGCCAGCCCGGCGTAAGCATGGACCAGGTGCGGCAGCCGGGCCGGATGACCGACCGCGGTGGCCAGGTACCCCAGGACCTGGCGCGGGCCGACGGTGAAGCCGGCCAGCGCGGTCCGGGGGCCGATGGCCAGCACCCAGGTCAGGCCGGCCACGGCGGGCACCGCCAGCCACGCCTGGCGCCACCGGCTGGCCCGGCCGATCAGGCCGAGCGGGACGGTCAGCAGCAGGGTGAGCTGGGCCAGCAATAAGTGCGCGGCGACCCAGCCCAGAGCCAGCGCAGCGAGGATCTCGCCGCGGCGCGGGCTAGCCCGCGGCGGCCCGCGGTCTACTACGTAGAGTGCGGAAGTCGTCACAGAGGGAGGCATCTCGGGTCAAGGTTCCCAGTCCTCCACCGCTCGTGTCCAGGAACCTGGCGGACCCTCTGGCCCGACCGTGGGCGCCGGGATGCCCGGCGACTCGACCACGATCCGGAACAGGTCCGGCCGGAGCACCGCTACGGTCAGCGCGATCACCTTGCGCCGGGCCGCATCCTCGAACCGGACCGTGACCGTGGCCGCCGGGTCACCGGGTGCCAGCCGCAGGGCGCGCGCCACCGACGGGGCGGGCGGCGCGAAGTCCACCTGGAACGCGCCTGGCCGGCCGTAGTGCGGCGCCGGCCCGGTCGGTCCAGTGGCCGCGGCGAACTCGCTGACCAGCGCCTCCATCTGGGCAGGCAGGTAGCTGACGGAAAACGCGCCCGGCTCGCCGCCCACCGTCCACAGGCACCGGATGCCGAGCAGTTCCACCCCGGGCGGTGCGCCGAGCGCACGGGCCACGTCCTCCGCGGCCCGCCGCTTGGCGATGGTGCGGCTCCGGCAGGCCAGGTCGCCGCCCATCGGGTCCACCTGGGCGGTGAAGCCGGGCACCCCCTCCAGCGCGACCCGGTACTCGGCCGGGCTGGCCCGGAACACCTGCCCATCCGGCAGCTTGGTCAGCAGATGCCGGCCGGCCAGCAGGTCGATCGCGGTCTCGACCTCGGCGGTGGTGACGTTGTACCGGCGGGCCAGCGCGGTCAGCCGGGGCAGCCGCCAGCCCGGCTCATGGTGCAGCAGCGCGGCAGCCATCCGGTCGGCCAGCACGCTCGCGGAGAGCGGCCGGTCGGCGGCGAGCGCCCGGCCGTCCCTCGCTCCGCGGAGTTCCGTCATTCCGCATTTCGCCGGGACATCGCGACCACTACCCGGCCCAGCACGATGATGATCAGGACCAGGACGAATAGCAGCAGGGCCGCGTCGTAGGCCAGGTACTGCTGCGCCGGGTAGGGCGACGCGTAATACGTCCAGACCGGGTAGGTGAGGAAGGCGACCGGCGAGTTGGTGACGTGCGTGGTCGGATCGAAGAAGGACCAGCCCGCGGTGAGCAGCAGCGGCGCGGTCTCGCTGATCGAGATCGCGATCGCGACGAGCAGGCCGGTGATGATCCCCGGCACCGCCGACTTCAGCACGATCTTGCGCAGTGCCCAGGTGACCGGCAGGCCGAGGGCCTCGGCGCCTTCCCGGTAGGAACTCGGCACCTGGGACAGTGCCGTTTCCGTGGCCTTGGTGAGGTACGGAATGACGATCACCGAGAGCACGAGCACCGCGGGCAGCAGGCCGAAGCCCATGTGCAAGCCGATCACCAGCGCGATGAAACCGACATAGCCCATCACGATCGACGGGATCCCGGCCAGCACCTCGTAGCCGCCGCGCAGCAGCCCGCGGTGCCTGCCGGTGGCGAACTCGGCGAGGTACAGGCCGGTGAGCACGCTGACGCCGCCACCGATGATCACCACTCCCAGCGTGATGTACAGCGTGCCCAGGATGGCCTGCTTCAGGCCGCCACCGGTGCCCGTGGTGTTCGTGGTGAGCACGCTCCACTGCCAGTGCGGCAAGGCCCGCACGATGATGCCACCCGCCAGCCACACCAGCGGCACGACGATCGCGGCCAGGCCCACGAAGCACAGTGCCCAGAACACCGCATTCCAGATTTTCCTGCTCATCCGCACGGGCGGCAGGCCGGCTGTGTGCCGGTAGCTGCCCACGGTCGGGCCGGTCGGCGGCGCCGCTGGCGAGGTATCGCCCAGGCTGCCCAGGCTGCTCATGGCTTCACAGCCCCCTTCCGACCGGCAGCGCGGTCCCCGACACGCGGCGGACCAGCAACCGGGCGACCACGTTGGTCGCGAGCGTGATGATCAGCAGCACCAGGGCCAGTTCGGCGTAGGTCCGCACGCCAAGCTGGTCGGTGATCACGGTGTCGAGGTTCTGCACGATGTTGGCCGCGATCGTGATCATGGCGGCGTAGAGGTTGGTGGCCACGGTGCCGAGGGCGACGCCGCAGACCATGGCGACGGCGATCGTCTCGCCCAGCGCCCGGGCCATGCCGAGCACCACCGCGCCGATCAGGCCGGCCCCGACCCAGGGCAGCGTGACCCTGCGGGCCGTCTCGGCGTCGGACATGCCGAGCGCGGTTGCGCCTTCGCGGGGCAGGATGGGCACCCCCCGGATCAGGTCACGGGAGGTTGAGGCGGTGATCGGGATCACCATGACCGCGAGTACCAGGCCGGACACGAGCAGGCCCTGGCCGTGCCCGACGTCCCCCTGGAAGAAGGGAATCGGGATCTTCGCCAGGGCCGGAGCGATGTATTTGGCGATGAACGGCCCGAAGGTCAGCACTCCCCACAGGCCGATCACGACGCTCGGGATGCCGGCCAGCAGTTCCAGGAAGCCCCCGATCAGGCTGGCCAGCCGCCGGGGCAGCCGCTCGACCACGACCAGCGCCGCGCCGATCGACACCGGCACGGCGATGATCAGCGCGATCAGGGTGGTCTCCAGCGTGCCGACGATCTGCGGCACCGCCCCGTAATGCTGGCCCGAGATGTACGTGATGCCGTGCGAGGTGACCGATGTGCCGTACTGGTTGCCGGTATTCCAGACGCTCTTGGTGAAGAAGTCCAAGCCGTTGATCTGGATCGCGGGCCATGCCTTGACAAACAAGATCACCAGGATGAAGGCCAGCATCAGCGTGGGGATCCAGGCCCCCCCGAAGCCGAGCCAGCGGATGAAGTTACCGGCACGCCACCAGCGCTGGAAAGCGGAGCCCCCGGGGCGGGGGGGCGGCTGGGCCGCCCCCCCTTCCGGTGCCGCAGGTAGGGCTGCCATGGCTAGCTGATCTTGGCGATCAGGGTCTTGGCGATGGACAGCGCGTTCGACGGCAGCGGACGAAGTTGACCGGGGTCAGGTACTTGGCGCTGCTGCCCTGGTGATTCCCCAGGTGAGGAAATTCTTCACCGCAGTTGCCTCCGCCGAGCTTGGCTGCGTCGTCTTCACGATCGCGTACTCGTAGTTGATGACCGGGTAGCCAGCCGTGCCGTTGATCAGCGACTGGGCCGCCGCTGGCCGGGGTCTTGCCGTGTAGAAGGTGGCCAGCGCAGCGCTGATCGCCGAAGGCAGGCCGACTACGAACTGGCCGCTCTTGTTGGCCAGCCCGCCGTGCCCAGCCCGGCCGCCGCGCCTGGGTCCGGTAGCTGATGCCGATGTAGGCGATGCAGCCCTTGATCGCCCCGCAGCCCTTGACCATGCCGCCGCTGCCGGTCTCGGCCGTGGCGCCGGGCACGCACGGCCAGCTCACGGTCGTGCCGACATGGACGATGTCCACCCGCTGGGGGCCTGGGCGTTCAGGTAGGAGGTGAACAGGAACGTGCTGCCCGAGCTGTCCGCGCGGTGCAGCGGGACGATCTTAGGTGCTGGGCAGCGTCACGCCCTTGTTGAGCGCCTTGATCGCCGGGTCGTTCCAGGTTCGTGATCTTGCCGCTGTAGATCTTCGCCAGCACCGTGCCGTTGAGGTTGAGCGGCTTCTTGATCGCCGGGCACGTTGTAGTTGATGCTCGACCGCGGCCACCGACGAGCGGGATGTTCAGCAGGCCCGGGTACTGGCTGACGTCGGCCGGCGACAGATAGGCGTCGGACCCGCCGATGTTCACCGTGCCGGCGGCCGCGTCGGCGATGCCGGTGCCTGACCCGGTACCGGAGGTGGTGATGAGAATCTTGGGGTTGAGCGCTGCCCGTAGGCCACCTGCCAGGAGCTGACCAGCGGGAGCAGCAGCGTGCTGCCGGTCTCGCTGACCGTGGTGCTCCCGCTGGATGACTTGGCCGGCGACGAGGAAGCCGTCGAAGAACTAGACGGCGTTGAAGGGGAACTGCTACAGGCAGCCAGCAAGGCGACTGGGGCCAGGGCGGCCGCAGCAAACGCCAGGCGAATAGGTTTGCCCACCGAGGGTTGCTCCTTTACTCACCGCATGCCAGGCATGCGCCCAATTACAATATGCACGCATTCACGTGCGTTCTGTCACCAGGCACGGCGGGCGTGCATGGTCCCTGCTAGCACGCTGGCGCGTGCCTCGTGCTCCGCGCGCTGCCGCGCGCGGTCCCCTCCTCGGCGAGTCACTGCTCTCTCCCCGGGAGGAAGCCTGTGCTCAGCCGAAGCGCCCTGTGACGTAGCGAGCCGTCTCCTCCTGAACCGGGTTCTCGAAGATCTGCGTGGTCTCGCCGTGCTCCACAAGGCGTCCCTTGTTGAGGAAGACGGTGCTGTCCGACACCCGGCGGGCCTGGGCCAGGTTGTGCGTGACGATGATCACGGTCAGCTCCGGCACCAGGGTGCGGACCAGCGCCTCGATCGACTCGGTGGCCATCGGGTCCAGCGACGAGGTGGGCTCGTCGAGCAGCAGCACGTCCGGGTCCACAGCCAGCGTCCGGGCCAGGCAGAGCAACTGCTGCTGGCCACCGGACAGCCGGAACGGGGAGTCCTTGAGCCGGGCCGAGACCGCGTCCCACAGGCCCACCTCGCGCAGCCGCCGCTCGGCGATCTCCTTGAGCTGGCTGCCCTTGGCCATCTTGTGCGCCTTCACCCCGGCCACCACGTTGTCCATGATCGACATCGGGAAGGGGTTGGGCCGCTGGAACAGCATGCCGACCTTGCGGCGCAGCGCCATCAGTTCGACGTGCTGGGCCCAGATGCTGCTGCCGTCGAGGAGTACGTCCCCCTTGTGCCCGTAACCAGTGACCTTGTCGTTCAGCCGGTTGATGGTGCGCAGCAAGGTGCTCTTCCCCGAGCCGGTCGGCCCGAGGATGGCGGTCACCTGCCCGCCGCCGAACGGTATCTGCAGGTCGGACAGCACCGCCCGCTGGCCGAAGCTCAGCGTCAGGTTGACACAGTGGACCACCGCCTCGCCGCTGGCGGCCGGCGTGCTCGGCGTCGCCTGCGTGCTCGGCGTCGTCTGCGCGGTGACCGTGCCTGGCTGGGTGGCGGTCACTGTCTGCGGTTCGGAACCAGCCGGGTCTGGCACAGACCCGCCTTGACCAGCCTCAGTTGACACGATGAGTCCCGCCCTAGTCGCCGTGATTGCGATCGCCAAGGTGCCCCCGCTTTGCCCTGGCCCCTCATTGATAGGGCGCGAAGGTGACACGCAGGTGAACGGAAAGAGAAGAGAACCCTGACGAGCAGATGAACATGGTCACAATGCGATGGGGCGGGTGGGATTGCCCCACCCGCCCCATTGGCCCGCTGTGTCTCAGACGCTAACTTCGACCGCCGTAATCTGGCCGTAGTCGGCGGTCACCGTCTGGTCGGTGTTCACCCCGCCCGGAGCCAGCACCCGTACCGTCCAGGTGCCCGGCGCGGCGAAGAAGCGGAACCCGCCGTCCGCGCCCAGCGGCACCTCGGCGACGAACTCGCCGCCGTCGTTGAGCAGCCGGGCGTACCCGGTCTGCACGGCGGCGCCGGCCTTGGTCACGTGGCCCTGCACGATCGCCTGATTGCCCGCGTCGGCGGGCAGCGCAGCCCCGCCCACCGGGGCGCCGCAGCCGTCGTTGCCCGGTGCTCCGGTCACTGGCCATCACCCAGCTCGATCGGCACGCCGACCAGCGAGCCGTACTCGGTCCACGAGCCGTCGTAGTTCTTCACGTTCGGCTGCCCCAGCAGTTCGTGCAGGACGAACCAGGTGTGCGCGGACCGCTCGCCGATCCGGCAGTACGCGATGGTGTCCTTGCTGAAGTCCAGCCCGGCCTCGTCGCGGTACAGCGTGGCCAGGTCATCGTCGGACTTGAAGGTGCCGTCGTCGTTGGCGGCCTTGGACCACGGCACGTTCTTCGCGGTCGGGATGTGCCCGGCGCGCTGGGCCTGCTCCTGCGGCAGGTGGGCGGGGGCGAGCAGGCGGCCGGCGAACTCGTCGGGTGACCGGACGTCGACCAGGTTGCGCTTGCCGATGGCCGCCACCACCTCGTCGCGCATGGCCCGGAGCGTGGCATCCTGCTCGGTGGCCTGGTAACTGGTCGCGGGCCGCTCGGGAACGTCCTTGACCAGCTCGCGCGAGTCGAGCTCCCACTTCTTCCGGCCGCCATCGAGCAGCTTCACGTTCTGGTGCCCGTACAGCCGGAAGTACCAGTACGCGTAGGCGGCGAACCAGTTGTTGTTCCCGCCGTAGAGGATGACCAGGTCGTCGTTGGAAATCCCGCGCTGGGACAGCAGCGCCTCGAAGCCGGCCTTGTCCACGAAGTCGCGGCGGACCGGGTCCTGCAGGTCCTTCTTCCAGTCAATCTTGATCGCACCGGGGATGTGCCCGGTGTCGTAGGCGCTGGTGTCCTCGTCCACTTCGACGAGCACCACGCCCGGATCGCTCTTGTGGGCCTCCACCCAGTCGGCGTCCACCAGGACGTCAGAGCGGCTCATGCAGCAACCTCCTTGTCGGAGTCCGGCTCGGCCATCCGCTGCCGGCCCGGCCAGACTCGTTTGATCAGCACGTACATCTCGCAGCCCAGGCAGAAGCCGAAGGCTGCGTTGAGGAACGCGGCGGCGAGTGCCGCCGCCGCGGCGGCCATGCCGAGCGGGGCCAGCCCGACCGCGTACCCGATCACCCCGATGACGCTGATGACCAGGCCCACCCCCTGCGCGAACCGCGGCGGCGCCGCGGCCTCCAGTTCGGCCGGCGGCCCCAGCCGCGGCCGGACCAGCCACCGGAACAGGTAGCCATAGGGCGAGTAGCGCAGCCCGAATACCGCCCCGATGCCGAACACGACGGCCTGGGCGGCGAGCAGCCAGCCACTGCTGGTGATCAGCACGATCACGAGCACGATCGCGGACAGTGTGGCGTTGAAGCGCTGACCTCGGGGGTCGACGTTCACCAGCAGCACCTCTCCCCTGGATGGGAACCGACGGGTACTAGCCCGTGCCCGGATGACGGCAGGCAGCACCGCTCATGCTGGGCTCAGCCAGCGGCTACGGGCACGGCGTGCCCGGACACAACGCAGCGGAGACGTGACAGTAGTTGACGACCCGCCGCCGGGTCAGCAACGGCCGGAGCCGGCCGCCACCCGCCCGCTCATCCGGGACGGCCTGGGAAAGCACGCCCCCGATGGTATGCCTAGGTGGCCCCTGTGTCACTTCCCACCAATCTGGTAGGGTATTGCGTTTCACCCAGCATCCCCGAGCGCCGCCAGCACCTCGTCCTTGCGCATCAGGCCGCTGCCCCGCCGGGTGACCCGGCCGTCCGGGCCGAGCACGAACACGGTGGGCGTGCGGCGCACGTCCAGCAGCCGGACCAGGTCCAGCCGCTGCGCGGCGTCCACTTCCACGTGGCTCACGCCGGCCAGGCCGCCGGCCACCTCACCGAGGATCTGCCGGGTGGCGCGGCAGGGCGCGCAGAATTCGCTGGAGAACTGCAGCAGGGTGGCCCGCGCACCGAGCGGCTGCCCCAGCTGGCCCGCGGTCAGCTGGGCCGGGCGCGGCTCAGTGAGCTTCCCATCCCGGCGACGGCGGGACAGCCCGAAGGCCGCGGCGGCCGCGAGCACCAGCACGCAGACCAGGATTCCGGCTAGCACGCCGGGTACAGCGTGCCGGCGGCCGGTCCCATTCCCGCTAACGCGCCGGGATGGTGACCAGGACCCGGCCCCCGGAGATGACCGAGAAGCTGCGCAGGCTGTCCAGCATCACCGAGGACCCGCCCGTGTACCAGGTCCTGCCCTCGTCGTAGCTGGTCTTCCAGCTGCCCGCGACCACCTTCTGGCCCGCCTGTGTCGGTGACCACCAGGCTGCACCGGACGTTGTCCGGCAGGCCGTGCACCTGAGTGTCCACGGCGGTGCCCCAGCTCCTGGCCGTATACCGGACCGTGGCCGAGACGTGCGTCGCAGCGTTTGCCGCCGCCGAGGTGTCCCAGTGCGCGCTGGCCACCGGCGCGCCTGCCGGGTTCAGCGCGCTCCAGGTGGCGGCACCGGCCGCACCGGCCACCAGGACCACCGCGGCCGCGGCGGCCAGGCCGCGCCACCGGCGCGCCTGCCGGGCCCGCGACGTGCGGGCCAGCAGCGACTCCAGCACCTGGTCCGAGGGCATCTCGCTGCCCGCCAGCTCGTCGTCTGGCTCGTCCGCCAGTTGCTGGGCCTCACCGACCGGGATCCGGCGCAGCAGCGCGGGCAGCCCGGCCAGGCCAGCCAGTTCCTCGCGGCACTCCGGGCAGCTGCTCAGGTGGCTGTCCACCGTGGCGCGCTCGGCCGGATCGATGGCGCCCAGCACGTAGACGCCGAGTGCGTGCCGGATGTCGCGGCAGTCCGCTGAAGTGGTCATGGCGCGAGCCCCCGTTCCTCGAGGGCGAGTTTGAGGGCCTTGAGCGCGTAGAACGTCCGTGACTTCACGGTGCCGCCAGGGATACCGAGTTCGGTAGCGGCTTCGGCCACCGAGCGGCCGAGATAGTACGTCTGCACCAGCACCTGCCGGTGCTCTGGCCGAAGGTCACGCAGGGCGTCGGCCACCGCCCACGATTCGAGCACGCGATCCGCCTCGTCGGCAACGGGTACCAGTTCGAGCGCTGCCTCGCCAACCTCTCTCGGCCGGGCGTTCCGCGCCCGGTGCGAATCTACCGCGAGGTTCCTCGCTACTGCGAACAGCCAGGGGCGGGCTGGCCGCTCGGCAATAGCCTCAGGATGCAGCCAGGCCCGGAGCAGCGTCTCTTGCACAATATCTTCCGCTCGTTGCCGGTCGCCGCTGGTCAGCCGAAGCGCATAGCGCAACAGCGGGGCTGCGTGCTCCGCATAGAGCGCGCGGACCAGGTCTTCGTCACATGCCCCTCCCTTGGGCTCGCGCCCTTGGACGCCTCGGTGCTGTGCCACACCTGAGTAACGGCTGACCTGATTCCCTGGTTCACCAGCGGCGCCAGGTTCTGGCCGGAAAGCCGGGACATCTCCGGGATGCGGCGGCATCGGTCAGCCACCGGCGAACGGCGGCAGCACCTCCACCACGGCAGACTCGGCGAGCAGCACGGAGTCTGGCGCCCGCCTGCCCACCGGAGACCCGTCTACCAGGAACGATGACCGGGCCAGCACCGAGCGCAGGGCGGCTGCGCCGTCCCGCCCGGCCAGTGCCGTGGCCAGTGCGTCACCCAGGGTCTCCGCGCTGATGGTCTCCTCGGCGACCCCCGCCGCCTGCTTCGCCGCGGCCCAGTAGCGCATCGTCACTGTGGCCATGTCCGCTATCCTCGCTCACATCGGATCCAGGCAGTGCCGCCGGCGGGTCCTTGTGTCCACCGATGGGTAGTTTCTCCCACAGCAGAGCACAGGGCGGAGGTGGCAGCACGTGAGTGATTTGCTGCTGCTCACCCCGACGCTGGAACCGGCCCCCGAGATTCTGCCCTCGCTCGGCCTGCTGCTGCACACGGTACGCGTCGCCCCGGCCGAGGTGCCCACCCTGTCCGACGCGCCGCCCGCGGACGCGGTGCTGGTCGACGCCCGCCGTGACCTGGCCCAGGCCAGGAGCCTGTGCGTGCTGCTGCGCACGGCCGGGCTGGACGCACCGGTGCTGGCCGTGCTGACCGAGGGTGGCCTGGCCGCGGTCACCGCCGAGTGGGGCGCGGACGACGTCATCCTGCACACCGCCGGGCCGGCCGAGGTAGAGGCCAGACTGCGGCTGGCCATCGGCCGCAAGGCCAGCCTGGCCCCGGCCACCCCGGACGAGATCCGGTCCGGGGACCTGGCCATCGACGAGGCCACCTACACGGCACGGCTGCGCGCCCGCGCCCTCGACCTGACCTTCAAGGAATTCGAGCTGCTCAAGTTCCTGGCCCAGCACCCCGGCCGGGTGTTCACCCGGGCGCACCTGCTCCAGGAGGTCTGGGGCTACGACTACTTCGGCGGCACCCGCACGGTGGACGTGCACGTCCGGCGGTTGCGCGCCAAGCTGGGCGCCGAGCATGAGGCGCTGATCGGCACGGTGCGCAACGTCGGGTACCGCTTCGTTCCGGCCAAGGGCGGCGACGAGCTCAGGCCAGGCCGGCCCACCCGCGGCCCGGGCAGCGCCGCGGCCAGCGAGGCGGATGCCCCGGATCCGGCCGGGCAGCCGGTGGCCCGGCCCACGAAGGCGGCGGTGCCCGCGGAGCGGCGCCGGTGACACCCGGGATCAAGGTTGCTGAGCCCCTTACCGGGCCGGCCGCCGCCGCGGTGCTGGATCTGGCCAGCGCGGCCGCGGCGGCTGACGCGATCGGCCCGCTGTCCGAGCATGTCCGGCTGCACCTGCGCTACGGCGGCGATCCGCAGGCGCGTGACCTGCTGCTGCACACCAATCAGGGCCAGCCCAATCAAGGCCAGCCCAATCAAGGCCAGCCCAATCAAGGCCAGCACCGTGGCGACCTGGCCGGGTACGCCCACCTGGACCTGGCCGACGCGGCCGAAGGGCCGAGCGGCGAACTGGTCATCCACCCGGCGTACCGGCGGCGCGGCCTGGGCCTGGCCCTGACCCGGGCGGCGCTGGCCGAGGCCGCGCCGCGGCCGCTGCGCCTGTGGGCGCACGGCGATCTGCCCGCGGCCGCCGCCCTGGCCCGCCGGGCCGGCTTCGAGCGGATCCGGGCGCTGGGGATGATGCGCCGCGCCCTGGACACCCCGCTGGACGAGCCACGCTTCCCCGCAGACGTCACGCTGCGCACGTTCACCGTCGGCGCCGACGAGCAGGCCTGGCTGGACGTCAACCACAAGGCGTTCGCCAGCCATCCGGAGCAGGGCGGGTGGACCATGGCCGACCTGGCGCTGCGGGAGCGGGAGCCATGGTTCGACCCGGCCGGCTTCTTCCTGGCCGAGCGCGCGGGGCGGCTAGCCGGGTTCCACTGGACGAAGATCCACCAGGCCGGGCCGGATGAGCCGGAGGACGGGCCCGGGGCGATCGGCGAGGTGTACGTGGTCGGGGTCGATCCCGGCGAGCAGGGTTCCGGGCTGGGCCGGGCGCTGACCCTGGCCGGGTTGCGCCACCTGAGATCGCGTGGGCTGCCCGAGGTCATGCTGTACGTGGACGAGGCCAACCGGCCGGCCATCCGGCTGTACGAGTCGCTGGGCTTCATGCACTGGCACACGGACGTCATGTACCGGCATCCGGGATCGGGCTAGGGCCCGCGGTCAGTCTGGTCAGTCGGCGCTGCTGCCAACCGTGGAGCCGACCCCCAGGACCTCATCGAGTTCCTGCGCGGTCAGCGGCCGGTCGCAGACGGCCACGGCGCTGAGCACTTCGGAATACAGCTCGATCTCGTCCAGTGCAACGCGGTCGGGGACGCGAAGATCGAGATCGTGCACCGCGCCCACCTCCATCGCCAAGCTGATTCGCGGGAAGCCTGACCACAAGGCTACGACGCGGCCCTATGCCCCCGCATGACCCATCAGGGTCATTTCTGGACCACCCTCAAGTGGGATTTTACCCATAACCCCAGTAACAATTCCAAGAAGCTGAGGACGCTGAGTCTCTCGATACGGTAAAGGGCTAGTGATTCAACCGGGGTTGCCGGGGAAAGTCCGACCAGCGCGCCGCGCGGTGCACCGCCGCGCGGGCCACATAACGCGCCGCGGTGCTGGCGAACGAAGCGCGGTCCGCATCGGTGAGTTCCCGGACCACCCGGCCGGGCACCCCGGCCATCAGGACGCCGGCCGGGACCTGCTGGCCCGGGCGGATGACGGTGCCCGCCGCGACCAGTGCGCCCGCGCCGACCCGGGCCCGGCCGAGCACGATCGCCCCGATGCCGATCAGCGCGCCGTCGTCAACCTGAGCGCCATGCACCGTGGCCCGGTGCCCGAGGCTGACCCGTTCGCCCAGCAGCACCGGCTGGCCGGCGTCCACGTGCAGGCAGCACTGATCCTGGATGTTGCATTCGGCGCCGACCACGATCTCGTCGTCATCGGCGCGCAGCACCGACCCGTACCAGACACTGGCCGACCGGCCCAGCGTCACCCGGCCGACAACTACGGCGCCCGGCGCGATCCATGCCTCCGGGTGGATGTCCGGGACCCGGCCGTCCAGCGCGCCGAGACGGCCCATCAGCATCTCCTCATTCTGTTGCGGCGGCCACGTAATCGGGCAAAACGGGATACTCGTTCGTTTCGGTTGCGCGCGCGGGACTTACGGACAAGAGTCTTGCCTGTCCACACCGGTTGTCCCAGACCTCCTCCGCACGCCTGCCCTGCTGCCCCTCAGGCGAGCCCGGCTGTGTCGCCGCGCCCGGCCGGGTTGTAGCCTGGCTTGACCCACCTGACGGGTGACTTCTTATGACTGAGCACAGCGACCTTATCCCTGACCTCGACTCCGAAGACGTCTTCGAAGTCCAGATGCGCGGCTACAGCCGGCGTCAGGTCAACGAATTCGTGGCCCGTGCCCGCAGTGAGAAACGTGACTACGAGGAACGGCTGTCCCGGTCCCTCGATGAGGTGGAACGGCTCCGCGCCGAGGTGGCGACCTCCCGGCAGCGGGAACTGGAAGACAAGCCCCAGCACCAGGAACTCAGTGAGCGGATGGGGCAGATCCTCAGGCTCGCCGATGACGAGGCCAAGGCGCAGAAGTCCCGCGCCCTGGAGGACATCACCAAGCAGCGTGGCGAGGCCAAGCAGGAGATCGAGCGGCAGAAGGCCGAGGCGCGGGAGCAGACCGAGCGGATGCTCGCCGCCGCGCAGGAGCAGGCGGAGAACACCATTGCCACCGCGCGGGCCGAGGCCGAGAAGGCCCGCAACTCGGCCCGGACCGAGGCGGAGCGCACGGTCAGCGAGGCGCAGAAGAAGTCGGAGAACGCGGTCGCGGCCGCGCAGGCGCAGGCCAAGCAGATGCTGGACGAGGCGACCGCGCGGGCCACCGCCATCCACGATGGTGCCGAGCGCCGCCTGAACCTGCTGGTGGCCCGGCACACCGAGACGGTCCGCCGCCTCACCGAGGTCCGCGACGTGGTCACCAACCTGGTGGCCGGCGAAGCCGCCCGCGGCTCGCTGGAGGAAGAGGTCGCCCGGTCCGTGGCCAGCGCCGTGTCCGGCGGTGGCACTGGCAACGGCACCCCGGCCGCCACGCCGCGGCAGGCGCCGCTGGCCGAAGGCCGGCACGCGCCATCCCCAGCCCCAGCTAGCCGCCCGGCCGCCGCCCCGGCCAACGGCGGCGCCGCACCCACTGCGGCGGGCACCGGCTCGGCCCGGAGCACCAGCCACCGCGGCAACCCGGTCCCCGGTGAGCAGCCCGCGGCGGCCGCCGCCAGCAGCCGGGCCGACGAGCCGCCCGGCCCACGCCCAAGCCGGTCCGCACGCCCACCAGCACGGCCCGGCCGAGCGCCGAGCCAGACCGCACCGCCGAATAACGACAAGCCAACCCCGCTCAACCCAACCCGGCCCTGGCCTGAGCCCACCCGCTCAGCCAGGGCCGTCGCATACCCACCAGGCCGCACCCCAGCATCAACCCCGGGCTACCCCACCAAGATCAACTCGAAGTTGGGAGCGGGAGGCGGCCGAAGTCGGCCCCGGGTGCCGGACTTGGTGGGCCCAGGCGAGCCGAATTCCGTGGCGGCGACAGAACGAATGGGCTGGGGTGGGGCGATCACGTCTGTGCGGTGAGAAATGGGTCACCGGTGACCACAAACTCACCGCGCTGAGGCATTTCGCTGTGCGGTTCTCTGATCTTGATTAGCCGGCGGTTAGCGCGTCGAGGCGGCGCAGGATTACCCCCTCGCGCAGCGCCCATGGGCAGATGAACAGCTCCTCAAGCCCGAACAGGTCCATCGCCCCGTCGGCGACCATCGCACCGGCCGCCAATTGCGGCGCGCGGCCGCGGGATACGCCGGACAGCTGGGCGCGTTCGTCCGCGCTCATCGTGGCCAGCTTCTCGGCCAGCTTGGTCACGTCGGCGTGGCTGAGCCGGCGCCGGACATAGAAGCCCTCGCTGGACGGCGCGGCGCCGGAGATCCGGGCCAGCTGCCGGAACGTCTTGGACGTGGCCACCGCGCGGTCCGGCTGGCCGTCCCGCATCACCTGCCCGGCGTGCCGGCCGATCTCGGCCCGCAGGTACTTGCGCAGCTTCCGCACCTCGTCGGAGGACGGCGGGTCGGTGGTGAACCAGTCCCGGGTGAGCCGGCTCGCGCCGAGCGGGAGGGAGATCGCCACGTCGGGTTCCTCGTCCACGCCGCCGGCGATCTCCAGCGAGCCGCCACCGATGTCCAGCATGAGCACCTTGCCCGAGGACCAGCCGAACCAGCGGCGGACGGCGAGGAACGTCAGCCGCGACTCATCCCGGCCCGACAGCACCTGGATGTGCGTGCCGGTGTCGTCGCGGATCCGGCCCAGCACCTCGTCGGCGTTGGCCGCGTCCCGGACCGCAGAGGTGGCGAACGCCAGCAGGTCCTCCACGCCCTTGTCCTCGGCGATCAGCAGCGCCTCGCTGACGAAGGCATGCAGCTGCTGCGCTCCCTCGTCGGACAGCCGGCTGCCGTCTTCCAGATGATCACCGAGCCGCAGCTCGGCCTTGTGCGAGTAGACCGGGGTCGGCCGCGCACCGCGGTACGCGTCCACCACCAGGAAGTGCACCGTATTGGAGCCCACGTCCAGGACACCGAGTCGCATACATTGACGCTACTGGGCCGGTGCGACTGTGCGCACCCAGAGGGTAGGAGGCGCGATGGCGAAGACGGCGGGCCGGATCCGGGTCGAAACGGGACGAAAGCGGGTCCGCGCGTACCTGGGCGGCGAACTGGTCGCGGACACCAGGCAGCCGGCCCTGGTCTGGGAGTGGCCGTACTTCCCGGCGTACTACTTCCCGGCCGCCGACGTCCGGGCCAAGCTCGCGCCGACCGGCCAGACCGAGCACTCGCCGAGCCGGGGCGAGGCGGAGATCTGCGACGTGGTGCTGCCCGGGGCGACCGCGGCCAAGGCGGCCAAGCGCTACCCGGACTCGCCGCTGGAGGAGCTGCGCACGCTGGTCCGGCTGGACTGGGACAGCATGACCGAGTGGTTCGAGGAGGACGAGCCGGTCTACACGCACCCGCGCGACCCGTACTCCCGGGTGGACATCCTGGCCAGCTCGCGGCATGTCCGGGTGGAGGTGGACGGGGTGACGGTGGCCGACTCGCACCAGCCGCGCATCCTGTTCGAGACCGGGCTGCCGCCGCGCTACTACCTGCCGCTGACCGACGTCCGGATGGACCTGCTCCGCCCGTCGGCCACTCAGACGCACTGCCCGTACAAGGGCACCGCCGCGTACTGGTCGGTGGACACTGGGGACGCCGTGCATCAGGACATCGTCTGGATCTACCGCACCCCGCTGCCGGAGAGCCAGAAGGTCGCCGGGCTGGCCTGCTTCTACGACGAGAAGGTGGACGTGCACCTGGACGGCGAGCAGCAGCCCCGGCCGCGGACCCACTTCAGCTGACCGGAGAGCGCCAGCCATGCCACGGCCCATCGTGACCACCGGGGTGCCGATCGACTGCATCAACGCGGTGTCCGCGGACAGCGCGCCGTTCGGCACCGAACTGTCGCCGGCCGCGCTGCGCGCCGCCGGGCTGCCGGCCGTGGTCGGCGCGGCCGACGGCGGCGACCTGGACGTCCGGCTGGTCGGCCGGGACCGCGACCCGGCCACCGGGGTGCTCGGCTGGCCGTCCGTGCTGGCCACCACCGAGGCCATCCGCACGCTGGTCCGGGACCAGGTGGCGGCCGGGCAGCTGCCGTTCCTGCTCGGCGGCTGCTGCACGCTGCTGCCCGGCGCGCTCAGCGGCGCCCGGGACGCGCTCGGCCAGATCGGGCTCGGCTACCTGGACGGGCACCTGGACCTGTACGACGGCCAGACCTCCGAGACCGGCGAGCCGGCCGACATGCCGATCTCGGTGATCACCGGCCATGGCCCGGCGGCCTGGTCCGCCGCCATCGGCGCGCCGCTGGTAACCCGGCCCGGGCTCGTCCTCCTTGGGCCCCGGGACCGGGGAGAGGCAGTCGCCTACGGGAGCGTTCTGCCGGAAGATGCCGGGCTGGATACGGAGCTCACCCCGGCCACCCTGCGGGACCACGGGCTGGCCGTGGCCGGAAGACAAGCCCGGGACCAGCTCAGCGGGGCCGCCGGGCGGTACTGGGTGCACCTGGATGTGGACGTGCTGGACGAGCTGGCCTTCCCGGCCACCGACTACCTGATGCCGGGCGGGCTGACGCTGGCCGAGCTCGGCGAGCTCCTGCCGCCGCTGCTGGCCAGCCCGGCGCTGGCCGGGGTCTCGGTGGCCTGCTACAACCCGCAGAAGGACGCCGACGGGAGCGGCGCCGCCGCGGTGCTGGAGCTGCTCCGGCCGCTGGGCTGATCAGCCGTCCAGATCCTCGATCCGCGCGGTGCTCGGCGGCCGCTGCCCGGCGAGCACCCGGGCGGCGTCCTCGGCGCCGCGCAGCACCCGGAGCAGGTTGCCGCCGGCCAGCCGCGGCACAGTCGTCCTCGGTCCAGCCCCGGCGCAGCAGCTCGGCGAACAGCGCCGGGTAGCAGGACACGTCGGTCAGGCCGTCCGGCAGCTGGATCGTGCCGTCCATATCCCCGCCCAGCCCGACGTGCCCGATCCCAGCCACCTCGCGAACGTGCTCGACATGGCCGGCCACCTGGGCCAGCGTCGCCGAGGGCCGGGGATCAGCCGCCGCGCGCTCCTGGGCCGCCTGCTCGCGGACGTCGAAGTCCCACGGGTCCAGCCCGCGCTCGCGCATGTCCGCGGTCAGCGCGGCGGCCCATTCGGCGCACTCCGGCGAGACGAAGTCCGGGACGAAGGTGACCATGCACAGCCCGCCGTTGCCGGGCAGCCGGGCCAGCACGTCATCGGGCACGTTGCGCGGGTGGTCGCACAGCGCGCGGGCGCTGGAGTGGGAGAACATGACCGGCGCCGCGGCCACGTCCAGTGCGTCGCGCATCGTGCCCGGCGACACATGGGACAGGTCGACCAGCATGCCGAGCCGCTGCATCTCGCCGACCACGGCCCGGCCGAACCCGGTCAGCCCGCCCGCCCGCGGCTCGTCGGTGGCCGAGTCGGCCCACGGCACGTTGCTGTTGTGGGTCAGCGTGAGGTAGCGGACGCCGAGTGCGTACAGCATGCGCAGCGCGCCCATGGAGGACGCGATGGAGTGGCCGCCCTCCGCGCCGATCAGCGAGGCCACCCGCCTGGCCGCGAAGATCCGGTCTACGTCGGCTGCGGTCAGCGCCAGCTCGAGCCGGTCCGGATAGCGCCGCACCATCCGGTGCACCAGGTCGATCTGCTCCAGCGTGGTGACCACCGCGGCCTCCCCGGCCAGGCTGGCGGGCACATACACCGACCAGAACTGGGCGCCGAGCCCGCCCGCGGCCAGCCGGGGCAGGTCGGTCTGGGTGACGCTGACCGGCTCGGCCAGGTCCACGCTGGCCAGATCCATCGCCCCCGCCTCGCGCAGCGCATAGGGCAGGTCGTTGTGCCCGTCGATGAGCGGGACGCGGCTGAGCAGCTTGCGGGCGCGCTGCTGGTCCTGGTCTGCCTGCGGCCCGGTCATGGCATGGACAGCACGGCCGCGCCGTGCACGCGCTCTTCGGACAGGTCGGTGAGGGCCTGCTGGGCCTGGTCGAAGGAGTACGGCGTGGTGGTCACCTTGATCTTGATCCGTTCGGCGATGGTGAGGAACTCGGTGGCGTCATTCCTGGTGTTCGAGGTCACGCTGCGCAGCTGCCGCTCCTGGAACAGGTGCTGGTCGTAGTTGAGCGGCGGGATGTCGGTCAGGTAGATGCCCGCGATGGACAGCGTGCCGCCCCGGTCCAGCGCGGCCAGCGCGGGCGGCACCAGCGTGCCGACCGGGGCGAACAGGATGGCCGAGTCCAGCTTGACCGGGGGCGGGTCGAACGAGTCCTGCACCGAGGCGGCGCCCAGGTCGCGGGCCAGTTCCCGGGCCGACTCGCCGCGGGTGAACACGTGCACGGCGGCGCCCTCGGCCATCGCGACCTGGGCGGCCAGGTGCGCCGAGCCGCCAAAGCCCCAGATGCCCAGCGTGCCGCCGGGCGGCACCGCGGCCCGGCGCAGCGCGCGGTAGCCGATGATCCCGGCGCACAGCAGCGGGGCCAGTTCGGCGTCGCTGAACCCGGCCGGCAGGTGGTGCGCGAAGGCGTCCGCGACCAGCATGTACTCGGCGTAGCCGCCGGGGAAATCCCAGCCGGTGTAGACCGAGGCCGGGCACAGGTTCTCCTGGCCGCGGCGGCAGAACTTGCACGACCCGTCGGTGCCGCCGAGCCAGGCCGCGCCGACCCGGTCGCCGGCCTCGAACCGGGTGCTGCCCGGCCCGGCCGCGGCGACCTCGGCCACCACCTCGTGGCCCGGCGTCATGTCCGGGTGCTTGGGTGGCAGGTCACCCTCGGCCAGGTGCAGGTCGGTGCGGCACACCCCGCAGCAGCGGATCTTGAGCAGCAGCTGGCCGGGGCCGGGCTCGGGCACCGGCCGCTCGGTGAGCTGGAGCGGGCCCGTAGCCATCGGCCCGGGCTGATGGACCACCCACGCGCGCATGGTCCTACCGTAGGGCGGCTGGGTCAGGCGCGGGTGAACCGGGCCAGCACCGAGATGGTGGCCGGGCCGCGCAGCATGCCCAGCTGGTTCCAGGTCATACCGAACTGGGCCCGGTCGATCTCGGCCTCGGCGCGCACCGTGACGGCCGCCTCGGTGACCTCGGCCAGGGTCGCGGTGAAGGTGAGTGGGCGGGTGACGCCCGCCGCGGTGAGCTGCCCGGTCACCGTGACCTGGTCACCCGGACCGTCGGCCAGCTCGGCGCGCTGCAGTACCGCCACGATGTGCGGGTGCTCCGCAGCGTTGAAGAAGTCGGCCGAGCGCAGGTGCTTGTCCCGCTTGGCGTTCCCGGTGTCCAGCGACGCCGAGCCGATCTCGAGCTGGCCGCGGGCCGTGCCGTCGGCGCCGATCTCGGCCTGGCCGGCCAGGTCGCCGAATGTGCCGCGCACGGTGGCCAGCCCCCACATGGTCTTGTGCCGCAGCGTCATCGACGACCGGGCGGCGTCCAGCGTCCACCGGCTGGGCCGGGCCAGCGCGCTCGTGTCTGGCCGGACCTGCTGCTGCCCGTCGGCTGTGGTCATGGCTGCTCCTCCTATGCTGTGCTCCCGTGCTGGGCCGGGCCACGGATTGTCTGCCCGGTGAAAATCACTGACGATATAGTACCTAACGTAATAATCGTGTCAAAGAATCAACCCGGGTACCCTGGCAGGATGGAGCTGGACCAGGCAGCGGAGCTGAACGCGGCTGACCGCTGCCTGGCCGCCGATCCGCTAGCCGCAGCCCAGCCGGTGCTGGCCGACCTGCCCGAGGCGGAACGCCGGCTGGCCCTGGTCGCCGAGACCGCACGGTTCGCGGCGGCGTTCCTGCGCTGGACCGAGGCACGGGCCGGGGATGGCCTGCCGTACACCCGGCTGCGGCTGCTGCACACGCTGCACTGCGACGGCCCGGCGATCATGCGCAACCTCGGTGACCAGCTCGGGGTCAGCCCGCGGAACATGACCGCGATGGTGGACGGGCTGGAGGACGCGGGCCTGGTGGTCCGCCAGCCGCACCCCACCGACCGGCGGGCCACCCTGGTCGCGCTCACCCCGAGCGGGCTGCATGAGGCCGAGCAGGTGATGGGGCCCCGGCTGGCGGCCCTGGCCGACTTGTTCGAGGGGTTCACCCCGGCCGAGCAGGAGGCGTTCTCCGCCGCGCTGCGCCGGCTGGGCGAGGCGATGGGCAGCAGGTCGCAAGGCGCCTGCTGAGTTAGCTGCTGGCGCCGGCGAGTGCTCTTACGGTGTTCTTACCGTCCGTGGTCAGATGGCTCTGACCTGCATAATCGCGATTACCGTCGAGTCATGGCCGGGATCAGGGGACCTCGGCAGCGTGCTGCTAGCCAGCGCCCCGCTGCCTACGACCGCCGGGCGGCGCGCCGCCAGCGGATAGCCCGCAGGCGGCGTGCATTCTCGGCCTCAGCGGCAGCGGAACGTGAGCGCGCGGCCCGGCTGGTCCGGCGGGCCGCGGACACCGCACGGGACGCGGCCCGGCACCCGGCCGACCACCCGCCGGCTGGCCCGTTCCGGCCCGGCACCTGGCGCAGCCCGCTGCGTGGCCTGTGGCTCACCTCGGTACTGGCCGTGGTGCTGCTGGCCGGGCTGACCATCGTCGCGGTGACCGGGCTGCTGTCGTATGCCGCCTACGATCCGCTGCTGGGCAGCAACGACACCACGCCCGGGGCCAACCTGCTGAAGTTCTACCTGTTCACCTGGCCGACTCACCCGTCCTGGTGGTACCGGGTGGACCAGGGTGTGCACGTCACGCTGGGCCTAGCGCTGCTGCCCATCGTGCTGATGAAGCTGTGGTCGGTGCTGCCCCGGCTGTTCGCCTGGCCGCCGGTCCGCTCGCTGGCCCAGATCCTGGAACGGCTCAGCCTGATCATGGTGGTCGGCGGGGTGCTGTTCGAGTTCGCCACCGGCATCCTGAACATCCAGGACTTCTACGTCTTCCCGTTCTCCTTCTACACGGCGCACCTGTACGGCGCCTGGGTCTTCATCGCCGGGCTGGTCATCCACGTGACGCTGAAGTTCCCCCGGATGGTGCGCGGGCTGCGGTCGCGCAGCCTGCGCCGGGAACTGCGCACCCCGCTGGCCGAAACCCAGCCCGAAGAGCCGGACGAGGCCGGGCTGCGGGCCGCCCGCCCGGGTGTGCCCACCATCTCCCGGCGCGGCCTGCTGGCCGCGGTGGGTGGTGCCTCGCTGACGCTGGCCGGCCTGGTCGTCGGGCAGTCCATCGGCGGCCTGGCCCGGCGTACCTCGCTGTTCGGCCCACGCGGGCTGTCCGCCACCGCGCCGCACTACCTGCCGGTGAACCGGACCGCCGCGTCCATCGGGCTGACCGCCCAGGAGGTCGGGCAGGCCTACCGGCTGACGCTGGCCGGGGCGCACCACGTGGTACTGACCTACCAGCAGTTGCGGGCGCTGCCGCAGCAGGCGGTCGAACTGCCGATCGCCTGCGTGGAGGGCTGGTCGTACTCGGCCCGCTGGACCGGGGTGCGGCTGAGCGAGCTGGCCCGGCTGGCCGGGATGCCGGAGCCGGCCGGGGCGCTGGTGGAGTCGATCCAGCAGGTCGGCTCATGGCGCGCGGTGACGCTGTCCGCGGGCCAGGTGCTGGATCCGCAGTCGCTGCTCGCGGTCACGCTGAACGGCCACATCCTGCCGTGGGATCACGGTTACCCGGCCCGGACGATCATCCCCAACGCCCCGGGGGTGCACAACACCAAGTGGGTCAACAAGATCACCTTCCTGAGGCAGGTGTGACCGGGATGGCTTCGCCGTCGGTCCGGCTGGACGTGCGGGCCAGGAACGTGGCCGGCTGGGTCCGCCGGGTGTCCGGCTGGGTGCGCCGCTGGTACGGGGCGAACCCGCTGCACCTGCTCGCCCTGCTGGCGGCGTTCGCGCTGGCCGGCTACGCGGTGCACGCGGTCATGGCGGCCGGGCAGTGGACCGGCTTCGCCGAGTGGTTCGCGGTCGCCATCATCGGCCACGATCTGCTGCTGTTCCCGCTGTACTCGGTGGCCGACCTGTCGCTGCGCCACCTGCTGCCCGGCGGCTCGCACGGCCGCCTGCCCGCGGTGAAGCCGGCTCCTCGCGGGCCGTTCGAGGCATTTCAGTCTGTGGGCACTCAGCCGGTGGACACCAAGCCCGCGCCCAGCCCACCGGCAATTGCGGCCGCGCCCAGCGCCGCGGCTCAGCCCGGCCGCGGGGCTCCAGCCTGGCCGCCGCTGCTCAACTACGTGCGGATCCCGGTGATCTTCTCGCTGCTTCTGCTGCTGACGTTCTTCCCGATGATCCTGGGCCTGTCCGCACCGGAACTGCACCGGGCAAGCGGACTCGGCACCGGGCCGTATGTGTGGCGCTGGCTCGGCGTCACCGGGGCCATGTTCGCTATCTCAGCCGTGACCTATGCGCTGCGTACCCGCCGTGCTGCCCGCCGGGTCCGATAGCCCGGAAGTGGCGGGTGGCGGCAGCTGGCCGGCCTGATCCGGGCTGTCCAGTTGCTGCTGCCGGGCCTGCTGCTGCTGGTGCCGCCAGTACGGATGACTGCCGGCCCAGAAACACAGGCCCAGCCAGAAGGCCAAGGTGATCAGCGCCACGATGGGGACGACGATGGCTACCAGGTTCGGGTCTGATCCGGTCATTGTCCTGCACCCTGTCCGGAGCTTTCCTGCTACTACCAGAGTGCGCTCCGTAGCCGTGCGGTGATACCCCACAACCGGCTAGTCCGTGACCAGGGTCAGGGCGTCGCAGCAGGCACTGGCTGGGCGGCGGGCACCGGCTCGGTGACTGGGACCGGCATGGCCGGGCCGCGGCCCTGGCTGCGGCCACGTAGCCAGCGGAGCAAGCTGACCAGCACGACCACGGCCAGCGCGGCGGCATAACCAGCCCGTTCGATGGCCGCGATCGGCGCCCGCACCCCGGGCAGCGGCTCGCCGACCGCAAAGTACTTGACCATGGCGAAGGCCAGAAACTCGGCCCGGCCGTCGAACGCGACGAGCATGACCAGCAGCATCGTGTACCACGGGAACGGCGGGGTGGTCACGGCCAGCGCGGCCGCGGTCATCACCACCGCGCCGCGCCACGGCTGATCCGGGTCGGTGCGCCAGAGCACCAGCAGCCCGGTCACCGCGAGCACCGCGAACGCGGCCAGCAGGCCCAGCTTGCCCTGCACCAGCGGGCCGAGCAGCAGGAACCGGGTGCCGTTGCTGTAGCCCTCCTGCTGTAGGTAACCGGGCACGAAGCCGATCACCCGGCTGCCCACGGCCAGCACGTGCGGCAGGTACACGACCACGGTGGCGAACAGGCCGGCCGCGGCCAGCGCGTACCAGCGGCGCTTGGCTACCGCGGGCACCACCAGCACCGGGGTGACCTTCGTCCAGATGGCCAGGGCCAGCAGCGTGCCGCCGGCCAGCGACCGGCGCAGCCGGCCCCGCCGGGCCAGCACCAGCAGCGCCGCCGCGGTAAGGAAGGCGGCCAGCACGTCCACGTGCGCGTTGTTGCCCGCCTCCAGGGCCACGGTCGGGCACCATGCCCAGAGCACGGCCAGCCGCCGGTCCAGGCCCAGCCGGCCCAGGCCGAGCAGCAGCGCCGCGGTCAGCCCGATCGCGCAGACGGCGGCGGCGGCCTGGATCGGGGTGGTGCCCGAGCCGGCCGGGGAGACCAGGTGGACCAGGTAGAAATAGGCCTCCGCCACCGGCGGGTAGATGGTGTGCACGATGGGCCGGTTGATCAGGGTGCAGCCCGGATCGGCCAGGCCGTGCGGCGCGCCGTACAGCTGGGTGCCCGGGGACACGCACCAGGCGGTGACGTGGTGCGGCCAGAGGAAGCGGTCGCGGAGGAAGGCCAGCTGCGGCGCGGCCGGCGAGTAGGCGTACGGGTCGATGCCGGCCGCCTGGACCCGGCCGTCCCAGATGTAGCGGTACAGGTCATCGCTGCCCTGCGGCGGCGCGGACAGCGCGGCCAGCTGGACCGCGATCCCGCCGAGCAGGATCACCGGCGCCGCCCAGCGGACCGGGATGCGGCGAACCAGCAGCACGCCGGCCGCGAACGTGGCCCACAGCACGGCGGCCAGCGGGACCACCCCGGCCCATGAGGTGAGCCGGTCCGGGTGCACGCTGAGGAACACCAGCACGGTGAGCAGTGCCGCCACGGCCGCCGCCGCGGCAAAGCGGATCTTCGCCGCCATACCCGTCATGTCTTTCACGCTGCCAGTCAGCCGAGCGCAACGGCCCAGTTACGGGCTGGTCGTAATCAATCGTTAAGGCCATCCGCCGGGCCGGGCTGGGGCGGGCAGGGCGGGCAGGATCCGGCGCGGCCGGTCAGGACAGGCCGCGGGACAGCGCGGCGAACCAGCGCCCGGCGTCGGTCCACACCTCGGTCACCGCGAGGCCCGCGTTCAGGCCCAGCTCGGTGATCTGGTCGGCACCGATCGACGCCCAGGGGAACCACGGGCTGAACCGGCCCTGGTGGCTCAGCCGGACCATCTCCCGGGCCAGCTGCGCACCGGGTGGCTCCACCTCGACCAGCGCCTGGCCGGCCGGCTTGAGCAGCTCGGCCACCCGGCTGAGCAGCGCGTCCGGGTCGCCGCCGATGCCGATGTTGCCGTCGGCCAGCAGCACCCGGGCCCACCGGCCGGTGCCCGGCACGGTGGCGAACACGTCCCGGTGCAGCGTCAGCGCGCCACACGACCTGGCCAGCTGGACGGCCGACATGGTGATGTCGATACCGAGCGCGGGGACGCCCCGCTCGGCCAGTGCGACGGTCAGCCGGCCGGGCCCGGAGCCCACGTCCAGGGTGGGCCCCTGGCAGCGGTCCAGGATGGACAGGTCGCCGGGGATGGCGTGCAGCCAGTCATCGATCCGCAGGGGGGTACGCCGGCCGTCGGCGTGCTCGATCTCCGGCCGCGTGAGGCCGGTAAGAGCGTCTTCATACAGCTCACCGAGCACGCGGTCCCCCTCCTTCCGCTTCGTCCGGGCAGCGCACCCGGATGGTCCAGGGTCACCGGGCAGCGCACCCGGCGGCGGCCGTGCCCGGGCAGCGCACCAAGGCGCGGCCGGGCGCAATCACGGCGGCGACGAGCTTAACGGCGGACGGGCCGAAACGACCCTTACGGACCTATGACGGATCTGTGCCGGTCAGCGGCATAAAAGCAGTCAGCCCTTTACCGTGGAGGAGTGAACACCAACCCCGACCGGCCGGGCCGGATCATCGTCGTGGACGATGACGCCACCCTGGCCGATGTCGTCGGGCGTTATCTGACGCGCGATGGGCACCACGTGGAATGTGTCGGCGACGGCTACGAGGCACTGCGCCGGGTCGCCGCCGAGCCGCCGGACCTCGTTGTCCTCGACCTGATGCTGCCGGGCATCGACGGCCTGGAGGTGTGCCGCAGACTGCGCGCGCAATGGCCGATCCCGGTGGTGATGCTGACCGCGCTGGGCGAGGAAACCGACCGGGTGGTCGGCTTCGAGACCGGCGCGGACGACTATGTGACCAAGCCGTTCAGCCCGCGCGAACTGGCGCTGCGGGTGCGCTCCGTGCTGCGCCGGGCGCGTGGCGGCGGGCTGCCCGACCCGCCCGCGCTGGGCGTGATCAAGGACGGCAACCTGGTAGTGGACCTGGGCGCGCACTCGGTGATGCTCGGCGAGAGCACGCTCGCGCTGACCTCCCGGGAGTATGACCTGCTGGTGTTCCTGATGCGCCGGCCGCGCCAGGCGTTCAGCCGGGATCAGCTGCTGGCGCACGTATGGGGCTGGACGTTCGGTGACACCTCCACGGTCACCGTGCACATCCGGCGGCTGCGGGAAAAGATCGAGCCCGACCCCACCTCGCCCCGCCGGATCGTCACGGTCTGGGGCGTGGGCTACCGCTATGAACCAGGAGAACCATGACCGGCATGACGGGCGTTAACTGGCCCACCATCCAGCAGGCCGCTGAAGATGTCGCCGGGGTAGGCCTCGCCTCGGCCGCGGCCGGCCTGCTCTGTGTCCGCCTGCTGGCCCGGCGGTCCATGGCCACGCTGCTGTTCGTGGTGGCCGCGGTGGTCATCGCCAGCTCGGCGGTGGGCGTGGAGATCGTCGCGCACCAGATGCTGGTGTCCGTGGCCGACCGCAACGTCGTGCTGGTCGTCGTCGTGATGGCCGCGCTGGCCGGCTTCGCGGTCGCGCTGGTCGTCGGGCACCAGGTCACCTCGGCCAGCCGGGTACTGCTGAACGCCGTGCGTGACGTGGGCAGCATCGGCTACTTCGAGCCGCCCAAGGCACGGCTGGCGGCCGAGTTCGAGACGCTGTCCGACGAGCTGGCCTCGGCGCACGAGAAGATCGCCGAGTCGCGGACCCGGGAACGGGCGCTGGAGGCCAGCCGCCGGGAACTCGTCGCCTGGGTCAGCCATGACCTGCGCACCCCGCTGGCCGGGCTGCGCGCGATGGCCGAAGCCCTGGAAGACGGGGTGGTGGTGGACTTCGAGACAGTCACCACGTACCACACCCAGATCCGCCGCGAGGCGGACCGGCTGTCCGCGATGATCGACGACCTGTTCGAGCTGGCCCGGATCCACGCCGGGGCGCTCCGGCTGTCCCGCCGCCTGGTCGGCCTGGACGACCTGGTGGCCGAGGCGCTGGCCACCACCGAGCCGCTGGCCCGGGCCAAGGGAGTCAGGCTGCGCGGCTCGTCGGTGCGCGGCCTGCCGGTGCTGGTGGACGCGGACGAGTTCGGCCGCGCGCTGCGCAACCTGGTGAGCAACGCGATCCGGCACACCCCGTCCGAAGGCCTGGTCGAGGTGCAGGGCGACGTACACCGCGGGATGGCCTGTGTCAGCGTGGTGGACGCCTGCGGCGGCATCCCCGAGGAGGCCCTGCCCCGGGTGTTCGACGTGGCGTTCCGGGCCGAGACCGCGCGTACCCCGGGCCCGGACAACAACGCCGGCCTGGGGCTGAGCATCGCCCGCGGCATCGTCGAGGCGCATGCGGGCCAGATCGCGGTGCAGAACATGGCCCGCGGCTGCCAGTTCGTGATCCGGCTGCCGCTGGCCCGGTCCGATACGCCCGCCGAGATGGCGCCGGTGGCCGGCCCGGCGAACGGCGGGCGCCTGCTGACCAACGGCCAGGGCGTCAACTAGCCCTCCCCCAGCCAGTTAAAGCGGCGGCCAGCCCCGCCGGGGGCTGGCCGCCGCTTGTGCGGGGCAGGAAAGTCAGGCGGCCACCACATCGGTCACCGGGCGGCGCAGCGGCGCCTGGGCGAACTCGGCCATCCCGGCGCTAAATGGGGTCTCCGCGCGGAAGCCGAGCCCGCCGGCGGCCGCGGCGGCGGCCGGCGAGGCGACCACGTGCCGGACGTCGCCGAGCCGGTACTTGCCGGTCACCTCGGGCGCCGGGCCGCCGAACGCGGTGGCCAGCGCGGCGGCCATCTCGCCGACCGTGTGCGGCTCGCCGGACGCCACGTTGAACGCGCGCAGCGTGCCGGGCACCCCGGCGCGCAGCGCGGCCATGTTGGCCCGGGCCACGTCATGCACATGGACGAAGTCACGGCGCTGCTGGCCGTCCTCGTAGACCTGCGGCGGGCGGCCGGCCTCCAGTGACGAGCGGAAGATGGCCGCCACCCCGGAGTACGGCGTGTCCCGCGGCATCCGCGGCCCATACACGTTGTGGTAGCGGAGCGCGACGGCGGAGCCGCCGGTCATCCGGGCCCAGGTGGCGGCCAGGTGCTCCTGGGCCAGCTTGCTGGCCGCGTACGCGTTGCGCGGGTCGAGCGGCGCGTCCTCGCTGATCGTCGCGGTCACCAGCGACCGGGCGCAGCGCGGGCAGCGCGGCTCGAACCGCCCGGCCCGCAGGTCATCCTCGCTGCGCGCGGCGGGCCGCACCCGGCCGTGCGTGGCGCAGTCGTAGGCGCCCTCGCCGTAGACCACCATGGAGGAGGCCAGCACCAGCCGGGGTACCCCGGCCCGGCCCATCGCCTCCAGCAGCACCGCGGTACCGGTGACGTTCACGTCCGAGTAGGCGGACAGGTCACTGAGATCCACCCCGAGGCCGACCAGCGCGGCCTGGTGGCACACCACGTCGGCGCCGGCCACGGCCCGGCGCACCGCGTCCGGGTCGCGCACGTCCCCCACGGACAGGTCGAAATCGGACGGCAGGTAGTCCGGCCGCCCGTTGTGCACGGCCGGGGTCAGCGAATCCAGGCCCTGCACCTCATGGCCGGCCGCTCGCAGGACATCGACTGCGTGGGAGCCGATGAATCCCGCGGCCCCCGTCACCAGAATGCGCATGACAGCAGCGAATCATGCGGCCCACCTGGGATCCTACGGTGCGCGACCATACGTCACAGCTCTGTAAGGGTCGATCCTGGGGTTCCGGCACTACGGTCGGGAACCGTGAGGATTGATGTCATTCTGCCCTGCCTGAACGAGGAAGAAGCGCTGCCCTGGGTGCTGTCCCGGGTACCGGCCGGCTTCCACCCGATCGTGGCTGACAACGGCTCCACCGACCGGTCGGCCAGCATCGCGGCAGCTCACGGGGCAACCGTCATCCCAGTGCCGCAGCGCGGGTTCGGCGCGGCCTGCCACGCCGGGCTGCAGGCCGCGACCAGCGAGATCGTCTGCTTCATGGACGCGGACGCCTCGCTCAACCCGCATGACCTGCCGCAGGTCGCCGACCCCGTGCTGGCCGGCCAGGCCGACCTGGTGCTGGGCCGGCGGATGACCCGCCATCTGGGCGACTGGCCCGTGCATGCCCGGGTGGCGAACAAGGTCCTCGCCGCCGAGTTGCGCCGCCGCACCGGAGTCCGGCTGCGCGACCTCGGCCCGATGCGCTGCGCCCGGCGCACCGACCTGCTCCAGCTGGGGCTCAGCGACCGGCGCTTCGGCTACCCGCTGGAGATGGTGATGGCCGCGGCCACCACCGATTGGAGGATCCACGAGGTGGACATCCCGTATCTGCCCCGTTCCGGGCGGTCGAAGGTGACCGGCACGGTGTCTGGCACCGTGCGGACGGTTCGTGACATGCGCCGGGTGCTCGCCTCATGAGCGCGCTCAACGCCCAGCTCATCGTGCTGGCCAAGGCACCGGTGCCGGGCCGGGTGAAGACCAGGCTGACCCCGCCGTTCACCCCGTACGAGGCGGCCATGCTGGCCGAGGCCGCGCTGGCCGACACGCTGGAGGCCGGGGCCAGCGCCTCGTTCACCCGGCACGTCCTGGCCCTGGCCGACCAATGGGCCACCCCGGGCGCACTGCGCGCCGAACTGCCCGGCCGCTACGAGGTCGTGCCGCAGCGCGGCGACGGTCTTGACGAGCGGATCGCGGCCGCGTTCGACGACGTCTACGCGAAGCGCAGCGTGCCGGTCGTGCTGATCGGGATGGACACACCGCAGGTGACCCCGGGCTTGCTGGAGACGGTGGCTCAGCCACTGACCTCGGGCGAGGCCGACGCGGTGTTCGGCCCGGCGGCGGACGGCGGGTTCTGGCTGCTCGGGCTGCGCCAGCCAGACGCGGAACTGATCCGCGGCGTGCCCATGTCAGCCGACCACACCGGCCGGGTCCAGCTGGACCGGCTGCGCGCGGCCGGCCTGCGGATCCGGCAGGTGCCTGAGCTCACCGACGTGGACACGGTCGAGGACGCGGTCCTGGTAGCCAGCCAGGCGCCGGGCAGCCGGTTCGCCGCCACGCTGGGCATCCTGCACCCGCAGCCCCGCCCGGACATGGTCAGCACCGGCCGGCATCATCAGCCGGCGCCGGCACCGGCGGCCGCGGTCGGCTAGCCCTGATCAACCGGTAACACAGCTCGACCAGCAGCAGGCCGACCAGCGCCTCCAGTACACCCTCGACGATGCTCCGCGCGATCAGCGCGATCACGATGCCGGCCCGGCCTTCCGGGTCGGGCAGCACCGACTCCAGACCGCTGGCCACCAGCACCGGCAGCGTGCCGAGCAGCGCCACCGGCCAGAAGTACGGGCGGACCAGCTGCGCGCTGCGGCGCAGCCCGGCCCACGCCCGCCGGTGCTCGATCTCGATCACCGGGCCCACGACGACGAGCAGGTTGAGCGCGATCAGCCCCGGGATGATCAGCAGCACGAAGCCGACTACCACGATCACCGCCACCAGCAGGTCGGCCGCGATCAGCGAGGCCCAGGGCAGCGCGCGCAGCACGTCGCGGATCCGGGCCTGGCCGCCGTCGCGCTCGGTGCTGACCAGGCGGCTGAGGAACCCGGAGAGGAACACCGCGCCGAGCAGGCTGATTCCGGACGAGCCGAGCGCGCCGAACAGGGCAGGCGCCAGCCCGGCGTGGCTGAGCAGGTGATCGACGGCGATCTCTACCGCCGTGGCCACCAGGCTCACCGCGATCGAGACGAGCAGGATCCGCCCGGCGTGCCGCCGCCCAGTCCGCAGCACCCGGCCGCGATGGACCGGGCCGGCAAGGCAGGCTGGCGTCGCTGCACCCGCTCCTGACCTGCCGTCATGGCACGTAACGTTACGTGAGAACCCGCATTCTGAACGCCAGCGGGTGGCCGGTGCCGCCCGGCCGGGTTACTCCTGGTCGGGTAGTCCGGCCATGAGGTCGCCGGAGGTTTCCATGCCGGCTTTCCAGACCGAGCGGGCGATGATTTTGGTGACGTCGGCGCGCTGGGCGTACTTCCCGGCGACTTCGGTGCCTTCCTCCAGCAGCCCCTCGGACAGGGTGGTGGGCTGCAGGCCGAGTTCGAGGAACTGGTCGTTCCGGACGACCAGGTCGTTTTCCTCGGCCTCGCGGCGCGGGTTGGGCAGGTAGGCGATCTCGACGCCCATCACGTCGCCGACCATCTTGGCCAGATCCAGCACCCGGTGCACCTCGGTGATCTGGTTCAGAACGCGGGGCCGGTCACCCGCCTCGGGCGGGTTGGTGATGGCCAGCTCGATACACCGCACAGTGTCCCGGATGTGGATGAACGCGCGGGTCTGCCCGCCGGTGCCGTGCACGGTCAGCGGGTGCCCGATCGCGGCCTGCATGAGGAACCGGTTCAGCACGGTGCCGTAGTCGCCGTCGTAGTCGAACCGGTTGATCAGCCGCTCATCCCGGGAGGTCTGGTCGGTCTGGGTGCCCCACACGATGCCCTGGTGCAGGTCAGTGATCCGCAGCCCGTCGTTCTTGGCGTAGAACGCGAACATCAGCTGATCCAGCGTCTTGGTCATGTGATACACGGAGCCGGGGTTGGCCGGGTGCAGGATCTCCCGCTCCAGCTCCCCATCGGGCGTGGGCACCTTCACCGTCAGGTACCCCTCCGGGATCGGCGCGCTGCCGGACCAGCCGTACCCGTACACGCCCATCGTGCCCAGGTGCGCCAGCGCGGCGTCGATGCCGGTGTCCACGAGGGCGGTGAGCAGGTTGTGCGTCGCCCGCACGTTGTTATCCACCGTGTACCGCTTGGTCGTGGTGGTGCGCATCGAATACGGCGCCGCGCGCTGCTCCGCGAAGTGCACGATCGCATCGGGCCGAAGCTCGAGCAGCACCGCGACGAGGCGATCGTACTCGGTGGCCAGATCCAGATTGATGAACCCGATCTGCCGGCCGGACACGTCGTTCCAGACCTTGATCCGGTCGCTGATCGGCCGGATCGGCGTCAGCGACTCCACCTCAAGATCAATATCGATCTTCCGCCGGGACAGATTGTCGATAATGGTCACCTCATGGCCACGATCCGACAGATACAGCGAGGTCGGCCAGCCGCAGAACCCATCGCCGCCAAGAACCAGGACGCGCATACCGACTCCCATCACCTTCCGCGATTGCACGGACGCCCTCGCCAGTGCCGGTGGACCGGGATGGTTCTTGCCGGGCTCAGCCCGGCATACCGTCCCGTGGCCGGCAGTTTACCCGCCGACCCTTAATCCGATACCTGTCGTTGATAAGGGCAGCCTATGGCCAGTTGGCTGAGTGGTCGCCAACCCGTCAGCGCGAGCATCCTAGCCAGGCGTCGGCCAGAGCACCAGCCAGCCGGGGATTTCCTCTGCTCAGCGACCATCCGGCGGCCGGTGAACTCCGGCGTTGCCACCCTGGGCGGCGGCGCCTGGTGTACGCTGCGCCGACGCTGGCGGTGATCCCTCGTTACTCGCTAGCCATCCTTTTAGCGCTCAAATTGCCCGGCCATCGCGCGGCTCTTATCTTACTTTGGGGAATTAGCTACCCACTTTGCGTGACCTAACCGGCTGGGTGCGGTTTCCCCGCGGTGTCCGGTAACCGGGTGAGAAGACTCACACCCGGTTGCGCAGGATGTGGTTATCACGGCCCAGGTTCCGCACCGGGCCCCCGGTGTTCGGCAGTGGGTGGCCGAACCGGCCCAGGCCGATGTAGTTGCTGATCACCCAGTTCGCCCGGGTGTGCGCCAGCAGCGTGACGCCGACGCCGGTGTTGCCGCTGATCAGGTTGGCCGGGTGCAGCCGCGGTTCGCCGACCGCGTTGTCGTCCGCGGTGCCGGCCAGCAGTACCCCGCCGCGCTGGTTGCCGAGCGCCGAGGTGCCCAGGATCTCGCTGCCGATGAAGCTGCGCATGACCAGGTTGCGGTACGCGTGCCCGGTGATGGCCAGCCCATAGCCCTGGTTGCCGGAGAACGTGTTCTGCGGGATGACCGAGCGCAGCGTGCCGCCGATCGTGTTGCCGTGCGCGGTGCCGTCGATCAGCGCCGAGCCGCCCGCGCCCGGGCCGAACACCAGGCCCAGATGGCGGTGGCAGTTGATGGCCACGACCGGCGGCCCGCCGCCGTGGTAGCCGGGCGCCGAGGTGGCGTCGATCGTCGCCCGGCGGTGGATCGCGGGCAGCGCGCGGGCCAGCCGGATCGTGCCGCGGACCGAGAACACGATGCGGCTGGCCGGCCTGGTGTTGGCGGTGGCGATGGCGGCGCGCAGCGAGCGTGGCCCGGCGTCACGCAGCGTGCGGACGGCCAGGGTGCGGATGGCCAGGGTGCGGATGGCCGGTGGGTGCGCGGCGGCCGCCGGCCTGGCCGCGGCCGCGGGTGTGACGGTGCTGGCCGCGGCGGCTACGGCCGCGCACCCAGCCAGCGCGGCCCGCGCCCAGCTGGCGCTCCGGGCCAGCCCCTGATGCCGGAAATTCTCCTTGCTGCCCGCAGTGGCCATTATTTCCCTGTCTCCCCATAACCGTCATTTGCGCAGGTCAGAGCGCCGTACTGGCGTTCAAAAAGAAATATGTGCCAGCTGGGCCGACGATAAACAGGAGGATTATTCGGCCAATACGGCGCAGAGCCGGGCGAGTGCGCCGGTGAACGCGTGCTCCGGCGGGGTGCCGTAGCCGAGGACCAGGGCGGGGCCGCGGCGGTGCCCGGGCGCGCAGTACGGGCCGAGCCCCTCGACGGCCAGGCCGTGCCGGGCCGCGCGGGCCACCAGGTCGTCCTCGGCGCTGCCCGGCGGCAGTTCGAGCAGCGCGTGCAGGCCGGCCGCGATGCCGCTGACCGGCAGCCGTGACGCCTGGCGCAGCGTGGCGGCCAGCCGGTCGCGGCGCCGCCGGTAGGCCAGCCGGGCCCGGCGGACCTGCCGGTCGTACTGCCCGGAGCCGATGAACTCGGCCAGGGTGAGCTGGTCGAACGTGCTGCCCTGGCGGTCGGCCAGGCCGCGGGCCGCGGCCACCTCGGCGGCCAGCCCGGCGGGCAGCACCAGCCAGCCGAGCCGCAGCCCGGGCGCCAGGCTCTTGCTGGCCGAGCCGGCGTAGACGACGTGACCGGGCGCCAGCGCCTGCATGGCACCGACCGGCTGGCGGTCGTAGCGGAACTCACCGTCGTAGTCGTCCTCGACGATCACACCTCCGGTGTCCCGGGCCCAGCCGATGGCCTGGGTCCGGCGCCGCGGGGCCAGCACCGCGCCCAGCGGGAACTGGTGCGCCGGGGTGAGCAGCACCGCGCCAGCCGCGGTGCCGGGCAGCCGGCCGGTGGCGGCACCAGCCTCGTCCACCGGGAGCAGGGCCAGGGCCAGCCCGCTGGCCCGCACCTGGTCCCGGTAGCTGGGCTGGCCGCACGCCTCGATGGCCAGGGTGGTCACGCCGCGGGCCCGCAGCACCTGGCTGAGCAGCGCCAGGCCCTGGGTGAAGCCGCCGCAGATCACGATGCGGTCCGGGTCGGCCTGGACGCCGCGGGCCCGGGCCAGGTAGCTGGCCAGCGCGGCGCGCAGCTCGGGGCGGCCGCGCGGATCGGCGTAGCCCAGCGCGCTGGACGGCGCGGCGTTGACCGCCCGGCGGGCCGCGGCCAGCCAGCCCGGCCGGGGGAACAGCGACAGGTCGGGCGAGCCGGGCCGCAGGTCATAGCGCGGCGGCCGGCCCCGCTCGGCCGGGCCGGGCAGCTCCGGCTCGCTGACCTGGTTGGCGGACACAGCGCGGTCGGCCACCGTGGTGCCCGAGCCGCGCCGGGCGGTCAGCCAGCCTTCGGCGACCAGCTGGGCATACGCCTCGGCCACTGTGTTGCGGGCCAGGCCGAGGTCAGCGGCCAGCGCCCGGGACGACGGCAGCCGGGTGCCCGGGACGAGCCGCCCGGTGCGGGCCGCGTCGCGCAGCGCCGCCTCCAGCCGGGCCCGGACCCGGTGGCCGCGCTGTCCGCCGGGGGCAGAGCCCAGGTCGAGGTGCAGGTCCAGGCTAGAAGTGGCCCATGTTTTAGCCATCAAAGTGGACCATATCAATGGGCTTATTGCCGCGTAGCGTGGGTCTCATGACGACGGCAACTGACACCACAGACACCGCCGCGGCCGCGGCCCGGCTCGACTTCGACCAGCATGCGGCGGGGTTCGCCCGCGCGCTCGGGCACCTCGACCAGGCGGCGACCAAGGAACTCGACCGGGCCGGCATCGACCCGAAGCTGCGCGAGCTGATCCGGGTCCGCGCCTCGCAGCTGAACGGCTGCGCGTACTGCGTCGACATGCACACCAGGGACGCCCGGGCGGTCGGCGAGACCGAGCAGCGGCTGTACGCGCTGCCCGTCTGGGCCGAGACGCCGTTCTTCACCCGCCGGGAGCGGGCCGCGCTGGCCTTCACCGAGGCGGTCACCCTGCTCGCCGCCGACCACGTCCCGGCCGCGGCCTACGCTCAGGTGGCCGCCGAGTTCAGCGAGGGCGAAGTAGCCGCGCTGCTCAGCCTGATCGTCACGATCAACGCGTGGAACGCGATCGGGGTCACCGCCCGCTGCTGGCTGCCCGGCTCCTACCAGCCCTGACCCGGTGCCGGACAGTCGCCTCATGCAAGAGCGCGGTGAGTTTGTGGTCACCGGTGACCACAAACTCACCGCGCTGAGGGCTCAGATCCCTCGGCGAGGCTGGGCGGGGGCTGCTGGCTGGCCCAGTCCGCCCAGCCGCGGAGCGCCTCGGTGACCCGCAGGCTTGCCTCGACAGTCATCCGCAGCGACCTGGTCTGCGGGCTGGTGCCGAACTCGCCCCGGTCCTTGGCCGCGGCCAGGCCCCGGTACCTGGCCGCCAGCGCCTGGTAGTAGGCCGCCTCCCGGTCCAGGTAGCCGGCTAGTTCGGCCGGTGTCATCAGCCAGCAGAACGCGGAGCGGAGCAGCGGCTCCAGCCGGATGGTGTGATCCGGTTCGGTGCTGATCAGCCAATGCCGAACCTCGGCCACCCCGGCCTCGGTGGCTGACCCGCGGTCCGTCACGATGGAGCCGTGGCCGGGCGGGCGATTCTACGAGCGCGCGGCGGACGGCACCGAGGCGACCCGGGGCACGGTGCTGGCCTGGTCGCCGCCGGGCCGGCTGGTGGTTACCTGGCGGATCGGCCCCGGTTGGCGGCCGCTGCCCGACGACGAGCGGGCCAGCCAGATCGAGGCGGAGTTCACCGCGGCCGGCCCGGACCGGACCGAGGTGACGCTGACCTACCGGCAGCTGCACCGGCACGGCGAGTTCGGCCAGCAGGTCTGGCAGGCGGTGGCCAGCGCCAGCCCGGGCGAATCGTTGCAACGGTACGCCGACGCGGTGGCGCGGCACCGGGGGTAGCCGGCTAGCCAGCCGCCGGGACGAGATACGAGTCCAGGTGGGCGTCCAGCGCGGTAAGCCCGGCGTGGTCGGCCGGGACGGCGCGGAAGCCGACGTAGCCGTCCGGCCGGATCAGCACGGCCCCACCACCCGCCTCCCCTGCCCCCTGCACTGCCAGCCCAGCCCGGCCCGGGTCGCCGGTGCCCTCGGTCACCGTGAGCACCCCGGCCCAGCGGCGTCGCAGCCAATCAAGGTCCCGCGCGGGCAACGGGCCGAACGTGAGCAGTACGTGCTCTGTCCCGGTCATGGCGGCCCGGTCCGGGTACCGCTCCCCTGGTCCGGGCGCCGGCAGCGGCGGGCCACCTGGCTGGACGTGCTCACCGACGAGCGGACTGCCGGCGTACGAGACGTCGAGCATGCAGCGGGCCCGGACTGCCGCCGCCAGCGTGCCCGGGTCCGGCGGTGCCGGGAACGAGCCGGCCCGGGCCGCAGCGACCGCGTGGTGGGCCATCTCGTGAATCTGATCGGATACCTGAAGAACGTGCCGGTCGGCGGCCCGGCGCTCGATGGCGAAGCTGTCCAGCAGCACCGGCCGGGCCCGGCCGCGCTGCTCCAGGGCCAGCTTCCAGGCCAGGTTGGCCGCGTCGTGCAGGCCCGAGTTCAGCCCTTCACCGCCGAACGGGCTGGACAGGTGGCCGGCGTCGCCGAGCAGGAAGCGCCGCTGGTCGGCCAGGTGCGGGGCCATCCGGCGGTGCATCCGGAAGATGGACGACCAGCCCACGTCGGCGACCTGGACGACGTCGCCCGGGATGCGGTGGCCGATCGCCGCGGTGACCGCATTCGGGGCTGGTGCACCGGTCAGCGCGCCGATCTCGGCCTCATCCAGATCGCCGACGACGGTGAGCCAGCGCTCGCCAGGCAGCGGCGACAGCAGCACATAGCCCTGCGGGGTGGCGATCAGCGATCCGCCGTCCCGGGGCAGCCCGCACCGTACGGCTGTCTCGGCTACCAGCGCGGTGCCCGGGTAGGTCGAGCCGGGCAGGTCCTCGTCCATCGAATGCCGGGTTGGGCTGTGCGCGCCGCCCGCTCCGATCACCCACTGGACCTGGGCGTGCTCCACCTGCCCGGCTGCGTCTTCCAGGTCTACGTCCACGTGGTCATCGGTCTCGGTGAGGGACACCACGGACACGCCGCGCTGTACGGTCCCGCCGAGCTCGGCCAGCCGGCCGGCCAGCAGCTGCTCGGTCCGCCACTGTGGCAGACTGCACTCGAATGACCAGCGGCACTCCGTGCCGGCGAACGGCGTCTCGCCGACGCAGCGCAGCGTGGCGTCGTAGAGCCGGGCGAAACCGAGGTGCACCGAGCTGGCCAGCACCTGGTCGAGCAGGCCCGCCCGGTTCAGGATCTCCAGCGTGGCCGGCTGCAGCACGGTGGCCCGGGCCTGCCGGTGCGGGTGTGGCAGCCGCTCGATGACACGGCTGGGTACGCCGTGGCGCGCCAGCTCCACGGCCGAAAAGAGCCCCGATGGCCCGGCGCCGACCACCAGCACGGCCGGCCCGGCCGAATCCCCCACGAAGTTCAGCCTAGGCAACCGGCCAGGCTGGGTAATCATCCGGCCCGGGTGAGCCGCGGCCGGCCTGTCCCGGCTCATGCTTGGTGCGGTGAACGCCACCCTGCTGCCCACGTCGGCGCCACGGCAGTTCCACCTGCTGGCCAAGCCGACCGGTGCGGTCTGCAACCTGGACTGCAGTTACTGCTTCTACCTGTCCAAGGAGATGCTGTACCCGGGCAGCCGGTTCCGGATGGCGGACGACCTGCTGGAGACGTATCTGCGGCAGCTGATCGAGGCGCACGCGGGTGCCCCGGAGGTCGTGGTGGCCTGGCAGGGCGGCGAGCCGACCATGATGGGGCTGGATTTCTTCCGCCGCTCCGTGCAGCTGGCCAGCCAGTACCGGCAGCCTGGTCAGCGGATCTCGTTCACCATCCAGACCAACGGCACGCTGCTCACCGACGAGTGGGCGGAGTTCTTCCGCGAGCACGGCTTCCTGGTCGGCCTGTCCATCGACGGGCCGCAGGAGATCCACGACGCCTACCGGGTGGACAAGGGCGGCAAGGGCAGTTTCCGCCGGGTGATGACCGGCCTGGACCTGCTGCGCCGGCACGGCGTCGAGTGGAACGCGCTGGTCACGGTGCACGCGGCCAGCGCCTGCCGGGGCCGGGAGGTGTACGCGTTCCTCCGCGACGAGTGTGCCGCGCGCTTCATCCAGTTCATCCCCATCGTCGAGCGGCAGGGGGATTCTGTTACCGAACGCTCCATATCGCCGGATGGCTTTGGCCGGTTCCTCATCGACGTCTTCGAGGACTGGGCCCGGGCGGACATCGGCGAGGTGTATGTGCAGATGTTCGACGTCGCGCTGGCCAACTGGTACCGGCAGCCGCCGGGGCTGTGCGTGCACGCCGAGACGTGCGGACTCGCGCTGGCCCTGGAGCACACCGGCGACGTGTACTCCTGCGACCACTATGTCGAGCCCGGTTACCGGCTGGGCAACATCAGGCAGACCCATCTGCTTGACCTGGTGGCGTCACCCCGGCAGCGGGAGTTCGGCCAGGCCAAGCGGGACACCCTGCCCCAGTACTGCCTGGACTGCGAGGTCCGGTTCGCCTGCCACGGCGGCTGCCCCAAGGACCGGTTCACCACCACCCCGGACGGCGAGCCGGGGCTGCACTATCTGTGCTCGAGTTATAAGGCGTTCTTCGGCCACATCGGGCCGGCCATGACCGCCATGTGCGCGCTGCTCCAGGCCGACCGGGCGCCGTCCGAGCTGGTGGCGCGCTACGCGGCCGAGGACGCGCAGCGCGGCCGCAACGACCCTTGCCCGTGCGGCTCGGGCCGCAAGTGGAAGCACTGCCACCAGCCGCCGCCCCGCCCGCGCCGATCACCCTGAGCAATGGGCCTGGCCCGGCAATCATCCGGCCCGGGTGAGCCGCGGCGGCCACTCCGTGGCCCATGCTGGGGACAGTGAACATGACGGTGCTCGCGCAGTCAGCGGCCGGCGATGCCAGGCGCGGCCGCATTGCCCCATGTCGGAGCCAGTCAGTGCGCTCGCGAGCGCACTGGCCCGGGTGCTCACCCGCAGCAAAGACAATGGCGCAGCTGCCTTGACACTGCTTCTGCGGCGTCTTGAATGTAGTTAAAATCCGGGGATCTGCTGTGATCCTTCACCGAGACCGCTGGTTCGGGGCCGGACGATGGATAAGCATCAGGACGGGGACCGCAATCGCGACAATTCCACATTAATCGAGCGCCAAATAGCGTACTCGCTTAATCGTCTGGCCACCGTGGTTAACGAGCTGAGCCGACTGACCGGGACTGGGCCGGCCGCTCCATCGAACTGGTTCGCGCCCAAATCGATGCGCGCGCCGAACTGGCCAGCGCCGGAATCGAGGCGGCGCACCAGCTCCGCATGTGGCGCGCGCACCATAACTGGCTGGCCAGCGAACTCGACGCGGCCAGCCGCTCGTTCGGCCAGGCGGCGCAGCAGCTTGGCCAGCTGGTCGACACCGCCCTGGCCAGCTGGGAGGAGCAGTTCGAAGTGGTCCGCCCGACCGGCCGGATCGGCCCGGCCGCAGCCCCGGCAGTACCGGCTTTGCGCGGCCGCCCTCCAGGATGAGCTCGACGTGTCGCCCACAATGGAGACCGTCCAGCTATTCCGCACACTCACCTCGGCCAGCTGAGCATAATCCTATGCCTTAATTAATTGCCCGGCCGGAACCTTAAGCGTGAAACTAACCGGTTATTATGCGGTTAACCGGCTGGCACTTACTCGCGGGCCAGCATGGCCTCGGCCTGGCGCTCCAGATCCAGGTAGGGCTGGCCGCTGACGTCGATCGCGACCCGCTTGATGGTGCCGCCGGTGAACCGGTAGGGCCGCTCGCCCGGATAGTCGTCGGTGACGGCGGCGCCGCCGTCCCGGCCAACACACAGGCCCTCCCCGGCCAGTTCGAAGTAGCCGGGCTGGTTCTTGATCCGGCCCTCGCCGACCTTCCGGTCGCCGTAGTAGAGGGACAGGGTGCCGGTAGCGACGCCGGGCGGGTCCTCGCCGTCCTTGTCGAACGACGCGGACAGGATCAGGTTCTCCCCGGTGGGCACGTCCTCGGTGGCGTCCACCTTCTGCTCGACCATGCCGACGAAGTTGTACACGTAGTGCAGCCGGTTGTCCTTGACATACAGCGCGTGCCCGCCGAACCGGGCGCCGTGCGCGAAGATCACTCCCTGCGCGCCGGGCGCGGGGATGTTGACCTGGGCGCCGATGGTGTAGGAGCGGTTGTGGACGTTGACGGCCTGCTGCTCCGGGACGTCCGCGGTGTCGGGGTAGTAGATGTAGCGGTCGCGGGGGCTGGCCAGCTGCGGCCGGGGCGTGTTGAGCACCTCCAGCGGGGTCCGGTCATCGAGCGGGAAGGCCCCGTTCGCGCCCGCCTCGGCGAACCACAGGTTGACCAGCTCACGGAGCTTGTCCGGCTGCTCGTCGGCCAGGTTGTGCAGCTCGGAGCGATCCACGTCGGTGTGGTACAGCTCCCAGGTGTCGTCGTTGAAATGGCTCCAGCCGCTGATCGTCGGGTGGGTGGTGACCGCTTTCCAGCCGTCGTGCCAGATCGCCCGCGAGCCGAGCATCGAATAGAACTGGGTCCTGCGGGCGGACGGGGCGGACGGGTCCTCGAAGCTGTACCGCATGCTCACCCCGTCGAACCGGCTCTGCGTGTACCCCTTGATCTCGCCCGGCGGCGTGACGCCAAGCAGGTCGAGGATGGTCGGCACGATGTCCACGGCGTGGTGGTACTGGTGCCGGATCTCGCCGCCGTGGCTGAGCTTCGACGGCCAGGCGATGATGCACGGGTCGCTGGTACCGCCGTTGAACTCGTAGCGCTTCCACATCTTGAACGGCGTGTTGAACGCCATGGCCCAGCCGGTCGGGTAGTGGTTGTACGTCTTCGTGCCGCCCAGCTCGTCGATCATGGCCAGGTTGGCCTGCAGGTCGTCGGGGATCCCGTTGAACAGCTTGTTCTCGTTCACCGACCCGTCCGGGCCGCCCTCGCCGCTGGCGCCGTTGTCGGAGACCACGATGATCAGCGTGTTGTCCCGCTGCCCGGACTCGTCCAGGTAGTCCAGCAGCCGGCCGAACTGGTGGTCGGCGTGGGACAGGAAGCCGGCATACACCTCGGCCATCCGGCAGTACAGCCGCTTCTCGTCCGCGGACAGCGAGTCCCACGGCTTGGTGAAGTCCACCGCCGGGAACGGCTTGCCGTCCGGCCCGGTGCGGGTCTGCTGGCGAGCCGATGGGGTTGACCGGCGGAAGCTCGGTGTCGGCCGGGACGATGCCCAGTTCCTTCTGCCGGGCCAGCGTCTGCTCGCGCATGGCTTCGTAGCCCATGTCGAACTTCCCGGCGTACCGCTCGATCCAGTCCCGCGGGACGTGGTGCGGGGCATGCGCCGCGCCGAGCGCGTAGTACAGGAAGAACGGCTTGTCCGGCGCGATCACCTTGGCGTCCTTGACGAACTCCAGCGCCTTGTCGGTGAGGTCCACGCTGAGGTGATAGCCCTGCTCCGGGTCCGCGGGCTGATCCACCGGGTGATTGTCGTAGACCAGGTCGGGATACCACTGGTTGGTCTCCGCGCCGAGGAACCCGTAGAACCGCTCGAAGCCCCGGCCGGTGGGCCAGTTCCGCCGGGTCGACGCGAGGTTCATTTCGTCGGTCGGGCACAGGTGCCACTTGCCCACGATGTAGGTGTTCCAGCCGCGGTCGCCCAGGATCTCCGACACCATGCCGTTCTCCGGTGGGATGGTGCCGCTGCCGTTGGGGAACCCGGCGGCCGCCTCGGTGATGCAGGCCATGCTGTTGCGGGTGTGGTTGCGCCCGGTCAGCAGGCAGGACCGCGTCGGCGAGCACAGCGCGGTGGTGTGCCACTGGGTGAACCGCACCCCGTCCCCGGCGATCCGGTCGATGTTCGGCGTCTCGATCGGCCCGCCGTAGCAGCTCATCGCCGAGAACCCCACATCGTCCAGGACGACGTAAACCACGTTGGGTGCCCCGTCCGGGGCCTTCGGCGGCTCGAACGGCGCCCAGTCCGGTTTTGAGTCCCTGATGTCCACGTTGATCGTGCCCTTGAACGGCTCGCTCACCCAGACCCTCCGCTCAGCACGCTCCCGCTCGCCGGTTCGGCGGCTGGCTGCCAGCGTCGCGCACGGTGGCGCGTGCCGCATCACTCCCGGTGGGTGGTTCGGGCTCGGCCGGCCGGGCCGGGGGGCTGTGTTAGGCATGACGCATGAGCGACATCGTGCTGTTTCATTCCGTGCTCGGGCTGCGGGCCGGGGTGCTGGAAGCCGCTGACCGGCTGCCGTACCGGGACAAGGCGGAACTGGACTCGTTCGAGGCCGGGGTACGCGCCTCCGGCGCGCGCTACGAGCAGTTCGATTACCCGGGCAACGGGCACCTGTTCACCGACCGGACACTGCCGGATGAATTTGACGAACAGTCCGCCGAGCTGCTGTTCTCCCGGATGCTGGCGTTCCTGGACCAGACCGGCCAGGGCTGAGACGCAAGTGCTCGAACTGCGGACGGCACACACCGCCGATCTCAGCGACGGCTGCGCGGCGGCGATCCGGGAGTTGCTGGACGGAGCGTTCGGCAAAGTATCGGAGGATACCTACCAGAACGTGCTGGACAAGGCGGGCGCGATCTACGTGCTGCCGGTCACCCCGGTTGACCTGTCCGGCGAACTGGTCTGCGACTGGCGGCCCGGGTCCGTCTGGTAACGGGATACCGTGCTCGGATGACCCTGGGCTTAGACATCCTGTTACTGAACATTGACCGCAATCTGCGGATGGTCCGGGAATTTGAGTACGTCGGGTACGCGGTTCGGGCCGCGGACCTCATCGAGCTGGCGGTGGCGGAGCGGCTGATCCTGACCGGCCGGTGGGTCAAGTGGGTCACCATCGTGGACGCCGCACCGACCGGAGAACCATTGCTGGACGCCTCGCTGGCCGCGCTGGCCGCGTCGCCCAAGCGGCTCATGCCGACGGACTGGATGGCCAGGCACCCCGGCTACAGCCCGGTCGACGCAGGGCTGGCCGAGCTGGCCCGCCAGGGCGCGGTCCGGGTGAATTCCCGGCGGGGAACCGGGCGGCGCACGTACACCGAGGTGGAACTGCTCGACCGGGCACGGCAGGAGGAGGTCAGCGCCCGGCTGGACCGGTACATCGCCGCCGGGAGCGCCGCCGACGTGCTGGACTGGGCGCTGGCCGGGCTGGTCCATCAGTGCACACTGTGGATCCCGGGCCATTTCGACCGGGCCGCCCAGCGGAAGTTCAAGGAAGCCGCCAAGGGTGAGCGGGGCAGGAGCAAGGCCAATCCGGTGGAGGCGACGATCCGGATGCTGATGAGCGATGCGCACAACGCCCGGAACGTAGACGCGTACTGACCGCGAGGGTGGGGATCCGGCGGGCTCAGACCGGGGGCGGCGCCGAGCCCGCCAGCGGAGACTCGTCCAGGTACCTGATCTCGTAGACGCGCTCGGTGAACTTCCAGCCATCCGGGGTGCGCTGGTAGCGGTCGTGGTAGATGGCGTAGTTCAGCTCCGAGTGGCCGTTGCGTAGCCGGATCAGCTCGCATAGGTAGGCCCGGCCGGCGGCGGTGTCGCCGTCCAGCTGGATCGTGCCCGGGTGGGTGGTCTGCACGAAGAAGTCCCACATGGCCAGCGCCCGCCGGCCAAAGGCGCGGATCTCCGCCGGGCCGGTTGCCTCCATCGGCACGTTGGGCATCCGCAGCGCGCCGTCTTTGGTGAACAGCGACGCCACCCGGTCGTAGTCGCGCATCATCACCGCGTCGGTGAACTCGCCGCGCAGCGCCTCGATCTCGACGCGATCGGCGACGGCCTGCAGGTCGCTCATGGGTCCTCCCCTGGCTGGGCTCACCGGCGGGTGAACACGGCGTGGATGGTCAGGGTGTTGTCCATCGAGACCATGCCCAGGAAGTTCCAGGTGAGGCCGAAGTCGGCCCGGTTGATGTGCACCTCGGCGTCGAGCCAGATCTCGCTGTCGCTCTGGACGGTGGCCGCCGCCGCGAAGGACAGCGGATGGGTCCGGTCGCGCACGGTCAGCGCGCCGGTCACCTCGGCATCCTGACCAGAGGGCCGGATACCGTGCACGGTGAAGGTGATGTCTGGATGGTTGCCGGCTGTCGAAGAAGTCAGCCGAGCGCAGGTGCGTGTCGCGCTTAGCCTGCTTCGTGTCGACGGACGCCGCGGCCACGGTGAAGGTGCCGCTGACCTGGCCGTCTGGCGAGACGGTACCGTTCCCGCTGACGTCGCGGAAGACGCCGTTGACCCGGATCAGGCCGCCCAGCACGCGGCTCTTGAGCTGGACGCTGGACTGGCCCGGATCGAGGACCCAATCGCCGGCCAGCGCCCCGTCTGCCAGCAGGGCGTGCACCGGTGGGCTGGTCGTGTGTCCTGACGGTGCCTGCATGATCGTTTCCTTGTCACATCGAACGGGTTTGAGGTGTCACCTATATGACCCGCCGCGACCAGGGGGTGTGACGGATGGCCGAGCCGGACCGGCTGGCGGAGAGCTTCGAGCAGAACCGGACCCGGCTGCGTGCGGTGGCCTACCGGATGCTCGGCTCGTTCGCCGAGGCCGACGACGCGGTCCAGGAAGCCTGGCTGCGGCTCAGCCGGGCCGACGCCGGCGGCGTCGATAACCTCGAGCGGCTGGCTGACCACGGTGGTGGCCCGGGTCTGCCTGAACGTGCTGCGCGCCCGTAACACGCGGCGCGAGGAGCCGATCGGCGTGCACGTACCCGACCCGGTCATCAGCCCGGCGGACGGGACGAACCCCGAGGATGAGGTGCTGCTGGCTGACTCGGTCGGGCTGGCGCTGCTCGTGGTGCTGGAAACGCTGACCCCCGCCGAGCGGCTGGCATTCGTGCTGCACGACATGTTCGACCTGCCGTTCGACGACATCGCCCCGATGGTGGGACGTTCCCCGGCCACCGCGCGGCAGCTGGCCAGCCGGGCCCGGCGCCGGGTGCGCGGCGCCGACGTGCCTGCGACGGACCGGGACATGGCCCGGCAGCGGGAGGTGGTCGACGCGTTCTTCGCCGCGGCGCACGGCGGTGACTTCGACGGGCTGATCGCGGTCCTCGACCCCGATGTCGTGCTGCACTCCGATGGCGGCACGGCGCACCCGGACGCGTCCATGGTGCTCCGCGGCGCGGCCGAGGTGGCGTCCCGGACGCTGGCCATCGCGAGCCCGGCCGCGCCGAAGCACCCGGTACTGGTGAACGGGGCCGCCGGTGTGCTGATAACGCTGGCCGGGCAGCCGGTCGCGGTCATGGGGTTCACCGTGTCGGCCGGCAAGATCACGGAAATCGACGCGATCGCCGATCCGGACCGGCTGCGCCGGCTCGTTGCCGATCTTGGCTACGGAAGCGGCTAGCGGATGGCTCCCGACGGAAACCACACGGTGACATGGCCGGCTCGAACGCCTGATGCACCACCCCGGTCAGGTCGTCGCGTACCGCGTCGAGTTCGACGGTGCCGCGCAGCCTGACGGTGAACTCCGCGATCACCGTCTCGGCGTCATAGCGGGACCGGTTGAACCTGCGGTCCACCGCGCGCTGCACCCAGCGGCGCAGCGGGTTGAACAGCGCCGCGGCGGCCAGCGTGGCCACGGCCACCGCCACCGGGGTCCGGAACGGCAGCACTTCGGAGGTGAGCAGCACCAGCCCGGCGAACACCCCGGCCAGGACCGCGCTGACCATGGCATAGGAGATGACCCGGCTGATGATTCTGTCGATCGCGTACAGCTGGTATTTGAATACCGCGACCCCGACGCAGACCGGCAGCACCGCGAAGCCGATCGGGCTGATGACGTCGTTGACGGCCAGGTCCCAGGTCGACGAGCCGCCGGGGGTGAACACCGCGAGGAACAGCGAGCCCACGAAGATGCCGGCGCCGATGTAGAGCCATTTGAGCTGCTCGCGCCGCTCGTACGAGGCCCGCCGGTACCTGGGCACCTGCACGGCCAGCCAGGCCAGCAGGCTGACCAGGGCACCGATGGCCGAAAGGCCCTGGAGGGCCGCGGGCAGGCCGGTTGTCTTGTTGGCCAGGTTGCCACTGGCGTCGATGATGACGGCGTGCCCGGCAGTGACGGCGGCGCCCGCGGCCGTAGCCGCCACGGCCAGCAGCAGCCCGGCGGTCACCAGGATCACCGCCACCGGACGCCACCGGCAGGCCGGCAGCAGTCCGTCCGGAAACACCCACAGCATGATCGCGATCAGGACCAGCCAGAGCGGGAAGCTGGTCGAGAGCACGACCGCGACCGAGCCGAGCGGCAGCGTCCCGTGGTGCATCCGGTAGTCGATGATCGCGTAGTCGCCCGCGGGGGCCACGGCAAGCAGGAAAATTGCCAGCAGCAGCCAGCCGATGGGATTGCGCGGCCTGCGGGCCGCCAGCAAGGTGCCCACCGCCACCGCGGGCACCATGACCGCTGCGATGAAGGCCAAATTGACCGGACCCTTCGGCCCTGGCTGCCGGGCCATGTCATCAAGCGGCACACTGGCCAGGCCGACCGCGAGCGTGACCAGACCGAATGCGACAGCCACGGCCGGCGCCACCCGCCGGGACCATACGTCCGCAGGCACCGCGATGCCGCCCCCTCCCCGAGCGGAACGAAACGAGCCAACCCTACGTGGGTACCGTTCCGGGACCGTTACGAAGCTGACAGCGCCGCCGAGTCCTGGCCACGATCGGCAGGCGTGCTAGTCGAGCAGTGCGACGAGCTTCTTCGGCGCGAGGATCCGGTAGCTCTCGATCACGAGCTCACGGATCTCCGCCCAGTCCGTGTCGTCGGTGAGCACCATCCCGATGCGATCACGTCCAGCTCGCGAGGGGAAGAACGGGTGGCCAATGGCCAGCAACACCTCGCGTTCGCCTGGGTCGGCACGCAGCACGAGCAGCGGAACAGGCTGGCCAGCCGGGTCCACCCATGCCACGAGCAAACAGAACGACCTCCGGCGGATGTCGAACGAATGCGCCGTCGATCTTGCCGTTGTTAGGGACTCGTCGACTCGCACCGTCACCTCGGGCAGTGCCAGGCATATCGTGCGGATCCGCTCGACGATGTCCGCCGGGATCTCTACCGGCGCGCTCACGCGAGAACCACCATGCGACGGGCAATCAGTCGAGATCGAAGTCGTTGCCCTCGATGTCCTGCATCAGGATGCACGACTCGTTGTCCTCATCAGCCAACAGTGTTCGCACGTGTACCGCGCCGAGCGCGACCAGCCGTGCGCATTCGGCCTCAAGCGTGGCCAGGCGCTCTTCACCCACCAGCCCGGTGCCCACCCGCACGTCGAGATGCACCCGGTTCTTGACGACCTTGCCTTCGGGAACGCGCTGGAAATACAGCCGCGGGCCCACACCTGAGGGATCGATGCACGCGAACCATGAACCCTGATCCTCGGGCGGCAGCGAGCGATCGTAATCGCCCCAAGTAGCAAACCCCTCCGGTGGCGGCGGCACGACGTACCCCAGCACCTCGCACCAGAAACGAGCGACGCGCTCAGGTTCTGCGCAGTCGAAGGCGACCTGGAACTGCTTGACCGATGCCATCGGTCCACCATAGAGGCACGCACGCCGGTACCGGGAGTCTCCCCGGGCTTAGCTGATCAGCGCCGCGTGTCTCAGCGCGGCCACTGACCGACTGAGAAGGTGGGATGCCAGAAACTTAGCGGCCAGAAGAAGACTGAGGCCAAGTACTGAACCCAGCTGTGGACCGCGGCCAGACTGAATCCCGCCTTCGGCAAATGCGGTGGTGCTGTGTTGAAGAAGACACCGATCAGAATGTAGAGCGCGATGAAAAGCCCGACCCAACTGAAAAGGATCCGTAGATAGGCGGCCGCCCCCGAGTACGTGCGGCCCCCGCTGGTGGCCCTCCAAGACACCCAGCTCACCCCCACCGCGGACGCGGAAACTGCTGCATGTTGGAGCCACCGGCTAGCCTCGATCTTTCGTGATCTTGATGTGACCGCCTGAGGCGGTGGGGGGTCGCCGTTTTTCAGCGTCCGGCCATGCCTGGTGGCCCGGCTGTCGCGCCGGGTGGGCGGGGTTCCATGGGCCCTGGGGTTGTCCTTTCTGGCGTGGGAGCGTTGTGGTGCTGGTAAGCCGGGGGCGAGGGCTTGCAGGCGGCTGATCGCGATGGTGATGTGGCTGGCCCAGGGCCAGCTGGCGGCGAGGCGCAGCCGCGTCCGCCGGCCGCTGCGGATGAGGCGTCCAGCGGCGGTGAACAGGCGCAGCCGCAGCCGTTTGGGTTCCCAGGCGCGGGCGGGGCCGTCGAGGGCGAGCATCTGCATCCAGGCGGTGAGTTCGCAGGCCATGGCGACCAGTTCGCACCAGATCTGGTTCTGGTCAAACCCGTGCAGGGGCAGGTTGCGCAGCCCGGTGTCTTTGGCGCACCGGATCCGGTCCTCGCACCGGGCGCGGCGGCGGTGGCGCAGTTCCAGGTCAGCGAGCTGCCCGGTGGTGGCGTCGGTGGCGAAGCAGGTGACGCGGTGCCCGCCGATGTCGGTGAACCGCAGCTGCGCGCCGGGGTGCGGGCGTTCCTTGCGGACGATTACCCGCATCCCGGGCGGCCAGGACGGCAGGTCCAGCAGGCCGGTCAGCTCGGCGACCCACGCGCCCGGCCGGACCTGGCCGCCGGCGTCATAGGCGGGTTCCCAGACCCGGTCGGGGATGGCCAGGATGGCCTGGTGCATGTCCTCGGTGATGGTCATGCCCACGGAGTAGTGCAGGCGGCGGCCGGGGCTGGTCAGCCAGGCCAGGAAGTCGTGGGTGCCGCCGCCGGAATCGGTGCGGATCAGCACCCGCCGCCGCGCTCGGCGGGGCAGCTGCGCCAGAGCCAGGCCGGTCACCTGGATGTGCTCACTGGCGGTGTTCGAGCCGGCGTTGCCCGGCCGGAGCATGACGGTGAGCGCTTCCCCGGCCGCTGCGGCGCCATGGTCAGCGAACGCCGCCAGGGGATGGTGCCCATAGGTTTTCTTCCACGTCGGGGCGGCCTTTTCCTTCTCTGAATGTGCGATCACGATCGTCGCGTCGATGTCCACCGGGATCAGCGACCCGTCCGCGCCCGGCGCCCGCTCACCGGCCAGCGCCCAGGCCCGCTCCCGGGCCGCGGCGCGTGCTTTGCGGATCGCCCGCAGCGCCCGCGGCGCGTCCGCGGCCAGCGCCGAGATCAGCCGGGAGACCACGGGGTCGGAGGCCACCGGGCCAGGCCAGTTCCGGCTGGGAGCGCAGTACCGCGATATCAGCCAGGCAGTCCCCGCCCAGTGCCAGCGTCATGACCAAGTCAGTAATGATCTTCCCCGGGTCATGCACCGCCCGCGGCGCCCGCCACCGGGCCAGCCCCGCCCAGAGGCCCTCACCCAGGCCGGTGACCCGGGCGGCTTCGGCCAGCAGTAATGCCCCGGCCTGGGACACCAGGCCCCGGCCGTCAGCGGACACGGTGATCTTGGGGTGGCGCACGGTATTGTTCACCTGGAAAGTGCCTTCGGCTCGGCGCGGACAGGACCATCGACAAGCCCTATCCTCCCAGGCCAAGGCACTTTTTATATGTAAACGATCAAGGTCAGCCGATCATTGGCGAAAGCCCGAGGCTAGCACCCAGCCGCCTCACGGCGACCCTTCAGTCCCCCAGCGTCCACGACCGAGACCTCACATGGCCCTTTCAGGAGGATAGTTGGCACCTCGCCATCTGCCGCGCTGACATGCCGGACGTTTTGTCACCGATGTGGGGTATCGCTTCGGACGGGCCACACTCATCATTTGCCGTCGCTACCGCTGGTATTCGATCTTGACGTTGTAGGAGGAGCCGAACTTCTGCAAGACCGTCACTTTCAGCGCAACCGACCCGGGGCCCCGTGTACGCGCGACGTCACCGACGCCGTACGGCGCCTGGTACAGATGCCCGTAGTAGTCGCTGTCACTCACTTGCCTAGGGATCACAATCACGGGCGACGCCCCTGACTTGATGGTCGCGTCAACCGTATAGACAAGCACCCCATCGCCCCAGTATTGGTCGTTGGTTCCCAGCACTGGCTGGGCCAGTTCGATGACGAAGACCCTAGAGGGGTGGTTGACGTCATCGACTGGGAGCACGATTAGGGACAGGCCACAGGAACCTGACAGCGGGCTGACGGTGGCGTACCAGCCCGGCGTGGCCTCTTTGATGTAAGTCGCCCTGGCCGCCGGCAGCCATCCGTTCTTGTGGCGATGCCAGCCCAGGAAGCTGACCGAATGAAAGATGTCGGACATGATCGGCCAGCAGCCGGTCTTAGCCTCGATCTTTCGTGATCTTGATGTGACCGCCTGAGGCGGTGGGGGGTCGCCGTTTTTCAGCGTCCGGCCATGCCTGGTGGCCCGGCTGTCGCGCCGGGTGGGCGGGGTTCCATGGGCCCTGGGGTTGTCCTTTCTGGCGTGGGAGCGTTGTGGTGCTGGTCAGCCGGGGGCGAGGGCTTGCAGGCGGCTGATCGCGATGGTGATGTGGCTGGCCCAGGGCCAGCTGGCGGCGAGGCGCAGCCGCGTCCGCCGGCCGCTGCGGATGAGGCGTCCAGCGGCGGTGAACAGGCGCAGCCGCAGCCGTTTGGGTTCCCAGGCGCGGGCGGGGCCGTCGAGGGCGAGCATCTGCATCCAGGCGGTGAGTTCGCAGGCCATGGCGACCAGTTCGCACCAGATCTGGTTCTGGTCAAACCCGTGCAGGGGCAGGTTGCGCAGCCCGGTGTCTTTGGCGCACCGGATCCGGTCCTCGCACCGGGCGCGGCGGCGGTGGCGCAGTTCCAGGTCAGCGAGCTGCCCGGTGGTGGCGTCGGTGGCGAAGGCGGTGACGCGGTGCCCGCCGATGTCGGTGAACCGCAGCTGCGCGCCGGGGTGCGGGCGTTCCTTGCGGACAATTACCCGCATCCCGGGCGGCCAGGACGGCAGGTCCAGCAGGCCGGTCAGCTCGGCGACCCACGCGCCCGGCCGGACCTGGCCGCCGGCGTCATAGGCGGGTTCCCAGACCCGGTCGGGGATGGCCAGGATGGCCTGGTGCATGTCCTCGGTGATGGTCATGCCCACGGAGTAGTGCAGGCGGCGGCCGGGGCTGGTCAGCCAGGCCAGGAAGTCGTGGGTGCCGCCGCCGGAATCGGTGCGGATCAGCACCCGCCGCCGCGCTCGGCGGGGCAGCTGCGCCAGAGCCAGGCCGGTCACCTGGATGTGCTCACTGGCGGTGTTCGAGCCGGCGTTGCCCGGCCGGAGCATGACGGTGAGCGCTTCCCCGGCCGCTGCGGCGCCATGGTCAGCGAACGCCGCCAGGGGATGGTGCCCATAGGTTTTCTTCCACGTCGGGGCGGCCTTTTCCTTCTCTGAATGTGCGATCACGATCGTCGCGTCGATGTCCACCGGGATCAGCGACCCGTCCGCGCCCGGCGCCCGCTCACCGGCCAGCGCCCAGGCCCGCTCCCGGGCCGCGGCGCGTGCTTTGCGGATCGCCCGCAGCGCCCGCGGCGCGTCCGCGGCCAGCGCCGAGATCAGCCGGGAGACCACCGGGTCGGAGGCCACCGGGCCGGCCAGTTCCGGCTGGGAGCGCAGTACCGCGATATCAGCCAGGCAGTCCCCGCCCAGTGCCAGCGTCATGACCAAGTCAGTAATGATCTTCCCCGGGTCATGCACCGCCCGCGGCGCCCGCCACCGGGCCAGCCCCGCCCAGAGGCCCTCACCCAGGCCGGTGACCCGGGCGGCTTCGGCCAGCAGTAATGCCCCGGCCTGGGACACCAGGCCCCGGCCGTCAGCGGACACGGTGATCTTGGGGTGGCGCACGGTATTGTTCACCTGGAAAGTGCCTTCGGCTCGGCGCGGACAGGACCATCGACAAGCCCTATCCTCCCAGGCCAAGGCACTTTTTATATGTAAACGATCAAGGTCAGCCGATCATGGTGGCGTCCCAGGAGCGGTGTAAATGACGTGGGCTCGGCTCCTTCGCTGGGATGTTAGGCGACGGCGCTGACAGTTTCTTCGGGTTCTGCGGCGGGGTGGCTGGTTCGGCGGATTGGGGTGGGCGGGTCGAGGAGCTGGCGGCGCAGGTCGTGTAGCAGGCGCAGGCCGGTGTTGGTGGTGTTGACGCCGCGCCATCCTCGGCTGGCGCGGTCCAGGACGGCCCAGACGAGGTTGAGGCAGCTGGTCTCGCTGGGGAGGCGGCCGATGACCTTGACCCGGCGGCGGGTCTCGCCGAAGGTGCGCTCGATGAAGTTGGAGTGCCGGATCCGCTTGTGGTGCTCGGTCGGGAACCGCAGGTAGCTGGTGAGTTGCCCGCGGTCGGTGAGCAGGCACTTGACGGCCGATGGGTAGAGCTTGCCGTATCGCTCGGCGAAGGCGTCGATGCGGGCCTGCACTGCGGTGACGAGCTTGTGCCCGGGTCCGGTGCCAGCGGCGGTGAGGGCATCGGTGTCGAAGATCGCCCAGTAGGCGTCCCGGACCTGGTCCTGGGCGGCGGCGGGGACCTTCGCGAGGACGTTGCGGGCCCGGTGGATCAGGCATTTCTGGCGCAGAGACCGGGCCAGCACGCTCTCGGCGGCGTTGATCAGCCCGGCGGCGCCGTCGGAGATGACCAGCAGCGGCGGGCGCAGCCCCCGGCCGCGCAGCTCATCCAGGAAGCCGGCCCAGGCGTCGGTGGACTCGCTGCCGCCGGCGGCGAGCGCGACGAACACCGGCTTGCCGTCGGTGGTGATGCCCCACGCCGCCAGCACCGGCTCGGCCCGGGCACCGGGATGCATCCGGAACATGGAGGCGTCCAGGAACAGGTAGTCCAGTTGCAGGCCGTCCAGGCGCCTGCCCGACCAGGCGGTGAATTCATCGCCGATTGCCTGGCAGATACGCGAGACCGTCAACTTGCTCAGCGCCGCCTCGGCGCCCAGGGCGTCGGCGAGGGTGTTCTCCACGTCACGGACCGATAGCCCCCGCACGAACCCCGCGATCACCAGCGACTCCAGGGCATTCGACCTGGTGACCGACCTGCCGAACAGCGCTGACGCGAACCGCTCGGTAGTGCCGCGCAGCTTCGGCCGGGCCACGGTCACCGGCCCGGCGGTGGTCTTGACCGTCGCAGGGCAGTAACCGTTGCGCATCCCCGGCCGGGCATCCTCCGCGGCAGCCGAGCGCTGGTAGCGGGCCCGGCCCAGGAACACCTCCACCTCGGCTTCCACCGCGGTCTGGATGATCAGCCGGGCACCCAGCCGGGCAACATCCTCGATCACCTCACCAAGCTCACGCGATCCGTCGAACAAGGCGTCGATCTCGGCACGGATCCGGTCAGTAGGAGATACTCGATTCGGCACGGGCGTAGTCCTTCCTTCGCTGAGTTGGTAGCTCTTGAAGGAACCTACGCCCGTCGTCATTTACACCGGGGTTGGGACGCGACCGCCGATCATTGGCGAAAGCCCGAGGTTAGAGTTCCAGGTTCCGCCGCCGTCGGTGGGATACAGATCAGGGAGCCCGAACAGATGGCCGATCTCGTGCACCAGGTTGATGTAGCGATTGCTGTAGCTGTCGTGACCCAAGGTGACCGCCAGCCGGATCTTGCCACTTGGGGAGGAGGCTTCGTCGCCGACGAGCGGGGTGAAGGCTGGCGACAGCGGGAGATTGGGCGTATCCGCCGCCACGACAAACACCATCTGGTAGTCGGAGAACCTAATCTCCGCTGGGTGGAACAGGCCAGCCGCGGCGCTGATATATGACCGCTGGGACTTGAAATCCCCGAAGTCATAGCCGGTGGAATGCTCCGGCATTCGCCGCCAGCCCAGGTCCGAGCGCACCGTCACGTCCACCGTAAGCCGACCGTATGACTGGTCATGGTATAGCTGCTGCGCCTGTCCGCCGCCAAGGAGATGATCGGCGACGGCGGCCGCGGACGCCGATCCGGCAGGCGCGTCCGGGAAGTCCACGAACATCATCACGGCCTTCACGACTCCCCGCGGCCGTGCAAAACGGGTGAAGTCGGTAGGTCCTTCGGTCTGTTCCACGGCCCCTTTGGGGGCGAGGGCGGGAATGGGAACGGTACCGGTAACCGGGCCTACTTTGGTCAGCGTCCAGTGCTGGCCGGTGTGATCGCCGGTGTTGAGGTAGGGCTCGTGAGTGTCGCCGTAGGTGTCGAGGGATACGTCTGGCCCGGTGAAGTCGCTGGTCAGCCGGTAGGTCCCATCGATCCACGGCGTCAGCGTCCACAGCTGACCGGTGAAATCCCCGGTCGACGCCAGGCAGGGCGTGGTATTGGTCCCGTCGTTGATGACATCGAGCGAGAAGCAGTCACCGAGGTAGGCCGTCTGGAGAGCATATTTTCCGCTGCTACGGGCGACGAGGCGCCAGAGTTGCCCGCTGGGATCACCGCTAACTTCCATCTTGAGCAGGCCGCTGCCGTCGGGAACCACGTCGAGGGACTGGCCCGGGCCCAGAAAATTATTCGTCAAACGGTAAAAGACTGAAGTGTCCAGCATCCTGACCCCCCGAACCAGATACTGCCCATCTAAAGCTTTCTCAACGTGATGGTCAAGGGATCGTCAAGCTTGTACTGCGGGGCGGCCGGACCTGGCCGCCTGACGGCCCAAACCCCGGTCAACTACTGTGACGGAAAGCGTCGGATGCGAACTCACAGCGATCCCCGGCTCCGGCCAACGCTCGACGCTGGTCGCCGAAGCTAACGCTGATCCAGGTCGGCTGCATAGACAATTACTGAACGCACGCCGCGGTTGCTGTCACCGTTGCTTTCAGCGGCTCCTCGCCGGTAGAGGCCACTCTGTGAGCTTTATGGCCGGGGGCGTCCTAAATCTTTCCGCCAAGCTCACCTATAGCCGCTTAGTTGGTGTTCTGGCAGGCTGGGACGGTGGCAGGCTTTGACGAACTCGTGACCGAGGCGCTGACCGCACCGTTCTCCGGCTGGGATTTCTCCTGGCTGGACCGCCACTCCTGGACCGAGCCGCTGCCGTGGGACTACAGCGTCCGCGTCGCGGCCCTGGCCCGCAGCGCCCGGACGATGCTGGACATGGGCACGGGCGGCGGCGAGGCCCTATCCGGGCTTCCGGACCGCGCGCCGCGCACCGTTGCGACCGAGGCATGGCCGCCCAATGTGCCGGTGGCCGGACGGCGCCTGCTGCCGCTCGGCATCCCCGTGATCCAGGACGAGGCAGCTCGCGACAACATGGATCAGAACGGGGCTAACGACGGCGGTCGCCTGCCGTTCCGCGACGGGTCGTTGGATCTGATATGCAACCGGCACGAGTCATTCCTTGCTCTCGAGGTCAGCCGCGTTCTCGCGCCGGGCGGCACCTTCGCGACCCAGCAGGTCGATTACCACGACAACGACGACCTAGCCCAGATACTTGGAATCGAGACGCCGGAGGAGCCGGACAGCTGGATCGGGTTGGCCGAGCAACAGGTCACCGAAGCGGGACTAGTGATCGAGGAAGCTACTAGGGCCGACCAGCGCATCCGCTTCGACGACATCGCGGCGGTTGTCTTCTACCTGAGGGCCGTCAGCTGGTCAATCCCGGGGTACAGCCTCGAGAAATACCGGGACCGCCTCCGCGCCCTATACGAGGACGCCAGCGCCTGGCCGGTCGTGGCCAGCGGGCACCGGTTCCTTCTCGTCGCGTCCAAGCCCGGCTGAGGCGCCAGGGCCACTAGCGCAGCACCGCTCCGCGGTACTCCCTGACCTGGGAACCAACTGGTGGGGCTGGTGGGGCCCCAGGGGCTCGAACCCCGAAGCGACGGATTAAAAGCTTGAGTGGGGCGAGTTCAACCGGTTCACGACCGTTCGTGCCGCAGGTCAGCCAGGAGGCGCGTACTCGGCTGAACTGGGCCGGATGGCGGTGAACTGCAACCAAAATTGCAACCCGGCGAATTGATGATGGTCGTGAATGAGGCCGAAACTTGATAATCCAAGAATGGTAGCCAGCGGGAGGGCTCTGGTCGCGTCCCCGGACTTGAGTAGCTCCTATTGATCGACCGCTGTGAGGCGGTATGCGGTGTTGGCGAACATCGGGCTGCAGTCGGTCATGCGCAACTTAACGGCCAGCTCAACGCCGGTTCCACGCACCGTGATGATCGAACAATATTTGAAATCGGAGCTTGTTTTGGTCAGGATTGTGGTCAGCGCTCCGGCCTTGCCCGATCCAGGGTGCCGTCTCGGCGATTCGCTGCCACTTGGCCCGCGTGAGCGTCCTAGATCGACGGGAATCCAGCACGGCACATGCTGGTTCGAGCCGTGACCAAACGGGGATAATGCGTGGCGGTAGAGCTCTTTTGGGACAGCAGACCAGTATTGCGCGCTACAGGTAAGGGCGGCCTACCCCGGGAGGCCAAGTGAGCGGAGCGGCAGGTGGCGATCCCCCGTGGCTTGGACACCATGCTGAGTCGACTCGGAGAGACTCAGATCCAGCTGCCCCCACCGGTCACGCTGTTTATCGGCATATTGGTGTTCATCGCGGTGCTCGGCCCGGCACTCTGGAAGATCACGATCCATGCTGAGACCCTCGTGCACGAGGCCGCGCATGCAATGGTCGGGGTCGTCACCGGCCACAAGATCAGCAGCGTAACGATAAATCCGAACGGTGGCGGTGCCACGGATATTCTGCCGGCGACCGGTTTCGGGTACGGCGTTGCCGCATTCGTCGGCTACGTCGGGGCGAGCGCTGCCGGGCTCTTGGCGGCGTGGCTGATCTCCATCGGCCGCATCGTCGCGGTCCTATGGCTGGGCGGTCTGCTGCTTGCGGTCATGGTGCTGCTGGTCCGCAATCTCTTCGGCGGAATCGTGGTACTCGCCTGTGGCGTGCCGCTCTATCTCGTCCTGCGCTACACAACGGTCGGGGTCGAGACCGCCCTTGCCTATGGTCTGACTTGGTTCCTGCTCCTGTCTGCTCCCAAACGGGCGCTTGGCGTTGCGAAGAAGCCGAAAGATGTGGCGGATGCAAAGATCCTCGCCGGGATGACTTTCCTCTGGCCCTCGGCATGGTGCTTCCTGTGGTTGATAGGGACGATCGCCGCGCTCGTGGCCGGCGGAGCCATCCTCGTCTGACCCAGCGCTTCGGCGTGCTGCCTCCGAGCCGACCGGCAAGCCCGTTCTCACACGGCGGTCACGACTCTGCTGCTGCTGGGCATCCCGGAACGAGCTGTGATGAACGTCATGGGCTGGTCTAACGCCGCCGTAGTCAAGCGCTACGCCCACGTCACCACCGGCTGCGCGGGACATCCCCGACCGGCTCAACGTGTTCCCGTTGGCGTCGAATGAGACTGGCAACACATGAGGCCGACTCTAAAGGATCTTCGGCCAGGGGTATCGCCTGGTCAGAGGTCGTGGTCAGGGGCGGGGTCGAACCGCCGACCTTCCGCTTTTCAGGAGGCTTGGCGGGTCCAGATAAGTCCACCACAAGCCGCCTGACCGGATCAGACGGCGTCCCGATCTCCTCTGGTGTCCAGCATCAACCCCACGTTTCCACAGCTGCCATTAGCACGGCGTTAGCAAGATCGAGACGGTGTCAGGGTGTCCTCCTGGTCCCGGCCCCCAGCTCCCCGATTCCCCCTATCATCGAAGGTGCCCCCCTTTGACGCACGGAGGAAGATGCCTGATGTCTGCCGAACCTCCGGCGGCCTCCGGACCGGACCCCGAAGATCCGATCGGGGCTCGTTACCCCAACACCGCTCGCATCTGGAACTATCAGCTCGGCGGCAAAGACAACTTCGCGGTTGATCGGGAAGCGTCCGAAGCGGCCAATGCGATGGTGCGGGAGCTGGGTGTTCCAGCCGGTGCTGAGACTGCCGTTGAGAGCCGCCATCTGCTGCAGCGGATGGTTGACCACATGCTCGGTCAGGGCGTCCGCCAGTTCCTCGACCTTGGCTCGGGCCTGCCGAATATGGCCAACACCCACCAGATCGCCCACCGGGTGGCGCCCGAGGCGCGCATCGTCTATGTGGATAAGGATCCGCTGGTCTCGACCCATGCCGCCGCGCTGATGGCTGGCCCCAACGTCGTCACGCTCAGAGCGGATCTGCGCGAACCGAAACAGGTGCTCAGCGACACGCAGGTACGGGACCTGTTCGACTTCCGCCAGCCGGTCGCGATCATGTTCATGTGTGTCCTGCACTGCCTGTGGGACCAGGAAGACCCATGGGGGGTCGTCGGGCAGTTCCGGGACGCGGTGGCGCCAGGCAGCTACCTGGCCCTGAGCCACATGACCGGCGAAGCCCACCCCGAAGCGGCCGCTGGGCTTTTCCACACTTCCCAGGAATTGCACTGGGACACGCCGCTCATCTCGCGTGATCGCACCGCCATTACACGATTCTTCGACGGGTTCACGCTGGTTGAGCCGGGCTTGGTAGCCCCCGCACAGTGGCGACCCGACCTGGACAACCCTCTCCGCAACAACCGGGATCCCGATGACGACAGCGAACCTGTGCTGACCTCCCCCGAGCCGCCCGCCGACGATCGCGGGGTCGGATGGCACCTGTGCGGAGTCGGCATCAAGGACCAGCCCTGAACAGTCCCTCTCCGCTGCTGCGCCTCTGCCCTGGCTTGAGTTGACTCACCGGGTGGGTGGGTCAGGCCGCGATTGCGGCCTTGGTGTAGAGCATCTCGTATTCGACGGGGGTTAGCTTGCCGAGGCGGTGCTGGCGGCGCCGCCGGTAGTAGGTGCGCTCGATCCAGGTGATGATGGCCAGGCGCAGTTGGTCGCGGCTCTCCCAGCGCTGACGGTCCAGGACGTTCTTTTGCAGCAGGGCGAAGACCGATTCCATGGCCGCGTTGCCGCCGCAGGCCCCGGCCCTGCCCATAGACCCGGCCAGGCCGCTGTCGCGCAGAGTGCGGACGTAGGAGTGAGAGATATCTGCGGCTTTGCTCATCTCCCTCTCGCGCTGCTCACCCGAGTCGGTGCCGTTAGTGCGTGGGAACACGACGCCGCGCAGAATCGATACCCACGCCCGCCCACAGACCGGTGGTGCCGCAGCAGTCCGGCGGAACCGTCGCGTGTCAGGAGCGGTTTTACAGAAGAGACGGCGTGCTCCCTATCCGCACGCCTCTGACCTCGGTGAATGTACTCCATGCGGTCTTGCTAAATGCCTTGTTGTTCCGCCATGGTTGCATGGCTGTCCGCCTGCGGCGTAGCACGGGATGATCAGGCTCGAGCCTCAGTCGTTGATCTGTGGCGGCCGGTGTGTTAGCGATCGCCCAGAGCAGAGCGCCCCCGGGGCCAGGCGCACCGCGGGTGACCGCGGCCTTTGGAGATATGACACGAAGTTGTGGATGCGGGACCTGAACGAGGGCGCGGCGTACTTCCAAGTGATCAACAGGAAGGAAGCCGGCGTGCCAGCGCTGGCGGGAAGGACGCCGAGCTGAAGGTAGTGCTGACGAGGCCGTGCGCGAGGATCTGGCCGCGAGCCTGGATGAGATGTGCGGGAGGGGGCGCGGCGGATGCTGGCCGCCGCGCTGGAGGATGAGGTCGCCGCCTATATCGCCGCGCACGGGCCGAGCGGGACGAGAGGGGCGGCGGCTGGTGGTGCGCAAGGGCACGCGCGGCCGCGGCAGGTCACCACGGTGGCGGGCGCGATCGAGGTGACCGGGCGGGTGAACGACAAGCGCACCGAGGCCACGGCGAGCGGACGCGGTTCTCCTCGGCGATCTTGCCGCGTGGTGCGTAAGAGCCGAAGATCACCGAGGTGCTGCCCTCCCTACCTGCACGGGCTGTCGTCCAAGGACTTCGTGCGGCGCTGGAGCAGTTCCTTGGCTCGGGAGCGGGGCTGTCGGCGTGGCGATTACCGGCTGACCGAGGCGTGGCAGGAGGAGTACCGGCGCTGGTGCGAGAAGGACCTGTCCGGCGCGGACTATGTGTACTGCTGGGCCGACGGGCTGCACTTCGGGGTGCGGCTTGATCAGGACCGGGTGTGCACGCTGGTGGTCATCGGGGTGCGCGCCGACGGGAAGAAGGAACTGGTCGCCCTCGCTGACGGCCACCGGGAGTCCACCGAGTCCTGGGCCGGGCTGCTGCGCGATGCCCGGCGGCGGGGCATGCGCGCCCCAGTGCTGGCGGTCGGGGACGGCGCGCTGGGGTTCTGGGCCGCGCTGGCCGAGGTGTTCCCGAGACCCGCATGGCCGCTGCTGGCAGCACAAGGTGGTCAACGTCCTCGATTGCCTGCCGAAATCGGCCCAGCCCGCGGCCCGCAAGGCGCTGGCGCAGATCCGCGACGCCGAAGACCGCGAGCACGCCGAGAAGGCGATCAAGGATTTCGCCGCCGCCTACCAGGCCAAGTACCCCAAGGCCGTCGCCAAGATCACCGGTGACCAGGAGCAGCTGCTCGCGTTCTTCGACATGCCCGCCGAGCACTGGATCCACCTCAAGACGTCTAACCCGATCGAGTCGACCTCGCGACGGTCGGCTTCGGACCAAGGTCACCAAGGGGCCGGGCAGCCGGGCCGCCGGGCTGGCGATGGTGTTCAAGCTCATCGAGGCCGCCAGCGAGCGCTGGCGCTACGTCAACGGCCCACACCTGGTCGCCCTCGTCCGGGCCGGTGCCACGTTCGAGAAAGGAGTGCTCATCGAGCGGCCAGACGAGGCCGAGAACAAGGTCGCCGCGTGATCAATCAGGACACGCCGTCCACAACTCTTGACGATTTCTCGGCCTTTGGTCCGCTTCGCTACTGTGTGTTGTTGTTTGAGCTGCACCCGGGGGAGGTGCCATGGCCAAACGAGTTGTGCTGTTCGTGCTCGGCGGCGTGCTGCTGGTCATCGGCGCGCTGGCCGCGATCGCTGGCGGCGCGCTGATGGCGTTGTTCGGGTCGAATAACACCTTGAGTTCGGGCGTGCAGCACGTGTTGACGCCGACCCGCGCCCTGGTGTCACCGGCTGACTCGATTCAGGGCGCATCCGGCGCGCAGACCACCTTCGGCAACGTCCGGCTGCGTATCACGGCCACACCGACCGGCGCCGGGCAGCATCTTTTCCTGGGCATCGGCCCGGCGAGCGCGGTAGACCGCTTCCTGAGCGGGGTCAGCTACGACGTGGCCACCGACGTGTCTGTCACGCCGTTTCACCTGACGCTGGCCCGCCACGCCGGCACCGCCACACCACCCTCGCCGGGATCTCAGTCGTTCTGGGTGGCCAAGGCGAGTGGAAACCATCCCACCCTGACGTGGACTGTCACCTCCGGCTCCTACCGGGTGGTCGTGATGAACACCAACGCTGCCGCACCGGTGGCCTTCGCCGGGGGGCTGAGCCTGACCATCCCGCACCTGTTCGCGATCGGTATCGGCCTGCTCATCGGCGGCATTGTGCTCATCCTGATAGCGATAACGCTGATCGTGCTCGGTGCCCGGGCCCGGCCCCGGCCACCGGCCCGGCCCGCGCCTGACCTGACCTGACGGCCGGGCGTTAGCCACTAGGGATATGTCACCCTCGAGCGAGTGACGGGATCGAGCCTGCATTATCAGCTCGGGAAGCGCAGATCTCCTCGTTGTCCTGGGTCTGGGTGAGCACCTGGCCTCCTCGCGCCGTAGGGGAAGACCGCCGCCCGCAGGAGCCATGGGCACAGCTGGAGAAATCTAATCCTCGTGCTCGAAGCAACACTGAACGGCCCGTGAACTGGCTCCCAGCGCCCGGCTTGGAAACGACCTCGACGATCAGGCTGGTGGCGGCGTCAGCGGGCAGCGGTCACCCCCGATTTTCCGCCCGGAACGGGCGTCCCGCAGGGATATCAGAGGCTTGGAAGATCGGTGATGCCGTTACCAAGGCTGGCCAGGTCGTTGACGTCCAGCCCATATTGCAGTGGGCGCCCGTAAGTGACCGCTAGTCGCCGTCTTGGGCCGTGGCTTGTGGCCCGTTTGTGGCCCGCCCAGGGGCGCCTCGGACGCGTTCCGCTAGAACGTGCGGAGGACATCGACGATCTCCGCCAGCGATATCTCGTCAGCGGGCTTAGCCAGGCTGAATCCGCCGTCTGGGCCACGCTGGCTAAGCACCAGCCCGGCGCGTCGTAGCGCGGTCATCACTGCTTCGAGTGACTTGCCGGGCATGGCCTGCTCGGTGGCCAGTTGCTGGGCCGGGACCAGAGCCCCGTCCGAGGCCGCAAGCTCGATCAATGCACGCACCGCGTAGCTAGCACGTTCCGAGAGTTGCATAGCCATTGTGGCGCGGTAGGGCAGCGGCTCCGGAGGCCGCCCGCGTGATCGCACGAACCTTGGCGCTGACCTGCGCCGACTGCACGAATGGTGGCGGCGGCAGCGGAGGTCGTTCCGCGGATGTTCCGGATCACCATTTGTCCGGGCTGGGCTAGTGTCAGACCATCGCGTAGGACGATTCCCTTCCGGGATCTACGCTGTGACGGTGGAGAGAATTAGCGATGGTTTCTTGTCGTGGCGGCCGTTGATTGCCGGGGACCTTCCCATGCTGGCCGAGTGGTTGCGAGAGCCCCAGGTCGCCCGGTGGTGGAATCTTGAGACAACCCTTGAGGCGGTCGAGCGCGACTTCGGCGCGAGTACGCGAGGCGAGGAGCCGGGGGAAGACCTCCTCGTTCTCCTCAACGGCCGGCCAATCGGCCTGCTGCAGCGCTCGGCGATTTGCGACTACCCCCAGGATCTCACGGAATTCTCGGCAGTTATCGAGGTGCCAGTCGGCGCCGTCGAGCTTGACTACCTCATCGCGGACCCAGCGCTGCGCGGTCGCGGTCTCGGATCCCGCATGATCGCTGCGGCCGTTGAGGACACCTGGAACTCGTATTCTGATGCGCCCGCGGTGCTTGTCGCCGTGGTGGCCGCCAATGTGGCCTCCTGGCGTGCGCTGGAGAAGGCTGGCTTGAAGCGGGTCGCTGAAGGCCCGATGTCGCCCGACAACCTGATTGATGATGCGCTGCGTTACATCTACCGTGTTGACCGGCCTGGCGCCGCCTCGTCGGCCTTTAGGCGCTGACACGTACGAACGAATCGCCTGCGCGGACGGACCTCGGAGCTACTAATTTCGCGGTCGGCAAGAGGATGTACTCACTGAGCACCTGGTCCTGCCCGTCGTCCTCGCAATCGCAAATCCCTGGGGAGCGGCGGCCGGGTCAAGGCTCGGCGGAGCCGACCCGGAGGGCGCCGCAGGCGGCCTTGATGCGGCTGCCGTGAGCGGGACAATCGAAGCCGAGGATGACGGCCTTGCGCCGCACTCATCACCGGGCTGCCGATTGACCCGCCTAGATTGGTGGTACTGCTATGGCTGGGACGGCGCGGGCGTGCCGGGCGGGCGTCCCAACGCAGAGCCCGGCGCGGGGAGCGCCGGACCCGGCGCCGCACAGCGGCGCCGCCTTGATAACACTTACGGCTAGATTCGGCAGTACTACGGTTACTTGCCTCGCCTGAGCCACTGCTTGCAAAATCCGCACAGGTTGTCCGACATGGTCGCTGGCCTGCGGATCTACGGTTTGCTTGTCCTGTGAAGTCCAGTGAGGTCCAGGCCCGTTGGTGTCAACCGTGGGTGTCAGGCGGGCCGACTGAGGGCCGCGGCTCTGGAGCCTCAGGTCCGTAGATCAATGAAGCATGTCCGGTCAGTGCATCGGAATCCGTATCCGCCGGTCAGCGTCCTGCCGGGTGCCGTAATAGGCGCCATGGCCCGGCACCGTCCGGTCAGTCCGTGAGAAAGCTGTGAGAGACTCCTGCTCGCCCTCGCCTCGCCCAGCCGGATGACCGTGCCGGGCGCAAGTCCTCGGGCAGCGACACTCGTTTCAGAACGACAGCGTCCCGCTCTCCGCGAACTTGTCCACCTCGTGGCGCGGGACTTGGGTGAGCGAGCAGCTGCCGTCGGGGTTGCGGGCCAAAAGCGCCACGGCGCTGACCGTCCCGGTGAAGCTGCCGGTCGCGCCGCCGAACTGCCCGGTGCCGCCGGTCACGTCCCAGGTAAGCTGCGACGTCCCGGTGAACAGGCAGCTGTGCGGGTTGACCGAGGATGACAACGGGGCCCCGAGCGTGCTGACCACGTGCATTGTGCCGCTGCGGAAGACCAGATCGTCCTGGCTGACACCAGCAGCATCGGGGGGCACGAGCTCGACGACCCGGCCGACGCCTCGCCCAGCCAGCGGCGAGCGCCCCGCGATAAAGCCGACAGTTTACAGGCCGTCACCCTTCCGGCCTCGTCATGGGCTATGACCTGCACCGACGCCAGCGGGCGCTAACCGCATTCCCGGACGCATCCCGCATATGTCCCGCGTGGCGGCTATGGGCATACTGACGCTGACGAACCCGGTTACACCGTCGGCACCGGCTGGCCTATGCGGCGCCGGGCAGGGAGGTAGCGATGCCGGTCACCGTGGTAACCAGGCTTCGGCTCAAGGACCCGGCGTTGTTCGATGAGTTCTTCGCCAGCGCCGTGGCCGTGGTGGAGCAGGCGCAGAACTCCGCGGGCAACCTCGGCGCGGATGTGCTGGCCGAGGTGAACAATACGTACTGGACCCGCACGGTCTGGCAAGGGCGCGACCTGATGAACGCGTTCGTCAGCAGCGAACCGCATCTGCACACGATGAGCCGCATCGATGACTGGTGCGATGAGGCGACCTTCGTGGAGTGGGAGCAAGCGGGCGCGGATCTGCCGGACTGGCTGGATGGCCACGGGCGCCTTGTCGCCAGCGGCCAGGGGCCGAGCCTGAGCGATGCGACCCAGGCCCATCACTCCCGCGATTTTCCCGCCCCCGTCCTGTCCCCCTAGCCGTTAACCGGCACCAGCACACCGGCGACCGCCAGGCTCCTGGATCTCTCGCCTGACCATCTAATCCGTAGCTCGTGGCAGCGGGGTCGTTGAAGGTCGTGCCGCCTCAACCTTTCCAACGATGTTTTCTCTTACCTCGAACATCGACAAAATCGTCGTCATATGTAAGCCTGAGGGAACTTGACCACTGCCCCATGGCCTGATTCATTCTTCGGAGGCGTGGTGGGGGGCCGTAACCCTGGTCATCGCTGGGACAGGAGAAAGCCCCGGCCGACTCATCGGCCGGGGCTTTCGGTGTGCTCGGGGGAAATGGGAGTCGTTTACCATCATCGCGCGGCTGATTACCGGCACAGACGACTGGTTGGGTCTGCCCTGTTAGGGCAACGGGATCGTGTTGAACACACCCCATGGGGTGACCGCACCCGCCCCGTTGATGCTCTGCTTCCCGATAATGCCCGGTATGTAGGCGTCCTTGATGAATAGGTACAGCGGCTTGCCCTTGTAGGTCACCTGGCGGGTGCCGTCCGGCCTCACGACGACTCCGAGCGCGTGCTGTTCGACACCCGGCCCGGCTTCAGGTCGCCCGGAGGTGAGCACCGGTGGCCAGATCAGGGCACAGAAGCGCTGGCAGGCCCGAGCGCTTTCGTTGCTCAAGGTGTAGACGGGGAAGCTTCCATGGGGCAGGAGGGAGAAGTCATTGTCCATCGACGCTGCCAGCACCTTGGCGCCGTTGACCGTCTCAGCCCGCATATGCAGCCGGCCAGGCGCGGGATGCCCTCGACCTGGTTCGACCAGGTACCAGGTGCCCGGGGGACTGGTCACTGGGTCGAACAGGTTAGCCCCGTCCGTTTGCCCCGGCGTCTCGTCCAGGAAGAATCGGTACAGCGGCAGGCCGGCGTAGGTCACCTGCTGCACGCTCTTACCAGAGAGCACGTCGGTGCGGGTCACCGTCCCGAGGAGGGCGCGGTTGACCCCCGGCCCGGCGATGGGGGCGCCCTTGGTCAGCAGCGCTGGCCACAGGACGGTGTCGCACGGGTGCCCTATCGCGTTTGGGCCGTCGCTACACGCAAAGGAAGCCAGACCAAAGGTCAGCGAATGGAGCTGGTCTGACGTGAGCAGGTACAGCGAGCAACCGGCGTTGGTACCCGAACCGACGACCAGCACCCTGCCAAAGGATGTCGATGCCGTCGCCACGGTCGCAGGGCCGGTCGGGGCGCTGGTGACGGGGGTGGCGCAAGTCCGAGAACTACCCTGGGCGCTAGCGGCTGCGCTGAACTGAGGGGCCACGGCAAGGAGACCCAGGGTGAGCAGGGCGGCTGTGGCAGGGCCCGCAACAACCCTTCGGAACCGGCGAGACAACATCATCATGACCTCCAAAACCCTTCCCGGCTCGGTGACCCGAGCCGTATTGACCAGATACCTTCCTCCTACACGAACTGATTCTCATATACTGGTAACAGGCCCCCCTAGTAATGACCGCGGCGGATCGCCGGGCCGTTCACCCGGCGCAGCTGGCCTGCAGGCTGCGGTCAGGCGGGAGTGTTTAAGTCGGGCTTAACTGTCGGCTAGCCTCCGTTGGCCGCGTGCCGGGCGGTTTCATCTGGACAACCAGCGGTGCTTATTCATTTGCCGCTTGCCGGTGGCTATTTCCAGCCGTGCCTGATACAGGCGGCAGATAGCCGCTGGTAGAACCAGACGGTCTCATATCCGTCAGACCGCGCAGTCCGCAGCTTGACGACAAGATCGACATAAGACGTGCCGGCGATGCGGAGATCCGGCCATTGTGAGCCCGCGAACTGGGCACGGATCCTCGGGTAGTCACTGGCAGCGGGCTGGTGGCCACCCAGCAGCGCTGTGCATCCGGCGATGCCGTCGTCGGCTGCCTCGACGCGCTGGATAGTGCTCGCGGTGTCCGATGATCTGCCCGCGTCACGGACGGATGAGCCGCTCGACCCGATGGCGCCGCAGCCCGCGACGAGCAAGATCACCATCAGGCCGGAGAGAGCTGCGAGCGCCGCGAGGCCGTGGGGCCTGCCCCGGTTCATCGATGGCCTCCCTTCTGCCCTTTGGGTGCTTAGGGGAAATCGAAGCCCCCCTCCGGGCTGGTGGGAATGGGTCGATCGGCGTATTTTCTGGAAGAGGGTGGTGAGGATGCGCGCAGACCGCCGCGACGCGCTGTTGGACTTCCTGCTGATGGCGGTCGCGGACGAGGGCACTACACCGTTTGCGACGGACGTCCTCGCTGGCCTGCGCAAAGTGGTTCGGTGCGAGGCGGTCTCCTACTATGAGTGGAGTCCGCAGGAGCTGCTGGAGCTCTCGCTGGCTGCCGATGACCCGGAGTCGATCTTGGCGGTCTGGTGGGTATATCCGCAGGTGCGGCAGGATGATCCACTCGCCGGTGGGGCATCGCATGGGAGCCCGTTGCCCAACCGCGAGTGGCTCGGGCGGGCTCTTGCGATCTCCGACTTCATCAGCGATCGCGAGTTTCGCCGCCGGGGGCTCTACGCTGAGGTCTGCAAGCCGCTGGGCGTGCGGGCGGTGATGAAGGTGTTTCTGCCCACCGGCGGGGCGACCGGCGCGTCGTTTGTCTTCGACACCATCCGGAGCAGGTTCACCGAGACCGACCGCCTCACTCTCCAGCGCGTCGTCCCGCACCTGGGACAACTGCGGCGCAACGCGCACGCGCGGAGGACCTATCCGGCGCTCATCGACTCCACCACAGCTGCCAGGATCAGGCTCCTGCGCCTCACGCCACGCGAACGGGTCGTCCTCGCCAGGGCTGCGGCAGGCGAGACAAACACCGTGATCGCACAGGCGCTCTTCGTCAGCCCCGGGACCATCCGCAAGCACCTTGAACACATCTACGACAAGCTCGAAGTCCGCACCCGGACAGAAGCAGCCGCGATCTACACCCAGGAGCGAGTGGTCATAGACAGCACGGGTCTGGATCACTCAGGAGCGCGCAGACACTCGCAGCACCGGCCTCAGGCCGGGTGAATCTGAGGGGAATCGACCCCTGACCCCCTCGATGCGAACTCCCGGCGGCGAGGTCGTTCGCGGTCATTGAAGCAAGTCAGCGGGCCGCTAGAAGTCCTTCGGAGCCGCTGGCCGCTGCCCACCGCCTGAACCGCGAATCACGCGGACCCGTGAATGGACACTGCAAATCCGCTTGCTAACGCAGTTCCCCGGCCACATGCTGGAACGGCGTCGGCTTGACCTCAATGCTTCCGCTGAAGGGATATTCCAGCAAGAGGCTCAGCAACAAAATTGCGCTAATCACGGCGACCACTGCTGCAACCATGAAATAGCGCAGCCGGGCGCTCTTAATCTCGAACAACAGGCAGAACGCGATCGTTACAACGCTTGTCAGGATGACAGCAAGCCACATGGGCGCCGGTATCTGCGGGCCGCTGAGCTCCAGACGCCTCTGTCGCTCCCTTCCGGCTGCATCCACCTGGGCCAGCATGTTGCCGAGGACTTCCTGCTGTGCTGGGCCGCGTACGCGCAGACCCTGAACGGCGGTTATCAGTCGGTCGAAATCCATCTGCGACGCTGGGCTATCCTCCCCCTGGGCCATCGCCTGCCACTCCTTGGTGGTAACGGACTTCGCATACTGAACCACCAGGTGGCGGATCTCGTTCTGCGCGGCCGGGCCGAACGCGCCGCTAAACTGCCGAGATCATGGAGGCTTGACGTCTCATTCTCGATGGCATCACCGGCTGCGACGTAATTTTCCCACAAAGTGATAACCATGAACCCAACAATGATCGCATAAACGACAGCCGCTGTCGCGCCCAAGAAACCCACCGCGTCATTATTTTCCCCACTGGCCAAGCTGGGCGCCCGCCGCCGGATCAGCCACTGGACCAACACCGCCAAGACGGGCAGCACAACCACAGCAAGAACCACCAGCCACCAAGCCGGGACGCTCTGCACGATCCACCGCGACATAGTCCTCTCATTCCCCACCACAGCAGCATCGGACCGTCGAGTGCCTAGTAGGGCAGCAGCCATTCGTTATCTGACCAGGGAAATCTCTGTGTCCCGGGCGAGCCGGGCGCGCTGGTGGTACCAGCGGGCGAGGGCTTGGTGGCGGCGTCTCCAGTCCAGCCAGTATCCGGCGTGGCCGGGTGGGCCGGGATGGGAGAGCAGGCGGGCGATCTCCGCGACGGTCAGCGGGATCATGCCGGGGTCAGCTGGTGGCGGCTGGCCTGGCCGGACGGGGGGTGGTGGCTGGGCATCGGTGCCGGGTTTGAGCAGGGCGGCGGTGGCCCGGCTGTCGACCGCCAGGACCCGATGCTTAGAAGGTGCCGCACAGCTGCCGAGGCAGTCCCTCACCTGCGCGGACAGGCTGGCCCAGTCCCACACGGGACTACGACGTCCGGCCTTGTTGGTGTCAGCCGTGGGAGTCAGCGGCCATCGGGCCACCACTTGGCCCCCAGGACGGGGGACTAGGCGTTCTCGCTAATCAGCCCGGCTGTGCCGGGAGAGCGGTCTGTGTGCCGACATGGAAGCTGTCCAGCCGCACGCATGACCGTGTGGTCCCCAAGTGGTCCTCAGCGTGGCCGCGACCAGCTGACCGCCCGTACGCCGTGTCTACCTCGGGCAAGAGTAATCTGGCGGCACGAGATTGGGGGGAGCATGATCACGAGGGCGGCCTTGGTCAGCGGCGCCAGTACCTGTGCGGTCACAGTAGCGGCGGTTCTGTCCGGGTGCGGCAGTAGCGCTGCGCACCATCCAGCGGCTGGCTCATGCGCCGCGTGGAGGCAGGCAGCAGGCGGGAAAGACCTGGCTGCGGTGCGAACGGACCTGGCGCAGACCGTTACCCCCGGTGGAGGCGTGTGGGAGAGCGAGGGAACCACGCTGATGAACGATGCCAGGGCTGCCGCACTCAATCCGCCGCCGACCGACGCCGCGCCTTACCGGGCTGCGATGAACGACTATGCAAGGTCTGGCGCCGATCAAGCCGCTGACAACGTCCGCGGTTCTAGCGCGGCAAAGAAGCGCGGCAATGCGCAGATGGCGGCTCTTAACGCGGACCCGGGCGCGTGCACGGCATAGCAGTGGACCAGGGATCCTTCGCTTGTAAGGTACGTCCAGCCTGTCGGATATGGTCTGGGAACTCTTCGGGCTGGCGACGTCTACTGCAATCGGGCTGTGTCAGGTCTCGTCGTGGTCAGAAATAGTGGTCAGGTTCGCCTGGCCGTTGCCGGGCAGCGGGTCACGCTGCGGCTGGACGGCCCGGTCGTCCACATCCTGTCCGGCGGCACCGTGGTCCGCACCGTCGCCTGCCCGGTCCCCGCCCAGGCTCGTGCCTGGCTGCGCGGAGCCCGCGCCGGAACTCCCGGCCCGCCGCAGCTGCCCGAAGCCCTGCGGGTCAAGCGGCGGGTATCGGTCCGCGGCGCGATCATGATCGGCGGCCAGCGGATCCAGGTCGGCCTGCCGCACGCGGGCAAGACCGCGCAGGTCACCATCGAGGCCGACACCTACCAGATCACGGTGGAGGACAGCATCACCGTCACCGCGCTCCGCAAGACCAGCCGTGACATCAAACGGCACAAGGCCTCCAACTACGACAGCAGGCCACGCTGAGGCAGCGCCGCCAGCCGGCGCCCGGGCGGACTAGGGGATGTGCGCGCTGATCGTCATGGCAGCGTTTGCGCTGGCGGGAGCCGAGCCCAACATGATCACGCTTCATCCCGGGGATGTCGATGGTGCCGATCACGAAGTGCTGGCAAGTGACCGTGAATGCCCCTTGCCCCATCCATCGGACATAGCAGGCGCGGTGCCCTCTTCGTACCGAAGCACGAGCACACGCTGTCAGAAGTCAGGTCTAGGCTGGGCCGACGTAGCTAACGTACCGCCGCGAGAAAGGGCAGGCCATGACAACTCTCGGCAACCGGCCAGCCACCGCGCTGCTCGTCGTCGATGTCCAGAACGCCGCCGTGGACGGGAGTTACCAGCGTGATGCGGTCGTGGCGAACATCGGCAGCCTTGTCGAGAAGGCGCGGCGGGAACATGTCCCGGTTATCTGGGTCCAGCATTCCGACGAAGAGCTCGAGAAAGGAAGCGGCGACTGGCAGATCGTCCCCGAGCTGAATCCGGATGGCTCAGAGCCGCTGGTCGAGAAGCACTACGGCGACTCCTTCGAGGACACCACCCTGGAGAACGTGCTGTCCGGGCTCCGCGTCGGGCGGCTGGTGGTCGTCGGCGCGCAAACCGACGCCTGCATCCGCTCGACCCTCCACGGCGCCTTCGCCAGAGGCTATGACGCGACACTGGTCAGCGACGCGCACACCACGGAGGACCAGACCAAGTGGGGCGCGCCCCCGCCAGACCAGGTTATCGCGCACACGAACCTGTACTGGACCTACGAGACGGCGCCGGGGCGGACGGCCGGGACGGTCGAAACCAAGGACGTCAATTTCGCTGACGCGCGTCCTGACGCCTAGTGCCCGCTTATGCCGCGTCGTCCGGGACCGGCTGGAAGGGCTGGATGACCAGCGGTAGGCGCGCCCTGGACGCCACCCACGTCCTGGCCACACTCGGACTCAGCCCGCCATGCCCAAAACGGGCATCACACGACTATGCCCGGGGCCCTGCCGCTACCGTAGCCAGCACCTGGCAGGCAGATCTCTAGGGTGTGTCGCACATCAACCGAGGCCGATCCGTCGCACATCAAGTGACGCTAGGCACCGCTGAGGGCACAGCCAGGCGCAGCCCTGTAACTGCATATTAGTGACCCAAGTAGTGACCCAGAAAGCTTTGCCAAAGATCACAACTTGCCTCTGAGCTGGTGGTCAGGGGCGGGGT
>CAVWWE010000047.1:0-127547 GCA_963758575.1 uncultured Actinomycetes bacterium
CTCGTTGGCCGGGGAGCGAGGTAGCGGCGGGTTCCGCCCACTAATCTGATCATCGTGCGTCTTACGGTGGTTGGCTGCAGCGGATCGATTCCCGGGCCGGACAGCCCGGCGTCCTGCTACCTGATCGAGGAAGAGGGCTTCCGGCTGCTGCTCGACCTGGGCAGTGGCGCGCTCGGCCCGGTGCAGCGGCATGTCCCGCTGGCTGGCATCGACGCGATCTGCCTGAGCCACCTGCACCCCGACCACTGCCTGGACATGTGCCCACTCTGGGTGGCCCAGATCTATGCCCCGGACGGCCCGCGGCCGCGCATCCCGGTGTCCGGCCCCGAGGGCACCCCGGAGCGGCTGGCCCGGGCCTACGGCTTCGCCGAGGAGCCAGGCATGACCGGCGCGTTCGAGTTCGGCACGCTCAAGCCTGGGACCCGGCAGATCGGCCCGTTCGAGATCACCCTGGCCCGGATGAACCACCCGGTGGAGACGTACGGCTTCCGGGTCGCGGCCCGCGGCCGGGCCATCGCCTACTCGGCTGACACCGGGCCGACGGATGCCCTGGTCGGCCTGGCCCAGGACGCCGACCTGCTGCTCTGCGAAGCGACGTTCCTGGACGAGCCGGGGCAGCCGGCAAACCTACATATGTCGGGTAAGCAGGCCGGCGAACACGCGGCGCGGGCCGGGGTGGGCCAGCTCGTGCTCACCCACCTGGCGCCCTGGCACGACCGGCAGCGCAGCCTGGCCGAGGCGGCGGCGGTGTTCCCCGGCGCGCTGGCGCTGGCCGCCTCGGGGCTGGTCGTTGACCTGGGCTGAGCCCACCCGGGGGCCGCTTAGGATGCTCAACCATGCGGGTACTCGTGACCGGCGGTGCCGGGTTCATCGGCTCACATCTCACCGACGGGTTCCTGGCCCGGGGCGATGAGGTCACCGTGGCCGATGACTTGTCGGCGGGCCGGGCGGGCCGCCTGGACGGCCAGGTCCCGCTGCACAAGGTGAGCATCGCCGACGCGGCCGCGTTCACCGCGCTGGTCCGGCAGGTCCGGCCCGAGCTGATCTGCCACCTGGCCGCGCAGATCGATGTCCGGTCCTCGGTGAACGCCCCGGCCGAGGACGCCGGGGTCAACGTGGTCGGCACGGTTAACGTGCTCGAGGCGGCCCGGGCGACCGGCGCCCGGGTGCTGTTCGCATCCTCGGGCGGCGCCGTCTACGGCCGGGATGCCCCGATCCCGTCCCGGGAGGACGTGCTGGCGCTGCCCGAATCGCCGTGTGGCATCGCCAAGCTGTGCGCGGAGCAGTACGTCGGGCTGTACAACCGGCTGCACGGCACCCGGCACTCGATCCTCCGGCTGGCCAACGTATACGGGCCGCGGCAGGACCCGGGCGGCCAGGCCGGGGTCATCCCGATCTTCTGCGGCTGCGTGCTGGCCGGGCAGGACGTGCCGATCTACGGCGATGGCACGCAGACCCGCGACTACGTGTACGTCGGTGACACGGTCAGCGCGTTCCTGGCCGCCGCGGACGCGGGCCGCCCCGGGACGTGGAACATCGGCACCGGGGTGGAGATCAGCGTGCTGGACATCGTGGCCATCATCGGGCAGGTGGCCGGCTGCGCCGTGGCGCCAAGGTTCGGTGAGTCCCGCCCGGGTGAGCTGCTGCGCAGCGCCCTCGCGGTCGGCCGGGTGGGCCGGGACCTGGGCTGGCGGGCGCAGACTCAGCTGGCCGCGGGCATCGGCGGGGTCTACCACTGGATCGAGTCCGGCACCCCCGACCGAGTTGGCTACTGAGCTGCGGGTAGTCGGCGCACAACCGGATTGACTGTCTGCTCAGGCTACGCTGTCCCTCATGTCCCGACCCGATGGGCGCAGCAATGCCTCGCTGCGCGAGATACGGATGACCCGCGGCTGGCTGGAGCACGCGGAAGGCTCGGTGCTGGTTGAGTTCGGCGGTACCCGGGTGCTCTGCGCGGCCAGCGCGACCGAGGATGTGCCGCGCTGGCGGCGTGGCAGCGGCCTGGGCTGGGTGACGGCCGAGTACGCGATGCTGCCCCGGGCGACCAATACGCGCGGCGACCGGGAGTCGGTGCGGGGCCGGATCGGCGGCCGGACGCACGAGATCTCCCGGCTGATCGGCCGTTCCCTGCGGGCCTGCGTAGATGCCAAGGCGCTGGGCGAGAACTCCATCGTGATCGACTGCGACGTGCTGCAGGCCGACGGCGGCACCCGGACCGCGGCCATCACTGGCGGGTTCGTGGCGCTGGCCGACGCGGTGGCCTGGCTGCGCTCGCGCAAGCGGTGCAAGGGCGACCCGCTGGTCGGCTCGGTGGCCGCGGTCAGCGTGGGCATCGTGGACTCGCAGCCCCGGCTGGACCTGTGCTACGAGGAGGACTCAGCCGCGCAGACCGACATGAACGTGGTATGCACCGGCGACGGCGGGTTCGTGGAGATCCAGGGCACCGCCGAGCGGGAGCCGTTCAGCCGTGAGCTGCTCACCGAACTGCTCGACCTGGGCGTGGCCGGGTGCGCCGAGCTGACCCGGATCCAGCGGGAAGCGCTCGGCTGGTGACCAGCAGGCTGGTCCTGGCCACCCGGAACCCGGCCAAGCTGGCCGAACTGCGCCGGATCCTCGAAGCCGGGCGGGTCCCGGTCGGGGTCGGTGACCTGGGGGAGTATCCCGGGATGCCCGAGGTGGCCGAGACCGGCCTCACGTTCGAAGAGAACGCGCTGCTCAAAGCGCGGGCGGTGGCCGCGTTCACCGGGCTGCCCGCGGTGGCTGACGACTCCGGCCTGTGCGTTGACGCGCTGAACGGGATGCCCGGCGTGCTGTCCGCCCGCTGGTCCGGGAAGCACGGCGACGACGAGGCCAACCTGTGGCTGGTGCTGGGCCAGATGTCCGATGTGCCGGCCGGCCGCCGCGGCGCGCACTTCACCTGTGCCGCCGCGCTCGTCCTGCCGTCCGGCGCCGAGCAGGTCACCGAGGGAGTGCTGGACGGGTCGCTGACCCGGGAACCGCGCGGCAGCAACGGCTTCGGCTATGACCCGATCTTCGTCCCGGCCGGCCGGGAGCTCACCACGGCCCAGCTCAGCGCCGAGGAGAAGGACAAGATCAGCCACCGGGGCCGGGCGCTGCGCGCGCTGGCCCCGGTCATCGCGGCGCTGCTCGGTTAGCCCGGGCAGGCAAAACGGGCTGCCCGGGTAGCCCGGGCAGCCCGCTGCGTCAGGCTGTGCCACTCACCAGTGCGTCGGCATGGTGCTTGGCGTCGTGGTCGGAGTGGTCCCGGCCGGCACCGTGCTGGCCGGGGTCGGCGTCACCGCGGTGGTCGGGTTGGCGGAAGCCGTGGCCGCCATCGTCGGGGTCGGCGTGGCGGTCACGGCACCCGTGCCGGGCAGCACGAAGACGATCGTGCTGGACGGCATCGCGATGTGCATCGGCTGGTTGAACGAGTTCAGCGTCAGCGTGATGGTGAACGTGGTGCCGTTCACGGTGTCGATCAGGACCAGCTTGCGCACCATGTGCGCGGAGTCCAGGAAGACCCGGAACCGGGTCATGGACAGGCCGCTGTTCATCCAGGACTGCACGGTCGGCTGCATGTTCGAGGACAGGTGGCTGAGGATGTCGGCCAGCACGTAGTGGCCGCCGTACTCACGCATCCGGGAGCCGTCGAAGCGCGAGAAGCCCATGAAGCGCATGTTCGACCCGTACGGGAGCAGCTGGGTCTGCATGACCGGGCTGCTGCCCTCGAGCAGGGCCAGCAGCGGGCCGAGGTTCAGCCCGGAGCTATTGCTCATCGAGCTCATCGTGCCCTCGATCCACCGGTGGTGGTAGGCGCTCAGGAACAGCGGGCTGCGCATGTAGGCCATGCCGTTGCTCAGGATGATCTTCACGTTGCCGAGCTGGCCGGCGTTGGCCACGATGGAGATCGTCGGCGAGCTGGGGGTGGTGGCCACCTCGTTCATCGTGCCGAACAGGTTGGCGTTGGTCGTGCCGGTCGCGGTGATCTGCACGCTCGCCGAGAACGTGTTCACCTGCTGGGTCTGCTGGGCGGCCAGCGTCAGGATCTGGCCTACCGACGACGAGGACGCCGTCGTGCCCAGGCTAGAGCCACTTCCGGACGAGGTGCTGAAGCTGCTGGGCTTGCATCCGGCAATAGTCACGGCTGCCGCCACCGCCACGGCCGCGAAGCCGAGCGGACGAGCGACCTTCAACTGCGGGAACACGCCTGGTCCTCCTATGGGTTGGCGATTGCTGATCTCTCGCAATCCCCCGCCACCCGTCCGGGACTCTACGTTCGCCTTGCGGTGATCAGGCCATCGGCACGCTCTCGGTAAGGGGGACGTAACATCCGTTCACATCCGGCAAGCGCGGCCGGTAACGTGGGTTCGGCTTATCCGGAAGGAGCATCGTGACCGACCAGAAACTGGCGCCCGGAGATGTGGCGCCGGACTTTTCCCTGTCTGACGCGGACGGCCAGACAGTCACCCTGTCCGGGCTGCGTGGGCAGCGGGTGATCGTGTACTTTTACCCGGCCGCGATGACCCCCGGCTGCACCAAAGAAGCGTGCGATTTCCGAGATAATCTCGGCGTGCTGGCTGGTGCCGGGCTGACCGTACTCGGCATTTCCCCGGATAGCCCGCAAAAGCTGGCTAAGTTCCGGGACAAGGAATCGCTGAACTTCACCTTGCTCGCCGATCCCGACCGCGAAGTGCTGCGCGCTTACGGCGCCTATGGTGAGAAGATGAACTACGGCAAGAAAACGGTCGGCGTGATCCGCTCCACGTTCGTGATCGGCGCGGATGGCCGCGTCGAGCGGGCGTATTACAACGTCCGGGCGACCGGGCATGTCGAGCGGCTGCGCAAGGACCTGGCCGCCTGATTCGCGGGGGCCGTAGCCCAACGGCAGAGGCACAGGACTTAGGATCCTGCAAGTATGGGTTCAAATCCCATCGGCCCCACTAATACTGACGCCCCAGCGACTCTGGCCGACAACCACGTTCATTCGCAGTGGTCGTATGACACCGGCCCGCAGGCGTCCATGGCCGCGGCCTGTGCCCGCGCCGTGGAGCTTGGGCTGCCCTCGGTGGCGTTCACCGAGCATCTGGATTTCGCCGAGCCCGGGCCGGCTGACCCGCTCGCCGCGGCCGGCATGAAGCGCCACGACGCGGGCGGGATGCGCCCGCTGGACGTGCCCGGCTACCTCGCCGCGCTGGCCGAGTGCCGGGACCGGTTCCCGGCGCTGCGCATCCTGTCCGGGGTGGAGGCGGGGGAGCCGCACCTGTTCGCGGCCAGCACCGCCGCCACCGTAGGGTCAGGCCGGTTCGACCGGGTGCTCGGCTCAGTGCACGGGGTGCGCACCGGAGGCCAGCTGGTGTATTCCGGCTGGCTGCTCCGCCGGGACCCGGCGGAGCAGGTGATGCGCCGGTACTTCGCCGAGGTGGTCGCCATGATCGAGGGCAGCGGCCTGTTCGAGGTGCTGGCCCATCTGGACTTCCCGCGCCGGTACTGGCCCGCGTCGGCGGGGGAGTACACCGAATCGGCGTTCGAGGAGGAGTACCGCACGGTGCTCCGCGCGCTGGCCACCTCCGGCCGGGTGCTCGAAATCAACACGGCCAGCCCGCTGCTCTCGGTCAGCGTGCTGCGCTGGTGGGCCGAGGAAGGCGGCGCCGCGGTGTCCTTCGGCAGCGACGCCCACCTGCCCTGGCATGTCGGCGCCCGGTTCCAGCAGGCGTCCGCGATCGCCGCCGCGGCGGGCTTCCGGCCCGGCCGGGACGCGTCCGGTTTCTGGCGCCGCTAGCCCGCCGCTAGCCTGCCGCCAGTTCGGCGACGATGCGCGCCACCTGCCCGGGCGGAAGGGCCAGGGTCATGTCGCCCACCGACAGCTCAACCCGCTGGGTCTGCGGGTCCGCCGTGCTGGCTGACTCGGGCCAGGTCCAGATGCCCTGGTCCTTGGCCAGCCGGACGGCCGCGGCGCGGAAGCCGGCCGCGCTGGTGCTCAGCAGCAGGTGCATCATCGGCGTCTGCGGCGGGTCCGGGATCACCTGGACTCCGGGCACGCCGCGCAGCGCGTCCGCGATGGCCCGGGCATGGGCGAGGTACTGCGGCATCAGCGGCAGCCGCCGGTCCAGGCAGGTCAGCGCGGAGGCGGCGTTGGGCCACAGCCCGAACAGCGTGCCGCCCATCCGGTGCCGCCACTCGCGGACCTGGCCGATGATGCCGTCCGGGCAGGCCACGCAGCAGCCGGGCAGCGCGCCGAGACCCTTGTAGAACGACACGTAAACGGTGTCGAACAGCCCGGCGATGTCGGCGGGCGGCCGCCCGTAACCGGCCGCCGATTCCCACAGCCGGGCCCCGTCCAGATGAGCCGCGGCGCCCTGCTCCCGGGCCCAGCTCAGCTGAGCCACCAGGTCGTCCCAGGGCGGTTGCTGGCCACCGAGGTCACGCTGCGGCAGTTCGAGCACCAGTGCCGCGGGCGGCTCGGTCACCGCGGCCAGGTCCGCGACGCTGAGCAGCCGGTGCCGGTCGCCGGCCGGGCGGCCGGTGAGCTGATGCAGCCGCTGGTAGCCGCGGCCTTCGTGCATGTCGATGTGGCAGCACGGGTGGAACAGCACGGTGCGGCGCTGCCGCTGGTCGGCGTGCACCCGGAGCACCGCCTGCTGGGCCATGGTGCCGCTGGGCAGGAACACCGCGGCCGGCTTGCCGAGCAGCGCCGCGATCCGGTCCTCCAGGTCGGCCACCACCCCGCCGTCGCCGTAGCGGTCCGGGACGGTGTCGGCGGGCACCGTAGCCAGCAGGTCGGCCACCCGGACCGGCCCGTGGTAGTGCAGGAAACGGGTGCACTGGTCGCGCAGGGCGGTGAGTTCCGCCGTGGTGAGTTCTTGGTCAGCAGGCATACCGTCATTCTGGTACTGCTGGGGGATGACCAATCCCGCGCAAGACGCCCTGGCGGCCGCTGGCATCCGGTACCGGCTGATCAGCCACGGTCCGGTGGGCAGCCTGGCCGAGGCGGCACAGGCGCGCGGTGTGCCGCCCGCCGACGTGGTGAAGACCCTGGTGGTCCGGCGGGGACCGGATGACTTCCTGTTCGTGCTGGTGCCCGGCGACCGGTCCATCTCGTGGCCCAAGCTGCGCGCGCAGCTCGGCGTCAGCCGGCTGTCCATGCCGGACGCGGCCACCGCGCAGCAGGCCACCGGATACCAGCGCGGCACCATCACCCCGTTCGGGTCGGCGCATGCCTGGCCGGTGCTGGCCGATGAGCGGATCAGCGGTCGGGAGATCACCCTGGGCGCGGGCCAGCCGGGCCTGGCCGTGGCGCTGGACGCGGACGAGACGGTGCGCGCGCTGGGCGGCACCATGGCTGACCTGAGCGACCCCGAGCCGGCCCGCTGACGGGCTCAGAGCAGCTCGGTCTCGGTGATGCCGGGGCCCTGGCCGTCCCGGATGAACCACTCGGTGCCGAACGCGACCCGGAACTGGTCGTCCGGCATGGCCAGGAAGAACGACTGCTCGCTGATCTGGCTGGTGTGCGCCCGCATCGCGCGCCGCTTGGCGTCCAGGTACGGCGTGATGTCCACCGCGGCGGTGATCACCGACTCCGGCAGGCCGAACGTGTCCGGGTCCCGGTCCGGGAACTCGACCTCGTTCGCCGCGTCCTGCGCCGCGAACTGCCGGATGGTGCGCTCGATGTGGTCCCGGTTGATCGTGCTCTGGAAGACCCGGGACGTGCCGGCCAGCTCGCCCGCCCGGATGCCCACCCGGTGCACCTGGATGTGGTCCGGGTGCCCGTACCCGCCGTTGGCGTCATAGGAGGTCAGCACGTCGGCCTGCTCCGCGCGGAGCAGATCCGCCAGCCGCTGCGCGGCTTCATCGACTGGGGTGGTCCAGAACGACCCGGGCTGGTCGTTGGCTGCGGTGCCCATCATCCCGGAGTCGTGATAGCCGAGGAACTCGACGCGCTGCACACCCAGGATGTCAGCGGACGCCTGGGTCTCGGCCACCCGGCGCTGCCACAGTTCCTCGCCGTCGGCCAGCAGTCCCTCGGGGATCTCGCCCTGCTCGCCCCGGGTGGCGACGACCAGCACGACCCGGTGCCCGGCGTCAGCCGCCTTGCGGATCACCCCGCCGCAGGCGATGCATTCGTCGTCCGGGTGGGCGTGGAAGGAAATCAGCGTGGCCATGCCCGCGACGCTACCGGACGGCGCTACTGGGTTGGCGCTGACCAGGCGTCCAGGTGGGCGGGCAGGTCAGCCAGCCGGCTGATCACCGCGTCCGGCACGGCGCTGTCATAGGCCGGCACCGCGCTGTGCGGGATGAGCACCGCGCGCATCCCGGCGCGCTGCGCGCCGTGCACGTCGTCGTAGGGCCGGTCGCCGACGAACACGCAGCTGGCCGGGTCGGTCTCGCCGACCGCGGCCATCGCCGCGCGGAACGCCTCCGGGTGCGGCTTGGCCCACGGGATCTCACTGCTGTACACCGTGCCGTCGAACAGGTGCAGCACGTTGTCCCGGCGGAACACCCGCTCGTGCGCGCTGCGCGGCCACATCGTGTTGGACAGCACCCCGGCCCTAATGCCCCGCGCGCGCAACTCGCCGAGCAGCGGGATCACGTCCGGGTCGGTGAACGTGTGCGGGTCCCAGGCGGTGAAGTACGCGTCAAGGAAAGCGTCGGTCGGTGTCACCCCGGCCCGCTCGAATACGTCGGCCAGCGTGGCGCTGAGCTGCGACTCGTCGCTGACCTGCCAGAGGGCCAGCTCGGCGGCCAGGATGGCCGCGGCCACCTCATCGCCGCGGCCGGGGAAATGCGGCTCGCACACCTGGCGCCAGACCACGTCCTGATCCACCGAGTGCCAGGGCGTGAGCGTGCCGCCCCAGTCGAAGATCACCGCGCGGATAGCCACGTTCGCATGCTATGCGAGCGGCGGCCCGCCGTCGCGGCAATAACCGCTGGCCGGCCGCCCGCCAGGCCGCGGCAATACCTCCCTTACCGGCCCTCCGCCGGCCCAGCTCCGTTGGCCGAAGATTTGGCTTCCGTTTCTTTTTCCTCAACCCGGGAATTCGGCCCTTGTCCCTAGGGTCACCCGCAGGGCTGCCCGGCGTTCACCCGGGCGGGGAAGAGGGAGGATCGATGCCACACCACCCAGGCCGACGGAGGCTGGCTGTGCGCGGCGCCGCCGTCACCGGATGCGCCTCGTTGCTGAGTGTCTTCGCACTGGCGGGCGCCGCGCCCGGAGTCGCGGCCACCGGGCAGCCATTAGCCCGCGCCGCCCAGCAGGACAGCGCCGGTAATGGCTGCCATCTCGGCAACGGAATCAAGCATGTGGTCGAAATCGGCTTCGACAACGTGCACTTCTTCCGTGATAACCCGGACGTGCCGTCCGACCTGCAGATGATGCCGAACCTGCTGCACTTCTTCGAGGACAACGGGACGTTCCTGTCCAACAGCCACACCCCGCTCATCGCGCACACCGCCGATGACCTGCTGACCACGGCCACCGGTCTATACGGCGACCGGCAGGGCATGCCGGTCAGCAACGACTACCAGGCCTACAACACGGACGGCACGACCGACCTGGCCAGCTCGTTCGCGTACTGGACCGACCCGGTCTTCGACACGGCGTCCAAGCCGAACCCGGGCCACGACACCAACCCGTCCATGGTGTACTCGGCCACCCCGCCCGCCACCACGTCGCCGGCCCCCAAGCCGGACACCACCACGCCCGCGCCGTGGGTGCCGTTCACCCGGGCCGGCTGTGACGTGGGCGACGTGTCCACGGTGAACCAGGTGCTGGAGAACACCTCGGTGGATATCCCGAAGGTGTTCGGCGCCAACTCGCCCGAGGCCCAGCAGCTGGCCGCCGACCCGGACTCGTTCAAGGACCCGGAGACCGCGGACTACGTCGGACTGGCCGTGCACTGCGCCAGGGGCAACGCGTTCTGCGGCAACGCCGAGGCAGTCAAGTACGGCCAGACCACGCCGAGCCACACCGCGGTACCCGACCTGCTGCCCGACGAACCGGGCGGGTACACCGGGTACCAGGGCCTATTCGGCCACCGGTACATCGCGCCGCAGCTCGGCGCGGGCACGCCGAGCCTGACCGAGAACGGTTACCAGGTGACCAACGCCGCCGGGAACCTGGTCGACCTGAACGGGAACCAGATCAACGGGGCCTTCCTGACCAACCACCCCGGGTTCCCCGGCTTCAGCAGCATCAACGCCTCGCAGACCCTGGCTTACATGGCCGACCTGCTGGGCAAGGGCGTCCCCGTGGTCAGCGGGTACATCTCGGATATCCACGGGAACGAGGACATCCCCGGCCTGCCGGCGTGCGCCAATGCGCCGGAGGCGCTGGGCAGCGGCGATCCCTGCTATGTGGCCCAGGCGCAGTACTACAACCAGGCGTTCGGCACGTTCTTCAAGCGGCTGGCCGCGGCCGGCATCACGCCGAAGAACACGCTGTTCGTGCTCAGCTCGGACGAGGGTGACCACGAGGCCGGGGCCAACGTCGGCCGCGCGGTGCAGCCCAGCCCGCAGGGCTGCGACGGCGCCACGGTCAGTGGCGACACGGTGACCGCGGACGTACCGTGCAGCTACCCGGCCGGCACGTTCGGCGAGCTGGACGCCAACGTCACCGGGCTGCTGTCCAGCCAGGAGAACAACACCGTCCCGTTCAGCCTGGAGAACGACACCGCACCAGAGTTCTACGTGACCGGTAATCCGGGACCAAACGACCCCTCGGTGCGCAGCCTGGAACACGGCGTGGCCAGCATCACCGCGGCCAACCCGTACACCGGGACCACCCAGAAGATCGACAACTACATCGCCGACCCGGCCGAGGAAGCCATCCTGCACATGGTGAACGCCGACCCGGCCCGGACGCCGACATTCGCCATGTTCGCCAAACCCGACTACTACCTGCAGTCCTCGGCCCTCACCGGGAGCTGCGCCGGAAAGCTGGTGTGCCAGGACACCGGCTTCGCCTATGACCACGGCGACTACGCCGCGGAGATCAACACTAACTACGCCGCGTTCGCGGGCCCCGGCGTCAAGCACCTCGGGCTGGACGGGCCCACTGCCAGCCAGGGGCCGAGTTCGGCCGGGCCCAACAGCGGCCAGATCGAAGTATCGGACCAGCACCTGCCCGGTCCGTGGGTGGACGAGACTGACATCCGCCCGACGCTGATGTACCTGACCGGGCTGCGCGACGATTACGAGCCCGACGGCCGGGTGATCACCCAGATCCTGGTCAGCCCGAACCGGGCGCTCAGCGATCCGGCCGTGACCGCCCTGGGGGAGTGCTACAAGCAGCTCAACTCCAGCGTGGGCCAGTTCGGCGCGGCCACCCTGGTGGCATCGACGAACGCGGTGGACAGCAGCAGCCCCGGTGATGCCACCTACATGCACATCAACCAGGCGCTGACCGGGCTGGACAAGGTCCGCGACGCGCTGGCCCTGCGGATCAAGGGCGAACTGGAGGCGGCTGCGTTCAGCGACACCCCGGTGCCCGGCGCGGGCGTTCAGATCGCCGCCTGCCGGGCCATCATCGCCTCGGCCCAGCACCTGGCGGCGACCAGCTAACCGCACCAACGGGTCCTGACCGCGTGAATGCAGCATTCACGCGGTCAGGACCGTGGGGTTGTTTCAGTCACGCGGTCGCTGCTGGGGCGGTCCAGGCGAGTGGGAGGCAGTCGACCCCGTAGATGCCCTCGACGTTGCCGAGCTGGACCGGGCCGGCCGGGCGCAGGTCCGGCATCCGGGCGGGCAGGAACGTGAGCGCCTCCTCCAGTTCGGCCCGGGCCAGGTTGGAGCCCAGGCAGAAGTGCGGGCCCGCGCCGAACGTGAGCAGCCGGTCGGCCGCGTCCCGGCCGATGTCGAACTCGTCGCCGCCCGCCAGATCGCGGTTGGCCCGCTCGGCGCAGATGGCCACGATCGAGCCGGCCAGGAAGGTCACCCCGCGGTGCTCGACCGGCTCCAGGCAGATCCGCGCGGTGAACGGGGTGATCGGCTCGAACCGGAGCACCTCATTCAGCGCCGCGGGCACCAGCCCGGGGTCCCGGGCCAGCGCGGCCCACTGCTCTGGATGGCTGGCGAACAGCCGCAGCGCGTGCGACAGCTGGGCCTGGGTGGTGTCCACCCCGCCGGCCACCACGTCGAGCACCAGGTTGACGCACTCGGCGTGGGACAGCCGGTCGCCCTCGGCCTCGGCCGCCAGCAGCGCGCTGATCAGGTCGCCGGACGGCTCGCTGCGCCGCTTCTCCAGCAGCGCCTCGACGTAGTCGTACAGCTCCTGGACGGACCGCTCGATCCGGATCCGGTCCGGCTCGCTGCCCAGTGCTCTGATGTCGAACTGCCGCTGCACCCAGCTGGACCACTCGTGCAGCTGCGGCGCGTCGTCGGCCGGGGCGCCGAGCACAGCCGCGATGGTCAGCGAGGGATACGGCTTGGCGAACGCGGCCACGAACTCGCAGTCCGCCGCGCCGCCCAGGTCCTGCCACAGCCCGGCCAGGAAGCTGCGCATGGCCGGCCGCCACCGGTCCGCGGCCCGTGGCGTGAACGCCGGGCTGACCAGCCCGCGCAGCCGGCGGTGCCGGTCCCCGGTCTGGTTGAGGATGTTGGCGTCGATCATCTCGCGCAGCCGGCCGCCGGTGATCCCGAACAGGTCGGCGATCTCCCGGCCGGGGAACGCGGTCTGCCGGGCGCGCAGGAAGAACTCGCCCGACTCCCGGTCCAGCACCACGTAGCTCAGCGGGGACCGGGCCAGCCAGCCCTGCTCACGGACCGCGGCCAGCCGCTGGTGGTACACCTCGCCGGTCAGCCCGGGCTCGGTGTAGTCGAAAACCGGCAGCTCGAGATCGTCTACCACGGGGGACGGCATGGCTGGTCCTTTCCGCCGACTGCCCTGACCCTACGCCGCTGGGCTACTCGCCGGTAGCCACCAGCCGGCGGCCGCCAGTGGGGCAGGTGGGGACAATTGCGACACCCGGGCGGGGCAGGCGTGCGCCCGGCGACCATGCCTGGTTGACTTACCGGCAACGGATCCGTGCCGAGAGGGGATACCAGCAATGGCCGAGCCGAACGGCACGGTCGCGGTTCGCGACCCGGATGCGCTGCTCAAGGAGATCGAGGCGACCCGGGAGAACCTGGCGCGCACCATCGACGCGCTGACCGAGCGGGCCAGCCCGGCCAACATCGCCCGCCGCGCCATGGACCGCGCCCGGGAGCAGCTGGACCGCCCGGAAGTGCGGATGTATGGCGGCATCGCGGCCGCGGTGGTGGCCGTCGGCGGCATCGCTTACCTGGTCCGCCGCCGGTTCCGCTGAACCCAACCCCGTTAACCGAACGCCTGTCCCTCGCCGCGGTACGTCGGCACGGTGGCGGTGACCGCGGTGCCGTCAACCAGGTGCAGCTCGTTGAATCGCTCGCACAGCTCACCGGCCTTGGCGTGCCGGAACCAGACCCGGTCACCGATGCGCAGCCCGTCGGCCGCCCGGCCGAGCAGCGGGGTCTGCACCTCGCCCGCGCCTTCCTCGCGGTCCAGCCGCAGCCCGGTGGGCAGGAACGGGCGGGGCAGCCTGCTCGGCTGGGCCGGGCCGGACGCGACGAACCCGCCGCTGAACGCGGTGACCGCACCCCGCCCGGGCAGGCGCATCACGGGCAGCGCGAACAGCGCGGCCGGGCGGCCGGAGAACGCCCGGTAGCTGTCGAACAAGGTGGGCTGGTACAGGCCGGAGCCCGCGCCGATCTCGGTGACGGCCGGCTCGGCCGCGGTCCCGCCGATCGACCCGGTGCCGCCCCCGTTGACGAAGCGCAGCGGGGTCACCGCGCACACCGCGCTGACGATGGCCGCGCGGCGTACCGCCAGTTCGGCCGCGGACCGGCGCTGCATCAGGTGCACGGCCAGGCCGTACAGCGGCCGCCCGGACGGCTTGTCGCCCACCCCGGCGATCTGCGCCTCGTAGGCCATCAGGCCGGTGAGCCGCAGCGCGGGGCGCGCCGCGATGTCCTGGGCCAGCGCGGCCGCGTCGGCCGGGGTGCGCACCGGGGAGCGGCGGGCGCCCGCCCGGAGCAGCCCGCCCAGGCCGTGGTAGGACGTGTCGATGTCCATGCACACCTGCACCGGGGCCGGGCCGGGCACGGTCGCGGCCGCCTTCTCGATCAGGTCCAGGTGGTCCGGGCTGTCCACCATCAGGGTGATCGCGCTGGCCGCCGCCGGGTAACTGACCAGCCGGGCCAGCGCGGTCCGGTCGGTCGTCGGGTAGGCGACCACGATGTCGTCGGTCACGCCCTGGTCAGCCAGCCAGAGCGCCTCCGGCAGGCTGAAGGCCAGGATCCCCCCGAACCCCTCCAGCGCCAGCACCTGTTCCAGCAGGGCCCGGCAGCGGACCGACTTGCTGGCCAGCCGGATCGGCTTGCCCGCGGCCCGGCGCGCCATGTCCGCCGCGTTGGCCCGCAGCGCGGCCAGGTCCACCACGGCGAACGGGGGCTCCAGGTGCGCGGTCGCAGCGTTGTAACGCTGCAGGTCGCGGCGCCCAGACTGGCCCGGCGGGGCGCCGCGAGAGCTCATTCAGCCTCTTTGGTCAGCGCGGTGTACTCCTCGGCGGTGAGCAGCCCGGCCGGCTCGGCGTCGTCGGACAGCCGGATCTTGAGCAGCCAGCCCGCGCCGTAGGGGTCGGTGTTGACCAGGCCCGGATCGTCGTCGATCTCCGGGTTGGACTCGAGCACCTCGCCGTCCACCGGCGAGTAGATGTCCGAGACCGACTTGGTCGATTCCACCTCGCCGCACGGCTCGCCCGCGGTCACCTCGGTACCCGCGGCGGGGACCGAGACGTACACCACGTCGCCGAGGGCCTGCTGGGCGAAGTCGGTGACCCCGACGGACGCGACGCCGCCCTCGATGGCCACCCACTCGTGCTCCGCCGTGTACATCAGGTTTTCCGGGATGCTCATCGAAGTCGCTCCTGTGCAGGTTGGTGGTCCCCCGGGCCCGGGCCCGTCCAGGCCGCCCGGCGTCAGGTCATGTCCGGCTGCTGGTCCGATGGTAGAAGGGCAGCGGGGTCAGCCGGGCGGGCTCGGCGCGACCTCTCACGTCCACGGCCAGCCCGTCAGCCGCGGTCTCGGCCGCCCGGGCCGCCGCGGGCTCCAGGTAGGCCATGGCGATCGGCACGCCCAGCGTGGGGGAGGGGGCGCCGCTGGTCACCTCACCGCACCGCTGGCCGTCCCAGAGCACCGGATAGCCGTGCCTGGGCACTCGCCGGGTGCCGCCCACCAGGCCGACCAGCACCCGGCGCGGCGCGGCCTCGGCGGCCGCGGCGAGCGCGTCCCGGCCGACGAAGTCACCGGCCTTGCCGAGCTTCACCACCCGGCCCTGGCCCGCGTCGAACGGGGTGATATCCGGGCCGAGCTCGTTGCCGTACAACGGCATGCCCGCCTCCAGCCGGAGGGTGTCCCGCGCGGCCAGCCCGGCGGGCACCAGGCCCGCCCCGGCCCCCGCCTCGGCCAGTGCCGACCAGACGTGCTCCGCGTCCGCCGGGCCGGTAAACAGCTCGAAACCATCTTCGCCGGTGTACCCGGTCCGGGCCAGCAGGATGTCCCGGCCGGCCACCGTGGCCGGCTGGCTGGCGTAGTACCGCACCCCGTCCAGCGGGACGCTGGCCAGCGGCCCGAGGATGCCTGCCGCGGCCGGTCCCTGGATAGCGATCAGCGCGTAGTCATCGGTCTGGTCGGTGACCTCCGCATCGTGCCCGGCCGCCCGCTCGGTGAGCGCGGCCAGCACCACCCCGGTGTTAGCCGCGTTGGCCACCACCAGGAACTCCTCGGCGGCCAGCCGGTACACGATCAGGTCGTCCAGGATCCCGCCGTCGGCGGCACAGATCATGGTGTACCGGGCGCGGCCGGGCGGCACCGCGGACAGCTCACCGACCAGCGCGTAGTCCAGCGCGGCGGCCGCGCCCGGGCCGCGCACGCTGATCTCGCCCATGTGCGACAGGTCGAACAGGCCGGCCGCGGACCGGACCGCCTGATGTTCGGCGGTCTCGCTGCGGTACCGCAGCGGCATCAGCCACCCGGCGAAATCGGTCATCGACGCGCCCAGGCGGTCGTGCATGCCGCGCAGCGGCGTCTCCCGCGGCTTGGCGGGATCAGGCGTGGTCATCGGGTGCGCTCCAGGGCCTGCCCAGGATAGGGCCCGGCCAGAATACCGGCTGCCAGCGGCTGAGCTCGACCGCCCCTGCGGGCCGAAACCCTAACGCAGAGTGACAGGTTTCATACCCGGGGAGCGCATTGTCAGCGTCGGCGCGTTCCGCAGCCGTTTAGCCTGGGCGTCGATCACCAACGAATGCGCGTTCACGCCGAAGTGCAACGCGGACGGCTCGTACGGGATCAGCCAGGACGGGCAGAGTTTCACCCCGTGGGCCACCTACACCAGCGGGGCGTATGACAGCTACCTGAGCGCGGCGCAGGCCGCGGTGGGTGCGCTGCGGCACGGCACGGTGCCGGGCGGGGTGCCCGGGGTCTGCCTGTCCCGGGTGAAGTACGCGGCCAATGCGGCCGCGGTCATCGCCCGGTGCGGCAGCGGGGCCCGGCGGATGGACTGGCGGATCGCCGGGCCGGCCATCAAGGACGGCGAGTTCTGTCTGGCGGTCGCGTCGGCCAGCGCCACGGCGAACGTTCGGCTGCGCCGCTGCAACGGCTCGAAGTACCAGCAGTGGACGGCACTGGGCACGGGCCTGCTGCAGAACGTCCTGGCCGGGCGGTGCCTGCGCGACCCGGGCGGGTCGGACGTGCTGGGCACGCCGCTGAACGTGGGCTCGTGCAGCCAGGTCAGCTCGCGTGTCTGGTGGCTGCCGTGAGCACGGGATTAGGCTGACCGGACATGGACCTGCTCTCGGACACCGACATCAGCGCGGAACTCGCCAGCCTCCCGGCCTGGACACGGGCCGGGAACAGTATCACCTGCGAAGTCAAGCTGGCCGATTTCAAGGCCGCCATGCTGCACACCGGCGCGGTGGCCTACCTGGCGGAACAGGCGAATCATCACCCGGACATCCTGATCCAGTGGAACCGGGTGACGCTGACCCTGTCCACGCACTCGGCCGGCGGCCTGACCCAGGCCGACTTCGCCCTGGCCCGGCGCATCAGCGCGCTGTCCTGACGCTGCTACCCGGCCCGGGGCGTGGGCACCGGGTGCATACCTTCGTCCTGGGCGGCGCCACGCCCCCGGGTAGCGCCGCCCAATGGACGAAGGTCCCCCTCGGCTCGCTCGCGCCTGCACCGGCCCGGCCCAGCCGCGGCCGCCGGCCGCACCGCCCGGGCGCGCTGGCTGGCCTGGCTGGACCGGGCGGCGACCCCCTCCTCGACGCGCGGTCCCCCGCAAAGCCGGGGGTTTTAGTTATACACTCCGCGTTCTATCAATCACGGTTCGTTACCAGATTGAGGCCAGCTGCCAGGTGTGCGGGGTCGCTGCGCACATATCACCCGCGCGTCGCGGGACAATTCGGGTAAAAGGGGCAATTTGCCGTCACCTGGGGGTGACATGTGGCGCTGCCGAGTATCTGGGGTGACATGTCGGACCTGGCTGGGTCTGGCTTAGCGGGTGAAGTCGCAGTCCAGGTGCTTGATCCCGTTGATGAAGCTGGACAGCAGCTGGTCCGGCGGCCCGGCCGCGTGGATATCCGGGATGCGGCCGAGCAGCTCACGGAGCGCCACGGTGATCTCCCGCCGGGCCAGGTGCGCGCCGAGGCAGAAGTGCGGGCCGGCCGCGCCGAACCCGACGTGCGGGTTCGGCGACCGGGTGATGTCGAACCGGGCCGGGTCGGCGAACACCGCCTCGTCCCGGTTGGCCGACCAGTAGAACAGGCCCACCTTGTCGCCGGCCCGGTAGTCCTTTCCGTTCATCGTGTAGTCCTGGGTCAGCGTGCGGCGCATGTACATCACCGGCGAGGCGATCCGGACGATCTCCTCGACCGCGCCGGCGATCCGCGCCTCGAAGTCGGCCAGCAGCAGGGCGCGCTGCTCCGGGTGGTCGGTGAGCAGCACGAGCGCGTGCGAGATGGCCGTGCGGGTGGTCTCGTTCCCGGCCACCACCAGCAGGATGAAGAACGACGCCAGTTCCGCGCTGGTCAGCTGCTCGCCGTCGATGTTGGCCGTGACCAGCGCGGTGATCAGGTCATCGCCGGGCTTGTCCAGCCTTGTGTTGCCCAGCTCGGTCACCAGGTCGGCCAGTTCCTGGCCCGCGGTGAGCAGTTGCAGCACCGCCTCGTCCGGGTCCTCGCTGAGGAAGTCCGGATCGGCGCCGGACAGGATGATGTTGGTGTCCCGCAGCACCATGTCGTAGCGGCTGTCCGGGATGCCCATCATCTGGCAGATGATGGTCAGCGGCAGCCGGGACGCGACGTGTTCCACGAAGTCGCACGGGCCGGTGTCCTGCAGGTCGGTGACGATCTGAGCACCAACCCGCTGCACGTCGTCCTCGAACTTCTTGATCATCCGCGGGGTGAAGGCCCGGGACACGATCCGGCGCAGCCGGGTGTGCCGCGGGTCGTCCATGTTGATCATGCTGCCGAAGAACTCGTTGAACTCGATGGGCAGGTCAACAATGCTGGTCGCGCCCTGGCCGGAACAGAACACGGCTGGGTTCCGGCTCGCCTCGACCACGTCCGCGTGCCGGACCAGCGCGTAGTAGCCATGGCCGGGGTTCGGGAACGGGGTCTCCGGCTCGGTGAAGAACGGCGGCGTGGGCAGCCGGCGCAGCTCGGCGAATGCGGCGTGCCGCTGGGCGAGCGGCAGGCCCCAGAACTCGGTGTCGGACAGATCCACGCCGGTCGTACCGGGAGGCTCAGCTGGGGCCACGGGAGACACCTCGGGGTGGGCAGCTCGGCAATCCGAATCTCGTTCGGTTCCATCGTGGCATACCTGGACTAAGCGGGGAAGTGCGGCGGCGGCGGTACCGGCTTACGCTTCCGGTACCGGGTTGATGGTCGCGGCGCCGGGTCGGTGACCTGGCTCGGCTCCCCTGGAGACACGATGAACGTGCTGGTCAAGGCCGGGGCGGTGGCCACCACCGGGCTCGCTGTGCTGCTCGCCACTGGGTGTGCCACCAGCCGCCCGGCCCCGGCCAACGGGTCCGTGCAGGCGTGCATCGCATTCGGCGTCCGGGCCATCGACGAGCACCGGACGGTGACCCAGGTGCCCGCCGCCTGCCGGGGGCTGAGCCGGGCCGAGGTCAACTTCGCCCTCGGCCGGGCCATCTACCTGGTGGCCGGGACCGGGCACCACAAGGTCGCCTGGCGGCGCGACGCGGCCGTCGCGGGCACCCGGCTGGCCCGGCTGATCACCACCGCGATGGCCCAGTCGCCGGGCGGATCGTCGGTTGGTTCCAGCAGCTCGTCGGTTGGTTCCAGCAGCGCGGGCAGCCGGCCGGGGCCGGTGGACCGCCGTCCGCTCGGCGTGGCCACGCTCATCGCCTGGCTGCTGACCATGGCCGCCGGGGGATACATGCTGCTGCGGTTCGTGCTGGGCGGCGGGCTGCGCCGGCAGCGGGCCGCCGGGGACCGCACCGGCCCGGCGGTGGTACTCACCCACTTCGGCCTGGGCTCGGCCGGCCTGCTGCTGTGGGCCCTCTACCTGGCGACCAGCTGGCTGGCGGTGGCCTGGGTCGCGGTGGCGCTGCTGCTGCCGGTGATCGGGTTCGGCATGGCCACCCTGATCGTCTGGACGATTGGGACGTCCCGCCGCGCCGCGCGGACGTCCAGCCCACCGCCCGGGACGTCCGCTGCGCCGCCCGGGACGTCGGACGCGCCTGCTGGGACGTCTGGAACGTCCGCTGAGACATCGGATGCGCCGGCTGGGACGTCCGGCGAGGCGCCCGCGACGTCCGGTGCGCCGGCCAGGACGTCCCCGGCGGGTGCGCCGGGCCAGGCCCAGGTGGCTGAGGTAGCTGACCAGGCGGCACCCGTCCAGACCCCGCCTGCCGCCGCGTCCGCCCGGCGGCCGTCCCGCTGGCTAAACGTGGTCATCCCGATCGGCCACGGCCTGCTCGCGATGACCACCATCCTGCTCGCCCTGCTCACCGCCCTCGGCGCCACCTGAGCGCGGCGCGACCTCACCGCGCTAAGCCGATCCCGCGTGTTATCCGCCATCCCAGGACGGTGGCTGGCTGCTGTGCTCATTGATCCAATTGACGATTTCGCCGGCGATATCGCCGATCATCCGGGCTTGCCGTGACGGCCCGAGTGAATGATGCTGGGCAGGCTGGGCAGTGCAGGTGCGCCGGTGCGCCAACGCCTGGTGAGCGGAGCCTGACCATGACCGAGATGCTGCCCCTGTTCCCACTGGGCACCGTGCTCTATCCGGGGCTCCCGCTGCCGCTGCACATCTTCGAGCCGCGGTACCGGCAGCTGATCCAGGATCTGCTGGACGGGCCGCAGCCCGGCCGGTTCGGCGTCATGGCCATCCGCAAGGGCCGGGAGACCGGCGTGGACGGGGTTTCCGCGCTGTACGAGATCGGCTGCACGGCCACGCTGCGGCAGATCGCCAAGTACGAAGACGGCCGGTTCGACATCGTCACCGTCGGCAGCCAGCGATTCCGGCTGACCGGGCTGGATGACTCCCGGGCGTACCTGCAGGCCGAGGTGGAGCTGCTCGAAGAGAGCGCTGGGGACCGGGCCGCGGCAGCGCTGGCGGCCGGGGCGGTCCAGCGGGCGTTCGGCAGCTATCTCGAGGCGCTGCGGCAACGGGAGGGCATCGAGGGCAGCACGCCGGAGCTGCCGGACGAGCCCATCCTGCTGTCTTATCTGGTCGCGGGGTCGATGATCCTGGACCTGCCGGTCCGCCAGGCGCTGCTGGCCGAGCCCGACGCGGTGGGCCGGCTGACCAGCGAGCGGGCGCTGCTGGCCCGGGAGACCACCATGCTGCGGTCGCTGACCGCCACCCCGGCGCCGGAGCTGCGCAACTCGCCGTACAGCCCGAACTGACCCGGGCTAGGCCGCGACCAGAGCGCTGAGCGTGCGGCCGAGCGGGGCGTCCACGGTGAACGTCGCTTCCGGGTCACCCCGGGTCGGCCCCTGGTTGACGATGACCACCGGGATGCCGAGCCGCGCCGCGTGCCGGACGAACCGGTAGCCGGACATCACGGTCAGCGATGAGCCGAGGACGACCAGGGCCCGGGAGCCGCTTACCAGCTCGTAGCAGGATTCCACCCGGGCCTGGGGCACGTTCTCGCCGAAGAAGATGACATCCGGCTTGAGCACGCCGCCGCAGCCGGCACAGCCCACGACCTGGAAGCGGGCTTCGGCCCCGTCAGACAGCATCGCGTCGCCGTCCGGGTTGAGCTGGCCGGGCTGCGCGGCCCAGCCCGGGTTGGCCGCGCGCAGCCGCCGGTCGAGCTCGGTCCGGGCGGTGCGCTGGCCGCAGCCCAGGCAGCGCACCCGGCTCAGGCTGCCGTGCAGTTCGGTCACCTGCTGCGCGCCCGCGGCCTGGTGCAGGCCGTCCACGTTCTGCGTGATGATCCCGGTCAGCTGGCCACGGCGCTCCAGTTCGGCCACGGCCTGATGGCCGCTGTTCGGTGTGGCCGCCGCAATGGCCCGCCAGCCGAGATGGCTGCGCGCCCAGTACCGCTGCCGGGCCGGGGCGCTTCCGGTGAACGTCTGGTACGTCATCGGCTGCGCGTGCCGGGCCAGGCCGGTCGGCCCACGGTAATCCGGGATGCCGGACTCGGTGGACAACCCGGCGCCGCTCAGGATGGCCACCCCACCCGCCGCGATCAGGCCGGCCAGCGCAGCCAGCCGGCTGTCCTGCACCGTCTGTGTCACGCATTCATGCTGCCTGACGGCCGTGGGTGCCGCAGCCATCGGCCCGGCCCGGTTGGTGACCCCTCCCCCGGGGGGGGTGGTGGGGGAGGGGCCGCCGCTCAGCCGTGCAGGAGGGGCTTGCCCAGCGGCAGCGCTGGGCCGCCAGTGGCCTGGGTGGTCGCGTCGTAGAACAGGTAGACGCCCACCGCGGCGAACGCGAACACGACCCAGCCGCCGGCCTTGAGCAGGCCAGTGGACGCCTGGGTCGTGCCCAGCAGGACCAGCAGCAGGGCGATGTCGACGAGCCCGAACAGCACGGTGAAGGCCATCGGCAGCCGCAGCGTGGCCAGCGTGAGCAGCACCACGACGACCAGCCACGACACCAGGAACAGCTCCTGGACCGCGACCGCGTTGACGATGGTGCCGAGGCCGAACCAGTTGTGCACCAGCCCCAGTACCAGCACCGCGTAGCTCAGCCAGAACCCGGCGAAGATGCCGAACACGCTGGCCACCGCGCTCTGGCCGACCGCCGCGGCCCAGATCGTGGCCAGGATCAGCCCTAGCGAGGTGGACGACAGGATGATCGGCAGGGACGCCCCGACAGCCACGGCCGGCACGACGCCGACCAGGACCATGCCCAAGGCGAGCGACCCGACGATGAAGACCGGCAGCCCCAGCAGCGCCGGGTTGCCGGTCAGCGGGGCCGGTACGGCGGCCGGCGGGGCGGCGGCTTCTTCTCGGATGGTGGCGGAGTCGCCGGTGGTCGAGGTCATCGCAGCTCCTTCGCAGGAGAACAGCCCGGACAAGTGACGCGGGCCTCGCCTCATACGTACCGCCACGGCTATGCTCCGGCGTTTCTCACTTTGAGCCACCACGCTGAACTGGGCGCTCGCCGCGACCCCTGGAGACCCCGCGTGCGGCGGGTACGTTGGCGGTATGAGCACCGTTGAGCAGGACCCGTACGCCACCGCGGCGGACCTGGTGGCCCGGTCCGCGGCGGCCTACGCGGCCAGCGTCCCGGAGGACCCCGCGGACGAGGGATTCTTCGGCCCCGGCAGCGTCGCGTGGCGGGTGAGCACCGACCTGTCCAGCCCGGTCGCCGGCCTGCGCGCGCTGCTGCTGCAGGCGCTGCACCCGCTGGCCATGGCGGGCGTGGACCAGCACAGCGACTGGCGCCGCGACCCGGTCGGCCGGCTGGCCGCGACGTCCGCCTACCTGGCCACGATCAACTTCGCCGAGCGGGCGGTGGCCGAGCGGGCCGCGGCCCGGGTGCGCCGGATCCATGAGCGGGTCACCGGGGTGGACACGGTGACCGGCCGGGGCTACGCGGCCGGCGACCCGGCATTGCTGCTCTGGGTGCACAGCACGCTGGTCGAGTCGGGCATCGTGGCGGCCGGCCTGTTCGGCACGCCGCTGAGCCCGGCGGACAGTGACCGCTACGTGGCCGAGATGGTGGTCGCGGCGGAACTCGTTGGCGTGCCCGCCGGCCAGGTCCCGGCCAGCATGGCTGAGCTGGACCGCTACCTCAGCTCGGTGCGGCCGGAGCTGCGCTGCACGCCGGCCGCCCAGGAATCCATGGCCTATCTGCTCGACCCTCCTGGTCTCGACGAGGACATCGCCGAGATCTGGCAATTTATCCGTAACGCCAGTACCGCGTCACTGCCGTCCTGGGCGCGCGGCCTGTACGGGTATCCGGAGCCAGAGCCGCTCACCGACAGCCGCCGGGCCGAGTTCCGCCAGGCGCTTGGTGTGCTGGACACTGTGTTTCTCGGCGAGCCCGGTGTGCTGGAGGCACGGCAGCGGATCGAACTGCGGGTGCGCGCGGCGCGGCGCCCGTGAAGCGGCTGGCCAGCGCGCTCACGATCGGGGGATTGATTGCGGCGGTAGTCCTGCTGGGCCGTCGGCTGTGGCGTGTCGGCCCGTCCGGGACGACCCGGCTGCGGATGGAGCGGGGGAAGGCCACGATCCAGCTCGCGGTGCGCGGCGGCGTGCGCTACGCGAGCAGCGCGCCCCGGCTGTTCGCCGCGGCCGGTGAGCACCGCCAGCAGTTGCGCACCGACCTGGCCCTGCAGACCGCCGAGGACGTGGCCAGCACGCTCGGTGCGATGAAGGGCGTGCTGATGAAGATCGGCCAGATGGCCAGCTACGTGGACGACGGCCTGTCCCCGGCGGTCCGGCGAACGCTGAGCCGCCTGCAGGACAGCGTGCCGCCGATGAGTGCCGAGCTGGCCGCCCGGGTCGTCACCGAAGAGCTGGGCCAGCCGCCGGAGCAGGTGTTCGGCCGCTGGGACCCGGAGCCGATCGCGGCCGCGTCTATCGGCCAGGTGCACCGCGCGATCACCCGGGACGGCCGCGCGGTCGCGGTGAAGGTGCAGTATCCGGGCATCGCCGAGACCATCGCCGCCGACCTGCAGAATGTGGCGCTGCTGCGCCGGATGCTGAAGATCACCGCGCCCAGCCAGGACGTGGACGCGCTGATTGCGGAGCTCCGCGACCGGGTCCTGGAGGAACTCGACTACCGGCAGGAAGCCAGCAATCAGCAGACGATCGCGGCGTATTTCGCCGGCCACCCGACCATCCACGTTCCGGGCATCGTCAGCGAGCTGTCCACCCGGCGGGTGGTGACCAGCGAACTGGCCGACGGCGCACGGTTCGCCGAGCTGGTCGGCTGGTCGCAGCAGGAACGCGACCTGGCCGCCGAGACGATCTACCGGTTCACCTTCCGCAGCCTGTACGGGGCGCACCTGTTCAACGGCGACCCGCATCCGGGCAACTACCTGTTCCACGGCGGCGGCCGGGTCACGTTCCTCGACTTCGGCCTGGTCAAGTACTTCAGCCCGGCTGAGCTGCAGCCGCTGATCGACATGGTCCGCTACTTGTGTGTGGACGAGGACCCGGAGGGTTTCCGGGCGGCCATGGTGCGGGCCGGCTTCCTCATCCCGGACGCACCGGTGGACACGGACACCGTGGTGGAGCACATGGCGGTGTTCTATGACACGGTGCGCCGGCCCGGCCGGCTGCAGATCACCGGGGATTACGCGTCGGCCGTGGTACGCCGGTTCTTCGACGTGCGCAGCCCGCTGGCCCAGTACGTCAGCGTGCCCCGGTCTTATGTCATCTTGCAGCGGATCAACCTGGGCCTGTTCGCGGTGCTCGGCGAACTGGGCGCCACCGCGGACTGGCGGGCCATCGCCGAGGAGATCTGGCCGTTCGTGCAGGGGCCGCCGGCTGACGCCGATAGGCGAGGCCGAGGCGGCCTGGCGGGCCAGCCGCGGCGACCCGGAGCCGTTGCCCGCCTGATGGCCGGCCCCGAGATGATCATCTCGTTACCGATCTGTGAAGGTGCAAGTATGCCGTGTGTGCATGCAGGGAACGCCTGATAGGGCGCATACTGGTAGTGATGAAACCTCCCCACGCCGCGACCCGGCGCTACCTGCCCGGAAGTCCCTTCAACACTCCGCCTGTGGCCCGGCCGGTGAAGACCTTCGAGCCGCAGGAACTGGTCACGCACGACCGGTACGGCCTCGGCCGGGTAATCAGCACCGACGAGTCTGGTGTGCTGGTGGACTTCGGTACCCAGCAGGAGCGGATCGTCGCTCCGTACACCAAGCTGACCAAGCTCTGAGGTCAGCTCACCACACTCTGCCGTCCTAGGCTGTCGCCAGGCCGTCCTAGGCTGCCGCCGGTCCCCGCTGGGCGGCCGGACGGCTCGTCTTTCGCCGGGCCGGTGTCTTTCCTGGCACCGTGCCCGCTCTCCGCGGGACCATCGGCTTCGCGCTCATCGCCCGCGGGCCAGGTGGCCAGCGCGATGGCGACCTGGTATGGCACGCCGTCGAGGGCCGCGACCGTGCAGGCCACAGTGATCTTCCCAGCCCGGACCCGGGCCCAGTCCTCGTCGCGAGCCGCGTCCAGCCGCGGTGGTGTGCCATCGGCCCAGCCGGCCGCGGCCAGGCACCTGGCGATGGCCCGCAGCCGGGCGCTGGCCACGTTTGGCTGCCCGGCATAGCGCTCCCGCAACTGCCCAGCGAGTTCCTCCAGCGCGGCCACGGCATCCCGCTTCCCGATGGCGTGCGGCGCGGTCGTCTCCCAATGGCAGGCCACCGGCATGCTGGCCTGTGCGGTCAGCTGGAAGCCGGTCAGCGGGCCGGTGCCGGCCGAGGTATCCGCCCAGGGCAGGGCGGCCGATGGGGCCGGTGCGCTGGGCCCGGGCAGCCCGCAGTGCAGGCTGATCCGGAGCGCCGGATCGAGGCCGAGTTCCGCCCCGCGTCCCTCGATGGCGGCGGCGAGCAGCGTGGGATGCCAGGGGGTACCCGTGGCCAGGCGGCCGGCCTCGCGCAGCCGCAGGCCAGTCAGCGCGAGCACCGGCCGCCCGTCGGCGTCGGTCGCCGTCACCTGCCAGGTACCGGCCGGCCCCGTGTTCGCAGGCCCCGGGTGCTCCGGCCCCGTGCTGTCCGGCCCACTGGCCCGCTCGGCGCGCACCTGGACCGCGCCGCACACCTCCTGGCCGGTCAGGGTGAGCGAACGGAATCCGGCCAGGAGCACCCGGCGGTCCGGGACGCAGGCCTGCAGCATGTGCATGACCGCGTCGTTCAGCCCAGGACTGCCCAGGATCAGCGGGCTGCCTGGCGGTTTTGCCGCTGGCCCGGCTGGCTTGCCGGGGTCGGCAGGCGCGGGGGTGAACCACGGGCGGTCGTCGGCGCCCTGGATCAATGCACGGCAGGACCGCGCGGTCACCTCGGTCAGGAACGCGACCCGGCGGAACGCGCCGCGCTGGAAACAGATCGAGCCGTACACGTCGGTCCCGTCCACGATGCTGCCCGGCACGGCCCCGGCCGACGGCGCGGTGGAAGTGGCGGGGGGCGCAGGCGGCCCAGCGCCAAGTCGACGGCGGCCACCTCCGCGGGCTTGGCCGGCCCGCCCACCAGGGCGAGCCGCGCGCCGGAGCCGGCCAGCAGGCGGGCCGTGGCCAGGACGTCGCCCGGCTGCCCGCCTTGGTCAGCACGGTGGTCCGCGCGGCGATTAGCCGCACCGCCGTGGCCTCGGCCAGGCTGCCGGCCCAGACCAGCGCGGTGATCTCGCCCACGCCCTGGCCCACCGCGGCGGCCGCGCGCAGGCCGAGGCGGTCCAGCCAGTTGATGGCGTTCAATGAAGATTGTGTTATCGCGGGCGCGGTGGCGGGGCCGGGCGGTTGCTGGCCCGCGTCGCTGGCCACCACCTCGCCGGGGAAGAGCAGCGCGACGCGGCCAGACGCGCGGTCCGCGGCGAACAGGCCGGGCCGCGTGGTCAGCTGCCCGGTGCGCAGGCTGGGCAGCAGGCCGGCCGCCGTCCGGCTGCGCCAGGCTCAGCTCGTCCTGATTGGTGACGACCAGCGCCACCCGGACCGGGCCAGGGTCGGTGTCCCGGCCGGACTGGCAGGCCAGGTCGCTGAGCTCGGCGTCGGACAGGCCCGGCGCGGCCAGGGCCACCTGGGAGAGCAGCGTGGCCAGCGTGGCCCGGTCTGGCCCGCTGAAGGTGAACGCCTCGGCCCGCGGCGCGCTCGGCACCGACCAGGCGGCCAGGGTCCGGCCCTCGGCCCGGCTGAACTGCCAGCCCTCCAGCAGGGCGGCCCGGGGCGGCTGGCTGTCAGCGGCCGCCACGCCGAGCCGGCCTGGCGGCAGCCGGCGGAACGAGCGCCGTCCGGCCAGCGCGCTCTCGAACAGGGTCAGTGGATCATCCGCATCGGGGAACCTGCAGGCTAGGCCGACGATGGCGATCGGGGTTGCGCGTTCTCCCTCAGGCGTCTGCGCAATTGGTTCTGCGATCGTATGCACTAGCCATTATCTCTTTCCTGGTCACGGGAACTGCTGCTCGTCCCGCAACGTCCATTGTTTAACTCAGCGGCTGATTTCACGGCCTCGTCATGTGCATTGCCCGGCGCCCCCGGTGGCTGAGATCTGCCCAGTCTGGCGGCCACCCAGGAGGCACCTGCCGTGATGGCCTGGACGACCTTAGTAAGGTTCAGTTCCGCCGGTCAATCTCGTTAGCGGGACGCGTGATTATGTGTTACTGGGCCCATTTAAGGGCAGTATTGCCCGCTCGAGTCCGGGCGTATAACGTGCGCCGGAATTATGCCGGGCGGGCCGGGTGCGGGCGGTGGCCGGCCCGGGTGCCGGGGCTGCCCGGCGGCAGGCGATACTCAGGGTGCCGGGCGGCACCTGGCGTGGCTGGCCGGGTGCCCGGCCCCTCATCCGTATCGCAGCGTTGCACGGAGGTGCCCTGATGGCGGCCGGCCTGATCACCCTGGAGAGCGCGTACTCCGCGGCGGAGACAATGGACCGGCTCGCCGACACCGTCAGCCAGGCCGGGCTGCACATCTTCGCCCGGGTGGACCACGCGGCGGGTGCGGAACAGGTCGGCATGCCGCTGCGGCCGACCCAGTTGCTCATCTTCGGCCAGGCCCGCGGCGGCACACCGCTGATGCAGGAGAACCAGACGGCCGGTATCGACCTGCCGCTCAAGGCGCTGGCCTGGACCGACGCGGACGGGAAGACCTGGCTCAGCTACAACGACCCGGAGTGGATCGCGCAGCGGCACGGACTGGGTGAGCCGAGCGCCCAGGCGGTGCAGACGATGCGCGGCGCGCTGGCCAAACTGGCCGGCGCCGCCGCCGGGACCGCACCGGATGCCAGCTAGCACAATTCGCTGGCCTGGGTGCGCTACCCTTAGGCCATGCGTTCTGCCCGGCTGCTCCTTACTTAGCCGCGCCGACCGACCCCGTCGTTCGTGCGCGGCTGCCCCTCGTGAGCGGGGGGCTTTTCTGTTGCCGGAGCCGGATCGACCACGTGCCGAAGGAAACCCATGACAGCCGCCGAAAGTGCCGAGCGGGCAGCCCACTACGATCCACGTGACGCCCAGGAGAAATGGCTGGCGCGCTGGGATGAGCTGGACCTGTTCCGGGCCAGCGATGACCCCGGGGACAGCCGGCCCCGCCGCTATCTGCTGGACATGTTCCCGTACCCGTCGGGCGACCTGCACATGGGGCACGCCGAGGCCTACGCCATCGCGGACGCCATCGCCCGGTATCACGTGCAGCGCGGCGAGAACGTGCTGCACCCGATCGGCTGGGACGCCTTCGGGCTGCCCGCGGAAAACGCCGCGATCCGGAACAACACGCATCCGGCTGACTGGACCTACCGGAACATCGAGACCCAGGCGGCTTCGTTCCGCCGGTACGCGGTGTCCTTTGACTGGTCGCGGCGGCTGGCGACCTGCGACCCGGACTACTACCACTGGAACCAGTGGCTGTTCCTGCGGTTCTACGAGCGCGGGCTGGCCTACCGCAAGGACGGCTACGTCAACTGGTGCCCGCACGACCAGACCGTGCTGGCCAATGAGCAGGTCATCAACGGGCGGTGCGAGCGCTGCGGCACCGAGGTGATCCGCCGCCTGCTGACCCAGTGGTATTTCAAGATCACCGAGTACGCCGAGCGCCTGCTGGCTGACATGGAGCAGCTGAACGGCAAGTGGCCGGACCGGGTGCTGCTGATGCAGCGGAACTGGATCGGACGGTCCGAGGGGGCCGAGGTCCGGTTCGTGATCGAGGGCCGGGAGGACCCGGTCACGGTGTTCACCACCCGGCCCGACACGCTGTACGGGGCCACGTTCTTCGTGGTGGCGGCGGACTCGGCGCTGGCCGCCGAGATCTGCACGCCGGACCAGCGGGCGGTCCTGGATGAGTACCTGGGCCAGGTAGGCAAGCTGACCGACATCGAGCGGCAGGCTGCCGACCGGGAGAAGACCGGCGTGTTCCTGGGCCGGTACGCGATCAACCCGGTGAACGGGGAGCGGCTGCCGGTATGGGCGGCCGACTACGTGCTGCCCGACTACGGCACCGGCGCGATCATGGCGGTGCCCGCGCACGATCAGCGCGACCTGGACTTCGCCCGGAAGTTCGGCCTGCCGGTCCAGGTCGTGGTGGACACCGGCGAGCCGGACCCGGCCGGGACCGGGGTGGCCACGCACGGCGACGGCACGCTGATCAACTCCGGGCCGCTGGACGGGCTGCGCAAGGCGGACGCGATCGCCAAGATCATCGAGATCCTGGAGGCGGACGCGGAGGGCCGGGGCGCGGTGAACTACCGGCTGCGCGACTGGCTGCTGTCCCGGCAGCGGTTCTGGGGGACGCCGATCCCCATCCTGTACTGCGAGGGATGCGGCGAGGTCCCGGTTCCCGACGACCAGCTGCCAGTGGTGCTGCCCGACCTGCGCGGCCAGGACCTGGCGCCCAAGGGTGTCTCGCCACTGGCCGCGGCCACCGACTGGGTGAACACCGAATGCCCGAAGTGCGGCGGCCCGGCGCGCCGGGACACCGACACGATGGATACGTTCGTGGACTCGTCGTGGTACTTCCTGCGCTACTGCTCACCGCACTACGAGCCTGGCCCGTTCGATGTCGCCGCGGTGCGCCAGTGGTGCCCGGTCAACCTGTACGTCGGCGGCGTCGAGCACGCCATCCTGCACCTGCTGTACAGCCGGTTCTTCATCAAGGTGCTGCAGGACATGGGCATGGTGGACTTCGGTGAGCCGTTCACCGAGCTGCGGAACCAGGGTCAGGTGATCAACCGTGGCCGGGCCATGTCCAAGTCGCTGGGCAATGGCGTGGACCTGGGCCAGCAGCTGGCCGCGCACGGGGTGGACGCCATCCGGCTGACGATGATCTTCGCCAGCCCGCCTGAGGACGACATCGACTGGGCGGACATGAAGCCGGAGGCGCAGGTCAAGTTCCTGGGCCGGGTGTGGCGGATCGCAGCCGACGTCGCCGCAGTTGACGTCGCCGCGGCCGGGCCGTCCGGCCAGGCCGACATGGCGCTGCGCAAGGTCACTCACCGGACCATCGATGAGGTCACCCGGCTGATCGAGGCCTACCGGCTGAACGTAGCCGTCGCCCGGCTGATGGAGCTGGTCAGCGCGACCCGCAAGGCCATCGACTCCGGCCCGGGCGCGGCCAACCCGGCGGTGCGCGAGGCGGCGGAGACGCTGGCCGTGCTGCTGTCGCTGTTCGCGCCGTACACGGCCGAGGAGTGCTGGGAGCTGCTGGGCCACCAGGCGTCAGTGGCGACGGCCGGCTGGCCGGCCGCGGACCCGGCGCTGCTGGTCGAGGACCTGGTGACCTGTGTGCTGCAGGTCAGCGGCAAGGTGCGGGACCGGCTGGAGGTCCCGCCGGGCATCAGTGAGGACGAACTGCGGGCGCTGGCGCTGGCCGCGCCGGGCGTGATCCGGGCGCTGGCCGGGCGGCCGACCCGGACGGTCATCGTCCGGGCCCCGAAGCTCGTCAACATCGTGCCAGCCTGACGGCTGGCACGACCAGACCAGCCTGACGGCTGGCTTACGAGCCGGCCGGCGTTGCTTCCGTCCGGCCCGGCCCCAGTTCAGAGGCCCAGCTCAGACGCGGCGCAGTACCGCGACCACGCGGCCCAGGATGGCGGCCTCATCGCCAGGTATCGGCGCGTACGCCGGGTTGTGCGGCATCAGCCAGACGTGCCCGCCGGAGTGCTTGAACGTCTTGACCGTTGCCTCGCCCTCGATCATCGCGGCCACGATGTCGCCGTTCTCCGCGACCGGCTGCTGCCGGACCACGACCCAGTCACCGTCCGCGATGGCGGCGTTGATCATGGAATCCCCGACCACCTTGAGCAGGAACAGCGTCCCCTCGCCGACGATCTGCTTGGGCAGCGGGAAGATGTCTTCGATGGCCTCCTCGGCGAGGATGGGGCCACCAGCGGCGATCCGGCCGACCAGGGGCACCATGGTGGCCTCCTGGGACGGGATGTCCAGCGGGGTGTCCTCATCGAGTTCGGCCTCGGGCCGGGTGGCTGGCTGGCCAGGCAGCCGGATCTCCACGGTGCGCGGCCGTCCCGCGTCGCGGCGCAGATAGCCCTTGCTCTGCAGGGTGGACAGCTGGTACGACACGCTGGACGTGCTGGTCAGGCCGACCGCCTCACCGATCTCCCGCATCGACGGCGGGTAACCCCGGCGCTGCACGGAGTCCCGGATGACCTGGAGTACTTTGCGCTGCCGCCAGGTCAGGACGTGATCCGGATCGGGCCGGTCGGGCATTTCAGTGACCACTGTCGGGACGCTCCCTTTCGGCTTGCGTCCTGGCCGGCCCTTCGGGCGGGACGCAGGCGCGCCGGTCTCGTGGCTGCCCGGCGCGCCATCGTCGCCGGTGGTGCTGTCCATCGATAGACCTCCCGATCTGGTGGCTGAGTCCAGAGCAGACGCTAGTACCTACGCCCCAGTATCTCAAACAACTGTTCGATGGACGAAAAAAGTGTCGTACCCCTGCGCTACCTCTGTACCGTACAGTCATTCGATCGAAAGCACAATCGATCGAACAGGTGTACTGTAGAACGTGAATTCGACACTGGAGGCTGGCATGAGCGTGATGAGCACGGGCCGGCGGCCCGGGGCGGCCGTCCGCCGACTCAGTCCCGAAGACGCACACCTGCTCCCGCGGCGGCCCGGTCCCGCGGGCCGTCAGCCTCCCGCCGGTCCGCGCCCCGGGCGCCCCCGCCTCCGCCTGGTCTCGCCGCTGCCTGCCGGGCCGATGGAGAAGCTGCCTGCCGGGCCGGCGGAGAAGCTGCCTGCCGGGCCGGCGGAGAAGCTGCCTGCCGGGCCGGCGGAGAAGCTGCCTGCCGGGCCGGCGGAGAAGGTGCCCCCAGCGCCGCCCCGGGGCCGGACTCCCGCGTCGGCCGACGCGCGGGTTCCGGCCCCGAGGGCGGGTTCCGTTCCGCCGCCGCGGGCCCGCGCGCCGATGTCGCCGCCGGATGCCATCACGGGCCCGGCCCGGACGGCGGCCCGGCCGCGGGTTGCCCGGCCGGCCCAGGACGCGGCCCGCCCCCGGGTGGCCAGGCCGGCGCAGGGCGCGGCGCCCGCCCGGGTGGTCCGTCCGGCCCGCAGGCCGGCCGGCCATGGCCGGGTCCGGCTCACCAGGCGTGGCCGGCTGGTGGTCTGGGCGCTGGCCGCGCTGACCGCGGCCGCCGTGCTCATCCCGGTGTGGCTGCTCGCCGCGGGCGGCGCGCAGGCGGCCAATCACGGCCTGCCGCCCGCCGCGGTGCACGCTGGGCTGCGGCAGGTCGTCGTCCGGCCTGGGCAGACCCTCTGGTCGATCGCCATGGCGGCCGAGCCGACGGCCGACCCGCGGGTCGTCACCCAGGAAATCATCCAGGTCAACGCCCTGAGCAGCCAGGTCCTCGTACCGGGCGAAAGCCTGTGGGTGCCGGCGAACTAAACAGTGGGCGGCACGGCTGCCGCTGGGTGGCGTGACCCTATGGCTGAGGCCCGCTCCCGGGCCGCCGGGGAAAGCCGGCGGAAACTTGCCGGGTCGGCGCGTTGCCGCTTGCACTCGGTGCGGTGTCTGCTCTACGGTAACCACAACATATAGTAGTTACATCGCTGTAGTTCATGCACAAGTTGTGGTGGCGGTGGCTGCGTTCCGTGTTGGCCGCCGGTGGAGGTGATCACGTGTTCTGCCCGTACTGCAAGCACGCGGAGAGCCGTGTCATCGACAGCCGCACTGCCGACGACGGGGCCGCGATCCGGCGGCGCCGGTCCTGCCCGGCGTGCGGGCGGCGGTTCACCACTCAGGAGACGGTGATCCTGATGGTGGCCAAGCGCAGCGGGGCCACCGAGCCGTTCGCCAGGGAGAAGATCGTCGGTGGCGTGCGGCGGGCCTGCCAGGGCAGGCCGGTGACCGAGGATCAGCTGGCGATCCTCGCCCAGCAGGTGGAGGACACGATCAGGGCCCGGGGGTCCGGCGAGGTGGCGTCCCACGATGTGGGGCTGGCCATCCTGGGCCCGCTGCGCGAGCTGGACGAGGTGGCATACCTGCGCTTCGCCTCGGTATACCGCGGTTTCGAGTCACTGACCGATTTCGAAGCAGAGATCAGCGCGCTCCGGTCCGCCCGGGACGAGGCGGCCGCGCTGACACGGTAAGCGGTATGGGGTCTGCCAGCACTGGACCGGGCTGGACAGCACTACTTCATTCGACGGATGGGCCTGGCCGGGCCCGCGGGGATCCAGAGGATCCCAGAAGGGGGAGTGACATGACGGAGACGGTGAGCGGGACCACGCCGCGCGGCGGCAAGGGCTCGCGCAAGGGTCTCACGATCGGGCGGATCTACACCCAGGAGGGTGTGCACCCGTACGACGAGGTCACCTGGGAACGCCGCGATGTCGTCATGACCAACTGGCGGGACGGCACGGTCAACTTCGAGCAGCGCGGGGTCGAGTTCCCCGAGTTCTGGTCGGTGAACGCGGCCAACATCGTCACTACCAAGTACTTCCGCGGCGCGGTGGGCACCCCGCAGCGCGAGTGGAGCCTTAGGCAACTGGTGGACCGGGTGGTCGGCAGTTACGCCAAGGCGGGCCGGGAGAACGGCTACTTCGCCACGGCCAAGGACGCCGAGATCTTCGAGCACGAGCTGGCCTACGCGCTCATCCACCAGATCTTCGCGTTCAACTCCCCGGTCTGGTTCAACGTCGGCACCAGCTCCCCCCAGCAGGTCTCGGCGTGTTTCATCCTGGCCGTCGACGACACGATGGACTCGATCCTGGACTGGTACAAGGAAGAGGGCCTGATCTTCAAGGGCGGCTCCGGTGCCGGGGTGAACCTGTCCCGGATCCGGTCCAGCAAGGAGCTGCTCACCTCGGGCGGCACGGCCAGCGGGCCGGTCTCGTTCATGCGCGGCGCGGACGCGTCGGCCGGCACGATCAAGTCCGGCGGCGCCACCCGCCGGGCCGCCAAGATGGTGGTCCTTGACGTCGATCACCCCGATGTCGGGGAGTTCATCGAGACCAAGGCGCGCGAGGAAGAAAAGGTCCGGGTGCTCCGCGACGCCGGGTTCGACATGGACCTCGGCGGCAAGGACATCGGCAGCGTCCAGTACCAGAACGCGAACAACTCGGTCCGGGTGTCCGACGAGTTCATGCGCGCCGTCGAGCAGGGCAGCCAGTTCGACCTGCTGGCCCGGCTCACCGGCGAGACCGTCGAGACGATCGACGCCAAGACGCTGTTCCGTAAGATGGCCCAGGCCGCCTGGGAGTGCGCCGACCCGGGGATCCAGTACGACGGCACGATCAACGCCTGGCATACCAACCCGGAATCGGGCCGGATCACCGCAAGTAATCCATGCAGTGAGTACATGAGCCTGGACAATTCGTCGTGCAACCTGGCCAGCATCAACCTGCTGAAGTTCCTGCGCGACGACGACACGTTCGCGGTGGAGCGGTTCCGGCAGATCACCGAGCTGATCATCACCGCGATGGACATCTCGATCTGCTTCGCGGACTTCCCGACCGAGAAGATCACCCAGACCACCCGGGCCTACCGGCAGCTCGGCATCGGCTACGCCAACCTGGGCGCGCTGCTCATGGCCACCGGCCACGCCTACGACTCCGATGGCGGCCGGGCCATCGCCGCCGCCATCACCTCGCTGATGACCGGCACCGCCTACCGCCGGTCCGCGGAACTGGCCGCCGTCGTCGGGCCGTACGACGGATACCAGCGCAACGCGACCGCGCACAAGCGGGTGATGCGCAAGCACGCGGACGCCAGCAAGCGGATCAGCGCGCTGGGCGGGATGGACGAGGAGATCCTCGCCGTCGCCAACAAGGCCTGGGACAAGTGCCTCACGCTGGGCGAGAAGAACGGCTACCGGAACGCGCAGGCCTCGCTGCTCGCGCCGACCGGCACCATCGGCCTGATGATGGACTGCGACACCACCGGGGTGGAGCCGGATCTGGCCCTGGTCAAGTTCAAGAAGCTGGTCGGCGGCGGCTCGATGCAGATCGTCAACCAGACCGTGCCGCGGGCCCTGAAGAACCTGGGTTACCAGGCGGAGCAGATCGAGGCGATCGTCGAGTACATCGCCGAGCACGGGCACGTGGTCGATGCCCCCGGCCTGCGGCCGGATCACTACGAGGTGTTCGACTGCGCGATGGGCGAGCGGGCCATCGGCCCGATGGGGCACGTGCGGATGATGGCCGCGGTGCAGCCCGCGCTGTCCGGGGCCATCTCCAAGACGGTGAACCTGCCTGAGTCGGCGACGGTCGAGGACATCGAGTCCATCTATATGCAGGGCTGGAAGCTCGGGCTGAAGGCGCTGGCCGTCTACCGGGACAACTGCAAGGTCGGCCAGCCGCTGTCCGACGCGAGGAAGAAGACCGAGGCGGCGCCGGCCGAGGCGGACGCTTCGCCGCATGAGTCCCGGCCAGTCCGGCGGCGGCTGCCGAAGAACCGCACCGCGACCGTGACCAGGTTCTCAGTGGCGGGCGCCGAGGGTTACATGACCGCGTCCGAATACCCCGACGACGGCGTCGGCGAGCTGTTCCTCAAGCTCGGCAAGCAGGGGTCCACGCTGGCTGGCGTGATGGACGCGTTCTCGATGGCGATCTCCATCAGCCTGCAGTACGGGGTGCCGCTGGAGAAGTGGGTGGAGAAGTTCACCAACATGCGCTTCGAGCCGGCCGGCATCACCGACGACCCGGACATCCGGATCGCCAGCTCGGTGCTGGACTACGTGTTCCGGCGGCTGGCCCTGGACCACCTGCCCTACGAGACCCGGGCCGACATGGGCATCCTGTCCGCCAGCGAGCGGTCCGCCCAGCTGGCCGGGGAGGACCCAGCGGCGCTGCCCGAGGAACAGGACCTGGGGGAGATGGCCCAGTCCGCACCGGTGGAGCGGCCACAGCCCCGGCACCAGGACCAGCCCGACCCGCCCTCGGCCGGGCCGGCCAGCCAGCCGCACAGCTCCACCGAGCTGATCGAGGCGCAGCAGGGCCGCACCGCGGATGCCCCGCTGTGCCTGACCTGCGGCACCAAGATGCGCCCAGCGGGCAGCTGCTACGTCTGCGAAGGCTGCGGCGCCACCAGCGGCTGCAGCTGACCACGGCGCGGCGTGACCGCGAATTACCTGGTCTGACGGGTCCCCGGTGCTGCCGGGGACCCGTCGGCACAATGGGTTGTGCAAGGAATTACCGATGCGACTCGTCAATTTTCACTCGGTTTGCGTCCATTGGCAGTGGGCTGGCACGCCTGTCGCAGGTGTCACCGCTACGTCGTCGAGTGGTACACCAATCGACCGTCCTGAGACCGGGTCCCAGACCCATAGCCAGTTACCCGTGGTGCCAAACGACAGCAGCGGCCGTCCCGTCGGAAGCGGCGCGTTGTACACCGAGACGGCCGGGATGACCGGCTTGAGGCACTCGAGGGTGCCCTGTATGCCGACGTCCACCATGTCGGTCCACCGGGACGCGTGTGCTGAACCCTGTCACTGGCGGAGAATAAGAGCTTGCTACCGCTGGTAGCATGTAGGGTGTGAGCGTGGAACGGGAGGCGCTGCCCGAAGCCGGGCCAACGCAACAGGACAGACTTCAGGCGCTGCTCCAGCGGGTCCAGGAACTGGCCGCGCAGCCGCCCGGCAAGCTGGCTGAGCTGCTCGCTCAGGCCGAAGCGGAAAGCGGCACCGGGAGCGTGGCCGAGGCGATCTTTGCCCTGCAGGTCATGACCTCCCTGGCCGGGCGCCAGCGCACTGCCGTCAAGCCCGCTGGCCCGGCGCGCAAGGTGAGCGTGTCGCTACCCGAGGACCTCACCGCTACCGTCCAGTCGCGGGTCGGGCCGGGCAAGTTCAGCCAGTACGTGACCGAGGCGGTCACCCGCCAGCTCGAACAGGACCTGCTGGCCGAACTGGCCGAGGTGCTCACCGCCGAGCACGGGCCAGTCTCTGAGGAGCACCTGGCTGAGGCGCGCGCCGCGTGGCCCGGCAGCGAGTAGCGGGTGGCGGGACGCTCGTACTGGACAGCGAAGGGCTCGCCAAGCTGGCTGCCGGTGATGTCCGCGCCCGCGCGTATCTAGCCAGCGCGCTGGCCCGGCGCGCCCAGGTCGCCACCAGCGCCATCACCCTGACTGAGGTCCTCCGCGGCGGCACCCGGGACGTGACCGTGCACCGTGTCCTGTCCAGAATCACCGTCCTGCCGGTGACTGCCCAGATCGCACGGCGCGCCGGTGAGCTGCTCGGCGCGACCGGGCTGTCCGGCCACCGGTGCGCCATCGACGCGATCGTGGCCGCGACGGCCCTCCCGCTGGACCGGCCAATCGTGCTGCTCACCAGCGACCCCGACGACATGAGCAAGCTGACCGAGGAACCGGGCCGTCCAGCAAAGCAGCGGATCGCGGTCGTGCGGGTGTGAACCCTACGCTGGCAGCGCACCGGGCGCGCCGCGCATGATGATTAAGGCCTCGTTCAATCAGGGCGAGCCGGCCTAATCAGCTACGGAGACACGATAGTGTCGGGAGGTGCGGTAGGGGAGCCGCAGATTACGGATGAATGATCTGTCTGCCATTCCGCCGGTGTGGTCGGCCGTGGATGGCCAGGCTTGGGGTCAGCGATAGGCCGTCCCGGTGCCTGGCTGGCCGCTGGCCGGAGCAGGCTCACTCCCGCCGTGCCGCGACCCGTGCGCTCACCGAGCAACTGTGCTCACCGGGCCACGGGCCGTGAACCATCGGCGGCGGGCGGCCGGGTCGGCGCCCCGCGGCCGGACGCGTGGCTGGGACCACACGCTGCCCGGAAGGAGTGAGATGGCACCGACCCTGATGACCCCAGACGGCCTGTCGGCCGGGCCACAACTGCGGCTGGATGAGCCGCACGCAGGCTACGCAGGCTGGGCGCCGGACACGGTGGTCTGGGTATACGCGATCACCGACCAGCTTGGCCCGGGCCGGCTTACGGGGCTGACCGGGGTGGGCGCGGAACCGGTCCGGCCGGTCAGCGAGGCGGGCCTCACCGCCGTGATCGGCACGGTCGACGCTGCCGCGTTCGGCGAGCATGCGCTGTCCAGCCTGCTCGGCGGCCTGGACAACATCGAGCGGGTCGGCCGCGCGCATCATCGGGTCATCGCGGGCACCGCGGCGGGCGGCGGCCCGGTCCTGCCGCTCCGGCTGGCCACCGTGCACCCGGACGATGACACCGTGCGGGCGCTGCTGGCCTGGCGCCGGGACGAGTTCGCCGGGATGCTCGACCGGTTCCGCAACACGGTCGAGTGGGGCGTGCAGATATACGGTGCGGCTGGCCCGGCGGACGCGGTAGAGCGCGCCGAGGACGTGGCCGACGCGATCGACGCGGCGCTCAGCGACTTCGCCGTCGACTCCCGGCGGCAGCCCCCCGAGGACCCCCGGTTCACCGAGCGCACCGAGTGGCTGGTGCTGAACAGCGCCTACCTGCTGCGCGCCGACATGGTGACCGAGTTCGCCGCGGTCGCGCACACGCTGAGCGGGGCGGGCGTGGGGATGCGGGCCGAGGTGAACGGCCCGTGGCCGCCGTACTCCTTCGTGGACGGCCTGGAGGCCTGACGCCAGCCGGCCGCAGCACGCCGGCCGCAGCACCGCCGGCCACGTCAAGCTGGCCACACCACACAGGTCGCACCGCGCCGACTCCGCCGTTACCTCATCTGGCCAGAGAAAGCCCAGCTCAGCGCCACCTTGATGATCGCTGAGCGGCACCCGTAACAGCGCTCAGCGCCAGCTGGCCATTACCCTGGCATGGTCGGCGGCGCCGACCGCAACTGGCTACCAGCCGCCACCGCTGGGGCCGGCGGGACAGAATCTGGCCTGGCCATTCTCTGCTGGTATCTGGTTGTGTGTCGCTGTAAGCGCGTGTGGTAATGCGCTATACAGGGATCGGCACGAGGGAGCGAGATGCGGCCAGACGACGGGTCTCTGCCTGGCAGGCGAATGGCGCAGGAACGGCTTGCGCGCGCCCGCCAGGCCATCGTCGCAGCACCACTGCCGGTGAAGATCCTGCTGGTCATAGCCCTGTTGATCATCGTCGTGCTGGGCTTCAGCCTCGGCCCCCGGGTGCTCGACCTGCTCCTCCTCATCGCCATCGGCTACGGCCCGGTCGCGGTCTGGCGGGGCAGCACGTCGGTGATCGCCTCGGTGTTCGTGGCCGCCTGGGGCCTGGCCGCGGTGCTCGTCGTCGGCGGCGTGACGAACCGGCTCGGCGCCGGCATCGTGCCGCTGCTGCTGCTGCCGTGCGCGGCCGCCGCCGCCGCACACATCAAGCCGCTCGCCCGCCAGTACGTGCCGTGCCGGACGGTGGCCTGGATCATGGCCTGGTCGCTGCCCCCCGCGCTGCTGGCCTGGTGGGCGGCTCCCAAGCTGCCGGTGATCAGCTACGTCCTCGCCTGGGCGCTGGGGCTCATCGTGCTCGGCTGGCGGTTCGGCAAGGCCCAGCAGGAAGCCCGGCTGCTCAGCCGCCAGCAGAGCCGGACCAGCGCGCTGGCCGCGCCGCACGTGTCCGGCGGTGGCCCGGCGGTGGCCAGCCGGCCGTCCCGGCGCCCCGGGCCGCCAGGAAGCGCGCAGTCGCCCGGCGCCGGCCGCAAATCCCAGCCCGGTGAGATGTACCGGATGATGCAGACCGCCGAGGGTGCGATGCGCCCGCCCGACGGCGCGGCCAACTGGGACCGGGCCGGCGCGGACCCGCAGCAGCCGGAGATCACCCTGGCCCAGGCCATGGCCGAGCTGGACAACATGATCGGCCTGCAGTCGGTCAAGGACCAGATCCGGCAGATCACCGCGTCAGTCGAGGCGGCACGCAGGCGCGAACTGGCCGGCTACAAGGCCGAGAAGCCGATGCAGCATTTCGTCTTCCTGGGCCCGCCGGGTACCGGCAAGACCTCGGTGGCCCGGGTCATCGCCAAGATCTTTTACGCGTTCGGGCTGCTCGACACGCCCACGGTGATGGAGGCGCAGCGGGCCGACCTGGTCGGCGAGTACCTCGGCGCCACCGCGATCAAGACGAACGAGCTGGTGGACCGGTCGCTCGGCGGTGTGCTGTTCATCGACGAGGCGTACAGCCTGATCAACGACAGCGAGGGCCAGGGTGACCGGTTCGGCCACGAGGCGGTGCAGGCGCTGCTCAAGCGGGCCGAGGATGACCGTACCGAACTCATCATCATCCTGGCTGGCTATGAGAAGCAGATGGAGACGTTCCTGGGCAGCAACCCCGGGCTGAACTCCCGGTTCGGGCTGCGGGTCAAGTTCCCCAGCTACTCGCCGGCCGAGCTGATGGCGCTGGCCGAGCTGGACCTGGAACAGCGCGGCGAGATTCTCGACCCGGACGCCCGCCCGGCGCTGTGGCGGATGATGGAGGACATCGGCCGCCGCCGGCTGGCCGATGAGCTGGGCAACGGCCGGTTCGTGCGCAGCCTGCTGGAGAAGGCCGGCCGGGCCCGCGACGTCCGGGTGATGGCCGGCGGCGCCGAGCCCACCCCGGCGGAACTGGTCACCCTGGAAGAAGCCGATCTGAGCCAGGCCGGCGCCGAGCTGACCGCCCGGTTCCGCGGCTACACCGAGGCGCCCACGCTGGAGCACGCGCTGGCTGAGCTGGACGAACTGGTCGGTCTCGAGCCGGTGAAACGGCAGGTGCACGAGATCGCCGCGCAGCTCCGGGTGGCCCGGCTGCGGGAGCGGCAGGGGCTGGCCAGCCAGCCGCCGGTCCGGCATTTCGTGTTCACCGGGCCGCCCGGGACCGGCAAGACCACGGTGGCCCGCATCCTGGGCCGGATCTTCACCGCGCTGGGCCTGCTGGTCCGGCCGGCCGTGATCGAGGCGCACCGCGCCGACCTGGTCGGCGAGCATCTCGGCTCCACCGCGATCAAGACCGGGAAGCTGATCGACTCGGCGCTCGGCGGCGTGCTGTTCATCGACGAGGCCTACGCGCTGTACAACACGGGCTACTCGGGCGGTGACGCGTACGGCTCGGAGGCGGTGGCCACCCTGCTCAAGCGGGCCGAGGACGACCGCGACCGGCTGGTCATCGTGCTGGCCGGCTACCCGGCCGACATGGACCGGTTCCTGCGCAGCAACCCTGGGCTGGCCTCGCGGTTCAGCACCCGGATCGGCTTCCCCAGCTACTCGCCGGACGAGCTGTGCAAGATCGCTGGCGTGATCGCGGAGCAGCACGGCGACAGCTTCGAGCCGGAGGCGCTGCCGGTGCTGGAGGAGATCTTCACCGAGGCGTCCCGGCAGCGGCAAGATCGACGAGCTGGGCAACGGCCGGTTCGCCCGCAGCCTGTTCGAGCGCGCCTGCGCGGCCCGCGACCTGCGGGTGGCCGACCTCGACGACGCGGCCACCCAGGCCGACCTCACCACCGTGTCCGCGGCCGACCTCCTCGGCGCGTTCCGTGAGCTGGCCGGCCCCGGCACCGCGTCAGGCTGAGCCACCCAGCTTTCCGAACGCCAGCTACCCCCGCTGGCCCAAGCCGGTGCGGGGCGGCGCCTCGGTCAGACCGGGGGAGTGGGCGGCAGGTCGCGCAGGGCGGCGATCAGGCTAGCCGGGTCACTGCCCGCGTCCCGGATCGCGTACATCAGCGTGTGCAGCACGGCATGCCGGTCCTCGCCCAGGTCGAGCAGGCGCTGCGCGGCCTCCCACAGTTCCGGCGGGTCGCCGCGCCAGAGCCGGTCGGCCAGCACGAGGTGCCGGTCGAGGTGCAGCGGCCCGCTCGGCCGCCCGTTCGCGTCGTTGTGGTCGGCGGCCAGCAGGGTGCGCCGGTCCCGCTGGGTGGCCGGGTCCAGCGTGGCCAGGTCGATGCCGCCGAACATGCCGCGCAGCACCGGGAAGGCGAAGGCCCGGCGGGGCAGTGCCTCCAGGTCGCCGTCCGGCAGCAGCCGGGCGACCAGCGCCGCGTCCAGGCCGAACGACGTTGGATCGTGATAGACCTGGGCGAACTTCCCCATCGAGTCGAAGACCGCGTCCAGCGTCTCGGCAATCATCTCGGCGGCCACGCCCTGGCGGCGGCCGGCCCAGCGCACCCAGGCCGCCAGCACATGCGGTATCGCGTCCTGCTCGGCCGGCAGCAGCAGCACCTTGCGCGGCAGCCAGTCCAGCAGGAACGCGGCTACCTTGGCCGGGCTCATCCGGAGCGGCCGCCCGAAGTCCTGGTCGCAGCCGTAGTCGATGATGTGGTCCGCGCAGCGGCTGGCCGCCTGGGTGTCCGACAGGTCCTCGGCCTCGTCCGAGGCGAGGAACTCGGCCACCAGCATGGCCCGGCGGTCCCGGGTCCAGGCGTGCCGCCGGGTGGTCGCCCCGCCCCAGCCCGAGCCGTGCCCGTCACCCCACGGCGCCGGGCCGCCGCCCCGGGCGGCACCGTTGGCCGCGCCATGACCGGCCCGGGCCGGCGGCAGGGTCCGGATCCGGGACCGGATAAAGGCGTGGTACGACGCGAACGACTCGCTGGGCGGCGATCCCTTGGCCGCCTCGGTGACGGCCAGCGCCGTCTCCAGCAGCCGCCGTGCCTGCGGCGCCTCCACCTCGCTGAACGACGCCCGGACGGGCTGCCCGTCCGCCCCGGCGCTGGCCGCGCGGCAGCGCTCCAGCAGCCGGTCCACCTGGGACGTCACCCAGCCGTCGCGGAGCATCCCGGCCGCGTTGTAGTCCACCACCATGACCAGCGCGTGCGGGTCCTCGCCCGCGTAGCTGTAGACACAGACGACCTCGTCACGGTCGCCGAACAGGTCCGAGTTCAGGTAGCAGTCGCCAGCCGTCACCGCGCCCACGTGCTCAGCCCACGGCGGCCGGACCACGCCCCGCTCGATCAGGGCCAGCGCGGCCGCCTCGGCCTGCATGGCCTGCCGCGGTGTGCCCAGGCAGGCGATACCGGACAGCAGCGCCAGCGCGGCCGGGCTGCGCTGGCCCGCCGCGTAGCTGACCAGCCCCTCGCCGACCAGTTCCTCGACATCGCCCTGGGCGCTGCGCGGCGGGCGCTCGCCCCACCAGGTGCCGAGCAGTTCGCTGACCATGAGCTCGGCGTCCAGTGGGCTGCGCACGGCCAGCAACTCGCGGGCGGCCCGCAGCATCTCGGCAAAGAGCGCGTTGGGCGGCGCGGGGCTGGGCAGCACCGAGCGCGTCCCCTTCCCATGGCCTGGGTGGCCCGCCCCGCCTGGGGGCTCTCGTCGTCGGCTCTGCGGGCTCACATGGACAGCTTTCCAGATTCTCGCGGCGCCGTGCCACGTCCGCGCCGGATGGTGGACATGTTTCCGCGTGTGGCAGATATTACGGGCATCCCGGTGCAGTGGCGGGTGACATTCCGGTCATTTAATAGCCGGTCGGCGGGCCTGCCACGTCCTTCCCGCTGGCCGAGTCGCCGGGATGCCCTCGGGCCGGCGTTAAATCGCCTAGGATGTGGGAAGCTCGCCTGCGTGGCCACTGTGGGTGTCCGCGGTATCCGGGACGCGGCCGTATGCATAGGCGTGGCGCTGCGCTTGTGCGTTATTGACCGCGAGCGTTGCCGCTAGCCTGCTTGTGTCCGCCGTGAGCAGGAAGGAGCCGTTGCATGGCGCAAGCAACGGGACTGGAGTGCGGGCGATGAGCACTGACACCTCCGTGCCCCAGCCCCGGGTGTCCGGACTGGACGTCTCCGACTCGGCGCTGCTCGCCACGCTGCTCCGCGAGGCCCCTATCGGGTTCGCATTCTTCGGGCCGGACCTGCGCTTCCGGCGGATCAACGAAACCCTGGCCCGGCTGGACGGCCTGGATCTAGAGGCGCACGTCGGGCTGCTGCCGTCCCAGGTCTGGCCCGGCTCGCTGGCCTCCCGGGCCGAGTCCGCGGTCCGGCACGTGCTGACCGAGGGCCAGCCGCTGTACGACTCCAACCAGCCGGTCACCCCAGCCGAGGCGAGCGCGGGCCCGGCCGCGGAAGCAGCGCAGCCCCACGCGGCCAACGGCGCCGACCGGCCCCGGGAGGATAGGCCCCGTGACGACAGGCCCCGTGGCGACAGGCCCCGTGACGACAGGCACTGGGCGTTCTCCTGGTTCCCCTCGCACGACCCGGAGGGCAACATCGCCGGCGTCGCGCTGATCGCGGTGGACGTCACCGACCGGCAGAACTCCCAGGAGGCGGTGCGCCGCAGCGAGGAGCGGTACCGCTCGCTGGTGCAGGCGGGCGCCCAGGTGGTCTGGGTGACCACGCCGACCGGGCAGATCGCGGAGGACTCCCCGGAGTGGCGCTGGATCACCGGGCAGACCCTGGAGGAGTACCTCGGCAACGGCTGGCTGGACGCCATCCACCCGGAGGACCGGGAGCGGGTGGAGCGGGAATGGCGCGAGTGCGTGCAGGCCGGCAAGGTGTTCGACAGCCGGTACCGGGTGCGCACCAAGACCAGCGCCTACCGGCACTACGACGTGCGCGCGGTGCCGATCGAGCGGGACGGCAAGATCATCGAATGGGTGGGCGCCAGCACCGACGTGACCGGGCAGCGCGAGGCCGAGGAGATGCGCGGCCGGCTGACCGAGCAGCTGTCGGCCGCGGCACTGCGTACGGCCCGGCTGCAACAGGCCACGTCCATGCTCGCCGAGGCCCTGACGGTGCTCCAGGTGGTCGAGGTGATTACCGAGGTCGGCCGGTCCGCCATCGGGGCGGAACGGTCGGCGGTGGCGCTGCTGGACCGGGAGCGGCTGCGGCTGCACACGGTCAATCCAGGCGCCCTGCCGGACGTGCCCGGCACGCCCCCCGCTGACCTGCCGCTGGACGCGCCCAGCGTGATGACGCTGGCCATCACCACCCGGCGGCCGGTGCTGGTGGAGAGCTCAGAGTCGCTGCGGCGGCACTTCGACGGGGTGCCCAACGTGGACCTGTTCCTCGCGCACAGCGACGAGCGGGCCTGGGTCGGGCTGCCGCTGCTGGCCGCGGGCGCACCGCTCGGCGCGCTGCGGTTCTCCTTCACCAAGCCGCGCCGGATCACCGAGGAGGAGCGGGTCTTCCTGGAGGCGCTGGCGGGCCAGTGCGCGCTCGCCCTGGAGCGGGCCTCGCTGTTCGAGCGCGAGCACACTACCGCGGAGACCCTGCAGCGCAGCCTGCTGCCGGACCGGCTGCCCAGCGTGCCCGGGATCATCCTGGAGGCGCGCTACCTGCCGGTGACCCGGAACATGGAGATCGGCGGCGACTGGTACGACGCGTTCCGGCTGCCGGATGGCCGCCTGGCGGTGGCCGCCGGGGACGTGATGGGCAAGGGACTGACCGCCGCGGCGGGCATGGGCCGGGTGCGGAACGCGCTGCGCGCGCTGGCCCTCACCGACCCGCGGCCGGCCGCGGTGCTGGCCGGCCTGGACCGGCTGTTCACCGCGACCGAACTGGACGAGCAGGTCACCACCGTGGCCTACCTGGTGGTGGATCCGGTCACCGGGGAGGGCCTGGCTGGCAACGCGGGCCACCTGCCGCCGCTGCTGCTGTCCCGGGACGCCCCGCCGCGGCTGGACACGACCGAGGCGGGTACCCCGCTGGGCTGGGCCTGCCCGCGGCAGCAGTACGTGTTCCGGCTGCCGCCGGGGACCACCGCGGTGCTGTACTCCGACGGGCTGGTGGAGAACCGCCGGCGCGGCCTGGATGCCGGGCTTGACGAGCTGGTCTCGGTCGCGGCACAGGCCCGGCCGGGAACGGTCGAGGATCCGGGCCGGCTGCTCGAGTACCTGGTAGACCGGATGCTGACCGGCTACGAGCAAGACGACGACGTGACCGTCCTGGTGCTGCATGTGCCGCGCCGCGACGACCCTCCGGCGGACCGGGGGAGCGGCGGTGTCATTCCCGCGGCGCGGAGGGGGAAGGTATGAGAAATGGCCGCGCTGACGTGCCACGGTGCCGTACATCCGGCGCCGCAGCACTGTCCCGGGATGTGGCGGCGGTTCGAGCCACCCACAGACTCCGCCTAAGGTGGTGGTCGGGAGCTAGTGCGGTCACGGCCGCGGGGTACAGCGGCCCGGCTACGGCTTCCGGCTTGACCCCAACAGCGGGGTGCACGAGGTAGGGTCCATTTCCCGCTCACATACGCAGGAGAGGTGCCAGTGTCGCCTGCCAGTTCGTGCAGTCAGGTGTCATTCGCGGCTCGGCAGGCCGCCGTCCAGCGAAGGAAGGGGTGACCGCGTTGGCAAGCGCTGCAGGCTCCGCAGCGCGGAGGCAGCCAAGGCCGGACGTCTCGCTCGTGGATCCGGACGAGGCGGCTGCCGGGCGGGGTGCTGCCCAGTCCGCGGAGCGCGCCGAAGGCTCCTCGCGGCGTCGGGGCAAGAAGAAGAATTCCGGTGGGCGGCCCGCGCCGCGCGACGGCGCCGGCCGGTCCGGCGACAGCGCGGGACCGGGCGGCCGGGGGGTGTCAGCCGTGGTGAGTGAGGATCCGGATCTAGCAGCGGTGGGCAAAGAAACGGTGGGCCTGGCAGAAGTGACCGAGCTGGCAGATGTCGCCGACCTGGATGCCGAGGTCGGCCCGGGAGACGTGGATCTGGCCGAAGACGGCCCGGACTCCGCGGAGCTGGAAGACCTCGACGTCGCCGTGGAGGAGGATCTCGACGTCGAGGACGTCGAGGACGCCGAGGTCGATGTCGTGGACGCCGAGGTCGATGTCGTGGACGCGGGTGAAGACGCGCCCGACGACGAGGCGGCCGCCGACGACGATGAGGACGACGAGCCGGCCGCTCGCTGAGCGAAGCCGGGCCGCCGGTGCTGGCGGCCGCCACGGCGGCCCTGGCCGAGGGCGCTGCGCCGTCCGGCCCCGCCGCCGCCGCGGCGAGTACGGCGGCCCGGCCGCCGGGCACCGCTGAGGAAGAGTTCGTCTACGGCGACGACGACGATGACCTGCCAGCCGCCCAGGTGGCATCGGCGGGCGCGACGGCCGACCCGGTCAAGGACTACCTGAAGCAGATCGGCAAGGTTCCGCTGCTGAACGCGGAGCAGGAAGTCGAGCTGGCCAAGCGGATCGAGGCGGGCCTGTTCGCCGAGGAGAAGCTGGCCGAGGGCATGGACGGCCTCGAGGTATCGGCCAGGCTGGACATGGAGTGGATCGCCGAGGACGGCCGCCGGGCCAAGAACCACCTGCTCGAGGCCAACCTGCGGCTGGTGGTGTCGCTGGCCAAGCGGTACACCGGCCGGGGCATGCTGTTCCTGGACCTGATCCAGGAGGGCAACCTGGGCCTGATCCGCGCGGTGGAGAAGTTCGACTACACCAAGGGTTACAAGTTCTCCACCTACGCCACGTGGTGGATCCGGCAGGCGATCACCCGGGCCATGGCCGACCAGGCCCGGACCATCCGGATCCCGGTGCACATGGTCGAGGTCATCAACAAGCTGGCCCGGGTGCAGCGGCAGATGCTGCAGGATCTCGGCCGCGAGCCCACCCCCGAGGAGCTGGCGGCAGAGCTGGACATGACCCCGGAGAAGGTCATCGAGGTGCAGAAGTACGGCCGGGAGCCGATCTCGCTGCACACGCCGCTCGGTGAGGACGGGGACAGCGAGTTCGGTGACCTGATCGAGGACTCCGAGGCCATCCAGCCCGGCGAGGCGGTCAGCTTCACCTTGCTCCAGGAGCAGCTGCATTCGGTGCTGGACACGCTGTCTGAGCGGGAGGCCGGGGTGGTCTCCATGCGGTTCGGGCTGACTGACGGGCAGCCCAAGACGCTGGACGAGATCGGCAAGGTGTACGGGGTGACCCGGGAACGCATCCGGCAGATCGAGTCCAAGACCATGTCCAAGCTGCGCCACCCGTCCCGGTCCCAGGTACTGCGCGACTACCTGGACTGAGACCAGGCCCAAAACGGCCGGCGCCTAGCATCGCTAGGCGCCGGCCGTTTCAGCTCTTATCTAGTTATCCGCGAGGGTACGTTCCCCCAGGTGCCGCCTGGACGTGGCGCGGCTGCGCTGCCGTGCCGACGCCAGGCTGCCCTGGCTACGCGTCGCCCTGCCCGGTGCCCGCGGCCAGCCCGGCCTGTCTCGTCCTGAATCTCGACGGCGATCTTGGCCAGCGCCTCAGCGTGCTGGCGGCCGTGATGGGCGCAGAACAGCAGCTCCCCGGAGTCAGGGAGAACAACGCGTACGTACGCCTGGGCACCACACCGGTCACACAGGTCCATCGCGGTCAACGGCCTGCTCGGTGCGAGAGCTCCGGTCATCTGTCGCCTCCCTCGCGTCATGCCGCCGGACCTGGGGTTGTCCGGCCGGCTGAACCCTTCGTGTTATGCAAACACTGTGTCAGGCTGGCTCCTTCCCGCCAGACCCTGGCGTACGCCCACAGCGAACGCCCCTGCTCGGGCGGCCGGCCGCCGCCCTCCTCCAACCACTTTAACGTGCGCGTTGTCCCAGGTCGCCGGGTATGTCCGCGGCGTGGCTACGGCGAGTACCCGGCCCGGGCGGCTATCCTGCCCGCAGTCCACCGAATCCGTGCCACCCGGGCACCAGCCCCGAGGAGGGCCCTGTGACCGCCGTCCGCGCCGAACCGGCCTGCCCAGCCGGGAGAGCAGCACCGCTGGCGCCCGGCGCTGGGAAGGGGGCCGGGACGTCCGCCACCGACGGCTACACCGCCCGGCACCTGTCGGTGCTGGAGGGCATGGAGGCGGTCCGCAAGCGCCCCGGCATGTACATCGGGTCCACCGACGGCCGCGGGCTGATGCACTGCCTGTGGGAGATCTTCGACAACTCGGTGGACGAGGCGCTGGCTGGGCACTGCACCCTGATCGAGGTCGTGCTGCATCCGGACCTATCCGCCGAGGTGCGGGACAACGGGCGTGGCATCCCGGTGGACACCGAGCCCAAGTCCGGGCTGTCCGGGGTGGAACTGGTAATGACCAGGCTGCACGCGGGCGGCAAGTTCGGCGGCGGCTCGTACACCGCGTCGGGCGGGCTGCACGGGGTCGGTGCGTCGGTGGTCAACGCGCTGGCCGCCCGGCTGGATGTGCAGGTGGACCGGGATGGTGCCGAGTGGGCGGCCAGCTTCCGCCGCGGCGTCACCGGCGAGTTCGTGGCGGACGGCCCGGCCGCCAAGTTCAGCCGCGGGTCGGGGCTGCGCAAGACGCGCAAGGTGGCCAGGAAGGTGACCGGCACCCGGATCCGGTTCTGGCCGGACCGCCAGGTGTTCACCAAGGATGCGTCGTGGAGCTTCGACGCGCTGGTGCAGCGGGCCAGGCAGACCGCCTATCTGGTGCCGGGCCTGACCATCAAGATCTGCGACGAGCGGTCCGACACCGACCGGACCGCTCCGGCCAGCCCGGACGTAGCCGCGGAACTGACCGACCACGACCCGCACAGCGGGGCTGAGCCGCGCGAGGCCGAGTTCCGGTTCGACGGCGGCATCAGCGAGTTCTGCGCCTACCTGTCCCCCGGGGAGCCGCTCACCGACGTGCTCCGGCTGACCGGCTCGGGCCAGTTCACCGAAACCGTGCCGGTGCTCGACGAGCAGGGCCACATGACGCCGACCGAGGTGGACCGGGACCTGCAGGTGGACATCGCGCTGCGGTGGGGGACCGGGTACGAGACGGTTACCCGGTCGTTCGTCAACGTGATCGCCACGCCCAAGGGCGGCACCCACATCACCGGGTTCGAGCGGGCCCTGGTCAAGACGCTCAACGAGCAGCTCCGCGCGGCCCGGCTGCTGAAGAACGGCGACGAGCCCGCCACCAAGGAAGATGCCCTGGAAGGGCTGACCGCGGTGGTCGGCGTCCGGCTGCCCGAGCCGCAGTTCGAGGGGCAGACCAAGGAAGTGCTGGGCACCCCGGCCGCGTCCCGGATCGTGGCCCAGGTGATGACCAGCGAGCTGCGCAGCTACTTCGAGTCCCGGGGCCGGACCCGGACCCAGGCCCGGGCCGTGCTGGACAAGGTCGTGTCCGCGGCCAAGGCGCGGATCGCCGCCCGGGAGCACCGGGACAACCAGCGCCGCAAGACCGCGCTGGCCAGTTCGGCGCTGCCGCCCAAGCTGGTGGACTGCCGCAGCGCCGACGACCGCAGCGAGCTGTTCATCGTGGAGGGCGACTCCGCACTCGGCACGGCCAAGCTGGCCCGGGACTCGGAGTTTCAGGCGCTGCTGCCGATCCGGGGCAAGATCCTCAACGTGCAGAAGGCGTCGCTGGCCGACATGCTCAAGAACGCCGAGTGCGCCGACATCATCCGGGTCATCGGGGCCGGCTCGGGCGGCTCGTTCGACCTCGACTCGGCCCGGTATCAGCGGGTCATCTTCATGTCCGACGCCGACGTGGACGGCGCGCACATCCGCACCCTGCTGCTCACCCTGTTCCACCGGTACCTGCGGCCGCTGCTGGAGGCCGGGCGGGTGTTCGCCGCGGTGCCGCCGCTGCACCGGATCGAGCTGTCCAACCCGCGCAAGAACCAGGCCAGGTACCACTACACGTACTCGGACAGCGAGCTGCACCGCACGCTGCTGGAACTGGAGCGGCGCGGGCAGCGCTGGAAGGAGCCCATCCAGCGGTACAAGGGCCTGGGCGAGATGGACGCCGGGCAGCTGGCCGAGACCACCATGGACCCACGGCACCGCACGCTGCGCCGGATCCGGATCACCGACGCCGCCGCGGCCAGCGGGATCTTCAGCCTGCTGATGGGCACCGAGGTAGGCCCGCGCCGGGAGTTCATCGTCGGCGGCGCCGCCGAGCTCGACCTCTCCCGCATCGACACCTGACGATCTGTGCGGCGTTACCGTTGGTGACGCTTCGTTAAGCGTACGATACCGAGAGTGACGACAGAGATACTCGTAGCGGAGTTCCTCCGCGCTCAGGCGGCCTGGCGGCTGGCCCGCGCCGATGGCGACCCGGTGCGGGCCGCGCGGTGCGCGGCGGCGCTGCTGGACGCGGCCGCGTACGTGGCCACGTTAACCCCCCCGGACACCGGCCTGGCCGCACTGGAGGCAGCCGGCTGTTTCCAGGGGAACATGTTCGATCCGGGCGACGACGGCGTGCTGATCTGCCGCTGGTGGCAGTTCGGTGACCCGCCCTACGCGGGCCCCCGTGACCTGCTGATCGCGCTGTCCGCCGCGGTCAGCGAGGCCGGGGTCACGCACCGCTAAAGCGGGGCCACCCCGCCCACGGCGGCCAGCTGCTGGCGGGCCCGCTCCCCAGAGCCGTCCCGGCGGCCTGCCGCGGGCGGCAGGTACACCGGCACGCCCGCCTCCGTCGCGCCGCGGGCCGGGGCAGGCCCGGCCCAGGCCAGAATCAGGCTGTCCTCGTCCTTGAGGAAACGCTGGCAGCGGACCCCGCCGGTGGCCCGGCCCTTGGCCGGGTACTCCCGGTACGGGGTCACCTTCACGCTGGCCGCCGCAGTGCCGGGCAGCGCGCCACTGCTGCCGGCCACTGTCACCACGACACCGTCATCGGCCGCGCTGTCGGCCACCGCGCCGAACCACACCACGGACGCCCGGGCCGACAGCCGGATCCCGGCCATGCCGCCGGCCGCCCGGCCCTGCGGCCGCACCGCCCCGGCGCGGAACCGGAGCAGCTGCGCGTCGCTGGTGATGAAGACCAGGTCGGCGTCCTCACTGGCCAGCTGCGCCGCGCCGACCACGCGGTCGCCGTCCTTGAGCGAGATGGCCTCGAACTCGGTGGCGTTCGCCGGGTAGTCCAGGGCGACCCGCTTGACCACGCCGCCCGCGGTGCCGAGGGCCAGCCCGCCTGCTGTCCCGTCCGGTGCGGCCAGCGCCACCACCGTCTCGTCCGGGTCCAGCGAGACGAACTCGGTCAGCGGGGCGCCGCCGGTCAGCGCGGGGGAGTGTGCGCTGGGCGGCAGGGCCGGGATCTCCAGCGCCCCGATCCGGATCAGCCGCCCGCGCGAGGTGACCAGCCCGACGCTGCCCCGCGCGGTGCTCGGCACCGACGACACGATCACGTCATGGTGGGCCCGCGGGGCCGCGCCGTCCTGCTCGGCGGCGCCGCCCTCGCCGGGCGCGGCGGCCGCGGTCCGCGCGATCAGCCCGGCTGAGGACAGCAGCACCAGGCACGGGTCGTCGGCCACCTCAAGCGGGACGGCCGCGGCCCGGGTCGGCTTGCCGCTGCCCTCCAGCAGCACGGTGCGCCGCGGGTCGGCGAACCGCTTGGCCACGTCGGCCAGCTCGTCAGACACCAGGGTGCGCAGCTTGGCCTCGGACTCCAGGATCGCGGTCAGCTCGGCGATCTCGGCCTGCAGGTTCTCCCGCTCGCGCTCCAGCTCCAGCCGGTCGTAGCGGGTCAGCCGGCGCAGCGGCGTGTCCAGGATGTACTGGGCCTGGATCTCGGACAGGTCGAAGACCGACATCAGCCGGTCCTTGGCCTGCGCGGAGTCGTCACTGGTCCGGATGACCTGGATAACCTCGTCGATGTTGAGCAGCGCGATGAGCAGCCCGTCCACCAGGTGCAGCCGGTCGGCCCGCTTACGCCGCCGGAACTCCGACCGCCGCCGGATCACCTCGATCCGGTGGCCGGTGTAGATCTGCAGCAGCTCGCGCAGGCCGAGCACCCGCGGCTGGCCATCCAGCAGCGCGACGTTGTTGATACCGAACGTCTCTTCCATTGGCGTCAGCCGGTACAGCTCTTCGAGCACCGCCTCGGCGTGGAACCCACCGCGGATCTCGATGACCAGGTGCAGCCCGCGCTGCCGGTCGGTGAGGTCCTTCAGGTCGCTGATGCCCTGCAGCTTCCGGGTGCCGACCAGGTCCTTGATCCGGGCGATCACCTTCTCCGGGCCGACCCCGTAGGGCAGCTCGGTGACCACGATGCCGTCCTTGCGCGGGGTGATCTTCTCCACCCGCGCGGTGGCCCGGGTGCGGAAGATGCCCCGCCCGGTCTCGTAGGCCTCCCGGATCCCGTCCAGCCCGACGATCTTGCCGCCGGTGGGCAGGTCAGGCCCGGGCACGAAGCGCATCAGCTCGTCCAGGGTGGCCTCGGGGTTGGCGATCAGGTGCCGGGCCGCGGCCACCACCTCGCCCAGGTTGTGCGGGGCCATGTTGGTGGCCATCCCGACCGCGATCCCGGCGGTGCCGTTGACCAGCAGGTTGGGCAGCCCGGCCGGGAGCACCTCGGGCTGGGTCTCGGTGCCGTCATAGTTCGGGATGAAATCGACGGTGTCCTCGTCGATCGAGGCCACCATCTCCATCGCCGCCGCGGCCAGCCGGGCCTCGGTGTACCGCATCGCCGCGGGGGAGTCGTCACCGCCGAGCGAGCCGAAGTTGCCGTGCCCGTCGATCAGCGGCAGCCGCATGGCCCAGGGCTGGGCCATCCGGGCCAGCGCGTCGTAGATGGCGCTGTCCCCGTGCGGGTGCAGCCAGGCCCATCACGTCGCCGACCACCCGGGCGCACTTGACGTGCCCGCGGTCCGGCCGCAGGCCCATCTCGCTCATCTGGTACAGGATCCGGCGCTGCACCGGCTTCAGCCCGTCCCGGGCGTCCGGCAGCGCGCGCTGGTAAATGACGGAGTAGGCGTACTCCAGGTAGCTGCCCCGCATCTCCTCGGCAACATCGATGTCAACGATGTTTTCCTCGAAGTCCTCTGGGGGCGGGGGTGTCGCGGTGCGTCGTGCCATGTCCGCCATTGTGCCGCCTGCCAGCGACCAAGACGCTCAACGCCACAACCTGGTGCGCGCCGTTAGCTAGCCAAGTGGGCCAGCAGGTTCTCGTCCCGCCAGACCAGCACGGTGTAGGGGCCGACGTGGTAGATCGCGGCCGGCGGCCCGAACGCCACCCGCAGATCCGCCACCGGCGGTGCCGGGGGAGTGCCGAGCAGCGCCGCGAACGTGGCGTCGTTGCGCCGCGGGTCGAACCAGGACTGCTGTGCTTCCCATCGGCCCGGCGCGAGCTGGTGGCCGTCCACCTGCAGCGGCCGGAGCGCCACCCGGCCGCCGCTGGACACGGTGACCACGCTGCCCAGCGCCGAGTTGCCCAGGCCGTACCGCAGGTGGTGGGCTTCCAGCCAGCTGGCCAGCGGCTGGGCCTGCGGGGCCACCGGGGAGTGCGCCAGCAGGATGCCCAGGCTGACCAGGTAGCCACAGCCCACCGCGGCCAGTACCGGCAGCAGCCGGGCCGCGGCCAGCCGGTCAGCCAGCAGCCGGACCGCGAGCACGGCACCGAACGGCAGCGCCGCGACGATCTCCCGGGTGGTGGAGAGGCTGGTCACGTCGGTCCAGACCAGGAACGCGGCCAGGTTGACCAGGACCCCGGCCAGTAGCAACTGCACGATGAGCCCGGCGTGCCGCAGCCGGCGCAGCCCGGCGCAGACCGCCCAGACGGCCAGGGCCAGGCCGGCCAGGTGCAGCAGCAGAAGCAGCGTGCTCAGCCCGGTCGGCTGGCCGAAGAAGTCACCGCCGAACGCCAGGGCCAGGCCGGCCACCGTCTGGTACACGTGGCCGGGCAGCGCGCCGATCGAGGTGAACTGCGAGCTGACCGGGTTCAGCCGGAATCCGCCCGCCGCGCCGATCAGGTGCAGCACCGTGGCCGCGGCCGCCGTGGCCAGCAGCCCGGCCGCCAGCAGCCCCGCGTCGAAGCCTTGCGCCCGCAGCGGCTGGCGCTGCTGCACGGTCCGGTGGTAGAGCCGGACGGCGCACACTGTGAGCAGCGGCAGCACCCCGGTCAGCAGCACCACCGAGTCGGCCACCAGGGCCCAGCCGAGCAGCACGCCGACCACGGCCGGGACATACCAGCGCCGCGGGGCGCGGTCCAGGATCAGCCAGGCCAGCAGGACCGGCACCGTGCTGCCGTAGTGGTCCGGCGCGAGCAGGAACAGGAACACGCCCGCGCCGGGCTGCGGGGAGCACATGATCCCGGCCGCGATGACCATCCGGATCGCGGCCGCGCGGCCGGTGGCCTGCCCCCGGGCCAGCGCCACGGCCAGCAGCAGGACCAGGGTGAAGGTGATTGCCGCGGCCACGTGCACCACGTCCGGGCCGCGGCCCAGGACCAGCTCGACCAGCAGGTACTCGGGCAGCTCAGTGGTGTAGAAGGAGACGTCGGACAGCCACCAGCCGTGCAGCAGCAGGTTGCCGTGCAGCATGTCCCAGGCCTGCAGGGTGAACACCGCGCCGTACGAGTCGCCCGGCTCGGTCTGCGACACCCGCCAGTAGCAGGCGAACACCAGCAGCGCGGCGGCGGCCCAGACCAGTCCGGCCAGCCAGCGGCGCCCCGGCCACCAGCGGTGGGCTGGCCTGGCGGCCAATCCCGGGCCCGCGGGCTCGGCCAGCACTGGGGCCGGGGCATCTGTCACGAAACGCCATGCTGGTCGCTGCGTGTCTCTGATCAGTAATGCCAGGACGTGTCGAGCCCAGCTCTTTGCCGAAGGCTTACTTCTCCGGTGACCGGCGCTCCACGAGCAGCCGTTCCAGTCGCTGGATTTCCTGCCTGGGCCACATCGCGTCCAGTTCCGCGCCCTGCGCTTCGGAATGGGCCAGGATCTGCGCCAGGATTCGGCCGCCTCTTCCAGCGAAGAACAGCGGGTCGGCCTGGCCGGCCAGGTCACGCTCGAACAGTTCCTTGGCCGCTGCGAATTCGCCCTCGTCACCGAGCGCTACGCCGTCGCTGGCTCGCCCTGACCAGGGCGGTTAGGTTCTAACGGCCGTTCCTCCCGGCTGTCCAGGCTGGTCTTCACGGTAGGTACCGGCGGCGGGCTGGGCAACGGGGTTTCAGCTGACCGAGAAGCCGCCGTCCACGCAGATGAGCTGGCCGGTCACGTAGTCGCTGGCCCGGCTGGCCAGGTACACCGCGATGCCGGCGAAGTCGGCCGGCTCGCCGTTGCGGCCGACCATGGTCCGGGCGGCCAGCGCCGCGGACCGGACCGGGTCGCTGGCCACGGCCGCGGTGAGTGGGGTGGCCACGAAGCCCGGGGTGACCGCGTTGCAGCACACCCCGCGGGCCGACCACGCCTCGGACTGCGACCGGGTCAGCCCGGCCAGCCCGGCCTTGGACGCGCCGTAACCGCCGCTGTTGCCGAACGCGCGGAACGACTGCTGCGAGGCCAGGTTGATGAGCCGGCCCCAGCCGCGCTGCGCCATGGCCGGCCCGAACCGCTGGCCGAGCAGGAACGGGGCGGTCAGGTTCACCGCCATGGTCTCGTCCCACTGCCCGGTGGTCAGGTCGCCGAGCGGTGGCCGCAGGTTGACCCCGGCCGCGTTGACCACGATGTCCGGCTCGCCGAACGGCGCCACTGCCTGTTCGGCCGCGGCCAGCGTGGCCGCCCGGTCGGCCAGGTCGGCGCGGACCCAGGCGGCCTGGCCGCCGGCCGACCCGATCGCCGCCACGGTGGCGGCCAGCGCCGGCTCGCCGCGGGCCAGCAGCACGGTCTGGGCGCCGGCCCGGGCCAGCGCGGTAGCCATAGCCTGGCCGATGCCGGAACTGCCGCCAGTGACCAGCGCTACCCGTCCGGCCAGCGAGAACAGCTCGTCCAGGTAATCAGAGCGCGGGCCGGGCACCGACCATGCCGAGTGCTTGCGCGGCCAGCCGGCAGCCGCTGGCCAGCGCCTCCAGCGGGGGCTTCTTATCCAGCCAGGCGGGCAGGAACCCGGCGCAGAACGCGTCGCCCGCGCCGGTGCCATCCACGAACGTCTCCACCGGCAGCGCGTGCTCCCGGATCGGGTCCGGGCGGCCGTTCGCGAACAGCGCCCCGTCCGGGCCGAGCTTCACCACGACCTGCGGGTACCAGGCGGTGAGCACCCGGGCCGCCGACTCCGGGTCCTCGCGCCCGGTGAGCACGGTGGCCTGGTCGATGTTGACGATCAGCAGGGTCACCCCGTTGGTCATCTCCAGGAACGGCTCGGCGCCGACTCGCTCCAGCGGCGCGGCCGAGGCGCCGTCCACCGAGATCGTCATGCCGGCCCGGCCGGCGTGCTGGAACGCGGCCAGCGCGGCGCCCCGGGAACCCTCGTTCAGCAGGGTGTAGCCCGACATGTGCAGATGCGCGCCGGGGGCGAACAGGTCCTTGGGCAGGTCATCCGGGTGCAGCGCGGCATTCGCGCCCGGGTCAGACATCATCGTGTGGTCGCCCTTGTGGGTGACCATGACCACGCAGGTCCCGGTCGGTCGGTCCGGGTCCATCACCAGCCGGGCGTCCACGCCGTAGCCCATCAATTCCATGTCCCGGTTACGGCCGGCGATATCCGCGCCACGCCGCCCGATGAAGGCCACGTCACCGCCGTCAGCGGCCAGCCAGGCGGCTACGTTCGCGCCGGAACCCCCACCGTGCATGCTGACCGTGGCTGGCGTGTCACTGCCCTTGGCCAGCGGAAGGGCCGCGTGCGCGACCGTATCGGTCATCAGATCGCCAACGACGACGACGCGCGCCATGTCGTCACCACCTTGCTCCCGGGGCTGAGCCTGGGGACGGTACCACCCAACGGCTCAGGCTAGCTCATAGAACTTAACAGTTCCCTGGCTGCTACGGCGGGTGTTCTGCCGGGTGGGTACGGATACGGACGGATACGGCAGGCCGGGAATCTCGGCCGTACTCCGGGCTCCCGCATGTGAAGTTGGTCACATGCGGTCCGGCGGCCGCCTGGCTGGCTGGCCAGCCGGGGTGGTGAGCTACTGTCGCTACGCGCGGATCTTGAAGGAGGCGGTGACGAGCATGGCCTGGAGCTGGCAGTTCGAGCAGGCCGACGGCAGCCTGGTGCCGTCCCGGGGAATGCCGCGGGAGACGTTCAGCAGCCAGGGCGACGCGGAGAGCTGGCTCGGCGAGAACTGGCGCGACCTGCTAGCCAGCGGTGTGGACCAGGTAACCCTGCTGGAGGAAGGCCGCATCGAGTACGGCCCGATGAGCCTGCGCCCGGACGCCGGCTGACGGCGCTCCGGCCGCGGCTAGGGGCTTTCGGTCAGGGCGGGGTCGCGCTGGATGACCGGGGCCAGCACCTCGTCGATCCGCTTGAGCAGGCCTGGCTCCAGGACCACGCCGGACGCCTTGACGTTCTCCCGGACCTGTTCCGGCCGGGTCGCGCCGATGATGGCCGCGGACACGTTCCGGTTCTGCAGCACCCAGGCCACGGCCAGCTGGGCCATGCTCAGCCCGGCGTCCGCGGCGATCGGGGCCAGGCCGGCCACCCGGCGCAGCACCGCATCGTCCAGCAGCCGCTGGATGAACCGGGAGCCGCTCGGGTCGGTGGCCCGTGACCCGGCGGGCACCGGCTGCCCGGGCTGGTACTTGCCGGTCAGCACGCCCTGCGCGATGGGGGACCAGACGATCTGGCCGACGCCTTCCGGCTCGGACAGCGGGATCACCTCGGACTCGATCACCCGCCAGATCATGTTGTACTGCGGCTGGTTGGAGACCAGCCGGTCGAAGCCCATCTCGTCGGCGATGCGCAGCGCCGCGGCGATCTGTTCGGCGCGCCACTCGGACACCCCGATGTACAGCACCTTGCCCTGGCGGACCAGGTCGTCGAAGGCCCGCATGGTCTCCGCCAGCGGGGTTTCGCGGTCGTACCGGTGCGCCTGGTACAGGTCGACATAGTCGGTCTGCAGCCGGCGCAGCGAGGCGTGCGCCGACTCCATGATGTGCTTGCGGGACAGGCCACGGTTGTTGGCCCCCGGGCCGGTCGGCCAGAAGACCTTGGTGCACACCTCGATGGATTCCCGGCGTACCCCGTGCAGCGCCCGGCCGAGCACGTCCTCGGCCCGGGTGCCCGCGTACACGTCAGCGGTGTCGAACGTGGTGATGCCCTCGTCCAGGGCTGCGGCCACACAGGCCAGGGCCGCCTCCTCTTCGACCTGCGACCCGTGGGTGATCCAGTTCCCGTAGGCGATCTCGCTGACCTTCAGGCCGCTGCGGCCGAGATGACGATGCTCCATAGAGGGAGATTAGCCAGCGCGCGGCTAGACCTGCGCGCCGGGCTTGACCCGGGGCTTGGGGAAGCGGAGCTTGCGGATCTGCAGGGCGCGCATGCCGGAGTACATCTTGATACCGCGGGTGCTCTGCCCGGGGTACCGCTCGTTCGCCAGCTTGGCCACCCGGCTGCCGATCCAGAAGCCCTCGCCCGCCATGATCAGCACCATCACGATCAGGACCACGGGCAGAATCGTCTGGATCACCGAGCTGTGCAGGAAAAGCAGGAACAACAGGACGACCAGGCCGTACATATAGAACTCGCTGAACCGGCGCTTGGAGTCCACGTAGTCGCGGGCCAGCGCGCGGACCGGGCCCTTGTCCTTGGCCGGCAGCGCCCACTCCTCGCCGCGGCGCATGGCTTCGGTCTTGCGTGCCCGCTCGGTGCGGTCCCGGCCACGGGACTGCTTTGCGGCCGCTTTACGGTCTTCCGAGGAGAGCTGGTACCGGCGGCGGCGTTCCGCCTCACTGCGCTTGGGGGTGGGCCGGCCCTTGCCCGCCGTCACCGCGCCGCGCGCCGCCGCGGCCTCGGTCTCGTCCGCCGTGGGCTCGGCCGGGGCGTCCTCGGTGGCCGCATTACGTCGTCTGAACACGAGGTCAGCCTACCGGGACGAAGGGGAAGGAACATCCCGTCGCGCGTTAACACAGGGGGTTTCCGGGGGGTCGTCCCCCCGGGTAAATACCGCGTAGGCTGTGTTCACCAGCCTGCGCTGCGCCGCTGCCACACCGCGGGGATGTAGGCTCGCGCGCCGCAGGTGGCTGGCGGCAGCGTTACACGATGAGGGGATGGTCGCGCCGATGAGCGTGGTGAAGCGGGTATCGATGATCTTCAAGGCCAAGGCCAACAAGGCCCTGGACCGGATGGAAGATCCGCGCGAGACCCTGGACTACTCCTACCAGCGCCAGCTGGAGATGCTGACGCAGGTCCGCCGGGGCGTCGCCGACGTCGCCACGTCGCGCAAGCGGGTCGAGCTGCAGATGAACACGCTGCAGCAGCAGCAGGACAAGCTGGACCGGCAGGCCCGGCAGGCGCTGGGCGGCGGCCGGGAAGACCTGGCCCGTGAGGCGCTGACCCGCAAGTCGGCGCTGCAGGGCCAGCTCGGTGACCTGCAGACCCAGTACCAGTCGCTGCAGGCCGACGAGGAGAAGCTGACCGCTGCCTCGCAGCGGCTGCAGGCCAAAGTGGAAGCCTTCCGCACCCAGAAGGAGACCATCAAGGCCACCTACACCGCGGCCGAGGCGCAGACCCGCATCGGCGAGGCCGTCTCCGGCATCTCCGAGGAGATGGGCGACGTGGGCATGGCCGTGCAGCGGGCCCAGGACAAGACCGCGCAGATGCAGGCCCGGGCGGGCGCCATCGACGAGCTGATGGCCTCCGGCGCGCTGGACGACGTCACCGCGCAGCCCAACGACGACATCCAGCGCGAACTGGACCAGATGGGCGGGGGCCACGACGTGGACCGCGAGCTGGAGCGGATGAAGCTGGAGATCGGCGGTGAGGCGCCGCGCGAGATCGAGGGCTCCACGCCGGACGCGACCGGTAACACCAGCACCAGCAACGGCCAGGCCGGGAAGCCGGCCGACCAGCCGCAGACCGGTGACGGGTCATGATTGTCCGGATCCTCGGCGAGGGCCAGCTCACGATGGACGACGCGCTGTCCACCGAGCTGAACCAGCTGGACGCCAAGCTGCAAGCGGCGCTGAACGCGGGCGATGAGAAGGCGTTCCGGCTCGCGCTCGAAGGCCTGCTGTCCCGGGTCCGGGCGGCGGGAACACCAATCCCCGCGGATTCGTTGGAAGCGTCGGATGTGATCCTGCCGTACTCCGAGGCGAGCATGGACGACGTGCGTGCCCTGCTTACTGACGACGGCCTCATCCCGGGTTGAGCCAACGCTCAGCTAGCTTTCAGGCTGACTGCGCACACTGGATGCTGCCCGATAATTGAGTTATGGATGGCTTCATCAGTGAAGCCGGTTAGCGCTCAGCTGGGTGCGCCCAGCTGACGGAACGGAGGCGGCGCGATGGCGAAGACCCGCTATGCGCCCGACAGAGGACTCACCGCCCGGATGACCCTCACGATGTTCCTGCTCGGGCTCGTGTTCGTCGCCTTCATTACTGTCCTCGTGCTGGTGCTCAGCGCGACTGGCAGGGTATCCGGCGGCGCGATCATGTTCTTCGCGGTGCTGCTCGGCCTGGTGCTCGGAGTCGGCTCCCTGTTCTACTCCGACAAGATCGCACTCAGCACGTCCGGTGCCCAGCTGGTCACCCCGCAGGACGGGCCGCAGGCGGCCCGGCTGCACGGCATCGTGGACCGGCTCTGCGCGCTGGCCAACATGCCCAAGCCCCGGGTGGCCATCGCCCCGTCGCCGATGCTGAACGCGTTCGCCACCGGGCGGAACAGTAAGACTGCGGTGCTGGTCGTGACGACCGGCCTGCTGAACAACCCCGACCTGAACGACCAGGAGCTGGAAGCCGTACTGGCGCACGAGCTATCCCACGTCGCGCACAAGGACGTGGTGGTGATGACCATCGCGTCGTTCCTCGGCATCATCGCCGGCCTGCTGGTCCGGTTCGCGTTCTACTCCGAGCTGTTCGGCGGCGGCGGCCGCGGCCGCGGCGGGAACAACAACAACGGCGGCGCGCTGCCAGTCATCTTCATCGTGCTGCTCGTCGGCATCGTGACCTATGCGATCAGCTTCCTGCTCATCCGGCTGCTGTCCCGGTACCGGGAGCTGGCCGCGGACCGGTCCGGCGCGCTGCTCACCGGCCAGCCGTCCGCGCTGGCCAGCGCGCTGCAGAAGGTCAGCGGGTCGATGTCGCGGATCCCCCAGAAGGACCTGCGCTCGGCCGAGCCGCTGAACGCCTTCTACTTCGTGCCGGCGTTCAAGGCGGGCGGCAAGGAAGTCGCGCTGTCCAACATCTTCTCCACCCACCCGACGCTGGAGCGGCGGCTGCGCCAGCTGTCCGAGATCTCCGACCAACTGAACAAGCAGGCCTGAACCGGTGGGCTTCCTGGACACGCTGCTGGGCCGGACCAAGCTGGCCCAGCCGAACCTGGACCAGCTGTTCGAACTGCCCACCGCCGCGATCACGCTGGAAGCCGGGATGAACCTGGTGCCCACCGGCACCGGCTCGGTCTGTTTCCGGGCCGCCGAGGGCAAGGCGTTCAGCGACATCGAGTCGGACGTCCGCGAGCTGCTCAGCATGGGCTCCGGCACCGCCTCGGTCGAGGTCACCAAGGACAGCTACGGGTTCACGTGGCTGACCTGCCAGCACAGCAAGGACGACTTCGAGGCGCTGGTCACCGACCTGCACGCGGTGAACTCCTCGCTGGCCGACGGCGGGTTCGGCCCGCAGCTGCTGTGCACTCTGGTCAGCTTCCAGGATGACTCGGGCCGCAAGCTGGGCATCATCTACCTGTACAAGCGGGGCACGTTCTACCCGTTCGCGCCGACCTCGGGGGAGCAGCGGGACAATGCGCTCGAACTCCAGGTCCGCGGCCAGGTCGGCAGCGACCTGAAGATCGAGCCCGACCTCAGCCGCTGGTTCGCGGTATGGGGTGCTCCCGGCCTGTAACGCCCGGCCGTACCGGATAGAGAAGATACGCAGAGCAGATCGCAATACCGCGAAGAGTCCCTGCTGGCAGGGTGGGCCGCTATGAGTGTTTCGCCGGCTGCCTTCGGCGCGTCGAAGGCGCCGGCCGGCCGCGACCAGAAGCAACAGCCTGCCCGCCTGCCTGCCCCGGAGCCGCACCCCGCGCTGGCCAGGATCGCGTTGCTGGCCGCTGGGCTGGGCCTGGGCATCACCACCGCGCTGACCTTCACCGCCGAGTCGGCCAGCCAGCTGTCCGCGCCCGGCGGCCTGGCCACCTTCGTGGGCAGCCTGACCGGCATGGTCGGCACCTACCTGGCGCTGATCATGGTCCTGCTGGTCAGCCGGATCCCGGCCATCGAGCGGGTGGCCGGCCAGGACGGCCTGGTCCGGCTGCACCGGGCGCTGGCCCCGTGGCCGATCAGCCTGCTGGCCGCGCACGCGCTGTTCCTCACCGTGGGCTACGCGCAGGCCGCCCGGACCGGGCTCTGGCACGAGGCGGGCACGCTGGTGAACTACCCGGACGTGCTCATCGCCACGATCGCGCTCGGCATCATGTGCTTCATCGGGGTGGTCTCGCTGCGCACGGTCCGGCGGCGGCTGTCCCGGGACACCTGGTGGCTGATCCACCTGTGGATGTACCTCGCGCTGGCGCTGGCCGTCCCGCACGAACTCGTGCTCGGACCGTCCTTCGTCGGGCATCCGCTCACCCGGCTCGTGTGGTCAGTGATCTGGGCGGCCACCGCGGGGCTGGTGCTCGGTTACCGGATTGGCCTGCCCATCCTGCGCACCGTGCGGCACCAGTTGCGGGTGGTCGAGGTGCGGCCCGAAGGACCCGGCGTGGTGTCGGTTATCCTGGCCGGCCTGCAACTGGACCGGCTGCCGGTGTCCGGCGGGCAGTTCCTGTACTGGCGGTTCCTCACCCCAGGCCGGTGGTGGCGGGCCCACCCGTTCTCCCTGTCCGCCCTGCCGCAGCCGCCCTACCTGCGGCTGACGGTCAAGGGAGTGGGCAACTTCTCGCAGTCCCTGGCTGGTCTGCGGCCTGGCACCCGGGTGGCGGTCGAGGGACCGTATGGGGCGTTCACCCGCTACCAGCAGCGGCGGCGCCGCGCGGTGCTCGTCGCGGCCGGGATCGGGGTCACCGCGTTGCGGTCGCTGCTCGAGGACCTGCCCCGCGGCAGCGCGCCGGTGGTCCTGCTGCGGGCCAGCCGCCCGGAGGATCTGGTGCTCGGCGCCGAGGTGCGGGAACTGGTCCGGCAGCGCCGGGGCACCATCCACGAGCTGGTCGGGCCTCGGCAGGAAGCGGTAATCGACAAGGTGTCGCTGCCCCGGCTGGTCCCCGACCTGAACTACCGCGACGTGTACGTGTGCGGCCCGGAAGGATTCGTGGCCGACATCGTGGCGCTGGCGCGCAACCTGGGCATCCCCGATGATGCTATTCACCACGAGGCGTTCGCGCTGTGAGGGCGGCCGGCGCCCAAAGGGGAGGGGACGCGATGAAGGCTGGGGCATGGCTGGTGCTGGGTGGCGCCGTGGCCGGCTTCCTGGGCGTCCTCGGGCTGCACCGGCCGGCCTCATCCAGCGCGCTGGCCCAGGGCGCAGTGACCCAAGGCCCGGGGCAAACCGCCAGCCCGGGCCGCGCCGCCACGGCGGCCGGCCCGCCCGGCACCGTCACCGGCCCGGTCGTGAACTACGGGTACGGCGAACTGGCCACCCGGGTCGCCATCGGCGGCAGCCGGATCACCGGGGTGAGCGTGCCGGTGCTCAAGGTGGCCGAGCAGTTCTCCCAGGAACTGGCCGACCGGGCCATCCCGGTCCTGCGCCACGAGGTGCTGGCCGCGCAGTCGGCCCGGATCCAGGCGGTGTCCGGGGCCACCTACACCAGCGAGGCCTATGCGCAGTCGGTCCAGGCCGCGCTGGACAAGGCGCACCTCAAATGAAACAGGACGGCCTGGTCAGCCACACCGAGCCGGTGATGGGCACAGTGGTCTCGTTCGCGTTGCACCCCGGCGAGCTGCCCGGCCCGGACCTGCGGGCCGCACTCCAGGCCGCCTGCGCCGTGCTGCAGGACGCGGACAGCGTGTTCAGCACGTGGGATCCGGGCAGCCCGCTGAGCCTGCTGCGCCGCGGCGCGCCGCGCGCCGAGCCGCCGCCGGTCATGGCCAAGGTGGAGGCCGCCTGCCGACAGGCCCGCGACGCGTCCGGCGGCTGGTTCGACCCGTGGGCCATGCCCGGCGGCTACGATCCCACCGGGCTGGTCAAGGGCTGGGCGGTGGATAGGGCGCTGCGCACGCTTGACCAGGCGGGCATCCCCGCGGCACTGGTCAACGGCGGCGGGGACCTGGCCGCGTTCGGTATGCCAGGGCCCGGCCGGTGCTGGCGGGCCGGGATCCGCCATCCCTGGCGGGCATCGGGCCTGGCCGCGGTGATCGAGGTGCACGGCGCGGTGGCCACCTCAGCCAGCTACGAGCGGGGCGCCCACCTGGTGGATCCGCGCACCGGCCAGCCCGGCTGCCAGGCGGCCTCGGCCACCGTGACCGGCCCCAGCCTGGCCCAGGCGGACGCGCTGGCCACCGGCCTGGCGGTGGGCGGGGACGCCGCGCTGGAGGTGATCAGCGGGCTGGGCGGCTACCAGGCGTACCTGATCCGCCCGGACGGCACCGAGTCGTGGACCCCGGGGATGGAGTTCGCCAGCGGTTGAGCTGGGCCGGGCGCCCCGGAATGCCTGCGGACGGCATATGGTTGTGGGAGGAGATGAGTCAGCGCCGCGGACGCGGCGGCAGTCCAACGCGGGAGTAAATCACCTATGACTGTCCAGCACGAGGGTGCTCTTCACCAGGAGACCACGGGCCAGACCATGTCGGGCATCATCCTGTCCGACGCGGCGGCCACCAAGGTCGGCGCTCTCCTGGCGCAGGAAGGCCGTGACGACCTGCGGCTGCGCATCGCCGTGCAGCCGGGCGGCTGCTCAGGCCTGCGCTACCAGCTCTACTTCGACGAGCGGGAGCTGGACGGCGACGTCGACGCCGAGTTCTCCGGTGTGCACGTGGTCACCGACAAGATGAGCGCCCCGTACCTGATGGGCGCGACCATCGACTTCGTGGACACGATCGAGAAGCAGGGCTTCACCATCGACAACCCGAACGCCACCGGCTCCTGCGCCTGCGGCGATTCGTTCCACTGATCGGCCTGCTGAGCTGACCGGCCGCCGGGCGGTTTCCCGCCCGGCGGCCGCATGCCCTAGAGTGCGGCAGTGCGCATAGCTATCACCGGGTCCATCGCGACCGACCACCTGATGACATTTCCGGGCCGGTTCGTCGAGCAGTTCATCCCGGCCAAGATGGACCGGGTATCGCTGTCCTTCCTCGTGGACGGCCTGGAGATCCGGCGCGGCGGGGTCGCCGCCAACATCGCGTTCGGGCTCGGCGTGCTCGGCCTCAGCCCGCTGCTGGTCGGCGCGGTGGGCGCGGATTTCGCGCCGTACCGTAACTGGCTGACCGAGCACGGGGTGGACTGCTCCGCGGTCCGCGAGTCGGCCACCCGGCACACCGCCCGGTTCGTCTGCACCACCGACATCGACGGCAACCAGATCGCCTCGTTCTACCCGGGCGCGATGAGCGAGGACGGCGACATCAGGCTGGCCCCGCTGGCCGGGCAGGCGGGCGGGCTCGACCTGGTGCTGATCGGCGCCAGCGACCCGGGGGCCATGCTCGCGCACACCCAGGAGTGCAAGGACCTGGGCATCCCGTTCGCCGCCGACCTGTCCCAGCAGCTGCCCCGGCTGGCCGACCAGGAAGTGTGCGCACTGATCGACGGGTCGGCCTACCTGTTCTGCAACGAGTACGAGGAAGCGCTGATCGAGCGCAAGAGCGGCCGGACCGCCGCGCAGATCCTGGACAACGTCGGGGTGCGGATCACCACGCTCGGCCCGGCCGGGGCCAAGATCGAGCGGGCCGGGGAGGCGCCGGTGCTGGTTGGGCCGGTGCCGGAGACCCGCAAGGCGGACCCGACCGGGACCGGGGACGCGTTCCGCTCCGGCTTCCTGGCCGCGGTGGCCTGGGGCCTGTCCCTGGAGCGGGCGGCGCAGCTGGGCAACATGCTCGCGGTGCACGTGCTGGAGACGGTCGGCCCGCAGGAGTATGAGCTCAAGCCTGGCGCGCTGGCCGAGCGCTTCGCCGCCGTGTACGGCCCGGCCGCAGCGGCCGAGGTCAGCGCCTGCTACAGCTGACTTTCCTGTTGAACGCCAGTACCCGCGACTCAGCCTGGTAACGCCGGAGGGGACGGCCCTGGTGTGGGCCGCCCCCTCCGTAAGGGTTGCTCGTGCGATTACCCGAGCGCCCCGACATCGGTGATGTAGTTGGCAGGCGAGCCGACGCCAGTCGAGTCGTCGTAGCCCTTGACGGCCGGCAGCGCGTCCGCGCCCAAGCCGTCGATGCCCAGGGTCCGCAGGTAGGTGAGCAGCGGGCCCTGCTTGGTGGCCGGGTTGGTGTAGTTGTTGCGCACCTGAGCGAGGTAACCGGCACCCAGCGGGTGGTCGGTCACGTCGTTGAACGCCGGCGAGTGCGAGTGGTACCGGTTGTGCTGATCCAGGAAGTAGATCAGCGGGTTGGCGAAGCCGAGGTCCGCCCCGGCCGCCTGCTGGGCGTCCGCCTCGATGCCGGCGAACACCGGGCTGGCCACGCTGGTGCCGCCGATGCGGCTGAGCGAGAAGGCGTAGGTCTTCCCGTTCGGCTGCAGCGTGGTCTGGCCGACCAGGATGCCGGTGCTCGGGTCAGCGAGCGCGGACACGTCCGGCACCACGCGCATCGGCGTGCTGCTGGTCGTGCCGTTCGGCAGCTGCGTAGCCAGCGACGTGGGCACCACGTGGCGCTGGTAGAACGGCTGGGTGTAGGTGGTGCTCACACCGCCGCCGCTGGACCCGTCGTAGCCCGACGGGTACTTACCGGGCGGGGTGTACTGCCACTTCTTGCCGCCGTTCTTGAGGTGCACCAGCGGGTCGAGCAGGGTGCCCCAGGAGGTCTCCCACTCGTAGCTGTTGGTCTTGCTGATGGCCAGGCTGGTCCCGCCCACCGAGGTGACGTACGGGCTGGAGGTCGGGAAGTCCACCTGGTCGAACGGTGAGGCGGGGTCTTCGCCCGGGCCCTCGTAGCCGCTGTCCCCGGAGGAGAAGAAGAAGCCGATGCCCTCGACCGCGCCCAGTTCGAACACCGCGTTGAACGCGTCGCTGATGGTGGAGTAGCTGGCCGGCTCGCCCCAGGAGTTGCTGACGATGCTGGCCAGGCCGTTGTTCACGATGTACGCGTCCGCCCGGACCAGGCCGGAGTCCTCGCAGTTGCCCGCGGCGACGTACCGGACGTTGGCGTCAGGGGCCATGCCGTGCACCGACTCGACGTCCAGGGTCTCCTCGCCGTACCAGCCGGCCGCGTCGCACTTGGTGGGCCCAGCCAGCGTGTACGGGCCCGTCTTGTACTGCTTGAACTGGCCCGCCGCGAACGGCTGGTCGCCGACCACGGTGGCGAACTGGTTGGCGTCGTTCTTGATGGTCGGGGACGCGTAGGCGTCCACGATCGCCACCGTCTGCCTCACGCCGGTCTCACCGGACGCGGTCACCCCGTAGGCCCCGCGCACCTGCTTCGGCGTGTAGCCGCAGTTGTTCCACGGCTGGTGCTGGCCATAAGCCTTGGGCATGTTGGTCGCGATCTTCTGACCGTAGTAGGTGGAGCATGGCCCAGCGACCCAGTAGTTCGGCCCTGGCGGCGGCAGCGCCGGCTTGATCGCGCTCTTCGCGGTGTCCAGGCCGGCCACCGCGAGAACGGAACTGGCTACCGAGGACGGCACCGTGGCCGCCGACTCCGGCGCCCGTGCGGCCTGGCCGCCGGGGGCCCGGTAGGTGGCGAACGACACGCCGAACGCCTTGCTGGCCGCGGCCACCGAGCCGCGCACCGCGATGTAGGCACCGGCCGGGCTGGCCGCGCTGACCCCGGTCACCGACAGCCCCGCCGAGGTGAGCCACGACCGCACCGAGGAGACTTCCGCCGCGCTCGGCGCGTACTTCGCCCGGGCCTGCGCGGCGCTCAGGTAGTGCCGGTACTGGCTGCTCTGCGGGTTGGAGACGGCCGCCACCTGCTGGGCGAGCGCGGTCTCGTTGCTGGGGGCCAGGTACACCTTGGCGTTGACCGTCCCGCTGGCCTTGCTGCTGAGGCGTTTTGCGGCAACGGCCCACGATGGGTGGGTGTTGGCGATGGCCCGCCTGGTGGTGCCCGCCTGCGCGGCAGTGGCGACCGTGAGCGTGCCGAGCGTCAATGCTCCGGCAGCTACCGCGGCGCTCACCACACGCAGGCGTGTGACGTGCGGCATGCACATTCCTTCCGTAGGGGCGGGGGGGATGACCGTGGCGCCTGATGTGTCCTGGGTAACAGGCCACAACCCGTAAAGATTGTTCCTGCGGGTATCTCCTGCGCAAGCATTTACGCGTATGTTGCGTGGTTCTGTTACCTGGTGATGGCTCCTTGTGAGAAGGGGACTACCCTACGTCATTACCTGGCCTTGACCTGGGCGCGGTGCGCACAGATGTGCTCAGGGTGCGCGGACCAGCAGCGCGGCCGGGCGAACCTCGATGATCAGTGCCCGGCCCGGCGCGATCATCTCGCCGTCCACCTCGCGCGGTAGATAGGCGGCGGCCTGGATCTCCACCCGGCGGGCCTGGAACCGCTCCAGCCGGCCGTCGTCGTGCCCGCCGCCGGTGATGATCCGGTACGCCACCCGGCCCCAGCCGAGCGGGCCCGCCGGGGCCAGGATGGCCACGTCGAGCACGCCGTCGTCGAGGCGGGCGCCGGGCAGCAGGGCGAAGCCGCCAGGCAGCAGCCCGGCGTTGCCGACCGCGACCGACCGGGCCCGCCGGGTCAGCGGCGGGCCGCCGTCCAGCCGCACGGTGAACTCGTGCCGCCGGCCGGGCAGCTGGGCGGCCCCGGCCGCCGCGTAGCCGAGCCAGCCGAACCGCTCCTTGAGCAGCCGCGGCGTCGCGCCGACCACCGCGGCGTCCAGGCCGATGCCGGCCATGGCCGCGTACGGCATGCCGTCCGCCTCGGCCAGGTCGATCCGCCGCTCCCGGCCGCGGAACGCCACCGCGAGCACCTGGTCCAGCCGCCGCGGCAGCCCCAGCGCCCGGGCGGCCAGGTTGGCCGTGCCCAGCGGCACGATGGCCAGCGGCACCCTGTTCCCTGGCCCGGTATCCGCCGGCCCGGTGTGCCCGGCCAGTGCGTGGGCGCAACCGCGCACGGTGCCGTCACCACCGGCCGCGATGACCAGCCGGGCGCCCGCGGCGACCGCTTGCCGGGCCAGGCCCAGGCCGTGATCATTCTGGGTGGTCTCGAAGAACTCCACGGCCCAGCCGCTGGCCCGCGCGGCCGCGTGGCAAGTCCGCCGGAACCGGGCCGGGTCGCGGACCCGCAACCGGTTGATGATGATCGCGGCGGCTGGCATCGCGAGGCACACGATAGCGTGGCGGTGTGGCGGCCTCCTTTTCTCTTTCCCTCCTGGCCGGCCATGAGGGAGCCGGATACACCGGCCCGCCGGAGCTCACCGCGGCCCGGGTCTTCACCTCGTGGACGCTTGACCTGCCGGTGCTGCTGGCGGTGCTGCTGGCCGGCGGCCTGTACCTGGCCGGGGTGCGGCGGCTGCGCCGGGCCGGGCAGCCCTGGCCGGCCGCCGGCTGTGGTGCTTCTACCTGGGCGGGCTGGGCACGCTGGTCATCGCGACGATGTCGTTCCTCGGCGTGTACCAGAACGTGCTGTTCTACATCCGCTCAGTGCAGACCATCCTGCTGCTCCTGGTGGCGCCGCTGTTCACCGCGCTGGGCCGGCCGCTGACCCTGGCCATCGCGACGCTGCCGCGGCTCGGCCCGCGGCTGGACGCGCTGGTGCACAGCCGCGCCGCCCGGCTGCTCACCTTCCCGGCCATCACCACGCTGGTGCTGGTGGTGGTGCCGTTCGTGCTGTACTTCTCGCCCTGGTACGCGGCCAGCTTGCAGAGCGATGTGGTCCGCCAGGTCACCTACCTGGCCCTGCTCGCCCCGGGCTTCGTGTTCTTCTGGACGTTCCTCCGGGTCGACCCGGTGCCGAAGGAGTACCCGTACCTGGTCGGCCTGTGGGTCAGCGCCGGCGAGGTGGTCGGCGACGCCGTGCTCGGCCTCGCCGTGCTGTCCAGCCAGACGCTGCTGGCCGGCGCGTACTACCACGCGCTGGCCCGCCCGTGGGGCCCCAGCCTGCGCAGCGACCAGATCATCGGCGGGGGAGCGCTGTGGGTGCTCGGCGACATCGTCGGGCTGCCGTTCCTGGCCGCCCAGTTCATCCAGATGATCCGGGAGGACCGGGTCGAGGCGGCCACGGTGGACGCGGAACTGGATGCGGCCGATGCGGCCGCCGCCGCGGCCCGAGCCGAAGACACCACGGGGGAGCAGGCCCCGAGCGAACAGCCCTGGTGGGAGAAGGACCCCCGGTTCGCCGACCGGTTCCGGCGCGCTCAGTAAGCGCGCTTGACCAGGAAGGCCCAGCCGCGGGGCAGCGCGGTCTCGACCACGAACTCCTGCGACTTCATCATGCACCAGGCCGGGATGTCGGTCTGCGCGGCCGGATCGTCGGCCAGCACGGCCACGGTGGCACCGATCGGGACCTCGCGGATCCGCTCGGCCAGCATGATGATCGGGATTGGGCATTTCCGGCCGAGCGCGTCGATGGTCAGCATCGGTGCTGGGCGCGTCGGGGGAGTCATGCGCCTGCCTCTCTATGCCGATCCGACCGGGAACCAGCGGGAGTACCGATCGTCGCCCTTTCTACTAAGAGGGTGACAATACTCCGCAGCGGCCCTGTTCTCTGCTGAGTCCTCCGCATGCATGGTGCCACGGAGAAGCGATACCCGCACGTCGCTGTCCGTAAGCTCTGGGTTTGGCCAGCACAGTGAAACATGACGCGCTGAGCCGCCAATCGGGGTCCCCCGCGTGGCTGCGGGACGCTGCACGATACTGTTTGCACGACAGCCTGTAGGACGAGCCATGACCTGCCCGTGCAGCCGGGAGTCATTCCGCTGGGAAGGCAACCTGTGAGCCCCACCCCCGGCGCCCCATCTCAGCGGGGCGCGCATGATCCGGGCCGTGCGCCCGGAGCCGACACAGCCCGCCGGGTACGCCGCTGGGTGCTGCGCTCGGTGCTGCTCGGTGCCGTCGTGCTGGGCACGGCGGGGTGCCAGTCCACCACGTTCACCCGGCTCGGCCTGCCCGTGCCGGTCACCAAGCAGGGCGAGGTCGTCGTCACCCTGTGGCGCGGCAGCTGGATCGCCGCGTTCTGCGTGGGCGCCGTCGTCTGGGGCATGATCCTGTGGGCGGTGATCTTCCACCGGAAGAAGTCCGACCGGCCGCCCCGGCAGGTGCGGTACAACTTGCCGATCGAGATCATGTACACGGTCGTGCCGTTCATCATGGTCGGCGTGTTCTTCTTCTTCACTGCGCGGGACGAGAACTACATCAACAAGCTCCCGCCGAACCCGGACGTCACGGTCAACGTGACCGGCTGGCAGTGGACCTGGCAGTTCCAGTACCCGCAGTACTCGACGCCGGGCTCCGGGACCGGCATGGTGACCGAGCAGGGCCAGCCCTGGCCCGGACGGCTGCCGCTGCTGGTCATCCCGACAAACGAGACGGTCCGGTTCAACCTGGTCTCGATAGACGTCGTGCACTCGTTCTGGATCGTGCCGTTCGAGTTCAAGCGGGACGTGGTCCCCGGCCACCCGAACCACTTCGAGGTGACCCCGATCAGAACCGGCACGTTCATCGGCCGCTGCACCGAGCTGTGCGGCGTGTACCACAGCCGCATGCTGTTCCGGGTGAAGATCGTAACCCCGGCCCAGTTCCGTACCTGGATCAGTGCCCAGCAGCACGCGCAGAGTTCAGCAGGGGGTGCCTGACATGACCACCGTCGAGCAACCGGTCGTGACCCCGGGCACCGGGATCGCCCCGGAACGCAAGGGCTCGATCCTGGCCAGCTGGCTGTCCACCACCGACCACAAGATCATCGGCCACCTGTACCTGATCACCTCGTTCGGGTTCTTCCTGATCGCCGGCCTGATGGCCATGATCATGCGGGCCCAGCTGTTCGGCCCGGACAACCACATCGTGTCCGACCAGCAGTACAACGAGCTGTTCACCATGCACGGCACGATCATGCTGCTGCTGTTCGCCACCCCGCTGTTCGTCGGGTTCGCGAACGAGATCATGCCGCTGCAGATCGGCTCGCCGGACGTGGCCTTCCCCCGGCTCAACCTGCTGAGCTACTACTTCTTCCTGTTCGGCGGCCTGATCCTGCTGGTCAGCTTCCTCACCCCGGGCGGCGCGGCGTCGTTCGGCTGGTACGCGTATTCGCCCCTGACCAGTTCGGTGTACTCGCCGGGCATCGGCGGGGACATGTGGATCATGGGCCTGACCCTGTCCGGCCTGGGCACCATCCTGTCCGGGGTCAACTTCATCACCACGATCATCTGCATGCGCGCCCCGGGCATGACCATGTTCCGGATGCCCATCTTCACCTGGAACATCCTGCTCACCAGCGTGCTCGTGATTCTCGCGTTCCCGGTGCTGGCCGCGGCGCTGCTGGTGCTGGAGATCGACCGCAAGCTCGGCGCGCAGGTGTTCAGCGCGTCCAGCGGCGGCGCGATCCTGTGGCAGAACCTGTTCTGGTTCTTCGGCCATCCCGAGGTCTACATCGTGGCGATACCGTTCTTCGGCATCGCCACCGAGGTGCTGCCGGTGTTCAGCCGCAAGCCGATCTTCGGGTACAAGGGCCTGGTCGGCGCGACCATCGCGATCGCCGGGTTGTCGATGACCGTGTGGGCGCACCACATGTTCACCACCGGCGCGGTGCTGCTGCCGTTCTTCTCCTTCATGACGTTCCTGATCGCGGTGCCCACCGGGGTGAAGTTCTTCAACTGGGTGGGCACCATGTGGCGCGGCCAGCTCACGTTCGAGCCCGCCATGCTGTTCTCCATCGGGTTCCTGGTGTCGTTCCTGTTCGGCGGGCTGACCGGGGTCATCCTGGCCTCGCCGCCGCTGGACTTCCACGTCAGCGACTCCTACTTCGTGGTCGCCCACTTCCACTACGTGCTGTTCGGCACCGTGGTATTCACCATGTTCAGCGGGTTCTACTTCTGGTGGCCCAAGTGGACCGGGAAGATGCTGGACAACACGCTGGGCAAGTGGCACTTCTGGACGCTGTTCATCGGGTTCAACATGACGTTCCTGGTGCAGCACTGGATCGGCATCGAGGGCATGCCGCGCCGGGTGGCCAACTACCCGTTCCTGCCCGGCGACGTGACCACGCTGAACCAGATCTCCAGCATCGGCTCCTGGATCCTCGGCGCGTCCACGTTCCTCTTCCTCTACAACGTGTACAAGACCTGGAAGTACGGCGAGCAGGTCACGGTGGACGACCCGTGGGGCTACGGCAACTCGCTGGAGTGGGCCACGTCCTGCCCGCCGCCCCGGCATAACTTCACCCGGATCCCGCGCATCCGGTCCGAGCGGCCCGCGTTCGACCTGCATTATCCGCACATCCAGTCGGGCCGGACACATCAGCAGCGCATCGCAGAGCACGCTGGCGAAAAGGTGTCAGACAGATGAAGTTCGAGGGGTTCCTGTTCATCGGCTGCGCGGTGTTCTTCGGCGCGGTGGACATCATCTACTGGTACTTCTCCAAGGACCCGACCGGCACCACCGCGCTCGCGCTGTCCGTCGGGCTGGCCTTCCTGAGCGGCTTCTACCTGCTGTTCACCGGCCGCCGGCTGCCGCCGCGGCCGGAGGACAACCCGGAAGGCGAGATCGCCGAGGGGGCCGGGGAGCTTGGCTTCTTCAGCCCGCACAGCTGGTGGCCGCTGTACGTCGGGCTGGCCGCCGCGACCGCCGCGTTCGGGGTGGCGGTCGGCTGGTGGCTGTTCCTGATCGGGATGCTGTTCACCTTCCTCACCGTGATCGGTTTCGTCTTCGAGTACTACCGCGGCATCTACGCCCATTAGCCCGTCACCCGGAACGTGATCAAACGTTTGCTGTTGTTATAGCGACACCAATCGTTTGATCATCGACCGGCGTGGGGGTTTTGCCTACTGTGGCTACGGAGAGTTAGCTAGAGTCACATCGGGCTTTTGGGGGTAGCTCAATGTCGGGGGGCATTTCGCGTACCGTCCGCAAGCTTGCCCATTGCGGGCCGAAACGGTGCATGGTGGCCGGGGCCGGAGTGGCTGGGCTGCTGCTGGCCACCTCGTGCAATGGGGCTGGGACGGCCCACCAGGCGGTCCAGCATCCGTCCGCCAACGTCACCATCACCAGCGGGAACGTGACGTTCAGCTCGGCCGCCAGCGGGGCCGGGGCCCTGCATGCGGCCGGGTCGGCACACGCCGCGGCGCAGCTTGACACCCGCCCCGATCTGGGCGTGCGGGTCGCAGCGCAGCACGGCACGCTCACCTCGGTAACGGTGCGTAACAGTGACGGCCATGTGCTGCCCGGCAGCTACGGCGGCGGGGCGAGCAGCTGGCAGACCACCGCGTCCGGGCCGGCCGCCCCGGTCCAGGTCACCCGCCTCGGGCCCGCCTAGCTGCCCGAGTCCTCCGGCTGGTCCATCTCGCCGCCCTGGCCGAGGGTCGGCTGGCCCGGCTCGCCGGCCGGCACCGCGGCTGGCTCGGGCTTGTGACCGTCACCGTGGCCATTGCCGTGCCCGTTGCCGTGACCGTCGCCGGTGGCCGGCGCGACCTGCTCGGTGATCAGCCGGCCTATCGCCAGCCGCGTCTTGCCGATGACGCCGCGGGTGGCCGGCGCGGGCACGTCGTCGTCGCCATCGGACGGCGCAGGCAGTTCGGCGACCGGCCGGTGGGCGAGCAGGACCGCACGCTGCTCGGCCGGCACCGGCGCGTGCCGCTCGATGAACTCGCCCTCCGGGGTCATCTCGATGATGCCGGTCTCGTAGCCGTGCGCCAGCGACTCGGTGTCCTTGCGCTGCAGGCCGAGGCAGATCCGTTTGGTCACCCAGTAGGCCACCGCCGGCCCGATGAAGATCGCGTACCGGGCGATCTCCGTCGTGGTGTACAGCGAGATGTCCAGGTGGTCGGCGATGACGTCGTTGGCGCCCTCCAGCCACAGGATGCCGTAGAACGTGATCACGCCCATGCCGATCGCGGTCCGGGTGGCCGCGTTCCGCGGCCGGTCGTTGACATGGTGCTCCCGGTAGTCACCGGTGGCCCAGCGTTCGATGAACGGCCACAGCGCGGCCCCGGTGAAGATGAGGCCCAGCGGGACCAGCGCCGGGATGACCACGTCCCAGGCCACGGTGTGCCCGGCCAGGTCCCAGGTCCAGTTGGGGAAAATCCGCAGCGAGCCCTCGAGGAACCCCATGTAGAAGTCGGGCTGCGAGCCCGCCGAGATCTCCGCCGGGTTGTACGGGCCGTACAGCCAGATCGGGTTGATCTGGGCGAACGTGGCCAGCACGGCCAGGAAGCCGAAGATGAACATGAACCACGCGCCGGTCTTGGCCATGAAGTACGGGTACATCGGCTGGCCGACCACGTTCGTGTTGGTGTGCCCCTCGCCCGGCATCTGGGTGTGCTTCTGGTGGAACATGAAGAACAGGTGCGCGGTGATCAGGGCCAGCAGCAGCGCAGGGATCAGCAGCACGTGGATGATGTACAGCCGGGGGATGATGTCGTTGCCCGGGAACTGCCCGCCGAACAGGAAGAACGACAGGTAGGTGCCGACGATCGGGATGCCCAGGATGACGCCCTCGAGGATCCGCAGCCCGGTGCCGGACAGCAGGTCGTCGGGCAGTGAGTAGCCGAACAGGCCCTCCAGCAACCCCAGGGTGAACAGCACGATGCCGATCAGCCAGTTGAACTCGCGTGGCTTGCGGTACGCGCCGGTGAAGAAGATCCGCAGCATGTGCGCGATCAGCGCCGCCATGAACAGGTCCGCCGCCCAGTGGTGGATCTGCCGCATGAGCAGGCCGCCGCGGATGTCGAAGCTGATGTTCAGCGTGGACGCGTACGCCTCGCTCATCCGCACGCCGTCCAGCTTGGTGTACACCCCGTGGTAGGTCACCGGGGTCATGCTGGGCTTGAAGAACAGGGTCAGGAACGTGCCGGTGAGCAGCAGGATGATGAACGAGTACAGGGCGATCTCGCCGAGCAGGAACGACCAGTGGTCCGGGAAGACCTTCCGCAGGAAGGTACGGGTCGACTTGGCGGCCCGCAGCCGGTCATCCAGGAAGACGCCCGTCTCGCCCAGTACCTTCTCGACCGGGCCTTCGACCTGGCCGTTCGGAGACCCGTTGCTAGTGCTCATCCCCGCTCCCAGAAGCTTGGGCCGACCGGTTCGTGGAAGTCGCCCGTCGCGATCAGATAGCCCTCCGAGTCCACACCCATCGGTAGCTGCGGCAGTGGCCGCGGGGCCGGGCCGAAGAGCACCGTCGCGCCCGCCGGGGCGTCGAACGTGGACTGGTGGCACGGGCACAGGATGTGGTGCGTGGTCTGCTCGTACAGCGCCACCGGGCAGCCCACATGGGTGCAGATCTTCGAGTAGGCGACGATGTTGTCCACGGTCCAGTTCATGTTGGTCGGGTGGGTCAGCTCGCCCGGCCCGAACTTGATGATGATCACCGCCGCCTTGGCGATCACGTTGTCGTTGTCCTGGTAGCCCTCGGGGATGACGGTGATCATCGAGCCGGGGGTGTCGAAGTCAGCTGGCTTGAGTGGCCGGTTGGTGCCCGCGATGATGAGCCGCAGCCCGTTGCGCCAGACCGTGGTCCGGAGCGAGGTGCCGGGCAGCGGGCCCATGTCGCGGAGCAGCACCAGCGGGGCCAGGCCGAGCGGGACGGTGGCCGCGATCAGGGTGCGCCGCAGCAGCGGCCGCTTGACGAACTGGCTGGCCTCGGCGCCCTCCTTGAACGTCTCGGCGAACGCCTCCCGGTCCGCCTCGGACGAGGCCAGCGGGTGGCGTTCCTCGGTCAGTTCCACATCAGGCATGATCGACCGGACCCAGATCACCGCACCCACGCCGAGGGCCAGGAACGCGACCGACATGGAGACGCCCAGGGCCAGATTCGACCGCAGCACCGAGTCCAGCGATGTGGGGCTGAGCTCGAGCCCGATATACGCCGCGATGAACCCGATGCCGGCCAGCATGGACAGGATGAACAGCGCGGCCACGGTCCGTTCCGCCCGCTTGGCCGCGGCCGGGTTGGGCGGGTCGGCGGGCAGCTCGCGCGGGGCGGGCGGCGGGCTGTCCTGCGCGGCGGTGCCGAGCAGGGTGCGCTGCTCCGCGGGCGGCGGAGTGCCGATCACCCGGCGCGGCGCCCGCGACGGCTCGGTCTCCTCGCCCTGGCCGGTCAGGTCAGCTGGGTAGTCTTCGGTGCCGCTCATGAGTGCTCGCGCCGCCTTGCCGTGATCCACATGGCGACCAGGATCAGGCCGCCGATCCCGCCGATCCAGCCGACCAGGCCCTCGGTCACCGGGCCGATCCGGCCGAGGCTGAACCCGCCGGGGTTGGGCTCGCTCCGGGTCTGCGTGATGTACGCGATGATGTCGCGCTTCTCACTGGGAGTAATCGTAGTGTCGTTGAACACCGGCATGGCCTCCGGGCCGGTCAGCATGGCCGTGTAGATCTGGGTCGGCGTGGACTGGGTCAGTGCGGGCGCGTACTTCCCGTAGGTCAGCGCGCCGCCCGCGCCCACGAAGTTGTGGCACTGCGAGCAGTTCTCGGTGAACAGTTCCTGGCCCTGGCCGACGTCCGCGCCCACGGTGCTCACCTGTGCCGGGGAGGGAATGGTCGGCCCGCCGCCCAGCGACTGGATGTAGGCGGCGACCGCGCGCGTCTGCACCTCATTCAGCACCGGCGGCTTGCGCGGCGCCTCCGCGTCGACCTCTTTGAGCGGCATCCGGCCGGTGCTGACCTGGAAGTACACCGCGGCCGCGCCCACCCCGATCAGGCTGGGGCCGGTGTTGGTGCCCTGCGCGTCCAGGCCGTGGCAACTGGAGCAGTCCTGCACGAAGATCTGGCGGCCCTGGTCGATCTGCGTCGAGCTGGCCGCCGGGGAGGACGCATTGGCCGGGCTGTTCGAGGCGGTGACCGCCGCGTACCCCCCACCCACGGCGAGGAGCCCAAGCAGCACAACGGCGTATCCGGCGACCGGGCGCCGCCGCCGGGCGGTGATCCAGCTCAATGGAGCCCTCATCTTCTGGTCTGTGCTCTTCTGGTTCGGCATGTCTGCGCCTCGCTCAGGTGTCCGTCGCGAGGGCGGTTAGTGGATCAGGTAGATCGTGGTGAACAGCGCGATCCAGACCACGTCCACGAAGTGCCAGTAGTAGGAGACGACGATGGCGCTGACCTGCTGCTCGTGGGTGAACGTCTTGGCCACGTAGGTGCGGCCGAGGACGAACAGGAAAGCGATCAGGCCGCCAGTCACGTGCAGGCCGTGGAACCCGGTCGGGATGTAGAACACCGACCCGTAGGCGCTGGACGAGAGCGTCAGGTGCTGCTTGCGGATCAGGTCCAGGTACTCATAGCCCTGGCCGCACACGAAGTACAGGCCCATCAGGAAGGACAGCCAGTACCACTCGCGCAGCCCCCAGCGGGCCGGCTGCCAGATCCGCCCGGCCCGCCTGAGCTGGCCCCGCTCGACGGCGAACACGCCAAGCTGGCAGGTCACGCTGGACAGCAGCAGCACCGTGGTGTTGATCGACCCCAGGGTCAGGTCCAGGTGCGCGCCGGGCCAGGGCAGGCCCTCGCCCTTATCCACGGAGCGGATCGTGAAGTACATCGCGAACAGCGCCGCGAAGAACATGAGTTCCGAGGAAAGCCAGATGATGGTGCCCACGCTGACCAGGTTTGGCCGGGCTGAAGGCGGCCTGGGGGTGGGTGCTTTCTCGGCTACGGATGCGGTGGCCACGGGGTCATTATTACGACAACCCGTAGGCGAGCGTCGGCCGACCCCCCGTGTCGGTACCATCCAGTTCTATGAAGGTCGTTGTCTACAGCCATGACGCGGACACCCGGGCCCGGATGCGGCTCGCCATCGGCCGCCGCCCCGCGCCCGACGTGCCCGAGGCGGAAGTCATCCCGGTGGCCACCGAGCCAGCCCTGTTCCGCCTGCTCGACGCGGGTGGCGCGGACGTCATGGTGCTGGACGGCGAGGCGCAGCCAGCCGGCGGCATGGGCGTCTGCCGCCAGGCCAAGGACGAGATTCACAACTGCCCGCCGGTGCTGCTCGTCGTCGGCCGGGCGGACGATGGCTGGCTGGCCACCTGGTCCGGCGCGGACGCGGTGACCAGCCACCCGATCGACCCGGTCCCGTTCGCGGCGGCGCTGGCCGGGCTGATGCGGCAGCAGGCGAACGGCCAGCTGCCGGCCCAGGCCTGAACCGCCCGGCCGGCGCAGGAAAAGGGGCGGCGATGCAACCGACCATGTCGTGGCGTGGCCTGATCGGCGCGCTGATCCGTGGCGACACGCTCAGCTCGGACCAGGCGGCCTGGGCGATGAACGAGATCATGGACGGCGCGGCCACCCCGGTCCAGGTGGCCGGGTTCGCGGTGGCGCTGCGGATGAAAGGCGAGACGGCCGGCGAACTGGCCGGGCTGTCCGATGTCATGCTCAGCCGGGCCACCCCGATCAGCGTGCCCGGCCCGCTGGTCGACCTGGTGGGCACCGGCGGGGACGGCGCACACACGGTGAACATTTCCACCATGGGCGCCATCGTCGCGGCCGCGGCCGGTGTTCAGGTGGTCAAGCACGGCAACCGCGCGGCCAGCTCGGCCTGCGGCGCGGCCGACGTGCTCGAAGCGCTCGGCGTGGCCATCAGCCTGCCGCCGGAGGCCACCGCCGAGCTGGCCGCCGAGACCGGCATCGCGTTCCTGTTCGCCCCGCTCTACCACCCGTCGTTCCGGCATGCCTCGGTCGCGCGCAGCGAACTCGGTGTGCCGACCGTGTTCAACTTCCTCGGCCCGGTGTCCAACCCGGCCCGGCCCCTCGCCCAGGCGGTCGGGGTGTCCGACCCGCGGGGCGGCGATGTCATCGCCGGCGTGCTGGCCGCGCGGGGCTGCTCATCCCTGGTGTTCCACGGCGACGACGGGCTGGACGAGCTGACCCCGGTGACCACCTCCACGGTGTGGGTGGTGCACGACGGCACGGTGAGCCGGACCACGCTCGACCCCACCGCGCTGGGCCTGCCCCGCGCCGAGCCCGGCAGCCTGCGCGGCGGCGATAAGGAGCACAACGCGGTGGTGGCCCGTGCGGTGCTGGCCGGCCAGCCCGGACCGGTCCGGGACACCGTGTTGCTGAACGCCGCGGCCGCGCTGGCCGCCGCGGCCGGGGTGCCCGGGGCCGAGGAGCTGGACAAGGCTCTCGCCGAGGGGTACGCCCGCGCGGCCGCCGCGGTGGACAGCGGCGCGGCGCAGGACCTGCTGGATCGCTGGGTGGCGGCCAGCCAGCGGCTGGCGGCTCAGTCCGCCTCGTAGCCCAGCGAGAACGCCGCCTCCAGATCGTGCCGCGAGTAGGTGCGGAACGCGATGTGCGTCTCGGTGTGGCTCACCCCGGCGACCCGGTTCAGCGTGCCCGGGATGACGTCGGCCAGTTCCTCATGCGCCCGGACCCGGACCAGGGCCACCAGGTCGAACTCGCCGGTCACCGAGTACACCTCGGACACCTGCGGGATCTGCGCGATGATCTCCGCGGTTTCCGGGATCCGCGCCACGTCCGCCTTCACCAGCACGATCGCGGTGATCACCTGATGCCTCCTCGCGCTCCACTCGTGCGGCTTCCCGCAGCTCAGCCAGAGCGTACTCCTGCTCGGCGAGGAGGCCTGCGATGGTGCGCACCCGGCGCGCGGAGAACATCCGGAGCAGGCCGGCCAGCACGGTGGCGGTGGCCCGGGCGTCGGCCAGCGCCCGGTGCTGCGGACCGGGCGGCGCGCCGAAGTAGCCCGCCAGCGTGCTCAGCTTGCAGTTGGGCACGTCGTCGGCGGCCAGCCCGCCGGTGGCCAGCAGGCGGCGGGCCAGCGCCACTGTGTCGAGAACAACTGTGTCTAGAACAACGGTGTCCAGCACGGACCCGGCGGGCCCGTTCAGGCCGGCGCTGGCACCGGCCGCGGCGAGGAAGCCGACGTCGAACGGCGCGTTGTGCGCGGTGAGCACCGCGCCCTGGGCGAAGTCCAGGAAGCTGGCCAGCGCCTCGGCGGCCTGCGGGGCGGGCGCGACCATGGCGTCGCTGATCCCGGTCAGCTCCACGATGTCCGGCGGGATGGCCCGGCCCGGGTTGACCAGGGTGCTGAACTCGGCGCGGATCTGGCCGCCGCTCATCCGCACCGCGCCGATCTCGGTGATGCCTGCTTCCTCCGGCGACCAGCCGGTCGTCTCCACGTCCACGATCACAAACTCGATCGCGTCGAAGGCGCGCCGGCTGGCCCAGGGCGGCGGGCGCAGCCGTGCCCGGGCCGCTGCCACCCAGTCACTGAGGATCACGATCATCACGGTAGGACCGGGTACCGACATTCCGTCCCAGGCACGCCGGCCTGGGCGGGTCAGTGCCGGGTACTGGCGTTCAATAGAAAAGGCTGGTGCGGTCAGCTCAGCTGAGCGCGGAAGCACTCGGTGCGGTAGGGCAGCTCCAGCTCGGCCCGGCCGGCCAGGCCCGGGTGGGTGTCGGCCAGGCGGCCCACCGCGGCCAGCACCTCCGCCCGCTGCGCGGCCGGCATGGTGATGACGTAGCTGCGCGAGCTGACCATGTCGAGCACCTGGTCCCGGGTCAGCCGGTGCGTCCACTCGATCGTGCGGTGCTGCACCGGCCCGAACGGCGGGCCGATGGCGACGGCACCGCCACGGCTGCCGTCCCCCTCACCCGGATCGTGCAGGATCTGGCTGAGCTGGGCCACCCAGTCCGCCCGGTCGTCGCGCATGTTCCAGACCAGGCCGAGTCGGTGAGCTGGTCAGCGGGGCGGGCGTGGTCGGCGGGCATGCCCGAATCATCCCAGCCGGGCGGCCGGCGGAGTGTCAGTGCCCCCGCTTAGCGTGTGTCCCGCTACCCCCGAAGCGGGGGAGCCAGCCTCAGGAGGAGACATGCTGATCGACTGTGACCGGTGCGAGATGCGTGGCATCGCCTGCCCGGACTGCGTTGTCACCGCGCTGCTCGGCCCCGGCGAGCCGCAGCCCGAGCTGGACGCGGCGGAGCAGCGCGCGCTCCGCGTGCTGGCCGACGCCCGGCTGGTGTCGCCGCTCCGGCTGCGCCCGGTGGCCCGGGCGTCGTGAGCCGCCTGGGGCCCGGTGGACCGCCCGGACCGAGGGTAAATATGCGGGAACAGAAGCGCCGGAGTGGGTCAACACGATCACCGGAGTTCGCGAAGCGGTGGAATTCACCGCACCAGCTTCGCTAGTGTCAGCCCCGATCGGTTCGCTCCCCAGTCACCACTTTGGTGGCGGCGATCGGTCACCGCCGAGTCTTTGTGCTGGCCAGGCGTGGCCAGCACGAGAGCCGGGGACCCACCGGAGAGCTCGCCGGGCCAGCGCCCGGGCCATGGGTCCTCCAGGGGTGAATCGGCCGGGCTGCGACGCAGCCAGGCCGTAGGGCATCTTCCACAGCCCGAACCCGTCAGCTCACCCGGTAGGCGGGGTGGAAGAAGGAGCGTGATCACGCACGTGAGTACGCGTCCAGGTGGTGAACGCGGCGGCTGGCGGGGGAAACGTGACCGCGTGGTGCGCCTCGCGCACGGCAAGGCGCTGCGCTGTGGCGTGGCCGCTGGGATAAGCCTGGCCACCGCCGGTGGCCTGGCCACATGGGCCAGCACGGCCGGGGCGGCGTCGAAGCCGACCATGCACCAGGTGCAGAAGATGGTCAACAAGCTCACCGCCGAAGAGAACGTGGCGGTGCAGATGTACGACCAGTCGGCCGAGCAGCTGAAGAATGCCGACCAGCGGCTGGCCCTGGTCAACCGTCAGGTCAAGGAAGACCAGGCCAGGTTCACCGCGGATCGCGATGAGATCGCGTCCATCGCGGCGACCGCCTACGAGAACGGCACCATGACCCAGCTGGGTGCCATGCTGACCTCCGACGACCCGCAGGCCGTGCTGAATCAGGCGTCGGTGCTGCTGCAGATGTCCAGCGACCGGTCGGCGCAGATCAAGCAGTTCATCGCCACCGCGGCCCAGCTGGCCAGCGCGCAGCAGATGGCGCGCCGGACCGAGCAGGGCATCGCCACCCTGGAGTCGCAGCGGCTGGCCAGGAAGAAGTCCATCGGCAAGACGCTGGACAAGCAGAACGCCATCCTGGCCACGCTGACCGCGGCCCAGCAGCAGCAGGTCACTGGCTCGTCGCTGGGTGGTCAGGGGACCACGAGTGCGACCGACCCCATCGCGACGAACACCCAGGCGGGCCAGGCCGTCGCGTACGCCTACTCCAAGCTCGGTGACCCGTACGTGTACGGCGCCACCGGCCCGGACTCGTTCGACTGCTCCGGGCTGGTCCAGGCGGCCTGGGCGTCGGCCGGGGTGTCTATCCCGCGTACCACCTACGAGCAGGTGGCCGCGCTGCCCGCCGTTTCCACCAGCGACCTGCAGCCGGGCGACCTGCTGTTCTTCGCCGGGGACAGCCACGTCGGCATGTATGTCGGCGGCGGGTTCCTGATCGACGCCCCGCAGACCGGCGAGGACGTGGAGAAGGTGCCGCTGTCCGGCTGGTACAGCGAGAACCTGGACAGCGCCGCGCGGCCCTGAACCGCGCCGCAGCGCTGAGATTCACCCGGTGCCCTCAGGACATGGTCCTGGGGGCACCGTGCTTTCCCCGGCCACGTCCGGGCCGCGCCGGGCCGCCTCCGGGCTGGCCTGTGCGGGGCGGCGGTAGTGGCGGAAGCCGGGCAGCAGCGCCGTCAGCAGGGCCGCCCCGGCGATGCAGGCCAGCCCGCCGGACACGATGGAGAACTCGGCTGACACCAGGCTGGCTACGGTGCCGGCCTCCAGGTCGCCGAGCCGCGGGCCGCCTTCCACCACCGCGATCTGCAGGCCGGACATCCGGCCGCGGAGTTCGTCCGGCACGGACGACTGCAGGATGGTGGCCCGCAGCACGGCCGAGATCACATCCGCCCAGCCCGCCACCGCGAGCAGGGCCAGGGCCAGCCACAGCACCCGGGCGAAACCGAACGCGGTGATCGCGCCGCCCCAGACGCAGACGGCCACGATGACGGCCTACTGGCAGCAGTCCGGGCTGATGAGCCTGTCGGACATCGCGGACATCCTGGCCGGCCCGGAGCACAGCCAGCGGTGGAACCAGATCCTGGCCGACCGGATCGAGGCGCTCGGGACACAGATCGAACGGATGGCGGCGGCCCGCGAGTACCTGGAGCACATCCTGCTGCACCACCACGCCGCACCCGATGGCTGCCCGCACTACGAGGCGCTCATCTGGCAATTGCCCGGGGCGGGCCCTTCCCACTCCCAGCATGAACCGCCGATAAGATCACTGCCTGATGCCTAAGGTCCTGATCGTCACCAATGACTTCCCGCCGCGCGCGGGCGGCATCCAGTCGTTCATCCACGCGCTGGCCACCCGGCTGCCCGCAGATGGTGTGGTGGTGTACGCGCCTGCCTGGGCCGGCGCGGCCGAGTTCGACCAGCGGCAGCCGTTCCCGGTGCTGCGGCACCCCACCTCGCTGATGCTCCCGGTGCCCACGGTGCGGGTCCGCGCGGTCCGCGCGCTGACCGAGCACGGCTGCGACCGGGTGCTGTTCGGCGCGGCCGCGCCGCTCGGCCTGCTGGCCCCCGCGCTGCGCGCGGCCGGGGCCCGGCGGATCGTCGCGGTCACCCATGGCCACGAAGCGGGCTGGGCCGCGCTGCCCGGCGCGCGCACCCTGCTCCGCCGGATCGGCGACTCGGTGGACGTGGTCACCTACCTGGGCGAGTACTTCCGGGTGCGGCTGGCCCGGGCGCTGTCCCCGTCCGCGACGGCCCGGATGGCCCGGCTGGCCCCCGGCGTGGACACCACCGAGTTCCGGCCCGGGGCGGGCGGGGCCGGGATCCGGGCGCAGCTCGGCCTGGGCGCCCGGCCGGTGGTGGTCTGCGTGTCCCGGCTGGTGCACCGCAAGGGCCAGGACACCCTGCTGCGCGCCTGGCCCGCGGTCCGGGCCCGGGGCGGCGACCCGGCGCTGCTGCTGGTCGGCAGCGGCCCGGCCGACGGCCAGCTGCGCCGGCTGGCCAGCGAGCTCGGGGTGGCGGACTCGGTGCTGTTCACCGGCCAGGTGCCCGTGGCCCAGCTGCCCGCGTACTACGACGCCGGCGATGTGTTCGCGATGCCGTGCCGGACCCGGCGGCGTGGCCTGGACGTGGAAGGGCTCGGCATCGTCTACCTGGAGGCGTCGGCCACCGGGCTGCCGGTGATCGCGGGCGACTCCGGCGGCGCGCCGGACGCGGTGCTCAGCGGCGAGACCGGCTACGTGGTGCCCGGCCGCGATGTGGCCGCCGTCGCCGACCGGATCGGCCAGCTGCTGGCCGACCCGGCGGGCGCCCGGGCCATGGGGGAGAAGGGGCTGGCCTGGGTGGACCGGGAGTGGCGCTGGGACCTGGTGGCGCAGCGGCTGGAGCACATCCTCAGCGGCTGAGTTCCGCTGGCCCGGCTAGCTGTAGAGCGCGTCGATGTCGGCGGCGAAGTCCTTGGCTACCAGGCCCCGGCGCACCTTGAGCGACGGCGTCAGGTAACCGTTCTGCTCGGTGAAGTCGACCGGCAGCACGGTGAACTTGCGGATCGACTCGGCCCGGGACACCGCCTTGTTGGCGTCGTCCACGGCCGACTGGATCTCGGCGATCAGCTCCGGCGCCTCGGCCAGTTCGGCCAGCGAGGCGCGGGCCAGGCTCGGGTGCCGGGCCTGCCATGGCCCGATGGCTTCCTCGTCCAGGGTGACCAGGCAGGCCACGAAGGGTCGCCCGTCGCCCACTACCATGCACTGGCTGACCAGCGGATGCGCGCGCAGCCGGTCCTCCAGCACGGCCGGGGCCACGTTCTTGCCGCCCGCCGTGACGATGATGTCCTTCTTCCGCCCGGTGACTCGCAGGTAGCCGTCCTCGTCGAGTTCGCCCAGGTCGCCGGTGTGCAGCCAGCCTTCCGGGTCAACCATCTCCTTGGTGGCCGCCTCGTTGTGCCAGTAGCCGGTGAACACGTTGGGCCCGCTGGTCAGGATCTCGCCGTCGTCGGCGATCCGCACGGTGACCGAGGGGATGGGCGGCCCGACCGTCCCGATCTTGTTGTGGTCGGGCCGGTTCACGCTGATCACCGGGCTGGTCTCGGTCAGCCCGTAGCCCTCCAGCACGGTGATGCCGACGCCGCGGAAGAAGTGCCCGAGCCGGTCACCGAGCGCGGCGCCGCCGGACACCGCGTACCGCACCCGGCCGCCGGTGGCCGCGCGCAGCTTGGCGTACACCAGCCGGTCGTACAGCGCGTGCTCGGCGCGCAGCCGCAGGTTCTGCTGGCCCGGCACCGGCTGGCCGGCCACGTCGAGTGTCTTGCTCCAGGCCACCGCGGACTGCGCCGCCGCCTTGAAGATCCGGCTCTTCGCCCCGCTGGCCGCGGCCTGCTGCTCGGCGCCGTTGTACACCTTCTCGAACACCCTCGGCACGGCCAGGATGAACGTGGGCTGGAACGTGCCGAGGTCTTCCACCAGGTGGGCGACATCGGCGGTGTACCCGAGCACGGTGCCCGACTCCAGGCAGCCGATCTGGATGATCCGGGCGAAGGAGTGGGCCAGCGGCAGGAACAGCAGCGCCGACCGGCCCGGCTGGGCGAAGATGTCCGGCAGCCCGCCGACCGCGTTCCGCACGTTGGCCAGCAGGTTCAGGTGACTGAGCTCGCAGCCCTTCGGCCGGCCGGTGGTCCCTGAGGTGTAGATGATGGTGGCCAGGTCGGTGGCCTGCCGGGATGCCCGCCGCCCGGCCAGTTCCTCGTCGCTGATCCCGGCGCCGTCGGCGGCCAGGCTGTCCAGTTGCGCGGCCTGGCCCTCGGCATCCGGGCCCTCGATCAGCCAGATCCGTTCCACGCCGGGCAGCCGGGCCAGCACCTCGCTGTTGGCCTGCAGGTGGGCCGGGGTCTCCACGATCAGCGCCCGGGCGCCGGAGTCGCCCAGGATCCATTCCACCTGCTCGGCGCTGGACGTCTCGTAGATCGGTACGGTGACCGCGCCCGCGGACCAGATGGCGTAGTCGGCCACCGTCCACTCGTACCGGGTCCTGGACAGCAGGGCGACCCGGTCGCCGGTCCCGATGCCGGCCGCGATCAGGCCCTTGGCCAGCGCGGCCACGTCGGTGCGGAACTCGGCCGTGGTTACGTCCCGCCAGGCCGCGGCGGCCGTCGCGGCCTTGCGCCGGATCGCCACCGCGGCCGGCTCGCGGTCCGCCCGCTCGAAGACCACATCGGCCAGCGTCGCGGCCGGGGAGATCTCCGCTACCGCGGGACTGCTGTATTCACGCATGCCAGCTCCTGCCGGTCAGGTTCATCGCCGAACGACATGGACCGTACCCCGGTACCGCCTCAGTAGCTACTAGCAGGTAGCGCTTTCAGCGTACCGGGATGGCCGGGCCCGGCTAGCCCAGGTGGCCCGGGCCCAGGATGAATAACCCGGCTTGTACCGTGTGCTCATGCGGGTTCACGTGGTCAGTGATGTGCATGGCCGCGTGGATGCGCTGGCCGGCGCGGGTGGCGCGGATGCCCTCATCTGCCTGGGTGATCTGCTGCTGTTCATCGACTACGCCGACCAGGGGCAGGGCATCTTCGCCGACCTGTTTGGCGAAGAACAGGCCCGCCGCTTCGTCGAACTGCGCTACGCCAGGCGCTTCGACGAGGCCCGGCGGATGTCCCGTGAGCTGTGGGCCCAGCTGGATGGTGACCCGTCCGGACATGTCGGAAAAGGCCGCCGCCGGCCAGTACGCGGAGCTGTTCGCGGCCATGCCCGAGCCCGCCTACCTGACCTACGGCAACGTCAACCTGCCCCGGCTGTGGGCGCCGCACCTGCGGCCCGGCCACCACGTCCTGGACGGGCAGCGGGCCGTCCTGGGCGGCTGGACGTTCGGTTTCGTCGGCGGCGGGCTGTACTCGGCCTACCGCACGCCTTTCGAGATCGACGAGGACACGTTCGCGGCCAAGGTGGCCGCCACCGGCGCGGTGGACGTGCTGTGCAGCCACATCCCGCCGGACGTCCCGCAGTTGCTGTACGACACCGTGGCCCGGCGGGTCGAGCGGGGCAGCGCGGCGCTGCTCCGGCACATCGAGGAGACCCAGCCGCGCTATGCCCTGTTCGGCCACGTGCACCAGCCGCTGGACCGCCGGGTCCGGATCGGCCGGACCGAGTGCATCAACGTCGGTCATTTCCGCGCCACCGGCATCCCCTACGTCCTCGAGTTTTAGCCGGGCATCGTGGCCGCGGCGGTGCGGCCGGGCTGACCGGCCCGGCGGGCGCGGTACGCTCCGAGCATGGGCGACAGGACGACGTCGAGCATCCCGATCGGCGCGGACCGGCAGCAGGTGATGGCCGTGATCGCCGACTTCGCCGCCTACCCGCAGTGGGCGTCCGCAGTCCGGTCGGCCGAGGTGGTCAGCCGGGACGCCGACGGGCGGCCCAGCCGGGTCCGGTTCAGCCTGGACGCCGGGATGATCAAAGACAGCTATGCGCTCGGTTACCACTGGGACGGCGATTCCGGCGTGCGCTGGGACCTGGCCGAGCCCGGCTCGGTCATCAGTGCTATGAGCGGGAGTTACGCTCTGGTCAAGCAGTCGGCCGGCACCGAGGTGACCTATGAGCTCAGCGTGGACGTCCGGGTGCCATTGCCCGGCATGCTGAAGCGCCGGGCCGAAAGGGTGATCATCGACACCGCGCTGAAGGGGCTGAAGGCCCGGGTCGAAGGGCTGCGCGCGGCGGACATAGCTACGAAGGAAGGCAGCACGTGACGGAGCCATCCAGGCAGTCCGGCAGCGACCCGATCGGCGATCTCCAGCGCTGGCTGGTCCGCTCCGGGGCACGCAGCGTGACCCGGCAGATGCGCGGGCAGATCCGCACCGCGCTGGGCGGCGGAAAGCAGCAGAGCACCGCCAACGTGTGGGAGACCGCGACCTCGGAAGCCGACGAGGCCCCGGAATGCGCCTGGTGCCCGATTTGCCGGGCCCGGCGCCGCCTCCGGGACTCAGGCCCCGGGCTGAGCTCCGGGGTATCCGCCGCCGCCGACGCGGTTGGCGCCGTGATGACGGACGCGATGTCCGCGTTCGAGGCCGCGGTGGCCGCGGCTGGCCGGCCGGCCCGGCCACAGGACACCACCGCGCCGCCGGCCGGCGAGGTCTGGGACGAGGCCACCGACGAGCCAGCCGTCCGGACCCGGCCCCAGCCCCCGGCCAACGGCGGTACCAGCCGGCCGCCCGGCCCTCGGCCGGCGTCGGCTGCGCCCAGGCAGCCGACTGCTGGGGCTAAGAACCCGCCGGCTCGAGCCAAGTCCGCAGCCTGGCCTAAGCAGCCGTCAGCCGGCACCGAGCAGCCCGCAGCCGGGGCCAAGCAGCCCGCAGCCGGCACCGGGCAGCCGTCAGCCGGGGCCAAGCAGCCCGCAGCCGGCACCGGGCAGCCGTCAGCCGGGGCCAAGCAGCCCGCAGCCGGCACCGGGCAGCCGCCGGCGGAGGCCAAGCAGCCGCCGGCCGGACCGAAGAAGCCGGCCGCGGGAGCCAAGAAGCCAGCCGCCCGGTCCGGCGGCCCCGCGGCTGCCGACCGCGGCACACCGGATGAGCCCACCACCACAAACCCGGACGAGCCCACCGGCTGAGCAGCCGGACCGGTCCACCGCTCCCATTTGCAACCGCACGGCTGAAACATTGACGCGCACCGGTGCGCGTCGATGTTTCATCGATGCGGTGCCTGGGGCTGGCTGGGGGAGCGGGCGGCCGCGTTCGCCGCGGGAAATCTGCTTTTCCTGCTGCCCCCGGGTGGCGCAGGATGCCGGGATGGGCGCAGCGCCATGACACTTGTCCGGGGGGCTGCCCGGGGGCCGCTGGCGAGCCGCAATTTCCAGCTGCTGCTGGCCAGCAACGTGGTGTCCACGTTCGGCACCGCGGTCGCGCTGGTAGCGATCCCGTTCGCGGTGCTCAGCATCGGCGGCTCGGCCGCCGATGTCGGCTACGTCACCGCCGCGGCCATGCTGCCGGTGATCGTGTTCCTGCTGCTCGGCGGGGTGATCGCGGACCGGCTGCCGCGCCAGCAGGTGATGGCGGGCGCGAACCTGCTGCAGGCGCTGGCCCAGGCGGGCTCGGCCGCGCTGGTGCTGACCGGCCAGGCCCAGGTCTGGGAGCTGATGGCGCTGGCCGCGGTGCGCGGCATCGGGATGGGCTTCTACTTCCCGGCCGTGACCGGCCTGCTGCCGCAGACGGTCCCCGAGCCGCACCGGCCGCAGGCCAACGCGCTGGCCCGGATCGCGCAGAACACCGCGCTGATCACAGGGTCGGCGCTGGGCGGTGTGCTGGTCGGGGTGGCCGGGCCGGGCTGGGGCCTGGCCGTGGACGCGGCCAGCTACGCCATCGCGGCGCTACTACGGATCGGCATGCGGATCCCCGCCCAGCCCCGCGGCCAGGGCAGCCGGATGCTGCACGAGCTGCGCGAAGGCTGGCAGGAGTTCGCCTCCCGGCGCTGGCTGTGGGCCATCGTGCTGGAGTTCTCCCTGCTGGTCGCGGTGTGGGACGGGTCAACCGAGGTGCTCGGCCCGGTGGTCGCGCACGATCAGCTGGGCGGCGCGCACAGCTGGGGGATCGTCCTGGCCGCCCAGTCCGCCGGGGCCGTGCTGGGCGGGCTGGCGATGATCCGCTTCCGGCCGCGGCGGATGCTGCTGATCGGCAGCCTGGCCACCGCGCCGACCTCGGTCCTGCTGTTCACGCTGGCCGTGCCGCTGGCCGTGCCGGTGATCGCGGTGGCTGCGTTCGCCGCCGGAGCCTGCATCGAGGTGTTCGAGGTGGACTGGGTGACCGCGATGCAGCAGGAGATTCCGCCCGCGGCGCTGTCCCGGGTGTCCTCGTATGACGCGCTGGGCAGCTGGGGGCTGGCCCCAGTCGGCACCGTGCTGGCCGGCCCGCTGGCGCTGGCCCTGGGCACCCGGGCGGTACTGGCCGCAGCGGGCGTGCTGATCGTGCTGCTGACCGCGGCCGTGCTCTGCGTGCCCGAAGTACGGCAGCTGCGCCGCCGCGTTCCGGCAGTCAGCCCGGGCGGTGAGCGGGTTCACTAGGGGCGTGGCGATGACGCGGAACAGGATCGCATTACTGACCGCGCTGGGAGTGGACAACTTCGGGTCCGGCCTGTTCCTGCCGGTGGTGTTGCTGTACGTGACCCGGGTGGTCGGACTGCCGCTGGCGGTGGCCGGCACCGTGGTCGCGGTGGGCACGGTGGCCGGGCTGGCCGTGCCACCGGTGGCCGGCCGACTCGTGGACCGGGCCGGGCCGCGCCGGGTGGTGATCGCTGCCGAGCTGGTGCAGGCGCTGGGCGCGGTCACCTACCTGGCCGCCCGCGGCCCGGCGGCCGTGGCGGCCGCCGCGGTGCTGCTGGCCGCCGGGCAGCAGGCGTTCTACAGCGCGCTGTTCGCCCTGATCGCGGACGTGGCCGGGGATGGCCCCAAGGACCACCCGTATGCAGTGGCTGGCATGGTCCGCTCGACCTGCTTCGGCCTGGGCGGGCTGGCCGCCGCGGGCCTGCTCAGCCTGGCCGGCCAGCACGCCTACCAGCTAGCCGTGATCGTGGATGCGGTGAGCTTCGTGCTGTGCGCACTGCTGCTCGCGCTGCTGGTGCGCGACCCGGGCCACGCGCGCCGGGCAGCCCGGGTGGCCAGCCCGGGCCGGGCCCGGGTGCTGGCCGACCGGCCGTTCCTGGTCCTCATCGTGGCCACCAGCCTGGCCGTGCTGCCCGGCGATCTCTTTCTCAGCGGCATGTCGGTCTACCTGCTCAGCAAGCTGCACACCCTGCCGTGGCTGCCAGGTACGCTGCTGGCCCTGCTCACCGGGCTGAACAGCGTGGGCGCCACGGCCGCGCTGCGGGTCACCCGCGGGCTGCGCCGGACCACGGCGATGGCGCTGGGCGCCGGCCTGTACGTGCTCTGGTGCGCGGCCAGCCTGGCCGCGCTGGCCATCCCGCCCGGCTGGCGGCCCGCTGAGCTGCTGGCGGCCACGCTGCTGCTGGCCGCGGCGGGGCTGCTGTTCGGGTCCCGGGCCAACGCGCTAGCCGAGGCGGCCGCGCCCGGCCCGGTACGCGGCCGTTATCTGGCCGCATACCAGTACGGGTTCACCGTGCCGGGGGTCATCGCACCCGCGGTGGCCGCGTTGTTCTCGGTCGCGGTGTGGCTGCCCTGGCTGCTGGCCGGGCTCAGCGCCGGCCTGGCCGTGCTGGTGCTGGGCTGGCTGGCGGGCCGGCTGCCCGCGGCCGCGCTGCGGCCGGCCGCAGCCGGTGCGGGCACTCTCGATCGCGTGGCATAGTGAGGCATGGCTGCGCACACGCAGGTACTGCCCGCGGGTCGGCTGTTCGCCGGCCACGCTGCGCTCAGTGGCCACGCCGCGCTCGGTGTGGGCGGGCTGGTCCATTTCATCTGGCGGCTGTTCATCTGGCGGCTCTTCTGGCGCTGGAGCCTGCTGATCTGGCACATCAAGACGTTCGGCCCGATCATCCTGCTGCTGATCGTGCTGTGCGTGGCGATGTGGCTGGTGCTGCGGGCCCGGCGCCGGGATGCCAGGCGCCGGCCGGACTCCACCGACAGCGGCGACCCGGGCGCCCCCGGGCCGCGGGACTGGTAACGGTCAGAGCCGCAACCGTCAGAGCACCGCGCCGTCGTCCGGCCCGGAGTCACGCGGCGGCCGGTCGCCCATCCGGATGACCAGGGTGGCGAAACCGGCGACGAACGCGGCCACGGCCAGGAACGCGGCCCAGCCCGGCACGGCCCAGCCCGCCATGGTGGCGATCAGCAGGTAGGCAGGCCCGCCGAACAACGCGACCCAGGCGCCCTTGGCCACCGGGTCGAGCGGGGGCAGCGGCGGCGGCACCGGAGGAACGAAGTCTTCCTCGTCCGAAGCGGGTGGCGGGACCGGGCTGGCCGGCCGGATGATCCGCGGCTGGCTGGGCCGCTGGCCGGACCGGGTACCAGGCCCCGCGCCGCCGTTGGCCGGGCCGGGGCCGCCGTTCGGCCGGCCCCGGGCCGTCCGGGCCGGCGCCGAAGTCGTATTCCGGGCCACTGCCGTCGGTCAGGTCCAGTTGCAGGTCTGGATCGGTGTCCGGCCCCGAGTCGAGCGGCCGGCCCGGCGTGCGACGGCGCGGGCAGGTTCTCCCGCTCCGGCCAGGGCGGCTCGCCGCCCGCCGGATCGGGCTCGACGGCGAAGTTCGCGATCAGGTCGTGCCAGGCGGACTCCTCACCGCTTGCGCCGGCGGCCACGCCGTACCCCCTCCCCGTTCATTCCGTTTCCGCGTGCGAGTGCGCGCGGACGAACTCGAGGCTCCCGGCGAAGATGGCCGGAGCGTCATTATCCAGGGTGGCCACATGGTAGCTATTGGCGCAATCCCGGACATCCGGCTGGGTACCGGTCAGGCCGGCCCGCAGCACCCGCATGCTGGCCGCCCCGACGACGTGATCGACGGTGCTCCGGTAGATCAGCATCGGCTGGGTCACCTCACCCAGCCGGGACTGGGTCAGCTTCCACAGCGCGGGCAGCGTGGCCGCCGCCCGTACCGGCACCCGGGTGTAGCCAAGCTCGGTAACGCCTTCCTTCTTGATGTCGCTGGCGATGCCGGGCAGCGACGGGACCACCAGCTTCAGCGCCGGGGCCAGCAGGAACAGCTTGGTGTCGGCGGTCACCGAGGGGTTGACCAGCACCAGCCCGCGCACCGCGGTACCGCGGATCTCGGCCATCCGCAGGGCCAGGCAGCCGCCCATGGACAGGCCCATGACGAAGATCTCGCTGGCCTGGCCGCGGAGTTCCTCGAAGGCCCGGTCCACTTCCGCGTACCAGTCCTCCCACCGGGTCCGGGCCATCTCCTGCCAGGTGGTGCCGTGCCCGGGCAGCCGGGGCAGTGAGACGGTCAGCCCGGCGTCAGCCAGGTACTCGGCCCACGGCCGCAGCGAGCCAGGGGAGCCGGTGAACCCGTGGCAGAGCAGCACGCCGGTACTGCCACCGGAGTGGAAGTACGGTTCCGCGCCTGGCATGACTGGCATGACTGCATCGTCCTCCCCGGGCCGCCGGCTGGCTGAGCGCTAAGGCATCGTCGCACGCCGGGCGGCTAGCCGCACGCAACAGGGGCATCCGCTTTCGGCCCATCTCGTGGCACGATGGGGACGTGTTCTACTGGGTGGTCAAGGCGATTCTCGGGCCGTTCCTTAGGCTGATCTTCCGGCCGTGGGCCGAGGGCATCGAGAGCGTCCCGCGGGAAGGGCCGGCCATCATCGCCAGCAACCACCTGTCCTTCGCCGATCACTTCTTCGGGCCGCTGCCGCTGCCGCGCAAGGTGACCTATCTGGCCAAGTCCGAGTACTTCACCGGGCGCGGCCTGAAGGGCCTGGTCAGCAAGGCGTTCTTCAGTGGCGTGGGGCAGATCCCGGTGGACCGGGCCGGCGGCCTGGCCGGCGAGCGTGCGCTGAACACCGGGCTGCGGGTGCTGGCCGAGGGCAAGCTGCTCGGCATCTACCCGGAGGGCACCAGAACCCCGGACGGGCGGCTGTACCGGGGCAAGACGGGGGTGGCCCGGCTGGCCCTGGAGTCCGGCGCGCCAGTCATCCCATGCGCCATGTTCAACACCTTCGAGCTGATGCCGCCGGGGAAGGTGCTGCCGCGGCTGCGTTTCCGCCCCGGCGTCCGGTACGGCAAGCCGCTGGACTTCTCCCGCTACGCCGGGCTCGAATCGGACCGGCTGGTGCTGCGTGCGGTGACCGACGAGATCATGTACGCGATCATGGACCTGGCCCGTCAGGAGTACGTGGACGAGGATGCGCAGCACGCCAAGACGCGGCTGAAGACCGAGGTCAAGGCCGAGCGGCTGGCACACGCGGCGACACCGAGTCATCCGGGAAGCTAGCTCCACGGCGTACCGCCCGGGCCCGGTACCAGGCCAGCAGGCGGTGCCGCACGATGCGCCCGGCCCGCTGGACCACCAGGGCCAGCGCGAGCAGCACCGCGGCGGCGATGCCATCCAGCCAGAAGTGATTCGCGGTCACCACCACGGCGAGCAGGGTGACCGCGGGGTAGCCGAGCGCGAGCCAGCGCCACCGGCTCCGGGACACCTGCACCACCACCAGGGCGACCAGCAGCGCCCAGCCGACATGCACCGAGGGCATCGCGGACAGCTGGTCGGCGTTGAAGCCGGCCATCGAGCCGTACACGGACTGCCCGTACTGCACCGCGGTATCGATCATGTTGTCACCAGGCAGCATCCGGGGCGGCGCCACCGGCACCAGCTGGATCAGCAGCGCGCCCGCGGTGAACAGCACCAGCGTCGTGCGCACCTGCGGGTACTGCCGCCGGTGCCAGATATAGACCCAGAGCAGGCAGCTGATCACCACCGCGAAGTGCAGCCCCGCGTAGTACAGATTCATTGCTTGAACGACCAGTGGGTGGCTGAGGAAGGCTTGCTGGAGCCCGGCCTCACTGGGCAGGTGGACAGCGCGTTCCGTGTGCCAGATCCATTGCGCCCGGCCGATGGCGCCGTCCGGGCCCATTACCGCGTAGCTGCCGGCTAGCTGCCACAGCGCGAACAGGGCCAGCAGCACACCTGCCTCCTGCAGGAAGCCGGCCGCGGCCCGGAGGCGCGGCCGGCTGGCCCGGCGGCAGCCCACCGCCGCGCCGCCCAGGCAGGCCGCGGTCACCGCCGCCGCCTGCCAGGACAACTCCAGGTCCACCATGGCGCCCCGTCTCCATCCCCGCCGTGCCCGCCATACCTGTTGTACATCCCAGGTTCACCCGCCAGCCCACAGACCCCCGCGGGTATTCCTGAGCCACCGCGGCGTGTCGTCTAAGCGGGCTATCGCCGGCCACTCAGCGAACGCTAAGGTTACGGCCCTTGATTAAGGAGTTGGCTTCATGACTGACATGCCGCTGGGAACGGCAACTCCCCCTGGAGCGACCGGTGGCGCCGGCCAGACTCCCGATGAGATCCTCGTCGCGTTCGCGGAGCCCGCCCCGCAGAACCGGCTCACCGTGCTGGTCCGGATCATCCTGGCCATCCCGCACCTGGTCGTGCTGTGGGCGCTGGGTATTGCCGCCGAGGTCGTGCTGATCATCTGCTGGTTCGCCGCGCTGTTCCTGGGCCGCCTGCCGGAGGGGCTGGGCGGGTTCCTGACCGGGTACCTGCGCTGGCTCGTCCGGGTGCAGGCCTACCTGTTCCTGCTCACCGATCGGTACCCGCCGTTCGAGCTGGGCGAAGCGGATTACCCGGTGCAGATCCTGCTGCAGCCGGGCCCGCTGAACCGGCTGGCCGTGCTCTTCCGGATCATCCTGGCCATCCCGGCCGCGCTGCTCGCCGCGCTGGTCGTGCTCGGCATGGAAACGATCGTCATGTTCGTGACCTGGCTGATCGTGCTCATTGCGGGCCAGATGCCCAGGCCGCTGTACGAGGCGATCGCGGCCGGGCAGCGCTACTACTTCCGGTACACGGGCTACCTCTTCCTGCTGACCGGCACCTATCCGTGGGGGCTGTTCGGTGACCAGCCGGACCTGGTGGCTGCCCCGGCCGGGTACGAGCCGCCGCCTGCCGGGTACGAGCCGCCGCCCGCCGGGTACGAGCCGCCGCCTGCCGGGTACGAGCCGCCGCCTGCCGGGTACGAGCCGCCGCCTGCCGGGTACGGCGAGCCTGCCCCCGGTTATGCCGGGCCCGGGTACGCCCTGGCCGGGACCGCCTCTCCCGGGCCGGTGGGCTATGGCCAGCCTGCGGCGGCGACCAGGTGGCTGGGCGGCGACCAGCCCTGGCGGCTGGTGCTGTCCAGCAGGGCCAAGGGCCTGGTCGGCATGTTCCTGGCCATCGGCGTGCTCGTCCTAGTGCTCTACGCGGTGCTGATCGGCGTGGCGGTCTCGTCCGACAACACGGTGAGCAAGGCCACCGCCGCGCTGTCGGTGGAGGGCGCGTACGCCTCGCTGAGCACCACCGTGGCCACGTTCGACTCCAACGTCTCCGGCTGCGGCGGCAAGCTCAGCTGCGTGAACCGGGTGGACGCGCGGATGTCCCAGGCGTTCGCGAAGTTCGGCTCGAACCTGCACGGCCTGGCCATGCCCACCCCGGCGTCCGGCGCGGCGTCGGCCACGGTGCAGTCGGACGCGAACCAGATCGCCACCGACTTCCAGCGGCTGTCCACCGCCTCCTCGGTCAGCCAGTACCAGCAGACCGTAGCCAGCACTGGGCTGGAGGGGCTGCTGAGCCAGTTCGACGCCGACTACCGCAGCCTGGGCCGGACGCTGGGGGTGGCCTGACGCTAATCGTCCAGGCTGGCCCAGCCCTTGACCCGGTCAACCGCGCGCCGCCAGCGGGCGTAGTCCGGGTCGGGGCGCGGACCGGGCTCGAACCGCCGGTCCAGCCGCCAGGTGGCGGCCAGCTCGTCCCGGGAGGACCAGGTCCCGGTGGCCAGGCCAGCCAGGAACGCGGCGCCGAGCGCGGTGGTCTCACCCACCACCGGGCGCTCCACCGGCAACTGGAGCTGATCCGCCTGCAACTGCATGAGCAGGTCGTTGGCGCTGGCCCCGCCGTCCGCCCGCAGCGCCCGGCCGTGCTGCCCGGTGGCCTCAGTCATTACGTCAGTCACGTCGCGCACCTCGAACGCGATGGCCTCCAGGGTGGCCCGGACCAGATGCGCGCGGGTGGTGCCGCGGGTGATGCCGAACACCGCGCCGCGGGCGTCCGGGTCCCAGTCCGGCGCGCCAAGCCCGGTCAGCGCGGGCACGAACACCACCCCCGCGGAGTCCGGCACGCTGCGCGCCAGCGCCTCGCTCTGCGCCGCGTCGTCCAGCAGCCCGAGCCCGTCGCGCAGCCACTGCACGGCCGCCCCCGTGACGAACACCGAGCCTTCCAGCGCGTAGGTGAGCTCACCCGCGCCGTCCATCCAGGCCACCGTGGACAGCAGGCCAGCCGCCGAGCGGACGATGGCCGGGCCGGTGTTGGCCAGCACGAACGACCCGGTGCCGTAGGTGCACTTGGTGTCGCCGGGGGCGAAGCAGGCCTGGCCGAACAGCGCGGCCTGCTGATCACCGGCCAGGCCGGCCACCGGCAGCGCCAGGCCGAGGAACGCGCCGGGGTCGGTCTGCGCGGCCACCCCGGTGGACGGCACCACCTCGGGCAGCGCCCGCTGCGGCACCCGCAGCAGCTCGCACAGCTCGGCCGACCACTGGCCGGCCTGGATGTCGAACAGCAGCGTGCGGGACGCGTTGGAGGCGTCCGTCACGTGCCGGGCGCCGCTGGTCATCCGCGCGATCAGGTAGGTGTCAACGGTGCCCGCGGCCAGGCTTCCGTCGGCCAGGTCCTGCCACGTGGCGGGCTCGTGCTCGGCCAGCCAGGTAAGTTTCGTGCCGGTGAAGTAGGGGTCCAGGCGCAGCCCGGTCAGCGCGGCCACCCGCGGTTCGTGGCCCGCCTCACGGAGCTGGGCGCAGATCCGCGCCGTCCGTCGGTCCTGCCAGACGATGGCCCGCCGCGGGGCGGCCAGCGTGGCCCGGTCCCAGAGCACCGCGGTCTCCCGCTGGTTAGTGATGCCGACGCAGCTCACCGAGGTGCCGCCGGCCCGGTCCAGGGCCTGGCGGCAGGCCGCCAGGGTGGCCTGCCAGATGTCCTCGGGCAGGTGCTCGACCCAGCCCGGCTGCGGGAAGTACTGCCGGAACTCCTGATAACCACGGCTGGCCACCAGGCCGGCCTCGGTGACAACCAACGCGGTCACGCCGGTTGTCCCGGCATCAATAGCGAGGACGGTCATGGGGACTAGTGTTGCCTTTATGCGAGTCGGAGTGCTGACGGGCGGCGGAGACTGCCCAGGATTGAACGCGGTCATCAGGGCGCTGGTCCGCCGTGGGACCCCCGAGTTCGGGTTCGAATTCGTGGGCTTCCGGGACGGCTGGCGCGGGCCGCTGGAGGGGGACACCGTACCCCTGGACGTGCAGGCGGTGCGGGGCATCCTGCCGCGGGGCGGGACGATCCTGGGTTCGTCGCGGACCAACCCGCTGGCCGACAGCGCCAGCGCGGGCGGCCGGTCCGGGGTGGAGCGGATCAAGGACAACCTGGCCGCGCTGGGGGTCAACGCGCTGGTGGCGATCGGCGGCGAGGACACTCTGGGCGCGGCGACCCGGCTGTATGAGGCGGGCGTCCGGGTGGTCGGCGTGCCCAAGACCATCGACAACGACCTCGGGGCGACCGACTACACGTTCGGCTTCGACACCGCGGTGAACATCGCGATGGAGGCCATCGACCGGCTGCACACCACGGCCGAGAGCCACCACCGCGCGCTGATCTGCGAGGTGATGGGGCGGCACGCCGGCTGGATCGCGCTGCACGCCGGGATGGCCGGCGGGGCCAACGTCGTCCTCATTCCGGAGAAGCCGTTCAGCATCGAGAAGGTATGCGCGTACGTGCAGCACCGGTTCGAGACCCGGTACGCGCCGATTGTCGTGGTCGCCGAGGGCGCGACCCCGCAGGACGACGACGTGACCGTGTCGGACCAGCGGCTGGACACGTTCGGCCATGTCCGGCTGGGCGGGATCGGGAATCTGCTGGCCGATGAGATCGAGAAGCGCACCGGCAAGGAAGCCCGCTGCACGGTGCTCGGCCACATCCAGCGCGGCGGCACCCCGACGGCGTTCGACCGGGTGCTCGCCACCAGGTTCGGCGAGCATGCCATCGGCGCGGTGCAGGACGGTGCGTTCGGCATGATGGTTGCCTTGCGCGGCACGGACATCGTGCGTGTGCCGCTGACCGAAGCCACCCGGGAGATCAAGACCGTGCCGCCGGAGCGGTACGCGGAGGCCGAGGTCTTCTTCGGCTAGGGCCCCGGCCTTAGCGGATCAGCGGACCCGGACGGCGACCAGGCACGCGTCGTCGCTGGTGTCCGCGCGGGAGCTGGCCAGCAGGTGGTCGGCGAACTGGCCGATGTCCTCGACCGGCAGGCTGGCCAGGCGGCGCAGCGTCTGGAGCGAGTCGTCGATGGCCTCGTCGCGCCGCTCGACCAGCCCGTCGGTGTACAGCAGCAGTGCGTCGCCGGGGACCAGTTCGGTGGTCACCTCCTGGTAGTAGCTGTCCGGGTCGGCGCCGACCAGCACCCCGGCCGGCAGCTGGAGTTCGCTGGCCACCCCGGCGCGGACCAGCAGCGGCGGCAGGTGACCGGCCCGGGCCCAGCGCAGGGTCCGGTCGGCCGGGCGGAACACGCCGCACACCACGGTGCCGATGATCCCGTCGGTCAGCTCGCACGCGACGCCGTTCAGCCAGCCGAGCAGCGTGGCCGGCCCGGCGCCGGTGATGGCCAGGCCGCGCAGGCAGTTGCGCAGCGCCACCATGCCGGTGACCGCGTCGATGCCGTGCCCGGCGATGTCGCCGACCACCAGCAGCACCTCGCCACTGGGCAGCGGCGCCGTGTCGTACCAGTCGCCGCTGACCAGGTTGCCCGGCCCGGCCGGGCGGTACCGCGCGGCCACGGCCAGCCCGGGGATCTCGGCCGGCGCCGCGGCCTGCGGGGTGATGGCCTGCTGCAGCCGGACCGCCAGCCGGTGCTCCTCGGCGGCGCGTTCCTCGCTGTCAGCCAGCCGGTCCCGGGTTGCGGCGAACGCCACCTGGGTGTGGTAGTCGGCGGACACGTCCTGGTAGGCGCCACGCACCGCGATCAGGGTGCCGGCCTGGTCCACGATCGGCTCGGCGAACGCGCGGATCTGCCGGACGCTTTCATCCTCGTCCCGGATGATCTGGAACACGGCAGCGGCCGGCCGCTGGTCACGGAGCAGGGCCGACCGGAAGCTGTGCACCGTGACCTGGTCCTCGGCCGGGACGTGCGCGGTCAGCTGGCCGATCGGCACCGGGTCGCCGGCCGGCCGGCCGAACAGCCCGTAGGTCCGCTCGGTCCACAGCACATCCCCGGTGAGCAGGTTCTCCTCCCAGCCGCCGATCCGGCCCAGCCGCTGCGCCTGGTGCAGCAGCCCGCCGAGCCGTTCCAGCTCGTCGGCCCGCTGCCAGGCGATGACCACACCGTCGTACAGCCGGGCGACGCGGACCTCCAGCATCGGGGTGAGCGTGTGGTCCCCGACCGGGGTGCTGAACACCGTCCCGGAGATCCGCTCGGCCCGGCCGGTGGCCAGCACCCGGACCGCCTGGTCGAACAGGCCTCTGGCCAGCGCGGCGCCCGGGTACATCTCGAGCAGCGGGCGGCCGGCGATGTCCGCGGCTGGGCGGCTGGCCGGATCGGTGAACCCCTCGCTGAGGTAGCTGATCAGGAAGTCGGTGACCTGGCCGCCGGTGCGCATCGCCTTGGCGTACATGGCGCTGCCGAGCAGCCCATCCAGCAGGCTGAACGCCCAGGACGCACGCTGGTCCGCGGCCAGCCCGCCGGTGCGCAGCCGGGTGCCGACGGCCTGCGCGCACACCTCGGCCAGCGCGCTCAGCTGGCGGCGCAGCGGGCGGCTGAAGCCGCCGAGCGGCCCGGGCCAGCAGATCTCCAGCGCGCCGATGGGCGTCCCGGGACCGGGCAGCGGGAGCACGGCCCGTGCGCCGCCGGGCCAGCCGCCGAGCAGCGGGGTGGTCTCATCGGGGGGGCCAGCGGGCCACCAGATCTCGGTGCCGTCGTCGGCCGCCCACAGCGCCGGGGTGCGCAGGTCCGGGTGGATACGCCGCCACCGGCTGGCGTCGCGGGCCGCGAAGCCGGCCTGCCCGGCCAGTTCGAGGCCGCCGTCCGGCTCGGCCAGCCACACCGCGACGGCGGCCACGCCGGTGGCGGCCAGGGCCTCCTCCAGCAGCGCGGTGGCGATGCCGGTGCCGTCGGCCGCGGTCTCCATGGCCGCCGCGGCCAGCCCGCCGGCAGGCCCGCCGTTGACCGCCGGGCCGGCGGCGGCTGGGCCGGATGGACCGGATGGACCGGATGGACCGGATGGGCTGGGGCCGGGCGTGACCGGGTGGCCGTTGCTGGGCCGGGCCGGGGACGGCTGGCCGGTGATCTGCGCGGCCAGTTCGGCCAGGCTGGTGCCGGACTCGGCGGACAGGTGCTCCAGTTGCTCCTGGGCCTCCGCCGGAGAGCAGCCCAGCTGCTCCATCAGCATGCCCCGGGCCAGGTCAACCACGGACCGGGCAGCCGCCGCCGACTGCAGTCCATCCAATTCCTGCCGCTGGCGCGCGATCAGCGCGCTCAACCGAGTGAAGTCGGCGCCGCTCGGAGCTGTCACGTAGCTGACCTTCCCGGAGATTAAGCGGCTTGATTGACCAGGCTACCGGGCGGGGAGTGTCCCTAACGCCTATTTTTAGCCACGTCAGCCGGCATGGACCGGCCGGCGGAGTGCATATATATGCGATGGATCATGAGGAGTCGGCCATGGCGCAGGCAGCGCTGGGCAGCCAGCCCGCCGAAGTGCGGCTGCAACAGCTGCTAGACGGGCTCACCGCGGTGCGCGGCGGGGATTTCAGCACCCGGCTGCCGCACACCGGTGATCCGCTGATGGATGAGATCGCCGACGTGTTCAACAGCATGACCGATCAGCTTGCCCTGTTCACCTCGGAGGTGACCCGGGTGGCCCGGGAGGTCGGCACTGACGGCAAGCTCGGCGGCCAGGCCCAGGTGCCGGGCGTGGCGGGCACCTGGAAGGACCTCACCGAGTCGGTCAACGCGATGGCCGACAAGCTGACCGGGCAGGTGCGGGACATCGCCCAGGTCGCGACCGCGGTGGCCCGGGGTGACCTGAGCCAGAAGATCACCGTGGACGTCAAGGGCGAGATGCTGGCCCTCAAGGGCACCCTGAACACCATGGTCGATCAGCTGTCCGCATTCGCCGACGAGGTGACCCGGGTAGCCCGCGAGGTCGGCACCGAGGGCCGGCTGGGTGGCCAGGCGCAGGTGCCAGGAGTGGGCGGGACCTGGCGGGACCTGACCGACTCGGTGAACTTCATGGCGGGCAACCTGACCAGCCAGGTGCGCAACATCGCGCTGGTGACCACGGCGGTGGCCCAGGGCGACCTGTCCAAGAAGATCGACGTGGACGCGCGGGGCGAGATCCTCGAGCTGAAGACCACGATCAACACGATGGTGGATCAGCTGTCCGCGTTCGCCGCCGAGGTCACCCGGGTGGCCCGGGAAGTAGGCAGCCTGGGCCGGCTCGGCGGGCAGGCCGAGGTGGAAGGGGTCTCCGGCACCTGGAAGCGGCTGACGGAGAACGTCAACGAGCTGGCCGGCAACCTGACCCGGCAGGTGCGGGCCATCGCCGAGGTGACCAGCGCGGTGGCCACCGGGGACCTGACCCGGTCCATCAGCGTAGAGGCCGAGGGGGAGGTGGCCGAGCTCAAGGACAACATCAACGCGATGGTCCACTCGCTGCGCGAGACCACCAAGGCCAACCAGGAGCAGTACTGGCTGAAGACCAACCTGGCCCGGATCTCCGGCCTGCTGCAGGGGCACCGGGACCTCCCCTCGCTGACCGAGCTGATCATGGATGAGCTGATACCGCTGGTCGGCGCGCAGCACGGCGCGTTCTTCATCAAGGATGACACTAGCGAAGGCGCCATCCTGCGGCTGATCGCCGGGTACGGGCTGCGGGTCGACCTGGCCGCGCCCAGCCAGTTCCGGTTCGGCCAGTCGCTGATCGGCCAGGTAGCCAAGACCCGCAAGCCGATCATCGTGGACGACGCGCCGCCGGACTATGTGCGGATCTCCTCCGGGCTGGGTGGCGGGGCCCCGGTCAGCCTGATCGTGCTGCCGATCGTGTTCGAGGGCCAGGTGCTCGGCGTGATCGAGGCCGGCTCGTTCAGCCGGTTCACCCAGGTGCACCAGGACTTCCTGGAACAGCTGATGGAGACGATCGGGGTCATCGTCAACTCGATCATCGTCAACTCGCGGACCGACCACCTGCTGCAGGAGTCGCAGCGGCTGGCCGGGGAACTGCAGGCGCGCACCGGGGAGCTGCAGGCCCGGCAGGAGGAACTGCAGCGGTCCAACGCCGACTTGGAGGACAAGGCGGCCCAGCTGGCCCGGCAGAAGCGGGACATCGAGATCAAGAACGCCGAGATCGAGCAGGCCCGGCAGGAGATCGAGGAACGGGCCAAGCAGCTGGACATGGCCTCCCGGTACAAGTCGCAGTTCCTGGCCAACGTCTCGCACGAGCTGCGCACCCCGCTGAACAGCCTGCTCATCCTGGCCCGGCTGCTGGCCGAGAACTCGGCCGAGAACCTGACCGTCAAGCAGGTCGAGTACGCCAAGGTGATCCACTCGTCCGGGTCCGACCTGCTGCTGCTGATCAACGACATCCTGGACCTGTCCCGGGTCGAGGCGGGCAAGCTGGACGTGCACCCGGAGCGGTTCGCGCTGGCCGCGCTGGCCGAGGACCTGCGCACCGTGTTCGAGCCGCTGGCCGCCGAGAAGGAACTGCACTTCGCGGTCGCCGTCGCCCCGGACGTGCCCGATGAGCTGGTCACCGACCGGCAGCGGCTCCGCCAGGTGCTGCACAACCTGCTGTCCAACGCGGTCAAGTTCACCCAGCAGGGCACGGTGGAGCTGCGGATCGGGCTGGCCGGGCCGCGCGGCGGCGGACCGGACGACGTGGTCGCGTTCTCGGTGACCGACACCGGGATCGGCATCTCCGACGACAGCCTCAAGACCATCTTCGAGGCGTTCCAGCAGGGTGACGGCACCACCAGCCGCCGGTATGGCGGCACCGGGCTCGGGCTGGCCATCAGCCGGGAGGTCGCGGCCGTGCTCGGCGGGCGGATCACCGCGCAGAGCCGGCCGGGCAGCGGCAGCACGTTCACCCTGTACCTGCCGGTGGTCTTCCGCGGCCCGGCCGACGGGCTGGCCGCCGCCGAGGAGCTGGCCAGCCCGGATGAGCTGGCCGCCGAGCCGGTGCCCGGGCTGGACGGGGAGACGCTGGCCCCGGCCGTCCCGGTGACCGAGCCCGGGGCCTACCAGCAGGTGCGCGGGAAGAAGGTGCTGATCGTGGACGACGATCTGCGGAACGCGTTCGCCATCAGCAGTGTGCTGGAGCTCTATGGGCTGTCCGTGAGCCATGCGCCGGGCGGGCGGCAGGGCATTGAGGCGCTGCGCGCCGATCCCGGCATCGACCTGGTGCTGATGGACGTGATGATGCCGGAGATGGACGGTTACTCCACGACGGCCGCGATCCGGGAAATGACGCGGTTCGCCGACCTGCCGGTGATCGTGGTCACCGCGCGGGCCATGCCCGGCGACCGGGACAAGGCACTGGTCTCCGGAGCCAGCGACTACGTGACCAAGCCGGTGGACACCGAAGAACTGCTCGGCTGCATCACCCGCTGGCTCAGTTAGGCCGCCTGGCTGGCGGGCCGGCTGGACGGTGGCAGCAGCAGGCAGCTGTCGCCGAACTCGTGCCACAGGTAGCCGGCCTGCTCGGCGGCCTGGTAGGCCGCGCGCACCAGGCCGGTCCCGGCCACCGCGGTGAGCAGGTCCAGATGGGAAGCGCCCTCGTCGTGCCAGCCGGTGATCAGGCCGGTGACCACCCGGGCCGGCCGGGCCGGGCCGATGACCAGCTCGGTCAGCCCGCTGCTGGCCCGCACCCGGCCGCCGTGGAGCGCGGCGCTTTCCAGCGCCCGGGTGCTGGTCGTGCCAACCGCCACCACCCGGCGCCCGGCGGCGTGAGTCACGTTCACCAGGTCGGCCGTGGCCGGCGGCACCGAGAACCATTCCGGCAGCGGCGCCTCACCGGTTTCCAGCGACGCCACCCCGGCGTGCAGCGTCACCGTGGCCAGCAGCACGCCGGCCGAGATCAGGTCGGTGACCAGTTCCGGAGTGAACGGCCGGGCCGCGCTGGGCATCTCCGCGCTGCCGGGAGTGCGGGCGAACACGGTCTGGTAGGCGGACAGCGGCCACGGGTCCGGTACGTAGTTGTACCGGACCGGCTGGCCGTGCTCGGCCTCCAGCGCCGCGACGTCCCCGGCCACCGCCGCGGCCCACATCCGTGGACCGGGCTGGGCCGGGCGGCCCGGGCCACGGCCCGGGAACGCGTACAGCAGAGTGACGCTGGCGCCGCCGGGCAGGCTGATCGTCTCTCCGGCCACCGCATCGGTCACCCGGCCCACGGCCGGTTCTTCGGTACGCAGTTCCACCAGCCAGGTCTCGTCGGCCAGCCGCCCGGACCAGTGCACCAGCACCGGGCGGCCGTCGCGGCGCCGTCCGGGCACGGCCGCGGCCACGGTGGCCGAGGTGTTCACCACCAGCAGGTCACCCGGCGCCAGGTAGTCGGCCAGGTCGGTGAACCGGGCGTGCAGCATACCGTCCGGGGTGGCGACCAGCAGCCGCACTCCGTCCCTGGCCAGGCCGCGCGCTTCCGGCGGGGAACTGGCCGGCCGCCTCATCGGGTCACCGCCGGCGCGCTCAGGTCGGCGGCCCGGTAGCGCCCGCTGGGCGGCCGCTCGGTGATCAGCCGCAGCAGCGCGGCCGCCGCCACCTCCGGCTCCGGCCGGTCCGAGATGTCTTCCCCGGGGAAGGCCTGCTGGTGCAGGTCGGTGCGCATGTCGCCGGGGTCGAACGCATAGCAGCGCAGCGCTGGCTGTTCGGCGGCCAGGATGGCGGTGAGCTGGTCCAGGGCGGCCTTGGCTGAGCCGTAGCCGCCCCACCTGGGGTAGGCCTCGGTGGCCGCGTCGGAACTCACGTTGACGATGGTCCCGGCCGCCGCGGCCAGCGGATCGGCCAGCAGTTGGATGAAGGCCAGCGGGGCGAACACGTTGGCCGCGTACACCCGCTTCAGTTCGTCCAGCGGGTAGCTGCGCAGCTCTGGCTGCGGGCTGGGGCCGAGCCGGCTGGCGTTGTTCACCAGCAGGTCGAGGCGGCCCATCCGGTGCACCTCGGCGGCCAGATTGACACGGTGCGCCGGGTCCGTCACGTCGCCGGGCAGCTCGGTCACCCCGGCCAGCCCGCGCATCGCGCCGGCCAGCAGGCCGGGCCGCCGGGCATCGACCACCAGGGACCAGCCGCGCTCGGCCAGGGCGTGCGCGATGGCGCGGCCCAGGCCCATGGACGCACCTGTGATCACGGCAGTAGGCATCTGCGTCTCCAGATCTTTCGACTGCTGCCATACTGATAGTTGAAGTCAACTTCATGTCAAGCCGCGATCCTGGGTGGCCGGAGTGGAGAGGGGCCCTGGATGCACACCACCGACCTGCTCAGCGTCGGCGAGATCTCCCGGCGCAGCGGTTTCGCCGAGTCGGCCATCCGGTACTACGAGCGGCTCGGCCTGCTGGCGGCGTCCCGTACCGCGGGCGGGCAGCGCCGGTTCGAGCGCAGCACGCTGCGCCGGCTGGCGTTCATCCGGGCGGCCCGGAATGTCGGGCTCAGCCTGACCGAGGTGGCCGGCGCACTGGACTCGCTGCCGGCCTGCCGCACGCCCACCCGGGCCGACTGGACCCGGCTGTCCCGCGGCTGGCGGGAACGGCTGGACGAGCAGATCGACGCGCTGGTCGCGCTGCGCGATGGGCTCGACTCATGCATCGGCTGCGGCTGCCTGTCCCTGCAGCGATGCGCCATCTCCAACCCCGGCGACGCCGCCCGGGACGGTGGCCCCGGCGCCGCCTACCTGCCCGCGGGCCTGCGCCGGGAGGACAGCCGCCTCGCTGGCCCGCTCGCCTAGCCCGCCCGCGCGCTCACCCGGGTGATTTGCCCGGTTTGACCGCACGTAACGTAATGCGTGCTATGTCGGCGGTTGTCGGCGAATCTGAGCGGTAGCGTCGGCGTCGGCGTCAGTGGTGCTGGTGGAGCAGGCGGCCAGGCGAGGCGGGCCGGTCAGTCAGCCTGGGCGCGGGCCAGCCGGTCGGCCTGCTGGAGCTGATGCAGCGTCCAGCCGCGCCCGGCCGGGTCCAGCGGCGCCGTCGCGGCGGTGAACAGCTCGGCGGCGCGGCGGTAGGACATCCTGGCCCGCCCGGTCACCGGGCACCGGTCAGCCCGGGCGGTATGCCCCGGTGCCCGGCGATCGGTGACGAACACCGGGCCTTCGGGGCGCCCGGCCACCAGCCAGCGGAGCAGGTCGGTGGTGCGAGGCGCCGTCCAGCCGATCCAGGTTCCGGGCTGGGCGGTGGCCACCCGGCCGCGCCCGTGGCCCAGATCGAGGCCGCCGATGTCCAGGCTGAGCAGGTCGGCGGCGGGCGCGCCGGTGTCGTAGAGCAACTGCCAGAACGCGTGCTCGCGCAGTCCGGTGCGCAGCCCGAACAGCTGGCTGACCTGGTCGGCGGTGAGCGGGCCCTGAGCGGGCCGGGGGCCGGGGAGGTGGCGCAGGCCGGCGGTCGGGTCGCCATGGATCCACCGCTGGTCCTGCCACCAGGCCACCGCGCCGCGGAGCGCGGAGAGCTCGCGGTTGACGGTGCGGGTCCCGGCCGTGGCGGCCCGGTCCGCGACCGCCGCGGCGAGCCGGCGGCCTGCGCCGGGCTCATCGAGCAGCGCGAGCGGGACGATGGGGGGCGCGCCGCGGCGGCCGGTGCCGCGCGGTGTCGGCTTCCCGACCAGCGGCCAGGACCAGCTGGCCAGCGAGATCCGGTACACCCGGCGGGACGCCGCGCTGAGCCCGGCCTGGCCCAGGTAACGGTCGGCCGCCGCCGAGTATTCGACCGGAGGCGGGCCGGGATCCGTCCGGGGCGGAGTGGCGGGCAGCAGCTGGCGCACCCGGCCAGCTTAATACCCCCGTCGTTCTGCATTTACTGCGGAAGTGGCTCTCAAAGATAACCAAGTCAGCCATTTAAATTGGCATCAAGGCTGCTCCGGTGGCATCGTGGCAGCGTGATAAAGAATTCCCACGGAGATTATCAGAAGGGCAGTAAATGCAGAGCCAAAAGAGTCAGGCCGGCCGCAGTAAATGCGCACACAGGCGCCATTATCAAAATGCCTGGGTGGCATGGCCGTCTCGCGGTGCTGCGTGAGCCCGGTTTCCGCCGCTTCTTCACCGCTTATGCCACCTCGCTGCTCGGCACGTCGATGGCCGCGGTCGCGGTCGCGTTCGCAGTCCTGGATGACGGCGGGACGGCCACCGACCTGGGCTATGTGTTCGCCGCCGGGATCGTGCCGCAGGTGCTGTTCATGCTGGTCGGCGGCGTGATCGCGGACCGGTTCGGCCGATGGCGGGCAATGATGGGCGCGGACCTGGCCCGGTGCCTGGCCCAGGTTCTGCTGGCCGCGGCGGTGCTGGCTGGCCGGCCGCATATCTGGGTGTTCGCCACGCTCGCCGCAGTCCGCGGGGCTGGCGACAGTTTCTTCACCCCCGCACTCAGCGGCCTGACCTTGGACATCACCTCCCTGGACACCGTGCGCAACGCCAACGCCCTGCTCAGTGCGGTCCGGGCCGCGGCCCAGGTGGCCGGGCCCGCGCTGGCCGGCGTCCTGGTCGCGGTGGCCTGCCAGCCCTGGTCATCGCGGTGGACGCCGCTTCGTACGCGGTCAGCGGGCTGGCGCTGGCCACGCTCCGTACTCCACGCGGGCGGTCAGGGGCGCCCTCCGCCCGGGCCCTGCTGGCCGACCTGCGGGCGGGCTGGGCCGAGTTCCGCGGCCGGGCCTGGCTGGTGGTCACCACCATCCAGTTCACCCTGTTCAACCTGTTCACCTGGGGGCCGTACTTGTTGCTGGGGCCGGTGCTGGCCCGGGACTACCTGGGTGGGGCAGGTGCCTGGGGCACCGTGCTGGCCTGCTATGGGGCCGGGTCGGTGCTCGGCGGGCTGCTCGCGCTGGGCCGGCGGCCGCGCCGCCCGATGGTCGCCGCGACCGTCGCCACGTTCGGCTACGCGCTGCCCGGCGCGCTGCTGGCGGCGCACACGGATCTGCCTGGTGTGGCCGCCGGGGCGCTGGCCGCCGGGGCTGGGTCGGCGCTGGGCGGCGTGTTCGCCACCACGGCGCAGCAGGAGCAGTTGCAGGCCGGCGCGCTGGCCCGGGTCACCGCCATCCAGACGGTCACCTCGTTCGCCTTCGGGCCGCTCGCGTTCGCGGCGGCCGGCCCGGCCGCCGCCTGGTTCGGCGCCGCACGCGTGCTCGGTTTCGGCGCCATCTGGTGCGTGCTGACCGCCGCGCTGGTGCTGGCCGTGCCGGCCGTCCGCCAGGTCCGGTCTGGTCCGGCAGCCGGGTGACCGAATAGCCAGCCGTCACCGGGGTATGCGTAGCCGGGTGAAGAAGCTTCTGGAACTCCTGGTATGCCTGATTCATCCGGTGGCCGTCGTGCTGATGTGGATCGACCTGCTGAGCGACCGGCCGGACCTGTCCACCGTTGGCAAGGTGGCCTGGGCCATCTTCGGCCTTATCCCGCTGGTGCCGTTCCTGTACGTGCTGACCGGCGGGGACCTGTGGTAACCGGGGCACCCGAGCTGGCCCCGGAGACCGCGCAGGCCTGGATCGCCCGCTGGGACCTGCAGCAGCAGGATCACCTGCCGGACCGGGAAGAACGCTTCACCGCGCTGATCGACGCGGTCGAGGCCGGGGCCGGCCGCCCCGACCCGCTGGTGCTGGACCTGGGCTGCGGCCCCGGCTCGCTGTCGGTCCGGCTGCTGGACCGGATCCCGGCCGCCACCGTGCTGGCCATCGACGCCGACCCGCTGCTGCTGGCGCTGGGCCGGGCCGCGAATGCCGGGCGGCCCGGGCTCCGGTTCGCCGAGTGCGACCTGCGCACCCAGGGCTGGACAGCCGGCCTCGGCTTGGACCGCGCGGTGGACGTGGCGGTGAGCACCACCGCACTGCACTGGCTGCCTGAGCCGGCGCTGCAGGCCATGTACGCCGAGCTGGCTGGGGTACTGCGGCCGGCCGGGCTGGTGCTGGACGGCGACCATTTCACCGGCGGCGAGCACACCGGGCTGGTGATCTCCGAGCTGACTGAGGCGCTGACCGAGCGGGCCGAGCTGCGCCGGTTCCCGCTCGGCCACGCCGAGACGTGGTCCGGCTGGTGGGCGGCAGTGGCCGCGGATCCCCAGCTGGCCGAGCTGGCCGCCCAGCGGGAGCGGCTGGCGCTCGACGCGGCCCACCACGGCTCGCCATCCGGCATGCTGGCCACCCACGTGGACGCGCTGCTGGCGGCCGGCTTCACCGAGGTCGGCACGCTGTGGCAGGCCGGCAACAACCGCATTCTCTGCGCAGTGGCCGGCGGCTGAGCGCGGCCGATGCGATCCACCTGGCCACGGCGGTGGCCATCGGCGCCGACCGGTTCATCATCAGCAACAAGCGTGACTTCCCTGGCACGATGACCGGGATAGCGGTCACCTACCCGGCCGAGCTGCCCGATGGCACGAGCTGACCAGGCGGGCTACGGTTCGTCATAGCGCGTGCCGGCCAGCCGGGGCGGCCGCGCGCCGCCCAACGACCGCCCAACGACCGCGCGTCACTGTGGAGGCGCAGTATGGAAACGCCGCTCACCCCGCTCGACTTCGCCCGCCGTACCCGCCGGCTGCACGGCGACCGGGAAGCAGTGCTGGACGGCGACCTGCGGCTCAGCTATGCGGAGTTCTTGGACCGGTGCGACCGGTGGTCGGCGGCGCTGCAGGGACTCGGCGTCCAGCCCGGCGACCGGGTGGCCACCATCGCCCCGAACACGCACGCCCAGCTGGAGTCGTTCTACGCCGTGCCGCAGATCGGCGCGGTGCTGGTGCCGATCAACTACCGGCTGGCCGCCGACGACTTCAAATACATCGTGAACCACTCCGGGGCCAGCGTGCTGTGCGTGGACCGGGATTACCTGGACACGGTGGACAGGATCCGGGACCAGTTGCCCGGGGTGAAGCACTTCGTTGCGTTCGAGGATGCCCGGGACGGCTGGCTCGACTACGAAGCCGCCATCGCCGCGGCCACCCCGGACTTCACCCGGCCGGAGATCGGCGAGCGGGATCTGCTCACGATCAACTACACCAGTGGGACCACGGCCCGGCCCAAGGGCGTGATGATCACCCACCGGAACGCGGCCATGAACAGCATCGGCACCCTGCTGCACCTGCCGATGGCGGTGGGGGAGCGGTACCTGTGGACGCTGCCGATGTTCCACGCCAACGGCTGGACCTACACCTGGACGGTGACCGCCGCCGCGGCGACCCACGTGTGCCTGCGCAAGGTCGACCCGGGCGAGGTCTTCGAGCTGATCCGCCGGGAACGGGTGGGCAGCCTGTGTGCCGCCCCCACCGTGCTGATCTCGCTGGCCAGCGCGCCCGCCGAGGTGCGCGGCCAGGTGCCGCCCGGGGTCCGGGTGGTGACCGCCGGGGCGCCGCCGGCCGCGGCCACCATCGAGCGGCTGGAAGAACAGTTCGGCTGGGACGTCACCCAGGTCTACGGGCTGACCGAGACGGCGCCGTTCATCACCGTGTGTGCGCCGCTGCCCGAGCACGAGAAGCTCAGCCCGGCCGAGCGCGCGGTGCAGAAGGCGCGCACCGGGGTCGAGCTGATCACCTCCGGCGAGCTGCGGGTGGTCACCCCGGACGGCGCCGAGGTCCCGGCGGACGGGGAGACGCTGGGCGAGATCGTGGTCCGCGGCAACGTCGTGATGGACGGCTACTACCACGACCCGGAGGCCACGGAGCGGGCCATGGGCGACGGCTGGTTCCACTCCGGGGACGCCGCGGTGGTGCACCCGGACGGGTACGTGGAGATCCGGGACCGGATCAAGGACGTGATCATCAGCGGCGGGGAGAACATCTCCTCGATCGAAGTGGAAGGCACGCTGCTGCGCCATCCGGCCATCCAGGAAGCGGCGATCGTCGGGCTGCCCGACGAGAAGTGGGGTGAGACGCCGCACGCGTTCGTGGTGCTGAAAGACGGCCAGAGCGCGACCGAGGCGGAGATCATCGAATTCACCCGGGACCGGCTGGCCCACTTCAAGGCGCCGCGCGGGGTGACGTTCGTACCGCAGCTGCCGAAGACCGCGACCGGGAAGATCCAGAAGTTCGTGCTCCGCCAGGGCGCGGCCAACCTGGCCCGCCAGTAGGCCAGCCGGCGAACCGGCAGGTCAGGCGGCGAACCGGCAGGTCAGGCGGCGAACCGGCGCAGCCCGGACGCGATAGCCGGCCCCGTCAGCCTGCCCCGGACCAGCTCATACATGAACTCGTGGGCGGCGTCCTCGTCCAGCGGCTCGGCCAGCGGGCAGCCGTTCACACCGAGGAAGTACCAGGTGGCGTTCCAGGTCAGCCGCTTGTTCCCGTTAACCAGGGCATAGCTGCGGCCGAGCCCTTCCATCAGCACCGCCGCCTTGTCCCAGATGCCGGGGTACACGTTCTGCCCGCCGGCGGTCTGCTGCGGCCGGGCCAGCGCGGCGGTGAGATCGGCGAAGTCGCGGACCCGGGCCGGCTCGCCGGTGACCAGGCTGGCCACCTCCAGCGCGTCATCGGTGGTCAGGAAGTAGGTCACTGGGCCAGGCGCTTGTTCAGGGCGGTACTGATCCGGGCCACCCGCTGCAGTTCCTCGCGGCGGCGCCCGGCGTCGGCGTACAGCACGCCGAACAGCGCGTCCCGGGCGTACTCCGGCACGCTGCGGCCCGCCGCGGCGGCGGTCACCCTGAGTAGCTCGACCTCGTGGTCTTCCAGCGCCACCGCAATCGTCTGCTTAGCCACACAGAGCATGATGGCATCCCCTGGGTAAGGGCTGGCAAGCCGGTCAGCGACAGGAATTCGCCGCCGGCCGCCGGTTACGCAGCGCTCGGGCTGGGCACCGCGCGGCGCGCGTCGAGCAGATCCGGCTCGGACGCCATGTACAGGTCCTTGTCGCTGACCCGCCAGCCCGCCCCGAGTAGCGGCCGGACCGCCGGGTGCGGCGCGGGCAGGCACACCATGGCCCGCCCCTCCGGCGCGTCCAGGCCGGCCAGCAGCGTCAGCACGGCGTCGCGGGCGCCGGCCCCATCCAGTTCCGGCGCGACCGCGAGGTGCACGATGCCGTACTCGTCCCCGTGCCCGGCGACCGTGCCCGCCGCCACCAGCGCACCGTCCCGCCGCAGCAGAGCCGGGAAGCCGTTTGGCCGGGCCGCCCAGGCCCGGTGATCGGCGGCCCGGTCCACCCCGGTCCAGCCCAGCTCCGCCGCCGTGACCTCGGCCGGGACGGACAGCGACACCGACCAGCCGTCCGGGGCACGCAGCGCGGCCACTGGGCCGGCCAGGTAGAGCAGCGGCCACCAGGCGTCCACCCCGAACCGGGTGTACAGCGGCAGGGCGTGCGCGTGCAGGCTGCTGAACGTCATCCGGCGCGGCTCGTCCCGCCACAGCTCGGCCAGCACGGCCTGGCCGATGCCCAGCCCGTGCGCGTCCGGGTGCACGAACAGGTCACAGAGCATGCTCACCGCGGCCGGGCCGGCGCCGATCTGCCGGGTGGCGCCGAACCCGGCCAGCGCGCCGCGGTGGTCGGCGACCAGCAGCCGCCCGTTGGCCAGCAGCCACCGCACATAGGCCGGATCCGACCCGGACCACTCCTCGTCCTGCCCGGTGGCCACCGCGACCTGGCCGATGCCGGGCACGTTGGCTGCGGTAGCGGCGCGGATAACGGTCCCGGTCACCCGTCCACGGTTTCGACGAACATCCGCGAGCCGGGCGGGGCGATGTTGCCGTAGTCGGCCGCGGTGGCCTGCCCCGCGGGGGAGGCGAACCCCGCGTCCATCGTGGACCGGTCGGCGAAGTACAGCTCGGCGATCCGGTACCAGGAGTGCTCGCCGCCGTCGAGCGCGCCCTCGAACCGCCCCGTCTCGAATCGCTGCAACCCAGGGATCGCCTGGACTAGCGGCCCGTGCACGCCCAGGTAGTGCTCGTCGAACGCGGCCGGGTCGGCGGGATTGGTGTATAGCACCACGAGTTTGACCGTCATTCCGGCACCGTACCCCCGATCCGGCTGGTTCGGCGCACCGTGGCGGCGCAGGATGCTGGCACACTGGACAGATGTCGGCAACTACGATGACCGGCCGCGTGCCCGCAGAAATCAGCACCAGCGTCGAGCCCTGCGTGCTGCTCAAAGTAGGCGAGATCGTCCTCAAGGGCGGCAACCGGCAGTACTTCGAGCGCCTGCTGCAGGCCAACCTGCGCCGGGCGTTGCGCGATAGCGACATCCCGGTCCGGGTCTGGAACCGCAACGGCGTCATGGTGCTCCGGCTGGCCGAGGGTCACGGCCAGGTCACCGGCCCGGCCGCCGAGACGGCCATGGACGCGATCGCCGAGCGGGTCCGCTCTGTGATGGGCATCGCCCGGGTCTGCCGCGCGGTCCGGGTGGCCAGGGAGCCGGAACAGGCCATCACCACCGCGGTCGCCATGGCGGCGGGCCGGGCTGGCTCGTTCGCGGTCCGGGCCCGGCGCCGCGACAAGCGGTTCCCGGTCACCTCGGCCGAGCTGGCTGTGCGCATCGGTCAGCAGGTGCAGCAGGCCTACGGTTACCCGGTTGACCTGAAGCACCCGGATTTCACCCTCTTCGTCGAGGTGGATCACCACGAGGTGTTCGTTTACACCGACGGGTCGCCCGGCCAGGGCGGGCTGCCGGTCGGCATGAGCGGCCGCGCCCTGGTGCTGATGTCCGGCGGCATCGACTCACCGGTGGCCGCGTACCGGATGATGCGCCGCGGGTTGCGCTGCGACTTCCTGCACTTCTCCGGCATGCCGCTGACCGGGCCCGAGTCGGTGTACAAGGCGTATGGGCTGATGTACCAGCTGGACCGCTTCCAGTGCGACTCCCGGCTGTGGGTAGTGGCGTTCGGTAAGACACAGCAGAAGCTGGCCTCGTCGGGTGCGAGCCGGCTGCAGATCGTCGCGCAGCGCCGCCTGATGCTCAAGACCGGTGAGGTGCTGGCCCACCGCCTCGGCGCGGCCGCGCTGGTCACCGGCGACTCGCTGGGCCAGGTGAGCAGCCAGACGCTGGCCAACCTGACCGCGCTGGACGACGCGGTCGCGCTGCCGATCCTGCGCCCGCTGATCGGGCTGGACAAGATCGAGATCATGGCCGAGGCGCGCCGGATCCGCACCCTGGCCCTGTCCGAGCTGCCCGACCAGGACTGCTGCACGCTGCTCACCCCGCGCCAGGTGGAAACCCAGGCCCGGATCGCCGACCTGCGGAAGCTCGAAGCCCGGCTGGATGCCGGGGACCTGGCCGAGGAGCTGGCCGGCATTGCCCAGGAGTACCGGCCGGACCATAGCTGAGCTCTTTTTGCTGAACGCCAGTGCCGGGTGGCCGCCCAGGCCCAGCCACCCGGCACCGGCTGGCTGATCAGCCGGGCTGGCGCCGGCTCCGGGCTGCGGGCCGCCGCCTCGGCGGCGGACAGCGGCGGGGTGAGGGTGCGGCCCATCAGCGGCGGCAGGTGCGCCGCGATCGCGGCCAGTTCCCGGATGTCGGCGTCGAGCAGGGCCTGGTCGCCGTCGCACAGCGCCGCGGTGGGCTCCGGGTGCACGTCGATGATCAGCCCGTCCGCGCCGACCGCGATGGCCGCCCGGGTCAGCGGCAGCACCAGGTCACGTCGCCCACCGGAGTGCGACGGGTTGACGATGACCGGCAGGTGGGACAGCCGCTGGGCGACCGGGACCGCGCTGATGTCCAGGGTGTTGCGGGTGGCCTTCTCGAACGTGCGGATGCCCCGCTCGCACAGCACGATGTCCAGGTTGCCGCGCTGGGCGATGTACTCGGCCGCCATCAGCCACTCCTCGATGGTGGCCGAGAAGCCGCGTTTGAGCAGCACCGGCTTGCCCGCCGAGCCGACCGCCTGGAGCAGGGCGAAGTTCTGCATGTTGCGGGTGCCGACCTGCAGCATGTCCGCGTGGTCGCAGACCAGGTCCACGTCCCGCGGGTCGATCACCTCGGTCACCGTGGGCAGCCCGGTCTCCCGGCCCACCTCGGCCAGGATCTTCAGCCCGGCCTCGCCCAGGCCCTGGTAGGCGTACGGCGAGGTGCGCGGCTTGAACGCGCCGCCGCGCAGCAGCGACGCGCCCGCGGCCCGGGCCATCCGGGCGGCGGTCAGCGCCTGCTCTGCGCTCTCCACCGCGCACGGCCCGGCGATCACGGTGAGCGTGTCCGGGCCGATCGGCACCCCGCCCACCCGGACCACCGACCGGCTCGGGTGATGTTCCCGGCTGACCAGCTTGTACGGCACCGAGATGCGCACCACGTCGCTGACTCCCGGCATGCTGCGCAGGTTGAGCGCGCCGAACTGGTCCACGTCGCCGACCAGGCCGACGATGGAGCGCTCCATGCCGCGGGTGATGAACGCCTCACCGCCTGCCCCGCGGACCAGTTCGACGATTCCGTCCATGTCCTGCTGGGTGGCGTCCGGCGCCATGACCACGACCATTGCGGTGTCCTCCTGCTGCTGTTTCGTCCTGGACATAAAAGAAGCCCCGGGCCTGCGGCCCGGGGCTTCTGGAAGTCGCTCGCGTCAGCGCATGGTCTGGCGGGCGACCGTCCGGGTGCCGGGCCGGTAGCCATACCAAAACCAAAACTGCTCACGCACGGAAGGCAGCCTAGCGCATCGGCCGCGGCAGGGGTGGCCCGCACCGGGGTAGAGCCGCGTGCGAAGGTAGAAGGCGCAGGCAGCCAGAAGGGATGCGGATGGGTCAGCCGGACATCGGCCGGGCAGTCGCGGATCAGGCGGCCCGGCGGCTGCCGCCCGGCCAGCAGGTCCGGCCCGAGTGGATCGTCCAGCACTACGGGCCGGTGCCCAGGTTCAGCCCGCAGACGTGGGACTTCCGGGTCACCGGCGCGACCGAGTCCGGCGCCGAGCAGCACTGGGACTGGGCCGGCATCTGCGCCCTGCCGCGCTGCGCGGTCACCGCTGACCTGCACTGCGTGACCAAGTGCACGGTCCGGGACATCCCGTGGGAGGGCATCGCCGCGACCGAACTGATCCAGCTCGCGCCGCCGGCTGGGCCGGTCACCCACGTCATGGTGTGGGCCGACTACGGGTACAGCGCGAACATCGGGATCTGCGACTTCGCCGCGGACACCACCCTGCTGGCCACGGCGGTGGCCGGCCAGCCACTCACCCCGGAGCACGGGTTCCCGATGCGGCTGGTGGTCCCGCACCTGTACGGCTGGAAGAGCGTCAAGTGGGTGCGCGCCGTGGAGTACCTGACCGAGGACCGGCGCGGGTTCTGGGAGGAACGCGGCTACCACAGCTCGGCCGACCCGTGGCACGAGGAGCGCTTCTCCTATCAGGAGGACTGAGCCCGCAAGTCCTTGAGTGTGGCGACGTCGGTGGCCTGGGCCGCCTGCGGGCCCGGGGTTTCCACGATGAACGGGACCTGCCCGGCCAGCGGATGACGCAGCAGCTCGGCGAACGGTGCGGTGCCGATCAGCCCGGCGCCGATGTTCTGATGCCGGTCCCGGCACGAGCCGCACGGGTCCATCGAGTCGTTGGCGTGCACCAGCGCGAGCCGCCCGGAAGGCTGTCCAGCAGCGGCAGCAGCCCGTCCCGGACATGCCGCAGGCTCTTGTCCCGGCCACCGCCGGCCGCCGACCCGGTATGCACCACCACGCCACGCGCGCCGATCTCCGCGCCCCGGCGCAGCGAGTGGGCCAGCGACGCCATCGAGCGTTCCCGGGTCGGCGGGTCCGGCGAGCCGACGTTGATCAGGTACGGGGCGTGCACGAACAGCGGCAGGCCGGTCGCGGCCACGTGGTCACGCAGCGCGCTGTCCTGGCCCGGGTCGCCCGGGGACAGCGCCCAGGTACTTGACCGACAGCCACACGTAGTGCGCGTGCACGAACGCGCTGCGCCGCCCTTATTATCGCAGCCGCTGCCCGCACCCGTTCAGATCGGCGCCGACGTCCCGCGAGCTGGCCAGCCGGAGCGAGACGGGCAGCTTGGCCGATTTCGTCACGTTTACGGTGACGTGGCCGTCCCGGATCACGACGGTGACCAGCTTCATCGCCCGGCCGCGGTAGACGTAGCTGGACCCGAGCTCGCGGGCCAGCCGGGACTTGGTCACCTCGGCGTGGAACCCGCTCGGGGTGAGCGCCCACGTCAGGCTCAACGTGACGCGCCCGTCTAGGTCGTCACGGGTGTCCTGGACGAGCAGCGCCACCCGCTGGCCGGGCAGCAGGTGCTCGATCTTGCTGGCCGCGATGCGGGTCGCGGCCAGTGCCGGGTCGTGCATCACCCTGCTCACCGCGTGGGACTGCAGCAGCAGGCTCGCCGCGGTCATTGCGGTGACGACCACAGCGCTGGCGATGGCTACGCCACTGGCCCAGCGGGCGGGCAGCCAGCCGGAACAGGCCGATTGTTCGGTACTGGCCGGCGCGTTCTGGGCCGCTGTTGCGTTCCGCGCCCGGGCGCACCGGACGGTCAGCACGATCAGCGTCCCGGTGACCAGCCAGCAGGCCACGCCGAGCGGCAGGATCAGCATGATCAGGTAGCCCAGGGTGAGCAGCGTGGTCGGCCGGACCGGGATGCTCGAGTAGGTGACCAGCGCGCCCAGGCTGAGCACCAGGGTCACCGCGGCCAGCGCGGCCAGCCGGCGGCTGTGCAGCGGACCGAGCGCGGCGGCCACCGCCACGACCAGGATGATCAGCGCGACCACACCAGGCCATGGGCTGTGCGCGGTGATCTCGTTGGCGATCCGGCCCGACGACAGCGACGACTTCCACCAGAGCGGGACCGGCTGGACCGCGGCCGAGATGGCGCGGAGCGCGAACACCGGCCCGGTGCGTGGCCCGATGCCGCTCTCGCTGTTCTGGATGAGCGCGGAGAGGTTGCCGTTGCGGCTGGTGAACTGCTGGATAAACGGCCCGCTCCAGCAGGCCACGCCGAGTAGCACCCCGATGATCACCCAGCGGTAGCCGGTCGGCGATCGCGCCGTTTTCGATCGCACCGTGTCGATGGTCCCTACGACCAGGGTCAGTACCACTAGGGTGACCGAGGCCAGGGCGAACATCAGGTGGGCCTGGCTGGCGATGGACGCGGTGACGACCAGGACCGGCCACCAGCCACGGTGCCCGCACAGCACCGCCCAGGCCGCGGCCAGCGCGGCCAGGAAGAAGATGGCGCCGAACGACGGGTTCCAGCTCGGCGGCACCGCGATGGTCGGCATCCAGAGCACCATGCCGATGGTCAGCGCGCTCGCAGTCAGCCCGGCCAGCTCACCGCCGGCCGCCCAGGCCGCCTCGATAGCCAGCGAGCACGCGGCCATGCAGCAGATCGTGGCGCCCCACAGGATCCCGTGCTGCGGGCTGATGTGCACCGGGATGGCCAGCAGCCAGTACTCCAGCGGCCCCGGATCGAACACGCCATGCGCGAGCCGGGTGGCCTGGCCGACCAACGGGCCGTGCGCGGTGAGCGAGTTCCACGAGCGCAGCGCGATCGCCGCGTTGTCCCCGGCCGGCAGCCAGCCATCCCGGACCAGCCGGACTGTCCCGGTCACGAACGGCAACCAGGCGGCGAGGTGCGCGACCACCCGGAGCAGGGTCGCTCGGCGGAGCTTCAGCGGAGCCTTCTCGGTACTTGGGCCCTCCTCAGCTGAATCGGGCACGCGGGTCAGGCCGGCATAGTAGTGGATGTGTGCCGCCAATTTCATCAGAAAGGCGAGCGAACCTGGGCAGCTGGCGGCGCTGCCGCCAAGCCGCACCGGATTGATACCCCCAGTCGGCTAGACGCCAACGTAGATGGTGATCGTGCTGCCCTGCGGGGCCTGGCCCGTCGGGCTGTAGCTGAACACCTTGTTGAACGGCCCCACCTGGACCACCTTGACCTGGAAGCCCGCCTGGGACAGCGCCTGCTCGGCCTGGCTGACCTGCTGGCCGTCCACGTTCGGCACCCCGACCATGGGCGGCCCGTTGGAGATCTCGATGGTGATGACCTGGTGCGGGGTGAACGAGCCGCCGGCCGGCACGGACTGCTGCACGACCGTGCCCGCGGGCTGGCTGCTCTTCACCGTGACCTCGTTCAGCGAGACGCCGTTGGCCGCCGCCCACTGCTCGGCCACCGCCTTCTGCTGGCCGACGAAGTTCGGTACCGGCTGCCCGCTGCTCACCACCAGCGTGACCGGCTTGTTCACCGGCCAGGCCAGGCCCGCGGCCGGCGTGGTGCTGATCACGATCCCGGCCTGGATGGTGGTGGACGCCTGGTTCACCACCTTGCCGGGGATCAGCCCAGCCTGCCGCAGCGCGCTCTGCGCGGCGGCCAGCGAATTGCCGGTCACCTGCGGCACGGTGGCCTGGTGTGCCCCCTTGGAGACGATCAGGGTGACCGTGCTCCCTTTGCCGACCCGGGACCCGATGGCGGGCGAGGTGCCGATCACGCTGCCCTTGACCACCGAGTCGCTGAACTGCGCCGTGCCCATCGTGGTACTGAAGCCGGCGTTGTGCAGGGCCTGCTGGGCGGTGGCCGCGGTCAGCCGGGCCACCCGGGGCACGGTGGTGTACTTGCCCGCGGCCTGGTACCAGACCAGCACGCCGATCAGCACCACCGCGGCCAGGCCGGCCACCAGGTAGATCAGCCGGCGGCTGAACAGCCAGCGCTGCAGCCCGGGCTCGTGCCCCCGGGAGCCGCCATGGCTGCGGCGCCCGTAGTCCGCCGCCGCCCCGGGCGCCACCACCAGGGTGTGGTTGGCCGACCGGTAGAAGCCGTCGTCGTTGACCTGCGAGGTGGCCAGGCTGCCGCCTGGCTCGCCTGGCGTGGCCGGGACCAGGTCGCGGTGGCCGGATCCGGGCAGGCCGGGGATCAGGCCGTCGTCCGGCGGCGCGGCGGGCAGGTCGTCTGGCCAGACCGGCGGCGGGTAATCCCGGCCGGTGGCATAGGTCGGGGCCGGCCCGGGCGGCTGGGTCTCGCTGGGGTAGCCGCCGGGCACAGGGGCGCCGGGGACGGGCCCGCCGGGCATGGGATCGGCGCTGACCGGCAGGCTGGTACCCGGGATGGCCGGGGTGGCCGGCCCGCCGGGCGGCAGGCTGCGGCGCACCTCGCTGGCCGCGCGGAGGAACTGCCCGGCATCCACCGGCCGCAGGTCCGGGTCCCGGCTGGTGGCCCGGGTGACCAGCGCGTCCAGCGACGGCGTGATCCCTGGCGCGAACCGGGACGGGGCCGGAACGACCTCGTTGACGTGCTTGTACGCGACGGCCAGCGGGGTGTCCGCGGTGTGCGGCTGGGCGCCGGTGAGCATCTCGAACAGCATGATCCCGGCCGCGTACACGTCGGTCCGCGCGTCGGCGGTCCCCCGGGAGACCTGTTCCGGGGCCAGGTACGCGGCGGTGCCGATCAGCATGCCGGTCTTGGTGTGGCTGGTGCCGGCCATCGTCCGGGCCAGCCCGAAGTCGGCCACCTTGACCGAGTGCCCGGAGGTCAGCAGCACGTTCTCCGGCTTGACGTCGCGGTGCGCGATGCCGGCCGCGTGCGCCGCGGCCAGGCCGGCCAGGATGCCGTCGATGATGTCCAGCGCGTCGCGCGGGCTGAGCCGGCCGCGCTCGTTCATCAGATCGCGCAGCGTGCGGCCCGGCACGTACTCCATGGCCAGGTAGAGCATCTGCCCGTCGGCGCCCTGGTCGTACACGGCGACCACGTTCGGGTGCGACAGCCGGGCCACCGACCGGGCCTCGCCCACGAACCGGCGGACGAAATCCTCGTCGTTGGCCAGTTCGGCGTGCATCACCTTGAGGGCCACCGTGCGGTCCAGCCTGGTGTCGGTACCCAGGTAGACAGTTGCCATCCCGCCGGTGGCAATAAGGGACTCAACCCGGTAGCGGCCATCGAGTACCCGGCCGACGGGTGGGCGCGCGAGCGTCTGGTCCATCGCGAATGATTGTATGGCCGCCCGGACCGCCGGACCCTCAGAACACCTGTACGGTGTCGGCCGGTCACCAGGAGTAACTACTAAGTTGGCTGGGCTGGCTGACCTGCGCATTCCCGGACGGGCCGGGCTGGCCCCGTAGCCTAGGTGCTCGTGCGCATCGAACGAATCGTCATTGCGGGCGGCGGTCTGGCCGGGTTGCGGACCGCCGCAGAGCTGCGGGCCAGGGAGTACGCCGGCCCGATCACCATGGTCGGCGCGGAGCCGCATCCGCCCTACGACCGGCCGCCGCTGTCCAAGAAACTGATGCTCGGCGAGGTGGACTCCACCTCGATGGCCGACGACGCGGCCGCCCTCGACCTGGACCTGCGGCTGGGTGAGACGGCGACCGGGCTGGACGAGGGGCTGCTGCGCACCGACCGGGGTGAGATCCCGTTCAGCGGGCTGGTCATCGCGACCGGGGCGGCGCCGATCCGGCTGCCCGGCCCCGGCCCGCAGCACGTGCTTCGCACCATCGACGACGCCCTGGCCATCCGGGCCGCGCTGCGTCCCGGTACCCGGCTGGCCATCGTCGGCGCCGGCTGGATTGGGGCCGAACTGGCCACCGTGGCGGCGGCCCGGGGCGGTTTGGTGACTGTGCTGGAGGCGGATCAGGCGCCGGCCGCCGCCGCGCTCGGCCCGGCCGTGGGCGGGCTGCTCGCGCCCTGGTACCCGGCGGCCGGGGTGGACCTGCGGCTCGGCCAGCCGGTGGAGTCGGTCCAGCCGGGCGGGCTGGCCCTGCCCGGCGGCGGCTGGCTCGACGCCGACCTGGTCGTCACCGCGGTGGGCGTCCGGCCGTGTACTGGCTGGCTGGCCGGCTGGGGGTGCGGCTCGCGGCCGGCTACCGGGACGCGGTGCAGGTGGACGCCCAGCTCCGTACCTCGGTCCCGGGGGTGTACGCGGCCGGGGACTGTGCCGCGTTCTGGTCCGGCCGGTACGGCCAGCGACTTCGGGTGGAGCACTGGGACACCGCGCTGCACGCGCCCCGGGTGGCCGCGGCCAATCTGCTCGGCGCGGCCGAGGAGTACGACCCGGTGCCGTACTTCTGGTCCGAGCAGTTCGGCCACATGGTCCAGTTCGCCGGGCACCCGGGCCAGTCCGACCAGGTCATCCAGCGGGGTGATGCCAGTGGCCAGCGCTGGGCGCTGGGCTGGTTCCGGGGCGAGCCGGCTGTTACTGCCGAGGCTGATGGGATTAAGGTGGGCCAGCTGACCGCCGTCCTGACGGTGAGCCAGCCACGCGATCTGCTCCAGGGCCGCCGGGTCATGGAGGCAGGCCGGCCCGTGGATACCGGCCTGTTCGCCGACCCGTCCGTGGCCGTCCGGGACACGGTCGCGAGCTGACCCCAGCGGGCCCCGGCGGGTGACGAGACTGGCGTGTCCGGGTTTGACCCCGGCCGCAACGTGGGAAATTCGGAAACGTGGCACAGATCGACCCCCTGGCCGACGTACTCGTCGGTGAATGGCTCACTCTCCCTGAATGCGCCGACCGGCTTGGCCTCCCGCCGGGCCGGATCAGGCAGCTGCTCCGCGATCGCAAGCTGCTGGCCGTGCAACGGCCGGACGGCACCCGGTCGGTTCCCGCCGCCTTCTTCGACGGGGACCAGATCCTGAAGGGGCTGCACGGCACGCTGACCGTGCTGTTCGACTGCGGCTTCGACGACGAGGAGGCGGTGCGCTGGCTGTTCACCGCCGACGAATCGCTGCCGGGCACGCCGATCCAGGCCATGGCCGAGCATCGCGGCACCGAGGTGAACCGCCGGGCCCAGGCGCTCGCGTTCTGAGCCCTGGATACCGAACGCTCATCTGGGGCCGGTGCCGCCACCCGGCTCGCGGATGACACGGGGCGGTGGGCAGCTGGCCCGCCCCTCCGGCCTCAGCCGTGCCCTGCCCATGCTCAGCCGCGTTCAGTCGTGCCGGGCGGTCGCCGTCACCGCCAGCTCGGCCAGCGCCGCCTGGGCCTCGGCGGTGACCGGCGCGGCGGCCAGCGCGCCGAGCGCCTGGTCCAGGTGACGGCTGATCAGCCGCTCACATTCGGCCAGCGCGCCGGTACCGGTGATCACGGCGCGCACCTCGGCCGCGGCCGCCTCGTCCAGCTCAGGGTCGCCCAGCCAGCGGTCGAGGATCGCGGCCTGCCCGGGGCTGGCCCGGGCCCGGGTGATGGCCAGCAGCACGGTGCGCTTGCCCGCCCGCAGGTCGTCGGTGGCGGGCTTGCCGGTCCGGGCCGGGTCACCGAAGATGCCCAGGATGTCGTCCCGGAGCTGGAACGCGACCCCGAGCGGGCGGCCGTAACCGGTGTAGGCCGCGGTGATCGCGCCGGCGCTGCCGGGCCCAGCCAGCGCCGCGCCCAGGTGCAGCGGGCGCTCGATGGTGTACCTGGCCGTCTTGTACTCCACCACGCGCAGCGCGCTGGCCACGCTGCCGTCCCCGCTGGCCTGGGCCATCAGGTCCAGGTACTGGCCGGCCATCACCTCGCCGCGCATCAGGTCGAGCACCGGCCGGCCCGGGCCAGCGCGTCCGGCGCCAGCCCGCTGGCCGCGAACAGCTCGTCGGTCCAGCCCAGTAGCAGGTCGCCGAGCAGAATCGCGGCCCCCGTGCCGAACGCCGCCGCCGAGCCGCGCCAGCCCCGCTCCGCGTGATAGGCCGCGAACCGCCGGTGCAGCGCGGGCTGGCCGCGCCGGGTGTCGCTGCCGTCCATCACGTCGTCGTGCACCAGCGCGGCCGCGTGCAGCAACTCCAGCGCGGCCGCCGCGGCCAGCAGCTCCGGGCAGTCCGCGGCGCCGGTGCCGCGCCAGCCCCAGTAGCAGAACGCAGGCCGGAGCCGTTTCCGCCCGCCAGCAGCGCGTCCAGCGCGTCCAGCCCGGGGCGCAGCTCATCGGCCGCGCCGGGCAGCACGGCGCGCTGCTGGTCCAGGAAGTCCGCCAGCACCTGGCCGACCTGCCTGCGCACCTGGGGCAGGGCGGAAACGCCGTCCGGCATGACCGTGAGACTAGCCGCTCCCGGCCGCTGACCAGCGCATCCGCCGGCGGTCAGGCTGTCGAGCCGTGGGCGGCTGGGTTGGCCCGGGCCGACCGGCCCCAATAGCCTAGGCAGATGCCATCCGGGGTCCTGCACCGCGCGCCAGCCATCCGTGACCTGCCGGCCGCGGGGGGCGAATGTTCTCGTTCGAGTTCATGCCGCCGAAGACCGAGGAGGCCGAGCGGAAGCTGTGGCGGGCCATCCGCAGCTGGAACCGCTGCAGCCCATGTTCGTCTCGGTGACCTACGGTGCGGGCGGGTCGACCCGGGACCGCAGGTCCGGGTCACCGGCGGATCGTGGCCGAGACCATGCTCACCCCGATGGGCGACTTCACCGCGGTCAACCACTCGGTGGCCGAGCTGCGGCACCTGATCGGCTCCTATGCCGCGGTAGGCGTGCGGAACGTGCTGGCGCTGCGCGGTGACCCGCCGGGTGACCCCAACGGGGAGTGGGTGGCGCATCCGGAGGGGCTGCACTACGCGGCCGAACTGGTCGAGCTGATCAAGGCGTCGGCGGCTTCTGCGTCGGCGTGGGCGCCTTCCCCGAGGCCACTGCGCTCGCCCGACCTGGACTCGGAGATCAGGCACTTCGTGGCCAAGTGCCGCGCTGGGGCCGACTTCGTGATCACCCAG
>CAVWWE010000048.1:0-22287 GCA_963758575.1 uncultured Actinomycetes bacterium
CGCCCAGTCCACCCCAGCAAAGATCATCTTGGCTCTTGGCGCCTTCTACGGATTGAATTGCCCCAAGCCTTCCGGCACAGTCCATCCCTTAGGATGGGCTATCTGGAAAGGTGATTTTCTTGCCCCGACCGAAGAAGAGCTTCTCACCGGAATTCAAAGATGAAGCCGTGAAGATGGTGATCGAGACGTCGCGTCCGATCGCCCGCGTGGCTAAGGAGCTCGGAATCAACGATGGCACACTTGGAAACCGGGCGAGCGCCTACCGCCGTGAGCATGCCGGCGAAGAACCGCCGCTGACCGTGAATGAACGCGCCCGGTTGCGTGAGCTCGAACGGGAAACCCGGGAACAGAAGATGGAAGCTCCAGTTCCTGAAAAAAGCCGCAGCATACTTCGCCCGCGACCATCGGTAACCGACAAGTTCGAGTTCATCGACGCGGAGTATGCGGCTTACCAGGAATCAGGGGATAAGCACATGCCATCAATCGTGAAAATGTGCCGGTGGATGGAAGTGTCCCGCTCCGGCTTTTACGACTGGCGGAATGCCCCGGAATCAGCAACCGTGAAAAGGCGCTGGATACTCGCTCTGTACGTGAAGAAGTCCTCGGCGATTCGGATGAGACGTACGGCTACAGGCGCGTCCACGCGGATCTCGCGGATTGGGTGTGCCTGCCGGGCCGGACTGGTCCGGTCGCTGATGCGTGAGCTGGGCCTGGAGCCCTGCCAGCCGCGGCCCTGGCGGTTCAGCCTCACTGAGGGCGACGGCCAGGAGCATGACATTCCCGACCTCGTGCACCGGGACTTCACCGCGAGAAGCCGGGGAAATGGTTGGCGACATAACATATGTTTCGGCTTGGGAAGGCTGGCTTACCTGGCTACGGTAATCGACTGCCACACGAAAGAAATCATCGGCTGGGCGGTGGGTGATAACTACAAGACCCCACTGATCGAGCAGGCCATCGAGATGGCTGCCCGTAACCGCCCTTTCGCCAATAAGGCTATATTCCACTCAGACCGAGGGAGTAGCTACACATCCGAGCAGTTGCAAGGACGCTGGGGAGACTTAATCTCCGGCATTCCATTGGCCGGACCGGGATATGTACGATAATGCGATGGCCAAATCGTTCTTCGCCACGATAAAAATGAACGTGTCCCCCGCACCGATATCCTACGTGTGAGCACGCACGGCGGGACATTGTGAGGTACATCGAATTCTGGTACAATTCAAGGCGCCGGCAATTCCGACTTCAGTACCCGACTCCGCAGCAAGTCCGCAATGAGTACCTGGAACGACAGTCCACAGCGTGAATTAACCACGAATCCGCTGTCCGGAAAGCTCGGGGCAGACCAAATCAAGCCTTTGAGCAGAGGACTCCAGCAGCTCCCTAATGGATCAGTGCTCAGGGCACGACATCCCACCAGCTATCCGAGGAGACCTCACCAGCCAGCGGGGGCACGATCTAGACCTAGGACTCAACCGGTGGTCCTGGGCCAGCCAGTGCTCACCCGCTGGTGGCTCAGCCGACCATCCTCACCCACAAATCAGGGGCCAGGCGATCGATCCCCATTAGGGGCGTGTCCCGTAGATCTTGATGGTTGACTCCGCTTGGATTGCCCGGTGGATGAAGACCGGCTGAGGCGACATGACCTATCTGATGCGGAGTGGGTGCGGCTGGAGCCGTTACTGCCGGCTCATCCGCGGCAGGGGCACCGGTGGAATGATCACCGGCTGGTGATCGATGGGATTTGCTTCCGGATCCGGACGCGGCCGGGCCCAACGGCAGAGGAGCAGCTCGGCGGCGGCTGTATCAGGTGACGAGGTAGTAGATGCTGTTACCGACCAGCCAGAAACCCAGGATCAGGGACACGATGATGATGACCTGGTCGGTATGGCTGTCGATCCAGCTCCGCAACCGGGCCAGGAACTCCTGGGCGGGCTGGGGACGAAGCCGGCGTAGATGTCCATCGCGAGGATCGAGGATGTGGCGATGACACAGAACAGCGCGAGCGCGAGGTAGTCCTGCCAGGAGGAGAGCTTGGCCTCGACGATGACGGTGACACCGGCGGCGACAAGCCCCCAGGGCTGGGTGAGCGGGCCGAGTCCGATCGCGTACCACGGCGTCATCTGGTCGATACCTGCCTGCCACCTGGGAGGCTTTTTCGGCGGTTTCGGCTTGCCCAGCTTCCGGTACTGCCGGATCGCGATCACCAGCAGCCAGAGCCCGATGCCGAGCTTGGCTGCGACTGCCGCCAGCGAGGGAGCAGTGCTGGGCTTCGGGGGGTTGTTGCCGGTGACGAGCACCGTGAACGCAATCACGATCGCGAGCGACACCAGCCAGCCGAAGATGAACGCGGCGCCTTTCCGCACCCCGCCCTTCGACGCGAGTACCAGGATGAACGCAGTCAGCGGGATCGGCTCGAGCGTGATTGCCAAACCGATGAGAACCAGGCTAAGGACGAGCATGTGTCCCCAATTCTCAGTGGCTGGTGAGGTGGATGACGCCGACGTCGGACAGTCCGTTGAGGGCGAGTTGCACGGCGAGCGCGGCGAGCAGGAAGCCGAATACTTTCTCGGTCACCAGCATCCGGCTTTCGTCTAGGTGGTTGCTGACCTGAACGGCCCAGCGGAACACGGCGACGTCCAGGGCGAGGATCACGATGAGGATGCCTACCACGACAGCGAACACCTCGAACGAGGCGGATTCCGCGGAGGCGGTGACCAGGACGACGATGCCGGCGGGGTTGAGCAGGTAGGGCACTGCCAGAGGGAAGACGGCGACCTCCATCGGGTCTTTTTCCTGGGCCTCCTGATGGCTGCCGTTGCTGTCCTGCTGGCCGAGCACCATGGTGACCGCGATGATGAGCAAGATGATGCCGCTGGCCACGCCGAGCGCGCCCGGAGAGAAGTGCAGCAGCCGGGTCAGCAGGCCGCCGAGGATCAGCAGCAGCACGGCGACAGTGGCGGCAGTGACCAGCATCTTGCGCACCACCCGGCGCTTGATGGCCTCGGGCATCTGCCGGGTGGCGTCGAGGAAGGGAACCAGCGCGATTTTCGGGCCGATGCCGATCAGCAGCAGCAGGAACGTGTCGATGACGAAGGTGGCGTTAAGCGATTCAAGTTCCATCTTTCGCCGCCCTTGTCTATCGCTTGGTCAGATCCGGTGAGCCGGGAGGGCAGGCGCATGGCGCGCAGCACGTCGAGGTTCAGCCGGGCCAGCGTGTCGGCTGCGGCCAGCTTGTAGCCGTAGGTGTAGGTCGGGGTGTTGTAGGCCATCCGCACCACGTCCTCCACGGTCGCCCGGTTGTAGACATGGCCTGGACCCGGTGGCGATGATGACCCGCTCAGCGCGAAGCCGCCTCTGTGCGCCGTCGCCGCTCCGGGCTCCCACCGAGTGGTCGGCCTCTGGCCACGCCTCGCCGTTGATCAGGTGCACGCCGCGCTCACCGATCCGCTCCAGCGTGGCCCGCCAGAGATGCTCGCTGACCTCGCGGGCCCGGACAGCCGGGTACATCACCTCCGGTGGCGCCGACAGAGCGATCCCGTAGATTTTCTCCTTCTCGAAAGCGCTGAGGTAGACCGCGACCTCCCGGAATGTCTTGGTCGGCGCGCCACCACTGGTGACCACGGTGGCGCCGACGATGTCCCGCTCTACCAGCGCCACCGAGTGACCCAGGGCTCCGCCCAGTTCCGCAGCCCCCGCACCGGCCGGGCCCGCACCGATCACCACCACATCGAAGTCGCGCACGTCACCGTGGGAAGGCATAACCGATCTCCGTCCAGCCTGGCCGTACCTGCAGTGATCCTTCACTGCGCGCCGATGCCGAGCTTCACCCCGAATGGATAATTCCCCTACCTGTGCCCGCGTCCGGCGGAAGAGCCCGGGCATGCTTGGACCGTGACACCGTGCCCGTGCCGGAGCCGACGGCCAGCTCCAGGCACAGCAGAACATCCAGGTCCAGGGGCAGCGCTGCTGGCTACCTGCGCACCGCCGCCTGCTTCAGGTACCCGGCCCGCTTCCTGTACCCGGCCTGCTCGACGTCATCGCCACCCCTCAGGCGCACGCCCCGCCGTGATTCCCCCGCGGGGATGATCTGGCCCAGGGCGGCCCGTGGTGAAGGTGGGTGCAGATCTCCTGCAGGTAGCTGACCAGGGGTGAGGAACGCATCGGCCACCGCGGACACCGGCAACCCGATGGTAGCCGCCAGAACCGGCAGCCCTAGATACCTGCGGCTGCGCAGCATGACCGAGGATCCGTCGGCGTCGTCACCCGGCCATTGTCGCGTCAATGGCCGTCGGCGCCTCACTCGCACAGGGTAATATCAGGCCGGTTCAGCTCAAACGCGTTCGGAGTCGCCGCCTCCAGGACGGCCCCCGCGAGGCGAGTTGGCGCGGTACCGGAGAATCTCTGTCCATCCCGGTGCGGGCTGACCAACGATCGTCACACCCGCCTCCTTCACGAGAGCCCTGCTGGGCCTTCACGGAGTTGCGCCATACGCGGGCAGGCTGCCAGTCCGTCCATGTTCAGCCTGGGATGCTGATCTAGCTCAAATGCCAGCCCGCCATATGCTGCATCATCTCGTTCGGACGGGATTTCGGGTCCTCCGCTGTCCGTCGGCGGGGATACGAGCAGTGGGGATCGGTCAGCGATCGTCCACTTCCCCCAGCGCGCCCGCGACGTCGTAGCCGAGCGCGGTGGCCACCTCGGGAGCGGCAGAGACGATCCGGCCGAGCCCGGCCACCGGGGTGATTGCCAGCAGCACGTCGGCGATCTCGTCCTCGCTTGCGCCTGCCGCCATCGCCCGGCCGGCGGCCCATTGCAGGCATACCCCCGGCGACCCAATGGCCACACATGCCCCTACCCGGAGCAACATCGCGGTCTTCGGATCCAGGGCGGACGTCGCGGCCAGGTCAAGCCCAAGCCCGGCTTCACCTTCTATAAACCTCTCCTCGATCATCGCCAGCTTGCGTAGCGTCTCCTGGAATCTCACCGTCTGGGCCATGCTCCTCACCTGCCATAAAACACCATTCCAGCTCGTGCCAGGAGCGGACCGTATCATCCGCAGAGTGTGAAAACCGGCGCTTGGTTATCCGTTCCCTCAGGCTGTGATTTCCGGTAGGCGGTGGTGGGAGCATGCAGCGATCGCAGGCCGAGCGGGGTCTGGAAGCTGGCCATGGGAGTGTGGTGGCGGTTGCGCCGGATCAGTCAGGCCGTCTCATAGCGGTGGATGCCCAGCTGACGCTGCAGACGGCGGCCGAGACCCTCGGGGTGTGAGTGCTCATCAGGTAAGGCCGCCCATAACCACAGCGTCAGCGGCGTCCAGGTGTTGCGCAGACCCGGTATCACACGTCCAGCGGTCCCAGCTCACGGGACCGGCTTGCGACTATAGATCCTGGCGTCCATCCACCAGGATCGAGCGCACCTGCGAGCAAACGGGCAGGTCTGGGGACACTCACTGACCGCGGGTTAAGCCATCACTTGGCGGCCCGCCTTTCTCGCCACGTGTAGGCCTGACCATCGGTGCGAGGTGCTCCAGCGCGTCGTCGATAGTCGAGTACACCGGCATCCGCCGAGCCAGGCCACCGATCCGCAGCATTTTCGTTACTGGCGGCTGGGGCGCGATGAGCCCATAGCGGCAGCCTGCCGCGTCGGCGTGGTTGGCAATCCGGACGAAGGCGCTGAGTCCGTAGGCATCGCAAAAAGATAGCCCGGTCAGGTCAAGCAGTAGCAGCCATGCGTGCCTGGCGATGGCTGCATAGGCCTGCTCGGCCAGGCCGTCGGCGCTGGCGAGATCCAGCTCTTCCGGCACGCGCAAGACCTTGATCCTGGGCTCGCAACCCGCAGGCGTCTGGTCCTCGATCTGGGTCATCATCATGTGGCTCTGTGCTTGCTCCCGCCGGTGCGTTCCAGAGGCTTCACGGATGTGGCATATGGCCCCGCCGCGGCTGGAACTCGGGGAAGCAACGTGGCTTCAGATCAGCCCAAGCTGCCGGGCCCGGCGGACCGCCTCGCCGCGGTGAGCTGCGGCGAGCTTGCGGTACGCGCTTTTCAGGTGTGATTTGACGGTGTTGACCGAGATATACATCTGGCTGGCGATCTCAGCGGTACTGAGCATGGCTGAAACATTTTGCAGTACCTCTCGCTCCCGTTTGGAGAGCGGCTCGACCACCAAGGTCGGGGCCTGGCCAGGGACGGCCGCCCCGGTCAGGCGCTGATCAGCGGTGAGGGCCGTTGCGAACAGGTTCCGGTGAGCATGGGCCACCACCGCGGGAGCGTGCTGCAGCACCGGGCCGATCCAGTCCCGCTCCATGAGCAGCGGCAGCCTGAGCTGGTCACGCCCGGCCAGCCGCAGCGCGGATGCGAGTGATCGCTGGGCTCGCGCGCGGTCGCCGCTGTCGTAGCTGAGCCGGACGTCAGCCAGCCAGGCTTGCAGGTGCACCCGGTCGGGCGCCAGGCTGCGGGCGGCGAGCGCGGGGGCGAGCGCCCGCCGTGCCCTTTCCACGTCTTTGGCGGCCAGCCAGGCGTGCGCGAGTACCACCGCTGCCTCCGCCGAGTCACCGGGGCCGGCCCGCTCAGCGGCGGCGAGTGCCGGTCCGATGTCGCCGGCCGCAGCATGTGCCCGCGACTCGGCCAGGCTCAGCTGTTGCCCGAGCCAGTCCGGAATGGCCCATCCGGCCCGTGCCCTGGCCACGAACTGGGCGGCCAAGTCGGCGCGCCCCTCGGCTAGACCGCTGCGCGCAGCCACCAGGCAGGCCACCGAGCCGATCAGCTTGTCCGGGCGTTCGCTCAGGGCGGCGTCCGCCTGCTTCAGCAGGCGGTGTGTCTCATGCAGCTCACCGTGTTCCAGGTGCACCCAGGCGAGCGCGACGAGTGCCGCAGGGCTCGGGTGCCAGCCAGCGGGCGGGGGCGCGCCGGCCGTGGTGGCCGCTGTCGCCTGGGCGGCAAGCTTCGCGGCGCGCTGCGGTCGGTCCCGCCAGGCCGCGATCAGCGCGAGATGTCCGAGGCAATCAGCTCGTTCGTATTCCGCGCCGGAAGCGGCTGCGGCTGCCACGCCCGAATCGAGGATGCGAGCCGCCTCGTCAAGGTTGCCCGACCACAGTTCGACAACCCCGCGGCCGCACAGTACCCGGCCCAGGATCGCGGCATGCCGGCCGGGCTTGCCGCCGCTGACCGTGCTGACCAGCGCCTCCGCAGCGTCCGCGGCGGCCGCCGCCTCATCGAGGTCCCCGGTGTGAAGCGAGGCGGCGAGACGGATCACCGCCGCGGACAGCCGGCTTGCGGCGGCCTGGCCCACGGGAAGGCGGCCGAGGATACCTTCGGCGAGATCAAGCGCGGCGGTGCAGGATCCGGGCCGCCGAGCAGGCAGCGCCGCCGCGGCGGAAACCAGGTACGGCCCGGCATCGGCCCAGACCTGGCCTTGCGGCATGCTGGCGAACTCGCCGGCCAGCGAGGGCCGGACCTGCGGCTCGATGATCTCGCCGATCGCCAGCCCGTCGATGACCAGGTCGGCCGCCAGCGGCCAGTCGCTGGCCTGCGCGGCGTGCCGCACGGCGTCGGTGAGCAGGCCGTTGCGCTGGTACCACCGGGCAGCCCGCCGGTGCAGCAGAACGATCCGGCCCGGCCTCTCGCGTCTAAGCTTGAGCCGCAGCACCTCCGCGAACAGCGCGTGGTAGCGGTACCATCCACGCCCGGTCGGCTGGACGAACGCGTTCGCGGCCGCCAGAGCCGACGGGATTCCCGCGGCGTGCTCATCACCTGCCAGTTCCGCGGCGAGCTCGACGCTGACCTGTTCCAGGATGCTCGTGTCGAGCAGAACGTCCCTGACCTCAGGCGGCTGGGCGTTGAGCACCTCCTCCACCAGGTAGCCGGTCACCGCGCTATCGTCGGTGACCAGTTCCTTGATGAACTGATCGGGGTCGGGATGGGAGCCCACCGACATGGCGGCCAGCCGGATGCCGGCCGCCCAACCCTCGGTCCGCCGGGTCAGGCACTCGAGCGCGGCTGCCGACAGCGTGCCGCCATGCTGGGTCATCAGAAGGCCGGCTTCGGCGACGTTGAACGCCAGGTCGCTGGACCGGATCTCGGCCAGCTGGCCGGCCAGCCGGTAGCGGTGCAGCGGCAGCAGCGGATCTATTCGCGAACAGGCCACCAGGCGCAAACCGGCGCCTGCGTTCCGCAGCACGAAATTCAGCTCATCCAGCACGGGCCGCTCGGTCAGCAGATGGAAGTCGTCCAGGACCAGCGTTACCGGCGGATCCTGGGCGGCCAGAACCGAGGCAAGCCGCAGCAAGAACACATGCTGCGGCCCCGGGGTCGCGGCGGGCCGTGCGTCAGGAACGGCAATGCCGGACCGGCGCAGCGCCGCGACAACATACAACCAGAAGTCCGCGGGCCGGTTGTCATATTCGTCGAGGGAGAGCCAGGCAACAGCCCCTGGCCGGGCCGCCGCCCACAAGGTCACTGCCATCGTCTTGCCCGCCCCCGGCAGGCCGGTGACCACGGTCAGCGGGCACCGCCGCGTGCCCCGGGTGATCAGCGTGGTGATTCGCGGGCGCTGGATCGCCCAGCCCGGCACATCGGGCACGGTGACCTTAGATTCCAGGATTGGATTGTCAGCCGGAACGGCCAACGGCTCTGGCCGGGCCATCGCGCGCCTGGCAGTGGATATCGCCACGGGAACCTCCCCGCCCCCCGGCCGGCAGCCTGGGCCACCCGCCGTGAGGGATGACATGGTGGGATGCCGCGCGGGCTGCCCGCCCGGCGCTAGAGGGCGTCCCGCCCTTCCCCACTACCGAATGCCATCCGACCAGGCCACGCATCAGACGATTCGGGTGAAATCCGCGTCCCGGCGACCCTGGCCGGCGCCGCTCGGCAATCCACCGTCATAACCTCCCGCACGGTGACCGCGACTAACTCAGTCCACCTCGCGCCGGGGTGGGTTTCATCCCACGGATGGCGGCAAGGCGGTCGTCAGCCTTCCAGGAGCCCCAGTTCACGGGCCCGGGTGACGGCCTGGGTCCGGGTGGAGGCATCCAGCTTGCGGTAGATCGATGTCAGCTGCGACTTGATGGTGTGCGGGGAGAGATACAGCTCGGCAGCGATCTCCGGGGCCGTCAGGTGCGTGGATATCAGCGGCAGCAGGCGGAGTTCGGCGGCGGTCAGGGCCGATGCTCCAGGGACGGCCGAACCACGCTGCTGGGCAAGCCGGGCCCGAAGCGCCTCGGCCTCCCCGACCAGGATCCCCAGCCCGGGCCGAAGTTGGAGCACCTCATCGACTTCCCGCATGAGGGTCCAGGCCCCGCTGATGTCGGCAAGGGCGATATGGGCACGGATGAGCTCGATCCGGGTCTGAACGGCCAGGTGGGGCTGCGTGTACGTCAGCAAGGACCTCAGCCGCTGAGCGCTGGTGAGTTCGCGCCTCGCCGCCGGGACATCGCCCCGGTGCAGGGCCACACGGGCCTGCACCGCGCAGACGGTAGCGTCCTCCAGCCCGGCCCGATCCAGCAGCGAGCGCGCTTGGCCTGCCAGCGCCCCGGCCCGGTTCCATTGGTTGCGTGCCATCGCCACCAGCGACCGTTGGCACAGTATCTGCGCGATCGTATCGGGCGTGCCGATTTCCTGTCCGGCTCTGACGGCCTCGTCAAGGACGGCATCCGCGCTGTCGAGATCGCCGGAGAGGACGTGTGCGATCCCCTGCAGGAGCCCGGTCATCGGGCGCACGATGCCCGCCGCCGCGAATTGTCGTGCGGCCTCATCGGCGTCCGAGTGCATCTGCTCGACACCATGGCGGCACAGCAAAGCGCGCAGCGCAGCGGCGAGGCCCTCGATGAGATGGTGGCCGGCCCGGGCCACGTCCTGGGAGCGCCAGCGGTTGACGGCATCAGCCATTCGCTCGGCGTCGGCCGCCCGCCCGGTCATGAGGGCAAGAAGCGAGGCGTACGCGGCGGCCCGCGGGTGGTCCTCGAACCCGCCCCGGTCATCGAGCCACTGGAACCACCGCTGCAGGGTGGCGATCCTGGCTCGCCGGGACGTCGGCAGCCAGAGTTCTTCCACCAGCTGGGCCACCGTGTCAACGTCCCCGGCAGCCATCGAGTACTCCAGCGCTTCCTCGGGCAGGTCGTTGCGCAGGTACCAGGCGGCGGCGCGGCGGCGCAGGACCGGGATCAGGCCGGACTCCAGGCGTCCGGCCTCCGCGAGCAGCATGTCGCGGAACAGGTGGTGGTAGCGGTACCACTGTCCGCGCCGGTCCAGCGGCACCAGGAGCAGGTTCGACCGGGCCAGATCTGCCAGCGCCGCGGCGGACCCGGGCAGGTCCAGCACCGCCTCGCACAACGGCCCGGACATCCGCTCCAGCACCGCGGCACGGATCAAGAACGCCCGCTGCTGCCGCGAGATCCGCCCCAGGAACTCCGACTCCACGTACTCACTGACGAACAGGTCATCCCCCCCGAACGTGGCCGCCGTGCCCGGCAGCGACCCGCCTTCCCGCAGGTACAGCGCCGCGAGGTACAGCCCGACCGGCCACCCTTCGGTCCGCCGGTGCAGCTCAGCAACATCTTCGTCGCCGACCTGCACCCCGGCAGCGCCCAGCAGCGATGCTGCTTCCTCCACCGTGAGCGACAGGTCACCGGCGCCGATCTCCAGAAGCTTTCCTTCGGCGCGCAGCCGCGCGGTCCGCAGCGGCGGCTCGGCCCGGCCGGCCAGCACCAGCCGTGACCCGCTGGGCACGTGGTCGGCGAGCACTGATAGCGCGGCACGACATTCGGAGTCATGCAGCACGTGCACGTCATCCAGGACCAGCGTTACCGGCGAGGTCATCGACGCGAATGCCGACCCCAGCCGCGGGACGACAGAGCCGGGCACCGAGCTTACCGGCGAGGCCAGCGCATCGAATACCCGCTTGTCCACGCGCTCCACCGCGTCGAGCGCCTCGGCGACATAGGTGAGCAGGACCTTCGGGTCGTTGTCCGCTTCGTTGACCGACACCCACGCGAAGGCCCGTGGATCACGGTCGGCCCACTGTGACAACAGTGTCGTCTTCCCGTAGCCCGCCGGCGCCGCCACCGAGACGATCGGAACGCCGTTGCTATTGACCAGTCTCTCGATCAACGGCGAACGCTGGATGGTCTCCGGCCGCACCAGCGGGCGGAGCAACTTGGAGACCGTGAGGTCGAACACCTGCCTGCCCGCATCCTGCGAGCGGTCGACCCGTTGCCGCGCCTCACTAACGCCCATGTCCAGACGGGTACCTCGGAAAGCTTGCCCCATGGCCAGCCGGAGCGGTAAAGCAGGTCAAGCGACGGCTGCGCCCGGCAAGTAAATTTCTTCGAACATAACATGGCCGGGAGGCTGCAAGGAGTCCAGGCATGAACCGGGTGACAGGCCGACGAGGCTGACGAGGCTGACGAGCGTACAATTTCGTTGCTCGGCGTGACGGCCGACCTGAACTGCGGGGCCTGGAGGGGGCGGGGATCGGTCGTACGCCGGTCGGGGAGGTAGTGTGCCCACCTCCAGTCGGGTCAGGTGGATGCTAGGTGCCGTCGCCGCGGCGGGCGTGCTGGTGGCCTCAGCATGTGGGCGGTCCCCCACGGCGCCAGGCGATGTCTCACCGCTCAAGGGCTTGGTATCGAACCTTCCCGCGGGCACCAAGCCGGTGTCCGCCATGGTCTGGGCCACCACCCGGGACGTGATATCGCTTGATCCCATTCATGCGGCCGCCTTCCCGGAGTACACAGCTGACTCGCTGATGTGTGAGTCGCTGCTTCGCCAGGCACCGGGCGGCGCACTTGAGCCTGGCCTGGCCACCGTTTCGAATCCATCGCCCACCACGATGGTGTTCACACTCCGGCCGGGAGTGAAGTTCTGGGACGGCCATCCGGTGACCTCGGCCGACGTGGTGTACAGCCTCGACCGCCAGATGAATCCCCGGCTGGGCGGGTTCAATGTGGCGGACTTCGACAGGGTGGCCTCGGTCACCGCGACCAGCCGGTCCCAGGTGACGATCAAGCTCAAACAGCCCGACTACTGGCTGGAAGGCGAACTCGCCTCGATACCAGGCATCGTCATCGAGAAGAGCTTCGCCGAAAAACAGGGCAAGAACTATGGCACCCCGGCCGGATCGATCATGTGCACGGGTGCGTACATATTCAAGTCCTGGACGCCGGGCGTGGGCGTGGTAGCGGTCCGCAACCCGCACTACTGGAACCCCTCGGTCCGCCCCCTTGTCGGCCAGATCACCCTTAAGGGCGTTCCGAGCATCGCCGCCCTCACTGCGGGCTTGCTGACCGGCGCCATCCAAGGGGACTACAGCCTGGGGCTTTCCACCCTGGACCAGCTGAAGAGCAGCAGGAGCGTCACGGTCTACCAGGGCCCTGGCTGGGCCACCGACGCGTTCACCATCGCCAGCCTCAAAGGTGTGCTAGGAAACCTGAACGTGCGCCGGGCGCTGTCGCTGGCGCTGAACCGCCGGGGCATCATCAACTCCGTTTATGACGGCACGGCGCAGCTGCCACGGTGGCTGTCGAACCCGGGCACGTTCGGCTATGGCAGGTCCGTGTTCGACAAGGCCTACAACAGCTCGCCGGTTCTGACCCAGAACATCGCGGAGGCGAAGAAGCTCGTCCAGCGGGCCGGAGCCACCGGGAAGACGATCACGATCGGCACCTCCAGCCAGCTGCTGAGCATCGCCACGCTGACGGGCGCCTACCAGGCGGCGGCGCAGGCGATTGGCCTGAAGGTGGCGCTCAGATCGGTGCCCGCCCAGGATTACATCGACTTCTTCGTCGATCCCAAATTCAGGGCGGGCGTTAACGGTTTCGTGGGGGTCGACTACGGCGACTACGGCGACCCGGCGGCGCTGCTCAATCAGGTCGTCCTCCCGGGTGGGTCGCAGAACCTCGACGACTTCAGCGATCCCGCAATCACCGCAGCACTGGAGCAGGCGCGCAGCACGGCGAACCTGGACCAGCGAGCGGCACTGGTGGCGAAAGCCGAAGACCTCGCCGCCCAGCAGCTGCCCTGGATCCCCGACGTTCAGCTGAACAACGTACTGGTGCTCAGCAAGGGCCTGACCGGCGCGGTGTCGTCGACCGCGTACCTGTTCTCCCCCTGGGCCGACGGCCTGGGCGGGGCTGGCTGAGCGGTGCGCTGGCGGTTTTTGGCCCGCCGGCTGTCATGCTGGTGGCCAGCCTGCTGGTGGCGAGCTTCGTGATCCTCGCGGCGATGTATCTGGCACCGGGGAACCCGATCGCGGCGCTGTCCGGCGGGCGGCCCCTGCCGCCGGGCAGCGTCCATGTGCTGGAGCAGCGCTACCTCCTGGACGAGCCGTTCCTGGCCCAGTATTGGTACTGGCTCGACAACGCACTGCACGGGAACCTGGGGATCTCGATCACGCTGCAGGAGAACGTGTCCACGCTGATCGCGTCCCGGATCTGGGCGACCGCCGGGCTGGTCCTGTACGCGTCCCTCATCATCGTGGTGCTGGGGATCGGCCTAGGCGTCGTGTCCGGGCTGCGGCCCGGCAGGTTCGACACCAGGACCCTCGTGGTGACCGCGGTCTCGGCTGCCATCCCGGCGTTCGTCGCCGCGATCGTGCTGATCATCCTGTTCGCGGTGAAGCTCCGCTGGTTCCCGGCGCTCGGCAACGGCACCGGCTTCCTCAGTGATGTCAGGCACCTCACCCTTCCGGCCATCGCGCTGGCCACGGCGTCGCTCGCGATCGTCGCCCGGGTCACCCGGGCCTCGGTTCGCGCCGAAGGCGACCGTGAGCACGTGCAGACCGCGGTCAGCCGCGGGATCCCGGCCCGGTGGGTGATCCGGCGGCACATCCTGCGCAACGCCAGCATCCCCATCACGACGGTCACCGGCATCACGGTCGCGTCGCTGATCGCGGTCGCCGCGGTGGTGGGGGTCGCGTTCAGCCTGAACGGGCTCGGCTCTTACCTGGTCCAGGCGGCGGAGTCCAAGGACATCGCCGTCGTCCAGGGCATCTCACTTATTCTGGTCACCGCGTTCGTGGTGATCAACATGGTGGTGGACATGCTGTCGCTTGGCCCCCGCGAATCGCGCTGGGAAGCCGCACCCGGTAGCGCGGTCCCGCAGGCCGACGAGGCCACCACGCTTGACCGGGGGCTGGCCCTGCTGCGCTCCATCGGCCCGGCCGGTATCGCGTCGGCGGCCGTCCTCGTACTTGCCACTTTCGCGGCCGTGTTCGGACCGCTGCTCGCTCCCTACGACCCCAACCTGCCCAACCTGTCGCTGGCCTGGGTGGGCCCGGTGGCCGGCCACGTGCTTGGGCATGACTTCGAGGGCCGCGACGTGGCTTCCCGACTGCTGACGGGTGCGCAGTCCTCGATGCTCGGGCCACTGGCTGTCGTCATGATCAGCGTGCCTGTGGGCACGCTGATCGCGGTCACCGCTGCCTGGCGGCGCCGTATGGCCGACGCCGTGATCTCCTCTGGCCTGGACATCCTGTTCGCGTTCCCCGGCATCCTGCTCGCGGTGCTCGCGGCGGCGGTGTTCGGGGCGGGCCTGCCCGCGGCCACGATCGCTCTTTCTGTCGCGTACCTGCCCTATGTCGCCCGGGTGCTGCGTGGTACAGCGCTCACGGAGCGGAGCCAGCCGTACGTCGCGGCGCTGGAGGTGCAGGGGGTACCGGCCCCCGCGATCTGCCTGCGGCACCTAGTCCCGAACATCGCACCGCTGATCTTGGCCAGGCGACGATCCTGTTCGGCTACGCCATGGTGGACCTGGCGGCCATCTCGTTCCTGGGCCTGGGAGTGCAGCCGCCCACCGCCAACTGGGGCGTGATGATCTCAGAAAGCCAGGCGGGCATCCTGGAGGGCTACCCGCTGCCCGCGCTCGCCGCCGGGGCGTGCATCGTGGCCGTGGTGATCGCGGTCAACGTACTGGGCGAGCGGCTGTTCGAATACGGCCAGGCGGCCCGCGGATGAACGGCCCGGCGGAGGCCGCAGCAACACAGTCCCCCGCGGCCGCGGCTAGCGCGCCGCTGCTCGAAATCACCGGCCTTAGCGTGATGCACCGATGAAACAGTGGTGCTCCACCATGGGATGGTGGTCGAACGCGGCCCCACCCCGCGGGTCCTCGACGACCCCCAGCACCCCTGCACTCAACGGCTACGTACCAGCGTGCCCCGGCCCGGCTGGAGACCGGGACGTCTGGGGGGAACCGGCGCGTCCCCGGCTGAGCCCATTAAACGGGCGGATTCGTGCTGGCAGGGCGCGTTTACCCAAATCGGGGGATGCCCGGCCGACCGGGCCCGAGGTTTCGTGGCTGAACAGGGCTCGCCGCCGCTGAGGTCCGGCTTGATGTCGGCTCCAAACGCGGCCAAGGCCAGGCTGGCCTGTGCAGCTTGGGGCATGCAGGGTTAACCAAGCTCATGCCCGGCCGGGGTACAGGGAGGCGACATGACATCATCAGGGCAGGATGCCCGCAGGTCGGCAGGAGCGATGCCTCCGGCAGGCAGCAGCGGGCTGGCACGGAGTCCGCGGACTTCAAGTCCTGACGATCAGCCGGCGGTGCGGCTCATCGGGCTGGCTGTGCTGATTCACATGCTGGGAAGCCGCCGCTTTTATGAGCGGGTGGCTGTCGGCGCCATCGTGGTGGCGGCGCTGCGAGGGCTGGGCCAGGAGAACCGGGCCAATACCTTTGAGCGCCTGGCTGCCTGGAATCAACGGCAGGTCCAGCTCCTTGAGCGCAAAGCCAAACGGCAGGCCCGGCGCCTTCCCCTCCGCGCAAGCTAACGGCCAGCACGTAGATACAACCCGCAACTACGCAGAAGGCTCCCCACAAGCTGCACCGCCACCGCCCACCAGTGGATCCTGCGGAGCTGGAAGACGAAGAAGCGCCGCCGGGCGGCACCCGGCTCCTACGGATCGGCCCACCGGCCCGGCGCGACGCCCGCGCGGAGGATGATCTGCTCCGGGTATGGCCGGGTCAGGCTGCCAGGACCCTGGCCTTCTCGCGCTCGAACTCCTCGGCCGAGATGACTCCCCGGTCGCGCAGGTCGGCCAGCTTCGCCAGCTGGTCCGCTGTGCTGGCCGATGCGCTCGCCGCGGTTTCCTGGGCGTAGCTGCGGAACTCCGCGTCCTGCTGCTGAGCATCCTGCACGGCCCGCTCGTGCATCGAGCCGCCGCGGGCGATCAGGTAGACCAGCACGCCGATCAGCGGGATCAACAGCACGAACAAGAACCACAAGGCCTTGGCCCAGCCGGACAGATCACGGCTGCGGAAGATGTCGATGAACACCCAGATCAAGATCCAGATCCAGATCACCCAGAGAAAGAAAATGAACATCGTCCAGAAAAGGTTCAGCAAGGGGTAGGACGAATCGGCCAGTGACATTTCGTCTCCTTCACAGGAGGCTGCCGGTGGCAGCCGCCTCACGGGTCCCGCGTTCGAGCAGGCTCAGTATCCGCGTGGGTGCGGATCACCGGCATCACCCAGAATGAGTGACACAATGGCAACTCAGTCCCGCCTGCCAAGAGCCGCTCTCACCACGCGCCTATCCAGCCAAGTAGCCAGTGGCAATGACCACCCCGTAAGGTTGGTGCCCGGCGAGCTCGGGGAGCTTGTTGTCGTTGCCGAAGGCTTGCCACGATCAGGCGACGCCGCACCCGCGCGGCAGCCCTTCGCCGGCCGCCTGCTGGGGATGGCCCCCGCGTCACTGGCCCGCCCACCGGGGGCAGCCCACAGCCACATGAACTTCCCAGCCTGAGCCCTGCTGGTGGTCCTGGCCTCTTAGCCCTCGACCCTGTCGGTCCCGGACAAGGGTCAGCGCTGCGTCACTGTCCATGGCTGGCCACCGCTGAGTGAGGCTGGTGGCGAGCCGGCACCCCGGCCTGGATCGATATCGTCCCGGGCGACCTGGTGAGCGGCACCCTTTCGCCGGCCGGAGGTCATCACATTCACCCTGCCGGGGGGATGCTCGGGGTATCCCACGCAGCCGATAGTGGCGGGAGCGCCACGCACGCTAGGCAGGTGACGTGACGGACAGTCTCTCTGGCGTTGGCCGAGACGAAGACGTCGCTTATAACACCGGATCCGTGGTATCCGGGGCTCCCGCCGTGGCGCGGACGGAGGGGTCATGACTGTGACAGCTGACAGGACCGGGGCAGCGAGGTCCGGCCTGCGGGCATCCCGCCCAGCCCAGGCACGGGCGGGAACAGCGGAGCAGTTGAGCCGTGCGGACCGGGTGGCCCGGGGCAAGGACGCCCGGGCGATAGCGCCGCTGGAGTCGCATGGCGAATTCACCCCGGCCAGGTCGCGGGACCCGGTGGGGCTGCTGCTGGAACAGGCGAAGTCGCGGGTGCCGGAGCTGGTGCCGGTGCGGCACGGGCGGATGCTGGTGTCGGCGTTCACGTTCTACCGGGGGGCGGCGCTGCCAATGGCGGCCGACCTGGCCAGCACGCCCGCCTCCGGGCTGCGGGTACAGCTCTGCGGGGATGCGCACCTGGCCAACTTCGGCGCATTCGCCTCGCCGGAGCGGCGGCTGGTCTTCGACGTCAACGACTTCGATGAGACCCTTCCCGGCCCGTTCGAGTGGGACATCAAGCGGCTGGCCGCGAGCCTGGCTGTGGCCGGGCGGGACAACGGGTTCCCGGCCAAGGCCCGCCGGAAGATCGTCCTGGCGGCGGCCGAGGGGTACCGGACCGCGATGCGCGGCTTCGCCGACCAGCCGCTGCTGGACGTGTGGTACGCCCACCTGGACATCGAGCAGGCCATCGGCCAGTTCCAGTCCCAGCTCAAGGCCAAGAGGTTCAAGAAGGCCCAGGCGCTGCTGGCCAAGGCGCACACCGCCGACAGCACGAAGGCGCAGCGCAAGCTGACCACCGTCGTCAACGGGCAGCGGCGGATCATCAGCCAGCCCCCGATGATCATGCCGATCGAGGAGGTCTTCGCCGAGGTCCAGGCCGACGCGATCTACCAGCAGATCCGCACAGTGCTGGGCAAGTACCGGCGGACCCTGCAGTCTGACCGCCGGCATCTGCTCGAGCAGTTCACGCTGGTCCAGGTGGCCCGTAAGGTCGTCGGGGTCGGCAGCGTCGGCACCCGCGCCTGGATTTTGCTGATGGACGCCGGGGACGGAACCGACCCGTTGTTCCTGCAGGCCAAAGAGGCCCAGCCCTCCGTCCTGGCCGGGTACTGCGGGCGCAGCAAGTACACCAACCAGGGTGAGCGGGTCGTCGCCGGGCAGCACCTCATGCAGGCCGAAAGCGACATCTTCCTCGGCTGGACCCGCGTCCCGGGCCCGGACAAGGTGGACCGTGACTTCTACGCCCGCCAGCTCAAGGACTGGAAGTTCTCCTTCCCCATCGAGCTGATGATCCCTTCGGGCATGGCCGTCTACGCCGGCGTGTGCGGGTGGACCCTGGCCCGCGCGCATGCCCGCTCCGGTGACCGCGTCGCCCTGGCCGCCTACCTCGGCGGCTCGTCCAAGTTCGACGAGGCGATCGCTGATTTCGCCGAAACCTACGCCGACCAGAACGAGCGCGACTACGCCGCCCTCCAGGCCGCCGTCAAGGACGGCAGAGCCGAGGCGGCCACCGAGATCTGACCCGGCACCCCGCGGCCTAGGCAGGCACCCCGGTGAGTGAGACGACTGCTCCCCCGGCGGATCCGGGCGCGCTGATCCGGAGCAAGAGCTATCGCGTCCTGCTCGTCTTCGCCGCGCTGATCGGCGTGCTGGTCTCGTTCGCCTCATGGTGCTTCCTGGAACTGGTCCACTGGATCCAGCAAGAGGTGTACAAGAGCCTGCCCAGCGGGCTGGGATTGCACCCCGTCCCCTGGTGGTGGCCGCTGCCCATACTCGCCGTCGCCGGGCTGCTGGCCGCCGTCGCGATCGTGCGCCTGCCTGGCCGCGGCGGTCACATCCCCTACGAGGGGATCAAGGCGGGGACCGCCAAGCCAGCCGAACTGCCCGGCATCCTGCTCGCGGCGCTGGCCACCCTGGGCTTGGGTCTCGTGCTGGGACCGGAGGCCCCGCTCATCGCTCTCGGCGCCGGCCTGGCCATCGTAGCCGTGCGGCGGGTAAAGAAAGACACTCCTGATCAGGTCATGGCCGTGCTCGCCGCGAGCGCGGCGTTTGCCGCGATCGCCACCATCTTCGGCTCGCCCGTCATCGGCGCGATCATCCTCATCGAAGCCGCCGGGCTCGGCGGGCCGATGTTGCCACTGGTGCTGCTGCCCGGCCTGATGTCGGCCGGAATCGGCTCGGTCGTCTTCATCGGCATGGGCCACTGGACCGGGCTCAGCTCCAGCGCCTACGCACTGAGCCCCTTCTCGCTGCCCGCGTTCTCCACCCTCACCGTCGCCGAGTTCGGCTGGGCCATCGCGCTCGCCTTCACCGTCGCCCTGGTTACCGTCGTGATCATCAAGGGGGCAAGAGTCTCGGCCCATACCGTCGCCAAGCAGCCGTGGCTGCTCCTCCCGGCGGCAGCCCTGACTGTCGGCGGCCTGGCCATCGCGTTCGCCCAGATCACCCACCAGCCAGCAGATACCGTCTTGTTCTCCGGCCAGGACGCCTTCGCCTCCCTGATCAAACAAGGCCCCACCCTGGCCCTGTCCACCCTGGCGTTCCTACTCCTGTTCAAGGGCCTGGCCTGGATCATCTCGTTGGGCAGCTTCCGCGGCGGTCCCACATTCCCGGCCTTGTTCCTCGGCGCGGCCGGGGGCCTGCTCGCCGCGCACCTGCCAGGGTTCTCTGAGACCCCGGCCGTAGCCGTACTGATGGCGGCAGGGGCCGCGTCGATCCTCAGACTCCCCCTCTCAGCAACCGTCATCACCCTCCTGCTGACCTCCAAAGCCGGAATCGCCACCGCCCCGCTCATCATCGTGGCCGTCGTCGTCGCCTACCTCACCATCCAGACCCTGTCGCCGGCCCGCGGCCCCGCCGAGGCTGCCATGCCAGCCGCTGAGCCCTAGCCCGCCGCGCCACGCCCGCGCGCCACCCCGCAAACTGAGCCGACGGCCAGACATGACGATCGAACACCCCACCGCGCGCCGTCCGTAACGCTGGGGGGAGACCCGACCGACGAAAGCCCGGGGAAGGACACACATGGCCAGCCAGGGCGATTACGTGGCCGACCGAGGCCACCTTCCGCTGCGGGTACAGGTACCGGCCACTGGCCCGGCGTCCCCGCGCCGCTACCACAAAGCTCATTGAGACGCGGATCAGAGTCAGCCAGGGCCTTTTCGATTTCGCGGAGAGCTCGCCGTTGGCTTCGGTCCAGTTTCATCGTGACGCCCCTGAACCCGCCACGGTCTTGATGATGAGCGCGTACAGGTCATGCCAGGCCCACACTTGAGCGCCCCGGGTATGAGTCCTACGCTTGCCACGCATACGCGAGTCCAGGCCCTGGCCGTCCCGCACGCGTCCTGGTAGGTGAGCTGACAGGTGAGCGCTGGCATCTCCAAGCCGGGTGCACCCGTCAGCTACGGCGAGCACATCAGGCCGTTGTTCAGGGAAAGCGACCGCGAGTCAATGCGTTTCGCGTTCGACTTGTGGTCATACCAGGACGTGTCGGCCAACGTGACCGCGATCTTCGAGAAGTTGAGCTCGGGCGCCATGCCGTGCGACGGCGCCTGGCCTTCCGACCGCGTCGGGCTGTTCCGCCGGTGGATGGACACGGGGAGGCGGAAACAGCCTCTGATTCGGCCGCCGCGGCGGCCGCACATGCAGAGCCAGACGGGGCCCCGGCGGCGAGCGTCGAGGCGATCGAGGGTGGGCTGCGTAGGGTCCTCGACCTGCGCAGTGAACAGTATGTGGACGAGCGTGCCATCGTCATCGAGCATCGCAGCCCGCTCATCTACATGCTGTGCGCGGCCGCAGAGCTTGAGCACGCGCTCATGTGCGAGTACCTGTTTGCGGCCTTCTCGCTTAAACGCTCCGCCGATGAAGGGCTCACACATGAGCAACTCGCGGCCGTCGAGCGGTGGCGATCTACGATCCTGACGGTGGCCAAGCAGGAGATGCTCCATCTGGCCATCGCCTGCAACCTGCTGACGTCCATCGGCGTCAGTCCCCACCTGTCGCGGCCCAACCTGCCCCAGCCGACCCGGCACTATCCCAGTGGCGTGCGCCTCGAGTTGCTTCCGTTCGGTGAGCAGGCACTTCGCCACTTCCTGTTCCTCGAGCGGCCCGAAGGCATGGATTTGAACGATGCCGACGGGCTGGCCGCGATGGAACACGCGATCCCGGTCATGGGGGAGGAGGAGATCGCGCCTCACCTGCAGGAGTTCCGCACCGTCGGCCACCTGTACAGGTCGATCGAAGCGGGCTTCCGCCACCTGGCGGAGAAGATAGGTGAGGAAAATCTCTTCCTCGGCCCGGCCCGATCGCAGACCCGAGGCGAGCTGTTCGGCTGGAAGGAGCTTGCGCCGATCTCGACCACCGAGGACGCGGTACGCGCCATCGAGGCGATCGTGGAGCAGGGTGAAGGGCCTCGCGGTGACTGGCGCAATGCTCACTTCGGCCGCTTCCTGTCGGTGCTGAGCGAGTACCTCCAGATGATGGAGGACGCACCCGGCCTTGAGGTCGCACGCCCGGTACTTCCAGTGTTCGTGCGACCCCCCGAGACCGGCGAGCAGGTGACTCTGATCACCGACCCGGCCACCGCACGCGTTGCCGATCTGTGCAACGTCACCTACGAGGTGCTGCTTCACCTGCTCTACCGGCTCATGAGCCGCATCGACGAGTCGGCAGATCAGATCGGCATTCTCGCGGCGGTGACCGTAGGCATCATGAACGACGTTGTAGGGCCACTGGCAGGCATCCTCAGCACCATGCCTGTTGGACCCGAACATCCAGGACGTACCGCAGGAGCGACCTTCGAGCTCTTCTACCAGCCTGACTACCTTCTCCCGCACCGCAAAGCAGCCTGGCTCATTGGTGCGAGCACTCACCGACGCGGCGGCCAAAGCGGAGATCGAGATGCGCCGCGACCGCCGGTTTGAACCCGTCGTGTCGGCGCTGCGCTCACATGCCAAAGCGCTCCGGGAAAACGCAGTTTGATCGCTCCTCGCTTCAGCTGGAGCGCACACCCGGCAAGCCTGCCGCGGACACGAACAACGAAGCTGAGTTGCCGGTCGTCGCCGTCTCCGACCCGCTCTCGCGCTCGTGACTGAACACGCCGATCGGGGTATAAGCAGGCGGGCAATGCACTCAATCCATACATGACCGCGCGTTCGCAACTCCGAGCGGACCCCGCTGGGGGCGCTCGCTTGCCACCTCCGACGATGGGAACCAGGAACAGCTGCAGCTCGTCAACCAGT
>CAVWWE010000049.1:0-79556 GCA_963758575.1 uncultured Actinomycetes bacterium
CGCCGGAAACTCGTACCGGAATCGGCAAATCGGCCCTCCAAAACTGGTAGCGACTCGAGAATTGGCCGAGTTCTTCGAATAGGCTTGTCCAGGATCGGCTTCAAGACCACCGAGTCACCTTGGCGATCTGCGCTCACGCGCGTGTGAGCGGCGGCACGAATAAGTTCTGCCGCAACCAGAATCTCGCCCGCGTCGTTGACCTCTCGATGATCATCGCGAAAGCTCCTGCTTTAATGATATGCCGGGTTCGGTCTGAGCCCCGAAGCCTCATCACCGCAGAGAGTTCCTTCGGACACTTCGGCCGTGTTCCATTTTGTTCCACTTCCCACTTCGGGGACGGAGTGCTATGGTACGAAGTCGACGTTATGGATCTCGGCGACCAATTGCCCGAGCGGGGTCGATGATATATCGGAATCTTCGGTGACTGCCGGCGCGACTTCGGGGACGGAGTGCTATGGTACGAAGTCGCGGCCACCGCTCGTGGCCATCAATCGCTACGGATTAGCAGAGCTGGCCCTCAGAAAAATCCTAAGACCGAATAATCAACGCATAGATCCGGTCAAGGTCATCCTGCGAATAATATTCAATCTCGATCCGTCCCGAAGTGGCGGATTTGGGAATCATCCGCACCTTAGTCCCCAATGCCGACTGAAGCTCTTCGAGCGCCGCCCGCACATTGGCATCCAGCGGCTCCGGTATCGCGGCAGCCTTCTTAAACTGCTCGCCTTCGCCCTTTGGCATGCCCAGAAGCTTTACTAGCTTCTCGGTTTCGCGGACCGAAAGCCGTTTAATCCAATACCTGCTGCGCGGCCTGCCTCTGTTGCTCCTGTGTCGAAAGACCCAGCAGCGCCCGAGCATGCCCCATCGAGATATCCCCGCGAATCAGGTCATCCTGCACTTCACGCGGTAGCTTTAGCAGCCGGAGAAAGTTCGTGATCGTCGAACGGTCTTTGCCGGTCCGTTCGGCGACCTGCTCATGGCTTAGATGATGTTGATCAATAAGCCGTGCGAACGCCACGGCTGTTTCAATCGCGTTCAGATCTTCGCGCTGAATGTTCTCGATCAGCGCCAGTTCCAGCATGCTGTTCTGCTCAACGGTCCGAACCAGAGCCGGAATCGTGGTCAAGCCAGCAATCCGGGCCGCACGCCAGCGCCGCTCACCGGCAATGATACGGTACCGGCCGTCTCCGCCCCGCGCTACGGTGATCGGCTGCAGAATTCCGTGAACACGAATCGACTGCGCCAGTTCGTCCAGCTTGTCAGCCTCGAAGCTGGTTCGCGGTTGATCCGCATTCGCAACAATCGCGTCCAGCGGCACGCTTTCAAATTGATCGAAATGCTCAGGCAGAAGCCGCAACGCGGGTGCCGTTCCAGTCGCTCTCCCGCCCTGCTCCTGCCTGGGCGCACTCTGGGAGTTCTTCCCCGGCAGCAGCGTCGAGAGGCCCTTACCGAGCGCTTTGCGCTGACTCCGGTCGACCAGCTCTGGTTTGTTCATGGGCCAAAATTTCCTTTGCGAGTTGGATGTACGCTTCGGCGCCGCGCGACCGCGGATCATACGACAGAATGGATTGCCCGAAACTGGGAGCCTCTGCCAAACGGATCGTGCGTGGAATCACCGTCTTAAAAACTTCACTGCCGAAGAACTCGCGCAGATCTGCCTCTACTTGCTTCGTGAGGTTTGTCCGGTCGTCGTACATCGTCAGCAAAACGCCTTCAATCGCGAGATCCGCGTTGAAGCTTTCTTTCACTCGATCGACAGTATCGATCAGCTGAGAGATTCCTTCAAGTGCGAAAAATTCACACTGAATCGGAATCAGCACCGCATCGGACGACACAAGCGCGTTCAGGGTGAGAAGGTCGAGCGCGGGCGGACAATCGATCAACACATATTGATATTCGTCAGCAATCGTAGCCAAGGCGCTCTTGAGCCGGATTTCCCGTTCTTCGCCGTCGACGAGGTCAAGATTCGCCGCGACCAGATTCTGATCCGTCGGTACTATCGAGAGACCTTCGAAGCTCGTCGGGGCAATCGCTTCCGTAATGTCCACTTCGCGGAGAAGAACCTGATACAACGTCTTCCGCTCGGGAGATTTGTCAACGCCAAGGCCAGTGGTCGAATTGCCTTGCGGATCCGAATCGACCAGGAGAACTTTGTATTCGGAGGCTGCCAGTGCAGCCGCGAGATTTATGGCAGTCGTGGTCTTGCCGACGCCGCCTTTTTGGTTAGCTATCGAGATTACGCGAGCCAAGATTCACATCAATTCCAGGGGGAGGGTTCGAAACCGATCCTAACATGTTCCACGTGGAACATAGGCCAGAGCGCAAAACGCGACAAGGAACGGCGCCCTACGCCGGTTCCGTGAGCCTCGTCCCCTGATGGAACAACATTTGCCAGCCATCGCTTTCGAAGATCCATCCGGAGCTCCTAAGTGAACGGATGGGTATGGATCCGAACTGATGTTTAGCCGCTTGATACGTGACCAGAGCCGCGCTAGGCGAGAGCGGGCCGGCTCGAAATTCCTCTATAGAAAACTGGACGGGCGATTCGGATTGCAAGGCCTCAATGATTTGTTCCTTCGAGAAGACGCGGCCTGAACTCCCGAACTCTCTAAATTGCTCAGCAAGCAGACAGGACAGCGCATCGGCATTTCTTCTGACTGCCTCATTCAGAAGCTTTTCTTCAAGCTCCAGCAGGGTTCAGCGATGCTTGCCATCACATGTGTCCGCCGCGCTCGGCGATCAACCGCAAAATCGAAGGACTAACCCAATCCTGATCGTGAAATGCCTGACCCCAACTCAGTGGCGTGACATCACGATACTCATGCAACGACTCGTCTGATACAAAGCGAAGCTGCTTGCGCAATGAAGCCCGAACGTTAGGATCAGCTCCACCCTGAAGCAACAACTGCGCGAACGAGTCATCTTGACGCAGACCGACTCTGAAACTTTGCGACACCACACAGCCAAACAGCGCCGTATGTCCACCGAAACCATTGCCGTCGACCGACGCCCGTGCGTTAACGTCGGTGCCGTGGGCGATCAGCCACTGCGCTATCTCGATTTCGTCGAAGTCGACGCACATGTGCAAGAGCGTGCCCCCCGCAAGCGGAGTGCCGTGCAATGCCAGTGTGGGATCGGAATGGCATCCGAGCTGAGGCGGATAGATCTCATCGTGCGAGAAGGTTCGTACAAGCACTTCGGGGTCACGCTTCAAATGGCGCTCCAGAAGATCGATTCGGCCACGATGCACCGCCATCGTCGGCGTGTCCGGCAGACCTACGCCGTGCTCACTCACCAACTCAAGGCAGCGATGTTTTCCCGTGGGATTGCGCGAGTAAGTCTCAAGCAGCATTGCAACCGGAGCAAGCGGATTCTCCTGCTCGTCGGCCAACTCCGCGCCCATCTCAAGCAACAAAGCCAACCCTGTATGCGAGAGCGTCTCGCACGGGCCCATCACTGAGCCCAGCTCAGGGCGTGCTCCCATTGCGTACAGAGTGCGCGCAGTGTTGAGTTGACCCTGAAGGCACGCGCGATCAAAGGCGTACTGAAGATCAGTCGCTCCAAGTTCGCGTAGCGCACGGATGACGCTGTCGCGTCCCAGGTTGGCCGCGTAAGACATCGGAGGCCCCCAGTTCCCGGGTACCCCACGAGCATCTTCCTGCAGCAGCCTAGGATCGTCAGTGACCAAGTCACGCACAGCATCGGAATCGCCGCGCCAAATTGCATCCGTCATCCGGCAGGCGACCACAAGCCGAGGCCAGCTCTGCAATCCGTAACTTTGGGCTAATACCAATTGCGCATCTGCGAGCTCCGCAGTCGCTTGAAGCTGCCCCGCCGGGTGGTGGTTCCGCAATTCAGCCATAGCTGACGGTTCACCTCGACGGATCTCTGAAAGCAAATCCTCCGCTTGATGCTCCAGCTGTTGCAGGTTAGGTCGAACAGGAAAATGACGGTCTGGCATACAGGTCCTCCTTGAGTTTCGTCCCGCTAAGCCGAGCTATCATAACGCCAAACACATGATCACCTATGTTCCACGTGGAACATAGGCCAGAGCACAAGCCGCCGAGTCGTTTTGCAAGTCTCCGGATAGGGAGCAGACTCTACTCCTATTCGAAAAGACAAGGAGTAATCATGGCAACGCCGCAAATTGCTCGCCGGAATTATGTTCTAGGAAACTCGTTGCAGGAACAGGAACGATTAAAACTGCAGGCCAACATCGTAGGCCGCTGGACCGATTGTTATTCGTCTCTGCCGGCCTGCAGGAGGGGATGAACATACTAAATTTGGGCTGCGGAATGGGCGACGTTTCATTTCTCGCAGCCTCGGTTGCCGGACCCACTGGCGACGTGACCGGGCTAGATCGTGACGCTGTCGTCGTCGAATAAAGCCCAAGAACGGGCCAATCAAGAAGACCGCGCTGCAACCTTCGATTTCGTCAACGCGGATCTGTTCGGTTTTCACGCAAGTCGCCCGTTCGATGCCGTCGTCGGCCCGTATTTCCTGCTCTATCAGCCTGACCCAGTCGAGACCTTCCGCCGTGCAGGTGCCCCGCCCGACTTCGGTCTACGCCTGACAAGTACGTTCCTCAACGCTGGCCTGCCCTGGCCAAACCTGAACGCGGATGTTGCCATGGGCGGCCAAGCAGGCTCGTACCTGTACAACTGGCTCGCAGAAACTGTGCGCACTTTGTTGCCAAGAATCGAGCAGTTTGGCTTGGCATCCGCTGGCGAATTGCAGGTCGATACGCTGGCGGAGCGAACGGAGACGGAAGCCGTAGCCGCCCAGAGCCAATTCATCGGCCCCATACAGTTCGGCGCCTGGGTAAGGAAGCCTTGGTCTTCTCCAGCGCGTTTTTTACACAGTTCAGCGAAGGCGGCAAGCATGGCTGCCTCGGACGGTGGCTGCAGTACGTTACATTCCGCGAACTTCTGGGCGTGTGGATAATCCGCCTTTCGGATACGTTCAGCTGCCTTTGCAAGATCGTAGGAAGTATAACGACGCGACGGGTTAGGCTCAAATAGAAGCCAATACGCGCCTGGGTTTCCAAATGGCATCCCAACACTGCCCGCATTGATGACTCGCGTCGCGCCAACCATTCGATCAAACTGCATATGAGTGTGGCCACACACAACCAGCGGCACATCCACGCCTTCAAACATCGACATCAGCCGGTCCTCAGCCGCCAGTTTTGTAAACACCTCGGTGTCGCTTGTTGGTGTCGCGTGGCAAAATAAAACCTCGCCCACCTCAGCAAGCGGTATTCGGAGCGTCTTAGGCCAGTTGGTAATAAGTTTTTCGTCTCTGAAGCTTAACCGCGGCGCTACCCAGCGCAACTGCTCTGGTGCTTGTTCAGGGAGGCTGTGGTTTTCCATTCCCCTCATGCAGGCAAGTACTTCGCGATCACCGTTGCCCTGAATGAAGGCAACCGGAATACCCAAGTCCAGAGCAGCGATTCGCATAGGGGTGATCGGTTCTGCGATGTTCCACGTGGAACACTGCCCCGCTCAGGCGAGCGCCGGAGCGCCAAGACTAAGTACACGTCAGTACCGCCACCGCCGCTGGCGTGACACCCGGAATCCGCTTCGCTTGTCCGAGCGTTGCCGGCCGCACGCGCGAGAGCTTCTGCCGAACTTCATTCGACAACCCGGGAATACCGTCGTATGCAAAGCTCTCGGGAATGGCCGCCCGCCAGCTTCATCCAACTGCCGGATTGCCCGATCCTGCTGAGCAATGTATCCGGCATACTTAATCTCGGTTTCCACAGTGGTCAGTACCCCATGGCGTAGCGGCTCGCCGGTCTGCGATTCAATCCAATTCCGGATCTGCTCAATGCGCGCCTCCGGCCGGCGCAGCCACACGGCTAACGTCGGATTATCCGCACCAGCAATTTCCGCTGTGTTCGCACGATTCGCTTCGAGCAGTGCGCGGACGCGCTGCTTCTGGTTCTGCTTACATTGGAAAATCGATTCCAGCGCTCGTCCGAAACCAGACCTAGCATCCGTCCCATCGGCGTCAAGCGCTCGTCCGCGTTGTCGATGCGCAGATGCAGCCGGAATTCGGCGCGCGAGGTAAACATCCGGTACGGCTCGTCCGCACCCTTGTTAATCAGATCGTCAATCAGAATGCCGGTATAGCCCTCGCTGCGGCCAATCTCGAACCCCCGCAGCGCTCTTCACCTTGCAAGCGGCATTCAGCCCGGCAATCAGCCCCTGGCAAGCCGCTTCTTCATATCCCGACGTGCCGTTGATCTGCCCCGCCAGAAACAGCCCTGCAATCGATTTCACTTCGAGCGAATGGCTCAGCTCACGAGGGTCGACAGCGTCGTATTCGATGGCGTATCCGGGCCGGATCATCTCCGCATTCTCGAGGCCCGGAATCGAGGCCACCATCGCCGCCTGGACGTCGATTGGCATGCTTGTGGACATGCCGTTCACGTAGACCTCGTGCGTATCGAGACCCTCGGGCTCCAGAAAAATCTGATGCCGCTTCCGGTCCGGGAATTTGACGATCTTGTCTTCAATCGAAGGGCAATAGCGCGGACCGATGCCCTCAATCTGACCTGAGTAGAGCGGCGACCGCGCGATGCTTTCGCTCAGCACGCGATGCGTTTCGTCGGTCGTGTACGCGAGATGACAGCAGATCTGCTCACGCTCGATTCGTTCAGTCAGAAACGAAAACGGCGTCGGGACGCGATCACCCGGCTGCTTTTCAAAACCGGCCATTCAATCGTGCGGCCGTCTAAACGCGGCGGCGTGCCTGTCTTCAGCCGCGTCCATTGCAAGCCCAAGCGTTCGCAACTGCCCGCCAAGAGTATTCGATGGCGCTTCGCCATTTCGGCCGCAGGCATACTTCTGCTCGCCCACATGGGCCAAGCCGTTCAGGAACGTTCCCGTCGTGACGACCACCGCTTCGGTCGAGCAAATCGCGCCCGTCTTTCAAGCGAACGCCGGCGATACGCCGGTGCAGTTCGTTTGGAAAAAACAGCAATTCGCCAACTTCAGCTTGCAGAATCCGCAAGTTGGGCTCGTTCTCCAGCCATTCGCGCATCTTGAGCCGGTACTGCTTTTTGTCGCATTGCGCGCGCGGCGACCACACCGCCGGACCGCGGCTGGTGTTCAGCAGCCGGAACTGAATCCCGACAGCATCCGTCAATTCGCCCATGACGCCACCGAGCGCATCCACTTCGCGCACGAGGTGTCCCTTCGCAATTCCGCCCACAGCGGGGTTGCAGGACATCTGCGCGATCAGGTCGATGTTCATCGTGACCATCGCGGTTTCAGACCGAGGCGGGCGCAAGCCCGCGCGGCTTCGCAACCGGCGTGCCCGGCGCCTACTACCACAACGTCGTATTTCTTTTGCATGGGAGAGCAGGACTTAGAATAAAGTCCAACAACTTATTCTACTGAGGAAAAAGCCCTTTGAAGATTCTTGATCGTGGGCGGGGGCGGACGGGAGCACGCGATTGCCTGGCGATTGGCCAAGTCGCCCAGCGTTACGGAGGTTATTGCCTCCCCCGGAAACCCCGGCATCGAGAACGTGGGAACCTGCTTGCCGGCTCCTCCGAGGTGGGCGGTTATGCATCGCTTGCGGAGGAATACGAAGTCGACCTGACCGTGGTCGGTCCGGAAGCCCCGCTGGTCGCTGGCATCGTGGACGAATTCCGAAGCCGGGGGTCTGGCGATCGTCGGCCCGACCCAAGCGGCCGCCCAGCTTGAGGGATCGAAGATATTCGCCAAGCAGTTTTTCGAGCGCGCGGAATTCCAACCGCGCGTTCCGTTCAAGTCACTTCGTTCCCGAAGCGCTGGACGCGCTGACGCAATTTCCGTTACCGGTAGTCATCAAGGCCGACGGGCTCGCCGCAGGCAAAGGTGTTGTCATCGCCGCAACAACAGCAAGAGGCCGCAGGAGCGCCGTTCGAGCAGTTGGGCCGGCATTGGTTATCGAAGAGTTTCTGGAGGGCAGGGAAGTGAGCTTCATCGGCCTCAGCGACGGCACGAACTGATCCATTCGTCCCAAGCCAGGACCACAAACGCATCTGAGACGGTGACAAGGGCCCGAACACCGGTGGAATGGGCGCTTACGCGGACCAGCGAATCCTGACGCGACGCGAAGCGGGCAAGTAATGGATCGAAGTCATGCATCCGGCTATCGCCCAGATGGCCAAGAGAAGGCAGGCCGTTTACCGGATTCTTGTATGCGGGCCTGATGATGACCGCCGACGGCCCTAAACTGCTGGAGTTCAATGTCCGAATGGGCGACCCAGAAACTCAAGCGATTCTTCACAGTCTCGGAAGGTGACTTTGGCGGAGTTCCTGCTGCTCGCCTACGAACAGCGCCTAGTAGACTACAGAAATCCGTTCGGTTTGCGTTGTACTGGCTTCAAAGGGCTATCCCGATAAGCCCACCAGGAGATACATCACGGGATTGATGAGGCCGAGAGAACGGGCGCGGTCGTTTTTCACGCCGGAACAAAGTTGCGCGACGGCAAGCTGGTCGCGAGCGGAGGCCGCGTGCTCGGCGTCACGGCTGCGGGTGCCGATCTTCCGACGGCAATCTAAGCGGCCTATACGGGCCGTGCAAAAGATCCACTTCACGGGCATGCAGTTCCGCAAGAGATATCGGCCAGAAGGGCTTGGAACGCTGTAGACTGCGCTGTTAGAATCCTAAAGAGTGGGGGGACGTAGCTCAGTTGGATAGAGCGGCCGCCTCCTAAGCGGCAGGTCGGCAGTTCGAATCTGCCCGTCCCCACTTGCCCCGTTAATCAGCTCGGATTGGAAGAGCAGTGGATACAATTGAAACTCACTAGCCGTGCAGTTTGATTATCCATTTCAGGTCACAGATGACGCGCTGAGTGCGGCCGTGGATCGTCTTCCGGATGCGGTGTTGATCGCCGACGATTCTCGAACATTTGTTTATGCGAACGCCGCGGCCTGCAAACTGCTTGCGCTTTGCACAGCGGACCTGATCGGCAAGCGCATTGAGGACATAGTTCCAGGCGATGTCAGGGAGCACGTGGCCGGGCAGTGGGAATCGTTCTTGCAAGCAGGCGTCCAACAAGGTCCTTTCCGGGTGCTTGCGGGCGACGGTAGCGAACGCGAGGTGGATTTCACCGCAGTCGCAAGAATCCGCCCGGGCATGCACATAACCTTTCTGCGCGATGTCACCGCACAACGGATCGCCGAAAGAACCCGGATGGAATCGGAGCGGCTCGCGAAAATGGCCCTCTCGGCCGGCAGAATGGGAAGCTGGGTCTGGCACTCCGAAACAGGCAATGTTTCCTGGAATGAGACGATGGAGCGCATGTTCGGGCTGACCAACGAATGGAGCCTGGACACTCATTCCCGGCTTTTCGCCGGCGGCCTATCGGATCACACCTACGAGTCTTTCCTGTCCGCAATTCATCCCGATGACCGCGAGTACGTACGAGTCCGGCTTGGGGAAACGGCGCGCTTCGGCAAGGAATACGACATCGAGTATCGGATCGTCCGCCGTGACGGCGAGATCCGATGGATCGCCAATCGCGGACAGGCACTCTTCAACTCGGTAAACAAGCGCATTGGTTTACTAGGCCTGTGTTGGGACGTAACCGAGGCGCGCGAAGCTGAAAGCCAGTTGCGGCTGTCCGAAGTCCGGTTCCGCACCTTGCTTGAACAAAGTCCGCTCAGCACGCAACTCTTCGGGCCGGATGGCCGGGCCGTGCTGGTTAATAAAGCTTGGACTGAATTTTGGGGAACGCCAGCCGAGAACGCTATCGGCTACAACATCTTCGAAGACCAGCAGCTCATTGACCATGGTGTGATGCCCAAGATAGAACGAGCATTTCGTGGCGAGCCTTCCGAGCTGCCAATCATTCCGTACTTCCCTCCCGGCGGTAAGTTCAAAGGCCAGGAAATCTGGGTCCGCGCTTTCATCTACCCTGTCCAGGATGACGAGGGGCACGTGCAGCAGATCGTTGTCATTCACGAGGATGTCACGACGGGCAAGCGGCTTGAACACGAGCGGTTAAAACAGGCCGAAGAATTGGCGCGTTCGAATTCGGAGCTGCAGCGGTTCGTCTATGTTGCGTCCCACGATTTGAAAGAGCCGTTGCGAAATATGGGGGCCTTTTCGCAATTACTACGGCAGCGCGCGAACGATAGGCTTTCGCCTGACGAACGGGAGTATTTGACTCACATCGCCGACGGCTCGAAACGGATGGCCGCACTTATCGACGGATTGCTCGACTACTCGCGTGCCAGCTTCCAGCGAGACCTAGTATTAGTACTTGCTGACGTGAATGAATTACTTCGGCAGGCCCTCGAAAACTTAGCAGCTACCATCCTTCAGACAGGAGCGGCAATCCAAGCCGGTCCTCTGCCGACCATAAAATGTGCGCCTGTTAACGTTGTTCAGCTCTTCCAAAATCTGATTGGAAACGCCATCAAATACGCCGGACCGAAACGTCCCGCGATTTCAATCTCGGCCAACGAGGACGAGAAGCATTGGACATTCTCCGTTCAGGATTCTGGAATCGGCATCGATCCAAAGTTCCACGAGCAGATCTTCGGCGTATTCCGGCGCCTGCACGGCCGCGAGTATGCCGGGACTGGAATTGGCCTGGCAATCTGCAAGGCCATAGTCGAAAAGCACTGCGGAAACATTTGGGTGGAATCAGAGGCCGGTCAAGGCGCAAAATTCTTTTTCACACTTCCGAAGTAGCCCAGAAAGTGCTTAGTACTATGTCCTAAACTGGTTCCGGGAAGCGTCTGTTCTTTGTTATCATTCTTGACGATACTCGGCGTTTGCAACAAGGAGCTTACATGTTTTCGACCTTGAAGAGGTCTTCTTTAAAGCTGGGTCTTATTTTCGTCGCTCCGCTGCTCGCATTTCCTGCCGCCATTCAGGTGAATGGCACATGCGAGCTCGGAAATTGCGCTAGCGTGGACGTGCAGGCTGACGGTGGCTCGGCAAGCGGCTCGGCCAATTACCTGTACACCTTCGGCAATGGCGATAAGTATCAGATCTCCGGCCCGTTTTCCACCTCCAACTCCTTGGCAAACGGCACTACAATCTTCTTCGATCCGGCCGCCCTTTACATGGGAAACAGTTCAAACGCCAGTGCCCCATCGCAAGCGGATGTCCTGACGATCGATCTGTTACAAAGCTACAATTATGCGGGCTCCACAGTCGGCTATTACGACGAGGATACCGTGTCCAGTGTGACCGGCCCGATAGCTTCAAACTCGACCTACCAAGCACAGCTGCTCTATAACGGCAACGGCTTGGGTGTGATGGGGCCGTACGGTCCGGGTACGAACGTTGGAACAGGTGAGGTATATTTGTCCAGCCTTCCGAATCCCTTTTCCGCGGACTTTCAATTCATATATAGCTTCGGTGCAGGTTCGGACCCTGGAGCTCTTATCGCGACGGTGCCTCCCGGCACGGCAACGCCTGAGCCAGCCTCGCTGGCCTGTGTTCTAGGCGGCCTGGCTACGCTGGCGTTTGCTCGCTTTCGGGGCAACCGCTCCCCTGCAAAAAACATTTGACCTACGATCAGGAGATTTACTTGATGAATACTGAAAACAAAGCTAACCAGGAACAGCAGGAAGCCGATCTAAGCGATCGACGCGAAGTGTTCAAAAAGCTTGGGAAATTTGCAATGTATGCCGCTCCGTTCGCCATCCTAGCCCGAACGAATAAAGCGGAAGCTGCTTCCGGCGGCGGTCCGCGATCCACACCTCGCCACCACTAATCAGCTCAAGTTGTTAATCCAAGGAGTCTCGGCTATCCGGCCCAGACTCCCTTTACTTCCGTTGTGTGTGTAAACGGTCCTCGCGATGGCGAAAAATCCAGCCTGATCCCCCCAGCTCCCGAAAACATTTGGGAGTTTGCTTTCAGGACACTCTTGTCCTTGCCCGGCCTGATCTGCACGGCCTCTTCTTCTTAAACCCAACTGCCGCTTTGCTCTGGCATGAGATTCGAGAGTCACGCCCGCTCGACGAGATCGCCAGCAGCTTTTCGCTCCGCTACTCCATCCCTCTCGAAACAGCAATTGCTGACATCAATGCGGCCATCCACGCCTGGTCGAGCACCATCCTAAGCCCGCAGCATCAAGCGTCGGCTGATGTGCCCCCGGCTCCCGTCATTGCTCCCGCGTCAGATCCCCTGTTTGTGGGGCACTATGCTCTCAACAATCGAGTATTCCGCATAGAAATCTTCGAAGAAGATCTCATAGAAGAGATCGCGCCCAGGCTGCACCCTCTGCGCGCCGATGCTTCCGATTCTCACGTCCTCATTCAACTTTTCCGCGATGCCGGCGTGATCCACCTCATTTCGAACGGCGATCCTATAGCCCTCGAACCCACCCCCAGCGCCGCCCGTTCTCTGTTGCTGCAGGAGATGACTCGCGTGTCCGAGCCCGGCCGCGACTGGCTCGCCGTTCTCCACGCCGGTGCGTGCGGCACTCAATCGGAATGCGTCTTGCTCGCTGCGCCCAGCCACTCCGGCAAGAGCACGCTGGTCGCAGCCCTGATGCGTGCCGGCTTGGTATTCTACTCCGATGACTCGGCGCCGATCGAGAGGACCACGCTCAAGATTGCCGCCATGCCCTTTGCCCTCATGTTGCGCGAAGGAAGTTGGGCCGTCTTGCAGTCGCGGTATCCGGAACTATGCCATGCCCCCCTCTTCGGCCGCACCGATGGCGACGTTCGCTTTCTGCCGCCAGTTGTAACCCATGCCCATGGCTCGCTTGCCAAAGCCAAAGCACTCGTGTTCCCCGCCTACATTCCCGAAGCAGCCACGCAGCTCGAACGAATCGACTTCTTGGAGTGCCTGGTCAACCTCCAGGAAAGCAAATTCTGGGTGGCTCACGATCCCGACAGCATCCAAGCGTTCCTGTCATTGATCCACTCCCTGCCCGCTTACCGGCTCACGTACTCCGAGTTGGACGAGGCAGTGCTCGCCATTGACAGCGTGCTGGCCACGAATTCGCCTTGATGGCTCCGGTAGCTGGAACCAGCGCTCTGCGCGAAAATGAAAGGAATGTTTGTGGGCCTGCGCGTCCCTTCGGCGCTCTATACCGGCAGCATCGGAGGCGCAAAAACCTGCCGCTGGGCCATACCGTAAACGGATGCCGCACGACCACCGTTACTTTCGCTCCATCGCGGCTCTCCTTTCCGGCGTCGCACCCGAACGACGACTGCCCAACTGGGATTGGGAGCAGTGGATCCGGACGGCGACGGAAGAAGGCATTCTCGCGGCGCTACACGGCTGCGTTCAGCCGTTCGAGTTCCCCACGGAGATCGTCGACTTCCTCGCTGGCATCGAACAGCTCAACACGGAACGAAATGCGCAGTTGCTAGCGGAGATCAGAAGTCAGGCAGCGCTTCTGAACACGGCCGGCATTCAGCCCGTTCTGCTGAAAGGTGGCGCGTACCTGCTCAACGGAGTCTACGCGAATCCGGGCCGCCGCTACATCGCCGATATCGATTTACTACTCGCGAATGAAGATCTTCCAGCCGCCAATTCGCTCTTCCAGAACGCAGGCTATCAGGCGGACTTGTCTGACCCGATGCGGGCAATCCGGCACCACATCCCGCCTCTGATTCAGAACGGACGGTTCCGCGTGGAACTGCATCACTCGCTGACCATCGGCAAGGCCCGCCACTTCCTGCCTGCGGCTGAGGTTCTCGCCGCTTCGAAACCATGCGACCTCGGCGGCGCAATCGTCAAACTTCCTTGCCCGGAACACTTGATGACGCATCTCATCCTGCACTCGCAGCTTCATCACCTCTATACCGAGCGCATCTGGCCGACGCTCCGGTCGTTGTACGATCTTGTGCTGATCCAGCAACGCTTTGGCGCGGACGTAAATTGGCCTGCGATCCAGAAGCGTTTTCGGGAAAATGGAAAGCGGGGCATTCTCGAAACACACTTGCGGCAGGTGCATTCCACCCTGGGCATGGACTTACGCGGCAAATCCGAAGAAGTTTGGACGCACATGCGTTGGCTGCACAGAAGAACGTTGTGGCGAATCCCGCAATTGCGTTTCGTCGATCCAGCCTATCTCTACTCCAGTCTGATTGAGCCAAAGATAAACCTAGGCCGGGAGATGATGAAAACCCAAGGCGGCTGGCAGTATATCCTCGGAACGCCCTTCCGTGCCGCGTTCTATCGCAAACTGGTGGCCGATCTCTTCAGCCGTTAACGTGTATAGCCGGCTTTCCGGACGGACGGGAGGCGGACGAGCATCGTTTCCCGAGATCCTTCGGCTTCTCTTGCCACTACTCACTTGATGGCTATGTGCGTGGTCGGAGTACTGATGTCGGTGTATAGGGGCGACGATGCCGAGGCATTTGAGAATGCAGTGGAATCGGTAGCCCATCAGCAGTTGCAGGATGACACCTCCATACGCATTTACTTAGGGGTAGATGGTCCGATACCGCCGGAGCTTGATTCGGCCATACAGCGAATGCACAAACACCTGTACAAGGTATTACGCTTCCCCACCAACCGTGGCCTTGCTCACGTGCTCAATGATCTAATCCGCAACCGGGAAGATGAACCGTTCTTCTTCCGAATGGATGCAGATGATCTGTCTCTCCCAACACGATTTGCTCGTCAACTTACGTATCTGTTCGATAACCCCGACGTTGATATTCTCGGCACTGCAATGCTTGAGTGGGACACTCGCTCACAAACGAGTAGAGTGGTGAAGTTTGCGGAAGGGCCCATTCAGGCTCGGCGAAAGATAGCCTTGCGTGTTCCCGTTGCTCACCCGACAGTATGTTTCCGAGCAAGAGTTTTCGATAGAGTACCTGGCTATCCACTAGTTTCTCTGAATGAAGACGTTTGCATGTGGTTCGCCTGTTTAAGAGCAGGCATGAGCTTCGATAACCTGGCTGAGCCTCTTTACAGGTTTAGAGTGAATGAGCAGTTCTGGTCACGGCGTGGCCTTCGCAAGGCATTTCTGGAATTCAGAAGCTATATACAAGGGCTGTGGTCTCTGGAAGGCCTTTCCTGGAGATACATTTTCCCAACGATGCGGCTGGCCTTACGTATGGCGCCCGAGCCGGTTCAGAGTTACTTGTATGGAAGCAGATTTCGTAATCTGTAGCGCCTGGATCCTGGCGGATTCTACCCGACTTATGATTGTTCGCCGATCAAGTTTTTCAAACGAGTGTAGAGGTCGGAGATACCAGTAAGGTATCCCAAGAATTCTGCGGTGCAGCTTCCACTCTTTCGGTGGTGTATCTCGATTCACGCTCCACTTTGGAGTCAATTCCGATAGCTAGTGCAAGACCTTCGGCTGTGTCCGAACAACCGGCCTATACGGGAGTTCTAGATGCGGTTTTGTGCCTAGTTCTCCTTTTGGTCCTTCCTAATCTGGCTTTTCGGCTGCTGTTCGGGCATTCGATGGAGCGAGGTTTTCTCAACTTAGAGTTTGGGGTTCTAGTCGCGATCTACGCGCTGTGGAGATTCTGGCCGGTATTGATTCTGTTGGCGAGCGCTTTGATCGCAGACCTTTTCGCGCCCATTGCACACACTTTTTACTTTGAACCAAATGACGCCGTTCGCTCGCTGCACTATTTGTCTGTTCTGCCGCACGAAAGGTTAGCTTGGTATGTAACTGCTTTGGGAGCATACGTTGCGGCAGTCTTGACTGCCGTCTGCTATCTAACGTGGAAGCTTCAGCGAAGGAAGACGGCAGCAGCAGGAATCCTGTTTGTGTGCGCGGCTGCGTTAGTCTGCGGGGTGGCGGAAGGCCAGTACAGCTGTGTGAAGGGATGTGATGAGAGCAGCGCCCGGACTCTGGTTGTACGCGTTCCATGCTCCGGAATTGCCTACCGATTTGTTTCGGTGATGTTCGGCCAACTTACTGTCGCCTCGCAGCCGATCGAATCGCCTATGTCGCATCTGCCTCCGTTGTGGAGTGACGCACTGTGGTCAAAAAGGCCGAACCTTGTGTTGATCACCGTGGAGTCCTGGGGACTGATGCACGACAGTGCACTCCGGGGCTCGCTTGCGGCGTCTTTCTCGAGAGCAGAGGTCCTTCGAAAGTATGTGGTGGACGAGGGATCGGTTCCCTTCGTCGGAAATACGATTTTCGGAGAGAGTCGCGACCTTTGCGGAAATCTGTTTAGCGGTGGACCCGAGAACGCTACCGGAGAAGAGTTGAACAGTTGCTATCCGGCGCGATTTGCGGCTGCTGGATACGATACGGTTGGCATCCACGGATTTACTCCGAGCATGTACGGCCGTGATAACTGGTTCCCGCGGATTGGATTTAAAAAGATTCTGTTTGCGCCGCAGCTCACTGCGCTGGGCATGCGGACGTGTGTTGGCGGATTCGTGGGAACATGCGACGCGGATATCGCCGGATATGTACACGGACAGATACTAAATACTTCGCCAGAGCATCCTAAGTTCCTTCATTGGATGACTCTTGATTCCCATCTGCCTGTCGATCCGACGCGTTTGGCAATAAGTGGGAGGGATTGTGATAGTGCACCATTGCTTGCGGAGGATAGCACGGTGTGCGCGTGGCATACCTTGGTGCGGCGAGTGAATGAAACCATTGCTACCATCGCGGCAGACCCGGCTCTGCGTCCGACTGTGTTCGTCGTGACAGGTGATCACGCTCCACCCTTCTACCGAAGTAAGAGGCGTTCCCTTTTTTCACAGAATCACGTTCCGTACGTCATCCTGAAACCGCGCCTGTAAGGCTCGCTTGGATTGCGCCTTTGTCAGTGGTTTTGGATGCGACACCCGCGCTTTCTTGCCTGCCGGGACACATCACTGCCCAGATGGGCCGCAGTCGCAACCTCAGCAATGATCTACCAGATGCTAATCGTACTTCTCATAGATGATCTGCTTGCGGTCGAACCCGCGAGATTTTAAATCGCGCCGCACATCGTCGACCATTTCTTTCAGTCCACAAATATAAACATCGATCGTGCTTGGGTCGTGGCTGGCCAGATCGAGCGCTTCTTCCAAATAAGCCTGTACACGGCCTGTTCGCCCAGCCCAGCTCTCTGTAGGACGAGTAATCGTCATCAGGAGATTGAAATGTGGATGTTGCGCGGCTAGTTGCTCTAACTCCTGGCGGTAAATCAAACCGTGTTCATACCGCGCACCGAACAGCAACGTCACGCGCGATTCGAACTTGGGCAGATGCTCCAGAAGCATGGAGCGGAAAGGCGCAATGCCCGTGCCGGTGGCGACGAATACCACACGGTGACCGGGATGCCGCAACATGAAGTAGCCAAGCGGGTCGTGGATCTCGATTTCTTCGCCGGGAGTCAAATTGAACAGATAGGGCGAAATCAACCCGTCCGCAACGCGGTTGAGGCAGAGCGCAAATCGATTGCCGCCCGGGGATGAGGCAATCGAGTAAGCTCGTGTAATCTCTTTCGATTCGATGGTGCGGATCACCGAAATAAACTGGCCTGCCGCGAATGCGAATTCGGAGACATCCGGCACCTCGAATTCGAAGTGACGGACTTCCGGTGCGAGTTCTTTGGTACTGAGCAGTCGGGCTTTCAGGGTAACCGTTCCTTTTCTAAATAATGAGACTGGGAGCGCGTTCGTCCAGCGGCGTGTCGGGCGTCATGTGACGCAACAAATCTACAAACATGCGTCCTCGCGGACGGCCGTTCTGATTCTGCTGGCCGACGCGGTGCAAGAACACGAGCGTCGCCAGAATTTCGGAATTACGAACTTCAGGCAAGTCTTGCCGTTCTCCGCGCAACTTCTGGTAATCGGTAAGCGAGGCGGAGAATCCGCGCTGGATTGAGGCCGCGAGTGGATTCGGCGAGAAGCTTTCGTAAACAAGACCTGATTCCAGTGTCCGATGTGTTTGAATCAGCCCTTCCAACGCGGCGAGCACATCGGAATCGACAGAGCCGGGTGTCCGCAACGTCGTTTGCAACAACGAGTACACGCAAAACAGGACAAGCTCTTCGTGGCTGGCGATGAAATCTTCCGTGACGTTGACTTGCGGATTCGATAACTCGCTTTCCGGAATGGCAATGGGATCCTCGTGCTCATGCGCTTCCTGAAGGTACTCGCATTCGAGGGGACAGGATAGCGATACCTCGCGCTCTGTGCCACAGCAGAGGGTGCAGATGTCGCCGTGGACGGCGGGGCAGGCACGTTTCGCACGACGCTTGCCGCAGATTTTACAAAGAACGGGAGGAGTCATTCGCTTCCAACATTATCCAGCTACTCGACTTTTAGAACCACGAATGTGAGATCGTCATGCTGGTCCGCCGTGCCGATCCAATCACGTAAGTGTTCCGAAATGTGTCTGGACATTTCTTTGACGGGTAAATGCGAAACACTTCGAAGAAGCATCTGCAGGCGCTCTTCTCCGAACTCTTCTTCGCCCGGGTTGAGGGCTTCCGTCACGCCGTCGGTGAACACGATGAGCACGTCTCCCGGACGGAGTTGCACGGTGCCTTCCTCATACGCGGCTTGAGGGAACATGCCGATGATCATGCCGCCTTGTGTCAGCGCTTCGATGGAATCGGGTTCTCTGCGCAGCAAGAATGGCGGATTGTGACCGGCATTCACGTATCGAAGCTCGCGCGTTCTTTCGTCCACCTGCGCATAGAAAAACGTCGCGTAGCTGCTGGATCCAGTGGAGCGGTGAAGGAAGCGGTTCATGTTCGCGGCAAGATCCGGCAACGAGATATCGCCTTGGGAAGACAGGATACGCAATGAAGCCTGTAGGACCGACATGATGAGCGCCGCCGCCACGCCCTTACCCGCGACATCGGCAACCGCGATACCGATCCGGTGATCTCCAGTCTGTATGAAGTCGTAGTAATCGCCGCCGACACTTCGCGCCGGTAACGTGTACGCGGCAAGCTCTCCGATATCCGTTTCCGGAAACCTTTCGGGCAACAAGCGTTTCTGCACCTCGACCGCAAGCGCGACGTCGCGGCGAAGCTTTTCCTGTTCGACGATCCGGGTATTTAAGCGCCCGTTCTCCAGCATCAGGGCGAGTTGTTCCGCGCAGGCTCGGAGAATGCGTTTGTCCGCAGACGTGTACGGCTCGCCTCCCTGCTTTGGGCCAAGCAACAGGATTGCAAGAATCTCGTGCCGCGTACGCAGCGGAACAGCCAGTCTCGCGCGCACGTCTCGGAGCTGCTCTATTTCAGCGCGATGAGCAGGCCGCTCTAACTCGGCCCACTTCAACCAAGTTTGAAGATCTTCTTCGCTTATCGGGAACGGGAGTGTGTAGAATCGCATCCGGCCCAACAGAAAACCGCGGGAGGGAAGCGATAAAGAGCTGGGGGCAGGGCTCGCCGAGACGCAGCGATACAGATCCGCGCCGTTGTATTCAAGAAGCAGCGCGGATTCACTCTTCATCTGCTTACACAAGATCGTGAGAGCGGCTCGAAGGGCTTCTTCGAATGATTCGGCCCGGCGCGCGGCTTCAACGAACTCCGTCAGCAGAGTGGTTTCGGCGCTTAGCAGGGCATCGTACGATGATGGCGCAGGGGTTGAGAATGTGTCCATCGCGGAACGGACGTTGCGCTTCGTGCTGTGCCACACGGATTCCTGTTCATCGCGAATCGCAACCATCGGCGATAACAGTGTCGCCCGCCAACTTGGGAAGAACGAAGCCATTGTGATGACCACGCCGACAATCGCAACGGGATATAAAAAAGACGAACCCTGAACATTGACGAGGCTGTACTGATTCATTAGAAGCCACGCCGCCGCACCAGCACCGCCTGCGCCCAACGCAATACCCCAAGCACCAAGCTTCCAGCCGTTTCCCAGGACAAGGCCCATCAGATTTCGGGGAAGAGCGCCCATGGCCATGCGGGTTCCCATCTCAACCGTTCTTTGGCGAACGGCGTAGGACAAGACCCCATAGACTCCGAGCATCGCCATCAGCAATGAGCCGGCCGCGAAGAAGTTGGTGAGAAAAGAAGTGCCGCGTTGCACAGTGACGGAACTTTCGACAATCTCCGGCATGGACACTACGTCATAAATCGGTTGAGCCGGGTCGATTGCCCGAATGACACTTCGTATCTTCGGCACGAGCGAGCTTTCCGCCAGCCGCGATCGAACAACGAAGTGCATAGGATTCACCACGCCGAAGGTGCTCAGCAAGTACATCTCAGGCGCAGGCGCCTTGTCTAACTGATCGTTCTGAACGTTTTTAACAACGCCAACTACCTGAAGCTGATCTCCTTGTTCACCACCGGCGTGTGCGGTTGCGCCGACCGGACTTCCACTCGGCCAAAACTGCTTCACCGCGGACTGATTCACCACAATGTGGATGGGATGCTCGGTCGAGTCGTGGTCGTTCAAGAAACGGCCGGAAACAAGCTCGATCCTCATCGCCCGGAAATAAGCTGAACTGACGAGATTCAAATCGATGGCCCGGAGAGTGCGGGACTGCTGCCGATTGTCGTCGGAGATGATAGGCGCGTTAAAGCAGCAGCCCTCCAACGGCAATTGCGACGAAAGAGCCGCGCTCTCTACCCCAGGTATTCCTTCAATTCCCGCCAGAATTCGACGCTGGTACGGAGCGATGGTCTTCTCATCCGAATACTGAACGTTCGACGCTTGCAATTGAAACGTCAAGAGGTTCTTTGCCTCGAAGCCTGGCCACAGATGTAATAAAGATTCGAGCTGGCCATGGAGCAACGTGCCTGCCGATAACAGCGTTAAAGCCAGCGCGATCTCCAGAACGACCAGGGAGTGAGATAGTCTTCGACTGCGGAGTCCGGCGGAAGCTCGTACGCCCTCCGTCAAGGCTTCATTGGGCTGGGTGCGGAGTGCCTGCCATAAAGGCGCAAGACTCGAGAGAATAGCGGAAACGCAGGCAACTGCAATCGCAAATAGCAGCACGCGCCAGTCGATGCGGACTTCGTCAGCCCGGGGAATGTATTGAGGCGCCAGGACCAGCATAGAATGAACCAGCGCATACGAAGCGGGCACGCCGACCACCGCGCCTGCCGCCGAGATCAACAAACCTTCGAAGAAGAACTGCAGGCCCAACTGTGTGCGCCCTGCGCCGAGGGCGACGCGTATCGCCGTTTCTTTTGCCCGTTGAACCGATCGCGCGACCAGCAAGCCGGAAACGTTGGCGCATGTAATCAGCAGCAGAAGGCCAGCGGCCCCAAGCAGCAGCAGCAAAGCAGGACGGATCTGGGACGCAACGAGTTCATGAAGGCTGCGCACACGCGCCGTGTAGCCGGGCAGATGATGGGCAGGCGACTCGCGCGCGATCTGGACGGCGAGCGCTTTAAGTTCCGACGATGCCTGCGCGAGTGTCACGCCGGGGCGCAGACGGCAGTATGCGAGATAAATGCTGTGCGCGTCATCCTGTTCCGCACCATGCGGATCGATGGGAATCCAGACATCCTCTGGAGCCAGCCAGGGTCCCACGCCCATTGCAACAAGGCGGAACCAAGCCGGGGCCACCCCGGTCACCGTATAAGAGCTTCCGTTCAAATCGATGCTTTTGCCCGCGATGCGCGGATCCGAACCGAGCCGTTTCCATAACGCTTCCGAGATCACGGCCGTATGAAGGTCCGCAGGCTCCTGTGAGCGATCGCTAAACCAGCGCCCGAGCACCGGTTTCACACCAAGACCGTTTACCAGAGACGGTGTCACCTCGACGCCATGGATGTGCTGAGGCTGTCCCGGCGAGGTCAGGTTGAAATCGCCGAGCACAGCGAACCAGCCGAATCTATCAAAGCTGTGGGCCCGCGCTTTGTATGTAAGCAGGTCGCGATAGGTGGAACTGGACATCCTGTCCGGAGGCTCGCTTTTTTGCGCGGCGTAAAGCACGACATAGCGCTCGCCTTGCTCAAAGGGCAGCGGCTTAAACAGGACCGCGCTTGCGACCGTATAGATCGCTACCGCGGAACCGATTCCAACCGCAAGAGCAAGGACTGCGAGCAGGGCAACACCCTTGGCGCTTTTCCATGAGCGCCAAGCCTGCCGGAACAGAGTCTGCATCAGCGAGCATCATATCCGGTTGACGTCAGGCCCTCACGGTACACTTTGGCCAGAAGCAATAACGAAGATGAAGCGAGTGGATTTGTATATCAAAGTCGAAGTCGATTTGGACGAGGAAGAAAAGCCGGAACGCGTGGCGGCCGAAATTTGCCGCCAGCTGGAGAAGATCTATGTCGTGCGGCGAGCGGAATTATCGAGCTCCGTTGCGCGCGATTAGCGGGAATGCAGCAGCGTATCGTATGTGCGTAGAAAATACGTATCCGTCATACCAGCTATGTAATCGCAAATGACCCGGTGTAGCGGCGTATGGGCCAAGCTTTCGCGGTAGCCCGCTGAAATGTGCTCTGGACGCTCCACGAAATGTTGGAACAGCTCTCCGACTTTGACCACGGCGGCGGCACGTTCTTTCACAAGCTGTTCGTTCGAGTACACGTTCGTCACCAGCAGCCCTTTCAGTTGCTTGATCAGAACGGCCGACTCAGGAGTCATGATGGCGATGCGGCGATCGAGCGATCGAACGTCGTCCAGTGTTTGCGCTCCCGAGGCATTGGATGCAGCGACGGTGCCTTCGATCAAGCCGCCACTCAGGATATTGACGAGCTGCCGCTGGATCTCCCAGAATCGAACGCGGGGGGTTGCTCCGGGGAATTGAGTGTCGATCTGTTCCGTTAGTTCCGCAAAAACCGGAACGGCGGCAGCGATGTCCTCAATCGATATGAGGCCTGCGGAGAAGGCGTCGTCCAGGTCAGCCGTGCTGTAGGCGATCTCATCGGCGGCATCGAGCAGTTGCGCCTCCAGGACCGGTCTCAATCCAGGCAGTAGATCGCTCAAGTTGGGATCGTCCGTGGCGAGAAGCTCGCGCGAATGCTTATAGACGCCTTCGCGAACATCCAGCGTCAGATTCAGGCCATCAAACCGGGCATAGCGTTCCTCGAGAACATCGACGATGCGCAACGCATGGCTATTGTGTTCGAAGCCGCTGCCGAACGCGCGCATCTGACGATCGAGTTCTTTTTCCCCACTATGCCCGAAGGGCGGATGCCCCAAGTCATGCGCGAGAGCCAATGTTTCGGTGTACTCTTCGTTGAGCTGCAGGGCGACTGCTACAGTCCGGGCTACCTGCGACACCTCAATTGTGTGGGTGAGGCGGTTTCGGAAGTGGTCACAAAGACCCGCCGCGAAGACTTGAGTTTTGCCTTCAAGGCGGCGAAAGGCTCGGGAGTGGATGATGCGGTCGCGGTCCCGCTGAAAATCGTTGCGATAGGGATGCGAAGGCTCGGGGAAACGCCGTCCTCGCAGGTTCTGGGGACCAAGGCGGAGTCGGCCCAACATGGAACGTTATTTCGCCATCTGGGCCGAAAGCTGGTCAGCCGCCCGAGCGACGACCGGATCTTCGTTCGGCGTTTTCAACGATTGCAGAATCTTCTTCGCGTCCTTCGGGTTTGTCGTTTGTTCGAGTTGCGCGAGCAAGATCTGGGCCTGATCTTTCGACACCAGGCTGTTCGGCTTGTTGATCAGCCCGCGCAACAGATCCTGCGCATCCGCTGACCGATTCTCGCCTACATACAGCTGCGCCAGAGCAACCTTCGCCAGGGCGGAACAATCACAGCTGGAGTCCGCAACTTTCTTCAGATCCGCTTCGCCGCCCTTGGCATCCTGCTGCGCTTTGAGCGTTCCCACGATAATAGCGGGCAATCAAACCTTCGTTGCTGTCGCCGTCCTTGGCGGCCGCCTCGGAGAATGCTTTTATCTCGGCGTCGCGTTTTGCGGATTCGTTCGGGAACGTTTTGGCGTAGGGGCTGGCAGCTCCGACCGGGGTTGTGGCAACCGCAAATGCAGTTTCCAGGTTCTGCCGCCGAATCTGCCTTTGGTACGACGCGTACCAGATAGCGGCTCCCACCAGAACAGCAACCGCAACGGCGATAATGGTCCAACGAATCACCGTGCGGCTGTTCGGTCGCCGTAGAACTCCATTACATTGGCAACGGAATCGGTGAACTTGTCGTGCTTAAGCTGCTCCTTTAAATCGTGACGGGTCAAACGGAGAACTGCCTTTCTAACTGGTTGAGCAACCACTAGCGTATCATTTCCAGCCATTTTAGATACGTTATGGAAGTGGATACGCTCAACCGGATCCGCTAGGCTCGGGTGTCAGCCAAGTCACGCCGGATCGCGAATTTGACCAGACCAGCGACGTCGTGAATGTCCAACTTACGCATCAAACTCGAACGATAGGTGTCGACGGTCTTGGGACTAAGGGACAAGCGCGCGGCAATTTCCTTTGCCCGAATGCCTTCGACCAGCAGTGAGAAGACCTGAAATTCACGGCTGCTCAGGCTATCGATGGGATCGTTTTCCGAATGACGGGAGTTGCTCTCACCGAACAACGACATCACCTCGATCTGCGGAGAAACGTAGATCCCCCCCTGGACAAACTGGCTTAGGGCTTCGGCCATTTGTTCGGAAGTGGAACTTTTCAGAACGAACCCGCAGGCGCCGATGCGCAGGGTTTCGAGCACCGTCTTGCGATCCTTACGGACGGACAAGATGGCGCACCGGGTGCGGTAGCCCTTTTCGCGGACGGTGCGGATGACTTCCGTAGCTGCAAGGTCAGACAGGCCGAGGTCTAGAAGCGCGACGGCCGGTTCGAGTCTTTGAATCTCAGCTAAGGCTGCGGTAGCGGTGTTGACTTGCGACACAACCCGGAACCCGGGTATTGCGTTGCAGATCGCACCAAAGGCCTTCACAGACCAGGGTGAATTCGTCCGCGACCAAAAGTTCGATCAGCTGGATTTTGGTAGGCGGGGCAATTATGCCAGATGGGGCGGACACTGAAATCATATCGTCACGCTTTGACGCAGATAGAGTGCAATCTTTCTGTCACTTATCTCAGTCAGCGCAATTTTCAGCGCCCGGGCGCCATCCGCCTGGATATTTGATTAGCTCGCGAAGGTTCGGACGGCCGCGGCTTCGTCGTCGTATACGTCGAACACCGTATAAAGCTTCGTGATTTGCAGAAGGTCTTTCACGCGTTTCGAAAGACCGACCAGCTTAAGCCGGCCGCCGCCATTCGTGACGGTGGTGAATCCCGAGACCAGTTCCCCTATACCGGAACTATCGATGTAGGTTACTTCGCCGAGGTTCAAGAGAATCTTCTTCTGGCCGCCTGCCGCCAAATCGCGGATCCTGTCGCGGAAAGCGCTTGCGCCCTCGCCCAGGGTGATCCGTCCGGCTGCGTCGACGACCGTGACATCCCCGACCTGACGGGTTGTCAGCTTTACACTCACTTCTCTCCTCCTCGGGTTCGTGAATTTAGCATATCGAAAGCCTTATGAAACTCTAAGCCTTAGGCGCTTGTTTTACCAAACGAACTTCGGTTCCGCCGCCCGGGCGTGGATGCATATCGAAGCCGTCCATGAATGCCCGAATCAGGAGAATCCCTCTCCCCGATTGACGCAGAAGGTTTTCCGGAGAGGTCGGGTCTGGTAACGAGCTTAGGTCGAAGCCCTCGCCCTCGTCGCCTATTGTGACTGCCAATTCGCCGCCGGAGGCTTCAATGTCGAGGTGAACGGACTTCTTCTTGTTGTAGCGGTTCCCGTGAACGACGGCGTTGACCATACATTCTCGTACCGCCATGCCTATCTGGTGTTGATCGTCGTCTTCAAAGCCGAGGTTCGCGGCCTCGCGCATAACCAGCGCTTCGGCCTTATCAACGCTTTCCAGTGTTGACTCGAGTGTTGTCTGGATCTTGTCCATGTTGCCGTTTCCGCGCCTGGCGCGAGCTAAACGCATGTGATCTCCCGGCCTTCCCGAAGCGAGCCGCCCTGGGAAGCCTCACAGTATCACGGCTCGCCTCCATCAACAATAGCTCGCAGTTTGGAGAGCACTAGCCAGCCAAAAACGCCCGGCAGAAACTGAGGAGATCCCATCCCAGCAAATCGCCGATATCCTTTTGTCCCACATGAAAGGCGAGCAATGAGGAGAACACGGCGGGGTGTTGGGAAAGACCGTCCAAGACGCGGCGTTGTAGTCCAGGGTGACGATCCAGCATCAGGAGCAACCGCGACATCGCTCGAACACGCCGGAACACATCGCGGTGCGCCGCTTCGTAGTGACTGAGCTGTTTGGAATCGATGGCGTGAGCCAAAGCGAGCGCTTGCCGGAACGAGAGCCCAAGCCCCTCTCCGGTCACCGCATCCACTGACCCGGAAGCATCCCCCATCAGAGCCAGTCGCCTGGTGTGGACGTTTGCCAATTTGCGCGATACGGATAACGAACCCATTTCGCGCGAGGCATGGGGGACGCCACGGAGCCGGCCTTCTATTTCGGGGAAACCATGAATCGCCTGATCGAGACGGAGGTGGGGATCTCTGGAAATGAGAGCGATCCCAACTTCGTCCGGAGCCACCGGAGTTACATAGACCTGGCAGTGGTGGCCCCAGTGGATTTCCACATAGGAGGACCATGGAGAGACACGATAGTGACGCCGAAACCCGTAACGCTTTGTTTGCTGGACGGCTGCATCAAGACGAACGGTGTTTCGCGTCCGCGAATTTTGTCCGTCCGCGGCCACCACCCATTCGCTACGCAGCTCCTGTCCGTTAACGGCAACGTTGCCGTCTGCGGAAATGGCAGCGTGAATTCCCCACAGAAGCTTCACTCCGGCCTCTTCCGCTCTTTGCACGAGCATCGAATGAAGCACAGTGCGCCGTAATCCGAGACCTGTGCCAGTAGGAAACTCCGCCGCAACGGAGCAGGTTGCGTCGCGGAAACAGATGCCGCGAAAGCGGTAGCCCGCGTCATAGGGAATCGTGATCCCCAGTTCCTGTAAAGCGGCAAGGCTGTCCGGCATCAGCCCTTCGCCACAAGCCTTATCGATCGGTGGAAGCGAATGATCCACTACGACGATGCTGCGCCCGGTCCGCGCCAAAGCGATACTAGCCGCCAGGCCAGCAGGGCCTCCGCCAACGACGCAAACATCGAATTGCGAGTGCTCCATGGGTCCAACCCGCTGCTTCATTCTCCCAGCTCTCAATCGGGGATTTTATTCAGTTCCTGCCGGTAAAGCGGATTGCCGGGGAAGCGGGTAGAGAGGTCGGACAAGAGCTTGCGGGCTTGCGCATGGTTGTCATCTCGCAAGGCAGCAACCGAGAGAAGAAGTTCCGCATAGGGTTGAAGATAATGACCGTGCGCGGCGGTTAACTTCAATTTCTGAATGCCCTCGTCTTTGTCGGTTTGGGCTCCCGTCGCACGCAGAAGCCATCTGACGGGCGCCGGCTTCAAACTCAGCAGGTAATTCTCGACTCCTATCGCAATATACGCGTCGTAGCAGTCCGGGTGAAGAGTAACCAGGCGCTCCGCCAGGGCGCGCCCTTCTTTTGTCACCTTCAGAGCATCGAAATCACGCCGTTCTATCAGAGAAAGATAGTCGGCATTCAGTCCCATTCGCAAAACGGTGGCAAACATTCCGATCTCATCATCGGGATTGGTACGGAGCCGCGCGTCCGCCAGGGCCTGGCCGCGATCCAGAGCCTGGTAGAACTTTCGTTTAATTTCCGCATCCGGTTGCAATTGGCGGCCTTCGAAAGTTTTATTGTTGACAAAGAACTGCGCCTCTAAGATGTGCAGGTGATTAAATTCCGCAAAGAGATACGCGGCGGCGTCAAACACTGGGCCGCGAGGATCGTCAGGATGAGTTTGTTCCCAGTTTTCAAAGCACTGATGAGCTCCGGAAAACGAAAGGTTGTACAGATCGTGAAAGCCGTCGTCCAACTTCGTTCCCGCGTGAGCGAGACTCCCGTACACGGCGGCGTACAAAGCAAGGCTAACCAGGAAAGGGCGACAACGCATCCGTGAGTTCCTCATACGACAGCATTGCAGGCATGTACGACAGATATTGGAACAACTGGTATCTGCCGGCGGCCAAACCAGCGCTCGAGCGCTTATTCTTTTCTGACGTGCCCGCGGGCTGTAAGGTGTTGGATGTTTGCTGCGGCTCAGGACATGTGACACGCGAGTTCGTCGAAAGGGGATATCGGGTCACCGGGGTCGACAGTTCCTCGGCACTCATCGAAATCGCCCGCTCGCAGCTTCCGGACGCTACCTTCGTGGTCCAGGATGTCAGGCGGTTAGAGTTCAAGAAAGAATTCGATGCCGCTGTTTCCACGTTCGACTCTTTGAACCACCTGCTGACACTCCAAGACCTGCAAGCTACGTTTTGCGGTGCCCGCGCGGCGCTTAAACCGAGTGGTTTATTCGTGTTCGATATGAATCTGGAAGATGCCTGGAGACTCGACCTTCATACATGGACCGCGACCGTGAACGACGATAGTGTTTCCCTGGTGCGCGGATCTTTCGACGCGGTGGAAAAGCTGGCCACGACAGAGTTGGTCTGGTTTGTTCCAAATGGTAGCGCTTGGGAGCGGCGCACCAGCATCGTCCAGGAACGATGCTATACGCAACAGGAAATTTTAGACGCATTGGGAAACGCGGGATTTTCTTCCCCGGCGGCATTCGTTGCCTCAGAGGCCGGCGTCACGGCAGAGCTGGGATATGGACGAGTTTTCTTCCGCGCGCGGGCTTAGGAATACTCCAGCCGGTCAGCCCGGCTTGCGCGCCGCCGCCAGCAGGTACATGCCGAACGACCCGCTGCCGCCGGTGGTGGGTCCTTCCTCCTGGCCCGCCGCCATCTCGGCGCGGACCAGCCGGGTGATGGCACCGGGTTCCCTGCGCAGCACGTGATCAACCATGGACGGAGACAGCACGGTGCGCGGGCGGATCCAGCTCACCTCCAGCCCCGCCTCGGTGAGCAGGTCGGTGAGCTGCTCAGGGCCGAAGCACCGGGTGATCCGGCCATCCGGCCAGGGGATCAGCACCACCTCGGCCTGCGGCAGGTCAGTCAGCTCGGCCCAGTGATGCTGCTCAGCCAGGATGGACATGCCGAGCACCAGTGAGTCCACGCAGGCCAGCAACTGGCCGCCGGGCCGGAGCACCCGGCTGATATCGGCCGCGATGTCCTCGGCCATCAGGTAGGCGGACAACGCACCGTCTTCGGCGATCACCCCGTCCACGGTGCCGTCGGCCAGAAAGGAGAGCCGGACCGGATCGGCCACCACCGGCACTATTTGCCCGGGGGGGCGACCCCCCGCTCTGCTTCCCCGGGGGACTACCCCCGGAGCCCCCGGCCCCCGATCGCCGCTTCGCGCCGAACGCCCGCTCGGCAGGAACCCGCCTGCGGCGGGCCCCGCCTCGCCGACGAGATAAGTGGCCGGCGGGAAGACGCGAATGACCGTGTAACCAGAGGCGGCGGCCTGGGCGGCGACGCTGGACCGCGGGCCGGAGATATCCAGCAGCACCCGTCCCCGGGGCGGCAGCCAGGCGCGCAGCTGAGCCGCCGCGACCGCCCGCTGGAATCGCCAGTAGGCCGTGAGTGAGCTGGAACCGAGAACACCGAGCGGGCTGGTTGCACTGGTTGCACTGGTTGCCGGAGTGATACTGGCCGCCACCATGACTCCATCCAGCGCGGGCGTTGTCGCCGTGCCGCGCCGGATGCCCGCGCAGTCCTTCCTCCTGAGATGTTCCCCGCCGCGCCGCAGCCTCACCTGACCTGATGGCCAGGTCCCAGGTCCGGGGGCGGAATGAAGCCGATGGACGGTCTGTTGCACACGGCGTGGTTGTAGCCAACTGCGCACCGCGCGCCAATCCACTCCAGCTGCCTCGCTTCGAGCCAGCCTTGCCCGGGGATGTATCCTCCCGCCCATACGATGCTGTCCGACAGCCGGTGCGGGTGATCACCGAGGGGGTGGGTCCGGTAACTGAAACACTCGAGGAGCGCAGCGAGCGCTTCGAGCACGACGTGCTGCCTTACCTGGATCAGCTCTACTCAGCTGGGCTGCGGATGACGCGGAACCCGGCGGATGCCGAGGATCTGGTCCAGGAGACGTTCGCTAAGGCGTACGCGTCGTTCCACCAGTTCCAGCCGGGCACCAACCTGAAGGCCTGGCTGTTCCGCATCCTGACCAACACGTTCATCAACAGTTACCGCAAGAAGCAGCGGGAGCCGCAGCGGTCCGGGGCCGAGGAGGTCGAGGACTGGCAGCTGGCCAGGGCCGCCTCGCACACCTCGTCCGGGCTGAAGTCAGCCGAGGCAGAAGCGCTGGAGCGACTGCCTGACTCGGACATCAAGAGCGCGCTGCAGACCCTGCCGGAGGACTTCCGCATCGCGGTCTACCTCGCCGACGTGGAGGGCTTCGCGTACAAGGAGATTGCCGACATCATGGGCACGCCGATCGGCACAGTGATGTCGCGGCTGCACCGCGAGCGCCGGCAGCTGCGCGAGATGCTGCAGGATTACGCGGCTGATCGCGGCGTCAACCGGACCGGACCGGCTCCAGAGGAGCAGGCTTCCCAGGCCAACGGCGAGCTGGGGGCGGACAGGTCATGAGCTGTGGCAAACCACACGAGACCCCGTGTACCGAGGTGCTGGATCGCGTCTACTCCTACCTGGACGGGGAGCTAGGCGACGACGGCAAGGCGAAGATCCGGCAGCATCTCGACGAGTGCGGCCCCTGCCTGCGCGAGTACGGCCTGGAAGAGGCGGTCAAGCGGCTGGTGCACAAGAGCTGCGGCCACGACGTGGTACCCGAGGGGTTGCGGATCAAGGTGCTGACCCGGATCCAGGAAGTCCGGGCGACAATCGAGATCTCCGAGTTACCCGCACAGTCGCACGCTGAGTAACCGCCGCTCCCGCGGCCAATCGCACTCCCAACAAAGTGTCACTCTCTGTCCGTGGTTTCTACTGATTGTAGATATCGGTCATGAGGGCTACGCGAATAGCGGTGATGGCGTTACCCTGAGTGGCGACTGCGAGGGGGGAGCGTGCAGCCGCGGCGGGCTGCGCGAGCGGGCTTTCAACGGGGCGATGAATGCGCTGAGCGCGTTCGCGGCGGGCCAGGCCTACCTGGCCCTGGGCGGCCACGTCGGGGTGCCCAGGCCGAACTGGTTCCCGGCCGTCATCCTGTCGTTCGCCGTGGCTGCGGCGGTGCACGTCGCGGTCAACCACGGCCTGCTCTGGGGCATGTTGCTGCTGCTCCCGCCGGCCGCGGCCACTCCGCAGCGCGGGCGGCTGGACCTGCACCTCCCGCTGCTGCTCGTGTCCGACCTGGGCTATGCCACGCTCGGCCTGCTCATCGCGGCGCTGTGGGACCTGGTCGGCGCGTTCGCGGCGGTCCTGGTGCTCATCCCGCTGTTCGTGGCCCGGTGGGCGATGGGCCAGTTCGCCGCCCAGGAGGGCGCCTACTCGGCCACCATGGCCGCGCTCTGCCAGGCGGTCGAGACGAAGGACTTCTACACCCGCGGGCACAGCGAGCGGGTCTCCGGGGGTGCCACCATGCTGGCCCGCGAGATCGGCATGGGGGCGGAACGGGTGGCCGCCATCAGGTACGCCGGCAAGCTGCACGACGTGGGCAAGCTGGGCGTGCCGACGCGGGTGCTGCAGAAGACCGGACCGCTCACCGAGGAGGAACTGGCCGCCATCCAGCTGCACCCGATGCGCGGCCTGGAGATCGTCCGGCAGATCGGCTTCCTCACCGAGGCGCTGGACGGCATCATGCCCCACCACGAGCGGATCGACGGCCAGGGCTACCCGATGGGCCTGGCCGGAGACGAGATCCCGGAGTTCGCCCGGGTGATCGCGGTCGCGGACGCGTTAGACTCGATGACCTCAGCCCGGTCCTACCGGGGCGCCCGGCGGATCGGGGAAGCCATCGCCGAGAGGTGCGGATCCAGCTGCCGCTGGGCGCGGCCGTCGGTGCCTGCGCGGTGCTGATCGCGCTGGCCGCCGAGGCGATGGGGCTGGTGGCACTGGCCCTGCTGATCGCGCCGCTGCTGGTCACCCAGACCGCGTTCCGCCGGTACGCCGGGATCCGGTCCACCTACCTGCAGACGGTGGCCGCGCTGGCCCGGGTCACCGAGGTCGGCGGCTACGTGGAGGACGGGCACTCGCACCGGGTGGGCCGGCTCGCCGTCGCGGTCGGCCGGGAGCTGGGCATGAGCGAGCCGGAACTGCTGCACCTCGAGTACGCCGCGCTGATGCACGACATCGGCCAGCTGTCGCTGGCCCAGCCGATCCCGGGCGGGGCCACCGTGCTGGCCTCGCCGGAAGACCAGCGGCGCATCGCCGGCCTGGGCGCCAGCGTCATCGAGCAGGCCGGGGTGCTCGACCGGATGGCCGAGATCGTCCGCTGCCAGAGCCTGCCGTGGCGCGGCGGCCCGGTGCAGCCACCGGTCGGCAGCCGGATCATCCGGGCCGCCAATGCGTTCGACGACCTGGTCGGCGGGTCGGCGGACCGGGACCGGTCCGCGGCAGCACTGGAACGGCTCCGGCTGGACACCGCGGCCGAGTACGACCCGGGCGTGGTCGAGGCGCTGAGCAAGGTCACCGACCGGTGCTACCCGGGGCGCCGGTAGGCTGCCCCGGTGATCGAATCGCTGCTGGTCGCCAACCGGGGCGAGATCGCCCGCCGGGTGCTGGCCACGGCGCACCGGATGGGCATCCGGACCGTCGCGGTCTACTCCGAGGCCGACGCGGACCTCCCGTTCGTCCGCGAGTCGGATGAGGCGGTGCTGATCGGCCCGCCGCCGCCGGTCCGCAGCTACCTGGACCAGCAGGCCATCATTGAGGCGGCGCGGCGCACCGGCGCCCAGGCTGTGCACCCCGGTTACGGGTTCCTGTCCGAGAACGCGGAGTTCGCCCAGCGGGTGACGGCCGCCGGGCTGACCTGGGTCGGGCCGCCGCCCTCGGCTATCGAGCAGATGGGCGACAAGATCAACGCCCGGAACCTGATGGCCGCGGCCGGGGTGCCGGTGGCCGCGGGCACGGCCGAACCGGTGACCGACGCCGATGCGGCGGTGGCCGCCGCGGCCGTGATCGGCTACCCGGTCATGGTCAAGGCGGCCGCGGGGGGCGGCGGGATCGGGATGAGCGCCGCCGCGGGCGATGCCGAGCTGCGCGCGGCCTTCGACACGGCCCGGTCCCGCGCGGAGCGGTTCTTCGGCAACCCGGACATCCTGCTGGAGCGCTACGTGGTCGCGGCCCGGCACGTCGAGGTGCAGATCCTCGGGCTGGCCAGCGGCCAGGTGGTGGCCCTCGGCGAGCGGGACTGCTCGGTGCAGCGGCGGCACCAGAAGGTGGCCGAGGAGACCCCGTCGCCCGGGGTCGGCCCGGAACTGCGTGGCCGGCTGCAGGCCGCCGCGATCCGGGCCGGCCAGGTGGTCGGCTACCGGGGTGCCGGGACCGTCGAGTTCCTGCTCGACGTCGATTCCGGCGAGTTCATGTTCCTGGAGATGAACACCCGGCTCCAGGTCGAGCACCCGATCACCGAGCTGGTCACCGGCATCGACCTGGTCGAGCAGCAACTGCGCATCGCGGCGGGCGGCGACGTCAGTTTCTCTCCAGGGGGCGTTCAGTATCAGGGGCATGCGCTGGAGCTGCGGGTCTACGCGGAAGACCCGCGCCGGTTCCTGCCCAGCCCGGGCACGATCACCGAATGGGCCGAGCCGGCCGGCCCGGGCATCCGGGTGGACGCCGGGTACTCGGCCGGCAACCAGGTGACCCCGTTCTACGACCCGCTGCTGGCCAAGCTGTGCGTGCACGGCGCGGACCGGGACCAGGTACTGCACCGGGCCCGGGACGCGGTAGCGTCCTTCCGGATCGGCGGCCTCAAGACCAACCTGCCGTTCCATGCCGACCTGCTGGACAGCGACGTGTTCAGCAGCGGCAGCTACGACACGTCGGTGGTGAGCCGGCTGCGTCCGTAAGCAGTTACCAGCACAATGGGGATCGAGGGAGAGGACGGAGACGTGGCCGAGGTTCGCGCGGAGATGGTGGCTAACGTCTGGAAGGTGGTCGCCGCCGAGGGCGAGCAGGTCTCCGACGGCACCACGCTGGTCATCCTCGAGTCGATGAAGATGGAGATCCCGGTCCTGGCCGAGCAGCCCGGCACGATCACCAAGCTGGCCGTAGCCGAGGGTGACGTGGTCCAGGAAGGCGACCTGATTGCCATCATCGACTAGCGGTGGTCAGATCCCGGTAGTGCTGCGCGGGTAGGCGACCGCCGGGTCGGTGATCACGTTGACCAGGTAGGGCACGCCGGAGCGGAAGGCGCGGTCCAGGGCCGGCGCGATGCCGTCCGGCTCGGTGACCATCTCACCCGCCCCGCCCAGCGCCCGGACCACCTCGTCGTAGCGGCACTGCGGCTGCAGGTCGGCGGCCACGTCGTAGCCGTACAGTGCCTGCATGGGGTGTTTCTCCAGGCCCCAGATGCCGTTGTTGCCGCAGATCATCACGACCGGCAGCCGGTGCCGGACCAGGCTGTCCACGTCCATCAGCGAGAACCCGGCCGCGCCGTCCCCGAGCAGCAGCACGGTCTGCGCGGCGGGCCGGCTGATCCGGGCGCCGATAGCGTAGCCGAGCCCGGTGCCCAGGCAGCCGTACGGGCCTGGGTCGAGCCAGCCACCTGGCCGCTTCGGCTCGATGTACTTGCCCGCGTAGGACACGAAGTCGCCGCCGTCGCCGATCACCACCGCGTCGTCGTCCAGGAACTGGGCCAGCTCGCCGTAGATGCGCATCGGGTGGATCGGGCTGGCCGCGCTGGCCAGCAGCGCGCTGTCGGCGGCTACCGCGGCGGCCGCCGCCGCGCCGAGCTGGGGCAGCCAATCGGCTTCCCAGGGCAGCTGGGCCGCCCGGCCCAGCCAGCTGGCCGGGCTGATCAGGCCGTCGAAGAACGTGGCCAGGTCGCCGGCGTACGAGGCGGCCAGCGGGGTGTGCCCGGCGAGCTGGTCCGGGGCGTCCATGACGTGGATGACGGCGGCCGGCTCGGTGCCGTCGGCCCCGCCGAAGGTGCCGTAGCCGAGCCGGAAGTCCAGCGCGGTGCCCACCACCACGACCAGGTCCGCCTGCCGGAACGCGGCCGCCCGGGCCCGGGTGACCAGCAGTTCGTGGCCGGCCGGCAGGATGCCGCGGCCCTGCCCGTTGGCGATCACCGGCAGCCGGAGTTCCTCGGCCGCGGTCCGGGCGGCCTGCTCGGCGCGGCCCGCCCAGACATCGGAGCCGAGCACCAGCGCCGGGCGCTGGGCCGTGGCCAGCAGGCCGGCGATCCGCTGGATGGCCGCCGGGTCACTGGATCCGGGCCCGGCCGGCGCCGGGTCCAGTGCGGTGTCGCCGGTGTCCGGCCCGGCCGGGCCGAACAGCGCCTCCAGCGCGATGTCCACGAAAACCGGCCCGCGGTGCGGCGAGGCGGCCAGCCGGAACGCCTCCGCTACCCCGGCGCCGATCTTCGCCGTCTCGTGCTCGGTCCAGGCCCGCTTGGTGACCGGGCGGAGCAGTTCCGGGTGGTCGAACTCCTGCAGGCTGCCGGAACCCCAGCGGTAGTCCGGGGCGCGGCCGCCCAGGATCACCACCGGTGACCCGTTGAAGTACGCGGTGGTGATGGCGCTCACCCCGTTGGTCACCCCGGGCCCGGCGGTGAGCACGGCCAGGCCGGGGGAGCGGGCCAGCCGGGCAGTGGCCTCGGCGGCGAATACGGCGCTCTGCTCGTGCCGCACGTTAACCAGGCGCATCGGCGGGTCGGCGTGGGTGGCCGCGTCGTACAGCGGGAACACGTGGCCGCCGGACAGGGTGAACATCGCAGCCGCGCCATGCGCGCGGGCCGCGGCCAGGGCCAGCGTGCCGCCGTGCCGGGCTGGTCCCGGGTTCCGCTCAGTCATGCCGCGAGGTTACCAGCTAGTAGCTCGCGGCAGCCGGGTGGCCGCGGCGGGGGTGCGGGCGGGTAGCTGCGGTGCGGGCCGGGATGGTGCCGGGGCCGGCCGGGCGGGGCCGGCCCCGGCACGGTGCTGGCTCAGCCGCTGTCGGCTGCCGCCGTCCCGCCGGCCGCCCCGGCGACGACCGGGATCGGCGGGGCCGTCGCCGGCTCCGGGTCGGCCACGAACTGCTCGGGCGCCGTCTCATCGGTGCCGCCCGGCACCTTGAGCGCGTTGAACAGCAGGGTGAGCAGGGCCGCGATGACCAGGTTCATGAGCAGGCCGGTGAGCCCGATGTACACGGTGTGCCCGATCAGCGGGAGGGTGTCCGCCGAGGCGCCGAAGTGGGTGCCCGGCTTGCCCGGGGAGGGCAGCCGGTAGGCCTCGATGGTGCCCCACACCATGGCCACCGCCCAGCCGATGAGCAGCGCCCACCGGTTGAACCACCGGGTGTACAGGCCGGCCACGATGGCCGGGAACGTCTGCACGATCCAGATGCCGCCGAGCAGCTGCAGCTGAATCGCGTACGTCGTGTTCACGAACAGCACGAACATCAGCGCGCCCAGCTTGACCACCAGCGAGGCGGTCTGCGCGACCCGGGTCTGCTCGGCGTCGCCCGCGTTCGGCCGGATGTACTCCTTCCAGATGTTGCGGCAGAACAGGTTGGCCGCCGCGATGGACATGATGGCCGCCGGTACCAGGGCCCCGATCACGATGGCCGAGAACGCCACGCCCGCGAACCAGCTCGGGAAGATGTCCCGGAACATGAACGGCAGCGCCAGCTGGGCGTTCGAATCGTGCGCCTTGACCTGGCCGGTCACGCCGGGGGTGGCCAGCGCCACGTAGCCGAGCAGTGCGATCAGGCCGAGCACCACCGAGTAGGCGGGCAGCGCGGCCACGTTGCGCCGGATCACGTTGCGCCTTCTGGCGGCGAACGTGCCGGTGATGTTGTGCGGGTACATGAACAGGGCCAGCGCCGAGCCCAGCGCCGTGGTGGCGAACGCCCACTCGCCGGCCGGCTCCAGGATGAGGCTGCCATTCGGCTTGCCGGTCTTCGGGTTGGTCGCCTTCAGGTGGGTGTCCGCCACGCCGAAGATGTGATGCCAGCCGCCGACCCGCATCGGGATGTAGATGATGGCCACGATGATCATCACGTAGATCAGGGTGTCCTTGATGAACGCGATCAGCGCCGGAGCGCGCAGCCCGGACACGAACGTGTAACCGGCCAGCACCAGGAACGCGATGATCAGCGGCAGGTCCTTGACGAACGCGTTCGACGAGCTGCCGCCGATGCCCATCACGGTCAGCACCGCCTGGATGCCGACCAGCTGCAGCGCGATGTAGGGCATCACGGCCAGGATGCCGGTGAACGCCACGGCCAGGGCCAGGCCACGCGACCCATAGCGGCCGCGGACGAAGTCGGCCGGGGTCACATAGCCATGGACCCGGGCCACCGACCACAGCCGGGGCAGGAAGATGAACACGATTGGGTAGACCATGATCGTGTAAGAGAGGGTGAAGAACCCGGCCGCACCGGCGCCGAAGACCAGGGCCGGTACCGCGATGAAGGTGTAGGCAGTATACAGATCACCGCCCAATAAAAACCAGGTGACGAACGAGCCGAAGCCGCGCCCGGCGAGCCCCCACTCGTTCAGGTGCAGCATGTCCTCGGCGCGGCGCCAGCGCGTCGCGGCGAACCCGACGACCGCGACGACCGCGAACAGGACCAGCAGGATGCTGAACGAGACCCAGTTGATGCTCACCTGGCCTCCCCTGAGCCGTCACGGGCCGAGGGGACCTGGCCGCTGGCGGTGCGGCGCTTGCCCCGGGTGGACAACAGGTAGCAGATGGCCATCAGCACCGCGACGAACGGCACCCAGAGCAACTGGTACCAGTAGAAGAACGGGAACGCACCGAGATAGGGGCTGCTGCGCGCGTAGATCGGCACGATGAGCGTGCCCAGGATGGAGATGAGGACGAGGACAGTGATTAACACCCAGGTGCCGGTGCGCCTGGGTGCGGGGCCGGAGTGCGCCATTGCGTCGTCTCCCTGCGTGAGTTCGGCCACGCGCCACCACCTGGCCACCAGCCGCGAGCGGGAGCGCGCGCGTGACTCATGTCACGTTGTTGCCGTCCATGGTGCGATGGATTGGCGCATGGTGCAATGGTTTGCGCGTGAGTCGGGTAATGGCCAGGTAATCCTTGGCCGGGCCGCGCACCCGCCACTCCTCTTCCAGCAGGTCAGCCGCGAGCACCCGGTGGCTGAGCAGGTAGTGGTCCCGGCCGCAGCCGTGCTCCGCCCGGGCCTGGCCGGTGCGCAGGTCGAGGATGTAGAACGGGCGGCCGTCCGCGAACCGCACCGCGACCGTGCCGTCGGGCAGGCCCTGGTAGCGCAGCTGGCGGCTGGCTGGCCCGGTATGGGCCGCGAAGCGCAGCTCGCCGTGCTCGGTGTAGCACCATTCGCCCGCTCTCCTCTCCGGCTGCTCCGGCTGCTCCGGCTGCTCCGGCTGCTCCGGCTGCTCCGGCTGCTCCGGCGGCGCGGGGGCGACCAGTGCGTGGCCGGTGAACCGGCCCGCCATGCCGGAGCGGTAGTCGGTGAGGTGGCGGTCCAGTTGCCAGCCGCCGCGGACGAAGGCCAGCGTATCGGTCACCCGCATGTCACCATTGTCGCCGTCCGTGGCCTGGTTCCTGTCACCCACCGCCCCCTTGGAGCGCTCTGGCCTGCCTTGATAAGGTCCCCATCGGTTGCCTGCCCCCGCCCCCCGCCTGAGGAGCCGATCTCATGTCCGATGCTGCCGCGCTGCGCCGGCGTCCCCCACTGGTGCTGGCCGACCTGCTGCCCGGCGCGCTGGCCCGGGACGCGCTCCTGGTCGCCGGCGCAGCTGGGTTCATCGGGCTGCTGGCGCAGATCTCCATCCACCTGTCCTTCACCCCGGTGCCGATCACCGGGCAGACGCTCGGCGTGCTGCTGGCCGGGACCGCGCTGGGCTGGCGGCGGGCCGGTGCCGCGCTGCTGCTGTACGCGGTGGCCGGGGTGGCCGGGGTGCCCTGGTTCGCGGATCACACCAGCGGCTACGCGAGCGCCTCGTTCGGCTACATCATCGGTTTCTTCGCCGCCGCCGTGCTCTGCGGCTACCTGGCCGAGCGGGGCGCGGACCGGTCCGTGCTGCGATCGGTGCCGGCCATGCTGGCCGCCGAGGTCGTCATCTACGCGTTCGGCCTGACCTGGCTGGCCATCGACCTGCACCTGGGCGCCTCGGCCACGATCGCGGACGGGCTCACCCCGTTCCTGGCCGGCGACGCCATCAAGGCCGCGCTGGCGGCCGGCCTGCTCCCGGCCGCCTGGTGGCTGGCCGGCCGGCGCGGCGACGTCAGCGGTCCCGGCGCAGCCGGGTGACCAGCTTGTAGCGGTCGCCGCGGTACTTGGACTGGGCCCACTCGACCGGGACCGCAGACACGTCGAAGGCCTGCCGGGACAGCAGCAGCAGCGGCAGGCCGGCGTCCACCCCGAGTAGCCGGGCGTCCGTCGGGTCAGCCAGCACGGTCTCGATAGTCTCCTCGGCCTCGGCCAGCTGGACCCCGTAGGCGGTGGCCAGCGCCTCGTACAGCGAGGCGTACCGGTCCAGGTTGCGGCGCAGCCCGGGGAACCGGCGGGCGGGCAGGTGCGAGGTGTCGGTGGACATCGGCTCGCCATCGGCCAGCCGGAGCCGGTGGATGCGCAGCACCCGGCTGCCCGGCGAGATGGCCAGCAGCTCGGACAGCTGCGCGTCGGCCGGGACGTAGCTGGTATCCAGGATCTTGGTCTGCGGGTGCAGCCCGTGCGCCCGCATGCCCTGGGTGTAGCTGGCCAGTTCCAGCAGCTGGGCCACCTTCGGCTTGGCCACGAACGTGCCCTTGCCTTGCATGCGCAGCAGGCGTCCCTCGACCACCAGCTCGGCCAGAGCCTGCCGGACGGTGGTGCGCGAGGTGCCGTAGTGCTGGGCCAGCTCGCGCTCCGGCGGGACCGGACTGCCCGGCGCCATGGTCTGGGTCAGCTCGAGCAGTTGCCGCTTGACCGTGTAGTACTTGGGCAGCCGCGGGCCGGGCGGGATGGGCGGCGCGGCCGGGTCCGGCTCGGGTCGCTGGTCGTCGCGGGCGGCAGGGGACACGGTCATGGTCATCTCCTCCCGCAAAAGCTGCGTTCCGGACATGATGCCGCATTGTGGACAGAATCCACGGTGCCGCGCCCAGTGCGCAACCACCAAGGCCGCGCACTGTAACCAGACATGCACGAATACTGCCAGCTAGAGCCGGGCCTGTGGGCGGCGGGGCGGGCCGAACGTGGTTGCGGCCGGCCCGCCCGGTGCACGGCATGCGCGATGATGACAGGGTGCCTACACTGAACGACCTGGCCCGCCGGCACACCGAGCTGACCGGGGCCGACATCGACTGGCTGCACGCCCTGGTGTCCGACTGGCAACTGCTCGCCGACCTGTCCTTCGCCGATCTGGTGCTGTGGGCGCCGCTGCAGGACGGTTCCGGCTGGGTGGTGCTGGCCCAGATGCGCCCGACGACCGGGCCCACCACGTTCCACGACGACGTGGTGGGGAGCTTCGCGTCCACTGGGGCCCGGCCGTTCCTCGACTCGGCCCATCGCGAGCACCGGATCTGCCGGGAAGGCGACCCGGAGTGGACCCGGGGGGTGCCAGTCCGCCGCGAATCCATCCCGGTGACCAGGGAAGGCAAGGTCATCGCCGTGATCGAGCGGAGCACCAATCTGAGCTCCGCGCGTACCCCGAGCCGTCTCGAGCTGACCTACCTCAAGGGCGCCGACGACCTGGCCCAGATGGTCGCGTCCGGCATGTTCCCCTGGCCCGGGCAGCAGCCCGCCCTGGTCAGGTCGCCCCGGGTGGGTGACGGCCTGCTCCGGCTCGGCCGCAGTGGCAAGGTCAGCTACGCCAGCCCGAACGCGCTGTCCGCCTACCGCAGGCTCGGCCTGACCGCCGATCTCGTCGGGGCCGAGCTTGGCCCGCTGACCGCGCGGCTGTGCGCCCCCGGCCGGCCCACCGACGATTCGCTCATGGTGACGGCCAGTGGCCGGGCGCCGCGGGAGACCGAGGTGGACGGAAACGGCTCGGTCGTCCAGTTGCGGGCTATCCCCCTGGTGGTGAACGGCCTGCGCACCGGGGCACTGGTGCTGGTCCGCGACGTGACCGAGCTACGGCACCGGGAACGCGAGCTGATGACGAAGGACGCCACCATCCGGGAGATCCACCACCGGGTGAAGAACAACCTGCAGACGGTGGCCGCGCTGCTCCGGCTGCAGGCCCGGCGGATGGATGCGCCGGAGGGCCGGGCCGCGCTGGAGGAAGCGGTGCGCCGGGTCGGGTCCATCGCGACCGTGCACGAGACGCTATCCCACGCGCCCGAGGAGATCGTCGACTTCGATGAGGTGGCACACCGGGTGGCGGCCATGGCGGGCGAGGTCTCGGCGGCTGAGGCCCGGGTGAAGCCGGAACTGCGCGGCCGGTTCGGCCTGCTGCCTTCGGCGGTGGCCACGCCGCTCGCCCTGGTGCTGGCGGAATTGCTGCAGAACGCGATGCAGCACGGGCTGGCTCAGTGCGCGGAAAGTGGCCCGGCCGGGTCACTCGAGGTATCGGTGAGCCGGGCTCCGGACCGGCTCACCGTCACCGTGCAGGACAACGGCGCCGGGCTGCCGGAAGAGTTCGACCTCGACTCCACCACCAGCCTGGGCTTGCAGATCGTCCGCACTCTCGTAGTGGCGGAGCTGGGCGGCAAGCTGGAGGTCAAGCCGAGAGCGGGTGGCGGCACCCGGGCGGAGGTGGACCTGCCGCTGGACCCGGCCGCACCGTTATCAGCCGGTTCGATGAAAGCACGGGCCAGCGCAGCCAGGCCTAGGCGGGCCGGCGGCCTTGTCTTAGGCGTGCGCTGCTCAGACGTGCGCCCGGGCCCGGATCCGGGTGGACCGCCGCTTGGCGGCGCGACGCTCGTCCTCGCTCATGCCGCCCCACACACCAGCGTCCTGGCCGCTTTCCAGCGCCCACTGCAGGCAGTCCTCGACGACCGGGCAGCGATGGCAGACCTGCTTGGCCTCGTCGATCTGGAGTAGCGCAGGCCCGGTGTTGCCGATCGGGAAGAACAGCTCCGGGTCCACGTCACGGCAGGCGGCGTCGTGGCGCCAGTCCATGCGACCACTCCTCGTTGGCGGCCCCGGCTCGCGCTTGTGAATGGTTTCACGAGCCGGGCCATATGTCGGGAGCTGTACAGCTCCCGGGGTTTGTATATCTATGCAGTGAGTCAGCGCCCCCGCTGGACTCTGCTTGCTGAACTCTGGTTCGCGGTCCCGTGTTAGAACGCCAGAATGCACCAGCTGACGGCGTACGGCACCGCTCACCCGAACCGGGTTCTAGCCTGTCAAGACGAGCAATCAAACGCAAGACTATTTGGCAAAGGTTCAGCCGGATTTCCGTGTCAGATGGCTCACATCAGCAGCTGTTCCGGGGGTCAGGCAATTACCCGCAGAACTGCGGGAACAGAACGAAACCGGACCCGCTCATGCTCGCCCATGTACTCCCCGTCCGCTTGCAGCGCCACCGGCCTGCTGGCCGAGATGACAAAATCGGGCTCGTCGTGCAGGCTGAGCACGTCCCGGCCATGCGGTGGGTCGGGGCGGCTGGCGAACATCTGCCGCAGCGCGTTCAGGGTGCCCGCGGTGCGCATCCGGCGCAGCGCGAACAGGTCGAGCCCCGTATCGAAATCCGCCGCCGGGCTCGGGTTCACCGGCCGGTGGCCCAGGTAGGTCCATGGCGCGGTATTGGACACGATGCCGAAGAACAGGTGCCCGACCGGGGGGTGGCCGCGGCGTTCCAGGGTGAGCGCCGGGTGCCGCCGGTCGGTGACGGTGTAAAACTGGCGCAGCGCGGTCCACAGGTACAGCCGCGGCGTGACCGCCCGGCCGCGGGCCCGCAGGCCGTCGATGACCCGGACGACCTCGGCGTCCAGGCCCAGCCCGGCGTTGAACGTGAAGTACCGGCCGGACCGGCCGCCCGGGTCGATACGGCCCAGCCCGAGGCGCCGGGACCGGCCCGCTTCCAGCGCCTCGATCACCCGCCCGGTCGCGTCCACCGGGTCGGTGGGCAGCCCGAGCGACCGGGTGAACACGTTGGCGTTACCGCCGGGCAGCGCGGCCAGCGCGGGCGGCCGGCCGTTCCGGTCCAGCAGCAGCCCGTTGACCGCCTCGTTGACCGTGCCGTCACCGCCCAGCGTGAGCACCAGATCGTGACCGTCGGCCACGGCCGCCGCGGCCAGGCTGGCCGCGTGGCCCCGGTAGCGTGTCTGCACGACTTCCAGATTCATCTGGGAGGCGAGGGCGTGCGTGATGACCTCCCGGCGTAGCTGGGTCGTTGAGGTCGCCCGCGGGTTGACAATGAGGAGTGCACGCACGCGCTCAGGGTAGCTAGGCACGGAGGATGCTGGAGATGCGGGAGAGGCCGTCGAGCCTGCTTGGTGCGGCGGGAGTACAGGCAGCCGAGGCTGTCGTCGTCCTGGTGGCCAGCGTGCTCTCCGGAGTGGACACGGCCGCCGGCAAGTCTTACCAGACCGGCAGCGGGGTCGCGCTGACGATTATCGGCGTGCTCACCGCGGCCGCGCTGGCCTGGATAGCCGTAGCGCTGGCCCGGGCCAGGCGGTGGACCCGCACACCTGCGCTGCTGACCCAGCTGTTCGTCGGGATCGTGGCCATTTACCTGCTCCAGTCGCACCGGTACCTGTGGGGAGTGCCGTGCCTGGTGCTGGCGGTTGGCGGGTTCGCGGCGCTGCTCGTCCCACCCAGCCTGCGTGCCCTGGGCGGCCGCGAGCCGTCGCCCGGCCAGCCGCCGCGGTAACCGCGCGGCGGTCAGTCCTCCGCGGTCAGGCCGTCCCGGAGCTGAGCCAGCGTCCTGGCCAGCAGCCGGGACACGTGCATCTGGGAGATGCCGAGTTCGCTGGCGATCTGCGACTGGGTCATGTTGCCGAAGAAGCGCAGCAGCAGGATGCGTTTTTCCCGGCTCGGCAGCTGCTCCAGCAGCGGCTTGAGCGATTCCCGGTACTCCACTCCTTCCAGCGCTTCATCCAGCATGCCGAGCGACTCGGCCACCGCGGGTGCGTCGTCGTCCCCGGAGTCCGGTGCATCGAGCGAGACGGTCGAGTACGCGTTGGCCGACTCCAGGCCCTCCAGCACCTCTTCCTCGGTCATCTGCAGGTGTGCGGCGATCTCCGCGACGGTGGGCGCCCGGCCCTCGCGCTGGGCCAGGTCACCGATGGCCTTGGTCAGCGCGAGCTTGAGCTCCTGCAGCCGCCGGGGCACCCGGACCGCCCAGCCCTTGTCCCGGAAGTGCCGCTTGATCTCCCCCACGATGGTGGGGGTGGCGTAGGTGGAGAACTCCACCCCGCGGGCCAGGTCGAACCGGTCGATCGACTTGATCAGCCCGATCGTGGCCACCTGGGTCAGGTCGTCGAGCCATTCGCCGCGGTTGCGGAACCGCCGGGCCAGGTACTCGACCAGCGGCAGGTGCAGCTCGACCAGCTCACCGCGGATGCGCAGCCGTTCCGCGTCGCCCGCGGGCAGCACGGCCAGCTGCTCGAACAGCTCCCGGGCCCGGCCCCGGTCCGGGACCGCGTGCTGGATCCGCGCCGTGGCGGTCAGGCCGGGCTCGGCCACCTGCACCTCGATATCGGCGGCCACCTCGGCGTCGATATCGTCGGTCACCCGAGCCTCCACCTTCCGCGGCACCCGGACCTCGATTTCCTCGGTCACCCGGACCTCGACAGCTCGCGGGTCTTCCGCAGCATGACCGTCAGCCGGTCACCCGGCCCGGACCAGGCGTCCACGCTGCCGGCCAGCGCGGAGAGCACCGTCCAGGCGAAGGTGTCCCGGGCGGGCAGCTGGGCCCGCTGGCTGGGCACTGACACCGCGATGGTCATGCTGTCCTCGGCCAGGGTGAAGTCGCAGTCCAGGTCGGCGCCCGGACTGGCCTGGCTGAGCAGCAGGCCGCACGCCTCGTCTACCGCGATGCGCAGGTCCTCGATCTCATCCAGGGTGAAGTCGAGGCGGGCCGCCAGGCCAGCGGTGGCCGTGCGCAGCACGGACAGGTAGGCGCCCTCGGCGGGCATCCGGATCGTCACCCGGTCCTCCGCCGCCTGGGCCGCCGGTTCGCCGCGTACCGCGGTGGGCACGGCCGCAGCTGTCGGTGCGGTCGTCTCTTCCGTCACGTTCGTCCTCCAGTACCGCCAGCCGTCCCGCGCTGCCAGCGGTGTCGCTGTTGACTTGCAACCTACCGTCCGCGGCGGGCGGGCAGGACGCGGCGCCCCGTGAAGTGATCACGCAATCTCGGCTGACCAGGGCACCATCAACTCTGACTGGCACCTCAGGCCGGGTACCGCAGGCCGGGCACGGACCGGCGCCGGGCCGGCCGCCCCGGTTTGGGCCGGCCTACCAGCCAGCATGCCAGAGGCCGCCCGGGCATTGGCCCGCGCGGCCTCGGCAATGTGGCAACCGCCGTATTTTCCAGCGGTCCAGCTAGCTGATCAGCCCTGCTTGGTCTCCCAGAAGATCTTGCTGATCTCCTCGATCTTGGCCAGCAGCGCATCCGCGGTGGCCACGTCGGTGCTGCTCTTGGTGCCGCCCGGGCCGCCGCCGGCCAGCTTGGTGGCCTCGTTGAACAGCTGGTTGAGCTGCGGGTACTTCTCGAAGTGCGGCGGCTTGAAGTAGTCCGTCCAGAGCACCCACAGATGGTGCTTGACCAGGTCAGAACGCTGCTCCTTGATGAGCAGCGCCCGGGTCTGGAACGCCGGGTCCGAGCTGTCGTTGTACTTCTGCATGATGGCCTTGACGGACTCAGCCTCGATCCGGGCCTGGGCCGGGTCGTACACGCCGCACGGGAGGTCACAGTGCGCGTGCGCGGTGGTCTTCGGCTCAAGGAGACGTGCCAGCAGTCTCATTGATCCCCTTCTCTCATGTCAGATCATGGGTATCCGGGAACCGACACTACCCCGTCGGCTGCCGCCGAACCGTGGGAGGGCAGATGGCTGTGCTTGATGGCGCTCACTGGCCGCTGTGGCGGGTTGCGGTCGCGGAGCGGTCCATGGAGCCGGCCCTACGGCCTGGTGACTGGCTGCTTGTCTGGCGCGGCCTGCGCCCCGGCCGGCCGCCCCGGGTCCGCCCGGGGCAACTGGTCATCGCCCGGCACCCGGCCCGGCCGGACCTGCTGCTGGTGAAGCGGGCTGCGTGGCGCGAACCAGGCGGGTGGTGGCTCAGCGCGGACAACCTCCCGGCCGGCGCGGTGGACAGCCGGACGTTCGGCGTTGTCCCGCCGGTGCTGATCGAGGGCCGGGTGCTGTTCCGCTACCGCCGCACCCCGGCCTGAGGCCCGGAAAGCCGGGGACCCCGGCCCGCCCGGGCCGGGGTCCCCGTACCGCACTCCGCGATCAGGTCATGCGATCAGGCGGCCGAGCGCTCGGGCGGCTCGATACCGGACTGCCGCTCGACCAGGTTGAGCATCTCCGCCGTGGGCAGCCGGGTGGCCATCGCCCAGTAGTAGATGACCAGGCTGAACACGGCCACGACCAGCATGTCCCACCAGAACGGGATCCGGCCCGTGTTGTCCGGGCCGTACTGGCCCTGCCAGGTGATGATGCCCAGGCCGATCAGGTACACCGGCAGCCACTGCGCTGACCTCCAGTCCAGCGGCGGGCGGTTCTCGTCGAAGGCCATGAAGATGGCGATCAGGACGTACCCGACGATGACCACGATGCCCAGCTTCCAGACCGTCTCGAAGCCGGACCAGTAGATGAGCAGGTTGGCGATGATGAACGCTACCGGGGACCACACCGAAGCCACGGGCACCCGGTAGGGGCGGTCGGCGTCGGGGACCTGGCGGCGGAACGCGCCCATGGCCAGCGGTGCGCCGGCGTACATCAGCACGCTGGCGCTGGTGACCAGGCTGACCAGGGAGTGCCAGCTCGGGAACGGCAGCAGGAAGACCAGCCCGGCAAAGAACGCGACGATCAGGCTGATCCACGGGACGCCGTTCCTGTCGACCCTGGTGAAGGCCTGCGGGAAGTAGCGGTTGCGGCCCAGCCCGTAGCCGACCCGGGAGGACGAGGTCTGGTACATCAGGCCGGTGCCGAACGGGGAGATGAACGCGTCGATCCGCAGGATGACGGCCAGCGTGCTCAGTCCGACGATGCCGGCCAGGCCGGCGAAGGGTCCGGCGAGGATGTCGGCGTTGCTGATCCCGGCCCACCCGTGGGTGAGCTGGCTGGCCGGCATGGCGCCGATGAACACCACCTGCAGCATGACGTAGATGAGGATGCCGATCCCGGTGGCCAGCAGGATGGCCCGGGGCAGGTTCTTCTGCGGGTTCTTGATCTCCGCGGCCAGCTGGTCGGCCTGCTCGAAGCCGAGGTAGGCGAACACGATGCCCGCGGACGGGATCGCCCCGAACAGGGCCTTGATGCCATAGGGCATGAAGCCGCCGGCGGCGGTGAAGTTGCCGCCGTGGAACTTGAACAGCAGCACGATGATGGTGACAACCGGGATGGCCACCTTCCACCAGGTGATGCCGGCGTTGACCTTGCTGAACAGGCGCATGGCCATGAAGTTCAGCGCGGTGAAGATGATCAGGAGGACCACCGTCATCACGAAGCCGAGCCCGGTGACGTTGCCCTTCCCGCCGTTCGCGGTGGCGTTGAACAGGCCGTGCCAGTAGTACGACCCGTACTGCATCACCGCGAAGCACTCGATGGGGGCCACCGTGATGGCCTGGATCCAGGAGAAGAAGCCGAACGAGATGCCGGCCACGCTGCCGTACGCCAGGTGCGGGAAGCGCGCCGTGCCGCCGGAGACCGGGTACATGCCGCCCAGCTCGGCATGCACCAGGGCCAGGAAGATGACCGCGACGCCGCCGATGATCCAGCCCAGCAGGGCGGCTGGCCCGGCGGCCTGGACGGCGAAGAGCGCTCCGAACAGCCAGCCCGAGCCGATGATCGAGGTCTCGGACGCCCAGGTTGCCCCAATCAGCCCCATCTCTCGTTTGAGGCCGACGTCTGTCGGTTTGGTAGTGGTGGCTACCGCCTCAGTTGCCATGCTCGGAACCTTCTTTCCGGTCCACATACGTGGGCCATACGGCCGTGGAGTAGGGCTCATGGTAATGATCGTCAAACAGCCTGAGAAGAAGTCGTCGGCTTCATTTCGGTAACGCGGGTTACGATCCGTTCGCATCGAGATACGTATTGCTGTCCCCGGCGGCCGCCCCGGCCGCCCATGACTTACCCCAGGTAGGAGGCGGGTAGCCGGAAATACCAGAACCTACGGCAAAGCGGGCAGGGCCGGCAGTTATCGGAGCGGTTACCGGAATTCAGCTAGCGGCGTGCGACGCCCGGCCGGATTCCTGGCCGCGCCGCCGGTCGCGGAGCGGGGTGACCGTGGCGGTGCCCGCGCAGCGGTCCCCGCAGTAACTCTGCGTCCGGCCCGCGGTCAGGTCCACGAAGACGTTGCCGCAGGACGCGGCCTCGCACCGGCGGAGCCGGTCGGTGCCCAGTTCGGTGACCACCCGGGTCAGGCCGAGCACGGCACCCGCGGCGTACTGGTCGGCCGCCGAGCCGCTCTCGGCGTGGTGCAGGTGCCAGGGCTGGCCGTCGTGCCGGGCGATCTCGGGGTGGATCGGATGCCGGGCCAGCAGCGCGTTCAGCCGGGCCGTCGCATCCTCGTCGTTCCCGGCGATGCAGGCGGCAAAGATGAGCCGGAGCTCGGTGCGCAGTTGCCGGAGCGGGTCCAGGTCGCCCGGGGTCATCGGGGCACGCGGATAGGCCCGGTCCGCCGTCAGGGCACGAAACGCCTCGATGGTGGCGGGCTCATCCTGACGGCCGTGGCCAGCGTCGCCCGTGTTGACCAAGCGCACCGCCAGCTCGGCATAGGAGGTGAGATCCACTCCAGTCCTTTAGCTGCTGGGGGACATCTGGGTCCGCTTCCCCGCACCGAGTATGGCACAGACTTACTTACCCGGCCGGCCCTTCAGCGGGGATGGTCAGGTTATGTGCAGCCGCCCTGCCCACGGAGCGCTCCCCCCGGGGACGCTAGGGTGCGGCCCATGTTCGCTGTCACTGCCGCACGCATCGACCCCGATGACCCGCTGGCCGGGCTGGAGCTCGGCGAGCACCCGGAGCCGGCGCCGGAACCCGGCTGGACCACGGTCACGGTCCGGGCCACCGCGCTCAATCACCATGACGTGTGGAGCCTGCGCGGGGTGGGCCTCGCCGCGGACCGGCTGCCCATGGTGCTCGGCTGTGACGCGGCTGGGATCGACGAGGACGGCAACGAGGTCGTGGTGCACTCGGTGATCGGTGACCCGGCCAAGGTGGACGGCGACGAGACCCTCGACCCCGGGCGGTCGCTGCTCTCCGAGCGCTACGACGGGACGTTCGCCGAGCGGGTGGCCGTGCCCCGGCGCAACCTGGTGCCCAAGCCCGCCGCGCTGTCCTTCACCGAGGCGGCCTGCCTGCCCACCGCCTATCTCACCGCGTACCGGATGCTGTTCGACAAGTCCGGCGTGCAGCCCGGGTCCACGGTGCTGGTCCAGGGCGCCGGTGGCGGCGTCGCGACCGCGCTGATCGTGCTCGGCCGGGCGGCCGGCTTCCGGGTCTGGGCGACCAGCCGGAGCGAGGAGAAGCGGGAGCGGGCGCTGGAACTCGGCGCCGACCAGGTCTTCCCGGCCGGCGCCCGGCTCCCGGAGCGGGTCGACGCGGTGCTGGAAACGGTCGGCGAGGCGACCTGGGCACACTCGCTGCGCGCGCTGCGGCCCGGTGGCCGGATCGTGGTCTCCGGCGCGACCAGCGGCGCGGTCCCGCCGGCCGAGCTCAGCCGGGTGTTCTTCCTGCAGCTGTCCATCGTCGGCTCGACCATGGGCACCCGGGCTCAGCTGGGCCGGCTGGCCCAGTTCCTGGTGCAGACCGGGGTGCGGCCCGCAATCGACCGGGTGCTGCCGCTGGCCGAGGCGCGGGACGGCTTCGCCGCGATGATCAGCGGCGACCTGTTCGGCAAGGTGGTATTTACGGTGTAGCCCGCGGGACGACTCGCGGCTACTGCTGGTAGCTGTCCAGGAACGTGCTCACCCGGGTGATGGCGTCGTCCAGCACGTCCACTCCGGCCAGGAACACCAGCCGCAGGTGGTCCGGTGTGTCCAGGTTGAACCCGGTGCCGTGGGAGAGCAGCAGGTGCTGCTGCTCCAGCAGGTCGATGACCAGTTGCTGGTCGTCAGAGATCTTGTAGACGTCCGGGTCGAGCCGGGGGAACACGTACAGCGCGCCCTGCGGCTTGACGCAGTCCACCCCGGGGATCTCGTTCAGCCGGCGCCACGCGAAGTCGCGCTGCTCGCGCAGCCGGCCGCCGGGCTGCAGCAGCGCGGTGATGCTCTGCAGCCCGCCGAGCGCGGTCTGGATCGCGTACTGGGCCGGCACGTTCGGGCACATCCGCATGTTGGCCAGCAGTTCCAGGCCCTCCAGGTAGCCGGCCGCCTCGCGGCGCGGCCCGCTGACCACCAGCCAGCCGGACCGGAAGCCGGGCGCGCGGTAGGTCTTGGACAGCCCGGACAGGGTGAGCACGACCAGGTCGGGGGCGAGCGCCGCGGTGGACTCGTGCGCCGCGCCGTCGTAAAGGATCTTGTCGTAGATCTCGTCGGCCAGCACCAGCAGGCCATACCGCCGGGCCAGGCCGAGCAGGCCCTGCAGCGTTTCCCGTGAGTACACGGCCCCGGTCGGGTTGTTCGGGTTGATGATCACCAGTGCCCGGGTGTGCTCGTTGATCTTCGCGGCCACGTCGTCCAGGTCGGGGGCCCAGCCGGCCTGCTCGTCGCAGCGGTAATGCGCGGCCCGGCCGCCGCACAGGTGCACCGCGCCGGTCCACAGCGGGTAGTCCGGGCTCGGCACCAGGACCTCGTCGCCCGGGTCCAGCAGCGCCTGCAGCGCCATCACGATCAGCTCGGACACGCCGTTGCCCAGGTAGACGTCGTCCGGCCCGACCCCGGTCACGCCCAGGGTGGTGTAGTACTGGGCCACCGCCAGCCGGGCCGGGTAGATCCCGCGCGCGTCGCTGTACCCCTGCGCGTCGCCGATGTTGCGCACCAGGTCGTGCACCACGCTCTCCGGCGTGTGCAGGCCGAACGGCGCCGTGTTGCCGATGTTCAGCTTGAGGATCTGGTGCCCTTCGGCTTCCAGCTGCCGCGCCCGGCGCAGCACCGGTCCGCGGATGTCGTAGCGGACATTGCTGAGCCTGCTGGCCTGCGGCACCGGCACGCCAACCTCCTGATCCCCGGGCTGGTCCCGGACCTGCCCTGGCCGGCGGTCGGCACGGCGGCGGTCACGGAGTGAGATTGCAGCTTATCTTCGCGCAGCGCCGTACCAGCCGGGAACCGGTTTTTGGCCAGCTCCCGGCCGCCCTGGGAACCGGGTCAGCTGTCCTGATCGGGGGGCGGGGCGTCGCCGGGCCCGCCGGTCTTGCCGCCGAACACCTCGGCCTTGATCCGGGCCAGCGCGTCGTCCAGGATGACGCGCAGGTCGGTGGCGGCTTCCTCGCTGACCGCCTGCGCGTGCGCGGCCGCGTCGCGCAGTTCCCGGGTGAAATGCCGGGCCAGTTGCTCCAGATCGGGCAGCGCGCCCGGGTCGGCCCAGGGCGGCCCGCCGTGCGGCCAGCCGCGGCGCCCGGGCCAGTCAGCCCAGGACTGCCAGTCCCAGTTGCCCCGGCCCCGGCCGGGCCCGCCCCGGCGCTGACTGCCCTGGCCCGGGCCGCGGCGCTCCCAGTCGCCGCGCTGGCCCTCGTCCGGCTCGCCGCGTTCCTCGTTGAGCCGGTCCTGCTGCTCATCCAGCCGGTCCTGCTCCTCGTCCAGCCGGTCCTGCTGCTCACCCAGCCGGTCCCGCTCCTCGCCGAGACGGTCCTGCTCGGCCTCCAGTCGCTCGGCCTCCAGCCGCTCGGCCTCCAGCCGCTCGGCCGCCGCACCCTCGTCCGGGGCGCCCGGCTGGTGTTGCGCTTCGTCCAGCCGGGCCTGCTCGGCGGCTACCCGGTCCTGCTCGGCGGCCAGCCGGGTCCGCTCCTCGTCCAGCCGGGCCTGCCCGGCGTTGAGCCGGTCCTGCTGCTGGTCGAGCCGGTCCTGCTCGGCGGCCAGCGAGTCGGCGGGATCGTCGGCCGCGGCCGCCCAGGAGTCACCCCGGGATCCTGGCCGTGTCTCGTGCCGCGCCCGGGCCCGGGCCCGCCGGGCGGCGGCCCGTTCCCGGCGGCCCGCTTCCCTGGCCCGCCACGCCTCGTCCCGGCCCGGCAGGCTGTCCTGGTGGCCGGGCGGCGGGCCGCCGCGGCGCTGCACGTCCCGGGCCGCCCAGGTCAGTTCCTCGCGCAGGTTCCGTACCGTCTCCCGGACGTCCTCGGTCACCTCGCGGGCGATATCCCGGACCGAGGCGGTGATCTCCGCTTCCAGGTCGGTAAGGTCCGCGGACCGGTTGCGCAGCTCCTCCCGGCCCTTCTCGGTGATCCGGTACACCTTCTTGCCGTCGACCTCGTCGTGGGTGACCAGGCCCTCCTCTTCCAGCCGGGCCAGCCTCGGGTAGATGGTGCCGGGTGACGGCGCGTAGACCCCCATGAACCGGTCCTGCAGCAGCCGGATCACCTCGTAGCCGTGCCGGGGCGACTCGTCCAGCAGCTTGAGCAGGTACAGCCGGAGCCGGCCGTGCCGGAAAACAGGGCTCATCGTGACCCTCCCGGAGTGCTGGCCGCCTGGCGGACCCGCCCAGGCTCATCCCGCTGCAGCAGTGTGACCTGGCCTGACATGGTAGTCACCGAGAGCTTGCCGACACCCTCATCGCTGCCCAGCTGCCCATTCAGCGTGTTCGCGCCGGGCTGCCGGCCAGGGCTGAGGCCGCCGAACTCGCTCTGCACCCGGCCGGCCGCGGACCGCAGCGCCACCTTGGCATTCGTCTTGGCTGACAGCCGGATCGCGACCGCGCCGGACACCGTGCCAACCTGCAGCCGGGCGTCCCGGTCCAGGTCGATGTCCGCGGTGACCCGGCCGCTGACCGTCTTGGCGTCCAGCCGCCCCACCGAGCCGTCGGCCAGGGTGAGATCGCCGGACACCGAGTTGAACCCGATCCGGCCGCCGACGCCCTGGGCCTCGATGTCGCCGGACACCGTGTTCGCGTCGACCGTGCCGGTCACGCCGTCCAGCGTGACGTTCCCGGACACGCTGCGCACCGAGGTCTTGGCGGTGATCCCGGACACGATCGCGCCCGCGTTCACCACGCCGAGCTGGACCGGGCAGTCCTTGGGCACGGTGACGGTGATCGCCGCCGAGTGCCGTTGCGGCCGCAGCCAGCCGAGCAGCCCATCCCAGGTGAGGTCCTCGTAAGTGACGGTCAGCACGCCGTCTTCGTGGCTGACCAGCAGCGGCTGCCCAGAGATGCTGTCGATGTCCAGGCAGGCCCGCTCGTCCGTGCTCAGCACGGCCACCGACCCGGAGACCGCCCGCACCCGCAGCGCGGTTACCTGGTCGAAATCGAGTGCGGTCGGTGTGTCCACCGTCCAGTGCGACATGGTGTGGTCCTCTCCTGCGGTCCACACAAACGATATATCGCGTTTCCGCAAAGTCAAGATGTATCGCGATTCAGCAGGCAGGTACTGGCGTTAATCGTCCTCGTCGTCGAGCCGGGCCAGCCAGGTGGCCAGCCGGTCCACGGTCGCCTCGGCGTCGGGGAACTGGTCGATGAACTCGGTCAGCCGCTCGGCCAGCCAGAGCAGGCTGACCTCATCGGCGCCGCGCCGGGTCTGCAGCTCCTCGATGCCCCGGTCGGTGAAGTACATGGCTCTCACCCCTGGGCGACGGCTTCGGCCACCACCCGCTCGTGCTCGGCCTTGTGCGCGGTGGCCGAGCCCACCGCGGGCGCCGAGCTGGGCGGGACTGAGATCCGGCCGATCGGGCGGCCCAGGACGTCCGGGAGCTTGAGCGCCATGGTCGGCCAGGCGCCCATGTTGGCCGGCTCCTCCTGGACCCAGGTGACCTTCGCGCCGGCCGGGTAGCGGCCCAGCTCGGTGAGCAGGTCCGCGTCCGGCACCGGGTACAGCCGCTCGAGCCGGACGACCGCGGTGTCCGTCCGGCCCTCCTTGTCCCGCCGTGCGGCCAGGTCGTAGTACACCTTGCCCGAGCAGAGCAGCACTTTCCGCACGCCGGCCGGGTCCAGGCCGGCTTCATCCCCGATGACCGGATGGAACTCCCCGGCGGCGAACTCGGCCACCGGAGAGGTGGCTTCCTTGAGCCGGAGCATCGACTTGGGCGTGAACACCACCAGCGGGGTCCGCCGGCCAGACAGCGCCTGCCAGCGGAGCAGATGGAAGTAGTTGGCCGGGGTGGTCGGCAGCGCGACGGTCATGTTGCCCTGAGCGCACAGGCTGAGGAAGCGCTCGATCCGGGCCGAGGAGTGGTCCGGGCCCTGGCCCTCGTAGCCGTGCGGCAGCAGCAGCACCACGCTGGACGGCTGGCCCCACTTCTGCTCCCCGGAGCTGAGGAACTCGTCCAGGATGGTCTGCGCGCCGTTGACGAAGTCGCCGAACTGGGCTTCCCAGCAGACCAGGGCGTCCGGCCGGGCCACCGAGTAGCCGTACTCGAAGCCGACCGCGGCGTACTCGGACAGCAGCGAGTCATACACGTGGAACCGGGCGGTGGCCGAGTTGAACGCGCGCAGCGGGGTGTGCTCCGCGCCGGTGTGCCGGTCCACCAGGACCGCGTGCCGCTGGCCGAACGTGCCGCGCCGGGTGTCCTGGCCGACCAGCCGCACCGGGTGCCCGTCCATCAGCACCGACCCGAACGCGAGCAGCTCACCGGTGGCCCAGTCGATGGCGTCCTGCTCGACCATGGTGGCCCGGCGGGCCAGCAGCGGCTGCAGCCGGGGGTGCGGGGTGAACCCGTCCGGCAGGTTGAGCTGGGTGTCCACGATCTGCTTGATGGCTTCCTCGGAGATCGCGGTCGGCGTGTCCGGGTGCACGATCGGGAACTGAGCCGTGGTGGCCGGCCGGACCACGGCGCCCGGGTCCATCGGCCGCTTAGCCGCCTCCCGGGTTTCGGTGAAGGCCCGCTCCAGGTGCTGCTGGTAGTCGCGCAGCGCCTGCTCGGCCTCTTCCATCGTGATGTCGCCCCGGCCGATCAGCGACTCGGTGTACAGCTTGCGGGTAGACCGCTTGGCGTCGATCAGGTCATACATCAGCGGCTGGGTGAACGACGGGTTGTCCGCCTCGTTGTGCCCGCGGCGCCGGTAGCAGATCAGGTCGATGACCACGTCCTTGCGGAACTGCTCCCGGTAGGCGAAGGCGAGCCGGCCCACCCGCACCACGGCCTCCGGGTCGTCGCCGTTGACGTGGAAGATCGGCGCCTGGATCATCCGGGCCACGTCGGTGGCGTACACGCTGGACCGGGACTCCGCGGGCGCGGTGGTGAAGCCGACCTGGTTGTTGACCACGATGTGCACCGTGCCGCCGGTGCGGTAGCCGCGCAGCTGGGACAGGTTCAGCGTCTCGGCCACCACGCCCTGCCCGGCGAACGCGGCGTCTCCGTGGAGCAGCACCGGCAGCACGGTGAAGCCGGGCTCGCCCTTGTCGATGATGTCCTGCCTGGCCCGGACGACGCCCTCCAGCACCGGGTCCACCGCCTCCAGGTGGCTCGGGTTGGCCACCAGCGAGGTCGGGATCGTCGCGCCGTCGCTCGCGGTGAACACGCCGCTCGCGCCGAGGTGGTACTTCACGTCGCCGGAGCCGTGCGTGCTGCGCGGGTCCAGGTTGCCCTCGAACTCCTGGAAGATCTGCGCGTAGGACTTGCCCACGATGTTGGCCAGCACGTTCAGCCGGCCACGGTGCGCCATGCCGATGACGGCCTCGTCCAGGTGGGTCCGGGCCGCCTCGGTGAGTACCGCGTCGAGCAGCGGGATCAGCGACTCGCCGCCCTCCAGCGAGAACCGGCGCTGGCCCACGTACTTGGTCTGCAGGAACATCTCGAACGCCTCGGCCACGTTCAGCCGGGACAGGATCTGCACCTGCTCGTCGTGCCCGGCCCGGTCGTGCGGCCGCTCGACCCGGGCCTGGATCCAGGCCCGCTCCTCCGGGTTCTGGATGTGCATGTACTCCACGCCGACGGTGCGGCAGTAGGAGTCGCGCAGCACGCCCAGGATCTCGCGCAGCTTCATCAGCGGCTTGCCGCCGAACCCGCCGGTGGCGAACGTCCGCTCCAGGTCCCACAGGGTCAGCCCGTGCTGGTTGATGTCCAGGTCGGGGTGCCGCCGCTGCCGGTACTCCAGCGGGTCGGTGTCGGCCATCAGGTGGCCGCGCACCCGGTACGCGTGGATGAGCTCGTGCACCCGGGCCGACTTGGTGATGTCGTCCTCGTGCCCGGCTGGGATGTCACGTACCCAGCGGATCGGCTCGTAGGGGATCTTGAGGGCCTGGAACACCTCGTCCCAGAAACCGCCGTCGCCGAGCAGCAGCCCATGGATGTGCCGGAGGAAGTCGCCGGACTGCGCGCCCTGGATGATCCGGTGGTCATAGGTCGAGGTCAGCGTGACGGCCTTGCTGATCGCCAGCCGGGCCATGGTCTCCTCGGCCGCGCCCTGGTAGGCAGCGGGATATTCCATCGCCCCGACGCCGACGATACAGCCCTGGCCGGCCACCAGCCGCGGCACCGAGTGCTCGGTGCCGATCGTGCCCGGGTTGGTCAGCGTGATCGTGGTGCCGGCGAAGTCCTCGACGGCCAGCTTGCCGCTGCGGGCCCGCCGGACCACGTCCTCATAGGCCATCCAGAACTGGCGGAAGTCCATGCTCTCCGCGGCCTTGACCGCAGGCACCAGCAGCTGGCGCGACCCGTCCCTGGCCGTCACGTCGATGGCCAGGCCCAGGTTGACATGCTCCGGCTCGGCCAGGCCGGGCTTGCCGTCCACCTCGGCGTAGGCGAAGTTCATCTCGGGTGCCGCGGCCAGCGCGCGGACCACCGCGAACCCGATCAGGTGAGTGAACGAGACCTTGCCGCCGCGGCCGCGGGCCAGGTGGTTGTTGATCACGATGCGGTTGTCGATGAGCAGCTTGGCCGGCACCGAGCGGACGCTGGTCGCGGTGGGCACGGCCAGGCTGGCGGTCATGTTGACCGCGGTGCGGGCGGCCGCGCCGCGCAGCCGGACGGTGCTGGCGGCCGTCGCGGGGGCGGGGGCGGCCGGGCCGGCGGCTGGCGGCGGGCGGAGCGGGCGGCGCCGCAGCGGGCGCCGGAGTGCCAGAGGCGGGCGCCGGAGTGCCCGCGGCGGGGGCGGGCGGCCGGGGGGCGGCCGCCGGGGTGGCCGGTGCGGGCGGCGCGGCGGCGGTCGGCTGGCCCGCCTGGGCCGTGTCTGCTGGCTGCTGCGCTGTATCTTCCGGCTGCTGCGCGGGCCGGGCCGGGGGCGCGGCGGCAGCACCGGTGGGCGGGGTGTAGTCGGCGAAGAAATTCCACCAGGCCATGTCCACCGAGCCAGGATCGGCCAGGTAACGCTGGTAGAGCTCATCCACCAGCCATTCATTGGGCCCGAAGTCGGTGGCCCCGCCGTCGGCATGCTCGGCTGCTGCTCCGCCAGGATCGCTGGCTCCGGTGCGGCTGGCTCCGCGGCGGCCCTCTTCCGGGCCGGCGGGCTTGGCTTCGTTGAGGTCCGCGGATTGCGGTGACTCAGAAGACACGGCGGACATCGCCCTCTTCGATGGTGGATTTCTGTCCCTACCCCCGGCGACCTAGGCTACCGCCGCGGCACAGCCCGGAGTCCGGGCCACCACCTCATGATCGCCCTGACATGCGCTCTCTGTCATGCGGTGAGAGCCAGTTCACATAGGGTCCCTTAGGCACGATGCGGTTTGGGTTGATCCAATCCTGGGTCTGGTAGTAGTGCCGCTTGATCTGCACGAAGTCGGTCGTGTCGCCGAAGCCCGGGGTCTGGTACAGGTCGCGGGCGTACCCCCACAGCCCGGGGTAGTCCACCAGCCGGTTCAGGTTGCACTTGTAGTGCGTGTAATAGACGGCATCAAAGCGGGCCAATGTTGGATATAGCCGTACATCCGCCTCGGTAATGCTGTTGCCCAGCAGGTACCGGCGCCGGAGCAGCCGCTCCTCGAGCGCGCTCAGCGTGCTGAACAGCGCGTCGAACGCCTCCTCGTAGGCGGCCTGGCTGGTGGCCAGGCCGGCCTTGTACACCCCGTTGTTGACCGCGTGGTAGATCAGCGTGCTCAGCGCGTCGATCTCGGTGCGCTGCTGCGCCGGGTACAGGTCGGGCGCGCCGGGCCGGTGATAGCCGCGGAACTCGGTCTCGAACGACGTGGTGATCTGCTGGAAGTCGTTGTCCACGATCCGCTGGCTGCGGGTGTCCCAGATGAACGGCACGGTGAACCGGCCCCGGTACCCCGGATCAGTGATCATGTACAGGTCGGACACGAACCGGGCGCCGGTCACCGGGTCGGCCCCGCCGTTGCTGGCCGGGAAGCGCCAGCCACGCTCGTCCCGGATCGGGTCCACCAGGGTGAGCCCGATCACCCGGTCCAGGCCAAGCAGCCGGCGCACGATGAGCGCGCGGTGTGCCCACGGATCGGCCAGCGACGCATACAGCTGGTAACGCCCGGGTTCTGCCAGGTACCCGCTCGATCCGTCCCCCGTGATCCGCGTGGCGAAGACGTTCGCCTGGCGGACGAATCCGGCCGATGGCAGGACTTCAGGACCAGTCTCGGGAGTAACTGGCATGCTCCTCCTTTCCCGGCGGGTGCAGGTTTGGCGCTGTCCGAATTGTCAGCAAATGATGGCCGGCCAGGCGGCTGGAGGGAAAGCGGCCGGCCTGGCGGGCCGTGTCCGGGCAAACCGCTCGGGCCCAGTGGCTAGCATCGCATCCGAAAGCCCGCGGATTCCGGGATAGTGCGAGGTCATCCCGGAACGGACCCGGGTGGGCCAGCGGGCAGCAGGGAGTGGGCAGGTGGCAGCGGAAGGGGCCGGAAGGTGACGTCGATCACCACCGAACTGGCCCGGCTGAGCGGCCCGCTGGCCTATCTGCTGGTGGCCGCGCTGGTGTTCGGTGAGACCGCCATTTTCCTCGGCTTCGTCATCCCGGGTGAGACGGCGGCCGTGCTCGGCGGCGTGCTGGCCAGCCGGGGCCAGGTGTCCCTGCCCCTCTTGATGCTGGTGGTGGTGCTGGCCGCCATCGCCGGCCCGCTGGTCGGCTATGAGATCGGCCGGCATCTCGGCGGGCGGCTGCTGGCCAGGCCCCGGCTGCGCCGGGTGGCTGGCGGGGTGGACCGGGCCCAGTCGGTGCTGCACCGGCGCGGCGCGGTGGCCGTATTCCTCGGCCGGTTCATCGCCGTGCTGCGGGCCATGATGCCCGCCGTCGCGGGCACCACCCGGCTGCCGTACCGCACGTTCGTCATCTACAACGTGCTCAGCGCGGTGCTCTGGGGTGTCGGGTACTGCCTGCTCGGCTATGCCGCCGGGTCCGCGTACGCGGCCATCGAGCGCACCGTCGGCACCGGCGTGGCCATCGCGATCGCGGCCGTGGTGCTCGGGTCGGTGGTCTTCTGGCTGGTCCGGCGGCACCGCCGGGAACGGGTCAGCTCCCACTCTGACGCTTAGGACATAGGTAAGCCGACCGATGTCTCGGGCCACCCGGGGCCAGGCCACCGTGTACTCCATGCACCGCACGGGCCGGGTGGAGAAAACAGCACGCAGGGAAGAATTCCTCCCCCAGCCACCGTCACGGCCCCGGGCCGGGCCGGGGCCCGTGCCTACCATGGATGACCAGGAGGTGGCGGAAAGTGCGCGAGTTCGGTGAGCTCGAGTCCGCGATTATGGATGTGGCGTGGGCCAGTGACCGGGCCTATCTGGTTCGGGAGGTCCGCGAGCGGCTGACCTACAACCGGCCCGTCGCGTATACGACCGTGATGACGGTAATGAACATCCTGTACGGCAAGGGTGTGCTGTGCCGCGAGAAGCACGGGCGGGCGTGGCGGTACTGGCCGGTGGAGTCCCGGGAGGAGCACGACGCCCGGCTGATGTCCGAGGTGCTCCGCTCCGGTGGTGATCAGCGGATCACCATGCTCCGGTTCGTAGAACGAGTCAATGAGGACGAGCGGGAGAGCCTGCGCAGCGCCATGCTCGACATGGCCGGGCAGCTCGCCGCGTCCTAGCACGTCGGTCCGGTCGCGCTACCCGCCATCCAGCGCGGCCGGGGGTCCGGGGGTCCGCCCCCCGGACTAGCACCGGCCAAAGACATCCTCGCGCCGGTGCTCCAGGCACGGCAGCCGGTCCCGGACCCGCTCGGTGAAGGTGATATCCACGTCGCCGCAGCCGACCCCGGGGAACGAGCCGAGGTCCACCCGGACGGTGCCCATCGGGTCCACCAGCATGCTCCGGCCGATGCCAGTAGGCGCCCGGGTCGGCGGCGAATCCGGGTCGGGCACCTGCCCGGCGGCCGCGACCCAGACCGTGTTCTCGATGGCCCGGGCCCGCACCAGCGTGACCCAGTGCTCTTCCTTGAACAGCCCGGCGGCCCAGGCGGCCGGCACGACCAGCAGGTCCGCGCCGCGGGCCACCAGGTTCCGGGCCAGTTCCGGGAACCGGATGTCGTAACAGGTGAGCACGCCGACCCGGAGCCCGGCCAGTTCGGCCAGCACCGGCTCCGCGCCCGGCGCGACCACCTTGGACTCAGTCTCGCCGAGCGAGTCGAACAGGTGGATCTTCCGGTAAGCGGCCACCCGCTGGCCGGCCGGGTCATAGCCGACCGCCGTGTTGTACACCCGGCCGTCCGGCGCGGGCTCGAACACCCCGGCCACCAGGGATACCCCGGTGTCCCGGGCCGCGGCGGCCAGCCCGGCGCCGAACGGGCCGTCCAGCGGCTCGGTCACCGCCTGCAGGTCGGTGCCGAACCGGGCCTGCGTCGCTTCCGGGAACACGGCCAGCCCCGCGCCCTGCCCCGCGGCACTCTCCAGCGCCGCGCGCACCCGGCCCAGGTTGACCACAGGATCTGGGCTGACCGGCAACTGACACAACGCAACTCGCATGCCCGCAGGCTAAACGACCAACCCCCCGAAGCGCAGTCCCGGCCAGCTGCGGACCCAGGGCCGCCACCAGGCACCGCCGCCGACCGACCGACGAGCGAGGAACGAGCGAGGAGGGAGGGGAGGCGGCCCGCGCCAAAGGGGGCGCGCCGCCGACTGATGAGGAGCGAGGAAGCGAGGAACGAGCGCCCCGAGCGACGAGGGAAGGAGGCGGGTTAAGCGCCCCCGGAGGCGCAAAGCAATACTGACACCGTGGCAACATCCTCGAATAGACCCTTGCTGAACCGGCGGCTGGCCGGGCTGGGCACGACGATCTTCGCGGAGATGTCCGCGCTGGCGCTGACCACCGGGTCGGTCAACCTGGGCCAGGGCTTCCCGGACACGGACGGACCGGCCGAGGTCGCTGCGGCGGCCGCGGCCGCGATCATGGAAGGCCGGGGCAACCAGTACCCGCCCGGCCCGGGCATCCCCGAGCTGCGGCACGCGGTGGCCGCGCACCAGAAGCGGTTCTACGGCGTGGACCTCGACCCGGACACCGAGGTGCTGGTCACCGCGGGTGCCACCGAGGGGATCGCGGCCGCGCTGATCGCGCTGATGGAGCCGGGTGACGAGGCGATCGCGTTCGAGCCCTACTACGACTCCTACGCTGCCTGCGTGGCCATGGCGGGCGCGGCCCGGGTGCCGGTGACGCTGCGCCCGCCGGACTTCCGGCCCGACCTGGCCGCGCTCCGCGCGGCCATTACCCCGCGCACCCGGCTCATCCTGCTGAACACGCCGCACAACCCGACCGGGGCGGTGTTCAGCCGGGCCGAGCTGACCGAGATCGCGGCGCTGGCCTGCGAGCACGACCTGCTGGTGGTGTCCGACGAGGTGTACGAGCACCTGATCTTCGACGGGGAGCATGTGCCGATCGCCACCCTGCCCGGGATGCGCGAGCGCACCGTGACGATCAGCTCCGCGGCCAAGACGTTCTCCTTCACCGGCTGGAAGATCGGCTGGGTGACCGGCACCCCGGAACTGGTCACCGCGGTGCGCACGGTCAAGCAGTTCCTCACCTACGTCACCGGCGGGCCGTTCCAGTACGCGGTGGCCCAGGCGCTGGCGCTGCCCGACGCCTACTTCGCCGCGATCAGCGAGGACCTGCGGGGCAAGCGCGACCTGCTCTGCGCCGGCCTGGCCGAGGTCGGGTTCGAGGTGTACGAGCCGGCCGGCACCTACTTCGTGACCACGGACATCCGGCCGCTCGGCGAGACCGACGGGATGGATTTCTGCCGCCGGCTGCCCGGCCAGGCCGGTGTGGTGGCCATCCCCAGCTCGGTGTTCTACGACAACGAGCCGGCCGGCCGCAGCCAGGTGCGGTTCGCGTTCTGCAAGAAGGATGAGGTGCTGCGGGAAGCGATCGCCCGGCTGGCCCGCGTCCATGGCTAGCACCCAGGCCGCCGCGGCGCCGGACGACCTGTTCGGCGCGAGTCTGTACGCGGCGCTGGGCGGGGCCGGCAACCTGGTCTTCTCCCCGGCCAGCATCGGCACCGCGCTGCGGATGACGCTGCTCGGCGCGCGCGGCGAGACGGCCGGGCAACTGGCCGCCACGCTGCGCCTGGCCAAGCCGCAGGACGCGGCAGGCGGCCTGCTGGAGACGTGCGCCCTGCTGGACAGCCTGGCCGCCGGCGACCTCACGCTGCGCGCGCCGAACACCGTCTGGGTGCAGTCCGGGCTGCCGCTGCAGCCGGACTTCACCGCGGCGCTGGCCCAGGCGGCGTGCGCTCAGCTCCGGGCGGCCGACTTCATCCAGGCGGCAGGCTCGGCCCGGCAGCAGATCAACGACCTGATCGCCGAGCAGACCGCGGGGAAGATCACCGGCCTGATCCCGCCCGGCGCCATCAGCGCGGCCACCCGCCTCGTGCTGGCCAGCGCCGTGTACCTGAAGGCCGCCTGGACATACCCGTTCCCGCCGGACGCGACTCAGGACGCCCCGTTCCACCCGGCGCCCGGCACCGGCCAGCCGGTGCCCACCATGCGGCTCCGGCAGCGGCTGCGCTACCTGCGCGGCGACGGGTACCAGGTGGTGGAGCTGCCGTATACCGGGCAGCGGCTCGGCATGGTCATCGTGCTGCCCGACGGCCCGCTGGCGCCGGTCGAGTCCCGGCTGGCCCGCGACGGCCTGGCCGGGCTGCTGGCCGGGCTGGCCACCCGCCAGGTCATCCTGGCGCTGCCCAGGTTCCGGGTGACCGGCCAGTTCAGTCTCGGTGCCGCGCTGGCCGCGCTGGGCATGCCGCTGGCGTTCACCAGCCGGGCCGACTTCACCGGCATCACCACCGCCCAGCCGGTGCACATCAGCGACGTCGTGCACCAGGCGTATATCGACGTGGCTGAGCAGGGCACCGAGGCGGCCGCGGCCACCGCCGTGGTGATCAGGGCGGCGGCCCGGGTGATGATGCCCGACCCGCCGGTCGAGCTGATCGTGGACCGGCCGTTCCTGTTCGCCATCACCGGGCTGGCCAGCGGGCTGCCGCTGTTCCTCGGCCGGGTCACCGACCCTGGCCGGGAGCAGAACTGACTGCGAAACTGGACGTATGAGACCTGACGGGCTGCACCATGTTTCGCTCAATGTCCGTGACGTCACGGCCGCGCTCGACTTCTACACCCAGGTGCTCGGCCTGACCGAGCGGGCCGACCGGCCGGACTTCAGCTTCGGCGGCGCCTGGCTCGACGCCGGCGGCCAGCAGATCCACCTCATCGAGGCGGACGTCCCGCCGTCGCTCGGCCAGCACTTCGCGCTGGCCGTGTCCGACCTGGACGCGGTGGTGGCGGAACTGCGCGGGCAGGGGGTCACGGTCACCGATCCGGTCCCGGTCGGCACCGGACGGCAGTCGTTCCTCGACGACCCGGCCGGAAACCGGGTCGAGCTGCAAGAACCGGCGCACTGAGCCCGGGCCACGGTTCTAGCCTGTGCGCGTGCTGCCTCTCCTACTCGTCGCGGCCTCGGTTGGCTTGGGCAACCTGGCCGCGGCCATCGGCATTGGCTTCGGCGGCGTCACCGCGGCGACCAGGCTGCGGGTGGCGCTGGTGTTCGGCGCGTTCGAGACCGGGATGCCCATCATCGGCCTGGTTATCGGGGCCGGGGTGGCTACCGGCATTGGCCACGTGGCCCGCTGGGTCGGGGCCGGCTTGCTGATCGTCGTGGGCGCTGTCACGGTGCTCCGCGCGCTGCGCCAGCCGCCCTGGCCGGCCGGGAGCGCGCCGGGCGTGCACCCGGCGCACACCATGGGCCTGGGCAAGCTGATCATCACCGCGTTCGCGCTCAGCCTGGACAACCTGGCCGCCGGGTTCGCGCTCGGCACGCTGCAAATCAGCGTGGCCGAGGCGGCCATCGTCATCGGGACAGTCAGCGTGCTGATGTCGCTGGCCGGGCTGGAACTCGGCGGCCGGCTCGGCGCCACGGCCGGCCGCCGCGGCGAGCAGATCGGCGGGGCCATCCTGGTCGCGGTCGGCGTCGCGCTGGCAGCCGGCGTCATCTGACGGCCAGCCTGCTGGCTCAGTCGGCCAGGCTGAGCGCGAGCCGCGGGCAGGACGCCACCGCGCGGCGGACCAGGTCCTCCGACGCCGCGGGCACCTCCCCGGCGGCGATGTGCAGGTAGTCCTCGTCGTCGAGGTCGAACACGCCGGGCGCCAGCCCGGCGCATACCCCGTTGGCCTCGCACAGGTCGCGATCGACCAGCACCCGCATCGCCTTGCCCTCCTTCGCCGGAGCGTCCAGCGCTACAGTACGTCCCGGCCCGGCCGATGACAGCCCCCCGCGCACACCGCGCGCCCGGGCCGCCGAGTACCACCAGCGGGCGTTCAGAAAATCAGGGTTTTGGGGTGCCGATGGGGATGCCAGCGGAGCTACGGGCCGCAGCCGAGGCGGCCAACGGGTTCATGCCGCCGGCCGAGGGGCTGGCCCTGTACGCGACCGCGGCCGCCTACGCCGGCCGCGGCCCGATCCTGGAGATCGGCACCTACTGCGGCAAATCCACCATCTACCTGGCCGCCGCGGCGCGGCAGGCGGGCCAGCTGGTGATCACGGTGGATCATCACCACGGCTCGGAGGAGAACCAGCCGGGCTGGGAGTACCACGACCCGGCCCTGGTGGACGAGCGGACCGGGCGGCTGGACACGCTGCCCAGCTTCCGTGCCACGCTGGCCGCGGCCGGCCTGGAGGAGCAGGTGATCGCCGTGGTCGGCCGGTCGGCGCAGGTGGCCGGGCTGTGGCGGGCCCCGCTCGGCATGCTGTTCATCGACGGCGGGCACACCGACGAGGCGGCGCAGGCCGACTACGCCAACTGGGCGCCCTGGGTCGCGCCCGGCGGGGCGCTGGCCATCCACGACGTGTTCCCCGATCCGGCCGACGGCGGCCAGGCGCCGTACCGGATCTACCGGCGCGCGCTGGAGTCAGCCGAGTTCACCGAGGTGTCCGTGCACGGCTCGCTGCGCGTGCTGGAGCGCACCGGCGGCTAGCGCGGGCCGCGGGCCGGGCGGCAGCGGGCCGAGAAGCAGTGCATGGCCGAGCCGGGCTCGGCCGGCGGCGGGGGCGGCACGTCGCGGAACATGGCCGCGGCCGGGGTGGTGCCGGACAGCACGTCGGCGGCCAGGACCATCGCGGCCGCCGTCCAGCTGCTCCGTTCGGCCGGGAAGTGCGCCTGGTTGGCGAACTGCCACCCGGTCCAGTAGCCGCCGTCGCCGTCCCGCAGGTGCTGGATGTCGGCGAACATCTGGCGGGCCCGCGTGTGGTCACCGGTCGCGTGCAGCGCCATCACCAGCTCGCAGGTTTCCGCCCCGGTGATCCACGGCTGGTCCCGGACGCAGCGCACGCCCAGCCCGGGGACCACGAACTCGGCCCACTGCTCGTCCAGCCGGTCCAGCCCGGCCGGGCCGCGCACCGGGCCGGCCAGCACCGGGTAGTACCAGTCCATCGCGAACCGGCTCTTGTCCGCGAACGCCTCCGGGTGGCTGGCCACCACGTGGCCCAGCCGGCCGGCGGCCAGTTCCCAGTCGGGCTGCGGCTCGCCCAGGTAATCGGCCAGCCAGACCGCGCAGCGCAGGCTCTGGTAGGTGCTGGCGCACCCGGTGAGCAGCGCGTAGCTGGCCGCCGTGCCGTCGGCCGCGCGCTGCCAGAGGATCTCGCCCCGCGGCACCTGCAGGGAGAGCACGAACCCGATCGCCCGCTGCACCGTGGGCCACATCTGGGCCAGGAACGCCTCGTCCCCGGTGAGCTGGAACTCGTGCCAGACGCCCACGGCGGCGTAGGCGGCCTGGTTGCTCTCGCCGCCGGCGTCGGTCACCGTGTCGCCGGTGGTCCGCTTCGGCCACGAGCCGTCCGGGCGCTGGGTCTGCCGCAGCCAGTCGTAGGCCAGCCGGGCGGCGCCGGTCAGCCCGCACGCGGACAGCGCCATCGCGCACTCCACGTGATTCCACGCGTCGGTGTGCCCGTCCGGCCAGCTGATCGCGCCGGAGGGCGCCTGCCGGGCGGCGATGTGCTCGCCGGTAGCCAGCACCTCGGCGGCGGTCAGGATGCCGGGCAGCGCGGGTACCGGCTTGTCGGCCACGCCCGGCCGGCGCCCGGGCCGGCGGCCGGCCCGGCTCCCGGCCGGCTGGGGCGTACGGCTCGCGGCCCAGCGAGCTGGCCAGCGCCTCAGGCGGCGGCATGCGCCCGCTCAGTGGCCGGGACGGGGCGCTGCACGCAGGGCGGGGCGGCCGGCTTCTCCGCGTAGATGACCAGGCTCTTGCCGATCAGCGGGTTCAGCGCCTGCTCGGCCAGCCGGGTCGCCGCGGGCCGCTGCATGATGTCCCAGACCAGCAGCCGGTGGTAGGCGCGGGCCAGCGGATGGTCGTCCTGGTGCACGCCGACCGCGCATTTCAGCCACCAGTACGGCGAGTGCAGGCCGTGCGCGTGGTGGTGCCCGCCGACCCGCAGGCCGGCCGCGGTGAGCTTGGCTTCCATCTCCGCCCGGGTGTAGATCCGGACGTGCCCGCCGGGCGTGTTGTGGTAGTCGTCGGACAGCCGCCAGCAGATCCGTTCCGGCAGCCAGGCCGGCACGGTGACGGCCAGCAGGCCGCCGGGGCGCAGCACCCTGGTGATCTCGGCCAGCGCCTGCTGGTCGGCGGGGATGTGCTCGAGCACCTCGGCCGCGATCACCCGGTCGAACACCCCGTCCGGGAACGGCATCGAGGTCGCGTCGCCGCACACCGTGCTTGTGTCCGCGCTGGCCGGGGTCTCGCCCACCTCGTGCATGGCCGCGGCCATCTCGGCCACCCCGCGCAACTCGGCGGCGTCCGCGTCCAGCGCCACCACGGTGGCGCCGCGGCGCAGCGACTCGAAGGCGTGCCGCCCGGCGCCGCAGCCGAGGTCGAGCACGCGGTCACCCGGGCCGACCGGGAGCCGCCGGAAGTCAACGGTCAGCACGCCCGGGCCCCGTTCGCCTCGATAGCGGCGCGGTACTGGTGCACCGTGGCCCGGGCCACCGCACTCCAGGCGAACCGTTCCTGTACCCGCTGCCAGGCGGCCGCGCCCAGCCGGTCCCGCTCGGCGGGTGAGTCGAGCAGGTCGCGCAGGGTGGCCGCCAGCTCGTCCGGGTTGCCCGGCTCGACCAGCCGGGCCGCGTCCCCGGTCACCTCGGGCAGCGCCCCGGTCCGGCTGGCCACCAGCGGCGTCCCGGACGCCATATGTTCCACCGCGGGCAGCGAGAAGCCCTCGTACAGCGAGGGGACGACGGCAATCTCGGCGCTGGCGCACAGCTCGGCCAGTTCGGTGTCGCTGATCCCGTGCACGAAGCGGACCCGGTCGCCCAGGGCCAGCTCACCGACCAGCCGCTCGGTCGGGCCGCCGGCCGACGGCTTGCCCACCACGGTCAGCTGCGCGTCCCGCTCCACGGTCAGCTTGGCCACCGCCGCGAGCAGCGTGGCCACCCCCTTGAGCGGCGAGTCCGCGCTGGCCACGGCCACGATCCGGCCCGGCACCCGGGGCGCGGGGCGGGGATGGAACAGCCGGGTGTCCACGCCGAGCGGGATCACGTGCACCTGCTCCGGATCGACCCGGAAATCCCGGCAGATGTCGGCCCGGGACGCCTGCGAGGCGGTCAGGATCGGCCCGACCCGGCGGGCCACCCGGCCCTGCATCCGGACGAACGAGTACCAGCGCCACTTGCCCAGCCACTGCTTGCCGTGCGCCGCGGCCAGCTCGATCCGCCGGTCCACGCTGATCGGGTGGTGGATGCTGGTCACCAGGGGCAGGCCGATCCGGGGCAGGCCGAGCATCCCGTAGGCCAGCACCTGGTTGTCGTGCACCAGGTCGAAGTCGGCCCGGCGGCCACGCAGCAGGCGCAGCGCGCGCAGGCTGAAGGTGAGCGGCTCGGGGAACGCGCCGGTCTTCATCACGCCGAATTCCAGCGCGTCGATCCAGTCCCGGTACTCACTCAGCCGCGGCGTGCGGAACGGGTCGTCATCCCGGTACAGGTCGAGGCTGGGCACCTCGCGGAGCAGCGGCCCTGGTTCCAGCTCCGGGTAGGGCTGGCCGGAGAACACCTCGACGTGGTGCCCGAGCGCGGCCAGCTCGCGGGACAGGTGGCGCAGGTAGATCCCCTGGCCACCGCAATGCGGTTTGCTGCGGTAGGAAAGCAGTGCGATGCGCAGCGGGTGATCCGTGGTCATCACGCAGGTTTGCACCTTTCGTCCGCACCGCATGACGCTGCCGGTTAGGGAGCGAACATTACCACCGGGTACAGGGGCCGCCGGGAGCCGGGACGCGCCGCTGTCTGGTGGCCGGCGGCGGCGCCGTGGCCATGCCCGGTAAGCTGCGCCGACGTACCCCTGAGGTGGTTTGGGATGGAGGCTCCGCTGACGAGGCGTGCACTGATCACCGGGATCACCGGGCAGGACGGGTCCTACCTGGCCGAGTACCTGCTGGCCCAGGGGTACGAGGTGTGGGGGCTGGTCCGCGGCCAGTCCAACCCGCGGGTCCACCAGGTCCGTGAGCTGCTCGGCGATGTCCGGCTGGTCCGCGGCGACCTGCTCGACCAGGGCAGCCTGATCTCCGCGGTGGAGCGAGTGCAACCGGACGAGGTCTACAACCTGGCCGCGATCTCCTACGTACCGATGTCCTGGCAGCAGGCCGAGCTGACCGGTGAGGTGACCGGCCTGGGCGTGCTCCGGGTGCTGGAGGCCATCCGGGTGTGCAGCGGGATCAGCGCCTCGCGCACCCCGCGCGGCTCGCAGATCCGCTTCTACCAGGCGTCCTCGTCAGAGATGTTCGGCAAGGTGCGGGAGTCGCCGCAGAACGAGCAGACCCCGTTCCACCCGCGCAGCCCGTACGGGGTGGCCAAGACGTACGGGCACTTCCTGACCCAGAACTACCGTGAGTCGTATGGCATGTACGCGGTGTCCGGGATCTTGTTCAATCACGAGTCGCCGCGGCGCGGCGCGGAGTTCGTCAGCCGCAAGGTGTCCCTCGGGGTGGCCCGGGTCAAGCTCGGCCACGAGCGGCAGCTCCGGTTGGGCACCCTGTGGGCCCGGCGGGACTGGGGCTTCGCCGGCGACTACGTCCGGGCCATGCACCTGATGCTGGCCCAGGACGAGCCTGCCGACTATGTGGTGGGCACCGGGGTCACGCACAGCGTCGAGGAACTCGTCGACCTGGCGTTCAGCGTGGCCGGCCTGGACTGGCGGGAGCATGTCACGGTGGACGCCGCGTTCGTCCGGCCGGCCGAGGTGGACCAGCTGTGCGCCGACCCGGCCAAGGCCGCGCAGCAGCTCGGCTGGAAAGCGAAGACCGGGTTCACCGAGCTGATCACGATGATGGTCGAGTCCGACCTCAAGCTGTCCTCCAGCCCGGGCGGGCATGAGGACGACGCGTTCGGCGCCGACTCCTGGTAACGGCGTTATCAGACGCCGGCGCCTACCGCGCTGCCGATCGCGAACGTGATGCCGGCCGCGGCCGCGCCCAGCAGTAGCTGGCGCACCGCGCCGCTGAGGAACGGCCGGTCGGTCAGCCGGGCCACCAGGCCGCCGCCGACGAACGCGGCCACCGCGGCCAGGCCGAGGGCCAGGGCCAGGCTGTTTACCCGGAACAGGTACGGCAGCAGCGGGATGAGCGCGCCCACCGCGAACGTGACCAGCGAGGCGGCCGCCGCGGTGTACGGCGACGGCAGCTCGCGGTGGTCCACCCCGAGTTCCTCGCGGACATGCACGTCCAGGGCGTGCTCCGGGTTGGCCGAGATCTGCGCCGCGACCTTGTCGGCCAGCTCCGGCTCCACCCCCTGCCGGCGGAATGTCTCGGCCAGTTCGCGCCGCTCCGACTCGGCATTGTGCTCCAGCTCGTGCTGTTCCTTGCGCACCTCGGCTTCGACCAGCTCGTTCTGCGACGAGACCGAGACGTACTCTCCGGTCGCCATGGAGAACGCGCCCGCGGCCAGCCCGGCCAGCCCGGTGAGCACGATGAGGTGCGGCGAGCCGTGCGAGGCGTTCACCCCGGCACCCACGCCAGCGATCAGCGAGACGTTGGTGACCAGGCCATCCATGGCGCCGAACACCGCCGGGCGGAGCCAGCCACCGGAAACATCCTTGTGCTGGTGCCCGTCCGCTTCGTGTTGTTCGCTAATCTCTACTGACATGGTGGGATTTCCCAGAGTGTATCCGGGCGCGCGCTGGCTGGCGCACCGCTGGCGGGGCGCAGAGCTTCCTGGCCCGCAAGCCGGGACTAAACCTCCGGCCAGCCACCATTATTCCCCGTTCCCCCAGCCGTGGCCGGCCACCGCCATGTCATTTGCCGTATCACAGCTGGTCTCGTCTCGGACACGGTTGGCCGCTGCGGCGTGGCTCCGCTCGCGGAACGTGGTTACGCTGATCTTGCTGCGGCTGCCGGGCGTGCCACCCAGCGGCGTGGGTAGTGCGCAGCGCCAGACCCCGGTACTCAGGTGGGGGCCAGACCGGAAGGCCACGTCGTGATCACCTTCGAGGGCGTGACGAAACGGTACCCGGGCGGCACGCTCGCCGTGGACGACCTCAACCTGGAGGTTCCGGACGGGCAGACGATGGTGCTGGTCGGCCCCAGCGGGTGCGGCAAGACCACCACGCTGCGCATGATCAACCGGCTGATTGACCCGAGCAGCGGCAAGATCCTGCTCGACGGTAAGGACATCCAGCAGTCCGACCCGCCCACGCTGCGCCGCGGCATCGGGTACGTCATCCAGCAGGCCGGGCTGTTCCCGCACCGGACGATCGAGGACAACATCGGCACGGTGCCGCTGCTGCTCGGCTGGGGCAAGAGCAAGGCCAGGGACCGGGCCCGGGAGTTGATGCGGCTGGTCGGCCTGGACGACAGCCTGGCCCGGCGCTACCCGTACCAGCTGTCCGGTGGCCAGCAGCAGCGGGTCGGGGTGGCCCGGGCGCTGGCCGCCGACCCGCCGGTGCTGCTGATGGACGAGCCGTTCAGCGCGGTTGACCCGATTGTCAGAGCCACCCTGCAAGATGAACTCCTCCGGCTCCAGGCAGAGCTGCACAAGACAGTCGTGCTCGTCACGCACGATGTCGAGGAGGCGATCAAGGTGGGTGACCAGGTCGCGATCTTCCGCCCGCATGGCCGGATCGCCCAGGTGGACAGCCCGGAACGGCTGCTCACCGCCCCGGCCGACAGCTATGTGGAGAGCTTCCTCGGCTTCGACCGCGGCATCCGGCGGCTGTCCTTCCTGGCCGCCTCCGGCCTGAACCTGGACGACACGGCCGTGATCAGCGCCAGCATGCCCGCCTGGGAGGCGGCCGGGCACGCGCAGCGCAGCGGCGAGCCCTGGTTGCTGGTCACCGACGCGGACCAGAAACCACGTGGCTGGGTGGCCAGCGACGGACTGCGGTCGCTGCCCAGGGAGGCCACCGCGGGCGACGCCCAGCTCAGCCCGTACGGGCACACGTTCGGGGTGGGCACCGACTCGCTGCGCGCCGCGCTGGATGCCACCCTGCTGTCCCCGGCCGGCCGCGCGGTCGGAGTGGATGACCAGGGCCGGGTGGTCGGCGTCACGTCCTACGAGCGGCTCGGCGCCGCGGTGGAGGCGGCCGGCCCGGCGGCGGATCCGGACGCCGCGGCGGCCCGGGCGGCCGAGCCGGCCACCGAAGCCTCGCCCACCGGGACGGCCTGACCGCCATGGACTGGTCACAGGTCCCCCAGCTCATCTGGGAGAACGCCTACCTGGGCATCGTGCCCGCGCTGATCGGGCTGGTCATCGCGGTGCCGCTGGGCATCGTGTGTGTCCGGTGGAAGTGGTTCTACCCACCAGTACTGTCCGGGGCCAGCATTCTGTACGCGATCCCGTCGCTGGCCCTGTTCATCGTGCTTATCCCGTACACCGGCCTGACCGACACGACGGTGATCATCCCGCTCACCCTGTTCTCGCTGTGTGTCCTGGTGCCGAACGTGGTGGACGGGCTCCGCTCGGTCCCGGAGCCGGTCCGGCAGGCCGCCACCGCGATGGGTTTCGGCACGCTGCGCCGCCTGGTTCAGGTGGAGCTGCCGGTCGCCGTGCCCATCGTGATCGCCGGGCTGCGGATCGCGGTGGTGTCCAGCATCAGCCTGGCCAGCGTCGGCCAGCTGATCGGGGTGAGCAGCCTGGGCTACCTGATCGTGGACGGTTACCAGCGGGACTTCCTGACCGAGATCCTGGTTGGCGGCGGGCTGATCATCGTACTCGCCGTGGTCTGCGACCTGCTGCTGGTGCTGGTACGCCGGCTGCTGACGCCGTGGCGGCCGCGGCGCAGCCGGCGGAAACTGCCCGAGGTGGTGGCCGAGCCGGTCCCCGTGCTGGCCGGGGGTGCCCAGTGAGTTTCCTGAGCTACGCCTGGGACTGGCTGAAGCAGCCGGCCCAGTGGCACGGGCCCGGCGGCATCCCGGTCCGCATCCTGGAGCAGCTCGGCTACACCGCCCTGGCGCTGCTCATCGCGGCGCTGATCGCGATCCCGCTGGGCATCCTGATCGGGCATACCGGCCGCGGTTCAGTCGCGGTGGTCCAGCTGGCCAACGCCTGGCGGGCCATCCCCACCCTCGGCCTGCTGGTGCTGCTCGCCGTCACGCTCGGCTTCTCGCCGCTGGCCTGGCTGATCCCACTCGTCGTGCTGGGCATCCCGCCCATCCTGGTCAACACCTACGAGGGCGTGGCCGGGGTGGAGCCCGAATTCAAGGACGCGGCCCGCGGCATGGGCATGACGTCCTGGCAGCAGGTACGCAAGGTGGAGGTGCCGGTGGCCATGCCGCTGATCATCCTCGGCCTGCGCACTGGGGCGATCTTCGTGGTAGCCACCGCGACCATCGCCGCGTATATCGGTCTCGGCGGCCTCGGCCGCTACATCATCGACGGCCTCGCCACCAACAACTATGGGGAGGTGGCCGGGGGAGCGGCGCTCGTCGTCCTGCTCGCCCTGGCTGTCCAGTTCCTGTTTGTCGGTGTGCGGCGGCTCGCCGTGCCGGCCTGCGCCAGCAGGCCCGCCAGACGTGATGGGGCCTTACCTCCAAAGAAGGGAAACACCTATGTTCCCGACCTCGCGCTTCGCGGCGGTCGCAACACCGCTGCGCAGCATCCGGCTGCGCGGCACCATGGTCGGCGGCGCCGCCGTCCTGACCAGCCTGGTCCTGGCCGCGTGTGGCAGCAGCGGCGGGAGCTCCAGCAGTTCCGGCAGTTCCAACCCACTGGCGCCGAAGGCGGCCAAGGGCACCGTAGTGGTGGGCTCGGCCAACTTCCCGGAAGACGAGCTGCTGGCCGAGATCTACGTGCTCGCGCTGCAGTCGAAGGGCGTGAAGGTCACCTCGAAGTTCAACATCGGCGCCCGGGAGGTCTACTACCCGGAGGTCAAGAACGGCACGATCAGCGTCATTCCGGAGTACAACGGCGCGCTGCTGACCACGTCGGTGGACACCACCAGCACCGCCGCCACCACCACCGAGGTGAACGCGGCGCTCAAGGCCAAGCTCCCGTCCACGCTGGAGATCCTCAACTCCTCCTCGGCGCAGGACAAGGACTCGGTCACGGTCACCCAGGCCACCGCGAAGAAGTACCACCTGACCTCGATCGCGGACCTCAAGCCGGTGGCCAAGAACTTTGCTATCGGCGGCCCGCCCGAGTTCAAGACCCGCACTGACGGTCTGGTCGGGCTCAAGAAGAACTACGGCCTCACGTTCAAGTCCTTCGTCCCGCTCGACGAGTCCGGCCCGCTCACGCTGGCCGCGCTCAAGGACGGCAAGGTCCAGGCGGCCGACGTGTTCACCACCACCCCGCAGATCATCACCGACCACCTGGTGGCGCTGGCCGACCCGAAGTTCAACTTCGCCGCGCAGAACGTCACCCCGCTGGTCTACAAGAAGGCGATGACCCCGACTGTGGTGGCCACGCTGAACGCCATCTCGCTCCGGCTGACCACGGGCGCTCTGCTGGCCATGGACAAGGCGGTCATCCTGGACCACGCCAACTACTCGACCGTGGCCCAGGGCTGGCTCAAGGCCGTCGGTTTGGTTAGTTAGCCCGGCTCCGTCAGTACTGGTCCGGCGGGGCAACCCGCCGGACCAGTACTGCATGATGAACGGTGGCGGTGATCAGCCGCCGCCGACTCGACGAGGAGCCAGCGAATGACAGCCGACCCGTCCGGCCCGCGCCCGGTCCGCGCCCCGCGCGGCAGCACCCTGAGCTGCCTGGGCTGGCCGCAGGAAGCGGCCATGCGGATGCTGATGAACAACCTCGACCCCGAGGTGGCCGAGCATCCCGACCAGCTCATCGTGTACGGCGGCTCGGGCCGCGCGGCGCGCAGCTGGAGCGCGTTCGACGCCATCGTCCGGTCGCTGCAGGAACTGCGCGACGACGAGACGCTGCTGGTCCAGTCGGGCAAGCCGGTCGGCGTGATGCGCACCCACGAGTGGGCACCCCGGGTGCTGATCGCCAACTCGAACCTGGTCCCGCAGTGGGCCACCTGGGAGGAGTTCCGCCGCCTGGAGTCGCTCGGGCTGACCATGTACGGCCAGATGACCGCGGGCTCGTGGATCTACATCGGCACCCAGGGCATCCTGCAGGGCACCTACGAGACGTTCGCGGCCGTCGCGGCCAAGCGCTTCGGCGGCTCGCTGGCCGGCACCATCACGCTGACGGCCGGCCTCGGCGGCATGGGCGGCGCGCAGCCGCTCGCCGTCACCATGAACGGCGGCGTGGTCATCTGCATCGACTGCGACCCGTCCCGGATCGCCCGCCGGATCGAGTTCGGCTACCTGGACGAGGCCGCGGACAGCACCGACGACGCGCTGCGCCGGGCCACCGCGGCCCGGGACGCAGGCCGGCCACTGTCCATCGGGCTGCTCGGCAACGCGGCCGAGATCGTGCCCGCCATGCTGGCCGCCAGTGCGCCGATCGACATCGTCACCGACCAGACCTCGGCCCACGACCCGCTCACCTACCTGCCCCGTGGCGTGCCGTTCGAGGACATGGCCGCGCTGCGCGCCGAGGACCCGGCCGGCTTCACCGAGCGGGCCCGGCAGTCGATGGCCGCGCACGTCGAGGCCATGGTCGGCTTCCAGGACCGCGGCGCCGAGGTGTTCGACTACGGCAACTCCATCCGCGGCGAGGCCGAGCTGGCCGGCTACCAGCGCGCGTTCGCCTTCCCCGGCTTCGTGCCCGCCTACATCCGGCCGCTGTTCTGCGAGGGCAAAGGCCCGTTCCGGTGGGCCGCGCTGTCCGGCGACCCGGCCGACATCGCGGTCACCGACCGGGCCATCCTGGACCTGTTCCCGGACAACGAGCCGCTGGCCCGGTGGATCCGGATGGCCGAGGAGAAGGTGCACTTCCAGGGCCTGCCCGCGCGGATCTGCTGGCTCGGCTACGGCGAGCGGAACCTGGCCGGGGTGCGGTTCAACGAGCTGGTCGAGCGGGGCGAGGTCAGCGCGCCGATCGTGCTCGGCCGGGACCACCTGGACTGCGGCTCGGTCGCCTCGCCGTACCGGGAGACCGAGGGGATGGCCGACGGCTCCGACGCGATCGCCGACTGGCCGCTGCTGAACGCCCTGGTCAACACCGCTTCCGGCGCATCCTGGGTGAGCATCCACCACGGCGGCGGGGTGGGCATCGGCCGGTCCATCCACGCCGGCCAGGTGTGCGTCGCGGACGGCACCGCGCTGGCCGGGCAGAAACTCGAGCGGGTGCTCACCAACGACCCGGGGATGGGCGTGATCCGGCACGTGGACGCGGGCTACGACGAGGCCGCCGACGTGGCCGCCCAGCGCGGCGTCCGGGTGCCCATGCAGCCGTGAGCACGTTCGAAGCGCTCTGGGACTCGCTGCTGCCCATCGGCCGCGACCCGGCTACCGGCGGCTACCGGCGGTTCTGCTGGACTCCAGCTGAGCTGGAATGCCGGGCCTGGTTCGAGACCAGCGCTATCGAACGCCAGCTCCGCGTGGCGGCCGACGGCAACGGCAACCTGTTCGCCTGGTGGGACGGGCCCAACGGCGGGCCGGCTATCGCCACCGGCAGTCACCTGGACTCGGTGCCGGACGGCGGCGCGTTCGACGGCCCGCTCGGCGTGGCGTCGGCGTTCGCCGCCATCGACGAGTTGCGCGCCGCGGGCTTCCAGCCCACCCGGCCGATCGTGGTGGCCGCGTTCGCCGAGGAGGAGGGCGGCCGGTTCGGCGTGGCCTGCCTGGGCAGCCGGCTGACTGACCAGCGCGATCGACCCGGATACGGCACGCGGCCTGCGGGACGGCGACGGGATCACGTTCGGCGACGCCATGCAGCGGGTCAACCACGATCCCAGTCGGCTCGGCCCGGACGAAGACCTGCTCGGCCGCATAGCTACATATGTCGAGTTGCACGTCGAGCAGGGCCGGGCGCTGGCTGACCTGGACGCCGCGGTCGGCCTGGCCGAGGGCATCTGGCCGCACGGCCGGTGGCGGCTGGACTTCACCGGGCGGGCGGACCACGCGGGCACCGCGAAGCTGGCCGACCGGGCCGACCCGATGCTGCCCTACGCGGCCACCGTGCTGGCCGCCCGGCAGGCCGCGGCCGAGCTGGGCACGCTGGCCACCATCGGCAAGGTGCTGGCCGAGCCCGGGGCGGCCAACGCGGTCAGTTCGGCCGTGTCCGCCTGGCTTGATGTCCGGGCGGCCGGCCCGAGGCGCTGGACGCCACCGTGGACCAGGTACTGAAGGCCGCGCGCGCCGCGGCTGAGTCGCAGCAGGTGGCGTTCGAATGGAAAAGCGAGTCGGTGACGCCGGCCGTCAGCTTCGATGCGGGGCTGCGTGGGCGGCTGGCCGCCGCGCTGGCGGGCCAGGGGATCGCGGCGCCGGCGCTGCCCACCGGGGCCGGTCACGACGCGGGCATCCTGGCCGCCCGGCTGCCCACCGCGATGCTGTTCGTGCGCAACCCGACCGGGGTGTCGCACTCGCCCGCCGAGCACGCCGAGCCGGCCGACTGCGCGGCCGGGGTGACCGCGCTGGCCGCCGTGCTGCGGGAGCTCACCGGGTGAGCGAGGAGATCAGGCGCTGGCACGCCGAGCTGGCCTGGCTGGGCGCCGGGGAGGTCCAGGCCGGGGTGCTGATCGAGGCGGCCGGGCCCGTGCTGCGCACGGTCACCCCCGGGGTCGCGGCGGGTGCCCTGCCGCCGGGCACCCAGCGGCTGGCCGGGCTCACCCTGCCTGGGCTGGCCAACGCGCACTCGCACGCCTTCCACCGCGCGCTGCGCGGGGTGACCGAGCAGGGCCAGGGCACGTTCTGGACCTGGCGGGAGCGGATGTACCAGGTGGCCGGGCGGCTCACCCCGGACAGCTACCTGGCGCTGGCCCGGGCCGTCTACGCCGAGATGGCGCTGGCCGGGGTGACCTGCGTGGGGGAGTTCCACTACCTGCACCACGGGCCGGACGGGGTGCCGTACGCCGACCCCAACGAGATGGGCCGCGCGCTGCTGGCGGCCGCGGCGCAGGCCGGGCTGCGGATCACCCTGCTGGACACCTGCTACCTGTCCGGGGGCCTGGCCTTGAGCGGGCGCGCAGAGCCGCTGGCGCCGGTGCAGCGCCGGTTCTCCGACGGGACCGCCGAGCGCTGGGCCGAGCGGGTGGCCGCGCTGGGCTGTGACGAGCACGGCGTGCTGGCGCCGCATGCCCGGGCGGGTGCGGCCATCCACTCGGTGCGCGCCGTGCCGCCGGACCAGATGCACCCGGTGGTGGCCTGGTCGCACGGGTTCGGCGCGCCGCTGCACGCGCACCTGTCCGAGCAGCCCGCGGAGAACGAGGCCAGCGTGGCCGCCTACGGCCTGACGCCGGCCCAGGTGCTGGACGGCGCGGGCGCGCTCGGGCCGCGCAGCACGATGGTGCACGCGACGCACCTGACCCGGCAGGACATCGCGCTGCTCGGTGGCAGCCGCAGCTGTGCCTGCCTGTGCCCGAGCACCGAGGCGTTCCTGGCCGACGGGATCGGCCCGGCCGCCGCGCTGGCGTCGGCCGGCTGCCCGCTGTCCCTGGGCAGCGACAGCCACGCCGTCGTGGACCTGCTGATGGAGGCCCGGCTGGTCGAGCTGGGTGAGCGGCTGCACAGCGGCGAGCGGGGCCATTTCGGCGCGGCCGCGCTGGCCGCGGCGGCGTGCGGCACCGGGCACGCCTGCCTGGGCTGGCCGGAGGCCGGCGAGATCGTCCCCGGCGCCGTGGCCGACCTGGTCACGGTCCGGCTGGACACGCCCCGGCTGGCCGGCACCGCGGCGGCCAGCGCGCTGGCGTCGGTGATCTTCGCGGGCACCGCGGCCGACGTGTCCGACGTAGTGATCGGCGGCCGGGACGTGGTCCGCGACGGCCAGCACCGGCTGGTCCCCGATGTCCCCGCCGCCCTCTCCGCCGCCATCCGCCCGCTGCTCAGCTAACCCGCCCACCCCTGCTCACCCCGCCCCGCCACCCCTGCTCACCCGAGCGTCACTAACCCCACCAGCCTCGTATCTCCCACCAGCCACGGGCTCAGCGCACATAGCATGCGAGACGCGCGCTGTACGGGGCGATTTGCCCGGTATGTCCGTACGGAGCGCATGCCATGTCCGGGTTAAGGCTCACTTATCACCCAGGTGCGTGTCGTTTTGCCTGGTTTGCCGGGATTCGGCGGTACGCAGGGTGAAAAGTGGGCGGGGGTGATATGTCGTAGCGGTGGCCGGGGCCGGTGGGGCTAGGTGGGTGGGCGGAGGCGGGGGCGGGCGGCGGACAGGGCGTCGGTGAGCGCGGCTAGCTGGGCTGGGGTGAGGGCGTCGATCAGGTACTCGCGGACCACCCGGAGGTGGCCGGGGGCGGCGCGGAGCAGGGCGGCCCGGCCGTCCGGGGTGAGGATGGCCAGCACGCCGCGGTCGTCGGACGGGGACTTGGCCCGGCGCACCAGGCCGGCCCGTTCCAGCTGGGTGACCTGGTAGGTCAGCCCGCTCCGGGACACGATGATCACATCGGCCAGGTCGCTCATCCGGAGCCGCCCGCCCGGGGCCGCCTCCAGCCGGGACAGGATCTCGTACTGCGCGTGGGACAGCCCGGCGTCCCGCCGCAGTTGCTGCTCGATGACCCGGTCCAGCCGGTGGCTGACTTCGAGGAAGGCGAGCCAGGCGGCCATCTCGCCCGGGTCGAGCCAGCGCTGGTCGGCCATCTGGGCAGCCTACCGGGAATGTAGTTCAAATTTGAACTGTTTTCT
>CAVWWE010000050.1:0-34506 GCA_963758575.1 uncultured Actinomycetes bacterium
GCAGGGGCGACGATTGGCCCGGCTATGACGTTCGGCTACCTGGCGGCGCTGGACCTGGCTGGGGCGAGTTAGCCGGTACTGGCGTTCGGCAAAGAGATGTCTGGGCCATGCCGGGGTGGACGGTGCGCGGGGGGCCGGTGGGGTAGGCGGGGCAGGGTTCAACGTTTTGCACATTTGCCCGATCTGTACAGCTAGTCAATTCCCAGGTTGCCGGACCGCTGAACGCTAGACGCGTAGCCTCTTAAGTACTTGCAGTAAAGCCGCCGGAGTTGTGCACCACCGGCTTCCGGACGGCGTCTAGTAGCGGGGGCCTGAGAGGAGGCGTCAATGGGGACAAGTCTGGCGCCCAGCCGCTCCGGGCAGTCAGCTTCCGGTGACGCGGCGCGGGCCAGGTGGAGACATTGAGTGGGCTGGCTGACGAGGCCTGGCTGGGGTTCATCGCGGCGCTGACCCTACTGCTGGTGTGGACGGTTTTGGTGGTCATCCGGCAGCCGCCCTGGGTCCCGCCGCCGCCGTCGGCCGACGAGTCCGGCGGTCAGGGCAGTCGGCCGGAGCCGGTGGAACGGTGGCCTGCTGCGGCGGGACCGTCGTACGGGCGGCATTCGGCCGGGCCCGTCCCCGGGCCTATGACCGGGCGTGCCGCCGGGCCGGTGGCCAGGCCCGCAGCCAGGCCCGCGGCCGGGGCTGGTGCTGGTGCTGGGCCTGCTGCTGGGCAGCGGCCGGCGCCGCTGCCGGTCCGGCAGCCAGGCCAGTCCGGCCGGCCGCAGCCGGCTGGGAACGGGCGGCTGGCTGGGCCGGGGAGCCCGGCGGAACCGGATGGCCTGGCCTGGCCGAACGGCGGGACGCCACGGGTCACCGGCGGGCCGCCGTGGGGCCCGGCGCCGCGGCCGCCTAGCGCGTAACCGTAGCTGGTCAGAGCCGCCCCGCCGCGCCGTGCGCGAGGATCATCCGGACGGTGTCCAGCGGGGCCTGCTGGCTGGTGTCCAGCCACTGGCCGGTACCGGCCAGTTCGCTGTCCAGCAGCGGCCCGAGAGGGCGGAAGAACCCGGCGACGTGCTTGCCGGTCCGCTGCGCGTCGCGCTCCTCGCTCACCTCCGGCGGCGGCGCCAGCACGATCAGGTGCAGCGGGTATGGCGCCAGGGCGTGCTGGCAGGCGCGGATCTCACGGCGCATGGCCAGCGCGCCCTCCAGCACGCAGACGTACCCGGCGGCCAGGTAGTTGCGGGCCAGGGCACCAGCGTTAGCCGCGGCCAGTTCCGCCTGCTCGGCGGCCTGGTCGCTGGGCGTGCTCGGTTCGGCCAGGCCGGACACGGTGAAGTGGTGGAACACCAGGTCGATGTCGATGTGCGCGGCCCGGTCGAAGTGCAGCGCGAGCAGCCGGGCAACGGTGGACTTGCCCGCGCCCGGCAGGCCGGTGAGCAGATAGGCCCGGGTGTGCTCGCGGGCCGCCAGTTTGGGCTGCGCGGCCGCGGCCAGCGTCTCGGCGCGCAGCCCGCGCTCCCGCTCGGCCACCATCCCGGGCAGCTTGGCGCCGCATCCGCACGGGCACCCGGCCGCAGCGCTGTCCACCCGCGCAACGGTACGCGAGCCATACCCTGAGCCGGTGACGTTGGATGAAGGCCCACAGGCGACGTTCGGCCCGAGCTTGCTGGCGACCGGGTTCGGTGCGCTCTGGTGCACCGACTGGGAGTACCCCGTGCTGGTCCGGGTCGATGAGCGGGACCGCGCGCCGCAGGTCTGGGCCAGCTGGGCGGCCGCCGACGGGCCGCAGGGCCTCGCGGCCGGCCTGGATGCTGTGTGGGTGCTGCCCGGCGAGGGCGGCCAACTGCTGGAGATCGACCCGGCGGGCGGCGGCGTAACGTCTCATCAGCTGCCGTTCCCGATCGCTGGGATCGCGGTTGGCCCGGACGCCGTGTTCGGCATCGGCAAGCTGGGCGACGGCCGGGTCCTCCGGTTGGCCCCAGGCGGTGCGGCCACGTCGGCGCCAGCCGGGCAGGTCAGGACGCTTGGCCTGATCGCGGCGAGCGCTGAGTACGTGTGGGTGGTCGATGACGAAACGGCGACGGTGCTCGCGCTCGACGCCGGCTCGCTGGAACCGGTGCAGTCGTTCCGCCATGTCGGAGCGCCGCACGCGCTGTTCGCCCGGGGCACGCAGGCCTGGTACGTCTGTGCGCCCGAGGTGGCCTACCAGGACGAGGGCGGCCGCCAGGGCCGGGCCGTCCTGCTTGGCCCCGGCTGGCCCACGATGGATCTGCTCCGGCTGGACGCCACCACCGGGACCGCCGAACGGCTCCGCGGCCTGCCTGGACTCGCCTCGGCCGCGGCGCTGATCGATGACCGGCTGTGGATCTCCGGGGAAGAGCAGGAGGGGCCAGCCGAGGACCAGGTGACGTCGCTGCACTGCCTTGACCTCGATGGCCGGGACATCACCGCGATAGAACTGCCCGGCCAGATCGACGCGGTCGGGGCCAGCCATTCGCTGCTGTGGGTAGCTGGTTTCCGGCGGTCCAGACAGGAGCACCTCGTCACCGTGCTGGACGCCGGCGCCGCGGTAACCGGGGAAGTGAGCTTCCCGGCGGTTGACGTCACGCCGTGGGTGCCGCCCGCGGCTGTCCCGGTGCGGCTGCCACTGCCCGAGCGGGCCCAGACCATCCGGGACGCGGTGGCGGCGAGCCTCAGCCGGCCCGTCCAGGCGGTCAGCCGGTTCGGCGATCGGTGGGAGGAACCCGCGGTCAGCCCGGAGTTCCAGCTGGAACGGGTCGAACTGCGCGGTGGCGGAGACAGCTACGAGATCGCCGTACTGTTCCGCTGGGCCGGCCAGACCGACCTGTTCGGCATGCGCCTTGACATCCCGGCTGACGACGACGATTTCGGCGCCCCGGACGCCTACATCTCTGTCTATGTCCAGGAGAACCTGCTCGCCTCGGGTTATGGCGTGGCGAACGCGGCCCGGGAGCACGCGGACGGAATTACCTGGCTGCGCTGGCCGCGGGGGTGAATCCGCGGCCGCACATGCGCTAACCGTGGCCGGCAGGCAGACTTGGAGCGTGTGGCGTCACGCGGTCCGCAGCGCGCCCAGGGCTTCGCTGCCGGTCAAGCTGGTCGCCGTGGCGCTGTGCCTGCTCGCCGCCGGGGCCGCGGTCATCCTCACGGTGGGCGCCAGCGCGCTGCGCGGCCAGCTGACCCAGCAGGCAGGTGGCCGGCTCCGGCTCTACGCGAACCAGCTGGCCAGCAACTCGTTCCAGGTGCTGGGCACGTCCCAGCGCGCACCCGCGACGATCGTCCCGTTCGACGGCACCGGGACGGGGGGCGAGGCCCGGGCACCGGGCACGGCGGAGAGAGTCGGTGCCGCCGGTGCGGTCCGCACGCCGGGCGCGGCCCCGAGTGCGTCGGCCGTGCCGAGCGCGTCGGCCGTGCCGAGCGGGCCGACCGCGCCGCCCACGATGGTCGCCGTATTCGTCGGGCCGCCCGGAATCAGCTTCGAACTACGCGGCCCGGGTGGCCAGTTGCTGGTCAGCTCGGGCCCGGGCACCCGGGCAGGGCCGGCCCTGCCGAAACCCTTCGCGCCGGTTCCGGCGCGCACCGGTGTGCTGCACACGGTCCATGGGGTGGGCGGGAGTTACCTGGTGATCGCCGAGCCGGTGCACTTCACGGCCCGGCGGCTGGTGTTCGGTTATGGGGCCGATGATTTCGCGATCACCGGCGGGTCCAAGGTCGGTGAAACCGGCCAGACCGGCACGCTGGTGGTCGGGCTGCGCCTGGCCAGCATCGACCGGCCGGTCCGGCGGCTCACCCTGCTGGCCGTGGCGGTGAGCGCGGCCGCCATCGTGCTCGTCGGCGGCCTGGGCTGGGCCGCGATCCGGTTCAGCCTGCGGCGGGTGACCCGGATGGCGCGGACCGCCGACGACGCCGCCGCCGCGATGTCCGGCGACGGCAGCGGGCTGGCCCACCCGGTGCCGGAGCGGCCGGCCGACGGCCGAGGCCGGGCCGGCCGGTGACCTGACCGGGTCGGCTAGCGGCATGGCCGGGTCGCTGGACACCGCGCTGAGCCAGCTCGACAGCCAGCTCACCGCGAGCGCGGCCGCGGAGGTGGCCGCCCATGCGGCCACCGAGCAGCTGGCCGCGCGCCTGGAGTCGGTAGTCGAGGCGATGCGCCGCCCCATCAGCCTGCTGCATGGCCGGGCCGAGCACTGGGCCCACCGGGACGCTAGCCGCGGCGGTGACCCGGACCGCGCGCTAACCCAGATCGTGGCCCAGGTGGCCGACGCCGAAGCGCTGCTCGATGAGCTGGACGACTCGGAGCTGCACGAAACCGGGGATTAGTCCGGGCCGAGGATGAGGGCGCTGGTCGGCACGCCGGTACCCGCCGTGACCAGGACCGGCCCGTCGCCGGGGACCTGGTTGACCGAGGTGCCGCGGACCTGGCGGACGGCCTCGGCGATGCCGTTCATGCCGTGGATATAGGCCTCGCCGAGCTGGCCGCCGTGCGGGTTGAGCGGCAGCCGGCCGCCCAGCTCGATGGCCCCGCCGGAGATGAAGTGCCGGGCCTCACCGCGCGGGCAGAAGCCGAGTTCCTCCAGCTGGAGCAGGACGTACGGGGTGAAGTGGTCGTACAGCACGGCGGTGCGCACGTCCGGCGGCGCAAGGCCGGCCTGCGGCCAGAGCTGCCTGGCCACCACGCCCATCTCGGGCAGGCCCAGCTCGTCGCGGTAGTAGCTGGTCATCACGTACTGGTCCGGGCCGCTACCCTGCGCGGCGGCGCGGATCACCGCGGGCCGCTGCCGCAGGTCGCGGGCCCGGTCCAGGCTGGTCACCACGATCGCGACCGCGCCGTCACTCTCCTGGCAGCAGTCCAGCAGCCGGAGCGGCTCGGTGATCCACCGGGACGCCTGATGCTCGGCCAGGGTGATCGGCCGCTGGTAGAACCAGGCGTCCGGGTTGACCGCGGCGTGCCGCCGGTCGGCCACCGTGACCCGGCCGAAATCCTCGCTGGTGGCCCCGTACTCGTGCATGTACCGCCGGGCGGTCATGGCCACGGTGGCGGCCGGGGTGCCCAGTCCCATCGGGTAGTGCCAGCCGTTGTCCACCCCTGAGGAGGTCAGCGCGGCCACGGCGCCCCGGGATACCTGGCCGAACCGGTGCCCGGAGCGCTCGTTCAGCGCCCGGTAGCAGACCACCACCTGGGCCAGCCCGGCCGCGACGGCCAGCACCGCCTGCTGCACGGTGGCGCACGCCGCGCCGCCGCCGTACCCGATGTGGCTGAAGAAGCTCAGTTCGGCCAGGCCCAGCTCGCGGGCCAGCGCGATCTCCGCGGTGTTGTCCATGCTGAAGGTGACCAGCCCGTCCACCGCGCTGACCGGCAGCCCGGCGTCGGCCAGCGCGGCCTCGGTGGCCTCGGTGGCCAGCTTCAGCTCGCTGCGGCCGGAGTCCTTGCTGAACTCGGTGGCCCCGATCCCGGCGATGGCCGCGGTGCCGCTGATCATGCCGGGCTCCCCGGGATGAGCACCCGGACCGTGCCGGTCACGTGATCGCCGAGGCTGCACCGCCCGGTGACCCGCACCAGGTACTCGGGCCCGGCCGGCCACTGGTCATCCGCAGCGGTCGCGGAAACTTCCTCCGCCTGGCCGGTGAAGGTCAGCGTGTCGCCCGCGTAACACGGGGCGCCGAGCCGGATGGCCACGTTGCGCACGATGGCCTGCGGCCCGGCCCAGTCGGTCACGAACCGCTGCACCAGGCCGGTCGTGGTCAGGATGTTCACGAAGATGTCCTGGCTGCCGCGCTGCTGCGCGCGGTCCCGGTCGTGGTGCACGTCCTGGAAGTCCCGGGTGGCAATGGCACTGGAGATCACGAACGTCGTGCTGGCCTCGATGACCAGTTCCGGCAGGGTGAGCGCGGTCATCGGGTGTCCTCCCGCCAGACGGGCAGGGTCAGCTCGTCGTCGATCCGGACGAACTCGGCGCGCACCGGCAGGCCGATCCGCACCTGATCCGGGGGCACGCCGAGCAGCTCGCCCACCATCCGGACGCCTTCGGTCAAGGTGACCAGGGCGACCACGAACGGCACCTGCTTGCCGGGCACCGGCGGGTGGTGATGCACCAGGTAGCTGTAGACCTCCCCGGTGCCCGCCGCGACCTGGTACCCAGGCTTGGCCGCGCCGCAGGCCGGGCAGCGCGGGCCGGGCGGGTGGCGCAGCCGGCCGCATCCCTCGCAGCGCTGGATGCGCAGCTCACCGGCGGCGGTGCCGGCCCAGAAGTAGGCGGTATCCGGCGACACCACCGGGCGCAGCACCGGCCCAGCGGTCAGCTCGGCCGCCACCGCCGGCCCGGCTCGGGACGGCGCCGTGGGCGGCCGGTACTTCAGCACCCGGAACATCATCGACGCGACCGGCTCGCCCGCCACCGACCAGGTGCTCCGGGTGGTGACGAACCAGCCCTCACCCAGCGCGGTCCGCTTCGGGCCGGTCACGTCCTCCAGCACCGTCCGGACGCTGACCCGCTCACCGTGCCGCAGGTAACGGTGGTACTGCTGCTCGCAGTTGGTGGCCACGATCGAGGTGAACCCGGCCTCGTCGAGCACCTGGATCATCCCCTGCAGCGGGTCGTCGCTGCGCTCGGGCACCTTCGGGTGCAGCCCGCCCATCGTCCACACCTGGGCCATCGCGGGCGGGGCGACCAGCCCGCCGTGCACCGAGGTGGCGGCGGACCCGGGATCGGTGTAGACCGGGTTGGCGTCGCCGATCGCCTCGACCCAGTTGTTGATCATCGGCTGGTTCACCGGGTCCCGGCCCAGCCGCGGCGCGCTCGGCCCGGCCGCCTTGATCCGGTCCGCCGCCTCCCGGATGGCGTCGTCTCCGGCCGTCATCTAGGCACTCCGTCTCCGGGGCCGCTCTTCACCGCGGCACCCGCGGCAGCCCGAGACCGGCGGTGGCGATCAGCTCGCGCTGGATCTCGTTGACGCCACCGCCGAACGTCAGCACGGTGTTCCGCTTGGCCTGCACGTCCAGCCACCGGGTCAGCTCGGCGGTGTCCGGGTCGGCTGGGTCGCCGTGCCGCCCGACCACCTCCTCGAGCCGCTGGCCCAGGTGCTGCACCTGGACCGACGAGTAGACCTTGGTGGCCGACGCGTCGGCCACGTCCAGTTGCTGCGCCACCGCCACCTGCCAGTTCAGCAACTCGTTGATCCGCAGGCCGGCGTAGCTGCGGGCCAGCGCCCGGCGCACGTCCGGCTGGCTGAGCAGCGGCCGCCCGTCCGGCCCGGCCCGGTCCGCGGCCCAGTCGTGCACCCGGTCGTGCAGCGCAGCCAGCCGGCCCGCCGGGCCGAGCATTACCCGCTCGTGGTTGAGCTGGGTGGTGACCAGCCGCCAGCCCGCGTTCTCCGCGCCGACCCGCATGCTGACCGGCACCCGCACGTCGCTGTAGTACGTCGCGTTGACGTGATGCGCACCGTCGTGCGTGATGATCGGCGTCCAGCTGAACCCAGGATCCGCCGTGTCCACGATCAGGATCGAGATGCCCTTGTGCTTGGGCGCGTCCGGATCGGTGCGGCAGGCCAGCCAGATGTAATCGGCCTCGTGCGCGCCGGTGGTGAAGATCTTCTGCCCGTTGACCAGGTACTCCTCCCCCATCCGTTGGGCCCGGGTACGCAGCGCGGCCAGGTCGGTGCCGGCCCCGGGCTCGGTGTAGCCGATCGCGAAATGCACCTCACCGGCCAGGATCCGGGGCAGGAACAAGTCCTTCTGCTGCTGCGTGCCGTACGCCTGCAGGGTTGGCCCCACCGTCTGCAAGGTGACCGCGGGCAGCGGCACATCTGCCCGCGCCGCCTCGCTGACGAAGATCTGCTGCTCGATCTGGCCCAGCCCGCGCCCGCCGTACTCCTCCGGCCAGCCCACGCCAAGCCATCCGTCCCGGCCCATCCGCCGGACCACCTCGCGGTATACGGCACCGTGCCGCTCGGTGAGCAGCTCGGCCCGTTCCGCCGCGGACATCAGCCCGGCGAAGTACTCCCGAATTTCTTTGCCCAACGCCAGTTGCTCGTCGGTCAGCTCAATATGCATCGCGGCCTCAATCGCATACTCGGGCAGCCAGCGTGTCCAGCCGGTACTCGGCCCCGCCAGTGAACCGGACCAGATCCTTGACCAGCGCGGAGTACCGGGGCAGCGGGTAGCTCACGTCCATGCCGAGCCCGCCGTGCAGGTGGTGGCAGGCACGCAGCGCGGGCGGCCCGTGCTCGGCCAGCCAGTAGCCGGCCACGTCGAGGTCGGCGGCGGCGTCCAGCCCGGTGTCCAGCCGCCAGCAGGCGGACAGCGTGGCCAGGTGCAGGGTGCGCGCGGTAATGGAGATGTCCGCGATCTGCTGGGCCACCGCCTGGAACGTGGCCAGCGGCCGGCCGAACTGCTCCCGGGATCTGATGTGCCTGGTGGTCAGGTCCAGCGCACCAGCCAGCAGCCCGTCGGCCAGGCAGCACGCGCCGGCCAGCGCGAGCTGGCCGAGGTCCGCGACGTCGCGGCCGTCCAGCCCGGCGTTGAGCAGATGCGCCACCGGCGCCCGGTCCAGCCGCAGCGTGTACTCGGGCTCACCGGCCGAGCTCGGCGTCCGCACCGCGCTCACCCCCGGCGCCGCCGGGTCGACCAGCACCACCCCGACGCCGCCCGCGGCGAAGCTGGCCGGTACCAGCACCCAGCGCGCCTCGGCAGCGTACGGCACACCGACCTTCGTCCCGGACACGGCGCCCAGCCCGGCGTCCGGCGCACCGTCCAGCGTGACGGTGGTGGCGGGCACCAGCGGCATCGGGTCCGACGGCTCGCGCACCGCCGCGGTGAGCAGCGTGTCCCCGGCGGCCACCCCGGCCAGCACGGTCTGCTGCACATCGCGGCCGGCCCACCGGGTGACCGGCAGCACGCCGAGCATCAGCGTGGCCAGCGCGGGCCCGGGCTCGGCCCGGCGGCCCAGCTCGGTGAGCAGGACGGCCGTGTCCAGTACCGACAGGCCGTCACCGCCCAGCCAGTCCGGCAGGGCCAGCGCCAGCAGCCCGGCCTGGGCCAGCTCTTTCCACTGTGCTGCAAACCCCCGTGTGTCCGGCCCCACCGACGCTCTCTCGGTGGGCCGGCTGCGGTCCAGCACCTCGGCGGCGGCCGCCGCAACCGCCTGCTGGGATTCCGTGCGGTCGAAGTCCACTCAGCGCACCTCTTCCCGGGGCAGGCCGAGCACGCGCTCGCCGACCAGAGACAGCAGGATCTGGGAGGTTCCGCCCGCGATGCTCAGGCACCGGGTGAGCAGGAACTCGTGTACCGCGTCAGCCGCGGCCGCGTCGGTGGCCGCGCCATCCGGGCCGGACAGGGTCAGCGCGGCCTCGGCTACCGCCTGGCGGTGCGCCACGCCGATCAGCTTGCGCACCGCCGCCTGCTGGCCCGGTTCCGCGCCGCCCAGCTCGGCCAGGGTGGCTCGCAGGTCCAGCAGCGACCCGGCCAGCCCGCCGGCCACCAGCCCGCCGACCTGCTCCAGCGACTGCCGGGTCACCGTCCAGCCCGGCCGCGCGGACCTGGCCGAGCAGTTGGTCCACCTCGTCGCCGAACGCCGACCCGCGGCCCATCGCGGTGCGTTCCGCGGCCAGCGTGCTGCGCGCGATCCGCCAGCCGTCGCCGGGCGGGCCGAGCAGGCAGTCTTCCGGCACGACCACCCCGTCCAGGAACACCTCGTTGAACATGGCCCGCCCGGTCATCTCGCGCAGCGGCCGGATGTCGATGCCCGGGCTGGTCATGTCGACCAGGAAGTAGCTGAGCCCGCGGTGCTTGGCCACGGTGGGGTCGGTGCGCGCCAGGCAGATCGCCCAGTCCGCCTGGTGGGCCAGCGAGGTCCAGACTTTCTGCCCGGTCAGCCGCCACCCCCCGGGCACTGGCTCAGCCCGGGTACGCACCGCGGCCAGGTCGGAGCCCGGCCTCCGGCTCGCTGAACAGCTGGCACCAGGTGATCTCGCCGCGCAGCGTGGGCCAGATGAACCGGTCCCGCTGGTCCGGTGTGCCGTGCTGCAGGATGGCGTGCCCGGCCCAGCCGCCGATGACCAGGTCCGGCCGGGCCAGCCCGGCCCGGTGCAGCTCCTCGTCGATGATGAGCTGGGTGGCCAGCGAGGCGGCCTGGCCGTAGGGCGCGGGCCACTGCGGGGCGGCGTAGCCGGCGTCGGCCAGCGCGGCCCGGCGCTGCTCCGCAGGCAGCGCGGCGACCGCCGCGGCCACCTCGCGGATCTCTGCTAGCCCAGGGGGGCGACCCCCCGCTCCGCTTCCCCGGGGACTACCCCCGGAACCCCCGGCCCCCGATCGTCGCTCCGCGCCGGGGACAGGGGCGTGGTGTCCTGGCCGGCCAGGTTCACGCCGAGGCGGCGGCGCGCGCCGGTCAGGGCGAGGTCCGCGACCCGGCGCCGCCAGGCGGCGGAGCCGCCGAGCAGCTGGCGCACCGCCAGCGCCCGGCGCAGGTACAGATGGGCGTCGTGCTCCCAGGTGAAGCCGATCCCGCCGAGCACCTGGATGCAGTCCTTGGCGTTATCCACCGCGTCGTCCAGCGCCACCGCCGCCGCGGCCGCCGCAGCCAGCGGGTGCTCGTCCGGCGCCTCGTCCGCGGTCCGCGCCGCGTCCCAGGCCAGTGCGGTGGCCCGGTCAGCGCGGCAGAGCATCCCGGCGCACAGGTGCTTGACCGCCTGGAACGAGCCGATGGCCCGGCCAAACTGGTGCCGGGTCCGGGCGTACTGGGCCGCGGTGTCGCAGCACCAGCTAGCCACCGCGGCCGCCTCCACCGCGGCCAGCGTCGCGGCCAGGTCCCGCACCCGGGACGTGCCCAGCCCGGTGATGATCTGCGCCGCGTCGATGACCGCATCCTCCAGCCGGACGTCGGCCAGGGCACGGGAGAAGTCCACCGGCGGCCGGGGCCGCACGGTCAGCCCGGGCCGGCTGGCCGGGGCCAGGAACCACACCGCCTCGTCCTGGCCGGCCTGGGCCGCCGCCCCGTCCGCCACGGCCCTGTCCACCACTGGCGCCGCCGCAGCCAGCAGCAGGTGCGTGGTGCTGCCCGCGCCGAGCACCGGGCCGGTGTCGCCGCTGACCCGCAGCGTCCCGTCGGCTTGCCAGGCCCCGCGCAGCGTCCCGGCCGAGAGAGCCACCGCGGCGCTGGCCTGACCCGCTGCCAGCTCGCCCAGCAGTGCTGACCCGGGGGTGCCGCCGGCCAGTAGCAGGCCCGCCAGCAGGGTGGGCATGACCGGGCCAGGGATCAGCGCGGCCGTCAGCTGCTCCAGCGCGGCGGCCAGGTCGGCCACGGTGCCGTCCGCGCCGCCCACCGCAGCGGGCAGCGCGATCGAGAAGATACCCAGCTCAGTCAGCCCGTTCCAGCAGCCAGTGGCCTCGGCTACATCTGTCGGGTTGGCGCCGGGCGACGGTGCGCCCCCGGCCGGGCCGCCGTGTGCCGTGCCGGGCCCGGAAGCTGGCTCCAGCCGCCGGACGGCCGCGATCGGATCCACGCTCTTGGCCCAGTCACGCACGGCCGCCTGCAGGGCCCGCTGCTCCTCAGTGATCGCGATCGGCACCGGCCCTCCTCTTCGCCTCCGCCCCAAAATTAGAACACGTTATACCTCGCTGGGGCCAGCCAGCCGACCTGCCCCGCCGGCCTGTGATTGATACGCTGGACTGTAGAACGAGCCCTGCAACCAGCCCGGCTTACCCCGATATGCCGGTGGCTGATGCCGGGAATGGCTCCGAGTCAGGGGACAGGACGAGAGGCCTCGATGGCATCGCCGAGAACACGTAGCACTATTGCGCCGAATGCACCCACGGATGCCGAACTGGGCTCGGCCGCGCAGCGCGACCGGCGCAAGCGCATCCTGGACGCGACGCTGGCCCTGGCGTCCAAGGGCGGCTACGAGGCGGTGCAGATGCGGACCGTGGCGCAGCGGGCCGACGTGGCGCTGGGCACGCTGTACCGGTACTTCCCATCCAAGATCCACCTGCTGGTGTCCGGCCTGGCCCGGGAGTTCGAGCGTCTCCAGGAGAAGCTGAACCGGGCACCCATCCCGGGCGACACCCCGTATGACCGGATGCTGTACGTGCTGAGCCGGATGACCCGGTCTATGCAGCGCGAGCCGATGCTGGCCGAGGCGATGACCCGGGCCTTCATGTTCGCCGACCCGAGCGCGGCCGCCGAGGTCAACAGCGTGGCCCGGCTGATGGAGCAGATCCTGACCAGGGCCATCCACGAAGGCGAGCCGTCCGAGGATGACAAGGCGATCGCCCGGGTGATCGGTGACGTCTGGCTGTCCAACCTGGTCGCCTGGGTGACCCGGCGCGCGTCCGCCAACGACGTCACCAACCACCTGGAACTGGCCGCCCGCCTCCTCCTCCGCTGACGGGCAGCCAGCGCCGCATCAGCCCATCAGGGTGTCCAGGAACGGGTTACTGAAGACTGAGTTGGGGTCGTAGCCGGCCAGGATCGAGACGGCGGTGGACCAGTTGTCGGTGCTGGCCTGGCCGGCGCTGACCGCGGTGGGCACCACGGCGCCCAGGATCGAGGTGCTGGTCCACGGTGCGGCCGAGGTGCACGCCCAGGCCTTGGACCACTCCGGGCGGACGGTCGCGTAGCTGCCGGTGTAGTGGCTCCAGATCCACGTCTCCATGTCCGTGTAGAACTGCGAGAAGCCCGGCGTGACCGGCAGCGTGCCCATGTCCAGCCAGACCGCCACGTCCCACTCGGGGTGATCCGGGCGGGGCCGGACCGAGGACAGGATCGGCGACTGCGCGCCGCTCACTACGGAATCGGCGGTCTGGTCGAGGCCGGTGACCCGGATCTCGATCGGGCCGTTCATCGGGTACTGGCCCAATCCCTGGTAGTAGGAGAGCCGGCTGGTGTACTGCGTGTAGAAGTCGCTGACCACCTGCTGGATGCTGGACCGGGCAGTGATGACGGCGAAGCCCGCCTCGACGATCCGGACCGTGCTCGGCTTGACGTAGCGCAGTACGTCCTGGGACTGACCCCAGATGTCCCACACCCCGTCGAAGACCAGCCCGGTGTCCACCAGCGCGATCGCGATCCCCTCGAACGCGGGGGTGCCGCTGACATCACCGGCCGCCACCTCGCCGAAGAAGGTGTTCTCCGAACTGGTCACGCTGTTCGTGAAGCCGTAGTTGTACGGGCTGGTGACTTTAATCGACAGAGCCGGCTTGGCAGGCGCCAGGGACCACACCTTGATCCACGGGGTGTCGGTGAACGGGAACCAGATGGCCTCGATCCGGCCGGTGCTGTCCACGTAGCTGGCGAACGAACTGGACCCGGCGCTGGCCGGCCGGGCGAACAGGTCGGCGGCGGACACGTTGACCCAGCTCTGGCAGCGCAGCGTCTGGTTCGCCGCGACCTGCATGGTGACGCTGGTGATGAACGCCCGGCCCAGGTGGGCCAGGAAGGCGCGGATGTCCGGGTCAGTGCGCTGGAACGTCTTGAGCACGTACTGCCCGGCTGGCGCGCTCCACACCACGGCGGTCAGCAAGACCACCAGGTTGGACAGCGAGCCGTAGCTCTGCCCGGCCAGCGGCGTCTCGCCGGTGCCGGGGATGGCGCTGCCGTGCGCGTTGATGGCCAGCACTCCGCCAAGCGTGATGTCACCCGGCGCGGGCATGGCGCATAACCCGTACCCGGCCGCGGCCAGCGTGCTGGTCAGCGTGTCCATGGTGATGCCGGCCTGGGCGGTGACGGTGGCGGGCGGCCCAGTGGCCACCGACGCCGAGGTGAGGTGCTGCGTGGTGTCGAGCAGCACATAGCCCGCCCCGGTACTGCCCGCCGGCAGCACGATCGGCGACCAGTTGTGCATCATGCCCCTGGCCCGCAGCCGGTAGCCGTTGGCGTAGGCCCAGTTGGCCAGCGTGACCACGTCGCTCGGTGAGGCCGGGGCGCAGGTCCACACGTTGTCGATGACGATCATGCCGGACCAGTTCTGGTAGGCCTGCTGGTACACGGAGATCGACGACGGGAAGTTGGGCGGTGGGCTGCTGGTGGCGGCCGCGCTGGCCGGGCTGACCCGGAACACCGGGGTCCAGGCGAGCGCGCCCGCCGCGGCCGCGCCGGCCAGGAACGCCCGCCGGGACGGCCCGGCGGGGCGGGACTGGCCCGCGGCGCGGGCGGCGTGACTGGTCTGGTCGCGGTCGTCGTGGCGAGACTGCATCGGCTCTCCTACGTACTCGGGCGCCGCGCGGCCGTGGCGCCGGTCTGGCTGCCCCAAACCAACCAAGCATGCGCTTGGTTGGTTTCGGTGAACTCACCATAAACAGCGCTAGCCGGCCGGGCAAGAGTTGAAACAAGTTCTAGTTCTACTAAAAACGGTGAGTCGCGCTTATCAACTCAGTGAGTAATTGGCGCCGCTAACGGCTCACCTGCGTGCACATGCCGCCGGGCGCGTGATCAGCGTGCTGATCACGCGCCCGGCGTGGACTGTGCGTGGCGGTTAGCTGGCCGGGCCGTGCGCGGCCGGCTGCGGGACCGTGTCCTCGGCGGCCTCCGCCTGGTCGCCGCGCCGCGTCTGGGCCAGCACAATGCCGGCCACCAGCGCGATGAGCCCGAGCACGCCGAGCACGATCGGCAGGATGACCTCCACCAGAGAGAGCTCGCTGCGGGCCGTGTTGTCCAGGCCAACCACGGTGTGAATGCTCTGCGGGGTGAACTTCAGCGTCCCGTCGAGGATCACCAGCTTGGTCGCCCCGGTGGAGTCCTCCAGGGTCAGGCTCTGCACCTCGGTCGTGTTCAGCTGCGCGCCGGTCTTCGGGTCCACCCAGAACGTGTTGGTGGCGGTGTACCACTCGGGCAGCGTCACGCTCGACGCGCTCATCCCGACCAGCGATCCGGGCAGCGTCACGGTGCCGTCCGAGACGTGCGTGACGTGCTCCACGTACCGGTTGACCGGGATGCCATCGATGGTCGAGGTGCCCGCGAACTTGGCCGGCTCGGCCTTGTTGATGGCCGGGTCGAAGATCTGGTAGGTGATCTGCTGGGTGCCGAATGGCCAGAGGAAGCCGACCAGCCCGGTCTGCTTGATCGAGCTGTTGCCGCCGACATTGGCGCCACAGCAGGTGACCAGCTCAGCGCTGCGCCGGTCGAAGGCGAACCGGCGCGAGCTGTACTCGAATGGCAGCGAATTGGTGGTGTCGTACAGGTAGGTGAAGCCGTTCCACACCGCGGTGCTGGACGAGCCCGCCGCGGCGTCACCCTTGACGGTGCTGGTCACCAGCATGTTGGCGCCGCTTATCTCGTGGATCTTGCTCGGGCTGAAGTACGTTACCCCGGTACCGCTCAACTGGGTCTTCAGGTACTCGTTCAGCGGGTACTTAATCAGCTGACCTGGCAGGTAAGTACGGACCAAGATCGCGACCACGATGAGGAACGCCCCGACACCGGCGAGGGTGAGCCCGATGATGCGTCGCATCGATCCTCCTGAAAGGGCTGGCCACCACTTCTGGGTGCCGGCAACGGCAATGTTGCTGTGGGTAGTATCCAGGCGTCTTCGTTGCGAATCAACGGCAAACCGTGACACATGACTGTAACAGGTTCTACCTCTAGGGTGTAGCTCATGATGCTGCCGCGGGGTAAGGTGTGACACTCCTCCGGGCCAGTGCCCGGCTGGCCGGGGGGCAGGCAGCGCCCCGCACCGGCCATCAGAACGCGCTGGACGGCCTGCGGGCGCTGGCCGCCGCGGCCGTCATCGTCACCCACGTCGGCGGCCTGACCGGGTACGTGCTGACCGGCACCCCGGCGTCGTGGGTGGTCAGCCGGGGCAACATCGGGGTGCCGATCTTCTTCGTGCTGTCCGGCCTGCTGCTGTACCGGCCCTGGGCGGCGGCCGCGCTGACCGGGCAGCCGGCCTGGCTCGGCTCCTACCTGGGCCGCCGGGCGCTGCGCATCCTGCCCGCGTACTGGCTGGTGGTGCTCGTCGCGCTGCCGGTGCTCAACCCGGGACCGGCCCGGCACGCCTGGCCGTGGGTCCAGTACCTGCTGCTGGTGCAGAACTACGACCCGCACCCGTGGTGGGCGGGCACCGGCGCGGCCGGGCTGGCCCAGGACTGGAGCCTGGTCGTCGAGGTGTCGTTCTACCTGGTCCTGCCGGTACTGGCGGCACTGCTCGCGTGGCACACCGGGCGGGCCGGCTGGATTAACCACCGTGGCAGGCCGGCCAGCGACGTGGCCGGGCGCGCCCGGCGGCTGCTGGCCGCCACCGCCATCCTGGGCCTGTCCTCGTTCGGCTGGACCCTGCTCGCCTACTACCCGCACGCCGAGTTCTGGTTCAACGCCACCCTGCCGCCGCTGCTGATCTGGTTCGCGGCCGGGATGGCCATCGCGGTGGTCGCGGCGTGGGCGGCGGCCGAGCCAGCGGGCGATGGGCCGGCCAGCCGGTTCTGCCGGGCCGTCGCGTCGTCGGCGGGCATGTGCTTCCTCATCGCGGGCTGCGCGTTCGTCATCGCCTGCACCCCGGCGGCCGGGCCGGAGTTCATCAGCCTGCTCAGCCCGTGGAGCGCCGAACTGCGGCTGGCCCTGTTCACCGTGGTGGCGGTGGCGCTGGTGGCCCCAGTCGCGTTCCAGCCCGTACTGGCCAGCACACCGCTGTCCAGCCGGGTGCTGGGCAGCCCGGTGCCGCGGTTTGCCGGCCAGGTCTCCTACGGGATCTTCCTCTGGCAGTTGGTGATCGGCTGGGCATTTTTTACTGTGCTGCGCCTCAAGGGCCCGTTCCAGGGCGGGCACTACAACGGCCTGCAGACCCTGGGCATCATGGCCGCGGTGGCGCTGCTCAGCACCGCCGCCGCCACGGTGAGCTACTACCTGGTCGAGGTGCCGGCCCGGCGGCTCGGGCGGCTGCGGCTGGGCCGCCGGCGGCGGTCAGGGCTCGGGCAGGATCAGCGCGGCGGCCAGCCGGGCCACGATGATCAGGCAGAGGATCTGCGGGACCGTATTCCACAGGTCGGTCACCAGGCGGCCGGAGTCACCCGACCAGAGCAGCCGCTCGCCGACCACCCCGCAGACCAGCGCGCCCAGCAGCAGGGTGGCCAGCAGCCGGGGCCGGGCGAACTCGAGCCAGACCCGGCTGACCCGGCGGTTACTGGCCGCCGCCATGAACAGCCAGGTGGCGACCGGCATGATGACGGCGCCCGGGAACCCGCCCAGCCAGAAGCCGGCTAGCAGCAGAACACCGGTTGCCGCGACCGCGATCAGCACCGACCGCACCACCCGCAGCAGCCGGGCCCACCGCGACCGGGCCCGGCCCGCAGCCGGCGGCACCGCGGACCCGGGCGAAACCGGGCCCACCGGCGAGACCGGGGTCACGGTGGCCACAAACCGGCCCGCGCTCCCGGCCGACGCCGCCGCACCCACCGCACCCACGGCAGCCACCCGGCCACGCCGCCGCCCAACCCGGAGCGCCACCAGCCCGAGCAGAACCAGCGCGGCCAGGCCGCCGGCCAGTGCCCGCTGGTAGAGCGGGTTGGGCAGATAGGTCAGGGTGACCGCGCCGTGACTGCCCGCGGGCAGCAGCCAGGCCTGCTCCCAGCCATCCAGCCGGACCGGCTGCAGCCGGCGGCCGTCCAGGGTGGCCTGCCAGCCGGCGTTCACGTTCTGCGGGACCACCAGGAAGGACCGGACGGCGGTGGCCACCCGGATGGTGCGCCGCTGCGAGGTCCAGGCCACCACCCGGGCCGGGCGATCCGCCGGCCCAGCCGCAGAAAGCCGGGCCTGGGCGGCGGAACTGTCCAGCACCGCGTCCTGGATGTCCCACAGGTCCGCGGCCGGCTCGGCCACCCGGTTGCTGCCCGCGGCCAGCTTGACCGGCTTGCACGCGGTGAACCGCATCGGGCGGGACGTGAGCAGGTCGGCGAACGTGCCCGTGACCTGGGTGGGCACCAGCTTCCCGTTGACCTGGACCAGCGGGCCGTAGCCGCACGGCAGCCGCAGCGCACCCTGCGGCGGGTACAGCGGGACCACGCCGGGGATGGACACGTCGGAGATCTGCACCGGGATCTGGGCCGGGGTGAACTGCAGCGTGACCACGCTGGTCCGCAGCGGGCGGAACCGGAGCACGCCACCCGGGCCGACCTGGCCGCCGCGGACCTGCCGGCCGGCCCCGGTGACCAGCACCTGGAGCAGCCCGGACGCGCCAGGCGGGCGCTGGATGGTGATACGGCTGACCCAGCGCGGGTGGGCCCACCGGATCCGCAGCCACGGGTGCGGGTTGGCCGGACCGGACACCCAGGTGGTCGCCGGGTTGCCGTCAAAGGCCGACCGGGCCTGGTCCTCCGGGTCGGCGGTGTAGGCCGAGGAGGCGTGCACCCAGGTGGTGCCGCCGAACCGGATGTACCGGCGGACCAGCTTGGTGGACAGCGCGACCACCGTGCCGCTCAGCTGGGCGTGGCCCGCGGCCGCCGCGGTGAAGGACTGGTCGAAGCCGTACTGCTCCTCGGTCAGCGTGCTCAGCGAGGGCGAGCACACCCAGCGCTGCGGGGTCTGCATGCACCCGGTGGGCTGCGGCTCGGTCTTGGTCAGCAGCACCGCGCTGGGGCCGCGCGACACGGTGACCCGCGGGGCGACGATCACCCGGCTGGCATCCAGGCCGGGCACCTGGATCTCGGAGATGCCCACCTGGGTGCCGAGCACCGGGTGCGGCCGGAACGCCAGCCGGGTGATGGTGATCCGCAGCCGGCCCGACGCGCCTGCGGGCACCCGCAGCGACTGGGTGTGGCCGGTGGGCCGGACCCGCTCGAACATCCGCCCGGCCGCGGTGCTGACCTCGACCCCGGTGACCGGCGGCCCGATGGCCGCGTTGTCGGCGAACGTCACCCGGATCACCCGGGCCCGCGACGGGTGCTGGAAGCCGATCTGGATCCACTGCCCGGCCGGCCCGGTCCAGTTGCCCGACTCCCACATCGTGCGCAGGTTCCCGTCGATGGCCGAGTACGGCATCGCCCCGCTGGCCCAGTTGGCCGGGATGGTGCCGATGCCGGACGCGGACGACGACGCGGTGACGTACCGGATCCCCTGGTAGGCGGCCACGCTCTGGTAGCGCGACCAGAGTGGCTCGGTGAAGTCGGTGGCCGCCTCGAAGGTCCGCGCGGGCTGGGCCGCGGTCATCGTCGGCGAGTAGGACGTGCGCACCTCGCCGAAGTTGACCACCCGGCGGCGCAGCGTGTCGGTGACCACCGACGCGGCCGCGGGCAGGGTGGGCGAGTCGGCGTTGAGCAGCACCGGGCGGCCGTTCAGCAGGCCCTCGTCGGCCAGCGGGAGTGTCGCCTCCGGCGCCCCGTACACCCGCAGCGCGGATGATGCCGGGACCACGCTGGCGGCCGGCGCCGCCCCGTGCACCTGGTAGATCTGCACCGGCGGGAACGGCGGGTCGAAGCTGCTCACCGCGTCGCCAGGCCCAGAGTCCCCGCCGGCTGGCGCGCCGAACTTGGCCACCTCGCTGATCCCCGGCGAACTGTCCAGCGCGTCCCGGATCCGGGACGGCCACGCACCGAACAGGCTGGACCGGATCAGGTCGTTGCGCACGACCACGTACTTCACGCCCATCTGGGCCAGCACCTGGGTCAGCCCGGCCGAGCCGTCGCCCGCGGCCAGCCGCTGGTCGATCGCCTCGATCAGCCGCTCGTTGCCGGGGGAGCCGATCGAGGTCAGGTCGCGTTCGGCCCAGTCGACCGTGCTCAGCGGCTCCAGCACATCGTCCTCCGGGCTGCCCCACAGGTACTGGCCGAATGCGGCGCCGGGCACCACGAGCACCGCCTGCCGGCCCGCGTGCCGGTCCAGCCAGTTGGCCGCGCTCACCCAGTACTGCGGGATCTGCGGGTAGGCGCCGGCCGCGGCCAGCCCGCTGATGTACGCGGGTACCGCCAGCGCGGCCACGGCCAGCGCCGCGACCACCGGGACGGCGGCGGCCAGCCGGCTGACCCGCGCCGCCGCGGGCCCGCGCTCCGGGTCCGGGTCCGGGTGGGCGGCGGCCAGGTGGGCCAGGCCGAGCGCGACCGGGAGCCGGATCATCGGGTCGAACTTCCACAGGTTGCGCAGCGGCGCCCCGGGGCCGTTGATCAGGTGATCGAGCTGGCTGGCCAGCGGGTTGCCCAGGCCGCTGACGTACCCGGTCGCGATGATCAGCACCCCGGCCAGCAGGCTGAGCAGCAGGAACCGCCGCTCGGGCAGGCCGCGGCGGAGCAGCCCGGCCAGGCCCAGGCCGGCGATCAGCCCGCTGAGCACGATGGGCACCGTGTCGGTGGCGAGCTTGTAGGCCACCTGGTTGTACGGCTGCCCGTACATCACCAGGTAGCTGGTCCAGTCCTCGGTGCCGCGCAGGATGTTCCACAGGCTGGTCACCGACGTGGTGACGGACGCGCTCTCGGTGTAGGGCAGGAACGACACGCCGTACTTGCCCAGCAGCAGCAGCGGCACCGCCCACCACACGGTGGCCAGCGCCACCGCGGGCAGCCACCAGGCCAGCACCCGCCAGCGCGGCACCGGGCCGGACCGGAACAGGATGAACAGCAGGGCGACGACGAGGATCGGCACGGTGGCCGCGGCGTTGGTGCCGCCGCACGCCGCGACGGCCAGCCCAGAGCGGGCCACCGCGCGCAGCCGGGCCAGCGCCGTCGAGCCGCGCCGGCCCGTGCTGGGCACACCTCCCGGCCCACCCCGGCCACGGAAGGCCGGCCCGGCCAGCGGCAGCAGCACCCACGGCAGCATGGCCGCGGGCAGGAACAGCGCCGACTCCACCCCGGCCAGGCTCAGCGCCATCGGCGAGGCCGCGTAGCAGAGCCCGCCCAGGATCCGGGTCCACGGCGTGCCGATGCCCAGCCGCCCGGCCAGCCAGAACGTGCCGAGGAACGCGGCGATCAGCACCGTGCCGATCCACAGCCGCTGGATCACCCACGGCGGCAGCCCGGCCAGCTTGCCGAGCAGGAAGTATGGGCCCATCGGGAACAGGTAGCCGGCGGCCTGGTTCTGCAGCTGGCCGAACTGGGTGGGGTCCCACAGGGTGAGCGCGCGGGCCAGGAACCGGGCCGGGTTGATGGCCAGGTCCAGCTTGGTGTCCGAGATGAGGTCGCCCGGCGCCGAGATGAACGGCAGCACGAGCAGCAGCAGGCAGAACGCGGTCACCCGGATCCGTTCCCGGATCCGTTCCTCGCCACCGGCCGGTGCCGCCGCGGTAACCGGCCGCTCGGGCGCCTCGATCAGCACGGCTCGCTCACGACGGACATTTCACCACTGGCGGCCTACATCGCCTAGGCCGCGCGACGTCCCAGCCGCGGTCGCCGCCGCGACCAGCCCGGCCATCCGCGCCGCGCTGGCGTCCCAGCTGAACTGGGTGGCCCAGGCCCGGCACGCGGCGGCAACCGCGGCCCGGCGGGCCGGGTCGGCCAGCTCTTTGACCGCCCGCTCGGCCACGTCCTCGATCCGCTCCCCGTCGCGGACCAGCCAGCCGGTCTCCCCGTCGCGCACCGCGTCGCGCAGCCCGTCCACGTCGAACGCGACCGTGGGCACGCCGAGCGCCGCGGCCTCCAGCACGCACAGCCCCCAGCCCTCGCCCAGCGACGTGTTCAGGTGCAGCAGCGAGCCGGCCACCAGCGCTGTTTTCTCCGCCTCGGGCAGGAAGCCGCGCAGCCGGACCACCCCGGCCAGCCCGGCCGCGCTGACCTGACCGGCCAGTGACGGCAGCGATGGCCCGCGGCCCACCACGTCGATGCTGATGCCGCGGCCACGCAGCCGCTCGGCCACGGGCAGGATCAGCCCGGGCCGCTTGTGCGCCACCAGCCGGCCCACCCAGCTGATGTGCTGGCCCAGGGAGGCGACTTCCGCACCTGGGGCCGGGGCCCCGTTGGGGATCACGTAGATGTCCCCGGCCCAGCCCAGCCGGGCCCGCATCACGGCCACCGTGGACGGCGACACGGCCACGCATCCGTGCCGCCGGTACACCCGCCGCGCCACCGGCCCCTCCAGCAGCCGGCCCGCCCGCGCCACCCAGGCCGGAAAATGCATATCCCATTGAACGCTATGCACGTGGTGCATGACGCATAGCACTGGCGTGCTGGGCGGTAGTACCAGCGGAGTGAAGAACGGGATGCCGTTCTGGCAGTCGAGCACGGCGTGGAACGACCGGCGGTGGGCCAGCAGCCAGCCCAGCACCCGGGGGTACACGGTGAACCGGCCACCGGTGCGGACGATCTCGATACCGTCCCGGTGCTCCCGGCGGGTCTGCCCGGGCGCGCGGGCCGTGACGAAGCAGACCGCGGCACCGTGGCCGGCCAGGCCGCGGGCCATGGCCCAGGCGTACCGCTCGGCGCCGCCCGCCTCCGGGTGCCAGGGATCACGCCAGTTGACGACGGCGACGCGGGTGCCGCCGAGGTCCGGGGCGTCGCCGGTGCGGGTCACGCGGTGGTGACCGCCTGGGTTCCGCCACGGAGCGCGGCCGCTCCCGGCCCGGCCGCGGCGGCTGGCTCCGGCGGCAGCGCGGGCAGCGCGGGCAGGGTGGGCATCCCGGCCGGCAGCGCGTGCCAGGCGGGTACCAGGGCGGGCAGGCCGGACTCGTCCGGTTCGGCCGCCCGGCCGCCGCGGAGGCTGAGCCAGATGGCCGTGGCCTCGCGTAATGTCTCCGCCGAGTGCCGGGCCACGGAGAACGTCGAGCCGGGCACGTCCCGCCAGCACACCGGGATCTCGGTCAGCGTCGCGCCCAGTTGCTGGCAGCGGGCGATCAGTTCGACGTCGAAGGCGAAGCCCGCGGTCTGCAGCGGCCGGGCCGCCGCGCGGGCCAGCGGCCCGGAGAAGAACTTGAACCCGCACTGGGTGTCGGTGGCGTCCGGCACGACCCGGCGGGCCAGCGCACGGAACGCCATCGCGCCGGCCCGGCGGATGCCGTTGCGCCGATCCTCGGCCACCGAGGAGTCGAGCGCGCGCGACCCGATGATCAGGTGCCGCCCGGCGACGAGCAGGCTGACCGCCAGGTCGAGCGCGGACAGATCGGTGGCCATGTCCGCGTCGCAGAAGCCGACGAACGGGGCCCGGGTGGCCAGCAGGCCCGCGCGCACCGCGACGCCCTTGCCCGCCCGCGGGCAGTGCAGCAGCCGGACCGGTACCGGGCCGGCCTGCCAGGAACGGACCACGTCGCTGGTCAGATCGGTGCTGGCGCTGTCCACGACCAGGATGGCGGCGCGCAGCGGGAGGGTGGCCGCCTTCCGGCACAGCGCGGCCAGCCCGTCGGGCAGCCTGAGCGCCTCGTTGCGGGCCGGGACCACGATCTCGATCGACGCCGACGGGGCCTCCGGCTGGCCCGCTGGCGGCTTGTCCGGCACCGCGGCCGCCTGGTCAGCGCGTGCCGTACTGATACAGCGACGCGTTACTCGGCGTGCCGTTGGCCACCCCGGCCAGCGCGCTGCCCACCAGGAACGTGGCGCCGACGCCGAGCACAACCCCGACAGCGATGACGATGAGCAAGCGAACCATCGCGCTCCTCCGGCATACGGGGACACGGCCAATTTCTGGACAGTAACCCCCGGCTAAGGCAACCGACTAGTAACGTGACGAAACTGTAACAGGTTCTACTCTGGAAGTGAGTAAGGAAGCACCGTCATTTAGCAGGCAGGTGCGTACTGACCGGCCAGCAGCCGAGGTCAGGCCAGATAATGGGTTCTAGCCGCTGGGCAGGCTATAGACAACCAATCCCGGGCCGGCCAGCAATATCTGCGCGCCGGGCAGCCGGGACCGGAACGGGTAGCGTCCCGCGCGGCCGCCGAACCCGGCGTCCACGATCACGAACCGGACTCCGGCCCGGCGCAACCGCGCGCTGAGCGGGGCCCCCGAGGTGATGAGGGCGTTCAATATGCGGGCCTGCGCGTTCTCCGGAGGGATCCGGGTGGAGCCGACCTGTACCCCATCATTGAAGATCACCGGCCGCTGCAGCAGCCGGGGCCACGGGTCGAGCACGGCCTCGCCGTGGTTCCAGCCGAACCGGCGGTACGCCGCCCAGGGCAGCAGCAGCGCGCTGCCCGGCGCCCGGTCGGCGTCGATGAGCTGGCGCGCGGCCAGCCAGTCGGCTGGGTACTGCACCGGGCGGAGCCGCCCGGCCGCGCCCCAGGCCAGCCCGGGCAGCAGCAGGACCGGGGCCAGCACCGCGATCGCGGCCAGCAGGTAACGCAGGTCGGCGACGGCGGCCGGGCGGCGCAGCCGGAGCAGCCAGGCCACGCCCAGCCCGGCCCCGGCCGCCTCGGCCAGCGCGAGCGGGGCGACGAACTGCTGGCTGTCGCGGACCACCGCGAAGCCCGGCCAGGCGCCGATCAGGTCCTGGAGCAGGGCGCGGCCCGGGGCGGTCAGCCCGGTGCACGCGATGGCCAGGCCGGCCGCGGCGGCGATGGTCAGGCCGGGCCACCGGGCCCGGCCGAGGATCAGGTAGGCGGCCAGCGCGGCCAGCGCGAACAGCAGCCAGGGCGTGGCCAGCGCGCCGCCGTAGCCGGCCGGCACGGTTTGCGCGTTCCAGGCGCCGCCCAGCATGAGCAGGCTGCCCAGGGCGCCGAACGGGGTGTCGGCCCGGGCCGCGAACGCGGTCACGCCGGCCGGGCTGGTGTGCACCGGCCGGCTCAGCGCCGGGACCAGCCAGGGCAGGCTGAGTATGAGAAGCACGAGCAGGGTGACGCCGAAGGCCAAGGCGGCGGCGAGGCGGGGCGCGCCGCAGGCGTGTTCCCGCCGATCCGGCGTTCGGCGCGGAGCGGCGACCAGGGGGGCCCGGGGGGTCGCCCCCCGGGCCAGCAGGGTGCGCAGGCGGCCGCGGGCAGCGCGACCAGCGCGGAAATGCACATGGCGGAGAACCCGCCGACCGCCGCGGGCAGTAAGGCCAGCGCCAGCCGCCCGGTCCAGCGCCACCAGGTGGCCGCGGGCCGGGTCACCGCGGCCAGCACCCAGGGCAGCCCGGCGTAGCCGAGCAGCAGCGCCCACTGGCCGATGATGAGCCGCTCGGCGACGTACGGGTTCCACGCGTAGCAGACCGCGCCGGCCAGCCGGGCCAGCCAGTGCTGGTCGGCCAGCAGGGTGGCCAGCCCGGCCGCGGCCAGCACGAAGATGGCCAGCAGGAACAGCTTCTGCACGATGTCGGCGGGCAGCACGCGGGCGGCCGCCGCGGCGACGGCGTCGCTCGGCACCGCGCGGGGCAGCGCGCCGCCCCAGCCGAACATGGCCGCGGTGAACGGCTGCCGGGGCACCGCCACCATGTCGTAGCTGAGCAGGAAGCCGCGGCCCACCCCGGGGCCGAGGGCGAGCAGGCCGAGCAGCAGGCCGGCCAGGGCGGCCGGCCAGGCCGGCCGGAACCAGCACGGTGGCCCGGCCTGGCTTCGCCCGGCATCCATCCGCTGACCTCCGGCAGCTGCGCGGGTAGCTTTCAGCACAGCTCAGTACGTACCATCCGGGGATGCGCGCCAGCCAGAGTCTTGCCGGGCTGCACCGGGACTGGACCAGATTAGGCGAGGCAGATCCGCTCTGGGCGGTCTGCGTGGACCCGGCCCGGCGTGGCGGCCGCTGGGACCCCGCGGAGTTCCTGGCCAGCGGGCAGGCCGAGATCACCGCGCTGCTGGCCAGCCTGGACCGGCTCGGGCTGTGCCCCGGGCGGGCCGCCGCGCTCGACTTCGGCTGCGGCGCGGGCGGGCTGACCGGCGCGCTGGCCGCCCATTTCGCGGCGGTGACCGGGGTGGACATCTCGGCCCCGATGCTGGACCAGGCCCGGGCGCTGCACGCCGGGAACGAGCGGTGCCGGTTCGTGCACAACGACAGCCCGGCGCTCACCATGCTGGCCAGCGAGTCGTTCGACCTGGTGTACTCCAGCCTGGTGCTGCAGCACATGCCCACCGGCCTGGCCGGCGGCTACCTGGCCGAGTTTCTCCGCGTGCTGCGGCCCGGCGGCGCGATCGTCGTCCTGGTGCCCGAGGCGCACCGCCGCACCCTGCGCGGGGTCGTCTACGCGCGGGCCCCGCACCGGCTGATCGGGCTGATCCAGCGCCGCTGCTTCGGCTATCCCGCGCCGATGCAGATGCACGTCCTGCCGGCCAGCCTGGTTCAGCCGATGATCGAGCCGCACGGCGGCCGGCTGGCCGCCACCCTGCCGCACGCCGGATACGGCGGCCACTGGCGGATGGTGCAGCACGTCATCGTCCGGGACCTGCCCGCTCGAAGCGCACCAGGTTGACATAGCGCTCGGCCGGGCGGGTCAGGCGGCCCAGCATGCCCCGCTCGGCCACGTGCAGGCTGGCTTGCTGATGGGCGGCCAGGTCGAAGTCGTCCAGCGGCACCCAGGACCGGCCGGGCCGCACCATGCCCCGGTAGCCCCAGCTGGCCAGCAGGCCGGTCACGTCCTCGATCCGCTGGTGCCGGGTCTCCAGCTCGAGCAGCAGCATCGGCGACTGCCGCCGGATGGTGTGTTCCGCCCCGCGCAGCGCGGCCGCCTCGTGCCCCTCGATGTCCATCTTGATGAGCCGCACGTCGGCCAGCTCCAGGCTGTCGATGGTCACCCGGCTGACCTCGACCGACCGGTCGCTGGGGTGCTCCAGGGAGGCCACCCCCTCGGCGCCCCGGCCGCCGCCCGGCAGCCACAGCCGGGCCGTCCCAGCCCGGTCCGACGCCGCCGCCTCGATGACCTGGACGGCCGGGAAGCTGGCCCGGAGCAGCCGGGCCAGGTCCGGGTTCGGTTCGATGCTGACCACCCGGTCGGCCAGCCGGCCCAGCCGGGCCGTCCACGGCCCGTACCAGACGCCCACGTCCAGCGCGGTGCCGCCGCGCGGCGCCCAGTCCGCGAGGCAGGCCAGCTCGGGCTCGATCCGCGGGTAGGCCGCGCGCAGCACCGCGCCAAGGGCCGGCTGCGGAACGGCGCGGGCCAGCGCGGACCGCACCCCGACACCGATCCCGGGCCGGCCGCCCAGCTCACCCGCGGCCACGGCCGGCCATGGTAGCCCGGGTCATGCCTGGACCTTGGCGATCACGTCGTCGGCGAACCGGCGCAGCTTGCCGATCTTGTCGGCCAGCGGCTCGGTATCCGGGCCGGTCACATACGGCCAGCGGAAGCCGACGATGACGTCCGTGACACCCTGCTCGGCCAGCCGGTGCACGCCGTCCACGGTGTACGCGTCGAGCGAGATCACGTGCACCTCGAACGGCTGGTCCGCGGTCCCGGCCTGGCGGCGGAACCCGGCCAGCCGGGCCAGCAGCGCGGGCAGCTCGGCCGGATCGCCGCCACCGTGCAGCCAGCCGTCACCGGTCTGCGCCGCCCGGCGCAGCGCGGCGTCGCCGTGCCCGCCGATCAGGATCGGGATGGGCTGGTCCGGCACCGGCGCCATCTTGATCGCGGGGACGTCGAACACCGTGCCGTGGTGCTCGAAGTAGCCGCCCGCGGCCAGCCCGCGGATGATCGCGATCTCCTCGTCCATCCGCTGGCCGCGGCCCGCCCAGGGCACCCCGAGCACGTCGTAGTCCGCACGCCACGGGCTGGTCCCGACGCCGAGCAGGAGCCGGCCGCCGGTCAGCACCGCGGTGGAGGTGGCCTGCTTGGCCACCAGCACCGGGTTGCGCACCGGCAGCTTCAGCACGAAGGTCACGAAGCGCAGCCGCTGGGTCACCGCGCCCAGCGCCGGGATCAGTGAGAACGGCTCAAGGAACGGCTTGTCTTCGAGGAACTCCCGGGTGCCGTCCGGGTTGAACGGATACACGCTGTCCGAGTGGAGCGGGTAGCAGATGCTGTCCGGCACCACCATCGAGTCGTAGCCGGCCTCCTCGGCCGCGCGGGCCAGCGGGACGTAGCTGGACGGGTCGGTCATCGACTCGGCATACGAGAAGCGCACGGAACCTCCCGCCGAGAAACTAGAACATGTTCTTGCGCAGCGTCAATCGGCCGGGGAAGCTGACCCAGCGGCCATGGTCTCCGCTGCTGGCGCCGCGGTCGCTGGCTCCGCGGTCACGCGGAGCCGCGAGCTGGCCGGAGCCGGCTGGCCGCCGCCTCGGGCGCGCCAGGCCGGGGAGCCGAGGACAGCCAGGCCGAGCAGCACGGCCAGCGGCCCGGTGTCCGGGTCGGTGGCGATTCCGGACCAGAACTGGCCCATGTCCTGGCCGACCACCCAGTACCCGAGAGCCAGGGCCATCCCGAGGATGACCGCCAGCTGCCGCACCCGGCCGGCGCCGAATACGCCGAGACCGGCCAGCACCTGGAGCACGACGAGATCCACGATGACGGACACGCCATAGCCGGGCAGCCATACCGCGAGGTGATGCTCGATCGTGGCGAACCAGGCGGGTGCCCCGGACGCGTTCATGGCCAGCGTCATGGCCACGGACGCGTTCGTGTCCGCCCCAGGGAGCACCTGGAGCACGGCTCCGCCCAGCCAGAGCACGGCCCACGAGACCGCCGTCCAGCGCGGTGGCGGATCAGTGGCGCCCGGGTGGTCTCGCCGCGGTCGGCCGGCTAGCGCCAGCAGGGCGTACAGCAGCGCGGCCCCGGGCGCCCCGGTGAGCGCAGTGGCCGTGCCGCCAAACAGGCCGCCGAGCCCCTCGCCCAGGTACCAGACGGCCAGCGCCCATACCATGGAGGCCGGGATGGCCCAGCGGACGGTGCGCGGGTAGAGCAGGCCCGCTCCGAGCAGCAACTGCACCAACCCGAAACCGACGTCGAAAAGGACCGGGCCGTGCCCGATGAGCTGGGCCACGTAACCGACCGGGAGCGACACGAAGCCAGGCTGGCCCACCCCCGCCGGGCGGATCACCTGGGTGGCGAATCTGCTGGTCAGCATCGCTGGCTGGAGTTGCAGCAGCCCGTCGAGGACCCATATCAGCCCAAGCGCGACCTGGATCCCGCGCCGGGTCAGGCCCGGGATGGCCAGGCGCGGGATGGCCAGGCGCGGCCGGGCCAGGCCCCCCGCCGTGCCCCGCCCCTTCACTGCGGCTGACTTCGCTGCGCCAGGCCGAGCGCGTACTGCGGCCAGTACTGGCCCGCAGGCGGCCCCCCACCGCAGGGCCCGTCGCTGGCCCCCGGATCCTTGATCCACAGGTACGCGTCGATTCCCGCGGGACCAGGGTTCAGCCTGGGCCTCGGCCCCAGGGCCCGGCCCGGCGGGTTGCACCACTGCGGAGCGTCCGGCCCGGTGTACGGACCGCGGCCGTTACGGCTGGTATCGATGACCGCGCCAACCCGCCCGCCCAGGTCGGGTTCCAGCCGCTGGCTCCAGGCCACCACGGTGCTCGTCCACTGGAAGTTCGAGACGTTGGCCGAGAACCCGTTGCCGTATCGCAAGCCTGCACGTTCCAGCGGCTGGGCGAGCGCCGCTGGGTTCGGGAAGATGCCCGGGTTCCCGGCATCCAGGTACACCCGGGCCCGCGGGAGCGCACCCAGCGTGCGCATCGCGTACCGCAGCAGGCGGTAGCGCTCGGCGCTTCCGGCTGGGGCGAGGCAGCCCCGGACGATATCCGGCACGGCGTCCGGCTCCACGACCACGATGTCGGGGCCCTTCCCGATCGCGGCGGCCAGCTGATCGATCCAACCCTGATAGCCAGCCGCCGACATCCCGGCTGTGGCCGAGAACCGTCCGCATGCGTCACGATCAGGCAAGTCGTAGGCGACGATCACGGGAATGGCGTGTACCCTCTCCGCGGCCACTGTGACCCGCCTGATCTCCTGCATTTCCCCGGGCTGGCCGGCCGCCCATATTCCCGACGGCGTGCTGGCGATCGCCCTGAGCTCGGCTGCCTCGCCCGGATGGCCATTGTCTTTCAGCAGAGCGGCGGCGCCGGCGAGTGGATTGCTGGGAAAGGCGTACAGCCGGGTAGCCGTGGCCTGGGACGGGGCAGCACAGGCCGAGGCGGCCAGCAGCGCTGCCGCCGCCATCAGGGCCACCTCGGGCCTGCGCCAGCTTGACCTGCGAGGTGGGCGGTGCATGGACATCCGCTCCCTTACTGTCGGGGTTCACCGGAAGATCAGGGGACCCGGACCCAGTAGGCCTTGGAGGGGACACCCTGGTGATTGACCGCGAACAGCATGTAATAGCTGGGCGGCACCAGATTGGGGTTCGCCGGGAGGGTTATCGTGAGCTCACCCGGGCCGGCCTGAGCGAATTTCACCGCGATCGAGCGCTGATTAACGTCGGTCACGTGCGTGGGATTGTCTGGCCTCATCAGGCGCAGATACTGGATGCTCGACGCCGGCGTCACCTTGATGATGTAGCTGTGCCGTAGCTTCATCACCCCGGGCGCCGAGACGACGCGCGGACGCGGCCCGCGGAACATGTACGGCGGGAAATAGACGTCGATCTCCTGGTTGAAGGTCTGCGGCGCGGTGTCCTGCTTGTTGCCGAACAGCGGATTCCCGCCCAGGGTCAGCACGCTCCCATTGGGCAGCAGGATCCCACCGGAGTGGTAGTCCCGGCCGGTGATCGAGTTGGCCGCCCAGGAGATCGAGTTGGTCGCCGCGTTGTAGAGCCGGGTATCGCGGTTGTCGCTGCCGTGCATGCCGCGGTAGTAGCGCGACCCCCCGGTCACCAGGACCTGGTCGTCCGGCAGCAGGACGGTGATGGGGTAGCGGGTCGGCTGGGCCAGGTTCGGCCCGCGCACCCAGTGCGGGTTGGGCGCGGCCATATCGATGAGCGCGGTGCGCGCGGTGGACGTATGTGACTGGCCGACGCCACCGCCACCCAGAACCATGATCTTCTGCTTCTGGGCCGGCGGCAGCAACACGGACGCGCTGGTCTCCAGGTTCTGCAAACTGGGTATGCCCGGCACCGCCCGGAACTTGTTCGTCCGCACGTTCCAGAACCCCGGGGTGCGCCAGGCGGGCGTGGACGGGCCGTATCCCGCGTTGGAACCGGTGAAGAACAACTGCCCGTTCTCGGTCAGGAACGTAGCCGGGTAGGTGGGGAACCCACGGACTGGGCCCACAGTCCACTTCTTGGTCACCGGGTTGAACATCTCGCTGTTCATCGTGATCTGGCCGACGCTGTTGAGGCCGGACATGGCCATGATCATGCCGTTGCCCATCTCGGCCAGGGTGGGGTACCAGCGCGCGTAATTCATCGAGTTGACCTCGACGTAGCTCGATGTCTTCACATCGAAGATGTACGCGTCCTTGGTGCCCAGGAAGTTCTGCTTCGACAGAGTCATCGGGCTGCCGATGCCGTACAGCAACCGGTTGGCCTGCGGGCCGAGCAGTCCCTGCACGTGGTACCGCTTAAGCGACGGCACCAGCGAGCCGCGGCCCTTCCGGACCGCATCCACCCAGACGTTCTGCTGGCCAGGGATGACCCTGAGCTGGCCTGCCGCGCCGACGACCGTTCGGGCGCGCGGGATCCGCATGGCAAACGCCGAAGCGAACTGGGCGCCGTCGGGCGCGGTGAAGATCGTGCCCTTGGGCAGGCGCCAGTCTTGCCCAGTGTCCTGGTTGACGACCGTCATGCTGCCGCCCGCGTGCGTCGGCTTCAGGTCCTCATAGCGCGCGGTGCCGCCGGCGATCAGGATGTTGCCGTCGGGCAATTCGATATGGCCAGCACAGAACAGGTCCCACGGCGTGTGGATGAGCCGCATCTGCATAGTCACCGGATTGAGCAGCAGGGTCTTGAACGTGCCGGCGTTGAAGAACGCCTGGTTGTTCCCGGACCCGGCCATGATCAGGACGTCCCCGTTGTGTAGCAGGGTCGCGTGAATGCCATTCACCCGGAACTTCTGCGGGATGTTCAGCTTGACCCAGAGCCCGTACTTGGCCTCATAGGCAGGCCGGGTTATCTCATAATGGTGGTACCAGTTTGCCACGGCGGCGCCAACGGTGGGGACATTGACAGCCAGGACGCCGGCCGCGGCCACCGCCACTACCGGGATGCTCAGCAGCCGGCGGAAGGACCGCTTCCGCCGCCTATTCGGTTCAGCACCGGACGCGGGCGCGTCGGGCATGCTCATGCCAAGCTCTCCTGACTGTTGGCGGAGGTCAGTTCGGGTTCGCCGGTCGGGGCAACCCGCGACTGCGGGGCCCGCCGCCGTTCCTGCCGGGCCGCGGCAGCGCGGTCAGCCAGCCAGATCCCTATCGGGGCCAGGCAGACGGTCAGGATTACCGCCGTCCAGGCGATCATCACTGGATAGGGGCGATGCCGCAGCGCGGCGACAATCAGGATGACGACGGGCACGGTCGCCCAGATCAGGGAGTACCGGAAGGTCATGAGGCTGTCCTGCATCGCGGACAGCCCCCCTTTGGCGGTCACGTTGAACGTCACTTTGCGGCGGAGCAGCACCCTGATCAGGGCGCGCGAATAGATTGGCGCGGTGAGCGCCGAGACGAGCATTCCCGATAGCCCCGAGGACCCCTGAGGCTCGTGCGGGCTCACATTGTGCCGCCGCATGAACCGGTACAGCACGTACTGCATGACTGCTACGTCGATGTAGTAGGTGAGCCACCAGCCCGCATTGGTCCGCAGACTGCTGATGCCGAAGCCCAGGTAGCAGGCGCTGATAGCAATACCGATGATCCACCCGAGGGCGACCGAGGGATAATAGGTCAGCATCAGGCCGTAGTGCAGCATGGCGCCCGGCCGGAGCTTGAAAAATACCCGCCAGACCTGGCGCGTTATGGCGTCGTACGTTCCCCCCGACCAGCGCATCTGCTGGCCGAAGAAGGCGGTCCACGAGCTCGGTCCTTCGCCGACCGCAACGAGGTCCGGCGTGTAGACCGACCGCCACTTGTTCCCGGTGGCCTTGTTCCTGGTGGCATGGATCTTCAGGCTGGTCGCCATGTCTTCGGTGATCGAGTCGACGTACCCGTTCCTGATCGCGCTGGTCCGCACGGCCGCGTTGGTGCCGACCAGCATGGCGCAGCGACGGCGATTGCCTGCTCGCTGGATGACGCTGTGGAACAGGTACTGGGCCGACTCGGCCCACCTGGTGATCCGGTGTTCCTGGTTCCCGTAGAACTGCGGGGCAACGACGAAGGCCACGTCCGGATCGCGGAAGTACCCGAGCAGGCGCTCCGCCATGATGGGCAGCGGCACGTGATCCGTGTCCACGAACATGACCACGTCGTAGTCGCCGGCGTGTTCCCAGAGCCAGCGGTTGTGATTGCCGTGTTTCGTCTTGTTGGCGAAGGTCCCCGAATCAAAATCGAGATGCCCGCGCCCCTTCCGGCTGAAGTGGTGCACACCCAGCCGCCGGCACATCTCCTTGATCTCATCCGAGTTGCCCTCGTCGAGGAGCCAGATGTCGAACTTGCCGCCGCAGACGATGGCCTTGGCCGCCCGGAGCGTGCGCTCGGCCATCTCGGCCGGCTCCTTATCGGGGACGATCGTGGTGAGGAACGCCACCCGCAGCCTGGTGTCGGGCTCGACCGGAATAGGATCCTGGGCGGCCAGGCAGGCCCGGGACACGGTGAGCACGTTCATCAGCAGGAACAGCTGCATGACGATGGAGAAGAAAGCCATCCCGCCGCGCAGCAGGATGTAACCGTCAGTCGTGACCGCCAGCCAGCTCGACTGCCAAAGCCAGACGCTGAAGTGCGGGTACTGGGACTGGAAGAGCAGCCAGTACATGAACCTGATGTCCAGCGCGACGAGCGCCAGCGCGATGACCCGGATGATGATCCACTCGCGCCGGCTGGTATGGATGCTCCGGTATTGCACCTGGTAGGGCTCATCCCGCCGAAGGTGGCGCAGCGGCCCGGCCAGCTGAGTGTATTGCTCGTACCTATAGCCCGAGGATGCGAGCCCGTCATCGACCGGAGCGTAGACATCTCCAACGAGCATGAACCGGCGAGACGGACCACCCGTCTCCCGTGACCATCCGTCGCGGGTCCGGTGGACCGCACCGGAATGGCGGCTTACCTCTGGCCGGACTTCGGCAGCGTCTCTCGGCGGAGCCGACATGGTTCCTCTCTTCTGTGGCGCAGGTGCCATGCGGAGATGACTTAGGTACCACATTTGGGCATGCCTGCAAACCATTAGTGGGTTTGCCAGCGAGTGAGCAGAAACCATGGATATGGCTGCCTTTTATCGCCCAGGCTCTGGCTAACTGCCAGCAGACTGCACACTGCTGGAAATGCGGACGTCCGGCGCGGCCGACGTCAGCTAGCGCACCCGTGTTTGAACGCACAGATGGGCACGTCAGAAGCTCATGCCACGATGGCCGGACGGCACGGATCAGCCAGAAAGAAGATAAAGCATTTGCCCCCCTAATTCCGTCTTCCCGCACGTTGCCGGACATCGCCCATTGGCACCGGCGGAAGATCAGTACGCCTCACTGCGGCCGTGGAGCGGACTGACTTGCCAGCCCGCTCCACTGAGTCAGACGCCCTCAACCCACCCCCTGGGTTAACCGAGTACACAACGTAGACGCGTCAGCTCTGGGTGGGGATGTCAGGACATAAGCAAAAAAAGAGTAAGCTATAGGTAAATTTACGGTAAAAAGGGCCTCTTTTGCTTGTGAGCTGTCGTCGCTCATTCAAAGCGTAGCTCGCCGGCGCCCGGCACCTCGCGTGGCGAAA
>CAVWWE010000051.1:0-40586 GCA_963758575.1 uncultured Actinomycetes bacterium
CAGCCTGACCCCCGCCGAGGTGGATGCCAGCTTCGCCGGTCACTGACCCGGCGCACCGTCCTGGCAGCACGGGCCGGAGCGCCGCGCCACGCTTCGAGCAGATTCAGCGCGAGCCGGTGGCTCGTCACGTCAACCCCGCACTCAGTCACGGACAGCATTGTGCTGAACCGTCATTGAGCAGGCAAATTTAAAGATTTGATTGGATTATTCTGGTTAGTGAATGAATCGTGGAACTCCGTCAGCTGGAGCACTTCGTCGCCGCGGCCGAGACCGGCCACTTCACCCGGGCGGCGGGGCGCTGTCACATCAGCCAGTCCGCGCTGTCCACGTCGATCCGCTCGCTGGAGCGTGAGCTGGGCTTGCCACTGTTCGCCCGCACCACCCGCCGGGTCGAACTGACCAAGGCCGGCCGGGCGCTGCTCAACGAGGCCCGGCACACGCTGGCCGCGGCGACCTCGGCCCGGGGCGCCGTGCTGGCCTTGCGCGGGCTGCTGCGCGGCTCGCTGGCGGTCGGCGGGATCCCGACGCCGGTGTCGCTGGACCAGGCCGGCCTGCTGGCCCGGTTCCGTGACCGGTACCCGGCCGTGGACATCTGCTACATCCGGGATACCAGCATGGCCCTGATCCCCGAGGTCGAGGCGTCCCGGCTGGACGTCGCGTTCGTCTCGCTGCCGGACCAGCTTCCGGACCATGTCCGGGCCGTCCCGCTGAGCACCCAGCCGATGATGTTCGTCTGCCGGCCGGACCACCCGCTGGCCAACCGGGAGCGCGTCACGCTCGAATCCCTGGCGGACCAGGCCGAGCCTGCTCCCTGAGGCCCACTGTCGGTCCGGTGCGGCAGGCTAGACCCCATGAGCGTGCCCTTCCCGGAACCGACCGCCCCGGTCGCCACCCGCGCCGAGGTGTTCCTCGGCTACCTGGACTACTTCCGCGACCAGCTGGTGAGCAAGCTGCAGTCGCTGCCCGAAGACGAGCTGCGGCGCAGCCGGCTGCCGTCCGGCTGGACGCCCATCGAGCTGCTCAAGCACCTCAGGTACGTGGAGCTGCGCTGGCTGGAGTGGGGCTTCGAGGGCCAGCCGGTCGCCGATCCCTGGGCCGACGGGCGCGGCGACCGCTGGTACGTCGGGCCGGACGAGACCCTGGCCGGCCTGACCGCCGAGCTGGCCACCCAGGCCGCGCGCACCCGGGCCATCGTGACGTCGCACCACCTGACCGACGCCGGCCAGCCCGGCGAGCGCTGGGACGGCGCCGACCCGGCCACCCTGGAACGCATCCTGTTCCACCTGCTCCAGGAGTACGCCCGGCACACCGGCCACCTCGACATCGTCACCGAGCTAACCACCGGCCAGACCGGCGAGTAACCCAGCCCCGCCACCAGCACCGCATGAGTGTTTCAGCGACGCGTTCCTGACCGCCTGAATGCTTCAGCCACGCGGTGCGGGAGCGGGGTTGCGGCCCGGGCTCAGCCGTGGCGGGAGGAAGAGGGAGCCGAGGGTGGTGAAGTGGACGGCCAGCGGGGCGCCGGGGGGCAGCGGGACAGGGGCGGTCAGCGGGCCGGTGAGCACCAGCCAGCCGGGCTCCAGAGCCATGCCCTGCGCATCCAGCGCGTTGGCTGCCCAGGCCAGTGCCTCGGCCGGGTGGCCCGCGGCGGCCGCCCCGGTGCCGGAGTCGGTCACCTGGCCGTCCACCTCGACCAGGCACGCCTCCAGGGCCAGGTCGAGCCCGGCCGCAGGCAGGCCCGCCGGGCTGACCAGGAACCGCCCGGCGGGCGCGCCGTCCAGCTCCGGCCCACCGTCCCCGTCAGCCAGCTCGACAGCCGCGTGCACGGAGGAAACCGCGGCCAGCGCCTCGGCCGGGCTGACCCCGGGACCGGTGAGCGGCTCGCCGAGCAGTACGGCCAGGTGTGGCATCAGCCGCGGGCTGCCCAGTTCCCCGGGCACCGGCTGCCCGGATGGCAGCCGCATCGAGCCGGTCAGCCAGCCCAGCTCAGGCTCACCGTCGGCGATGCGCCACGGCGGGCGGCGGGTCACCGCGCCGCCGAGCCGCACGCCGGTCAGCCGCTCGCCGCGGGCCACCTCCGCGGCGCTCATCAGCGCGTCCCCGCCGCGCCCAGCTCAGCCTCCTGCTGGAGCTGCAGGGCGATCTCGATGATCAGGTCCTCCTGGCCGCCGACGTAGCCGGCCTCGCCGACCCGCTGCAGGATCTCGTGCGCGGGCACCCCGTACCGCTCTGCCGCCTGCTCGGCGTGCAGCAGGAACGACCCGTACACCCCGGCGCAGCCCTGGATCAGCGCGTTCCGACCCACCCAGGGCAGCCGGGGCAGGAACGGCCGGACCACCTCCTCGGCCGCGGCCATCGCGCCGGGCACGTCCACCCCGGTGCGGATGCCGAGCCGGTCGAACGTGGCCGCGAGCACCTCGGTGGGCGCGTTGCCCGCGCCCGCGCCGAGCGCGCACAGCGCCCCGTCCACCTGGGTCGCGCCGGCCTGGGCGGCCAGCACCGAGTTCGCGATGCCCAGCGACAGGTTCTGGTGACCGTGGAAGCCGACCTCGGCCTCCGCGCCAATTTCTTTGATCAACGCCAGTACCCGCGACTGCGCGTCGGCCAGCACCAGGGCGCCCGCGGAGTTGACCACGTACACGCACTGGGCGCCGGAATCGACCATGATCCTGGCTTGCGCGGCCAGTTCGGCCGGGCCGATCCGGTGCGCCAGCATGAGAAAGCCGACCGCCTCCATGCCGAGTTCGCGGGCCGCGCCGAAGTGCTGCGCGGCCACGTCGGCCTCGGTGCAGTGGGTAGCGATCCGGGCCACGGTCGCGCCTGCGTCGTGCGCCTCGCGCAGGTTGCGCACGGTGCCCACGCCGGGCAGCAGGAGCACCGCGACCTGGGCCCGGGTGGCCTCGTCGACCGCCGCGCGGATCAGCTGGATCTCGTCCACCAGGGAGAACCCGTAGTTGAACGACGAGCCGCCCAGGCCGTCGCCGTGCGTCACCTCGATGACCTCCACGCCGGCCGCGTCCAGCGCGTGCACCACGCCGCGGACCTGCTCTTCGGTGAACTGGTGCCGCATCGCGTGCGACCCGTCCCGCAAGGTCGAGTCGGTGATCCTGACATCCCGGCCGGCGGTCACGCGTTCGCCCCTTCGTTCTTCGCGATGGCCAGCAGCTCGCCGACCCGGGCCGCGGCCGCGGTCATGATGTCCAGGTTGCCGGCCCAGTCCGGCAGGTAGTCGCCGTTGCCGCGGACCTCCAGGAACACCGCCACCCGGGCCCAGCCGTCCCAGCCGGGCCGCGGGTCGTCGTATTGCGGGTCGGCCCGCAGCACGTAGCCGGGCACGTACCGGGCCACCTCGGCGACCATGCTCACCACCGACTCGGTGATGGTGTCGCGGTCCGGGTCGGCCGGGATGGCGCAGAACACCGTGTCCCGCATTACCACCGGCGGCTCGGCCGGGTTCAGGATGATGATCGCCTTGCCGCGCTGGGCGCCGCCGACCTTCTCCACCGCGCTGGCCGTGGTGTCGGTGAACTCGTCGATGTTGGCCCGGGTGCCCGGGCCGGCCGAGCGGGACGCGACCGACGCGACGATCTCCGCGTAGCGCACCGGGACCACCCGGGACACCGCGTAGACGATGGGGATGGTGGCCTGCCCGCCGCAGGTGATCATGCTGAGGTTGGGCGCGGCCAGGTGCTCGGCCAGGTTCACCGGCGGGCAGACCAGCGGGCCGATCGCGGCCGGGGTCAGGTCCACCGCCTGGATGCCGGCCGCCGCGTAGCGCGGTGCGTTGGCCAGGTGCGCCCTGGCCGAGGTGGCCTCGAACACCAGGTCCGGCAGGAGCAGCCAGTCCACCGCGGGAGACTGTGGGGGGGGTAGTTCGGAGGGGTAGGATGTAGCATGAGGTGGTGTGGAGCAGCTTGGAGCAAGTAGAGATGTTGGGAGCGACTATCGGGCATGGCGTGGGATGGTTATCTTTGCGGTAGGTGAAGCGGGCGGTGCTGCAGGGGCGAATACGGCGGTCAGTGTCGGGCTGCAGGATGGAGCGGTGATGGAGCCGGGCAGCACCACTGCTGGCTGAGCGCGGTGCCTGCGCGCGAGCGTGTTGGCCAGCCAGACCAGCGAGCTGAGCGGCGAGCCGAGCACCGCGCCGCCGCGCCGGTGCTGGCGAGCAGGGCGTTGCGGTACAGGTTGCAGCCGCCGAGCCGCAGGTCGGCGCGGAGGGCGCACGGCGCGGACCATCGTCGCGCCCGGAGTGCTGCGCCGCGAACTCAGCCGGGTCCGCCAGGCCGCCACGGCCTTCGACCGCGAGGAGTCCGGGCCCGGCATCGTCTGCGCAGCCAGCCCGGTATTCGGCGCGGATGGCGCCGTCCTGGCTGGCCTGTCGTTGACCGGGTGGAGTGCCCGGCTCAACCTGGCCCGGGCCGCTCCGGCGGTCCGCACAGCGGCCCTCGCCTTGTCCCGTCAGCTGGGCGGCCCCGCGGCCCGCTTCCCTTCATGATCGTGGCCAGCAGGGGCGTTATGCGCCAGAAAGTGACCGTGATCACGGGATGCACGGCTGGGCTCGGGTAGCGGCAGTGGGGTAGATCACGTGCTGCTTTCTCTAGCAAGCACGGTTGCTCGATATACTGAGCATGACGAATCCGGCCAAGATTGAGGTGTGCGATGACGAGCGTGACGAGGCAGTACAGCGCGGTGGCGAGTCATGCCAGCCAGGCGGTGGAGAAGGCCGCCGACTCCTGGACCCAGGGGGTGCGCAGGCTGGCGGCCTTGGTGCCCGCGGTACCCGAGGTTGATCTCGTTCCGGCCGTGGAGCGCTATTTCGATTTCGTGCAGCGGGCCGTGGACATCAACCGCGGCATCACGCTGAAGTGGGCCCAGGCGGCGGGCACACTGACCGGGGTGGCCCGGGAGCAGACCCAGTCAGCAGGCCACGCCGTGCGCGAGCGGGCCGAGTCCATGGGGGACGTGGTGCGCGAGCGGGCCGTGTCATTCGAGCAGGCCGCCGCAGGGCAGGCGGAGCAGGCCGAGCAGATCCAGCATGAGGTAGCCCGGGAGGCCCGCAACCTGGAGCGCGCGCGGGCCAGGCAGGCCCACCAGCAGGCCCGCGAGCGCTACGAGGGCCTGACCAAGGCTGAGCTGAGCGACCTGCTGGCCAAGCGGGGCCTGCCCAAGACGGGCACCGTCAACGAGCTCGTCGAGCGCCTGGTCAAGGCGGACGGCAGGTAGACACGCGCTGTCCCCTATAGGGCACTGATTGACCACGATCATGGTTAAGGGTTGAGCGAGGCGTAGCCGCCGCGGAAGAACAGCAGCGGTTCGGCTCCGTCGCCGCTGGTCTCCACCTCGCGCACCCGGCCGACGACGATCTCGTGGTCACCGCCGTCCAGCCGGTGCTCCAGGGTGCATTCCAGGCTGGCGATCACCCCGTCCAGCCGCGGGCTGCCGGTCGGGCCGCGGCGGTGCCGCACCCCGTCCCAGGCGGCGGCCAGCCCGCGCCGGGCGAAGTTGGCTGACAGGTGCTGCTGCCGCGCGCCGAGCACGTTGACCGCGAACGCCCGGTGCGTCAGCACGGCGGCCAGCGTGGCCGAGGACCGGTCGAAGCAGACCAGGATCAGCGGCGGGTCCAGGGACAGCGAGCTGACCGCGTTGGCGGTCGTGCCTACCGGCTGGCCGTCCGGTCCGACCGAGGTGACCACCGTGACGCCGGTGGCGAAGTGGCCGATCGCGTGCCGGAAGTCGGCCGCCGAGACGGCGGGTCCGGGGCTGGTGGACACGGGAGCGGAATCGGTGATCGTCATCTCATACCTGCCCGTGGTTGGGTGGCGGGACGTTGCTGAGCAGGAAGTTGCCGACATGGTGGTACTTCCAGCCGGCCGGGTCGTGGCTGGCGTGGGTGCGCGCGTTGCGCCAGTGCCGGGACAGGTCGTGCCGCTCGTCGGCGGCGCTGGCGCCGCTCAGCGCGAACAGGTCACTGGCCACCTCGACCGCGACCTCGCTGGCGAACGCCTTGGCCTGGGCGACCGCGACCGAGCCGCGGGCCGCCGCCGCGGCATCCCGTGGGTGCCGGGTGATCGCTTCGAGGGTCTGCGCGGCCCGGGCGAGCAGCGCCTCGGCGGCGGCTACCCGGGTGGCCAGCACGCCGTACCGGTGGATGGTGTGCGGGTCCTGCGCCGCGGTGTCCGCCCAGCCGGCCCGGGCCGCCTCGAAGAACGGGCGCGCCTTGGTCCGGACGAACTCGCCCGCGTCGCGCAGCGCGCCGCCCGCGATGCCGGTCTGGATGGCGGCGTGCACCAGCTGGGCCCGCGCGCCGAGCTGCTGCGGCACCTGGAACGCCTGCTGGTACGGGACGACCAGGCCCGGATCGACCGGCACGTCCTCGAACACCGCGCTGCCGCTGACCGTGGCGCGCTGGCCCATCACGTTCCAGTCGTCAGTGAGCTGCACGCCCTCGGCGTCCCGCTCGACGAACGCCAGGACCAGCTGACCGTCGTCGTCCAGCGCGCTGACCCCGATCCAGCGGGCCGAGATGGCGCCGGTGCAGTAGTACTTGCGGCCGTCCAGGCGCAGCCCGCCGGGGCCGGCGTACAGCCGGGTGCGCAGGTCCTGGGCGTGCTGCCCGCCCCGCTCGGCCAGCCCGTTGCCGAGCCGGGCACCGGCCAGCACGTCGCCCAGCAGCCGGTCTTGCTGCTGGCTGGTGCCGTGCACCGCGAGCACGTCCACGAACAGGAAGTGGGCCTGCGGGACCTGGGCGATGGCCGGGTCCACCGCGGCGATGGTGCGGATCACCTCGGCCAGCACCGGGGGCGGCAGGTCCGGGCCACCGTGCGCGGCGGGCACGGTGATGCCGAGCAGGCCGCTGGCGTCCAGCGCGGCCAGTTCCGCGACCGGCACCTGGCCGGCCCGGTCCCGGGCAATCACGCCCGGGGCGATCGAGTCCGCGTACGCCTCGGCCGCGGCCACCGCCTGCTGAGCGGTGGTGAGCTGGGGCACGCTGGCGGCTGGCGTCGCGGCCAGCGTGGGGGCGACGCTCATCGCGCTCCGATGAGGGCCGGGCCGGCCTCGGTCAGGCCGGCCGTCGGGTCCGGCACCGCGGCTGGATCGAGGCCGTTGTCCACCTCGAGCTGGCGCACGATCGGCAGCACGTCCCGGCCGAACCGCTCGACTTCCTCGTGGTAATGCAGGAAGCCGGTGAGGATCAGGTCCACGCCGAGCTTGCGGTATTCGACGATCCGGGCGGCGACCTGCTCCGGGGTGCCGATCAGCTGGGTCCGGAAGCCGTCGTTGTACTGGACCAGATCCTCGAATGAGGAGTCGGCCCACATGCCCTTCTTGTCCGACGTGGACTGCCCGGCCTGCTTGACCGCGGAGCCGAAGCCCTCGACCGCCTCGACGTGCGCCTTGGCGATGATCTCGCGGAGCTGCTCGCGGGCCTCGTGCTCGGTGTCCCGGACGATGACGAACCCGTTCAGCCCGAACCGCGGGCCGTCGGTGCGGCCGACCGCGGCCGCATTCTTTTCCAGCTCAGTGAGCTGCTCGCGGACGCCGTCGAAATCCTTGCCGTTGGAGAAATACCAGTCGGACAGCTGGCCGCCGTTGCGCCGGGCGGCGGTGGAGTTGCCGCCCTGGAAGATCTCCGGGTGCGGGCGGCCCGGCCGCCGCAGTGGCTTGGGCTTGAGGCTGAAGTCCCGGATCCGGTAGAAGTCGCCGGCCAGGTTGGCCCGGTCCTCGGTCCAGATCCGCTTGAGCGCCAGGATGAACTCGGCGGTGCGCCGGTACCGCTCGTCGTGCTCCAGCCACGGCTCGCCGAGCTGGCGGAACTCGTCGGCGAACCAGCCGGAGACCACGTTCACCGCGACCCGGCCGTTGGACAGGTGATCGGCGGTGGCCACCCACTTGGCCAGCACACCGGGGTGCCACAGCCCGGGATGCACCGCAGCGATCAGCTTGAGCCGCTCGGTGGCCAGCAGCAGGGCCAGGCTGAAGCTGGTCGACTCGTGCTGGTACTCGGCGCCGTAACTGGCCGTGTAGCGGACCTGGCTGAGCGCGTAGTCGAAGCCGGCCCACTCGGCCAGCCGGGCCAGCTTGCGGTTGTACTCGAACGACCAGTCGGTGCGCTGCTCGATAGTGCTGGTGACCAGCCCGCCGCTGACGTTGGGCACCCAGTAGGCGAAGCGGAGCGGCTCGGCAGTGGGGTCGGTGGTCATCGGACTTCCTCCAGGGGTTGGGTCGTCAGGTCAGGCTGGGTCGTCAGATCAGGCGGCATCAGGCCGCGCCGCCGCAGCACCGGGATCAGGCCTTCGCCGACCTGATACGCCTCTTCCAGGTGCGGGTAGCCGGACAGGATGAACTCGTCGATGCCGAGCGCGTAGTACTCGGCGATCCGGTCGGCCACCTCCTGATGGCTGCCGACCAGCGCGGTGCCCGCCCCACCGCGGACCAGGCCGACGCCGGCCCACAGGTTGGGCGACACCTCCAGCGCGTCGGTCCGGCCGCCATGCAGCGCGGCCATCCGCCGCTGCCCCTCGGACTGCGACGCCCGCTGGATGGCCTGGGCCCGCTCGATCGCGGCCGGATCGAGGCCGTCGAGCAGCCGCTGTGCCTGGGCCCACGCCTCGGCCGCCGTGTCCCGGGTGATCACGTGCAGCCGGATGCCGTAGCGCAGCTCCCGGCCAGCCGCCTTGGCCCGCTCCCGGACCAGGTCGAGCTTGTCCGCCACCCCGGCCGGGGGCTCGCCCCAGGTCAGATACACGTCGGCGTACCTGGCCGCGACATCGAGGGCCGGCTCGGACGACCCGCCCAGGTAGATGTCCGGCCAGTCAGCCGCGGGCACGATCTGGCCGCCACGGATGTCGTAGTGCTGGCCGGTGAAGTTGACCGGCTCGCCGGTCCACAGCTCGCGCACCACGTGCAGGAATTCACCGGCCCGCTGGTACCGCTCGGTCTTGCCCAGATGGTCGCCGAAGCGCTGCTGCTCCAGGTCGTCGCCGCCGGTCACCACGTTCAGCAGCAGGCGGGCGCCGGAGATGCGCTGGTAGGTCGCGGCCATGTGCGCGGCCAGCGTGGGTGACATCAGCCCGGGCCGGAACGCGACCAGGAACTTGAACCGCTCGGTGACCTGGGTCAGCCCGGCGGTCATGATCCACGCGTCCTCGCACCACGAGCTGGTCGGGGTCAGCGCACCGGTGAAGCCGAGCTGCTCGGCGGACCGGGCGATCTGGCCGATGTAGCCGATCCCCGGCGCCCGTTCGGCGCCGCCCTCCCGGACCCGGCTGCCCGCCACGCCGACCGCGTTGCCCAGGCTCAGGTCGGTACGCGAGTCCCCGTTGGTGGGCAGGAACCAGTGCAGAACGACCCCCATGGGCAACGGCCTCCCATCGCTAGCCGCCACGGCCACATGCGGGCCGGAGGAGACTTCCTAGATTCTTGATCGTATTAGTCGAGAATTACTGTAACTCAGCCCCCGGGAGCCTGGCCGCCCCGGACACCACCGGCCCTGGCCGGCGACTGCCGCGGCGCGGTCCGCCCTGGCCGATGGCTCCAGCATGCGACGGCCCCTGACAGCCGTCCAATACCGATCAGCGAAGGCATGATAACCATTGCCTATTAAAACGATCGGAAACATTGATAGGATGATTCCCGGCAAACAGGAGGAAACGCTGTGCGGATCGAACAGCTCGAGTACCTCGCGGCGATCGCCCGGCTGGGCTCGTTCCGCCGGGCCGCCGAGGAGTTGCACATCTCGCAGCCGGCGCTGAGCGGCTCAGTGCGCAGCCTGGAGCGCGAACTGGGCGTGGACGTGCTGGAGCGGGGGCGGCACGGGGCCCGGATGAGTGATCCCGGCCGTGACCTGTTCCCCTACATCCTCACCGTGCTGGATGCCGTGGACCGGCTCCGCACCGCCGCCGATGAGCAGCACCGCAGCGTCCGGGTGGTCCGGGTGGGCACGGTGAACGCGGCCACCGTGCCGCTGCTCACCCCGACGATCCGGGAGTTCCGGCAGAGTCATCCGACCACCCAGGTCGAGGTGGTCGGCGCGCAGCAGGCCGAGATCCACCGCGGCGTCCTGGAGGGCAACTTCGACCTCGGCCTGGTGAACTACCTGGACGGCGACGACCGGCCACCCGACCTGGAGACGACCCTGCTGCTGACCGGGCGCCCGGTGGTGTGCATGCGGCCGGACAGCCCACTGGCCGACCGGGACGCGATCCGGACCAGCGACCTGCTGGCCGAGCCGCTGATCGTGATGCGGTCCGGCTACGTGATGCACCGCTACGTGCACCGCCTGCTGCACGGGCGGGCCCCGGCGTTCTCCTACTCCACCGACGGTGCCGAGATGGGCAAGCTGATGGTGGCCGAGGGCCTCGGGCTGACCGTGCTGCCCGATTTCAGTGTCATCGGGGATCCGCTGGAGCAGCGCAAGGTCATCACCTGGCGGCCGCTGGCTGATGACGATACCGAGGTGCACCTGGTCATCCAGCGGGCCCGCTCGGCGTCACCGCCGCGGGCCGCGCGCGACCTGCATGACATCTTCGTGGCCCGGGCCCGGGGCTATCCGGCGGACGGGCCGCGCCCCGGGCTCAGGTCGCCGAACGGGTCGGCCGGGTCGCAAACTCGCGCATGATCTCCGGCCGGGTGCCGATCGCGCTCGGGCCCTCGCCGCGGACCGACAGCGCGGCCGCGATGGACGCCAGCCGGATGGCGTCCGGCACCGGCCGGCCCAGGAACATCTCGACGGCCAGCGCGGCGGCGAAGCAGTCGCCGGCCCCGGTCGCGTCCACCACCGGGCTGGCTGGCTCGGCCGCGTACTCGGACCAGCCGTCCCGGGTCAGCACCTCGCAGCCGCGGCGGCCCCGGGTCACCACGGACAGCCCGCCATGGCCCGCCACCCCGGCCAGCAACTGGCCCAGGTAGGGCGCTTCCAGTTCGGAAACCACCACGACATCGACCAGTGGCAGCACGGCCGGGGCGAAGCTGCGGGACACCAGCCTGACCCGCCGGTCCGCACCGTCCCAGCGCCGGATCAGGCCCTGCGGGGTCAGGCAGACCAGCGGGGTCAGGCAGGCCACCGAGAGCTCATCAACCGCGACTTCCTGTGCCACCGGCGCAATATGCAAAACATCGCTGTGCGGGAGCTGGCTGATGTCAATTTCACCCGCCCATGCGGTCAGCCATTGTTCCCGCGCATCATCTTCTGACACATTACGGAAAGTGGTCGTCTCGGCCGAGGGCTGGAGGCGCAGCTCCGCTTCGTTAGCGTAGGGCCGCCAGTACGGCGCCACGTCCGCCTCGTTTCCTCTTCCCAACGCCACCGCGCGGAGCCCCAGCCGGGCTGCCTGCAATGCGGAGTAGACTGCCGTTCCGCCCAGCACGAGAGAACCCTCCTGCTGGACGTCGAGGGTTGGGTTACCCAAAGCGAGGTAGTCTAGCACCGCGATCCGCTCATAGCGTACAGCTGGGAGATTGGCCGGTGGTACCCGTGCATGGTACATCAGCAGATAGCGGGCAACAACGCAAAGGAAGCCTTACCGTACTGCCCGCTGAATTGCTTCCCGGGGCTACCGGCCAGCCCGGTCCGGCCGGCCCGGCCGGACTGCTGATCGGGGTGGATGGCGGTGCCACCAAAACGATCGCGGCCACGTTTAACCAAGCTACTGGGCAGGCCAGCGCGGCCGAGACCGGGCCGAGCAACCCGGAAGCCATCGGCCTGGACGCCGCGGCAAGCTCGATCAACAGTGCGATTATGACTGCGCTCAGCGCGCATGCCGACTATCTCCAGGATGGCCAGCGCAGCGCCCCGGAAACGGCCATATCCGGCGCCGTCCTGGGCATCGCCGGGATTAATAACCACGAGGAAGGGCAGCGCCTTCTGGCCCGGGTGCCGAGCCTGAAAAGCAAGACTGCGCTGGCGGTGAACGACGTCGTGGCCGCGTGGGGCTCGGGCTCGCTGGCCGCACCAGGAATTGCCGCCATTTCTGGAACTGGCAGCAACACGATTGGGGTTAATTCCCGCGGCCAGGCCTGGCGGTGCGGCGGCTGGGGGCACATTCTGGGTGATGAGGGCTCCGGCTACCTGATCGCGCTGCGCGGAATCCAGCACGCGGTGGCCTGGCGGGACGGCCGGGGTGAGTGGACCAGCATGATTCCCCGGTTGCTTGATTTTTATCAGCTGAAGAATGTCGAAGACATCATGGCGGTGGTATACCGCCCTTTTGACAAGGCCCGCATCGCCGCTTTCGCGGAGCAGGTGGCCGGCTCGGCCGCCGAGGGTGACGAACCCGCCATCCGGATATTCCAGCAGGCGGCCGCGGACCTTGCCCGGCAGATCGAGGTCATCCATACCACCCTCCAGTTCGACGGGCCCGCCGAGGTGACCCTGATCGGCAGCAACTTCCGCGCCGGTGAGGTCTTTCTCGGGCCCCTCCGGGAGCGGTTGCGGCCGGTGCTCGGAGACCGGGACTTCTCCGTGCCGCGGTTGCCGCCGGTCGGCGGCGCGCTCTGGCTGGCTTCCCGGGCCGCCGGAGCCGAAACACGGCTGCGGGCCGACGACGTCGTGGCTGCGCTGAACACGGCGCTGCGCCAGCCACTGCGGGCGGCTGGCCCGGCCTAGCCCTTCCTGGCCACCCCGCCGTACGTGTTGACCTCGGCGGCCAGTGGCCGCGGCGTGCTGGCGTCCGGCCGCCAGTCGGAGACCAGCACCACGCCGGGATCGACCAGATCCAGGCCCGCGAAGGCCAGCTGGGCGAACTCGTCCGGGCCGCGCAGCGCACCGCGCAGGCCGCCGCTGCGGTAGGCCCGGCCGGCGCCCGCCAGGCCGTCCTCGTTGTGCAGGTCGGTGGCGTGCGAGGCGACCAGATAGCTGCCGGCCGGCAGCGCGTCCAGCAGGCTCTGCACGATACGCCGCGGCTGGTCTTCGTCGGGGACGAATGCAGGCCGGGTCATCATGGCGATCGAGCCCAATGCCCGGGCCATCGGCCGGGCCAACCGCGAGTTCCTCGGCCGGGCAGTGCGGTCAGGCCGCCGCGCTACCGGCCGCTGGGCGCGGCCGGCCGCAGATCCAGGCCCAGGTCGAGCGCGGGCGCCGAGTGGGTGAGCGCGCCGACCGAGAGGTAGTGCACGCCGGTGGCCGCCACCGCGCTGGCCTGGCCGAGCCGCAGGCCGCCGCTGGCCTCGAGCCGGGCCGCCGGGTAGCCGCGCGCCGCCGCCACCGCGGCGCGCAGGCCGGCCAGGCTCATGTTGTCCAGCAGGATCAGCTCCGCCCCCGCAGCCAGCGCCTCCTCGACCTGGGCCACGCGGTCGCACTCGACCTCGAGCGGCAGGCCGGGTGCGGCCGCCTGGACCGCCCGGATCGCCGCCGTGATGCCGCCCGCCGCGGCCACATGATTGTCCTTGACCAGCGCGGCGTCGCCCAGGCCCATCCGGTGGTTCACCCCGCCGCCGCAGCGCACCGCGTATTTTTCCAGCTGCCGCAGGCCGGGCGTGGTCTTCCGGGTGTCGCGCAGCACCGCCCCGGTGCCCGCCAGGGCGTCTGCCCAGGCCCGGGTCGCGGTGGCGATCCCGGACAGGTGGGTCAGGAAGTTGAGCAGGGTCCGCTCCGCGCCCAGCATCTCGCGCAGCGGGCCGCGGATCTGGAGCACCGCGGTGCCGGGCCCGACCCGGTCCCCGTCGGCGCGCAGCAGCGTCGCCGCGCTGGGCGCCAGCCCGCACAACGTCCAGCACGGCCAGCGCGACCGGCAGGCCGGCCAGCACCCCCGGCTGCCGGGCCACTACTTCGGCCACCGCCTGCTGGCCAGCCGGGGCGGTGGCCGCCGACGTGGCGTCTGGCCCGTACCGGAAGTCCTCGTCCAGTGCGCCGCGGACCACCCGCCCGGTATCCGCCGGGTCCAGCCCGGCCGCCTGCAGCGCGTCGCTGACCAGCGTGTCCAGTGTCATGCGCTCCTCCTCAGGTCGGCGCCGGTCAGGTCGAGCACGGTGCCCTGGGAGTGGAGCACGGTGTCCTGGGCGCGCAGCACGGTGTGCCGGGCCGGGCCCGTGCTGACCGCCGGGATGTCCCGCCAGCGATGGCAGCCCCGGCTTTCGGTCCGGGCCAGCGCGGCCGTCACCACCAGCGTGCACACGGTGTGCAGGCTGGTCGCTTCGAGCACGGCCAGGTCCAGGCCGCGATCGGCGGGCGGGGCCTGCTCCAGCAGGCGCAGCAGCGACTCCAGCCCGGCGCGGTCACGGAGCACACCGGCCTGCCGGGACATGGCCGCGGCCAGCGCTGGCCGGGCGGCCGGGCTCATCCCCGGCCCGGCCGCCGGGAGGCGCAGCCTCGCGGCCGGCCCGGTCCTGGCCGGCGCGGCTCGCCCGGCCCGCCGTGCGGCCGCCCGGGCAGTGCCGCACCCAGCAGGTCACCGGCCCGGCGGCCGGTGATCAGCGCCTCGGTCAGCGAGTTGGAGGCCAGCCGGTTGGCGCCGTGCACCCCGGTCGAGGCGGCCTCGCCCGACCGCGTACAGTCCGGCGACGCTGGTCCGCCCGGCCAGGTCGGCCAGGATGCCGCCGCAGCTGTAGTGCGCGCCCGGCGCGACCGGGATGGGCTCGCTGGCCGGGTCGATGCCGCGCGCCCGGCAGGCCGCGGTCACCGTGGGGAAGTCCCGCTCCAGCCTTTCCCGGCCCAGCATGGTGGCATCCAGCCAGAGATGATCGGTGGGGTCGTCCGGCTGGGTCATCCGCTGCTGCATGACCGCCGACACCACGTCCCGGGGGGCCAGGTCACCGAGTGGGTGCTGGCCGGCCATCACCGGCCGGCCGGCCGCGTCGACCAGCACCGCCCCGGCGCCGCGCAGCGCCTCGGTGATCAGTGGGCACTCGCCGCGGGCCTGCGGCTGCCAGAGCACGGTCGGGTGGAACTGGACGAACTCGACGTCGCGCACCTCGGCCCCGGCCCGGGCGGCCAGCGCCAGCCCGTCCCCGGTCAGCCCGGCCGGGTTGGTGGTGGTGCCGAACGCCTGGCCGAAGCCGCCGGTGGCCAGGACCACGGCCGGGCGCGGACACGACGCCCAGCCGCAGCCCGCCGTAGCGGCTGACCAGCCCGGCCAGCAGCCCGCCGACCCGGCCGTCCGGGCCGGTCAGCACGTCCACCGCGGCGCACTGGGTGAGCGTATCGACCGGGCTGTCCAGCAGGCTGGCCCGCAGCACCCGGTGTACCTCGGCCCCGGCCGCGTCACCGCCGGCGTGCACGATCCGGTTCCGGCTGTGCCCGCCTTCCCGGTGCAGCGGGCCGCGGCCCAGCCGGGCCCCGCGCACGGCCAGCCGCCCGATCTCCCCGGGCGCCTCGGCGGCCAGCCTGGCCACCGCGCCGGGATCGCACAGGCCGGCCCCGGCCACGGCGGTGTCCCGCTGGTGCAGCACCTCGCTGTCGCCCGGGCCGAGCGCGGCGGCCAGACCACCCTGGGCCAGCGGGGTGGCGCCCCCGCCGATGTTTTCCTTGCTGACCAGCAGCACCCGCAGGCCATGCCCGGCGGCGGCCAGCGCGGCGCTCATCCCGGCCGCGCCCGAGCCGACCACGACCACGTCGGCGTCCTGTGCCCAGTATCCCGGCCCGGTCCAGGTACCTGGCTGGTCCGGCCGGGGCAGGTGCCGGAGCCGGGGCCCGCTCATTCCGCCACCGCCGACGGGGTGCCGACCGCGATCATGGCCTGGACCGCCTGCCGGGCCCGGGCGGCCACGTCCGCCGGGACCTCGACCTCGGTCACCCCGTCGCGCAGGCAGCGCAGCAGCGTGGCCGGGGTGGTCATCTTCATGTACTGGCAGACCGCGTCCGGGTTGACCGGTTCCCAGCGCACCGCCGGGTTGGCCTGGCGCAACTGGTGCAGCATGCCGGTCTCGGTGGCGACCAGCACGGCCGGCGCCGTGGTATCGCGGGCCGCGGCCAGCATGCCGCCGGTGGACAGCACCCTGGTCCGGGCGCCCGGCAGGTCACCCGCGCCCGCCTGCCACAGCACGCCGGTCGAGCAGCCGCACTCCGGGTGGATGAACAGCTCGGCTCCGGCCTGCGCCGGCCACCTTGCGGCGCAGGTCGTCCGGGCTGATGCCGGCGTGCACGTGGCACTCGCCCAGCCAGACATGCATGTTGTCCCGGCCGGTGACCCGCCGGACATGCGCGCCGAGGAACTGGTCGGGCAGGAACAGCACCTCGCGGTCGGCGGGCAGCGCGGCCACGATCTGCGCCGCGTTGGCCGACGTGCAGCACACGTCGGACTCGGCCTTGACCGCGGCGCTGGTGTTCACGTAGGCGACCACCGCGGCCCCCGGATGCTCGGCCTTCCAGGCCCGCACCTGGCTCGGCGGTGATGTTGTCGGCCAGCGAGCAGCCAGCCCGCGGGTCCGGGATCAGCACGGTCCGCTCTGGCGCGAGGATCTTGGCCGTCTCGGCCATGAAGTACACCCCGGCGAACACGATCACCTGGGCCGGGCTGGCCGCCGCGATCCGGGACAGTGCGAGCGAATCACCGACGTGGTCGGCCACGTCCTGGATCTCCGGGCGCTGGTAGTTGTGCGCCAGGATCACCGCGTCCCGCTGGGCCGCCAGCCGCCTGACCTCAGCTGCCCACTCCTGGCCGACCTCCTGGTCGGCGACTGCCTGGCTGGTCATCCGCTGCTCCCGTCTCTCGTTCGCTGCTTCAGTTTTCGACTCTAGGTTTTCAACTTCAAGTTTTCAACTGTTAGTCGAAAACTCAGGCCGAACGCAGTATCCTGCGGTCGTGCCAGCACGCCAGGGCCCAGCACAACAGGGGGCAGCACAACAGGGGCCAGCCAGCAGCCCGCCGGACGACTGTTTCCGGCACGAAGTGCTCGCGGTCGTCCTCCAGGTCCGCCAGGGCAGCCTGCACGTGCTGCTCTGGCAGCGCGGCGCGCCGCCGTTCGAGGGGCGCTGGGCGCTGCCCGGCGGCCCGCTCGGCCCGGATGAACGGCTGGGCACCTCGGCCGGGCGGCACCTGGCCAGCAAGGTGGACCTGACCGACATCGCCCACCTGGAACAGCTGGAGACCCGCAGCGACCCGGCCCGGGACCCGCGCGGCCGGGTGCTGGCCACCGCCTATCTGGCCGTCGTGTCCGCCGACGTGGAACCGCGGATCCCGGCCGACACGGCCTGGCATCCGGTAGCCGGCCTGCCGCCGACCGCATTCGATCACGGCTCGATCGTCGAATCGGCCCGGGACCGGCTGCGGGCCAAGCTGTCCTACACCAACATCGGTTTCGCGCTGGCCCCGGACACCTTCACGATCGCGCAGCTGCGCGACATCTACGCCGCCTCGCTCGGCCATCCGGTGTCCGCGACCAACCTGCAGCGCATCCTGACCCGGCGCGGAGTGATCGAGCCCACCACCGCCGCCGCCCAGCCGACGTCGCTGGGCGGCCGCCCCGCCACGCTGTACCGGTTCGCCACCCGGACCCTCGTCGTGACCAACCCATTCGCCGCGTTCCGCCCGCCCGCCACGCTGCGCCGCGTCACCACCCCCGGCGCCAGCGCCGGCACCTGCTGACCGACATATCACCCCGGTCAGCGCGCTAATCCCGGCAAATCGCCCATAACGCCGCGCACCTGGGGTGAAGAGTGGCCTAGGACGCGCACCCGGAGTGAAGAGTGCCCGGAACTGGCGGTGGGCATGGGGCGGCCGGGCGGCGGCGGGCATGGGGCGGCCGGGCGGCGGCGGAGGTGGTGGGCGGCCGGGCGGCGGACGCGGTAGGGCGGTGCGGCGCAGTCAGGGGGGCGCGGGGTCAGCTGAAGAACTCGGTGCGGTCCATCGGTGGCGGCCACCTCGGGCGGGAGCAGGCTGAGCCAGCGCTGCGCGATGGCGTCGCGCCGGGCGGGCGGGACCTCGCCGACCAGGCGCAGCCGGGAGATCCCGCCGTCCGGGTAGATGTCCAGCCGGACCTCCCGGACCGGGGCGGCCACCCGGATCCGGAACCAGTGCTCGGTGTCCGGCAGCAGCCCGGTGCGCGGCAGCAGCTCAGCCCCGCTCTCCGCGTCGGACAGCCGGGCCGCACCCGGCGCGTTGCCGACGAACCGGGTCGTGTCGATGATCACGTGGTGCAGCAGCCCGGGCGCGGCCAGCCGGACCACCAGCCAGTCGTTGCCCTGATCGCGGCGCCGCTCGGTCTCCCAGCCATCGGACATGACCCGGGCCCGGCCGGGCGCCAGCACGTTGCCCGGCGCCGCGTAGAACATGTTGCTGCACGCCGTCACCTGCCCGCCGGCCAGCGCGGCGGCCAGGTCCACCCGGCCGCCGAGCCGCCGCGGATCGGGCACGATGTCGCCGAACACGCGCAGCCGCGCGACCCCGCCATCGGGCTGGATCCGCAGCCGGACGTGCGTGACCAGCCGGTCGGCCGCGGTCACCGGGACCAGGTTGGCCTGGTTCCCGGCCAGCTCGGCGGTCCCGGTGAGCGGCACCCAGGCGGCCGCCAGCAGGTCGTCCAGGGCCGGGTAGCCGAGCAGCGTGGCTGCGTCCACCACGGCGCGGGGCGGGTAGTTGCCGCGGAAGTGCGTGGTGTCGATGTTCATCCCGCGCGGCACGGCGGGTGCGGCCAGCGCGACGATGGCGAAGTCCTCACCCGGCTCGCGGCGCCGCCGGGTCTCCCAGCCGTCGTACACCTTGCCCCGGATGCTGAACGCGGCCGGGTCGTGGCCGGGCGGCCCCGGTTCGATCAGGCTGTGCGCGTCGGCGAAGAACTCGTCGCTGGCGTACCGCACCGAGCCGCCCAGCGCCCGGCTGGCCACGTCCGGCCGGCCGCCGAACGGCGCCCCCTGGTCAGTCATCGGCCACCTCCGCGCTGACCAGCTGGCCGCGCCGCTGGCCCGGCCCGATCGGCGCCCCGGCCAGCCAGGTTTCCCGGACCACCCCGCGCAGCCGCTGGCCCAGGTACGGGGTCACCGGGTGGCGCTGGCGGAGCAGGCCGGCGTCCAGCACGAAGCTCTCGTCCGGCGCGAACACGCAGAAGTCGGCCCGCTGGCCCGGCGCGATCGAGCCCCGGCCGGGCAGCCCGGCCAGCCGGGCCGGGGCGGCGGCCAGCCAGCCGGCCAGCTGGTCGAGCCCGATGCCCCGGCGGGCGGCCTCGGTCCACAGCACCGGCAGGCCAAGCTGGACCGAGGCGATACCGCCCCAGGCGGCGCCGAAGTCCCCGCGCTGCCCGTCGCCGGCTGCCAGCCGCTTGGCCGCCAGCGTGCACGGCGAGTGGTCGGAGACCACGCAGTCGATCGTGCCGTCCAGCAGCCCGGCCCACAGCCCGTCCCGGTTGGCCTCGTCGCGGATCGGCGGGCAGCACTTGAACTGGGTGCCCCCGTCCGGGATGTCCTCGGCGCGCAGCGTCAGGTAGTGCGGGCAGGTTTCCGCGCTGACCGGCAGCCCGTCGGCCTTGGCCGCGCGGAGCAGCGGCAGCGCGGCCGCCGCCGACACGTGCACGATGTGCGTCCGGCAGCCGGTCCGCCGGGTCTCGGCCAGCAGCCCGGCGATCGCGCGCACCTCCGCCTCCGGCGGCCGGGAGGCCAGGAAGCCGGTGTACCGGCGGCCCTCGGCGGGCGGTGCCGCCGCGATCACCGCCTGGTCCTCGGCGTGCGCGATCAGCAGGCCGCCGAAGCTGGCGATCGCGGTCATCGCCATGGCCAGCCCGGCCGGGCCCAGCGGCGGGAACTCGGCCACCCCGGACGGCAGCAGGAAGCACTTGAAGCCGGCCACCCCGGCGTCGTGCAGCGGCCGCAGGTCGACCACGTTGCCCGGGATCGCGCCGCCCCAGAACGCCACGTCCACCGCGAGCTGCCCCGCCGCCGCGGCCTGCTTCTCGGCCAGCGCGGCCACGGTCACCGTGGGCGGGATGCTGTTCAGCGGCATGTCCACGATCGTGGTCACCCCGCCCGCGGCGGCCGCCGCAGTCGCGGTGGCGAACCCTTCCCACTCGGTGCGGCCCGGCTCGTTCACGTGCACGTGGCTGTCCACCAGCCCGGGCAGCAGCACCTCGCCATCGGCGAGAGTCACCGTCCCGGACGGCGCGGCCCGGTAATCAGCCAGGCTGACGATCAGGCCGTCCCGGATGAGCACGGTGGCCGGCCGCTCGCCGCCGGGTGTGATCACCCGGCGGGCCCGGATCGCCGCGCATTTCGCCCACTCACCCCGCCGCCCGTCGCGTGCTTTTCGTTAGCGCGGTGAGTTATGCCCCACCGGCGCGGCAAAAGTAACCGCGCTGATGGATTGGGCCGCGCACACCCCATGCTGGCCGGCCGGGCGGCGGCGATCTAGGGTCAGCAGGGTGACCGATCCTGGGCTGGCCTCCGTGACCGAGCTGGATCGGGCCACCGTGGCCGATGCCACCGCCACGCTGCGGCCGTGCTGCGCCAGCACCCGCTGGGTCAGCCAGCTGGTGGCGGGCCGCCCGTACCGCACGCTAGACGCCCTGATCGCAGCCTCGGACGCCGCCATCGCGGCACTGACCTGGCCGGACATCGAGGAGGCACTGGCCGCGCACCCGCGGATCGGGGACCGGCCCGCCGGGAGCGACCAGGAAGCGGCCTGGTCCCGGCAGGAGCAGGCCGGCACCAGCGCCGCCGGGCCGGGCGCCCAGGCCGCGCTGCGCTCGGCCAACGCCGGCTACGAGGAGCGGTTCGGGCACGTGTTCCTGATCTGCGCGACCGGCCTGCGGGCCAGCGACATGCTGATCGCGCTGCACGAGCGGTTGGGCCACGACCCGGCCACCGAGCACGAAACCGTCCGGGCAGAGCTAGGCAAGATCGCCGCGCTCCGGCTGGCCAAGGCGTTCGGCCCGGGCGACCAATGAGTATCTCAACCCATGTATTGAACGCCACGACCGGGCAGCCCGCCGCCGGCCTGGAACTGACCCTGAGCCAGCAGGACGGCCCGGACTGGCGGGAACTCAGCCGCCGGGCCACCGACCAGGACGGCCGGGTCCGGGACCTGGCCGGGGACGTCGCGCCGGGTACCTACCGGATCGTGTTCCAGACCGGGACGTACCTGGCCGAAACGTTCTACCCGGAAGTCGTGGTGGTGTTCCGGATCACCGACCCGGCCGCGCATCACCACGTGCCGCTGCTGCTCAGCCCGTACGCCTACTCCACCTACCGGGGATCTTGAAAGCACGCGGTCAGCGGGGGAAAACTCACCTCGGGGAGCGTGCGCAACCTCGATCCGGGAAGGGGCGTTCTGCAATGAAGGTCGTGATCGAGGGGTGTTACGTCGCGACGGTGGACGCGGCGGGCAGCGAATACCCGGCCGGCCACCTGGTCGCCGACGCGGACCGGATCGTGGCGGTCGGGCCCGGGCCGGCGCCGCCGGAGCTGGCCGATGGGGCCACCCGGTTCGACGGGTCCGGGCTGCTGGTCACGCCCGGGCTGGTCAACACACACACCCACCTGTACCAGTGGCTGACCCGCGGCTGGGCCACCGAGGACGGGCTGTTCGGCTGGCTCGAAGCGCTGTACCCGGTCTGGGGCCGGCTCACCCCGGAACTGGTGCATGACTCGGCCGCGGCCAACCTGGCCTGGCTGGCGCTGACCGGCTGCACGACCAGCACCGATCACCTGTACGTGTTCCCGGCTGGGCAGGACTCGGCCGAGCTGCTGGAGGCGGAGATCGTGGCCGCCCGGCAGGTCGGCGTGCGGTTCCACCCGACCCGGGGCTCGATGGACCTGGGTCAGTCGGCGGGCGGGCTGCCGCCGGACGATGTGGTCGAGACGCACGACGCGGTGCTGGCCGCGTCCGAGGCCGCCATCGACCGCTGGCACGACCCGTCGTTCGGCGCGATGACCCGGATCGCGATCGCGCCGTGCTCGCCGTTCTCGGCCACCGCCGAGCTGATGCGGGACTCGGCCGAGCTGGCCCGGGCCCGGGGCGTCCGGCTGCACACCCACCTGGCCGAGACGGCCGACGAGGAAGAGTTCTGTCTGGAGCAGTTCGGCCGTACGCCCGCGCAGTACGTCGAGGACCTCGGCTGGCTCGGCCCGGACGTGTGGCTGGCGCACTGCGTGCACCTGTCCGATGAGGCGGTGGCCCGGCTGGGCGCGACCGGCACCGGGGTGGCGCACTGCCCCAGCTCCAACGGGCGGCTCGGCGCGGGCATCGCGCCGGTGCGCGCGCTGCTCGGCGCGGGCGCCCCGGTCGGTCTTGGTGTGGACGGGGCCTCGTCGAACGAGTCCGGGCGGATGGTCGGTGAGCTGCACCAGGCCCTGCTGGCCGCGCGGTACGCGGGCGGCCCGCAGGCGCTGACCGCGCGGGACTGCCTGCGGATGGCCACCATGGGCGGCGCGCGCTGCCTGGGCCGGGCGGACGAACTCGGCTCGCTGGAGCCGGGCAAGCTGGCCGACCTCGCCGTGTGGCGGGTGGACGGGCTGCCCGGCGCCGGGATCCAGGACCCGCTGTGCACGCTGGTGTTCGGCGCGCCCGCACTGGAGCACCTGTTCGTCGGCGGCCACCGGGTGGTGACCGGCGGCGAGCTGAGCACGGCCGACACCGGCGCGCTGGCCGAGGCGGCGGCCAAGGCGAGCGCGGCCATCGCCGGGCGCGGGCCGCGCTGAATCCTTCTTAACGCCAGTACCTGGAAAGGCACGCTCATGGTCCAGCTCGGTGCGAACCGGTACGGGAAAGCGGAGGTCCGGGTGCTCCGGGTGGCCCGTGGCGCGGCCCCCGGCGGCGGTGACCTGATCCGCGACTGGAACGTCTCCACCAGCCTGTCCGGCGACCTGGCCGCGACCCACCTGACCGGGGACAACTCGGGCGTGCTGACCACCGACACGCAGAAGAACACGGTGCAGGCGTTCGCCAGCCGGCTCGGCGCGGTCGAGCCGGAGGTGCTCGGCCTGGACCTGGCCGCGCATTTCGTGACCAGCCAGCCGCAGATCAGCCGGGCCCGGGTGACGGTCGAGGAGTACGGGTGGGACCGGCTCGGCCCGCACTCGTTCGCCCGCAACGGGACGCTGACCAGGGTGGCCCGGGTGGTGCACGACGATGTTCTTGGCGCCAGCGTGGTGGCCGGGATCGACGGGCTGACGGTGCTCAACACCACGGATTCGGAGTTCTGGGGCTTCCCGCGGGACGAATACACCACGCTGGCCGAGACCAGCGACCGCATCCTGGCCACCGAGGTCAGCGCCCGGTGGCGGTACCGCGCCGCGGACACCGACTGGGCGGCCGCGTTCGCGGACGCGCGGCAGGCGCTGCTGGACGCGTTCAGCCAGACGTACAGTTACTCGCTGCAGCAGACGCTGTTCGCCATGGGGTCGCGGATGATCGCCGAGGTGCCGGCCATCTGCGAGGTCCGGCTCTCGCTGCCGAACAAGCACCATTACCTGGTCAACCTGGCCCCGCTCGGGCTGGCCAACGACCGGGAGGTGTACTACCCGGGCGACCGCCCGTACGGCCTGATCGAGGGCACCGCACTAGCCGACGACGCCCCCGACCCGGGCCCCGCCTGGGACTGACCCTTTCCCGGCCTCCCCCAAACCCCCGGTGCGCACTGCGTGGCGGGAACATTGGTGCGCACCTGACCGCAGCAATGATTCAGCGACGTAGTTGGGTGGGGCGCCGGGGCGGCCAGGCGCGGAAAATGGGTGCGGGCGGTGGGGTGGTGGCTGCGATCATGCGGCTGTGGCGGACCTAGTGGCGGACTCTGGGGCGGACGAGGAACTCTGGTACGGCCTGCCGGTGCTGGCCGGGCGGCTGATCCGGCTGGAACCGCTGGCCATGGCGCATGCGCCCGGCTATCTGGCCGCCGCGGGCACCGGGGAGGCGGCGGCCGAGGTGTTCCGCTGGCTGAGCCCGCCGGGCGGCGCGCTGGGCCAGCCAGTGACCGTCGAGGACGCCGCCGGGCAGATCGCGGCTGCGCTGGCCGGCCGGGAAAGCCGGACCCGGCTGCCGTTCGCCCAGTTCGACGCACGCACCGGGGAGTTCGCCGGGACCACGTCGTTCTACGAGGTGAACCCGGTGCAGCTCGCCCTGGGCATCGGGCACACCTGGCTCGGCCAGCGCTGGTGGCGCACCGGGCACAACACCGAAGCCAAGCTGCTCCTGCTCAGCCACGCCTTCGAGACGCTCGGCGCGGTCCGGGTGGTCTGGCACACCGACATCCGCAACACCCGGTCGCAGGCCGCGATCGAGCGGCTGGGCGCGGCCCGTGAGGGGGTGCTGCGAAAGCACCGGCGGCGCTGCGACGGCAGCTGGCGGGACACCGTGCAGTACGCGATGGTGGACGACGACTGGCCCGCCGCCAAGGCCGCACTGGCTGCCCGGCTGGGCGCCTGACCGGGTCTTTTGGGCTGAGCCGTGTGGACGGCGAAGTCGGGGATGACGGCTCTAGGACGTGTCAGACCCAGCTGAGACGCTAGCTTCATGACTGCCAGCGACTCATCCACCCAGCGCACTGTCCCCGGCTCCGAGCGGGCCACCGGTGTGATCGACTGGCCAGCCGTGCGGCAGGCCAACCGGTCCTGCTGCTGCATTGCCCGGCCCTCAGTGGTCATCGTGCTGCAACCCACTCACGACCGGCCGCACCCGACCGAGGTGCTGCTGTGCGGCCACCACTTCGAGCATTCCCGGTCCACACTGCAGGCCAGCCGCGCGCTGGCGTTCAGCCTGGACGGGGAGCACCTCACGATCACGACCCCCCGGCCAGCCGGGGTGAACGCGACGGCCGTCGCCTGACCAACCTTGTTACCGTGGTATGTTGGTACCATGATAAATCAATCTGACCCGGGCCCGGCGCCACACCCGCGCCGGGTCCGCTGCACCGGTACGGTCCGGCTGCCGCCTGGCATCGCGGCGCCCCTCGGCCTGTTCACCCCGGAGGGCGAGCGGGCCTGGGCCGCGGGCTGGGATCCCAGCTACCCGGCCCCGGCGGAGGACGACAGCGAGCCCGGCACGGTGTTCCAGACCAGGCACGGCGCGCACCCCGGGACCTGGATCGTGGCCAGCCGGGAACCAGGCCGGTCCATCCGGTACGCCCGGGTCATCGCGGATCAGGACGCCGGCACGGTCAGCGTCACCCTAGACAGCGAAAGCGAAGTGACGGTCAGCTACGACCTCACCGCCCTATCCGAGCCCGGCGCCGCCCACCTGGCCGAGTTCGCGGCCAACTACCCGCAGTTCCTGGCCCACTGGGAGGAGACCATCGCCCGCGCCGACCAGCCAGGCCGCCGACTGGACTGACGAGCCAGGCCGCCGACTGGACTGACGAGCCAGGCCGCCGACTGGACTGACGAGCGAGGAACGAGCGAGGAGGGGAAGTCGCCGCGCCAAAGGGGGCGCGGCGCCGACTGATGAGGAGCGAGGAAGCGAGGAACGAGCGCCCCGAGCGACGAGGGAAGGAGGTGCCTTAAAGCGCCCCCGGAGGCGCCAGGAAGCAGAGCGCAAAGAAAGCTACGCATTCAGGAACGCGAGGACGGCCAGCACCCGGCGGTTGTCGTCTTCCGACGGGGACAGGTTCAGCTTGGTGAAGATGCTGGTGGTGTGCTTGCTGACGGCTTTCTCGGTGACAAACAGCCGCTGCGCGATGGCCGTGTTGGAGCGCCCCTCGGCCATCAGCGCCAGCACCTCCCGCTCCCGGCCGGACAGCCGGGTGATCGGCCCCTCGAACGACCGGCGGCCGAGCAGCTTGGACACCACCTCGGGGTCCATGACCGTGCCGCCCGAGGCCACGGTGCGGATCGCGTCCACGAACTGGTCGTCGTTGAACACCCGGTCCTTGAGCAGGTAACCCACCCCGCCCGCCTGGTCAGCCAGCATCTCCCGGGCGTAGAGCTGCTCCACGTACTGGGACAGCAGCAGCACCGGGAGCCCCGGCACCTGCCGCCGCGCGGCCAGCGCCGCCTGCAGGCCGTCGTCGGCGAACGAGGGCGGCAGCCGGACGTCGACCACGGCCACGTCCGGCTGCTCTGTCAGCAGCGCGGACAGCAGCCCGGGCGCGGTGTCCACCGCAGCGGCTATCTCGAAGTCGTGCGCGGCGAGCAGCCGGGTCAGCCCGTCCCTCAGCAGGAACAGGTCTTCGGCGACAACAACACGCACGGCACCTCCATGACAATCATGGTCGGTCCGCCTGGCGGGCTGCTCACGGCCAGGATGCCGTCGAAGGTACCAAGCCGCCGCTCGATGCCCTGCAGCCCGGTGCCGTTGGCCGGGTCCGCGCAGCCCACACCGTCGTCGGACACCTCGATGCGCAGCACCTCGCTGGCGTGATGGATCCGCAGCTGCACCTGCCGCGCGCCGGAGTGCTTGACCGCGTTGGCCAGCAGCTCGGCGATCGCGAAGTAGCAGGCCGTCTCGACCGGCGCGCTGAGCCGCCCCGGCAGGTCGATGTCCAGCACGACCGGCAGCGGGGTGTCCAGCGACAGCGCGCGCACCGCGTGGCCGAGGCCACGGTCGGCGAGCACCGGCGGGCAGATGCCGCGGATTAGGTCGCGCAGGTCGTTCAGCGCCCGGACCGAGGTCTCCCGGGCCTCGGCCACCAGGGCCAGCGCGGCGTCCGGGCTGCCCGGCAGCATCCGCTCCACCGCGCGCAGGTTCATGCCCAGCGCGACCAGCCGGGCCTGCGCCCCGTCATGCAGGTCGCGCTCGATCCGGCGCAGTTCGGTGGCGGCGTTGTGCAGCGCGTGGTCCCGGGTCTCGGTCAGCCGCTGTACCCGGCCCTCCAGCTCCAGGTTGGGTTCCGGGGCGGCCAGCAGCCGGCCGTGCTTGACCACCGTGCGCGGGAACATCCAGGCGGCCATGGCCAGGAACGCGCTGGCCTCGGCGCCGGCCAGCACCGCGAGCTGCCTGCTGCTTACCTCGACGAAGCCATAGAGCTGCGGGTGGCTGGCCAGCACGCCGAGCGGCGCCGACTCCCAGCGGGCGGTGAGCACGAAGCCATAGATGGCGAACACCGTCAGCAGCACCGGGACCAGGTCGGCCGCGACCCGTGGCCAGCGCAGGGTGATCAGGGCCGCCACCGGGATCATCCCGACCGTCACCGGGTTCACGCCGAAGATGGCCAGGCTGAGGGCAGCGGCGGGAACCAGGAGAATGCCCCAGCGAATCTCCTGCATCCGCCGCCGCAGGTAGGGCAGCAGCCCTGGGGTACGCTGCCGGAACTCGGCGAACGTGCGCGGGGCCAGCCACAGGCCGAGCGCGATGAGCAGCAGCGCCACCGGCACCAGCCGTCCGGCCCAGGGCGACGAGTTCGCCGGGCCGACGATCGTGCTCGTGCCGCCCGGTCCGCTCCAGAACTGCACCGGACCCGATCCCTTGGCCACGTAGCCGAACCCCGCTGGTGGCGCCGGCCGCTGGATCCGCTTGGCCACGGGGAACTTGGCGTTCGGCGGCCGCCCGATCACCTTCCTGTTCACCACGACCTGCTTACGCGCGGCCGCCTTGTGCTGCGCCCGTCCCGCGATGACCTGGCCCGCGATGACCTGCGCCTGATGCAGTTTCGCCGCGGCCGCGGGCGGCATCTTGGCGAAGGTGACCGTGCCTGGCGCCCCTGGGGGCCCGCCAAACCGGGCCGCGGGCGGCACCCTGGCGAAACTGACCGTGCCCGGCGCCCCCGGCATCACGCCGAACCGGGCCGCGGCCACCGGGAGCTGCACCACCTGCAGGCCAGCCGGGGTCTTGATCACCCAGCTAGCTCCGGGCGGCCCGGCTGTGTTCACCTGGAACACTCGGGCCACCGAGGCCACCCAGTTGCCCTGCGGCCCGGCCACCGTGGCCGCCAGCACCAGCCCGGCCACGCCCACCGCCACCATGATCACCGGCAGCAGGGCGGCCGCCACCACGGGCCACCAGAACGCGACGGCCAGCGCCAGCACGAACGCCAGCACGGTCCAGGCGTGCACGCCGAACAGGGCCAGCGCGACCGCGGTCACTGGGATGAGCAGCAGGCCCAGCCCGAATCGGCGAAGGACCTGGGTGAGCGTGCGGTAAAAGAGCTTCAGCAGGAGCAGCATGACCCCATCGTGGCCCCGCGAGGTGCCCTGGCGCCATGGGCTGGCGTCTAGTTCCCTGGTGGGCCTGGGCCTACCCCGGCCGCCCGCGGCGGCCAGCAACCTGGGCGATCACCGTGCCAGCGACCAGGACGAACACCCCGTAGACACCAAGCGGGGCAGCCGCCGCGGGCCCGAACGCGGTGGCCGCGATGCCGGCCGCCACGGCGAAATCCCGCATCGTCACCGGGAGCAGCACAGCCACCCCGCGGCCGGCCGGCAGCCGCACCGAGAGCAGCCCGCCGAGCAGCGCCGACCCGGCCAGGAAGACGGCCAGCGCGGCGATCACCCTGAGGTAACCGGCGTCGAGCCGGATCTGGCTGGCCACCTGCCAGAGCAGTACCAGCAACGCCAGCACGGTACCGAGCCGGACCGCCGCGCCGGACCGCGGGCCCGGCGCCCACAGAGCACGCAGCCCGATCCCGGCGGCCAGCGGCAGCGCCACCACGAGTGCCAGGGTGCCGAGCAGCGCGACGGCCGGCACCGTGGCCGCGGCACCCGCCAGGGCCAGCACCGGGCCCGCGGCCAGCACGGTGACCAGCGTGGACGCGGCCAGGATGACCGCGCACACGGCCGCGTCGCCGCCTGCGATCACGCACAGCGCCACGGTGGCCACCTCGGCGGGCGCGACGCCGGCCGTCAGCATGCCCGCGCGCAGCACCGGGTCGCTGATCAGCCGGCTGGCCGCCCAGGCCAGCGCGGGCAGCGCCGCGGTACTGACGGCCAGCGCGACGGCGACGCGCCGCCACGCGGTGCGCACCCCGGCCAGGTCGGCCACCCGCAGCGCCAGGCCGGTGGCAAAGACCAGCACGGCCAGCGCGGCGTCGATGCCGTCGTGGGCCGCGGCCACCCGGCCCCAGCCGGGCAGCGCCACCCCGGCCGCCGCCACCACGAGCACGAGCAGCAGCAGGAATCGCTCGGCCAGCCCGGCCGCGGCGGCCACCCACCCACCTCCCCTTCCCCCTTCACTGGGCTCCCTCACCGGGCCGATTGAGCCAGCTCCAGGAGGGCGTGCAGGTCCCGGGCCGCTTCCAGGGCGGACGCACCGGCCAGCAGCACGACCAGCGCGGCGGCGGCCAGCAGCACGGCGCGGGTCCGCGGCGGCGGGCCGAGCAGCGCCGCGACCCGCCGCGGCACCGGGCCGGCCCAGGCGACCGAGACCCGCCCACGGCCAGGACGAATCATGCCGAACGCCACTGCCGGGTAACTGTGCCCGCCCTGGCCGCCGGAGTCCGGGCGGGCGGAAACCGCCGCCGCCAGCAGAGCGACCCGGCCGATGGTGGCGGCCACCAGCCGCCGGTCGCCGGTAACCCGGGCGGCGCTCTCGTCGGCCCACCGCTCGAGGGTGTAGTCCACTGCCCGGGCCAGCGGGAGCAGCAGCGGGTTGGCCGCCGCGGCCAGGTGCGCGGCCGCGGCGAACAGGTGATGCCGCGCGGCCAGGTGGGCCCGTTCGTGGGCCAGCAGCGCCGCCCGCCCGTCGTCGTCCAGCGCGCTGAGCAGCCGTCCGGAGACCACGATCCGGCCCGGCCAGCCGGGCAGCGCGTACGCCTCGATGGCCGGCCCGGGCAGCACCACGACCGAGCCGTCGGCAGGCAGCCGGCAGGCCCGCCGGAACGACTCGGCCAGCGCGCGGGCCCGGCGGCGGAACGCGACCGCCTCCGCCACCGCCGCCCCGGTCAGCGCGATCGCGGCCAGCAGCCCGGTCCACGCGCTGACCGGGTCGCCGGTGCGCAGCACGTGCGGTGAGTAGTGGCCGAGGCTGGCCAGCAGCGGTGCCCGGGTCGCGGCCGACGCGGCCAACAGGGCCAGCGCGGCGGTGCTGCACGCGGCCAGCGCCACGGTGGCCGCGCTGAGCAGCCAGGTGGCCGCCCGCGGTGCCAGCCGGGCCGCCACCGGCCGGGCCGCCACCGCGGCCAGCGCCGGGATGAGCAGCGGCAGGTAGAAGAGCAGCGTCATGCCCGGTCCCGGCCCGGCCCGTCGCGCTGGCCGGAGGAGCCGCCCGATTCCAGCCCGAGCAGGCGGCGCAGCAACTCGGCATCCCGGCCGGACAGGCCGGACACGAACCGGGTCAGCACCGCGTCATGGTCGCGGCCGACTTCTAGCGCCTGGCTCATCCGGCTGGCCGCCAGGCTGGCCTCGTCCACCACGGTGTAGACGAAGGCGCGGCCGTCCCGCTGTCGGCTGAGCCGGCCTTTGGCGTGCAGCCGGGACAGGATGGTCACCACGGTGCTGTAGGACAGTGCGCCGTAGGACAGGTCGGCCGCGTCCAGCCGGTCCCGGACCTGCCCGGGGCTCAGCGGCGTGCCCGCCGCCCGGAGCAGCGCCAGGATCTCGGCCTCCAGCGCGCCCGCCGGGCGCCGGGACGCGGCCGCGCCATCGTCGGGCATCCACAGCCTTCCCCGTGCGCAAAATAAATCTACAAGCGTTGTAGAAGTTCTACACGTCCTGTAGAACAGGCGTGTCCGAGTATGGCACGCGACCGGAGGGGCGCGCATGACCCACCTGACCTATCTGGAGGCCGCCGTGGTCGGCCTGATCCAGGGGGTGTCCGAGCTCTTCCCGGTGTCCAGCCTGGGGCACAACGTGCTGATCCCGGCGCTTATCGGCGGCAGCTGGGCGACCGACCTGAACGTGGCCAGGCCGGAGTCCCCGTACCTGGCGTTCATCGTCGGCCTGCATGTGGCCACGGCACTGGCCCTGCTCATCTACTTCTGGCGGGACTGGGTCCGGATCCTCGGCGGGTTCATCAGCTCGATCCGGTACCGTCAGGTGCGCACCAGGGACCAGAAGCTGGCCTGGATGATCATCCTGGCCACCATCCCGGTCGGCCTGGTCGGCCTGGCCGCCGAGCACGCGTTCCGGGTTATCTTCGGCAAGCCCATCTATGCCGCGGTGTTCCTGATGGTGAACGGCGTGATCCTGTACTGCGGCGAGCGGTTCCGGCCCCGCGCCTCGGTCCAGGCGGACGCGGCGGCCACCCGGGACTGGGAGCTGGCCCGGGCCGGTGCGCCCGGCACGGCAGCAGGCTACGGCGCGGCCCGGCACACCGGCGGTCACCAGGCGGAACGCCAGGAAGAGATGGCGCTGGCCGTGCAGGCCGACGAGCGGCTGTCCCGGCTCGGTTACGCGAAAGCCGTGGTCATCGGCTCGGCGCAGATCCTGGCCCTGCTGGCCGGGATCAGCCGGAGCGGGGTGACCATGGTGGCGGGCATGAGCCGCGGCCTGTCCCGGGAGGACGCGGCGCGGTTCGCGTTCCTGCTGGCCACCCCGGTCATTCTGGCGGCCGGCGTGCTCAAGATCCCCGACTTGATGGGCCCGCTCGGCAACGGCATCCACGGCCAGATCCTGCTCGGCAGCGCGCTGTCCTTCATCGGCGCCTACGTTTCGGTCCGGTTCCTGATGCGCTACTTCCAGACCCGGACGCTGACCCCGTTCGCCATCTACTGCTTTGCCTTCGGCCTGCTCAGCGTGATCTACCTCGGCTTCATCAAGTAGCCGCGCTACGATCCAGGCGCGGGAGGTAGCACCCGGCCGACGGAGGGATCATGCCCGCGCGGAATTCCCGGGTCTGGCGGCGCTACCGCCCGTTACACAGCTCACGGCCGGCGGAACGGGGCGAAGACCTCGCCCGCAACGAGCCTGGCGCGGCAGCCGGCGCACGATCCCGGGAACTGCGCCGCGAGCATCGGCTGCTGACCACCGCGGCTGGACTGCTTGGCATCCGCACCTCGGCCCGCACCGCCGCCACCGGAGCTCGCGGCGAACGCACGGTCGGCCGTCAGCTCAATAAATGGGCGGCGCGTTATGGCTGGCATGTGCTCCATGCGGTGCCGGCTGGCCAGCGCGGCGCTTGCTGCGCCGCTGGCTGCGCAGGCAGCCTCCGGTATGCCCGCCCGATCAGGTGGCGGCGATCTACCAGGCGGCCCGCAGGCCGGCCAGCTGGCAAGGCCCGGACTATTGACATGGCTAACCCCGGGCCGCCGCATGAAGGCTCCGCGGAGCGGGTCAGCCGGGAAAGCTCGGCGGGGGTCTCGGTGGTCACGCCGGCCGAACCGGTGCGGCTGGGCAGCGCGGCCGCGCAGGAGACCGCGCTCGCGGTCCGCGCCGCGCTGGACAATGTCCGGCAGCACTGCGGGCCCACCGCGAAGGCCTGGGTGCTCGAAACACAGCGACCCGACCAGCAAGTCGCTGCCCGCACGCTCGAACGACGGCTTAACCGACATATGTAGGCCATGCCGCTGCGCGGCCAGCGCGGCGGTTTCCAGGAACGCCCCGATAGCCAGGTAGGCGTCCCGGTCGTCCGGATCGTAGGGCAGGTAGTCGAGGTGGTTGTAGTGCAGCTGGTATGAGCCATCAGGGCCGACGGCGAGCCGCCAGGGCTGGGCGTTGTGTGCGGAAGGAGCCCGCAGTGCCTCGGTCAGCACCTGGCGGTGCGACGGGGGGATCGCGGGCAGTGGGCCGGTCATCGCACGTACCGCCGCTTGATCTGGCCGGCGCTGGCCGCGAACGGCCCGCCGCCCGGGCCGTGCAGCCGGACCTGGATGTCGCCGGAGCGTGGGTCCTCAGCCACGGCGGCGCGGAAGTCCGCGCTGTTGACCAGCAGCCGGGCCCGCACCGCGGCGGCCAGCCGGCTGGTCAGCCCGGGGTCGGCGGCCGCGGCCCGGCGCCAGGTCTCCACGTGCACCAGATCAGGTAGGTGTAGCCCGGGCCGAGCAGGTCCAGGACGGACAGCACCTTGTCCGGCTCCGGCCCGGTCGACTTGAGCAGCCCGAGACGGCCCAGGGCACGGGACACGTTGGTGCCGGTCGCCCAGGCACCCATCGAGAAGGCGTTGATGGTCACGACCGGCCGGCCGTCGTCCGGCTCGCCGGCCAGCAGGTGCCGGACCAGGATGGCCAGCTTCCGGCGGACCTGGTCCAGCTCCGCCCCGGACCTGATCCAGGTGTACGGCCGGCCGCTGGACCCGGATGACTCGTCCAGTTCCGCGCCGGTCACCGGGAGCATCCCGTGGCGGCACCGCGCGGCCAGCGGATAAGCGTCGATGTAGGACTTCTTGTCCGCTACCGGCAGCGCGCGCAGCCAGTCCGCGGCGGCCGCCCGGGGCGGCACCGGGCCGACGAAGTCGGCGTAGGCGGGGACGGTGGCCAGGGCCCGGCGGGCGGCCGCCGCGGCGGCTTCGGCAGACACCCCGGTGGCAAGCCGCCCGGCGCGGCCTGCGATGCGGAACGCGGGAAGGCTGCGGGTGGCGGCCGAGCCGGCCACCCGGGCACAGGTGAGGTAGACCATGCGCTCATCGTCGGCGGCCGGGCTGGGCACGGCCTGAGCGCAGCTACTCATCAGTAACCCGGTGAGCTACTCATCCGAGGGCAGGTACCCGTGCTGCGCCGGGTGGTCAGCCAGTCTGGGTCGGGCAGCCGTCGCGATGACCTTCGCTGGTCACCGCGCCGCACTCCGGGCAGACCAGGTGCGCGTAGCAGGCCGGCTCGCCGGCCTCGGCGGCCGGGTCCTCGCCGCGCCGGCCGAGCAGGCCGGCCAGCACGGCGGCCTCGCTGTGCGCGGCGTCCCGGGTCGCGGTGAGCAGGGTGACCGGCCCGGCCGCGGCCCGCGCGGCCAGCTGCTCCAGGGCGGCCCGGGGTGCGCCGGTGGCCAGCTCGGCCGTGTAGCGACGGCAGAACTCAGCGAACTTGGCTGGGTCGTGCGCGTACCACTTGCGCAGCTCGGTGGACGGGGCGACGTCCTTGGCCCACTCGTCCAGGTGCGCCGCATCCTTGCGCAGCCCGCGGGGCCACAGCCGGTTGACCAGCACGCGGGCACCATCCCGCGGCTCTGGCTCGTCATACACCCGGCGGACCTGCACCTCTGATCGCATGGCCCGGCCTCCCTTCTGCCGCTACCCGTATGATGGGCACAGGCCGAGAGGCGCTGCAACGGGGTCAGCCCCGCCACGCTCGGCCGGCACGACCTCGGCAAGGGCGCCTCCTGATATCAGGAGGTGACCCGCACAGAATGCCAGCATCGGCGACCGGGCAAGCTCAGGCCCTGCGCGAGCTTCTGGATCAGCGAATCGCGGTCCTCGACGGCGCCTGGGGCACCATGCTGCAGTCGGTCGGCCTCGGCCCGGACGACTACCGGAACGGCCGGCTGCGCGATCACCCGCGGGATGTGACCGGCGACCCGGACCTGCTCAACCTGACCCGCCCCGACCTGGTGCGCGAGGTGCACCGGCAGTACCTGGCCGCGGGCGCGGACATCACCACCACCAACACGTTCACCGCGACCAGCATCGGCCAGGCGGACTACGCCCTGCAGCCGCTGGTGCGCGAGATGAACCTGCGCGGGGCTGAGCTGGCCCGGCAGGCCGCGGACGAGGCCGGCGGCCGGTTCGTGGCCGGCTCGGTGGGCCCGCTCAACGTCACCCTGTCGCTGTCCCCCGAGGTGGACAACCCGGCGCACCGTGCGGTGAGCTACGACGAGGTGTACACCGCCTACGCGGAGCAGATCCAGGCCCTGGCCGAGGGCGGCGTGGACCTGCTGCTGATCGAGACGATCTTCGACACGCTGAACGCCAAGGCCGCGATCGCAGCGGCCCGGGACGTGGCCGGGCAGCTGCCGCTGTGGATCTCGGTGACGATCGTCGACCTGAGCGGGCGCACCCTGTCCGGGCAGACGGTCGAGGCGTTCTGGCGGTCGGTTGAGCACGCCGAGCCGTTGCTGGCCGGGGTGAACTGCTCGCTGGGCGCGGTGGAGATGCGCCCGCACCTCGCCGAGCTGGCCCGGCTGGCCGGCACGTACACGGCCTGCCACCCCAACGCCGGCCTGCCGGACGCGTTCGGCGGCTACGACCAGGCACCTGAGGAGACCGCGCGGCTGCTCGGCGGGTTCGCCGAGCAGGGCATGGTGAATGTGGTCGGCGGCTGCTGCGGGACGACGCCGGAGCACACCGCGCGGATCGCCTCGGCCGTGGCCGGCCTGGCGCCCCGGCAGGTGCCGGCCGGGCCCGCCCGCACCCGGTTCAGCGGCCTCGAGCCGTTCGAGATCGGCCCGGACACCGGGTTCGTGATGATCGGGGAACGCACCAACGTGACCGGCTCCCGGCGGTTCCGCCGCCTGATCGAGTCCGGCGACTACCAGGCCGCGGCCGCGGTGGCGGTGGAACAGGTGCGCGGCGGGGCCAACCTGCTCGACGTCAACATGGACGCCGACCTGCTGGACAGCGAGCAGGCGATGACCACGTTCCTGAACCTGATCGCGACCGAGCCGGAGGTGGCCCGCATCCCGGTGATGGTCGACAGCTCGCGGTGGAGCGTGCTGCAGGCCGGGCTGCGCTGCGTGCAGGGCAAGGGCGTGGTCAACTCGATCAGCCTCAAGGAAGGTGAGGGCCCGTTCCTGGACCAGGCCCGGCGGATCCGGCAGTACGGGGCCGGCGTGGTGGTGATGGCGTTCGACGAGCAGGGTCAGGCGGACACCACCGAGCGGAAGGTGGCCATCTGCGGCCGGGCCTACGACCTGCTCACCCAGCAGGCCCACTTCGCCGCCGAGGACATCATCTTCGACCCGAACGTGCTGGCCGTGGCGACCGGCATCGCCGAGCACAACGGCTACGCCAAGGCGTTCATCGAGGCGCTGCCGCTGATCAAGCAGCGCTGCCCGGGGGCGCGGACCAGCGGCGGCATCTCCAACCTGTCGTTCGCGTTCCGCGGCAACGACGTGGTGCGGGAGGCCATGCACTCGGCGTTCCTGCTCCACGCGGTGCGGGCCGGTCTGGACATGGGCATCGTCAACGCCGGGCAGCTCGCGGTGTACCAGGACATCCCGGCCGACCTGCTGGAACTGGTCGAGGACGTGCTGTTCGACCGGCGCCCGGACGCCACCGACCGGCTGGTCACGTTCGCCGAGACGGTGCGCGGCCCGGGAGCCAGCCGCACCGTGGACCTGTCCTGGCGGGAGGCGCCGGTCCAGGAGCGGCTGAGCCACGCGCTGGTGCGCGGCATCACCGACTTCATCGAGGCCGACACCGAGGAAGCCCGGCAGGCCGCGGCCCGTCCACTGGACGTGATCGAAGGCCCGCTGATGGACGGCATGAAGATCGTCGGCGACCTGTTCGGCTCCGGCAAGATGTTCCTGCCCCAGGTGGTCAAGAGTGCCCGGGTGATGAAGCGGGCGGTCGGCTACCTGGAGCCGTTCATGGAAGCCGAGAAAGAGCAGGCCCAGCGGGACGGCCGGGCCAGCGCCAGCCGGGGCCAGGGCAAGGTCGTGCTGGCCACGGTCAAGGGCGACGTGCACGATATCGGCAAGAACATCGTCGGGGTCGTCCTCGGCTGCAACAACTACGAGGTCATCGACCTCGGCGTAATGGTCCCGGCCGACCGCATCCTGGACACCGCGGTGGCCGAGGGGGCGGACATCGTCGGGCTGTCCGGGCTGATCACCCCGTCGCTGGACGAGATGGTCAGCGTGGCCACCGAGATGCAGCGCCGTGAGCTGGACTTGCCGCTGCTGATCGGCGGCGCCACCACGTCGCGCCAGCACACCGCGGTGCGGGTGGCCCCGGCCTACGGCGCCGCCACGGTACATGTGCTGGACGCTTCCCGGGTCGCCGGGGTGGTCTCGGACCTGCTGGACGACGACCGGTCCCGGGTGCTGGTCGCGGCCAACCACGCCGAGCAGGAGCGGCTCCGCGAGCAGCACGAGCACACCCGGCGCCGGCCGCTGCAGCCGCTGAGCCGGGCCCGGGCCAACTACGAGCAGGTCAGCTTCGCCGATCTGCCGGTGCCCGCGTTCACCGGGGTGCGCACCGTGACGCCGGACCTGGCCGCGCTGCGCAAGATGATCGACTGGACGTTCTTCTTCCTGGCCTGGGAGCTCAAGGGCAAGTACCCGGCCATCCTGGCCGAGCCGGCCGCGCGTGAGCTGTTCGACGACGCGAACACCATGCTGGACAAGATCATCGCCGGCCACCAACTGCAGGCGAGCGGCGGCTACGGCTTCTGGCCCGCGCACGCCGACGGCGACGACCTGGTGATCGCGCCCGATGGTCTGGACATCCTGCGGCTGCCGATGTTGCGGCAGCAGACGACCAAGCCGGACGGGCGGCCCAACCGCTGCCTGGCCGACTATGTGGCCCCGGAAGGGGATCACCTGGGCGGGTTCGCGGTGGCCATCCACGGCGCCGCCGAGCTGGCCGCCAGCTTCGAGGAGCAGCGCGACGACTACCAGTCGATCATGGTCAAGGCGCTGGCCGACCGGCTGGCCGAGGCGCTTGCCGAGCACACCCACCTGCAGGCCCGGCGGGACTGGTTCGAGCCGGGCGCCGATCCGGACATCGAGGATCTGCACGCGGAACGCTTCCGTGGCATCCGGCCCGCGCTCGGCTACCCGGCCAGCCCGGACCACAGCGAAAAGCAGGAGCTGTTCCGCCTGCTCGACGCCGGGCAGTTCGACATGTCGCTGACCGAATCGTGCGCGATGAGCCCGGCGGCCAGCGTCAGCGGGCTGATCTTCGCCCACCCGGCGTCGCGCTACTTCACCGTGGGCCGGATCGGCCGCGACCAGGCCGCCGACTACGCGGCCCGGCGTGGCGTCCCGCTGGCCGAGGTGGAGCGCTGGCTGCGCCCCAACCTCGGCTACGAGCCTTCCTGAGCGCCGCGCGACACTCCCGGCCAGGCTGAACCGCCGTGCAGCCGGCCCGGTCACGGGTGATACTCGATTTCATGCTGGAGCACGAGCGGCTGGGGGCCCCCGGCACGACCGAGCCAGATCCCGAGGTACCACTGCGCAAGCTGCCTGCGGCGGAACGGAACGCGATCCGGATCGGCCGGATCCTTGACGCGGCTGGTCTGCTGGTGGCCGAGCGTGGCTACGAGAAGATGACGACTTCGCAGGTGGCCCTGCGAGCCGGGGTATCGCCTGGGGTGCTGTACCAGTTCTTCGCGGACAAACGGGAGATCATGCAGGCGCTGGCCGCCCGCAACCTGGACCGCTACCTGGCCCGGGTGGAGGTCGCCCTCCGGTCCGGCACGCTCGAGGACTGGCCGGCCACGGCGGACGCCGCGGTGGACCTGTTCGTCGCGATGTGCCGGGAGGACCCGGGATTCCGGGTGGTGCGCTTCGGTGACGTGGCCGACGTGCACCTGCTCGGCCCCACCGGCGACAACGACTCGCACCTGGCCGGGCGGATGGCCGAACTGCTGGCCGCCGAGCACGGCGACGATCCCAGCCTGCCATCCGAGCAGTCCCTGGTCATCGCCATCAAGATCGCGGACGCTCTGGTCAAGTTCGCCTTCGCGGTGCACCCGGACGGCGCTGACGACGTCATCCAGCACGCCAAGCAGCTGATCCGGATGCACCTGGAGCTCGCGAACAGCAGCGAAGCCGAGACCGAATGACGCCACGGATCAGTGTCCGGGACCGGCGGGCCCGGCTGGGCCTGCGGCACCGGCTGGCCCCGGGCAGCCAGCCCGCCGCCCTGCCCCGCGGGCCGGCCGGGGTGGCCGCGTCGCTGGTCGCGGTGCACGGCACCGACCCGTCCTCGGCCTACCTGGGCATCCTGGCCCGGCTGGCGGGCGGGGATGTGGCCGACGTGGAGCGCGCGCTGTACCAGGACCGGACCCTGATCCGGCTGCTCGGCATGCGCCGGACCGTGTTCCTGGCCACGCTGGACAACGCGGCACTGATCCAGGCGGCCTGCTCCCGGGCGGTGGCCGCCCGGGAGCGGCGCAAGGTGCTCGGCTACCTGGCCGAATCCGGCATATCTGGCGACGTGGACGCCTGGCTGGCCGGGGTGGAGCAGGCCGCGCTCGCGGCGCTCGCCGCCCGCGGCGAGGCGACCGCGGCCGAACTGGCCGACGACGACCCGCGGCTGCGGACCCAGATCGTGCTGGCCCGGGGCAAGGCTTACGAAGGCCGGCAGAATGTGGCCAGCCGGGTGCTGTTCCTGCTGGCCGCGCAGGGCCAGGTGGTGCGCGGACGGCCGCGCGGCTCGTGGAGCTCGCACCAGTACCGGTGGTCACCAATGGAGTTGTGGTGCCCGGGCGGGCTGGACGGCTGGCCGACCGAGGCGGCCGAGGTGGAACTGGCCCGGCGCTGGCTGCAGGCCTACGGCCCGGCCACACCGGACGACCTGCGCTGGTGGGCCGGCTGGGGCAAGACCCAGCTGCGCCGGGTGCTCACCGAGCTCAAGCCGGCCGAGGTGGACCTGGACGGGGTACCCGGCATCGCACTGGCCGACGACCTGGCGCCGGCCCCCGAGGTGGAGCCGTGGGCGGCACTGCTGCCCGGGCTGGACTCCACCCCGATGGGCTGGCAGCAACGGGACTGGTTCCTCGGCGAGCACGGCCCGCGGCTGTTCGACCAGACCGGCAACGTCGGCCCGACCATCTGGTGGGACGGCCGGATCGTCGGCGGCTGGGCCCAGGACCGCGGCGGCGAGATCGTCTGCCGGTTCCTGGAAGACGCCGGGTCCGCGGCCGTCACTGCGGCCGAGGCCGCGGCGGAGCGGCTGGCTGGCCTGCTCGGCGGGGTCCGGCTGTCCGCCCGGACCCGCGGCCGGACCTGGCTGGAGCAGGAACTGGCCGACTGACACCCGCCACCCCGGAACCAGCCGCGCCCACCCGCGACCACCCCGGAACCGCCCACGACCAGCCATGCGTTGACGTATTCCCATATCGGTATATGATTGGGTCATGGCCAGGGCAGCAACCACAGCGGACGCGTTCAACGCGGTCGCCGAGCCGCGGCGGCGGCAGATTCTGGATGCCCTGGCCGGGGGTGAGCAGCCAGTGAACGACCTGGTCGAACTGCTCGGCCTGGCCCAGCCACTGGTCTCTAAGCATCTGCGGGTGCTGCGCGAGGTCGGCCTGGTGGAGGTGCGCGACGCGGGACGGCAGCGGCTGTACCGGCTCAACGCCGTACCGCTCAAGCCGATTCACGACTGGGTGCAGGCCTACCAGGACCTGTGGACCGAGCGGTTCAACCGGCTGGACGCCGTGCTGACGGAACTGAAGGACAGGGAGGATGACGATGGCGGCAGCGACTCGTAGTGCGGTGGTGACGCTCCCGGCGAGCACCCAGATCATGATCACGCGGCAGTTCGACGCGCCGCGGCACCTGGTCTACCGGGCCTGGACCACGCCGGACCTGATCCGCCGCTGGTGGGCCGGGGACCGGGGCGAGGTCACCAGCGCCGAGGTTGACCTCCGGCCGGGTGGCAGGTGGCGGTACGTGATGACGGCCAACGGCGGGTTCGAGGTCGCGTTCCACGGCGAGTACCGGGAGATCGTCCCGGACGAGCGCATCGTCTGCACCGAGGTGTTCGAGGGGATGCCGGACGCCGCGGCGGTGAGCACGGCCACGTTCGCCGAGCAGGACGGGCAGACCACGCTGACCGTCCTGGTCGAGCACACCAGCCAGGACCACCGCGACATGCACCTCAACTCAGGGATGGAAGAAGGGATGAACGAGTCCCTCGACCACCTGGAGCAGGTTGCGGCGTCCCTGCGATGACCACTGGCAAACTGATCCGACCGCGGCGATGTCGCTGGATGTTTTAATCGCCGACCCGTCGGACGCGGTCGGGCCGCTGTTCCCCGCGGCCCAGGGT
>CAVWWE010000052.1:0-27564 GCA_963758575.1 uncultured Actinomycetes bacterium
GTCCTGAGAAGTGGGGAAGCTCGGCCGTTCGTATCCGCTCCGCGGATGAGAGCCCACATTGCATAGGAAGTTCGGTGCGCCTGCCCTAACATCTCCATCTGCGCTAAGGGCCGCCCATAATCGGCGCGCTCCCGTCGATCACGACGAGCGTGCATAGATATGTGCAGACCGGCATCAACATGAACCAAAGCACCACGCGGTCATCGGCATTCTCTGAACTAGGAAAATGATCATGAGCTGGGCTGGTCGCCTGGTTCAGCGTGCCGGGATGTTCGGGGTGAAGGCGGGCATGCCGAGTGTGGTGTGGCTGCGCCGGTCGATCTGGGCGAGTTTGTCTTCTGCCCCGGCGAGGCTGACTTTCAGGCCTTCGACTTCGCCGAGCCAGCCTTCGCGCTGGGCCTCGGTGATGCGGGCGGTGAGGTTGTCGCGGATCTCGGCGATGCGGGACCGCTGGGCGGGGTCGGGCCAGTGCATGGAGCACCTGAGGCAGCTGTGCTCGTGGATGCAGGGAGTGCCGAACGCGCGGCCGCAGGTGCCGGTGGCGACTTTGCGGCGTTCGAAGTGGCCGAGGAATTCTTCCCATTCGGCGTCGGTGGGGATGCGGTATTCCTCGCTGGGCCGCTGGGCGCGACGGCGGGCGAGGAAGGCCAGGTGGGCCTGGATGGCTTCTTCGGGGTAGACGGCTAACGGCACCGTCGGATATTGGAACTGTCTGAATGCCTGCTGGAGGAGCACGTTCGGCTGCCCGGTTCCTGTCAGTTGGTTCCGTTCTTGTAGCGCGGATGGATGATGTCCTGCCGTCGCTGGCTGAGGTACCAGGTTCTGGTCTCGTCGAAGTCGATGGTGCGCCTGAGTACGGCGGTTTGACCGGTGGTCAGCTCGGCGAGGACCTCACCTCGTGGGGAGATGATCGTGGTGGGGCAGTGCTGGCGGGGGTCGGCGGCGTTGGCGGCGAGGACGAACCGCTGGTTTTCTGCTGCACGGCTGATCAGGTGGCTCCGCCATACCCCGGGAGGCTCGGTGGGGTTAGCAGCGTTGGTGAGGTAGATAAAGGCCTGCGCTCCTGCGTCGGCGAGGTGCTGCCATTGCTCGGGGAAGCGGATCTCGCGGCAGAGCTGGACGCCGATGGTGACGGGACCGCGGTCCAGGTGGAGCTGGAGGGTGGGGAGTTCAGACCCGGCTTCCAGGTGGTCTCGCTCGTTCATCGCCAGGTTGATCTTCCGGTAGGTCCATCTGGTGCCCTGGGGAGAGAAGTAGAGGGCGGCGTTCCACCAGGCGCCGTGCTCAAAGAGCAGCGAGCCGCAGAACAGGTGGACGGCTCGCTGCTGCGCCAGCGTGGCGAGGCGGTCAGTGGCGTCAGCGAGCGCTGTGGGGTTGAGGTGGTCGAGGGCCGAGAGGTCGGAGCCGTAGCCGGATAGGGCGCCTTCGGGTAGCACGACGACCTCGCCGGGCTGGGCGGCGGCCAGGATGGTGGCGATGGCCGACAGATTCTGCTCGATGTCCCAGGTGGTGGGGATCTGCGCGACGGCTACCGGTGCTTTCATGAGTCCTTCTTCCGGCGGCTGATATCGGCGGCGTAGGCGGTCCAGTCCCCGGCTGATGCTTTCTGCCATTGGACGGCGACCTTGATGTGGATGCCGAGCATCCGGGCGAGCACGCGGCGGGAGTTCGGTAGCGAGGGCGAACAGCGCGGTGGAGCGGTCGGCCTTGGGGCGGATCCCGATGGTGCAGGCGGTTGCCGATCGCCTCGTCGGTGAGGGGTCGCCCGGGTGTCCGCCGGGGAACAGCCAGGGGACATCGTCCGGGGTGCCGATTTCGTTTTGCCGCGGCGGTTGGCGATGAGGTCCCGGACCAGGTCGGCCAGCGGTGCGGGCAGGACGACGGGCGAGGCGCCGAACATGATGGAGACGGTGTCGCCGCTAATCGTGAACGTCGTCGATGGTGAGTTGGCTGATGGTGGATATCTTCTGGGCGTAGAGGATCAGCAGGAGCCCGGCGACGCGGTCCTGTGTCGGCAGCGAGGTGTCGCTCAGCAGGCGCCGGGCGTCGGCCCAGCGCTTCTCGCTGTCGTGGGGCTGGGCGGTCCCATCCAGCGGACGGTGCCGTAGGTCAGGTCGCTGGCATGCCGGTGCTGTACCGACCAGCGGACGAAGTGCCCGGTCTCGTCCCGGTAGCTGACCGCCGGGTCGGCCATCCCGTTCCAGGTCCGGCTGGGCGCAGGTCTCCAGCGTGAGGTCGGTCGGCGAGCCAGTCGAGGAATGCGTCGGCGGCGGTGACGTGGCAGCGCACGTTCAGATCTTGAAGGCGGGTAGCGTGAGCGTCGTCGAGGCGCTGCCGGAGCCGACGCAGGTGGTGCCAGACCGCGTAGCCGTGCAGGATCGCGCGCTCGGCCGGTCGGTGCGGGCCTGGACAGTGCGGTGATCCACTTCTCCAGGGCGATGAGCCGCTCGTCGCGAGGCGGCAGGGCGCCCGAGGCGACCATGACGCTGCGCAGGTGGGCCAGCACCTTGTCCGCCGGCAATTCGTCGAGCAGGTCGTGGGTACGGGCCGCGCGTCGCGTCCGAGGCATCCCAGCAGGTCCCGGACCTTGGGCCGGGAAATCCAGGCCATGGCGATGTCGGGGCGTTCGGCAAAGGTCAGCGCCTGGTGGAACGGCGTCAGCTCGTCGGGGATCGTTCCGTCGGCGTCGCCGAGTCGGTCGCGTATTTGCTGGTCGAGAGCGCAGCGCTGGCAGGGGGTAGGGCTCAGCTGCCAAGTGAGGGTGCAGATCGGGCAGCGGCCCCAGAAATCCGGGTCGGGGTTGGTGCACTTCGCGCACAACGGTTCGGCCCAGCTGCCGCTGCGGGCCTGGGCGACGGTGCCACAGGCGCTGCACGTCACCCAGCGGTGTTGGCAGCGATCACACCACGGCCGGCCGGTGGCCCGGGAGATGTCGCAGAGGGTGCTGTTCGCAGATGCCGCACTGCGTGACCTGGGTCTGCAGGCGCCGCAACGGGGACCATCGGGAGTCCGAACCGCGACCGGCGCGTCGCCGCATCCGACGCACTCCTCTAGATTGGCCGGGTCTCTGATCAGGCAGTTGGGCACAGCGGCCGGCCTTCAGCGTCGCGGGTGGCCGGCTCGCGCACGGCGCCACATCGGGCGCATGGGACGGCGGCGTATTTGGCGAAGCAGGCCCGGCAGACCCTTTGCCGTCCAGCAGCTTGGACAATGCCTTCACCCCGCCGCAGCGCGGGCAGGCCGGCGGGACGAGCTTGGTCGCCCCGGACGCGACGAGTTCGTTGATGAAGCGCAGCGCGGCCGGGGTCGGGGCGTCGCAGCCCGCGCCGGTCAGCAGTTCGGGTCGCGCGACGACGGCCCAGGCCAGCCGGCGCTGCCCGGCCGGGCGGACGGTGGCCCGGTGCAGCGCGGCCTGGACCGCCCCCGTCCAGGCCCGGGTCAAGGCCGGTGACGAGATCGATGAGTGCGGCCGTGGATCGCCGTCGGTGTCCGGGCATTCGCGCAGCGGGGTTCGCCGTCGCGGTCTCGACTGACGACGCGTCGCTGTTCGCCACAGCCCGCGCAGATGGCAGGATTATCGAAGCACGGGAGCAGCCCCACTGGCCTCCGGTCCGGCTGCCGCGTAGTTGCAGGCGCGGCCGCACTCCCCGCAGCGGGGCAGCGCGAACGTTCTGGGCTCCGGCGTTGTGCAGGGCCATCAGCAGTTTCGCGACGCAGAACGGTGCCGGCGGCTGCCCGGTCCGCAGCAGCGACGGGTCGTCGTGCAGCGCCTGCGCCAGGCGGCGCCGCCCGGCCCCGACGACCGCGCAGACGACCTCGCGGACGGCCCGGCATCCAGGTGCTTCTCGACGTTGCCGACGAGCCGGACGATGACCAGGCTGACCGGATCGTCCAGAACGTCGCCGCGGTGGAGGTCACGGTCGACGCCGGGTGATCCGGGCCCGCTTCGGCCGCAGTTCACCGACCCAGGCCCCACCGCCGCCGCTTTCTTCCTCGGCCTGCCCGGCTGCCGCGACCGGTTCGATGAGCTCATCCATCGTGCAGTCCAGGATGTCCAGCAGGGCCATCAGGATCTGCAAGCTGAGCCGTTCGGGCCGCTCGACTACCAGCCGGTAGACCTGGCTGGTGGACAGTACGATGCCGCGTCCGTCAGCAGCGGGGCAGGTCGGTGGTGGAGAACATCCCGCGGTCCGCCATGACGTGGCGCAGGTGCCAGCGGTAGTCGAGCTTGGCCGTCATCGCCGGTCCTTCCCTCGGCAGTGACCCCGGCCAAGGCCGGAGCCAGGGCATTGCTCAAAGCAGTGTTCATGAAGTCGTCGGACACGTGGGTGTAGATGGCCGTGGAGCTGTCGCACTCATGGCCAACCTGTTCCTGGATAAAGCGCCGGTCAACACCATCCTCGGTGAGATGCGTGACGTAGGAGTGCGGATCGAATGGGGAACCAGGGTTTCCGGCAGGCCCAGGGCGTCCCGGTAGGCGACGAACCGGGCGTTGATCTCCGCCGGTTTCACCCGGCCGCCCCGCTCGGTCACCCACAACGCCGGATGATCGGCGCAGCCGAACCTGGGCCGCATGTTCTCCACGTAATCGGCCACCGCCTCGACCGCCCAGCCCATCACCGCGGCGACATTCCGCCGCCGGGGCGGCTGCCCGCGCTTGGCCTTGCCATAGCGGACGTTGAGCATCCCGTACCGGCCGAACTCAGGAGCCGCCGGATTCCGGCCCAAGTCCACCAGATCCAGCCTGGACGTCTCGGTGCGCCGCAGCCCCCACCCGTAGATCACCTTGAACAAGGTCGCGTCCCGGTAGGCCGCCAGCGCGCCCTTGCGCTTCGCCCGCACCGCCCGGTCGACCTGCTCATCGGCATAATCCAGGAACCGCTGCAGCTCGTCGCGGGTGAACGGCCGGGCCTCGGGGCTGCCCTCGTAGTCGTTGAGATGGGCGATCGTATTCCACTCATGACAGATCGCCACCGGATGCTTCCCCGGGCCGAACTCCTGTTCACACGCCACCGCCCAGCCATACCGACCGTCGGTGAGGGACTCGGTGAACATCCGCAGACTGCACTGGTAGCTGCGGATCGTGGACGGCGCCAGGTGCCGCTCGGCGGTCAGAAGCAGCGACCACTCGTCCACATGCCCCGGGGACCACGGCCACGGGTACTCGTTGGTGAACTCCAGGAACCGGCGGATCAGCCGCTCCCGCGGGTCGATCGTGTCGTCATCCTCAGCCCGCGGGCCGTCTGCTGCGCGCGCCAGCCCCGCAGCATCGCTTCGACCATCGCATCCTCCGGGCGCAGCTGCACCACACCCGACACCAGCTCCACTGAGCCGCTCCCGCGAGCCCCATCCGTGCGGCTGCGTCACTCCAGACCATCCCTTCTGAAGAGCAGATCTTGCACCTAGATGGGACCGACCTGGAAATTGCCGGATCAGGCAACCATACATACAGACTCCCGGAAGTCCACGGAGACACCGCGCCGACCTCGGCCTGCGACTTCGCGCCCGCCTGATGCAATTCCCGAGCCTTCGTGTAGCCGAGGGTGACGTTGATGTCGCGGTGCCCGGCGATGATCTGCGCGATGTGCGGCCGGAGCCCGCTCATCGTCGCTCGGTGAGGAACATCCTGCGGAAGTCGTGCAATGTGTAGTGCAGCGGGCTGCCATAGGCCGGCCGAGCCCGGTGCGGTCGAGCGCCGAGGCGAGGAGCTTGCCAGATCGTGGCGCCGGGGATGGCGCGGTTGTCGGCGCCGATGCGCCGCTGGAACAGCACCGGGCGGGGGGCAGCCAGAGGCGTCGTGGTCGTCGTAGGCGGCGACCAGGGCGACGGCCTGGCTGCTGCCGCGGATGCGCCTGATGATGGTGGCGAGCACGTCGGCGAGTTCAGGGTTGATGACCAGCAGGCGTTCGGCGTCCGTCTTGGACAGGGCGATCTGCAGCAGGGGCACCAGCTCGCCGGTCCCGGGAAGGCGTATTGGACCAGGCTGTGGTGGCTGAGCTGGATGAGTTCCTCCGCGCGGATGCCGGTGGCGGCAGGAACTCCACGGTTGCCCAGGCCCAGAAGGCGCGGTCTTCCTCGGCGGTGAGGTTGCGCCGGTTCCGTGGCTGGTCATCGGCCCAGATGCTGGCGGTCTCGTGGTGATTGAGCGGGCCAGGGTCGTTCCTGAGCGGTCAAGGCGCTGCCGGGCCTGGCAGCGCGGGCGGCGTGCAGAAGGGCCTGGGCGTCGGCGTGCTGGCGGGTGGTGGAGCGGACCAGGGCGGGCAGGACCGGGAGCCGTTCGCGGTCCGGCGTCCATCCGTGACTTGCGGTGCCGCTGGACCTTGCCCTGGATGGTCTCGGCCGGTCCGACCGGCAGGGACCGCCCATCGTCCCCACCGGGCCGGGTCATCGACGGCCCACTGGGCCAGGCCGAGGTTGAAGGCCCGGACCGGGGTCAGGGACTCGGGGTGAGGACCGCTCAACGCCGACCACGGTCTTGCCGCCAGGCCCGCTGATAACCGTCTGCTTGGTGCGCATGCGCTGTTTCCCACGCGTCGGCGACCTCGGCGCTCAGGTGCAGGCTGTCGATGCCGGGATGGTCGGCTTCCAGGTCGGCCCAGAACATGCCCAGGCGGGGAGCCAGCTGTCCAGGCTGCCATAGTCCATCGTCGGCTGGCGTTCCCGCAGGTAATCCACGAGCAGGTCACGGATGGGCTGGCGGGCAAGATGGTGACGGGAACGGATTGACCACCGGCCCCGTGCCCGGCTCCAGGTGAAGTGAGAAAGCTGCGCAGCCCCTGTCGCTGTGGGCACGCACCGACGGCGCATAAGCCCGGCCCGAAGGCTCGCCGCCTGCGCCTGCCCGCCCACGATCCCGATCACGCCAGTGCGGCCGGGCCGGCTTGCCGGCGACCAGCAGCCACCGGCAGAATCCCGGGCCCCGGCCCGGCTCGCCCGATCCCACGCCACCCCCGCCGCCTGCAAGAACCGGAACCAGCGGAGCAGATCCATGCCATACGAGCGGACAGTCGCCTCCGACCGGCCCGCTGCCTGCAGATGACTGAAATACGCCCCGGCCGCCTCAACACACACACCATCGCCGTCGAGCAGCCGGTAAGGCTCCCACTGATCCCCGGTAGCTACCAGCTGACCCATCAACGGCACCACCAGCCCAGCCAGATCCCCAGCCGCAACTCCCCGTTCAACCATGACCGGCGACTATGCCACAGACAAGCCAGCACGTCCCTGAACTGCGAAAACTCACGTCGTCGTTCAGTCAACACGCATGAGTGGATGCTCGGGGGCAAGGGTCTTTCTCACGAACGGCTCTGTCGCACTTTCGGCTCTGTCGCACTTTCGGTGGTAACGGTCAGTTGCTAGCCGAGCAGGATGCGGTGGCGCAGGAGGGTGAAGCCGGCGCGGCCATACATCTGCCGTTTGATCATCTTGGTCTTGGTGTTCACGCCCTCGGTCCGGCCGTTGTGAAAGGGCAGCGTGACGGCCGTGATCACGGCCTGGGCGTCCAGGTCCAGGCCGCGGGCGAAGGCATGAACGCTCGGCAGGTCTGCTGCTCGTGCCGCGTGGGCCCATTCGCTGAGCCTGGCCTCGTTCGCCGGGTCCGGGCGGAGCAGGGTGGCGAAGTCGCGGACCAGGCCGGCGAGGCTGGTCATCTCGGGACAGGCGGCGGTCAGCTTGCCGAGCAGCGCCTGCTGGCTGTCGCTGAGGGCGTCGGGCTGGGTGAGCAGCATCCGGGCGACGCGCCGGGGTGACAGGTGCGGCCGGTCGGCTTCCACTCTGCCCTGGGTGATGTAGCGGTAGAGCAGGTTCATGCTGCCGGGGTAGCCCAGATCGCGGATCTCGGCGAGCAGCTGGTGCACCGGCACGGCGGGGTCTTCGGCGCGGCGGGCGCGCAGGTGATCACGGTAAGGATCGGCCAGCGTGGCCCGGTAGCGGGGTGCGCGGATCATCCGCTCTGGCTCGGCGGCGCGGGCGTAGCGCTTGACCGTGTTCAGTGACAGGCCCAGCCGGCGGGAGCATTCCAGCAGCCCGGTGCCCCGGTCGGTCAGGTCGTGGACCTGCCGCCACCGCTCCGCAGTCGTCTGGGCCTGCCGGCCCTCGTTCAGCGGCGGCCCGGCGGCCGCCCAGCAGGAACTGTGCGCGGCCACTTCCTTCAGCACCGCCTCGCCCAGGCTGTGCCACAGGTGCCAGCGGTCACCGGCCTGGATGGCGCCGGGCAGTGCCCGGCGGACCGCCTCGCCGTAGGCGCCGGAGCCGTCGCGGCAGACGATTTCGGCGCCCGGGTGGGTGCGCAGCCAGGCTTCCAGGACCCCGGCCTTGCGGCTGGCCAGGACATCGACCCGCTGCCCGGTCTGGGCGTCGATCAGGATGGTCGCGTAGACCTGGCCGCGGCGCAGCGCGAAGTCATCGACGCCGAGCACCCGCGGCACGGCCACCTCCGGCAACGGCAGCCGCAATAGCAGCCGCAGCGCGGTATGCCGCGACAGCGGGATGCCGAGCGCCGCCAGCAGCCCGGCGCCGGCCCGCCGGCTAACCGGCGGACCGCCTCCCCGGCCTGACCCGCCAGCCGCGTGGTGCGCCGCTGATAGCGGTCCAGCAAGCCGGGGACCTGCTCGCGGAACGTCTGCACCGGGCAGTCCAGGTCCGGGCAGCGCATCCGCCGCACCCGCACATGCACCACGACCGGGCGCCCGTCCGCGGGCACGTCGGCGACCGTCCGCTCGTAATACCCGTGCACCTGCCCGGTCAGGCCGGCGCACCGCGGGCACGGCACCGGCCCGGCCGCGGTCCGCGCCCGGACCACGATCACACCGTCCCGGTCGCTCACGTCCCCGATGACCAGGGACGACAACCCGGAGAACACAATTCCCGCCAGTTCACTGATGTCACACGGAGCCGACCATGCCAGACCTACCAAATCGTGGCATAGCATGACACGCCGTTACCACCGAAAGTGCGACAGAGCCGTTCGCTGCACAGTCCCGGGGGCAATTGGCTCCGCTAGTTCGGACACCCAGGGAAGGCTGCTGTGTTGGTTGAGTAGGAGAACTGCGGCAGAGGCCGGGCGGGCCGCGGCGTTCACGTCGGCTGGGATACCTGCGCGACAGTGCTGGCGCGCGGGTCTGCTGCCTGTGGCTGGACAGTCCGGCGGGTCAGGTGAGTGTGCTGAGGAAGTCGAGCACCTCGCGGCGGTACTGCACGGGTTGCTCGATGCTGGGTATGTGGCCGCATTCGGCCAGCATGACCAGGCGGGAGTGTTTGATGGCGCTGGCTATTGGCCTGGCTTGGGCGGGACCGCAGATGAAGTCCAGTTCGCCGGCCACGATGAGCGTTGGGCAGGCGATGCGGCGGAGCAGGGGCCGCAGGTCAACCGATTGGTAGAGACCGCCTTCCCAGGCTTTCCCGGCCGCCAGGTCCGCCTTCATGACCCGGCTCATGTCTGCTAGCCTCGCCGCCACCTCGGGATTGTCGGGTTCGGCGAGGTAGAAGGGCAGGACCATGGCCATCATCTGCTCCATCTCCACGGGGTCGGTGGCGCCCAGGATCCGCTCGGTCCACTCGTCCATGACCGGGCGTGCTGCCGTATACCACGGCGAGTCAGCATGGCGAAGCAGCATGGCCTCAACCTCAGCTTCGGCCTGGCCTCCTTCCCGGGCGTCGGCCTCAGGGCCGACGCCGAAGGCCGCGACGGCCACGCACGCCTGCACCGCATCCGGGAACAGCGCAGCATAGGCGAGGGCCGTGGTCGCCCCGAAAGAATGGCCCAGCACAACGACCTTGGGCAGCCCCAGCGCTCGGCGCACCTCCTCATAGAAGCGGGCGTGGCCCTCGGGTGAGTAACCGGCCGGATCGGCCGGGGGCGTGGAGCATCCCGAGCCATGCGGGTCGACCAGGTAGGCACGCAGGACGGCGGAGAACAATTCTGCATCGCCATCCATGTACGCGGCGGTGAAGCCCGGGCCGCCGGCGAACATCAGCGCGGGCGTGCGGTCCCCTATCACGTGGTAACTTGCCGCCCGGTCACCGGGCAACTCGACGACCCTGGTCATATTCTCCCCATCCCCAGGTGACCGCGGCACTGCACTGGTAGCTGGCCCGGCGTGCCGCGAAACCGAAGGCCAGTGTCCCAGCACTCAGGCTGCGAATCCAAGGGTGAGCCTCTACGGCCGGGCCCAGGGCTCACCACCAAGCCCGGGTGCGGCAGATCCTTGAGATCCCCGGGGGCCGCATGGAGATGAAGGGGCCTCACAAGCCGCGCGCCCGCGAGACCAGTGAGGCGGGGAAGGTCTACAACGAGAGGGCCGAGACCGCCCAGCCCGGCTCTCCCGCTGCAGTTCTGGCCCACTCAGCCGTCGGCCAGAACTCGATCGGCGGGTTCTGAAGAGGAAGATTAAGAGGTGGCAGGTCCCCGGGCTGCGCAGCTACCGTGACTGTCGCGGGATCAGGTCGGTTGTCATCGTGAGCGCGGCGGGGTTCCTCGGGGAGCGCAACGGAGTACCGCACGGCCTCAGTGCAGTCGCGGACCAAGATGGGAAGTACAGCACGAAAGTACCGCAACAGGTACGGATCTGGAGGGACGCGGATACACGCTCCGGGACGGTGACCTGCGGGGATGGACGTGGGTGGACGTGCTGCCTGTTGTTTGCAAGCAGGGGTCAGGGGTTCGAGTCCCCTTAGCTCCACAGGTCAGAGGGATAATTCGAACAGCTAGCTCAAGAGTACAGCAGCAAAGTACAGCAACCGGGACCGCCTGAGCTGCCGCACACGCGTTCGAGTTGGGCCTCGTCCTCGAGGCGGCGGCGCGCAGATCCCCCGTCTTGGGTCGAGTTCCGGGCCACTGAGCAGGAAAGATGCCTTTGGGAGGGCCCAGTGCCGCTCGCCCGGCGGCCAGCGGGCAGTGTGCTGAATCTGCCATTTCAAGGCCGGCTCCTGCCGCTCAGGCAGAGGGTCAACGAATGGCGAGCTATTTCCGTCACCCAGGGTGAGATTCCTCGTGACGCTTCATACGTTCACGACGCGCAGACCGATGCTCATATGGCTGTCAAGGGGCTCGAGTGGCTTTTGCTGGGGTCATTTCCGGGCTGAAGAACGGGAGTGGCGACACGGCAGGGCTGCTGGTTGCGGACAAGACAGGGATGGGCCGCACAGTCAGAGGGCAGGCTCTTATTAGGTCACGCCCAGCAGATCGTGGCATGGGCCCGGGAGCGGCCGGCGGATCGTTCGAAGGCCAGCACGTCTGCGGCAGCCGATTAGTGGGCCAGGCCGCTCCCGGGAGCTGGTGTCAGCCGGCGCGCTCGCGCAGGCAGGGATAGACCTCACGGGCCACGTAGCGCTTGAGGCAGCGGATGATCTCCTTCTTCGACAGGCCTTCTTTGGTGCGCCGTTCGACGTAGGCGCGGGTGGCGGGTGGGAGCTCATCCGGGTGATGACGATGCGCCACAGGGCGTGGTTGGCCTGGCGGTCACCGCCGCGGTTGAGCCGGTGACGGGTCCGCTTGCCGGAGGAGGCGGGGATCGGGGCGACCGCGCACAGGTGCGCCCAGGCGGCCTCGGAGCGGAGCCGTTCCGGGTGATCCCCGGCGGCGACCAGGAGCAGCGCGGCGGTTTCGGGGCCTACGCCGTGCAGGGCCAGCAGGCTGGGCGCGCGGGCGGTCACGAGAGGGACGATCAGCTCGTCGAGGCGCTCGATCTGGTCATCGAGGAACTCGGCGCGGCGGCCCAGTTCCCGCAGGGCGAACCGGGTGGCATAGCCCGCCGCGTCGCCGGGCCGCGGGCGCAGTAAGGCAGTCCCGGCGACCAGGGCGGCCGCGGTGTGCTGGGCGAACCGGGCCCGCAGGTCATCGGGCCCGGTCAGGATCAGGGCCCTGGCCTGGTTGATGGTCTGGGTCCGCTCGGCGCGGGCGCTGCGCTTGGCGACCATCAGCGCCCGGATCGCCTCCACCGCGCCGTCCCGGCCCTTCGGCGCGCCGCGGGCCCGCCCGGACTGCGCGGCCCGTGCGGCGCTCACCGCATCGAGCGGGTCAGGACTTGCCCTGACGGCGCCGGTCCTGCCGGTCGGAACGGTCCACCTCCACCACCCGGACACCGGCGGCTGCCATGTGGCGGGCCAGGCCCGCGCCATAGCTTCCGGTTCCCTCGATCCCGACCAGGCACACCGTCCCGAACCCGCCCAGCCAGTCCAGCAGCCGGGCATAGCCGGCCGTCGTGGCCGGGAACTCCTGCACGCCCAGTAACCCGCCGATTGGGTCCAGCGCGGCGGCCACATGAGTATCGGCGTGGGTGTCCACGCCGCCGGTAACGGCGCGTGTCTCTACGATGGTCACTGTCATCCCTTTTCTGTGGTTGAGGGATGGCACGCACCCGCTGGCCGCCCGGACCTGTGACACCCCGGCCTCTTGCCCAGGCCAGGCAGATCAGACCGGCAGCGCCGGTGGGTGCCTGAAAACCTGGGGCCCGGCCGACAAGTCGATCTCAAGACAGCCCGAGCGGCGTCGGCCGATTCGGAGGTCAGGCCGGGACCCAGGCCCCTGACCCTACGCCGCCACCCGCCCCAAACCACGCAGGCGCGGCCGGAAGAGGACAAGCAGGGCCAGAAGCACTACCCACATCCTCCCTGCCGAATCTATGAGTCACGCTGATCTGCCCCGAGTTTTCCGGACAGCGTATTTGTGGTTATTTCACGCTGCGGACTGCCGTTCCAAGTATTCCTCGCGGGCTTGCTGCGGGGTCCGGTACTGAAGCCCGGAGTGCCTGCGCCTTGAGTTGTACCAGAATTCGATGTACCTCACAATGTCCCGGCGCGCGTGCTCGCGGGTTGGATACTGGGTACGGTGAACACGCTCATTCTTCAGCGCGGCGAAGAACGACTCGGTCATCGCAAGGCCATCGCATTATCGTAGCAGATCCCGGTATGGCCTGCGGACTGCCGGAGATTATGCTTCTTCAGCGTCGCTGCGAACTGCCGGGACGTGTAGTTACTGCCGCGATCGGAGTGGAAATCGCATTCTCAGCAAGGGGATGGCTGCGGGCGGCCATCTCGATCGCCTTCTCGATGAGCGGTGTCTTGTAGTTATCGCCTGTTGCCCAGCCGGTTACTTCTTTCGTGTGGCAGTCGATGACCGTCGCCAGGTAAAGCCACCCCTGCCACGTCGGAACATAGGTGATATCGCCGACCATCTTCTCGCCGGGCGCGGCGGCGGTGAAATCCCGTTTCACCAGATCGGGGATGTCGTGCTCCTGCCCGTCGCCCTCGGTGAGGCTGAACCGCCACGGCCGCGGCTGGCAGGGCTCCAGGCCCAGCTCGCGCATGACCGACCGCACCAGCTCCGGCCCGGCCGGCACGCCCCAGTCCGCCAGGTCCGCATGGACCCGCCGGTACCCGTACGTCCCACCGGAATCATCGAAGGACTTCTGCACATACAGCGCAAGCATCCCGCGCCTTTTCACGGTCGCTGATTCCGGGGCATGCCTCCACTCATAGAACCCGGACCGTGACACCTCCATCCACCGGCACAACTTCACGATCGACGGCACGTGCTCATCATCCGATTCCTGGTACGCCGCATACTCCGCGTCGATGAACTCGAATCTGTCGGTCACCGATGGTCGCGGGCGAAGTATGCTGCGGCTTTTTTCAGGAACTCGTTCTCCATCTTCAGTTCCCGGGTTTCCCGCTCGAGCTCGCGCAGCCGCGCTCGCTCGCTCACCGTCAGCGGGGGCTCCTCGCCGGCATGCTCACGGCGGTAGATGCTCACCCAGTTACCGAGGGTGCCTTCATTGATACCGAGCTCCTTCGCCACCCTGGCAATCGGGCGCGACGTCTCGATCACCATCTTCACGGCTTCATCCCTGAATTCCGGTGAGAAGTTCTTCTTCGGTCGGGTCAAAATTTTCACCTTTCCAGATCGCCCATCCTAATGGATGGGCTGTCCGGAAAGCTCGGGGCACTTCACGCCTCAGCTTGCGGAGGTGATAGGGAATGCGCCCAGAGCGCAGCGTTATGGCTCGTCCTTCAGGCATAGCCAACGACCATCCGCTGATTGCGGGTCTCCGTACTTACAGTAACCGTGGGGTGCTGCGGGTCGGGGCCCTGGCGGATCAGCCTTCTCGTCTCGGTCAGTACAGGGCAGCTACAGGCGGCCCGGTGGCGTTCTGTGACCAGCGGCGGGGGTTCTTGCGGGCGCCGCGCCGGACATTCCGGGTGGTTGCTATGCGGACGCGCCTGGACTGCCTTCCCGGGTTCCGAATCCGCGGGCGGTCCGGATCGAGTTTCGCGGTGCGGTTGTGCCCCTCAGCTTTCGGCGAAGGTGCGCTGTGCAGGCCGGATCGCGGTACCTGGCTGGTTACAGCTGATCGATCGCCGATGTCCTGGCTTGGCGGCATTCACTGTCCGCCCGTTGTGGTCCGGGTTATCCGCCGGGCGTGACAAGGCCGGATTCGTAGGCGACCACGACGGCCTGGGCGCGGTCACGGAGGCCGAGCTTGGCCAGGATGCGCTTGACGTGGGTCTTGGTCGTCTCCGGGGCGATGGCCAGGGTGTCGCTGATCTCGGTGTTGGACATGCCGTGGGCGATCAGCTTGAGCACTTCTGTTTCCCGGCTGGTCAAGATGTTCAGTGCGGCGGGTGAGGGCGTGACGGCGGGCCGCTTGCGGGTGAAGTCGGCGATCAGCCGCCTGGTCACCGACGGGGCCAACAGCGCATCACCGGCGGCCACGACTTTGACCGCGTGGATGAGTTCGGCGGTGGTGGCGTCCTTGAGCAGGAACCCGCTGGCGCCGGTCCGCAGTGCCTCGTACACGTATTCGTCGAGGTCGAAGGTAGTCAGCATCAGCTACCCGCGGCGTGTGCGGCCTGTCGCTGGTGAGGATCTGGCGGGCGGCATCCAGCCCGTCCATGACCGGCATCCTCACGTCCATCAGCACGACGTCGAGGTTCAGCCGGCGTGCCTGGCGCACGGCGTCGGTGCCGTCGGCGGCCTGCCCGGCAACCATGATCCCGGGTTCGGCTCCGAGCATGGCGGCGAAGCCTTCGCGGACCATGGCCTGGTCGTCGGCGATCAGGCAGCGGATGACCTGGCCGCTGGTGGCGGAGCCGTCCGGGTTCATGACGCTGATCCGCTGAGCGGGAGTACAGCAGATACCGCGAACCCGCCGTCGGGCGCCGGGCCGGCCGACAGCGAGCCGCCCAGCAGTTCGGCCCGTTCCCGCATCCCGGCCAGGCCGTGGCCTGGCCGGTGCCCATTCGCGCGCGGCCCGGCCGGATCGCCGGGGCCATTGATCACCTGCAGCGTCACGGTGTCCGCGTCGTGGCGCACCGATACCGTGACCGGGGCGCCGACCGCGTGCCGCCCGGCGTTGGACAGGGCTTCCTGGACGATCCGGTAGGCGCACACGCCGGCGCTCGGCGGCGTCCAGCCTGACGCGGCAGACGCGGACAGGTTCACGGTCATCCCGGCCTGCCGGGCCGCCTCGACGAGCGCGGGCAGGTCGGGCAGCCCCGGCTGCGGGGCACGCGCCGCGGGTTGGTCGCTGCGCAGGACGCCGAGCAGTCGCCGCATGTCCGCCAGAGCCTCGCGGGCTGATCCGCTCAGCCAGCCGAACTCGGCGCGCACCGGATCCGGCAGTGCCCCCAGCCGGTGCGGTGCGCTCTCCGCCCGGATTGCCACCAGCGACATGTGATGGGCGACCACATCGTGCAGTTCCCTCGCGATCCTGGCGCGCTCCTCAAGCAGCGCCCGCCGCGCCCGCTCGACCTCGGCGGCTTCGGCCTGGCCGGCCAGGGCCGCCTGGGCCCGTTGCCGGGAACCCACACTGTCCACCGCGACTCCCAGGGCGAGGAACGCCACGCTGCCGAGCACAGCGGTAACCACGCTCAAGCCGTCGCGGACGATCCACAACCACCACGAGAGGAGGGTCAGCAGCCACAGCCAGCACAGCACCGGCCGGCTCTGGCCGATCCCGGCCGCGCACAGCATCACCAGCACCACCAGTATCTGCACCGGGTCCCACGGCAGGCCGGCCCACCAGGACAGGTGAAGCAGTGGGACCAGCAGCAGCCCAAGCCACCCGATCCGCCATCCCCACAGCGGATGCCGGGCCGCCAGCGGAAGTGGCACCACCACCGCCAGGGCCACGACCACCCAAAAGGCCACGACTATCCGCAGTAGCTGCAGTGGCTGAGGGTTGACCCCGGCAAGCGGGATGGCGCCGGACCACGTGATCGAGGTGCTAAACAATGGGGTATTCATGGTGAACTGCTCGTTGTAAGAACTGGACGCCAAGCCCAGGAAATGACCATCGGCCAGGCTGGCCACACTGGCCCAGCACAGCAGCAGCACCACCGCGGCGAGTACGGCGCGGGCGGCCCAGCGCTGCCCGGGCGAGCGCCAGCGCCCGCGAGGCGAATCCGAGCCGAACAGCGACCGGGCCAGCCCGCGCCACAGCACCCTAACCACCGGCCGGACGTCCCTCGCCGGCGACGCGACGCCGGACATCGTGCGCACGCTGCCAGGCTAGCCCGCTGGCGGGGCCCGGGTCGTCCCCCCAGAGGGTGTCACCCCCCGGGGGCAGGCCACACGGCGTCCGCGCAGCGCTACCCCGGCGGGGTGAGCGGCGGTTTGCCCCACCGGGGGGACGACGCGGCCCGACCTGCCTGGCAGCGTGGCTACAAGCAGCACAACGGGAATCAGCCCGCGCCCGGCGCCGGACCGGCCCCGCGCCCGGCGCCGGACCGGCCACGCTGGCCGTCGCGGCCGCGGCCGCGCGTGACAGCGAAATAACACGGTTACCCTCTGTAACCGGCCTCCGTCTGCCACGAGGCAAGATCGACGCTCGACAGCTTCAGTGAGGTCCAGGACATGAACCGGCCAGAGCCCGCCACCGCGAACAGCCGCCCGCAAAGGCCACCCGCCCTGCCCAGCACACGACACCGCCACCGGCGCCGGTGCCTGCTGATCGCGCTCGCCGCGATCAGCTCCGCGCTCGCGCTGGCAGCGTGCGGAGGCCCGGGCAAGCCAGCCACGGCATCGTCGGGCAAACCAGCCACGGCATCATCGGGCAGCAACTCCTCCGGCCAGACACCGGGACTCGCGTACAGCAAGTGCATGCGTTCACACAAGGTGCCGAACTTCCCGGATCCCAACGTTGACAGCGGCTACCAGGTACAGGTCTCCGGTTACCACACCAGCGTCACTATCGGCAGCATCCCCGGGATCAACGTGCAATCGCCGGCGTTCCTGGCAGCCAACTTGGCGTGCCAGATGCTGCTGCCCGGAGGCGCCCAGGCGCCGGGTCAGACACACCCGACCGCCGCCGCCATGGCGAAGGCGCGGGCGTGGGCCAAATGCATGCGTGCGCACGGGGTGCCGAACTTCCCGGATCCGACGACGATCATGCCCAGCAAGCCCGCCCTCCCCAGGCAACGTGGACAGCATCAACGGCGCGGTCTTCCTGATCCCAGGCTCGATCGAGATCTGGTCGCCCGCGTTCAAGCAGGCCGCGGCCGCCTGCGGGTTGCCCGCCTGACACGGCGGCTGACGCTGCGGGAGCGCGATGAGCACGAAAGACCACCGGACAGAGCTGCCGGCCGCACCGGGATCTGGCCCGGGGAGCGGCAACCCACACGGGACTGGCACGGGCGGCGGCCAGCCCGCCGGCACCGCCGGGCCGGTCGCGCGGCCGGCACGTGGCCGGAGAGCCGCCGCGGTCCCGGCCGGCTCTGCGCGGGGCGCTCGGCGGCCGGGGGCGGCGGCGCCTGGCGGCCGTGCTGGCGCTGCTGGTGGTGGCCGCGGTCGTGGTCGGCGTGGTGCTCAGCACAAGGTCGTCGCCGGGCAAGCCGGCGAGCGGCGTGCCGGTTACGGGGACGGCCACCGTGCAGCGGCGGGACCTGGTCGAGACGGACACCGAGTCGGGGACGATCAGCTATGCCAACCCGCAGACGGTCTACAACCGGCTGAGCGGGACGATCACCTGGCTGCCAAGCGCCGGCCAGCTGATCAAGCCGGGCCAGCCGCTGTACGAGGTGGACGCCCAGCCGGTGATCCTGATGAACGGGACGACCCCGGCCTATCGCGAGCTGACCTCCAGCGACAGCGACGGTCGGGATATCCTGCAGCTCAACCGCAACCTGGTCAAGCTCAGGTTCAACCCCGGCGGGATCGTCATCGACGATGCCTGGCAGCCGGCGACGACCGTCGGCGTGGAGGCGCTCCAGGCGTCGCTGGGGCAGGCCGCAGACCGGCAGCCTGTCGTTCGGCCAGGTCGTGTTCCTGCCCGGCGACCAGATCGTCTCGGCGGTGGACGCCAGGCCCGGCTCAGCTGGCGGCGGTGGCCGGCACCGATCCTGCAGACGACCTCGACGCAGCTGATCGTGACCGTCGATCTTGCCGGCCGAGCTCGCAAAGCGAGGCGAAGGTCGGGGAGCCGGTGACGGTCGAGATGCCGGCCGGGAACGTCGTCAACGGAGTGATCACGGCCGTCAGCCCGATCGCCGCCAGCAGCTCCAGCACTCGACGTCGGCCGCCGGTTCCTCGTCAGGCTCGCAGGCGACGATTCCGGTGACGATCAAGCTGAAGGGACACGTCAGCCGGGCAGGGCTGGATCAGGCGCCGGTCAGCGTGAACTTCGCGGAGGCCGTCGCGAGCAACGTGCTGTCGGTTCCGGTCACCGCGCTGCTGGCGACCTCGGGCGGCGGGTATGTGGTTCAGGAGGCGCAGGCGCCGCACCGAGCTGATGCCGGTCACGACCGGCATGTTCGCGGCCGGTTACGTGCAGGTCTCCGGGCCGGGGATCTACTCCGGCCTGCAGGTAACCAACTCCCAGGGGTGAAGCGAGTGACCGTTCAGCCCGGATCGGCAGGCGGCAGCGAGCAGGGACAGCTGGCGAGCGGAACGCCGCCGGACGGGATCGCGCTCGCCCTCGATGAGGTCGTCAAGGAATACCCGGGTGAGGTGTTCGCGCTGCGCGGCGTCACCGTCGAGATCCCCGATGGACGATCAGGTGGCGGTGATCGGCCCGTCCGGATCGGGTAAGACGACGCTGTTGACGATCATGGGAACACTCGAGCGAGCGAGCAGGCGGCCGGGTGCGGGTCGCCGGCCAGGACGTCGGTAGCGCGTCGGATGTCGAGCTGGCGGGGCTGCGCGCGTACGAGATCGGGTTCGTCTTTCAAGGACTTCCACCTGCAGGAGGCGATGAGCGCAATCGACAACGTCGCGCTCGGGATGCTGTACACCGGCCAGCCGCTCGGCCAGCGCCGGCAGGCGGCGAGGGTCGCGCTCGAGCGGGTCGGGCTCGGGCATCGGCTCGAGTTCAAGCCCAGGCAGCTCTCGGGCGGCGAGCGCCAGCGGGTCGCGATCGCGCGGGCGATCGCCAAGCGACCGCTGATCATCCTCGCCGACGAGCCGACCGGGAATCTGGACCAGGCCTCCGGCCGCGAGGTGATCAGGCTCCTGCACGAGCTGGCGTCCGAAGGCGCAACGCTCGTGCTGATCACGCACGACCCCAGCATCGCGGCCACCTTCCACCGGCGCGTGCAGATGCGCGACGGTGAGATCGTCGCCGACGAGCAGCAATGAGCACGACCACCGTCAAAGACGCCGGGACGCTCCCGCAACGGGGCCGGATCAGCCGCCCGCGGTTGCCGCCGCGCGAGCTGCTCGGAACCGCGCTGCAGGCCTTCCGCACGCGCCGGCTGCGCGCGGCGCTGTCGGCCCTGGGGATCGCGATCGGGATCGGCGCGATGGTCGCCGTCGTCGGCGTCTCGGCCTCCAGCGAGGCGAACCTGCTCGCCGAGATCAACGCGCTCGGCACCAACCTGCTGACGGTCGCTCCAGGACAGAGCTTCACCGGCCAGCAGCAGGTGCTGCCCGACACCGCCGTGCCGATGATCGGCCACATGCACAACGTGCTGAGCGACGCCGCCATCTACCAGGTCTCGGGCGCAAACGTGTACCGGACTCCGCTCGTGCCCTCGGAGCAGACCGGCGGGATCGGCGTCGACGCCGCCGGCGGGAATCTCCCGGCGGTGATGGGCGCGCACATGCTCTCCGGGCACTTCCTCGACGCGGTCTCAGACCGCTACCCCGAGGCGGTGCTCGGCTACCAGGCAGCGCAGGTGCTGCAGATCACCCAGGTCGGCGGCAACGTCATGGTGTACCTCGGCAACACGTGGTTCACCGTGATCGGGATCATGAGCTCCGCGACCCTCGACACCTCACTCGACTCCGAGGTGTTCATCAGCCTCCCCGTCGCCGAGCGCCTCTTCCAGCTGCAGCCCAACCCCACCGTGATCTACGTGCGCGCCAACCAGAACGACGTCATCGGCGTCGCCGACCTGCTCGCCGCCACCGCCGACCCCCAAGACCCCTCAGGGGTCCAGGTCAGCCGCCCCTCCGACGCGCTCGAGGCGCGCGCCGCCGCCAAAGGGCAGTTCACCACCCTGCTGGTCGGGCTCGGCGCGGTCGCGCTCCTGGTCGGCGCGATCGGGATCGCGAACATCATGGTCATCACGCGTGCTCGAACGCCGCGGTGAGATCGGCCTGCGCCGAGCGCTCGGCGCCACCCGCCGCTACATCGCGATCCAGTTCCTCACCGAATCCGCGTTGCTCGCCGTGCTCGGCGGGATCGCCGGCCTGATCCTCGGCGCCGGCGCCACCTGGATCTACTCGCAGACCAAGAACGAGCCGTTCGTCGTACCCCTCTACGCACTCGTCGCAGCCCCCGCTGTCGGCCTCCTGATCGGCGCGATCGCCGGACTCTACCCTGCCATCGAAAGCCGCGCGCCTCAGCCCCACCGAAGCGCTACGAACCGCATGACCAATACGCCGATACGCGACACGCCGTGGGCTTAGGTGGCGAGTACAGCACGGAAGTACCGCAACAGGTACAGATCTGGAGGGACGCGGATACACGCTCCCGGACGGTCAGATCAGGATGGCGGGGATCTCGGGCCGTGGCTTACGCGCGGCGGGCGAGGCGCAACGGTCTGCGGTTACAACGCCCAGGTCAGCGGCATGTTACGCGGGGCATGGGAGAACCAGGCGCCGGCTGCGCGTCCCTATCGGTAGGCGAGGACGACCCAGACCTGGCCCGGGGCGAAAGTCATCCGCTGCCCGGAAGCGGTAGTGAAGGTGGTGCCGCCGTTCGCGTTCGGCCGGGACCAGTGCGTGGTCCAGGCTTTGCCGTCGCGCAAGACCAGGGCCGTGCCTGACCCGACGCTCTCCGCGTACGGCGGAGGCTTGCCGTACTCCAGGAACCGGGAGGTGCGCACCGTGGTGTGCTGGATCACCACGGTGGCGGGCGACAGTCGCCCGCCGTCGGTGGTCACCGCCGGCCTGCCGTCCATCGACACCAGCCAGCGGCCTTTCTCCGCCGACCAGGTGAAGCGGAACGAGGCCGCCGGGTAGGACACCGACGCCGACTGGGTGGCCTTGCCGCCCGGCGGTGGCGGGCCGAAGCGGAACCCGATGTCATGGGCCATGCTCGCGCGGTGAGCTTGCCGCAGCAGCTGCCGTGTGTGGGCGTACAGGTTGTAGGGGGCGATGCGGCTGTTGTCCCGGAAGTACCCGCTGGCGATGCCGTCGTAGAGGTCCACGATCCTGGCGGTCCGGTGGATGTACGGGAGCAGCGTGGCCGTCGCGCCCGAGTAGGCGAAGGCAGGCCGGCCGAACTGGCGCAGCAGCTCCAGGTCGTCCTCCCGCGCGCTGCGCACTGGGCCGATGACACGCGGGTAGTCGGACGAGAAGATCGCCAGGAATCGGCTCAGCCCGCCTTCGACCGGAAGCACGTAGACGATGTCCGCGTGGGTGAGCCCGGTCTGCGGCCTGGCGTTCACGATGTTGTCGATCTTCACCGCGAGCACCCGGTTCAGCGACGGCACCGGCTCGCCAGTGAACGGTGACCGGAGCTGGCGCGCGTGCGACGGTGCCGACGCGTGCCCGCAGGCCGCGAGCAGCACGGTTACAACGCCAGCCAACACAACCGCTGCCGCCCCGGCGATGACGGCCTTCTGCCTGATCCATCTCATCGCATCATCTCGGGCCGCGCACCTCACGCGGATGCGCCACCACACCTCTAGGTACCACAACGGCCTACCCGGGGGCAGCCTTACGCCGCGGGCCACTCAGGAAGCCAGGCCGTACAGCACGGCGGCGGCGGTAGCCCCTTGACCTCAAGGGGACTTGAAGTACCAGAGTGGGCATCGGTGGCGGGAACCGATGGCGGCAGAGGTTGATGGACCGCAGCGGCGAGGAGGACAACGTGAGTGACACTGCGCCAGCTCTGGACGAGGCGTTCGAGCGGATGGCGGCTGCCAGCTTCGAGCTGCCTAACGGCTTCGTCAACCACGGAGCCATGGCCTGCGAGGCGCTGGCCATGCTCGACTGCACCGGCGACATCGACAGCTGGGCGCGCCGGTTCGCCCGGGCAGGCGGGGCATCGGTCAACCCTGTGGTGCCGGCCGGGTTCGAGTGGCGGCAAGCGCTCGGCGACTACCGGCGGCTCGGCGAGTGGATCGGCTACTTCACCCAAGCCATCGACGACGACGGCTGGCCCGCTGTGGTCGCCACCTGGGTGCCGCGGCTCATGCCCGGGCTGCGCACCGCGCTGTTCCACGGCGCCATCCGGACTGCCCATGCGGTGCGGGCCATTGACGCGGCCGACACACCGCCGCGGCGCGGCGAGCTAGCCCGGGCGCTCGGCTACTGGGCGGCCCGCTACCGCGAAGGCCAGCCCGCCAGCCCGCTGCCCCCCGCCGATGACGCCCGGATGGCGGTCGTGCGGGCCGCGGCCGACGGTGCACGCCGCTACCTGGCCCGGCCCGACATCGTCCACCTGCACGGCGTCACCGGTGCGATGGCCATCGAAATCCTCGCCGCCCACATCGCGGCCACCGATGGCGCCGCCGCGCTGGCCCAGGTACACGCCGAGCACGCCGCGCTGTACGCGGCCACCCAACCCGTCCCCCAACCTCACCCGGGCCGCCCGCCAGGCAGTGACCTCACCGTGGCGGCCGTGCGCAGCCTGGACCCCCACCAGGTGAAGCTCGTCGAGGCCTGCCAGCGCGGGTACGCGGCAACCGGCGATCCCGCCTTCGCTGCCGCCGCCGAAACGGTCACCGGCCTGCGCGCCTGACCGGCAAGCATCGGCCGGCCAGCCGCCTGACCGGGCAGCGCGGCCGACTACACCGGCCTGCCGGCGGGCAGGCCTGGCATCCGGGTGCGAGGAAGGTCGGCCCCTCCGCCAGCTCGGCCCGGACCAAGTTTGCGGCAGGCAGAAGTGCGGCCCGTCGGCCAAGCCGCGTGACGAGCTGCCGCGCCCGCAGGAAACAAAGACGCTACGGCACGCCACCCTTCTCAAATGCGGCTTGCGCCCCGGAATGAACTCCGCGCCATGGCCTGATCCACCCACAGCCAGCTGCAGATCACTCCGTTCTGCGCGGCTCAGCCGACAGGCACAGACGCACTCGAAACCGGGCATATCGGCGGCGATGCGCGCCTTATCTGAGTCCAGGGTGGTTACGCACCGTGAGCAGAAACGCCCGGTGATCCGCAGGTATGATGCTCAGCGGCCAGACGCTGGCGATGACTTTGGGCCAGTGGATCGTCCTTACTGGTGGCGGGCCGCGGCAGCCGGCCCGGTCGCGGTCAGCCAACGTGTCAGGAGGTCATCGTGTCGCAGGTCCGGGTGCACAACTTCTCGGTGTCGCTGGATGGGTTCGGCACCGGCGAGGGGCAGAGCCTGGACGCCCCGTTCGGGCATGCGGGAACCCGGCTGCACGAGTGGTTCTTCCCGACCCGCACGTTCCGCGCCATGCAGGGCCAGCCCGGCGGCAGCACCGGCATCGACGACGCTTTCGCCAGCGCTTGGGCCCCGGGCATCGGCGCCGAGATCATGGGGCGGGGCAAGTTCGGCCCGCACCATGGACCCTGGCCGGACCAGGAGTGGAACGGATGGTGGGGAGATAACCCGCCGTTCCACACCCCGGTCTTTGTTCTCACCCACCATCCCCGGCCCGCCGTCCGGATGAACGGCGGTACCACGTTTGACTTCCTGGACGCCAGCCCCGCTCAGGCGCTTGCGCAGGCGCGCCAGGCCGCCGCGGGCGGGGATGTCCGCATCGGCGGCGGCCCGTCCACCATCCGCGAGTTCCTGGCCGCCGGCCTGATCGACTATGCGCATATCGTCGTGGTGCCGATCGTGCTGGGCCGCGGGGAGCGGCTCTGGGACGGGCTGGAGGGGCTCGAAGACCGTTTCCAGATTGAGGCCGTGAACAGTCCCAGCGGCGTCACCCACGTCACCCTCAGCCGGCGGTGACGGCCGGCAGCAGGACAGGGCAGGAGGCAGGGCGCCGGCCAAAGCCGTTCAGCACCTCATGATCGTTTGCAGTGGGCGATCTGGGCGGCGGCGTGAAGCGCAGGGCGGCGGCGATGCTGGCACGGCCGGCCAAGCACAAGCTGGTCAAACTAGCCAAGGCTTGTTTCCCCCGGCCGCGAGCCGAACAGCCGTCCGGGGCGTGGCCGTGTCAATTTGAGGTTCATCTCGATCTTGATAGTTGTTTCTGCCCGTGCTCGGTGGCCGTCGAAGGTGATGCGGGAAGCGTGGCCTGGCCTTCGCGGGTGGCTTTCTGGCCAGGCGGACTTGCCGCGGCTGAGTACGAAGATCGGCCGCCGTGGTGGTGATCACTCCTGCGTTACCTGCCGAACACGTGGGATCCGAAGGTCCAGATGTTGCCCTCTCGATCGCGGGCGCTGTATCCGCGCTGCGCACCACTCGGGTCAGAGTGTGGTTCGTTGACCACCTGACCGCCACGGTGGAGCGTTGCCGAGTAGTGCGCATCGGGATCGGGGACCCGTACGTAGGTCCAGCCATGGCCGACGTGGCTGCCGTGCAAGGCCTCCGGCTGATCCGTTTGCGCCACGGCAACCCAGCCGTTCCATCTGATCTCGGCGACATCGTCGCCAAACCAGACGATCTGCAGCTGGAATACCTCGGCTAGCTCGGCCATTGCCCTTTGCATGTCGGCGTAGGTCAGCAACGGGCAGATCATCGAGGTCCTCCTACAGCGGCCGGCCAGTTTTGCTGGCAGGCCGCTCGGTTGATGGCGGGGCGACGGTGCCGGTTCGCGCACCGCGCCTCCTCCACGGTGGGTGAGCCGGGGACTCGCGGCTACTTGGTGACTCGGTAGGTGATGTGCGTGATGTGCGGGTTCCCGGAAGCTTCGGTAACAAGGAACTCGACCGGCTTGGTCAGGTGGTCGAAGAGCCGGATCCCGCTTCCTAGCACTACGGGCACCAGGTCGATGTGGATGGCATCGAGGAGCCCGAGTTGCAGACACTGCTGGGTGACGCTGGGAGCACCGACCACGACGTCCTTGCCGCCAGCGATCTCCCGGGCCACGTCGATGGCCTGCGGGACCCCCTCGGTGACGAACGTGAACGGCGACCCCTCGCGGTTCACCCATTCCTCGAGGGACCCGGTGGGTCACGACGACCATCGGCACGTCCATTGGGTGCTTGCCGCCCCACGCGTGTGCAATGTCGAAGGTCCGCCGCGCGGTGACCAGCACCCCGGCGGCCCGGCCGGCTTCCTCGATGAAGTCAGCGGCTTCACGCGTCATCCCGGTCGCATGGTCGCCGGTCATGACCTCGGCGTCGGTGCCCCCGGCCGAATACCACTTGAAGACGTGTTCTACCCCGTCATCGGGATCAGCGACGAAGCCGTCGAGTGACATCGAAAATCCGGCGATTACCTTGCTCATCTGACGTGCCTCCTGTCCGTGCTCTTGGCTTGGCACTCCGGAGGCCGACGTCGGACCAGTCCGGAGCGAGAGATCTGCCGTAGGCCGAGGTGTTTGTTGGATCTTCCACCGGAGCCACTGGGCGGCCATGCCGTCCGTGATCTGACGCGCCATATGCGGCAGAAGAGGAAGATCAATTAGTGGCAGGTACCAGGGTTCGCCTTACCTTGCTGCCCCAGGATCTATGCGCTCGCTGAGCGGGCCGGGCGGCGATCCCCGCTGGGTGGCGCAGTGGAGTCTGCGGACCGATGTGGATCTAGGTAGTGACTACAGCACGAAACTACCGCAACAGGTACGGGTCTGGAGGGACGCGGATACACGCTCCGGGACGGTGACCTGCGGGGACGGACGTCGGTGGACGTGGTGCCTGTTGTTGCAAGCAGAGGGGCAGGAGCTCGTTCGCGCTGCGGGCCGCTGTCCACTCAACGGCGAGCAGACCTCGGATTGAGTGTAATCAGGTGACAGCATCCGCCCTCAGTGAGGAGCGGTTAAATGGGCCACCGGTCCTTCTCCTTGCGGGCTGAGCTAAACTCGTCGTACATGTCCTCAGCCCTGCGATCGGTTTTGCGGCTCATCTGTTTCGTCATATAACGGACGAGCACAACGAAGCCGTAGATGCCGACTGCAATCACGGCCACGATGATGATGTATTGCCACCACATTGCGATCACCTCGCCTGGGCTTCCTTTTGACGAATGCCCCGCTCAGCTCCCGCCAAACTCTTGCGGCCGGGCACCAGGGTGGTTCACCTTGCCCGCGCCCGCTACGGCGTCTGGCCAGGCCCCGGGCCCCACTGAACTAACCTGACCCGGGACAGCGGGATACACGCGGGATGATCTTCTGCCGGGCCACCTGTGAGACTGCCAAATCCGCAGGTCGTCGCGCGCTGCCCGGGCGGGTTCAGTGTGGCTCTGCTTCTGCGCCGGGGAACAACGATGTCGTGCTGCCCCGGATCCAGGCCGAATTCTGATACCGCATCAGCCCGGCCAGTGCCGCCGCGGCGACGACCACGCCGGCGACCAGCGCCGCTACCAGCGAGTGGCCAGAAGCTACGGCCGCGAGCAGCCCGGCGGCCGAGCCGGCCAGTATCGCGGTGATCACGGCGACCATCCCGTCGACAGTCAGGAATTGCTGCCACAGGCCGATCCCCAGTCCCGGGGTGGGCAGCCGTTCCGCGGGGTTGAGCGGGTAGCCCGGCCAGCTCGGGAGCGTGATCGAAGTAATAGTCGCGGACCTGCGCGATACGGCGCGCGTAGGCAAGGTCCTCGGTCCCGGTCTGCAGCACCCGGTGGAACGTGGCCAGCCCCACGAAGGCCAGCGTAGGCAGGAGAATGAGCCCGAACGCGTAGAACGCCGCGCCGATCTTGGCGGCGGCGGCGACGAGCCCGAGGGCAATCAGGCCGCCGGATACCGCGCCAAGGAAAACGCTCGCCCGGCTGGTCAACTCCGAGATCGTCGACGAGCGAGCACCCTGCAGCGTGAAGTGCTCCGTGGTCACGAACGTGACCACCGCCGGGCTCGGGTCGCCATCAGCATGGTCGGGCTTGTTGCCTCGGTCGGTGTTGTCCACGAACTTCCGCCTCCGATCCTGCAGGCAGGCCGTTCGGGCCATGGATCGATGATCCTTCCCGCCTCGCGGAGGTTACAAGGACCGCGGCTAACAGTGTGGCCGGATCTCACTCAGTTCACTCCGAGTAGCTCAGTCAACCGAGCTGGCACCCACAACCGTCACGTCGCGCAGAACGCCGAAGTATGCGTGTGCGAGTTGAGAGA
>CAVWWE010000053.1:0-19036 GCA_963758575.1 uncultured Actinomycetes bacterium
GGGTTGATCATGACCCGGTTGCCTGGACAGCGATCTGAGGAGCCGGTGCCCGGTTGATGGCTGTGGTTTCGAACTCTATGGGTGTCTGCCAGCCGAGCGCGGAATGGCGCCGGCGGCGGTTGTGGAAGCCCTCGATGTATTCGAAGATCGCGTTGGCGAGCTCGATGCGGGTGTCCCAGCGCTGCCGGTTGAGCAGCTCGGTCTGCATGCGGGCCCAGAACGATTCGGCGACGGCGTTGTCGTAGGGGTCGCCGATGGTTCCCAGCGAGGGCAGCAGCCCGGCTTTGCGGGCGCGTTCGGTGAAGGTCCAGGAGGTGAACTGGGTGCCGTGGTCGCCGTGGATGATGCCGCCGGCGGCGGGGCCGCGGGAGTCGATGGCCATGCCCAGCGCGTTGGTCGCCAGGTCCGCCCGCTGGCGCGAGTCGATGGCCCAGCCGACGACCCGCCGCGACCAGGCGTCCAGGACGACGCAGCAGTACACCTTGCCCTCGCGGGTCGGGTGCTCGGTGATGTCGGTGACCCACAGCTGGTTCGGGCCGGTGCGGCGGAAGTCCCGGCGGACCAGATCGGTGACCGTGGCCAGCTTCCTGGTGCGTTTGCCGCGGGAGGGCGTGGGCAGCCCGGCCAGGCCGGCCCGGCGCATCAGCAGGCTGACGGTGTTGTGCCCGACGGTGATGCCGTGCCCGTAGACCAGTTCGGCGTGCACCCGGGGAGCGCCGTAGGTGCCGCGGGAGGCCTGGTGGATGGTGCCGATCAGGTCGGTCAGCCAGGCCTGGCGGATCGCCCGTGGCGAGGGTGCCCGCGGCGGCCCAGGCGTAGATACCCCGACCGCGACACCCCAGCGCATGGCAGGCCCGCCCGATCCGCACGCCCTCAGCGTGGAGTTCGGCGACCAGGCGGTAGCGGTCTTTTGGGGGCACCACCGCCTCCACCGCGGCCGCGGCCTTGCGCAGGATCTTCACTTCTTCCTCCAGGTCGCGGATCCTGGCCCGGGCCGCGGCCAGATCCGCGCTTTCCTGCGCCGTGGTGCCCGGCTTCAGGCCCCGGTCCACCAGATCGCGATGCCGCCACCGGTGCAGGCACGACTCGGCGATCCCCAGCGACGCCGCCACATCGCGGACAGTGCGGCCCGACTCGACCAGGTCCAGGGCGCGCCGGCGGAATTCCGGCGGATACGGTCTCGGCATCGGCTGATCCTCTCGGACTGCCGAGCACCAGCCGTCTCCCGACACGCGAGTCCGCTAAACCGGGCCAAGATCAGGTCCTGAGAAGTGGGGAAGCTCGGCCGTTCGTATCCGCTCCGCGGATGAGAGCCCACATTGCATAGGAAGTTCGGTGCGCCTGCCTAACATCTCCATCTGCGCTAAGGGCCCGCCCATAATCGGCGCGCTCCCGTCGATCACGACGAGCGTGCATAGATATGTGCAGACCGGCATCAACATGAACCAAAGCACCACGCGGTCATCGGCATTCTCTGAACTAGGAAAATGATCATGAGCTGGGCTGGTCGCCTGGTTCAGCGTGCCGGGATGTTCGGGGTGAAGGCGGGCATGCCGAGTGTGGTGTGGCTGCGCCGGTCGATCTGGGCGAGTTTGTCTTCTGCCCCGGCGAGGCTGACTTTCAGGCCTTCGACTTCGCCGAGCCAGCCTTCGCGCTGGGCCTCGGTGATGCGGGCGGTGAGGTTGTCGCGGATCTCGGCGATGCGGGGCCGCTGGGCGGGGTCGGGCCAGTGCATGGAGCACCTGAGGCAGCTGTGCTCGTGGATGCAGGGAGTGCCGAACGCGCGGCCGCAGGTGCCGGTGGCGACTTTGCGGCGTTCGAAGTGGCCGAGGAATTCTTCCCATTCGGCGTCGGTGGGGATGCGGTATTCCTCGCTGGGCCGCTGGGCGCGACGGCGGGCGAGGAAGGCCAGGTGGGCCTGGATGGCTTCTTCGGGGTAGACGGCCGTGTAGCCGAGGGTGACGTTGATGTCGCGGTGCCCGGCGATGATCTGCGCGATGTGCGGCGGGAGCCCGCTCATGATCACGTCGGTGAGGAACATCCTGCGGAAGTCGTGCAATGTGTAGTGCAGCGGGCTGCCATCAGGGCCGGCCAGCCCGGTGCGGTCGAGCGCCGAGGGGGAGGTGGCGGCGGGGATGGCGCGGTTTGGCGAGCGCCGCTGGAACAGCACCGGGGCGGGGGGCAGCCAGAGGCGTTCGTGGTCGTCGTAGGCGGCGACGAGGGGGACGGCCTGGCTGCTGCCGCGGATGCGCCTGATGATGGTGGCGAGCACGTCGGCGAGTTCAGGGTTGATGACCAGCAGGCGTTCGGCGTCCGTCTTGGACGGGGCGATCTGCAGCAGGGGCACCAGCTCGCCGGTCCCGGGAAGGCGGTATTGGACCAGGCTGTGGTGGCTGAGCTGGATGAGTTCCTCGGCGCGGATGCCGGTGGCGCGCAGGATCTCCACGGTTGCCCAGGCCCAGAAGGCGCGGTCTTCCTCGGCGGTGAGGTTGCGCCGGTTCCCGCTGGCTGGGTCATCGGCCCAGATGCTGGCGGTGCTTGTGGTGATTGAGCGGGCCAGGGTCGTTCCTGCAGCGGTGAAGGCGCTGCCGGGCCTGGCAGCGCGGGCGGCGTGCAGGAGTGCCTGGGCGTCGGCGTGCTGGCGGGTGGTGGAGCGGACCAGGGCGGGCAGGACCGGGAGCCGTTCGCGGGTCCGGGCGTCCATCCGTGACTTGCGGTGCCGCTGGACCTTGCCCTGGATGGTCTCGGCCCGTCCGACCGGGCAGGGGACCGCCCATTGTGCCCACCGGGCCGGGTCATCGACGGCCCACTGGGCCAGGTCGAGGTAGAAGGCCCGGACCGGGGTCAGGAACTCGCGGTGGCAGATCCGCTCAACGCCGACCACGGTCTTGCCGCCAGGCCCGCTGATAGTCGTCTGCTTGGTGCGCATGCGCTGTTTCCACGCGTCGGCGACCTCGGCGCTCAGGTGCAGGCTGTCGATGCCGGGATGGTGGGCTTCCAGGTCGGCCCAGAACATGCCCAGGCGGCGGGCCAGCTGCTCCAGGCTGCCATAGTCCATCGTGGGCTGGCGTTCCCGCAGGTAATCCACGAGCAGGTCACGGATGGGCTGGCAGGCAAGATGGTGACGGCCGATCATCTCGGCGGGCGTGCGCTGGCCCGCGGTGCGCAGTTCCCGCAGCCGGGCCGGCGCGGCGGGGCCGAAGATGCCCATCTCGCGGAGCAGCCGGTAGCAGGCGGCGGCATCACTTCTGACTGCCCCGTGAATGCTGGCCTCGGTGTCGAGCAGTTCCAGCACGTCGCCGATCGTGATGCCGGCCAGCACGCCGCCCTTGGCGGCCACGATGACTGCGGCTCTGTGCAGCGTGCGGGCCGTTTTCGCCGCCGTTGAGCCCCGGTCGCCGTCACCGAGCGCCCGCAGCCGCCCGAAGCCGGCGGGGTCGCGGGAGGCAGCCATGGCGCGGGCCAGCGCAGTGTGGTCACACCCGCCGGCGACCAGCCAGCCCAGGGAAGGGCGGATGATGCCGGCGCAGACCGCCGTGACCAGCGCCGGCGGCAGCAGGACCAGCCCGCGGGCCTGCGGGCCGCGGGCCCGCGTCAGCCAGCTGCCTGCCACCTGCGTCCAGGCAGCCCCGGCCGCGTCGGCGCCGCTGGCCAGCCAGCGTTCCTGCCAGCTGCCGCCGTCCTGGCCAGCGAGCCAGTCCAGCAGCAGCGCCAGCCCCGCGGCGTGACGCCCGGTTGCGCCGCTGCCCGTCCTGGGCGCAGCGGCGGCCAGCTGCTCCAGGACCTGCCCGCTGGGCTGCCTGGTGGCCGGCCAGCCCGTGAGTGCTGGCCGTGGCGGGAACCGGGCCCGCCCGGCCTGGTAGCCCGACAGCCATACCGACGCCGCCGCCGGCGCGCTGACCGCGGTGGTCACGACGACGCAGTCCCGAACAGCACATCCAGGCTCTCGCGCCGGTATCCAGGCGCCGGGGCCGGCCGGGCCCGCTGCCTGGCCTGGCGGACCTGCTCAGCGTGGTGGGCCAGCACCCGGCGGATCACCTGCTCCTTGCGTGGCGTCAGATACAGCTGCGTCGTGGTCAGCAGCGCATGACCCAAGACCAGCTGCACGTCGGTGAGCGGGAGAGCGGGATCCTCGGCCATCCGGTAGGCCGCCGTGTGCCGCAGCGAATGCAGCGTCGCGTCCGTGCCCGCCGCGGCACCGGCCCGCTCGAACATGCGGTGCGCCGCGTGATAGGCCAGCGGGCGGAACGGCCGCCGCAGCGTCCACCACAACGGCTGCCCGCCGCCGCGGGGCAGCTTGCCGTCCATCTCCAGCTGATAAAGCCGCAACCAGACGAACGCATCAGCGGACGCAGGCAGCTGCTGCACCACCCGCGTCCCCTTCCGGACCACGGTGATCAGCTGCCGTGCCGGATCCACGCCGCCCCGGGTCGCTGACAACAGCTCTGAGGCCCGCGCCCCCGTCAACACATAGAACGCGACCAGCGCCCGGTCCCGGTGTGAGGGCAATGCCGCGAAGATCTCGTTGAACTCCTCATCCGGGACGCTGCGCGGGATCCGCGAGACCACCACCGGCCGGTACAAGCCCGTGCGCTCCTTACGGAATGGCTCTGCGGGATTGTGGTGGGCATGCGCGCGCCCGGCACCGCGGGCCCGGTCCAGCGGGAACGGATTGACCACCGGCCCCGTGCCCGCCTCCAGGTGAAAGTCGTAAAAGCTGCGCAGCACCGTCTCGCTGTGGGCACGCACCGACGGCGCATAAGCCCGGCCCGAAGGCTGGCCGCCTGCGCCTGCCCGCCCACGATCCCGATCACGCCAGTGCGGCCGGGCCGCTTGCCCGGCGACCAGCAGCCACCGGCAGAAATCCCGGGCCCCGGCCCGGCTCGCCCGATCCCACGCCACCCCCGCCGCCTGCAAGAACCGGAACCAGCGGAGCAGATCCATGCCATACGAGCGGACAGTCGCCTCCGACCGGCCCGCTGCCTGCAGATGACTGAAATACGCCCCGGCCGCCTCAACACACACACCATCGCCGTCGAGCAGCCGGTAAGGCTCCCACCGATCCCCGGTAGCTACCAGCTGACCCATCAACGGCACCACCAGCCCAGCCAGATCCCCAGCCGCAACTCCCCGTTCAACCATGACCGGCGACTATGCCACAGACAAGCCAGCACGTCCCTGAACTGCGAAAACTCATGTCGTTGTTCAGTCAACACGCAGAAGAGGAAGATTAAGAGGTGGCGAGCCCCAGGCTCCGTAGCTACCGTGGGGGCAAGTCCTGTGGCGGTCTCAGGATCTGCCCAGCTCGGTTCCCGCCGTGGGCATGGCGAGGCTTCCCCGGACAGTGCAGCGCAGCAGAGTGGCGTCTGGGTGCCTTTGCCGCCGTGGGCCCAAGGTGATGAGTCCAGCAGGAAAGTACCGCAACAGGTACGGATCTGGAGGGACGGCGATACACGCTGCTGGACGGTGACCTGCGGGGATGGACGTGGGTGGACGTGCTGCCTGTTGTTTGCAGGCAGGGGGTCAGGGGTTCGAGTCCCCTTAGCTCCACCTGGTCAGAATCCAAATTCGAAAGGCCAGGTCCGAGAGTACAGCAGCAAAGTACAGCAACCGGGACCGCCTGAGCTGCCGCACACGCGTTCGAGCTGGACCTTGCCCTCGTGGGCGGCGGCGCACAGATCCCAGGTCTTGGGGTCGAATTCCGGGCCACTGAGCGGGAAAGATGCCTTTGGGAGGGCGCAGTGCCGCTTGCCCGGTGGCCGGCGGGCAGTGTGCTGGAACTGCCGTTTCAAGGCCGGCTCCTGCTGCTCAAGCAGAGGGTCAGCGAATGGCAAGCTATTTCGTCACCCACGGTGAGATTCCTCGGGATGCTCCATAGGTTCAGGGCGCGCATAACGCCGGCCCTGTGCGCACGCCTCAGCCTGCGGAGGTGCTAGGGAATGCGCTCAGATCGCAGCGTTATGCATGGCATCGGCCGGGTAGCTGCGTGTTGAGCGCTTGGTGGGCTGCGACCGGCGGTGCTGTCTGACGGATTGGGGACCTACCGCGGCCTTGCTGGCCGGGGAGGCTGGTTGCAGACTTGCGTGGTGGGCCAGCTCAGGGGCGATCGGTGAGCGGCGGGCCGCGGGATGATGTGGTCATCCGGACCCCGGACCGGCGGCTGCGGGTGTTCGTGAGTTCCACGCTGGGTGAGCTGGCTGAGGAGCGGCGGGCTGTTTCACGTGCCATTTCGGCGCTGAGGCTGACCCCGGTGATGTTCGAGCTCGGCGCCCGGCCGTACCCTCCGGCCGAGCTGTACCGGGCGTATCTGGCGCAGAGTGATGTGTTCGTCGGGCTGTACTGGCAGCGGTACGGGCAGCTCGTCCCGGGCACGGGGGTCTCGGGTCTGGAGGAGGAGTTCGGGCTGTCCGGTGAGCTGCCGCGGCTGCTGTATGTCAAGGCGCCGGCGCCCGATCGTGAGCCCCGGCTGGCTGATTTGCTGGCCCGCGTCAAGGACGAGGCTTCGGCGTCCTATCGTTCTTTCCGGACCCCCGCTGAGCTGGGCCGGCTGGTGCGTGATGACCTGGCGGTGCTGCTGAGCGAGCGGTTCGCCGCCGCTGGCGGCCGGGCCGCGGCAGCTGCTCCGTCGTCGGCGGGTGCGCGTGGGCCGCGCCCGCTGCCGGTGAGCATGACGTCGCTGCTGGGGCGGGAGCGGGCTATCGATGAGGTGGCCGGGCTGGTTGAGCGTCCTGAGGTGCGGCTGGTCACGCTGACCGGGCCGGGCGGGGTCGGCAAGACCCGGCTAGCGGTGGCGGTCGGCGAGCGGCTGCGTGATCGCTTCGGCGCGGGCACCGTGTTCGTGCCGCTGGAGGCGGTCACCGATCCCGGGCTGGTCCCGGCCGCCATCGGCCGGATGGCGGGGGCCGACCTAGCGCGGACGGCCTCGCCGGTGGAGGCGCTGGCCGAGACGTTCGGCGACGGCGCGTGGCTGCTGATCCTGGACAACCTGGAGCAGGTGGTCCAGGCCGCGGCTGGCCTGGGCGAGCTGCTGGCCCGCTGTCCGGCGGTGGTGATCTTGGCCACCAGCCGCACGGTGCTGGGGCTGCGGGCCGAGCGGGAGTACCCGGTGCCGCCGCTGGCGCTGCCGGCCGACCTTGCCACCGTGCAGCTGGAGGAACTAGAGTCCTCGCCGGCGGTGGCGCTGTTCGTGGACCGGGCCCGCGCGGTGCGGCCCGGCTTTGCCCTCACCGAGGGCAATGCGGCGGCGGTGGCCGAGATCTGCCGGCGGCTGGAGGGCCTGCCACTGGCCATCGAGCTGGCCGCCGCCCGGACCCGGCTGCTGGACCCCGCCGCGCTGCTGGGCCGGCTGGCGGCCTCGCTGGACGCGCTCGGGACCGGCGCGGTAGACCTGCCCGGGCGGCAGCGCACCCTGCGGGCCACGGTCGGGTGGAGCGTGGGGCTGCTGGAGGACGCCGAGCGGTCGCTGCTGGAGGTCGCGGCGGTGTTCACAGACGGCTGGACCATCCAGGCCGCCGCCGCCGTGGCGGGCCTGGAGGAGGAGCGGGCGCTGGAGCTGTCTGAGGCGCTGGCCCGCCACAGCCTGGTCTATTTCGACAGCACTGGGCTCGGGCCCCGGTCGCGGATGCTGGAGACCGTGCGCGAGTTCATGGCCGAGCGGCTGGCGGGCCGGCCCGACGCCGCCGATGTCGGGCGGCGGCACGCCGGCTACTACCGGGCGCTGGCCGAGCAGGCCGACCGGCCGCTGCGCGACACCGGCCAGGGCGAGTGGCTGGAGCGGCTGGACGCCGAGGCGGGCAACCTGGCCGCCGCGGTGCGCTGGTACCTGGCCCATGACCCCGGGCCGGTGCCGCACCTGTTCCGCGTCCTGTGGCTGTTCTGGTTGCAACGCGACCTTGAGGGCCAGGCCCGATCATGGGTTGAGCAGTTCCGGCCCGCTGGCCCGCTGGACCCGCAGGCCCGGGCCGAGCTGGGCTGGGTGGCGGCAATGATGGCCGTCGACACCGGGGACGACACGGCGGCGCTGGCGGCCGGCAGCGCCTGGCACCGCTGCTGGCCGGGATCCAGGACCCCTTCCTGCGCGCGGTGTGCCAGCTGGCCATGGCGTGGAGCTTGCCGATCGCCGGCGACCTGGACGGGGCTCTGCGGGAGGCGGCGGTGTCGCTGGAGGAGCTCCGTGGCCAGGATGAGCCCGTCTTCACGGCCATTGCCGCGTTCACCGCCGGCTCCCTGGAGATGGCGCTGGGCCGTTACGACGATGCCCTGCGCCACCTGCGCGAGGCGCGTGACCTGGCGGAGGTGTGCGGCGGCGACTGGTTCGCCGCGGGCTCCCGGGTGCAGCTGGGCATCCTGGCTGTCTTGCGGGGCAGGCTCGATGAGGCCCGGGCGCTGATAGATGAGGCGCTGGACCTGAGCCTGGCGGCCCGCAGCACCCGGTTCGTGACGCTGTGCCTGGCCGGGTATGCCCGGCTGGCGCTGGCCGAGGGTGACCCGGAGCGGGCGGCGCGGCTGAAAGGCGCGGCCGAGGGCCTGCGACGGCGGGTCGGACTGCCGGCCTGGCCGCATCTGCGGCGGGTGGAAGCCGAACTGGTGGCCCAGCTCCGCCAGAAGCTGGGAGCGGGGCGGTTCGACCAGGCGTTCACCACCGGCTCGGGGCTTACCCAGCGACAGGCAGTAGCGATCGTCCGGGACCAGCGCGGCACTAGGACCCAGACGTCCTGAGCCGCTATGCACATAGCCCGGAAGCTGCGGCCTGGACGCCAGGTGTGGGATGGACCCGGCCCTGCCAGTGACGAACTGCGTCGGCTGGTCCTGGCGGCGGATGCCATGGCCGTCGAGCCGGACCAGTCGGTTCCGGGCATGGCCAGGCTGGCACCGATCCGAGGGCCGGCCAGAGTAGCTTCACCACTTGCCAGCACAGCCGGGCCGGTGATCCAGTGGTCGGCCCCAGCGGACCTTCGAGGTGCGCGTGGGCCTCGCCGTCGTCTTCGCCACTCAGCTTTCGGTGAGCCTTTGGGCGGCGGTTCGGCTGGCGTCGGCGGTGCGGCGCAGGAAGCCGGCTAGGAGCTCGAGCTCTTTGTCTTCATATTCGGAGCAGATCTGGTCCATTGCGGTGTTCATCCCGGAGTCAACGAGGTAGAGACGCAGGATCTCTGCGCCCCGGCCGCGGGCCGCCTCGACGACGACACCACGGCGGTCAGAGGGGTCGCGGCTGCGGTCGATCCAGCCGCCGCGTTCGAGGCGGTCGAGGATGCCGGTCATGGTTGCTGGGTGCAGCCCGGCCCGCCGGGCCAAGGTGCTCGGGCTGAGCGGGCCGTACCGGGTGATGAGGTCTAGGCACTCCAAGTCGGTGGCCTTGAGGTCGAGGCGTGCGCCGACGCTGTGGTTGAGCAGGGACAGCTGGGCGCCTAGGTCACGCAGTGATTCCTTGATCGCACGGTTCAGCCGCCTGCGGAGCGGCGCTGGCGCCACCCCCTCCTCCGATGATATCGATTCCATATGATATGTTCTCCGTATCTTACGAACTACGGAACCAATGTACCGGAAGGATCACGTCTCATGACTCACAAGCGCCGCAGTACAAGTCCCCCGCCGCAGCTACCAGGTCAACGTCAACTCGCTATTCTCGGCGCGACGGGCGCCACCGGAACATCCCTCACCAAGCAGGCACTGGCGGCCGGTCATCAGGTCACAGCAGTCGTCCGCGACCCCGCCCGCCTGGCCGTCCCCGCGCACCGGTGGCTGCAGACCATCACCGCCGACGTCATGGACCCAGCCTCGATCACTCCAGCCATAGCAGACGCGGACGCCGTAATCACCGCGGTAGGCCCGCACGGTACCGGTCCCACCACGGTCATCCAGGACAGCGTCCGCAGCATCATCCAGGCCATGCAGAAAACTGGTATCCGCCGGCTTCTTGAGGTCAGCGGCTCTGTCGTCACCGACGAAGGCGAAAGCCCCTACCTGCGGTACCTGCTCAAGCCCGTGGCACGGCGCACGTTCCTGCGCCACGTCTGCGCCGACATGCGCCGCGGCGAGGACCAGATCCGCGACAGCGACCTGGACTGGACGATCTTCCGTCCGCCCTCGCTGACCGACAAACCAGCCCAGGGAACCTACCGCACCGCGATCGACCGCAACCTGCCACACGGATTCTCAATCTCCCGCGCCGACCTGGCCGCCTGCATGCTCACCCTGCTCGACGACCCCGCGACCGTGCACAGGCACATATCCATCGCCAGCTGACCAGGAACCAACGTCACCAGAACGGAAAATCGCACAAATGGCAAGCTACATTCGTCATCCACAGTGAGATTTCTCGTCATGCTTCACAGGCTCACGGCCCGCATATCGCCAAACCTGGCAGCAGAGAGTTATGCAGATGTCCTGGATCATTGCGAGTAGATTCCCAGTTCTGCGCTTGTCAACGGCCGGGCGTAGTCTCGCGAGAAATCGTCAAGAGTTGTGGACGGCGTGTCCTGATTGATCACGCGGCGACCTTGTTCTCGGCCTCGTCTGGCCGCTCGATGAGCACTCCTTTCTCGAACGTGGCACCGGCCCGGACGAGGGCGACCAGGTGTGGGCCGTTGACGTAGCGCCAGCGCTCGCTGGCGGCCTCGATGAGCTTGAACACCATCGCCAGCCCGGCGGCCCGGCTGCCCGGCCCCTTGGTGACCTTGGTCCGAAGCCGGACCGTCGCGAAGGTCGACTCGATCGGGTTAGACGTCTTGAGGTGGATCCAGTGCTCGGCGGGCATGTCGAAGAACGCGAGCAGCTGCTCCTGGTCACCGGTGATCTTGGCGACGGCCTTGGGGTACCTGGCCTGGTAGGCGGCGGCGAAATCCTTGATCGCCTTCTCGGCGTGCTCGCGGTCTTCGGCGTCGCGGATCTGCGCCAGCGCCTTGCGGGCCGCGGGCTGGGCCGATTTCGGCAGGCAATCGAGGACGTTGACCACCTTGTGCTGCCAGCAGCGGCCATGGCGGGTCTCGGGGAACACCTCGGCCAGCGCGGCCCAGAACCCCAGCGCGCCGTCCCCGGCCGCCAGCACTGGGGCGCGCATGCCCCGCCGCCGGGCATCGCGCAGCAGCCCGGCCCAGGACTCGGTGGACTCCCGGTGGCCGTCAGCGAGGGCGACCAGTTCCTTCTTCCCGTCGGCGCGCACCCCGATGACCACCAGCGTGCACACCCGGTCCTGATCAAGCCGCACCCCGAAGTGCAGCCCGTCGGCCCAGCAGTACACATAGTCCGCGCCGGACAGGTCCTTCTCGCACCAGCGCCGGTACTCCTCCTGCCACGCCTCGGTCAGCCGGGTAATCGCCGACGCCGACAGCCCCGCTCCCGAGCCAAGGAACTGCTCCAGCGCCGGCACGAAGTCCTTGGACGACAGCCCGTGCAGGTAGAGGAGGGGCAGCACCTCGGTGATCTTCGGGCTCTTACGGCACCACGGCGGCAAGATCGCCGAGGAGAACCGCGTCCGCTCGCCAGTGGCCGGGTCGGTGCGCTTGTCGTTCACCCGCGGCGCGGTCACCTCGATCGCGCCCGCCACCGTGGTGACCTGCCGCGGCCGCGCGTGCCCATTGCGCACCACCAGCCGCCGCCCCTGCTCGTCCCGCTCGGCCGCGTGCGCGGCGATATAGGCGGCGACCTCATCCTCCAGCGCGGCGGCCAGCATCCGCCGCGCCCCCTCCCGCACGATCTCATCCAGGCTCGCGGCCAGGTCCTCGCGCACGGCCTCGTCAGCGACTACCTTCAGCATTGGCGTCCTTCCCGCCGGCGCTGGCACGCCGGCTTCCTTCCTGTTGATCACTTGGGAAGGTACGCCGCGCCCTCGTTCAGGTCCCGCATCCACAACTTCGTGTCATATCTCTAGTCTCGCCGCGGTCAACCAGAAATCCCTTGTGGTGATCAGTGTTGCCGAGGCTGGCTCCCGGTCCGGCAGTCCGCCTATCTGCTGGACACTCAAGGCTCCCAAGTTACGACCGAAGCCTGTGAGTGGCCATCCAGTCGCGCTTCGCCGCTCATGGGCCGCAGCGCTTTCCTAGCGGCGAGCAAGAGTACCTTCCGTCTGCGTAAACGCGCCGCATGGTGGGGCTGCTGTGATGCGGTGACTCAGACGATAGGCGGTGGATCCTTGAGCGCCGCGGTCTTGTCGGGGTTGAGCCGGACCCAGATAGAGGTGATCTGGCCGCTGACGGCCTCGCCGGTGATCACGATCGGCCCCTCGGGCGTGTCCAGCACGAGCGAAGGGCTCGAGTTGACCTCAATGAGGCGTACGGGGGGCCGCTCGTCCGGGCTCGAGTGGGTCTTGAACGCGATGAGTCTCCAGCTGCCTTTGAGGAGTTGACGCACCCGCTCGGCGCCGACAATTGGGTGCCTGGCTGCGCGCCGGGCGGGGCCCGCGTCGGATATGAGCACGACGTCGGGGTGGAGGAGGCTCAGGGTCCTCTCTTCGTCGCCCGCGAGCACGGAGTACATCAGCTGCTCGAGCATCTCGGCCGGGGCGGGCGCCGGAGGGGGAGTCCCGGCGCCCGGCCGGGCCGAGTGCAGCTTTCGCCTGGCGCGCGAGACGAGTTGCCTGCACGCAGGCTCGGTTTTTCCGAGGATCTCGGCGATGGCCGGGTATGGTTCGCCGAACACGTCACCGAGGAGGAAAGCGACTCGCTCGTACGGGCCGAGCGAGTCGAGCAGCACCAGGAAACCGAGGGTCAGCGACTCGGCGAGCTCGGCCGTTTCCTCGGCGTTCCGGGCGGTGGGCACCGGGTCGGGAAGCCAGGGTCCGACGTACACTTCTCGCCGTCGGCGCTGTGCCCGCAGACGGTCGAGGGCCAGGCGCGAGGTGACGGTTGTGAGCCAGCCGGCCGGGTTGTCCACGGTGGCGGCGTCTCGGGCGGCCCACCGTATCCACGCTTCCTGCACCACGTCTTCGGCGTCGGCCAGCGAGCAAGTGATCCTATAGGCCAGGCCGGTCAGGCGCGGACGCTCACCCTCGAAGGTGTCGAGGCCGCCCGTTGCCGATGTCGGGTTCACGCCACCCTCGGGTAGGTGCGATCCTCCGCGGGCGCCCCGGCGGCGAGCATGCCGGCGTGCTGGCCGCTGGCCATCGCCGCGTCCGAGAGCCACCCCGACGGCCCCACCCAGTCGCCTGCCAGGTACACCCCCGGCGATCGGGGCACGGCGACTGCGGGCCGGCCGGCCAGGCCGTCTTCGGGACCGGGAAGCACGTGGGTGACCACGTGGACCGCCAGGAACCTCTCCGCAACGATCTGATCGTTGGTGATTCCCGCCAGGGTGGCGAACCGGTGAAGTTCGGCGCGGTCCAGTCCCGCGTCGCGGGCCCCGTACCGCATGACGTGCACCACCGACCCTCCGGCGGGCGCTAGGGCACCGGGCGGGCAGTGGCACGCCAGGTACAAGGGCTCGTCGACGCCTATCACCACCGAAGGGTGCGGCCCGCGCAGCCCGAGGTCCAGGCAGGCGGCAGTGACCGGCGGGCCGAGCTCGGGCCAGCCAGGGTCGACCGGCAGCAGTTTGCGCGCCGCGGCCGGGCTGCCAGCGGCGATGACCACCGCGGCCGCGGGCAGCACCTCGCCGCCGGCCAGTTCGACCTCCCATCCGCCCGGGACGGCGTTGATACCGGCGGCGGCCTGGTGGGTTCGTATGGTGGCGCCTGCCGCCGACGCTGCCGACGAGATGCCCTCCACAAGGCTTGCAAATCCCTCCTCGAGGTAGGAGACGCCCCGGCGGGCGGCCTTTATCCGGGAGATAGCGAAGTCGGCTGGCATGCGTCCGAGGTCGGTCACGTAGGTGGTCACTCGTATCAACATTCGGGCCAGGTCAGGCAGGTCACGACTTCCCCCCAGAGACTCGACCCACTCTTCGGCGCTCCTGCCCGCCCAGCTCGCCGCAGATACCGTCAGCAGCCTGGGGACCAGCAAGCCCAGCTGGCCTACTGGTACCCCGACCAGCTTGCCGTCGCGCACGACGCGGGCGCCACGCAGTGGCGGTCGGTGACCGCGGTGGGGCACCCCCAGGTCGTGCAGTATCCGCCAGGCCTCGCCGCCCCTGCCGAGGGCGTGCGGCCCCTGGTTGAATCGGTAGCCGCTCAGTTCGTCGGTGCGGGCCCGGCCTCCCGCGGTGTATGCCTCCACCACGACCACCGGCTGCCGCGCCCGGGCGGCGGTTGCCGCCGCCGTCAGCCCTGCCAGCCCCGCCCCGATGACCACCACGGTTTCCTTGTCGTGTTCTCGCATGCAAATACGACGCCGCCGCCCACGCTCCTGTGACATGGCGCTGGAAACCAGGCGACGCGATCTCCCGCCGCCTGTTCGAGGCGCTCCGGCTGGAGATCCGCTACGACCACACCGCGTACATGGCGACCTGCGAGATCACCCTCACCGGGGAGACGATCGGCACCGCCGCGCGGACCAGCCAGGAGCGACGCCAGCGCCAGCCTGCCGGCGGCCACGCGGCGCGGCCCACGACGGAACCGACGGCGCCGAAGCTGAACCGGAGCCCCCCGCGGGGATGGTCTGTGTAGCGCCCCAGCTGTGCCGCCTGCTGGATTCGAACCTGCGTACGCGGCTCCGGACCCAGGCTCCCTGGCGCTGTCGTGTATGAATCTCTGCACCGGAATTCCGCTTGTACCGGCTCACGCTTACCGGCGAGCAGACGGAACTGCCTGCGAGCGGTCCCAGAATCGCCATGTGCACCGACGGTGGTGCACTGCTGCGCGACGCCGGCGGCGCCGAACTTAAACTCCGCCAGAGCGAATCGTGCTTCCTGCCCGACATCGACGCTACCGTGACCGCGACCGGCGAGGGGCCCATCTTCGTCGCGACTGTCGGCTGAGCTACGCGGCAGGGGTACGAGCCGTAGAAGGTACGTACGTACCACTGACCACATTTCAGCGGCCGAGATAACGCGTGACTGCAGAGCGAGTTTGCGAACTCCAGCAGCCGATCCCGGGGCATCTAGACCACGGTGACGAATTCAGGTGACGCCTCATAGGTTCACGTCGCGCATATCGCCAGATTATTTTGCGACTATCCGGGCCGACTGAATCGCCCAGACGTGCCAGATCCTTCAGCTCTGCGCTCTCGCTGGCATGCCGGCCGACACTCTGGCTCGGTCGCCAGTTGCGTCCTCTCCATCTCCTCTCCACGTGGATGGCATCTCACCTGCAGTGGTGGTGCCTACCGTGGCGGCATGATGAACCAGACCGATGCACACGGTCAGGATGACCTGGTCACGGCCGAGACGGCTGGCCTGCCGAGGGTCGCGGGCCGATACCCGGCCCGCACCTGCACGTCGATCAAGGATCAGAGATCGCCACGCACAACCAGGACAGCGTGATGTTCAGCTTCAACGTGGCCTTGGACCGGGAGCAGGCCCGATGACTGCCGGGCCTGCGGGCTCGCCTCTGGACGTGCTCGTGATCGGCGGCGGCCAGGCCGGACTGGCCATGGGCTACCACCTGGCGCAAGCCGGGCGCTCCTTCCAGATCGTGGATGCCAGCGCTCAGATCGGCCAGGCATGGCGGTCACGGTGGGATTCGCTGCGGCTGTTCACCTCGGGCCGGTATGACAACCTGCCGGGCCTGCCCTTCCCCGCTGCGCCGGACACCTACCCGGCAAGGACGACGTCGCGCGTTACCTGCAGGCCTACGCGGCAAAGTTCAACCTGGCGGTCCGGCTCAACGCGAAGGTGACATCGCTGACCAGAAGCGACGGTGGGTACGTCGCGAAGGCGGGCGGCGAGGCGCTGGAGGCGCGGCAGGTGGTGGTCGCCACCGGGCCCTTCCAGGTGCCGTTCACCCCGCCGAGCGCCGACGCGCTCGGCCCCGGCGTGCACCAGGTTCACAGCGCACACTATCGGCACCCGCAAAGTGTCCCGCCGGGAAAGGTCCTTGTCGTCGGCGCCGCGAACTCCGGCTGCCAGATCGCCCAAGAACTCTCCGCCACCCACCCCGTCGAGCTCGCAGCAGGCCGGCGGCTCCCTGCGATCCCCCAGCGGCCACTGGGCCGCGATGTATGGGCCTGGGCGACCGCGCTGCGGCTGGACAGGGTTACCGCGGACTCGCGGCTGGGACAGCGGCTAGCCGGGCGGGACCAGGTCATCGGGCCCGGGCCGCGTCGGCTCGCCCGCCGACACGGCATCCGGATCCGACCCCGGGCGACGAGCGCGGCCGGGCGGACCGTAACCTTCGCCGACGGCAACGCCGCGGAGTTCGACGCGGTGGTGTGGGCCACAGGGTTCACGGCGGACCATACGTGGATCGACATCCACGAGGCCAAAGACGACCAGGGAAATATCCGGCACCACCAGGGCGTGACACCCTCCCCCGGCCTGTACATGCTCGGCCTCATCTGGCAGCACACCCGCGGCTCCGCCCTGCTCGGGTGGGTAGGCAGTGACGCGGCGTTCCTGGCCAGGCAGATCACGTCCCCGCACGGATGAAAAAACAAACCGCGATCCTAGCGCCCGACTGCTCGCTGGAGGATGCGGACGTCGGTTCGGCGGCCGAGCCAGACGTGGTCGGGGCACCGGCTGTGGTCGGCCCGGCGGGCAAGGAACTGGCGCCGTTGCGCGACTGGATCACTGCGACCGGTGCCGCGTTCCTCGCGGCCGCGGCAAGGAGGCACCGGCCATGACACGTACCCGTGCGCCCACGCTTTCCCCGCAGCGGGAGCAGTCGATACGTGCACCAGTCCTGTGGGGATTGGCATTCGGCGCCATCCAGGCCGCCTCGCCCCTCGTCCTCCGGTGGCTCGACCAGGCAACCGTCCAGGCTCTCCTGCTAACCCTGATCGCAGCGGTCTACATCGGGTTCGCCGTGGCAGACGGAAGGCCCAGAGTGATCGCCGTCGAGAGCACCATCGCTAGTGCGTTTGTTTTGCTTGCCGCCGCGGGCGTCACCGGATCGGCCTGGCTCCTGGTCCTTGGCTACATGGGCCACGGTCTCAAAGACTTCTGCCAAGAACGCACCCACTACGTAGCAGGCACGCGGTGGTGGCCTCCCTTCTGCGCCGCTGTCGACTGGCTCGTCGCCGTGGTTCTCGCCGTCGAGATCATTGCCGGCGCAAGCGATCGCTTTGTCCGGTCCGGCCCGGGCGAACTGGTTACCCGGATCTGGGCAGCCATCGCCTTGATCGAAATACAGCCGACGCCCGCGCCGAACGGCGGGTCCCGGCGTTCTCATCTGGCCTCTCCGTCACTCGACGTTATGTCCCTGTCGGTCGGCCTGCGCTTCTATGCTCGTCCTGCAGGGCCTGGGTGACGGTGAGTTTGCGCGCAGCGGGCAGTGATCCGGTCCAGCGGTGCGGGCATCGGGGCTAGCTTGCCGGGCGGGCACCACCGTGACCTTCAGCTACGACGCGGCCGGCCGCCGGACCACGATGACCGACGCCACCGGCACGACCCGGTACGGCTACGACGCCGCCGGCCACCTGCTAACCGTCACCGAGCCCGGCGGTGCGGTGCTGTCCGCTCGGGCAGACCACGACGCGCGAATACGACGCGGTCGGCAACCTGATCGCGGTCACCGACCCGGCAGGCCACACGGTACGCATGGAGTACGACAAGACCGGGCGGCTGATCAGCCGGACCGGCTACGACGGTAAGGATCCGGCTGGCCACATTCTTGGCCGCGCAGCGTTTCACGCATCCCCGTGACGGCATTGCGGTGCCGACGGGTCGGCGGATGCTATCGCTGCCCTCCCGTGCGTGCGTGCACCCGGACGCGGGTAGTGCAAGACCGGATCCCACCTACCGAATCGGAGGTCACGGCCATGGACCCCAGGGGCGAGCAGACCGCATTCGTCTACACGACCTACATCCAGGCGACTCCTGAGCGCGTGTGGCAGGGCCTCACCGACCCTGCGCTCATGAGGCGCTACTGGCGGCACCAGACGGCTGGTCCGAAGACGTTCCATTCGGACTGGAAGAAGGGCTCCACCTACGAGATGGCCCACGACGACGTCGGATTGGTTGTGAGCGGCCCCGGCCAGGTGATCCTCGAGTCCCATCGCCCCACCGGCTGGCCTACACCTGGCACACCATCGCCCCCCAGTGGGCCGCGGCGGTCGGCATGGACGAGGCAACCGCCGCGGCCTGGCGCGCCGAAGCCCGCTCCAAGGTCGCCTTCGACATCGAGGACGTCGGCCACGGTGCCGTCAAGCTCACGGTGCCCACGACGGCTTCGCGCCCGGCAGCGCGGTACTCCGGCCATCTCCGAGGGATGGCCCGCGTCCTGGCCAGCCTCAAGACCCTGCTTGAGACGGATCGACCTTGCGCACCTCGTGAACGGCCGCGGCAGACAACAGCACAGGTCCCGCACCTGAACCACAGCCCCGCCAACGCCAACCCAGACCCACTCGAGGCCTCCCACGCTCGGGCACGACGCGACCGAATGCGCCGCTCGGGCGGCAGTGGTGGCCATCCCCGCGACCCGGTTCCCCAACCGGCCGAAAGACCGGCCCGTCACGATGGAAAGCGGGAAGTCGGCGGTCGCGTGGGTTGGCATGAGCTGCAATTCGATGCTGGGCAGGGCCAGTCCCTCCGCGACCTGATAACCGCCGACCGCGGTGATGCCCGTCAGCGCCAGCACATCGGCGCCAACCTGCCGGGCCACCGCGAGGACTGCCTTGTGCAGTGTCCGCACGTTCTCGGCCAGCAGCCTGGCAATCCCGACACCGGCTGCCAGGGCGCTCCGCTCTACCCACCGAAGGTCATCAAACATGCCGTGGGTGCCAGGTAGCGCCCGGAACTCGAGCCCGCAGCCGACGACGAGGCGCTCATACTCATCGTTACTGGCGATCGTTACGCTGTGCCCGGCAGCGCGGATGGCAGTCGCAAGCCCGGTGAGAGGCGCCACATCGCCGCGCGCCCCGGCCGTAGCGATCAGGACTCGCATCTCGCTGCCCCCTACGGCTTCATCGACAGAGACGCGGCTGAGCTAGCAGTAGCCGCATACGCTCGGCCCGGATGCTGCCCAAAAGAGGGAGTTGGTACTTCAGGTGTCCCGCCGGTGTCGGTGATTACC
>CAVWWE010000054.1:0-85659 GCA_963758575.1 uncultured Actinomycetes bacterium
GGTGGCCCAAGTTCACCGGGAAGATGCTGGACAACACGCTGGGCAAGTGGCACTTCTGGACGCTGTTCACCGGCTTCTGGCTGACGTTCCTGGTCCAGCACTGGATCGGCATCGAGGGTATGCCCGCCGGATCGCCAACTACCCGTTCCTGCCCGGCGACGTGACCACACTGAACCAGATCTCCAGCATCGGCTCCTGGATCCTCGGCGCGTCCACGTTCTTCTTCCTCTACAACGTGTACAAGACCTGGAAGTACGGCGAGAAGGTCACCGCGGACGATCCGTGGGGGTATGCGAACTCGCTGGAATGGGCGACATCGTGCCCGCCGCCCCGGCACAACTTCACCCGGATCCCGCGGATCCGGTCCGAGCGGCCCGCGTTCGACCTGCACTACCCCCACATCGCCTCCGGCCGAACCCGTACACCCGTCCCACCCGCGAGTACCCGGCCGCCGGAGTAAACACCATGGCCGCGATGCGATCGAGGTCAGGCCCTCAACTCAGGCAGCCAGCACCCGAAGAGCCTCATCCAGGCAGAAACGCGGGGCCAGGAAACCCGCCTGCGTGGCAAGACTTCAGCTCCTGGGAAAGGAGCAAGGCGATCAGATGGGAGATGAAGAAGATGTTCGGTAAGAGGTATGTGGATGAGCTGATTGGCCGGAGCGCAGAAAATGCCGCTGACCGGCTGCGGTTCCTGAAGTGTGCAGCACGGCCGGCCTGGGGCTGGTGGGCGCGGGCCTGCTCAGATGGATGACCACCCCGGCGCTCCCAGCAGCGGCACCTGACGCCGAGGCGATTTCTGACAGCGCGATCCTCAACTTCGCGCTGAACCTCGAATATCTCGAGGCAGAGTTCTACTCCTATGCCGTGCACGGGGAGGGGCTGCCCGAGGACATGACCCACGGCACCGGGCAGCGCGGCCCGGTGGCTGGCGGCCACGCGGTGCAGTTCGGCAGCCAGTCGGTCCGGCAGTTCGCCAAGGAGATCGCCCGCGATGAGCACGAGCATGTGGAGTTCTTCCGCTCTGCGCTCGGATCTGCGGCGGTGGCCCGGCCGGCCATCAATATGCAGCAGAGCTTTACCGACGCGGCAGCCGCAGCAGGCCTGATCAAGGCCGGGGAGACCTTCGATGTATTCGCCAGCGAGGACAACTTCCTGCGCGGCGCCTTCCTCTTCGAGGACGTCGGTGTCACCGCCTTCAAGGGCGCAGCGCCGCTGATCGACAATAAGACCTACCTGGACGCCGCCGCCGGCATCCTGGCCGTGGAGGCTTACCACGCGGCAACGGTCCGGACCGTGCTGTACGAGCGCGGCGGCGCCGACGACGCCAACGCGATCTCCAGCGCCCGCGACACCCTCAACGGGCACCCCGGCCTGGACCAGGGCATCACCATGGACGGAGAGGCCAACATCGTTCCTGATGACAACAACGGCATCGCGTTCGGCCGTACCCCCGGCCAGGTCCTCAACATCGTCTACCTCACCCCCGGGCAGGCAACCTCCGGCGGGTTCTACCCCAACGGCCTCAACGGCGAACTGAACACCAGCGGCTGACGAGTTCGCGACCGCCGCGATCGGTCAACCTCGGTGACCGAACCGGAACGGTGATGATCGCCAGGTGCCGGACCGGGCTGTGATGAGCACAACTGCCGGTGAGCGGCGCCGGAAACCGTGTGCGACAGAGCCAGCGCGGTGGCCCGCAGGCCACGGGTGCTAGCCGGAGAGGAGCAATGCAGTGGACTACAGGCTTGAGGTCGTGAGGATACACGTCTCTGACGTGGACCGGGCCAAGGATTTCTACCAGGGGCTGGGGTGGCGGCTGGACTTCGACATCCGCGACGAGGATGGTACGCGGTCGGTGCAGGTGACCCCGCCCGGGTCGGCGTGCTCGGTCTTCTTCAGCACCGAGATCGCGCCGGGCCAGGACCTGGTGGTGGACGACATCGACGCGGCCCGGGCCGAGCTGACCGGGCACGGCGCCGAAGTGAGCGAGGTATTCCAGCTCGATGGCGCCAAGCGGATCCCCGGCCCGGCACCGGACCACAAGAGCTACTGCTCGTACGCCTCGTTCAATGACCCGGACGGCAACGGCTGGCTGGTCCAGGAGGTCACCACCCGCCTGCCTGGCCGGACGATATCCGTGCTGGCGGCCTACGGCTCGGTGGCGGCCCTGGCCGACGCGCTGCGCCGCGCGGAGGCGGCGCACGGCAGGCAGAAGGCCGAAACCGGGCAGCCCGACCCAAACTGGCCGGACTGGTACGCGCAGTACATGGCCGGCGAGTCTGGCCAGCCGGGCGCATGAACGGCGGCTTTAGGCGAATCCGCTGTGTGTACCGGCCCGGCGCGGGCCGGTCGGGCCTTCCCACTAGCACGAAGAGGACGACGAAGACGAGCAGGTCGTCGGCAATGGCTGCGCGGGATGTGCAAGGCAGGCGGTACAGCGCCAGGCTACTGGAGGTGCCGGGTGACCACTTCAGAGCGGCTGCCCCGGCCAGTCGAGGTCGGGAGGTCTCAGGGCTGCCGCAAGGGTTCGATCCTGGCCGACTGGCTGTCCTCCACCGACCACAAGATCATCGGTCACCGGTACCTGATCACCTCCTCCGGCTTCTTCCTGGCCGGCGGCATCATGGCCATGATCATGCGCGCCCAGCTGATGGGGCCGGGACAACCGCATCGTGTCGGGCTGCCATTCGCGTTCCTCGATCCCGACGTTCATCCGGTCACGATCCATCCTCCCGGATAACCAAGGCGGTACACACAAGGGGGTCTTGTGCCACGCGAACCTGATCGAAACGAAGACGCGGCGGCTGGGGAGGCGCAGGCCCAGACGGTGAATCTCGTGCAGCAGCCGAGGCTGAGCGAGGACCAGGTGGCGCTGCTGCGCCGGGTCGGCGAGGTCCGGCCGGCCGTGGCAGGTCAAGTACTGTTCCGGGAGGGGGACCGTGGCTCTGACTTTATCGTTGTCCTTTCGGGGCGAGTCACGATCGTGGACCACCAAGCCGGGGCCGAGCGCGAACTGCTGACCGCGGGGCCGAGGCAATTTGCTGCCGAGCTCAACCTGCTTACTGGGGAGCGGTTGTTCACCACAGCGGTGATGACCGAGCCGGGGATGGTGCTGATGGTGCCGCGCGCCCGGCTGCAGGAACTGATCAGCGGGGATCAGGCGCTGGGGGAGCTGATCCTGCAGGCAGTGCTGGCGTGGCGCGAATGGCTGGCACGTCGCCAGGCCGGCCTGCAGGTCGTCGGGTCGCGGTCCTCGCCGCAGACCAGCCGCCTGCTGGAGTTCGCCGGACGGAACCGGCTCCCGCACACCTTGCTGGATACCGACACCGATCCGGCGGCGGAGGCGGTCCTCGCTGACCTTGGCGCACCCCGCGAGGCGACGCCGATCGTAGTCATGCGTGGCGGCGAGCTGCTGCAGCGTCCCTCCAATGCCGAACTGGCCCGCGCGGCCGGCGTCGGCGGCAGCCCGGATCCCGGCATCATCTACGATGTCGCGGTCATCGGCGCCGGCCCGGCCGGGCTGGCCGCCGCGGTCTGTGGTGCCTCGGAAGGCCTGTCCACCGCCCTGGTGGACGCCCTCGCCGTCGGCGGCCAGATCGGCACCACCCCTAAAATCGAGAACTACCTGGGCTTTCCCGTCGGGATCAGCGGCCACGACTTCGCCGATCGAGCCTACCTGCAGGTTCTCCGGTTCGGCGCGTCTGTCGTGCTCCCCGCGGCCGCCGCGGGTCTGTCGGCAGACGGCCCTCTTCTGCACGTGGTGCGCCTCGACACCGGTGACGACCTCGCTGCCCGGTGCATCATCATCGCGACCGGCGCCAGCTACCGCACGATTAAGGCGCCCGGGATCGAGCGCTTCGCCGGCCTCGCAGTGTTCTACACCCCCCTCACGCCGCAGGACGAGATCCGGCCCGGCGAGCCCGTCGTGATCGTGGGAGGCGGGAACTCAGCCGGGCAGGCCGCGATCTCGCTGGCCAACCGGCGTAGCCCGGTGACCATCGTCATCCGCGGCGCCAACCTGGCTACCAGCATGTCCCAGTACCTGATCACACGCATCGCCGCCCAGCCCGCCATCCAGGTCCGCCCTCACAGCGTGATACGGGCAGTGGATGGATCCCGCCGGCTGGAACGCGTCGAGGTCGAGAACCTGGCAACCTCGGCACGCGAGACCCTGCGGGCCGCAGCGCTGTTCGTCCTCGTCGGCGCTGAGCCCCACTCCAGCTGGCTCACCGGCACGCTGCTTACCGACGACGACGGCTACATCGTGACCGGGCCGGCGCTTGGCCCGGACGCTCGCCACCAGCCGCCCTGGTCCGGCCTGAACAGGGACCCCTACCTGCTCGAAACCAGCCTTCCGGGCGTACTCGCCGCCGGTGATGTCCGCAGCGGCTCGGTCAAGCGTGCAGCCGCTGCCGTCGGCGAGGGCTCTATCGCCATGCGGCTCGTTAGCGAGCACCTCAGCCGCCAAGCCGGCTTAGCAATTTACGCCACCTAACCTAACGATCTTTAAGGGCTGGGGTTACGGGTCCAGGTGACGGCCGCCGCGGGCTACGGTATCTCAAAGGCATGAGGTATCCCGATGGCGGTCGGCTGGACGCCGGTGAGCGGGCCCGGCGGGGGTTCCTCGTAGTGTCCGGCGCGCCATGCATCCCGGTCGCGCTGTCAAGCAGGTGGTGACACCCAAAGCAGTCAAGAAGGCCAGCCGGGCGATGCATCCCATCGATAACGCGCTCTACTCGATGCAGCAGTCCATGGCCACGAACATCCGGTCAGGGCGCAAGGGGAAGGCTCGTGTCTATCGTCACGGCAATTGCCCGGTCAACCACCGCGCCCCGGAGGCTGCGGCCCGGTGCCCGAATCCGTGATCGGCGTCAATCGCCAGGGCCGCGCTTCTGGTGTATGGCCGGCCTGCAGTCACAGGCAGAGCGGGCAGGGCTCGGCTGATCCACCAAGCTGCCGCGCGTATGCGTCCGGTTCCACCCGCCCACCGCAGACCTTGCGGTAATCACCATCGGTGAACGTCCTTGCGCCACGCTGGAGGCGGCTAATGGGCGGACAGCTCACACGGTGAAGCTTCAGGTAACTCGGTGACGGGTTCATGTAAGTGTTGATCACATAGCCGGCGGATGCTTAGCGAGCCAGTCCCGGTCGCCCGCGTCATTGTGGACAAAGTGCACCATGAGCTCATCATGGAGCCACTGATGCATCCTGTCATAGCCGCATATGGAGTGTCAGATCAGGCGTGACGCAGTCGCCCGGGCCGTGATGCAAGATCGACAGACATGCACCTCGGCCCGCAGTCTCCAGGAGATCGCTTGCCCGGGGCCGGTACGAGGTTGGCCCTCGGGCTAGATCGACCGAAAAGTTACACTGAGTGTCGAGGAACGTCAGGGAGAACGCTCACCGAGCCGCCTTACCTGTATCGGTCAAGTCCCGTGGCGTGGTGTTTCGCGGTTAGCGCGTGATCCTTTTAGTTGCTGGTTAGGCGCTGAGCGCCTGCAGGTCGTTGTCGGGGGTCACCTCCGTGCGTGTGGCCGGGTGCGAGGGTGATGCGGGAACGGGCGAGGACGTCGAGGCCGAGGTAGCGGCGGCCTTCGGTCCATTCGTCGTGCTGCTCGGCCAGGACGGCGCCGACCAGGCGGATCAGGGAGTCGCGGCCGGGGAAGATCCCGACGACGTCGGTGCGGCGGCGGATTTCCCGGTTCAGCCGTTCCTTTATCCGGCCTTGGTGGTCAGGGCAAGCTGCTGGGATTGTGGCTGGTCAGCGGGTGAGTCGGTGGAGGTGGCCGGTGAGGGCTTCGGCGACGCGGGCGTGGCGGGCGGCTTCGCCGTCCCAGCCGCGGGTTTCGGCGTCGGCTTGCAGGTGCTGGATGTCGGTGAGCTGGTTGTGGATCGCGTCGCTGAATTCGGGGCCGGTGGCGAAGTTGTCGCAGGTTTCGCAGATGTTGGCGTAGGGGCAGGCGCCGGCGGCTTCGTGGCGTGAGCAGTAGCCGTGTGCGACGCGGGTTTTGAGCATTTCGCTGTTCAGCCAGCTGACCTTGTCGGGGATGATCGGCTTGCCGGCCGGGGTGAGGGTGAACTGGCGGCGCATCTTGCCCATGGCCTCGTCGTAGGCGGTGCGCAGGGCCGGTGAGGCGAGGGTGGCGTAGCGGATCGTCATCTGGGGGGTGACGTGCCCGAGCAGGGCCATCAGGGCTTGCAGGCTCATCCCGGCGTTGGCGAGGCCGGTGGCCCAGGTGTGCCTGAGCTGGTGGCAGGTGACGACCAGGACGCTCGCTGCCGGGGCCGCGGAGCCCGGCAGACTTCGGACGGCGGCCAGCAGCCCGTTGCGGAGCCGGGTCGCGCCGAGGCGGCGGCCGCGGGCGGTGAACAGGAAGTCGGTGAGCGCCCCGGTGCGCGGGTGCGGGACGGGCCGGTGCGCTCCGCGCTGTGCGGCCCACTCGTCGAGGGCGGCCAGGGTGGGCGCGTCGAGCGGGACCATGCGTTCGGTGGCGAGCTTGCCGAGCGGGACCCGCAGCCAGGTCCCGGCCGGGCCGTAGTCGATGATGCTGCCGATTTCCAGGTCGAGGAGCTCGCCGACCCGCAGGCCCGCGCCGCGCAAGACGGTCAGGCCGATGCGGGCGAAGGTGTCGTCCAGGCCGGCGACGGCGTTCATGACGGCGGCATCGATGTCGGGTGGCAGGGCCCGTGGCAGCGGCTGGCCGAGCTTGGGGACGTCGGCGGCGAATACCAGCCGGCGGGGCGGTGCTTCGGCCCAGCCCCAGGCGGTGATGTCGTCGAGCATGTTGCGCAGGGTCAGGACCGTGGACTGGGCGACCGCGGCGGAGATGGTGCGGCCGTTCCCGGCGGCGGCGCGCTGGCCGCGCCAGGGCCGGGTGCGGTTCCAGGCCAGGTAGCCCTCGACGTGGCCGCGCTCGAGCTGGCGCAGTGTGGTGATCTCCGGGTGGCGGGCGGTCAGGTAGTCGGCGAACGGGAGCAGGTCGTTGACCAGGCTGTCTACCGACCTGGGGCGCAGCACCGCGGCCCGGGCCTGGACGTATCGCAGCAGCACCCGGCGGATCTCCGGGGCCATCGCGACGTCGGCGAAGCGCTGGTCCAGGCTGCGCGCCCAGGGCCGGCGCCGGGGCGGGGTGTCGATCATGCGGGTCTCGAACAGCAGCTGGCGGACTCCGGCGAGCCGGTTGCGGTAGGCCCGCCGGGACGAGGGCGGGATCGTCATGCAGGCCGCCAGCTCGGCGTCGAACGCGTCCACGATCTCGGTGGTCAGGTCAGCGACCTGGCCGCCGTGCCAGGCCAGCAGCACGGCCAGGCACTCGCCCAGCACCGTCTCGGTCCACGACGCCTTCCAGCCCAGGCGCGAGCCCGCGGCCCGGGCAGCGGCGAAAGCTGCCGGGTCACGGGCCTCGACGGCGCTGGCGAGCCCGGCCAGGTGCTTGGCCCCGACCAGGGCCAGGTCCAGCCGCACCTGCCCGGTGCCGGCCGCGTGGCAGATCAGCGGCCAGGCACCCGTCCGTTTCAGCTCGCTGACCCGGCTGGTCACCGGCAGCGTCATCCAGGCCTGCAGGTCGGGATGGCGGTCGAGGAAGTCCCGGGCGATCCGCACCCGGTCGCGCACCGCCCGCCCACCCAGGCCCAGATGTGCGCAGATGGCCGAGGTAGTCATCCAGCAGCCCCTGCCCGGCCGGCGCGGGGGCAGTGCCCACGGCGGTCATCGCGGGCCTCCGGCCAGCGTGGCGCGCGCGGCACCGTACTCGGCGGCGAGCTGCTCCACCGACAGATGCACATACGAGGCCGTGGTCTCCGGCGACGAATGCCCCATCAGCTCCCGCAGCGCCAGCAGGTCGATGCCGGCGGCGGCGAGTTCGGTCCCGTAGGTGTGCCGAGCCGGTGCGGGCGGACCCGGGTCGCTCCCGATGCCGCCCGGTGGCGGCGGAACAGGCTGCGCAAGCCCGCCTCCGTGACGGGCTCCCCGGCGGTCGGGCCGCGCAGGACCACGAAACACTCCGGGGTGGCCAGGCCCGGCGGGCGTTCCAGCCGCAGGTAAGCGGCCAGCTCGGCGAAAAACGCCCGGTCGACCGGGACGTGGCGTTCCTTGCCGCCCTTGCCGATCACCCGCAGCCGGCGGCGCCCCATGTCAGCGTCGGCAGAGCAGCAGGCCGCGGACCTCTGCTGAGCGCAGCCCGCCCAGCAGCATCGCCAGCGCCATGGCCCGGTCCCGGTGCGTGCGCAGCGACGCCACGAACGCATCTACCTCCCCGGCGGGCAGCGATTCCGGCAGCCGCCGGGGCTGGCGCACCAGCCTGCCCCCACCCCGCGGCCGCCCCGGCCCCAGATGCCCGAGCAGACCGCGGGCTGCGGGCCGGAGTCCCTGACCACGCCGCGGCGAGGGACCGGGTTGTCCGTGCGGGCACCGGTCATGACCAGGTACTCGAAGAACGCCCGGACTGCCGCGACCCGGCGATTGACCGTGGACGCCGCCGCAGTCCGCCGCCGCAGCGCCACGACCTTCCCGCGGCCGCCGTCGCGGCGGGCGCCCTGCCAGTCGACCCAGGCGAAGACATCCATCGGCGTCACACTCGGCCAGGCTGATGCCCTCGCCGGTCAAGGAACCGGGCGAGGTTCACCACGTCGAACGCATAAGCCCGGATCGTGGCCGGGCTGAACGCCCGGGCTGAAGATGAGCCAGGAACCCATTCGCCTCGCGGCTCCTCCCAGTCACCGCCGATCCGGTACTCGCCGTCAGCCAGCTGGACCTGAACCGTCATCGCCTGTCCCATCTGCCGGGGTTATCCGGCAGCATCCACCCGGCCCGCACCGGCCGGGCGGACCTCAGGCGGCAAGCCAGATCGTGTCGCCCGAGAGCCGGTTAACAGATAGGGGGTTGTTGGACCAGATCTGCCGCCAGAGCTCTTTGGGGAAGCTGGTGAACGCCAGGACGTCGGCGCGGGCCGCGTCCAGGTGCGCGGCGACCTCGGGGAGCTTGTCGTGCACGGCGTCGACGAGCCGGTCGTACTGGGCGTGCACGGAGGCAGCGTCGGGCTGGTCATAGACCGAATGCAGCAGGGTCTTGACCCACGGCCAGGACGCCTTCGGCGTCGCGGACATCAGATTGGCGGCGTAGTGGGTCCGGCATCGCTGCCAGCGGCGCCGGGCAGGGTCGCGCCGATGGCCTCGGTCAGGCCGCGGTGCGCATCGGAGGTGACCAGCTGCGACGCCGGTCAGGCCGCGGGCGGTCAGGTCCCGGAAGAATCCCAGCCACCCGGCGCCGTCCTCCGCCGAGGTGACCTGCAGGCCGAGGATCTCCCGGTGCCCGTCGGCGTTGACCCCGGCGGCCAGCAGGGCATGGACGTTGACGACCCGGCCGCCCTCGCGGACCTTCAGCACCAGCGCGTCCGCGGCGACGAAGGTGTAGGGCCCGGCGTCCAGCGGCCGGGTCCGGAACGCCTCCACCTGCCCGTCCAGGTCGCGGGCCATCTCGCTGACCTGCGACCTGCGACAGCCGCGTGATCCCGAGGGTCTCCACCAGCTTCTCCATCCGCCGGGTGCTGACGCCCGAGCAGGTAGCACGTCGCCACCACGAGGTCAGCGCCGCCTCGGCGCGGCGGCGGCGTTCCAGCAGCCAGTCCGGGAAATAGCTGCCCGACCGCAGCTTCGGGATGGCCACGTCCAGCGTCCCGGCCCGGGTGTCGAAGTCCCGGTGCCGGTAGCCATTGCGGACGTTGACCCGGTCCGGGCCGGGCATCCCGTACGGGGCGCCGCAGACCGCGTCGGCCTCCGCGGACATCAGCGCGTTGATGAACGTGGCCAGCATCGAGCGCAGCAGATCCGGCGACGCGGACTCCAGCTGGTCGTGCAGGAACCGGGCAGGGTCGATACTGCTAGGGGCGGTCACCGTGATGTCTCCTTCAGAAGCACTGTGAGAGGTCTTCCAAAGGATCACGCGGTGGCCGCCTTATGCGTCTGCGCCACGCCCATCACTGGGCCGGTCAGTACACCACTCTGGCCGGACGTAACTCCTCTATCGGGTGATGACGCAAGGTGGTCCGGCATGGGGATTGCGGCCCGTGAGCTGCCTTGGTTTGGGCGTGGCTGAGTCGGCTCCCTGTCCCTGATAGCTGCCGGGCTTGCGACCGGGCGGGTGGGTCAAGGACCGGGCGGGAGCCCGGCCGGCGTAGCCGGCGCCGTTAGGCGTCCTTGACGCGGACCGCCTGGGAGCAGACCATGCCAGGCGGCAGGGGCAGGGAGGCCCGGGGTTGGCGCAGGATGTTGGTTAGTGGTCCAGGCCGGGGGCCTTTCTGTGCGGGGTGACCAGCCCGTGGCGGCCGGGGGCGGGGAAGGAGCAGCCAGCCTTACCTAGGTCCGCGGGGCGTGGGCGCTGCCCCGGCGACAAGATGATTGATTGGGTGTCCCCGGCGTGCGGGGATGCGGCCGCTCAGTCTAATCAGGCCGGCCGCCTGGCCCTTCGTGGCAGGGCCGGCAGCGGCTGACAGCGGCTCGCGGGAGCTGGCCGCGGTGGTCCCCATCGGGTGAGTGTGGCTGCGGCGTTCCTGCCCGGGCCGGTGTGCCGCGGGGGCTGGTGACCATGGGCAAGGGGGTGAGGGGGGTTAGGCGGCAGTGAGCGCGTCGTCGCCGAGTTCGGTCAGGATGTGGCAGGCCTGCCGGACGAGCTTGCGGGCCTCGGAGAGGGCGGCGCGCTTGCTGTTCTTGCGGTCCTTGACCGCGGCGTAGTAGCGGTGGTCGGGGGCCGAGGACCGGGCGTGGGTTTTGCCGGCCTCATACAGCGCCCAGCGCAGCACCGGCGGTCCCTGCCGGGACAACCGCCCGGGCGGGCCTTTGCGGTCTGAGGACCAGACGGTGATGTCCAGCCCGGTGAACCGGACCGCCTTGCGGGAGGAGGAGAACCGGCCCGCTCCGGCCAGCCAGCAGGTCAGCGCCAGCGCCGTGACCGGCCCGGCCCCATACAGCCGCGCGGCCAGTACCTTCGCGCCGGTCAGATGCCGGGCCGCATCCAGCAGCTGCTTGCGCAGCATCTCCATGCGGGCCCCGGCGGCGGCGAGCATGTCCAGGGCGGTGGCGACCTGCAGCTGCCCGGCCGGTGACAGGTGAGCGGCCGCGGCGGCCCGCAGCGCGGCCAGGCCCTGCCCGGTGCGCAGCGCCCCCTCGCCCAGCGGCGGGGCGCCCTGGTGGAAGAAGACCGCGTGGATGCGCTGCACCCAGGCGGTGTGCTCGGCCCGCAGGTCGTGGTAGGTCTCCAGCAGCGCCCGGTACTCCAGGATGTGCTCCGGCGGGATCCAGCATTCCGGCAGCCTGCCCCCGGCCAGCAGCGTCCGCAGGTGCCGGGAATCAGTTTTGTCGGTCTTGGCGTGCCGCTTGCGGCCGCGGGCGGCGGCGGTGCCGGCCGGCTCGCCCACATGGGCGGCAACCCCAGCCGCGGCCAGCTCCCCGGCGACATACCGCCACCCCGTGCACCCGTCTATAGCGAACGCAACGTCATCGCGCCCAGCGAACCGCGCCACCCAGGCGCGCAGGTGCTCCCGGCCGGCCGGCGCGATCTGGCCGCACCGCACCTCCCCGGTCACGGCGCCGGGATAGTCGAAGGTCAGCTGCTTCCGGTGAATATCCAGCCCGCCTACGATGGGCACCGGGACCTCCTCAAGCTCCGAAAGGGGCGCACGCGCCCCCATGCGAGATGCCTACGCGGTCAAGCGTGACCCGCGTCTGAGCTGGGAAGGTCTCCAGCACCCGGCCAGCGACCTCAGCCCGGCCCGATGCATGTCATCTAATAGAGAACGTCGGCTGATTCGGACAGGGGCGCTGACCGTCCCGATCTGCGCATTCTGCGCACCCGCGTGTGCCCTCCCACGGCCAGGCCCACGTCTGCCCCTCCCATGGCAGGAGAGATTGCTCGTCAACATGGGTGTGGGGATAGCCGTCCACGTCCGCCAAGGCACACGGGTCCCCTGGCGCCAGGACTGCGCGTGCACAACTGCATGACCTGACGGTGTGCAACGGAGGCGAGATGGCCCAGGCTTGGCATGGTAGGCCATCTAGCCGGGGGAACACGTGAGATGACTACGAACTTCGAGGGTCACAAGTTGGTGGTAGTCGGCGGCAGCAGCGGGATCGGACACGACACGGCCGCGGACGTCGTCACGGGCGGCGGCAGCGCCGTCATCGTCGGCCGGGATCAGGCCAGGGTCGATGAAACGGCCGCAACGTTGTCGAAGGACGGCCCGGCCTATGGCATCACCGCCGATCTCGCGGACCGCATGCAGGTGGCGAGGGTCCAGCAGCAGCTGGCGGACGAGCACGCCGACGCGACGTTGCTGGTCAACGCGGCGGGCTTCTTCATCCCCAAGCCCTTCCTGGAGCACGATGGCGCGTCCTACGATTCCTACCTCGAGGTCGAGCGGGCGATCTTCTTCATCACCCAGACCGTGGTGCGCGGCATGGTCAACGCCGGCCGCGGCGGCGCCATCGTGAACATCGACAGCGTTGTGGGCGGGCACCAAGCTGTGGCGGCGTTTCCGGCGTCGGCGTATTCCGTGGCCAAGGCCGGGCTGCAGGCCCTGACTCGCAGCCTGGCCATCGAGCTGGCGCCGCACAAGATCCGGGTCAACGCGGTCGCGCCGGGCCTGACCGCCACGCCCTTCTACGAGAGTTTCATCCCCAAGGACAAGCTGCAGGAGACCTTGCGGGGCTTGGACGGGTTCCAGCCGCTCGGCCGGGTGGGCACAGCCCGCGACATCGCCTCCACCATCACCTTCCTGCTCTCCCCGGAAACCAGCTGGGTGACCGGCGCGATCTGGAACGTGGACGGCGGCCTCATGGCGGGACGGACCTAGCACGCCAGCGGCTGGGACGACGGAGAGATCATCCGTCGGCTCGGTGCAAACGAAAGCTTTGGCGACGTGTGATGATCAAGGATCAGCACCGGCTTCCGGAACGAGGCACGCTGCCGACTCTGCGCGGCTGATGGCAGGTCCGGTCGTGCGTGGCCGTGCGCAGATCGTTCGGTTCTGGGAGTGCTCGGGGCGAGGCGGGTCACAGGGCCTGGCCGTGTGAGGTCATCACTGGGCCTGTGCCTGACAACGGCCACGGGAGACTGGCTCTGGCTCATTTGTCGTGATGGGTCAGTCGGCGAGCAGGACGCGCTTGCGGAGCAGGTCGGGGTTCGCGCGGCCGTACATCTGTCTTTTGATCATCTTGATGCGGTTGACGTGGCCTTCGACGGCGCCGGAGCTGTAGGGGACGGTGAGCCCGGCGGTGACGGCGGCCCAGTCTTTGCGGAGGCCCTTGGCGAAGCCGCGCAGCTCGCTGACCGGGCTGGTCTCGGCCTGGGTGGCCCAGGCTTCGAGGTGCTCGCCGTGGCGGTGGCAGAGCATGTCCGCGAACTCGCGGACCAGGTCGCGGGTGGCTGTGAGTTCCTCGCAGCGGGCGGTGATCTGGGCGAGCTTGGTGCGGTGGTCATCGGCTAGCTTGGCCGGCGGGGTGAGGATCCAGCTGGCCACTTTCCTGGCCGCCGGCGCGGGTGGTGGGGCGGGGACGGCGGTGTCTTGGCGGAGCTGGGAGGTGAGCCGGCGCAGGGTGCGCTGGCTGCCCCGGTAGCCGCGTTCGCGCAGTTCCTGGTGCAGTTGTTCGGTGCTGCGGATTCCTTCGTCCCAGCGCTGGCGCAGGTAGGCCTGGTGCGGGCCGGGCAGGCCCAGGCCGGGTTAGGCGGGGGCCGCAGATCAGCTGGTCCGGGGTGGCGGCGGTGGCGTAGCGGCGCACGGTCTTGCGCTCCAGCCGTAAGGCGCGGCTGATCTCGGTGATGGTCAGCCCGCGGGCCAGCGCGGCGTGGACCTCGGCGTGCCGGGCCCGGGTCCGCGCGGCCAGGCCGGTTTCCGGCGGTGGTGCGGCCTGCTCCAGCGGAGGCCCGGGTTCGGGTTGCGGTGGTGGTTCCTGCAGGCAGGGGCGGTGGCGGGCGACGGCCCGCTCGACCGCTTCGGCCAGGTTGTGCCACAGATGCCACCGATCCGCGACCTGGATGGCCAGCGGCGCACCCTCGGCCGCGCCTTCGGCGTAGCAGCCGCCGCGGTCCCGGCAGATGATCTCTGCGCCGGGGTGGGCGTCCAGCCAGGCGCGGAAGGACTCCGCGGACCGCTCAGCAAGCACGTCCACCGGCCGGCGGGTCTCGATATCGACCAGCACCGTGCCGTAGACATGTCCCTTGCGCAGCGCGAAGTCGTCGACGCCAAGCACCAGCGGAGTCCCGCTGTCCGGGTCGGGGGCAGCGCGGATCAGCCGCAGCAGCGTGGACCGGCTCACCGCGCAGGCCAGCCTGCCGGTCAGCCGGGCGCCGGGCCGGCCGCCCAGGGCCAGGCGACCGCCTGCAGCACGCCGTCCAGGCCGCAGGTCCGCCGGCCGTAACGGGTGGTCAGGCCCGGTACCTGCTCCGCGAACGTCGCCCTCGCGCACCCCTCGTTGCCGCAGAAGAACCGGCGGGCCTGCAGGCAGATGACACTTCCTGGCCGCCGCTCGCGGTATCGGCCAGCCGCCGCTCATAACGGCTGTGCACCCGCCGCGACACCACGCCGCAGCCTGAGCACGCAGCCTCACGGGCACAGGGCCGGGCCAGCACGTGCACCGACCTGCCCGCCGCCTCAACACGCTCGATAGCCAGCCCGGCCAGGTGAGGGACCAGGACGGTAAGAACCTCAAGATCGCACGCCCCGCATGATCACAAACATGATGATCACGGTGCCACCGGACACGCCGGGCGGATCACTCACGGAAAGTGGGCCAGAGCCAGATCTCAATGGCCCTTGACAGTGCCCAGGTATCCGGGCTGCCCGCACCTAGCCGGCTTGGGGATGCGAAAGGTCCGCCGGGCCGTCCAGCCTGTATCCCGGGGGGGATCAAACGAGGCCGAGGAGAAAGACGATGTTCGGGAAGAGGTATGTGCGTGACCTGATCGACCGGAGCGCGGAGAACCCGGCGGACCGGCGACGGTTCCTCAAAAGCGCCACCGCGGCGGGCCTGGGACTGATCGGTGCCAGCGTGGCCGGGTCGGCAGCCACTTCGACGTCCGCCTCAGCGCAAGACGCCAACTCCATTTCCGATAGCGCGATCTTGAATTTCGCACTGAACCTGGAGTACCTGGAGGGAGAGTTTTACTCCTTCGCGGTGCACGGGCACGGGCTGCCCGCCAGCTTGACCCACGGAACAGGCCAGCGCGGCCCCGTGATAGGCGGCCGCGCGGTCCCCTTCAAGACCAGAGCCATCCGCCAGTTCGCCGCCGAGATCGCCCACGACGAGTTCGACCACGTCCGGTTCCTGCACGGCGCGCTGGGCAGCGCGGCGGTGGCCCGGCCGACCATCAACATCCAGCAGAGCTTCACCGCCGTCGCGATAGCCGCCGGGCTCATCAAGCCCGGGCAGACGTTCGACGTCTACGCCAATGAGAACAATTTCCTGCAGGGCGCATTCATCTTCGAAGATGTCGGGGTCACCGCGTTCAAGGGCGCCGCGCCGTTGATCAGCAACAAGACCTTCCTGTCCGCGGCCGCGGGCATGCTGGCGGTCGAGGCCTACCACGCGGCGACCATCCGCACCTCACTGTTCGACCGCAACCTGGCCCGGCAGGCCAACGCGATCTCGGACGCGCGGGACAGCCTCGACGGGCCGAGCGACGACGATCAGGGCATCACCGTCAACGGCACGGCCAACATCGTGCCCGCCGACAGCAACAGCGTCGCCTTCGGCCGCACCCCCGGCCACGTGCTCAACGTCGTCTACCTCACCCCGAAAGCCGCAACCTCGGGCGGGTTCTACCCCAACGGCGTCAACGGGCAGATCCGCACGAGCAGCTGACCAGCTCACACCCGCTACTGCATGCGCAGCGGTGTTCATCACCACCGGCACGCGGTGCCGGAGGCTCGACGTACCCCGCGTCGAGCGGTTCGAGGGGCACCCCGGTGTTCCACACCCCAACCCGCCGCCGGTGACCGGCTCGGCACCGTCAACCCCATCATCGTCGTCCCAACGGCAACTCGGCCGGGCAGGCAGCGACCGCCCCGGCACCAGGTCACCAGGTCACCGTCGTAATCCTGGCGCTGACCTGTCGCGAACGCTGGTGCCCTGCCTGATCGACCGCATCGACGACCGCGAGCGTGGGCGCCGAAAACCTCTGCCATCAGGTCAGATTCGCGGGGGGATGCCGCCGACGCGTCGGCCGATGCCTGGGGCCGGAGCACGGTGCTACTGGGTGCACGTGCGAGGATTTTCGGCTTGTGGGCTTGAAGCTGATCTTCCTGCTTGTTACCCGGGCCGTGCCGCTGCTGGGATTGTCGCGTCGCGAGTCGTGGTGGAAGGACGCCGAGATCCTCATGCTGCGCCACCAGCTCGCTGTGGCTAAGCGCGAGCGGCCTCCCGCTAAGTCGCGTTTGACGTGGCCGGGCGTGGATGGCGCTGCTCGCAGGGACACTGCCCACCGACCGCCTCGCCGCGATGCGGCTGATCGTGACCCCGGCCACGATCTTGCACTGGCACCGCGACATCGTCCGCCGCCGTGGGCGCACCGGTGGCGCCAGGGCCGTTATGGCCGTCCGCCCGTGCGCCGCAACGTCCGGTCGGTGATGCTGCGGCTGGCCCGGGGAGGACGAGTCGTGGGGGTACCGGCGGATCCACGGCGAGCTTGCCCGGGCTTGGCGTCACCGTGGCGCCGTTGACGGTCTGCCAGATCCTCAAGAGCGCCGGGATCGAACCGGCGCCCCGCCAGGACGGCCCAGGGTGGGCCGAACTCCTGCGGTCCCAGGCGCAGGGGATCCTGGCGCTGGACTTCCTCACCACCGACCTGCCCAACGGCACGAAGGTCTATGTCCTGGCCGTCATCGAGCATGGCACCCGGCGCATCCGGATCCTCGGAGCCACCGGGCACCCGGCCAGTGGCGGGGGGTGCAGCAGGCCCGGAACCTGACTCATGGACCTGGAAGACGCGCCAACGCGGGTGAAGTTCGTTCTGCACGACCGCGACGCCAGCAATCCTGGCCGCGCTCGCGAGGTTCCTGCAGCCGTGCTGCGCGCCCACCGGCTCGTCACACCGGGCACGCTGCTGGCCTGGCACCGCCGCCTGATCCGACGCAAATGGACGTACCCGAGCCGGCCGGGCCGCCCGGGGACCAGCCAGGAGATCCGCAGCCTGGTGCTGCGGCTGGCGCAGGAGAATCCGGCCTGGGGATACCGCAGGGTGCACGGCGAACTGTCCCGGCTCGGCCACAACGTCAGCGAGGCCACCGTCCGGCGGATCCTGCGCGCCCGCCGCCACCGGCCGACGCCCCGCAATCTGGACACCTCCTGGCGGGCGTTCCTGCGCACCCAGGCCGACGGGCTGGCCTGCGACTTCTTTCACGCCGACACGGTCTTCCTCAGGCGCCTGTACGTCTTGTTCGTCATGGAGGTGGCGACCCGGCGCGTGCACATCCTCGCTGGAATGCCTACGCCGAGACAACACCATGATCACAACAAACCGCAGCTGCCTACCAGACAGATCATCGAGAGGCGTCGGCTCGCGGTTTGACCAGCTGTGCGCCCGGGGCACGTCAGAACCTGAACCGGCCGCAGAAGGGAATCGTCGTGCAAGCTAAGGGAGACGAGCGCTGGCGCCGCCGGGCTACGCTATCAACATCCCGCACCCCCACGCGGCCGAAAACGACGTGATCGTGCGCGTCTACGCGGCCGGGTTCACCCCGGGAGAGATGGACTGGCCGGGCACGTGGGCCGATCGCGCCGGCCGCGACCGAACCCCGAGCGTGCCCGGACACGAGCTGTCGGGTGTTGTCAGCGAGCTGGGCTACGGCACCACCGGCCTGACCGTGGGCCAGCGGGTGTTCGGGCTGGCCCACTGGACCCGCGACGGGTCGCTGGCCGAGTACACCGCGGTGGAGGCCCGCAACCTCGCCCCGCTCCCGGCCGACATCGACCACACCGTGGCCGCCGCCGTGCCCATCTCCGGGCTGACCGCCTGGCAGGGCCTCTTCGACCACGCAGGACTAAAGACCGGCCAGACCGTCCTGATCCACGGCGCCGCGGGCGGCGTCGGGTCCATGGCGGTGCAACTCGCGCACGAGCTGGGGTCCCGCGTAATCGGCACCGGCCGCGCCGCGGACCGGGAGGCTGCACTCGGGCTGGGCGCGGACGTATTCGTAGACCTGAGGCCGACCGGCTGGAGGAGGCCGGCGAGGTCAACGTGGTGCTCGACGTCATCGGGGGCGAGGTCCTCGAACGCTCGGCCCCGCTGGTGCGCGCCGGCGGAACGCTGGTCACGATCATCGGCCCGCCGAAGGCGCGGCCCGCCGACGGCCGGGCGATCTTCTTCGTCGTCGAGCCGGACCGGCTCCAGCTGACGCACCTCGCCGAGCGGGTGCGGTCCGGGCGGCTGCAGCCGATCATCGGGGCCGTACGGCCGCTGGCCGAGGCACCATCCGCGTTCACGCCCGACCGCCGGATGCCCGGCAAGACGATCATCCGCGTCACGGAAGGCGAATAACGGAAGGCGGGAATCCGAGCGGTCGGCGGACCGGTCCCGGGCGGTCCCGGGCGACCTGCTCTGACAGGCAAAGCCCGGCGAGGCCGGCCCACCGGCTGCACTGGTCCACCTGGCGGCGCCGCCACCAGCACCGCGCCCGGCAAGCCCACCAGCGCTGGAATGCCTACGCCGAGACAACACCATGATCACAACGAACTACAGTTGCCGTAACTAGCTGGCTTCGGGCTTGAGCTTTTGCGCTTTCTCCTCGACTGCGGTGAGCAGCGCGGTCCAGTCCGCGCTGAACGCGCCCGCTCCAATACGCTGCAGGCGTTCGGCGAGGGCGTCGGCATCGACCCCGGCGTCAGCTACTGCGGAGATGCTCCGCTCCGCCGCCGCGTAATCCGGCTCGAGGCGGTCATCCAGGGTTCCATGGTCGGCGAAGGCGAGCAGCGTCTTTTCCGGGACGGTGTCGATGGTGCTGGGGACGGCCAGGCGGCCCAGATAGTAGGTGTCGGGAAGATCTGGGTTCTTGGTCGAGGTGGATGCCCACAGCAGCCGTTGCGGACGCGCGCCGGCTTCGGCGAGTGCCTGCCAGCGCTTGTCTGACAGCAGCTGCAGATGGGAGGAGTAGGCCTTCTGTGCCATCGCCAGCCCCAGCAGGCCATGAAGCGCCGGTGGCAGCAGGGGGTCGGCGGCTGTGTCCCAGCGGGAGATAAACAGTGAGGCCACTGACGGCACCGCCAGGTCCAGCCCGGCGTCGCGGCGGCGCTGTAGGGCACGAATGTAGGCGTCGGCGGTGCGCAGGTAGTGGCTGTCGGAGAACAGCAGCGTCACGTTCACCCCGATCCCGGCGGTGATCGTCTCTTCCATGGCGGTCAGGCCCTGGGGGGTGCCGGGGATCTTTACCAGCAGGTTGGGGAAGCCGGCCTGCTCGTGCAGCCGGCGAGCCAGCGCGACCGTCGCCGCGGCATTGTAGGCGACGTCTGGGGGGACTTCCAGCGACACATACCCGTCCACGCCGGCGGTGCGTTCCCACTCCGGCCGGAATAGCGATGCCGCCTCGGCCAGATCCTCCAGGGCCAGGGCGTACACCAGGTCCTGTGCGCCGGTGACACCTTCGCCAGCCAGGCGGGCCAGTGAGCGGTCATAACCCGATCCCGCGGCCATGGCATGCCCCAGGATCGTCGGGTTGGAGGTCAGCCCGGTGACCGCCAGGTCGCGCACATAGCGGGCCAGCGTCCCGGTGCGGAGCATGACCCGGTTGATGCTGTCCAGCCAGAGACTTTGGCCAAGCGAGTGCAGCCGCTGCGCGGGATTGAGCTCAGCTCCCATGTGCACCTCCCGACCCGGCACTTGGGCCATCACTGCCAACCGGCTCAGGACTTTGATACCCAGGCAGACCCGCAGTCCACGAAATCCGCCTGCTCGCCCCGCCCCTGCTGGCCGTAAAGTCGTCTCCGGGACACCAGGGCTTGCCCCGGACGGTTCACTGCCGGGCGACATGACCGGCCAGGCCACCCAGGCATGGCAGAACATTCAGGCGACCCTGAGCCAGGCCGGCGCGAGCCTGTCCGACATCGTCAGCGTCCGGCAGTGGCTGAGCAGCGCAGAGGACGTCCGGGCCTACGTCGAAGTCCGGAGCAAGTTCATCACCCATAAGCCGGCCTTCATGCTCGGGGTGATCAGCAGCGGCTGGTTCCGCTTGATGACGGCGATGTAATGGCCGTTCTTCTCCCCGGCTAGCCAGTCCAGGTTCGCCCGCACCGTGTGGAGGGCATCGAAGGTCACCACGGCACCGGCCAGGTCCAGGGGGTCCAGGAGTTCGGTGAAGTGGCTGGTCTCGTTATGCTTGACGCGACCTCGAGGTGGTCCAGAAGGCGCCCGTCATGCTCGGCGGCGCCGAGCAGGTGCACCCGGGTGCCATCGGCGCGGCGGCCTCCGCGGGAGGACTTGCCGTCCACGGCTACGGCCCGTAACCCGCCGCGGGCCAGCGTCCGCTGGCACCATCAACGTCGCATGAACCAGGTGGACAGCGTGCCCGTCGGCACGTTCCTGCGCAGCAAGCAGACCGTCGCCGTCGCCATCGACTTCCTGAACTGGCTCACCAAGCACCAGATCGGCCTGGCCGAGCTGCGCCAAAGTCACCTGGATGTTTGGCAAGCGGAAGGTCCCACAGGGTCTATCTCACGAACGGCTCTGTCGCACTTTCGGCTCTGTCGCACTTTCGCTGGTGACGGCGTGTCAGGCTATGCCACGATTTGCTGAACCTGGCAGGGTCGGGTGGGTGTGACATCAGTGAACTGGCGGGAATCGTGTTCTCCGGATTGTCGTCCCTGGTCATCGAGGATGTGACCGACCGGGATGAGGTGATCGTGGTCCGGGCACGGACGGCGGCTGGCCCGGTGGCGTGCCCGCGGTGTGGCAGCCTGACCGGGCAGGTGCATGGGTACTACCAGCGGACGGTCGCTGACCTGCCCGCAGACGGGCGGCCGGTGGTGGTGAACGTGCGGGTGCGGCGGATGCGCTGCGCGGCCCTGAGCTGCCCGGTGCAGACGTTCCGCGAGCAGGTGCCGGGCGTGCTTGGTCGTTACCAGCGGCGCACGACGCGGCTGGCGGGCCAGGCAGGCGAGGTCACCCGCCGGTTAGCGGCCGGGCCGGGGCCGGGCTGCTGGCCGCGCTGGGCATCCCGCTGTCGCGGCATACCGCGCTGCGGCTGCTATTGCGGCTGCCGTTGCCGGAGGTGGCCGTGCCACGGGTGCTCGGGGTCGATGATTTCGCGCTGCGCCGCGGCCAGGTCTACGCGACCATCCTGACCGGCGCCCAGACCGGGCAGCGGGTCGATGTCCTGGCCAGCCGCAAGGCCGGGATCCTGGAAGCCTGGCTGCGCACCCACCCGGGCGCCGAAATCGTCTGCCGCGACGGCTCCGGCGCCTACGGCGAGGCGGTCCGCCGGGCACTGCCCGGCGCAGTCCAGGCCGGTGACCGCTGGCACCTGTGGCACAGCCTGGGCGAGGCGGTGCTGAAGGAAGTGGCCGCGCACAGCGCCTGCTGGGCGGCCGCCGGGCCGCCACTGAACGAGGGCCGGCAGGCCCAGACCACCGCGGAGCGGTGGCGGCAGGTCCATGACCTGACCGACCGGGGCACCGGGCTGCTGGAATGCTCCCGCCGGCTCGGCCTGTCGCTGAACACGGTCAAGCGCTACGCCCGCGCCGCCGAGCCCGGGCGGATGATCCGCGCACCCCGCTACCGGGCCACGCTGGTCGATCCTTACCGTGATCACCTGCGCGCCCGCCGCGCCGAAGACCCCGCCGTGCCGGTGCACCAGCTGCTCGCCGAGATCCGCGATCTGGGCTACCCCGGCAGCATGAACCTGCTCTACCGCTACATCACCCAGGGCAGAGTGGAAGCCGACCGGCCGCACCTGTCACCCCGGCGCGTCGCCCGGATGCTGCTCACCCGGCCCGACGCCCTCAGCGACAGCCAGCAGGTACTGCTCAGCAAACTGACCGGCGCCTGCCCCGAGATGACCAGCCTCGCCGGCCTGGTCCGTGGCTTCGCCGCATTGCTCAAGCCAGACCCTGCGAATGAAGCCAAGCTCAGCGACTGGGCCGAGACCGCCCGCGCCGCGGACCTGCCGAGCCTGCATGCCTTCACCCGCGGCCTGGAGCTAGATACGGCGGCCGTGATCACGGCCCTCACCTTGCCGTTTCATAACGGCCGGACCGAGGGCGTGAACACCAAAACCAAGATGATCAAGCGGCAGATGTATGGCCGCGCCGGATTCGCCCTCCTGCGCCACCGCATCCTGCTCGGCTGACTCCACGCACCGTCACCACCGAAAGTGCGACAGAGCGTGTGCCACGAACGCAGAAGGGAGCCTGCCGTGTAGGTAACGAGGTTCCTTGATGTGGTGCTGTACGAGAGATGGAGGATTGCCGGCCCTCCGGAGCCGCCCTGCGGGGGGAGGCTTCAAGCCGCCTCATGCTGCGTTGGCTGAAGACCGTCGTGGTGAGCGATGAGGAAAAGGCGCGCGTGACGTGTCAGGCAGGGGCAGGGAAGACGATCATTGCTGAAGCGTCGAAACTCATTAGACGGCATCAGAACCGGGGCGTTGCTCTGTGTCCCGGGAGGAGTCTGGCGGGTGCCCGTTTACTGGCCAGGCGGTGTCCGGCGCAGAGGTGGCGTGAGCCCTGCCTGCGGCTCTCGTGCGGAACGTGGGAAGGCGTGCCCGGATACTGCCGTCTCAGCGGCGGCGAGAGGGAGAGCCCGAGCCGGGAGTGCCCCGTAGGGCGCCAGAGTACCGTCGCCGGGCACGCTGGCGGACCGGCCCGTAGTAGCGGTGAAGCCCCTGTAATGGGAGCGGAGTGAAGGGGCCGGGCTGTCCATGGCTGTTGTTCGCCTGGTCAACCGGGGAAGCCCGGGAGGAGTCACGTGGACGAGCTGAAAGCATCTGGCAAGCCGTTCCGGATCAGCAAGCAGGAGGTCTGGGACGCCTGGCTCAAGGTGAAAGGGAATCAGGGCGCACCTGGGGTGGACGGGCAGTCGATCGAGGCATTCGGGAAGGACCTGAAGAACAATCTGTATAAGGTCTGGAACCGGATGTCCTTGGGGACCTACTTCCCGCCCCCGGTGATGGCAGTGGAGATACCAAAGCCGCATGGCGGCGGGACCCGGATGCTCGGGGTGCCCACGGAACCCGCAAACCGCCCGGCCGTGCAGGGATCATGAGGTTCCGGAATCGTTCGTCACGGTCACGCACCCGTTCCATCCGCTGTCCGGGCAGCGGCTGCGGGTGCTGTTCGAGCGGAAGCTGGCCGGCGGGCGGGCGGTCAGCTGTGAGGGCGGGCCGCTGGGCTCGCTGATGGTGCCGGTCACCTGGACCGATCGTGGCGCGCTGGCGGCGGATGTGCCGCTGACCTATGAGGTCCTGATCGAGCTGGCCGGTGTGGTCCTGGCTGTTGAATCACGACACGGGCGGTGATGTCGTTGACCGCCGCGGTCGTCTGCATCATTGTCTTGTGTGATGATCACGCACAAGAGTCCGGAGTGGGAGCGGCTGGCCACGGCCGAGCTGCGCTCCCGCCGCGCCGCGCTGGTGGCCGCCTTGCCGCAGGCGGGCGGTGCTGCTGCCGGGCGCGCTGGTCGAACAGCACCGCAGCTGCGGGAAGGAGGGATGCCGGTGCACCCGGGGCGAGCCGCACGGGCCGTATGTGTATCTGCAGGTCGCCGGGCGCCTGGTCTACGTGCCGGCCGGGCTGGCGGACGCGGTCCGCGCGCAGGTGGAGACCTCGCGCAGGCTGCGCGGGATGCTGGAGGAGATCTCGGCGATCAACCTGGAGCTGCTGGCCCGCCGGGAACTGGACTAGGCCATGGCCGCTGCCTGTGTCCTTGTGCCGCCGGGCCCGGCGGCGGGGTGCGTGCAGGCGGAGATGGTCGCCGTGCTGGCCAATATGGCCGAATCCGCGCTCGCTGCCGTGCCGGTGCCGGTGCCGGTGACGGAGGTGAGCGGCGGTGATCCGCGGCGAGTCGAAGGTGACCCGCGCCCACCTGGAGCGGGCGGCGATCGTGTATGTCCGCCAGTCGACCCTGGTGCAGGTCCGCGAGCACACCGAGTCCACGCTGCGCCAGTACGACCTGGCCGGCCAGGCGGCCCGGCTGGGCTGGGCCGCTGCCGACATCGAGGTGATCGACGCCGACCTGGGCCTGTCCGGGCGCAGCGCCAGCCATCGGGACGGGTTCAAGCAGCTGGTCGCCCGGGTGTGCCTGGGCGAGGTCGGGGCGGTGTTCGGGCTGGAAGTCTCCCGCCTCGCCCGCTCCAACGCCGACCTGGCCCGCCTGCTCGAGCTGGCCCGCCTGACCGCCACCCTGGTCATCGACAACGATGGCGTCTATGAGCTGTCCGACATCAACGACAGGCTCCTGCTAGGCCTCAAGAGCCAGATGTCCGAGGCAGAGCTGCACTGGCTGACCAGCCGGATGAACGAGGCCAAGCGGGCCGCCGCCCGCCGCGGCGAGCTGCGCGTCCCACTGCCGGTCGGGCTGGTCTACGACGACGAGGACAACGTGGTCATCGACCCCGATGGAGGTCGCCGCCGCGATCAGCGACGTGTTCGCCGCGTTCGCCGCCACCGGATCGGCCTACGGGGTGGCCGGGGCGTTCGCCGGCCGCGCTTTCCGCGCCGCGCCTACGGCGGGGTATGGGCCGGGCAGCTGCGCTGGGGCCGGCTCACCCACGCCCGCGCCGCCGGGATCTTGCGCAACCCGGCCTACGCCGGGGCGTATGTGTTCGGGCGGCGCCGCTCCCGCCAGGTCGTCGACCCGGACGGGTCCGTGCGCTCCTCGGTCACCGAACTGCCCCGCGACCAGTGGGAAGTGCTGATCCCCGGCCACCACCCCGGTTACATCACCTGGGAGGACTACCTGGCCAACGAGGCAAAACTGGCCGCCAACCGCACCAACGCCGGCGCCCGGCCACCCCGCGAAGGCACGGCGCTGTGCCAGGGGATCGTGTTCTGCGGCGCCTGCGGCCGCTCGATGCAGGTCCGCTACCAGGACCGCTACCCCCGCTATGAGTGCTCCCACTCCCGCGCCGACCACGTCGCCACACCGCTGTGCGGGTCGGTCCGCGCCGACAGCATCGATGACGCCGTGGTCCCCGCGCTGCTGGCTGCGGTCGAGCCCGGGCAGGTCGCGCTGGCACTGGCCGCCGCCGAAGAGGTCACCACCCGGCGGCAGCGGTCGGTCCGCGCCGCCGAGCTGGCCGTCGAGCGGGCCCGCTACGACGCCGACCGCGCCGAACGGGCCTTCCTGGCCTGCGAACCGGAGAACCGGCTGGTCGCCCGCACCCTGGAGGCCCGGTGGGAGGCCAGGCTCACCGGCCTGGCCGACGCCGAGGCGGCACTGGCCACGCAGCGCTCCGCCCGCCCCGAGCTGCCCAGCCCCGGGCAGCTCGCCGCCACTATCGCCGGCCTGCCCGCCCTCTGGTCGGCCCCGACCACCAGCGACAAGGACCGCAAACGGCTGCTGCGCACCCTGCTGGCCGACGTCACCATCACCCCCTCCGCTGACGACCCGGCCCAGATCTCGGTCGGCCTGCGCTGGAAGTCCGGCGCCAGCCAGCAGGTCCAGGTCACCCGGCGCCGCAGCGCCGTCCAGCTGCGCTGCACCGACCCGGCCGCGATCGAGCTCGCCCGCCGCATCGGCCCCGGCCTGGATAACAACGCCCTCGCCGCCGCGCTGAACAACGCCGGGCACCGCACCGGCACCGGGCAGCCCTTCGACGGGGTCGCCGCCGCCAACCTGCGCAGCTACCACCACATCCCCTACCCGGGGCTGCTGGAACCCGGCGAACTCACCCCGCGGCAGGTCGCCCAGCTCACCGGCGTGTCCACCGGCACCATCCACTACTGGATCAACGCCGGATACCTGCACGCCCGCCGCGGCCCGGCCGGGCGCTGGGCCATCCCCTTCCCGCCCGACGTGGAAGCCGCATGCCGTGACCGCGCCGCCGGCTCCGCCCACCAGCATCACAACACCGACCCCGCGCCCCGCCGCGAACAGGAGCACAGCATCGCTGACGTCGCCCGCCGCCTCGGCGTCAAGCCCGACGTCATCTACGCCTGGGCAGAATGGGGACATGTGCCCGCCCGCCGCGGCCCGGCCGGACGGCTGTGGATCCGCTTCACCCCCGACGTCGAACAGGCATGCCTCCGGCGAATCGCCAGCTCATACAAGCTCCCCGCCGAGGTCAAAGCCCAAGCCGCACAACGCCTGGAAAGGATCGCAGTATGAAGCACGCGTCCCGACTGTCGCGGACAGGATCGCGCAGACCGTGGCGGCTGCCCGTCTGGAGAAGGCGGTGGAACCGGTGTTCCATCCGGACTCCTAGGGTCTGTCAAGATAACGGTGTAACTTCTGTCTCTGGTTGTTACTTCCGCCCCGCGCTGAGGCGGCCGTCGAAGGTGATGTCGAAGGCGTTGAGGGCTGCCTTCCACCGGTTGGTCCACCGCTTGCGGCCCTGGCCGGTCGGGTCCAGGCTCATGATCGCCATGTACAGGCACTTGAGGGCGGCTTGCTCGGTGGGGAAGTGGCCGCGGGCGTTCACGGCGCGCCGCAGCCGGGCGTTGATCGATTCGATGGCGTTGGTCGTGCAGATGACGGTTCTTATTTCCCGGTCGAACTGAAGGAATGGCACGAATTCCGCCCACGCGTTCTCCCACAGCCGTATAATAGCCGGGTAGCGTTTCTCCCACTTGCCGGAGAACTCGGCGAACCGGTCGAGCGCCTCCGCCTCGGACGCTGCCGTGTAAACGGGCTTGAGGTCTTTCGCGATGACGCCCCAGTCTTTCTTCGAGGCGTACTTGAAGGAATTCCGCAGGAGATGAACAATGCAGGTTTGCACGATCCGTCTTCTCCCAGACCGCGCTTACCGCATCGGGCAGGCCTTTCAGGCCGTCGCAGACCAGCATGCACACGTCCCGCACGCCGCGGTTCTTGATTTCAGACAAGATCCGCAGCCAGAACTTGGCTCCTTCCCCGTCGCCGTGCTCGCCGGCCCACAGTCCCAGCACGTCACGCTCGCCGTCCACGGTGACGCCCAGGGCGAGGTAGATGGGCCGGTTGGCGACCTGGCCTTCGCGGATCTTCACGTTAATAGCATCGATGAACAGGACGGCATAAACCGGGTCAAGCGGCCGGCTCTGCCATTCCGCCATGCCCTCCATCACCCGGTCGGTGATCGTGGTAATAGTCTGCTTCGACACCTCGGCGCCGTAGACCTCGGCCAGGTGCGCGCTGATCTCCCCGTGGGTCAGCCCTTTCGCCGACAGGGAAATCACCATCTCCTCCACCCCGGTCAGCCGCCGCTGCCTTTTGGCGACGATTTTCGGCTCGAAACTCGAATCCCGGTCCCGCGGCACCGAAAGCTCCACCGGCCCGGCCTCGGTGAGCACGGTCTTGGCCCGGTGCCCATTGCGGGAATTGCTGCCATTGCGGCCCGCCGGGTCGTGCTTGCCGTAGCCGAGGTGGTCATCCAGTTCGCCTTCCAGGGCACCCTCGACCACCATCTTGGTCAGCTTGCCCAGCAGCCCGCCCTCGCCGGTCAGCTTCAGCCCGCCGGTGCGGGCCCGCTCGGTAAGCTCGCGCAGCAGCTGCTCATCGGCCGCCGAGAGCTCCGCTCCGTCCCCGGCATGGCTGATCGTCACGTCTGTCACTGGTGTCTCCTCCGTCTCGGGAGTTACACCGTTGAAATTACAGTCCCGACTCCTACGGGTACCGGCCGAGGCGGGGCGCGCTGGACGCGGTGGCGGTATGCCGCAAACGCTGCTGGGAGTTCGGCTGGGTGATCGATCTGGACATCCGGAAGTTCTTCGACAGCGTGCGATGGGACCTGATCGTCAGGGCGATCGAGGCGCACACTGCTCAGGAGACCCGCTGGATCGTGCTGTATGTGAAGCGGTGGCTGGCCGCTCCGCTTCAGCTGCCCGGCGGGGCCTTGCAGGAGCGGGATCGCGGGACCCCGCAGGGGTCGGCGATTTCGCCCGTGCTCGCTAACCTGTTCATGCACTACGCGTTCGACCTGTGGCTGGCGCGGGAGTTCCCCGCCGTCAGGTTCGAGCGTTACGCCGATGACGCGGTCATCCACTGCCGGAGCCTCCAGCAGGCAACGGACGTGCTGGCGGCGCTGGAGAGCAGGATGGCGGATGTTGGGCTGGGCCTGCACCCGGACAAGACCAGGATCGTGTACTGCAAGGACAGCAACCGGCGCGGCTCGCACGAGAGCACGTTGTTCACGTTTCTGGGTTTTACGTTCCGGCCACGGCGGGCGCAGCGCAAGGACGGGAAGGTGTTTACCGCCTTCCTGCCCGCGATCAGCAAGGACGCCCGAAGAAAATCAGTGCCGAGGTGCGGTCCTGGCGGCTGCACCGGTGGACCAGCTCGGACGGACGGGAGATCGCGAAGCTGATCAACCCGAAGATACGGGGCTGGGTCGCCTACTACGGGGCCTTCTACCCGTCGGCGCTGTATCCCGTGCTCCGGCGCATCAACACCTACCTGTTGCGCTGGATCATGAAGAAGTACAAGAAGCACAGCACCTGGAAGAAAGCCATCAGGAAACTGGCGGGCGCGGCAGCAGCAAAGCCGCGGTACTTCGCACACTGGGCCTGGGTGAAACCGGCCGCCGGATGACCAGGACGGCAAGAGCCGTGTAACGGGAGACTGTTACGCACGGATCTGTGGAGGCCCGGGGGTGAGATTCCCCCGGGCTATCCGACCGTTGAAATTACAGTCCCTCGTGTCGCTCAATCGCAGAAGCGTGCGTGCGTGGGGCTACTCAGATCACATGTTCATGTGGTCGCCGCTGCCGGGCTGGCTTGGTGGTTTGCTGCTGATCCGTTGGCGTTCGGTGGTTATGGCGGCGGTGAGGGTGGTGATGTCGTAGGCGCCGTAGTGACGTTGTCCGTTGACGAAGAATGTCGGGGTTCCGGATACGCCTGATAGGTCGGCGGATTCTACGTCTTGGGCGATGCGTGTTGCGGATGCGCCTTGGTCGAGGTCGGAGCCGAAGCGGGTGGTGTCGAGGTGCAGCTGGCCGGCGTAGCGGAGCAGGTCGGCGCGGGTGAGGGCGTCCTGGTGTTGCAGGAGCAGGTCGTGCATGGGCCAGAAGGTGCCTTGGGCGGCGGCGGCTTCGGCCGCTTCGGCGGCGAGCTGAGCCCGGGGGTGCACGTCGGTCAGGGGAAGGTGCCGCCAGACATAGCGGATCGTGGTGTCAGTGAGCAGTTCCCGGACGACGGGCTCAGCTTGCCCACAGTAGGGGCATTCGAAGTCGCCGAATTCGATCACGGTGATCGGCGGCGTGATGTGGCCCGCGGATGTGGTCGCGGTCGGGGTCGACGGCGGGAATCAGATCCTGGATCAGCCGCGGGTCGCCGAGCAGGACGCGGGTCCGTCGCTGGGCTGGCAGCAGGGCAGTGAGTCGCAGGACGAGCCAGGTCAGCGCGGCGGCGAGCAGTGCTGCGGTGAGCGCGCCGAGCTTGGCCTGGTCCAGCTCGGGCCCGGTGAACGCGCGGGCGGCGATGAGCAGGGCGACGGTGAACCCGATGCCGGCGATCGTGCCGCTCGCGGTCACTGCGGCACCGCCGACCGGGGGACGGATGCGTCCGCGGCTGCTCCGGGTCACCAGCCAGGAACTGGCCACTACGGCCAGCGGTTTGCCCGCGACATAGCCGGCGAGCACGCCGAGGGTGACCGGCGCGGTGTAGGCGGAGCGCAGGAAGCCGGCGTTGAGCACGATGCCGGCGTTGGCTAGCGCGAACAGCGGGACGATGAGGTAGCTGGTCCACGGGTGGTAGAAGATCTGCAGCCGTGCGTTCGGCGAGAGCGTAGCGGAGAGCCCCACCCGGGCAGTGCGGGCCAGTTCAGGTGTGGGTTGTTCCCGGAACCGCCGGACGAGCCCGGTCGCGGTCTGCAACTCGTCGCGGACCGGAGTGTAGGCGGGTGCGGCCAGCCCGATCGCCAGCCCGGCTACGATCGGGTCGACGCCACTTGCGCGTAGCGCCCCCCACATGCAGATGCCGAGCGTGCCGAAGACGCTTCGCTGCGGCAGGCGCAGGCGCACCGCGAGCAGTAGCAGCGCGTACGCGGCGGCGGCGACCACAATAGGAGTGACCGCGACCCGGCCGCTGTAGGCGACGGCGATCACCGCCAGTGCCGCGAGGTCGTTGACGACGAACACGGTCAGGACGAACACTCGCATCCGGTCGGGGATGTCCCGGCCCAGGACGGCGAGCACACCGAGCGCCAGCGCCGTGTCGGTTGACATGGCCACGCCCCAGCCGTGCACGCTGGCCCGTCCCTCATTGATCAGCAGGTAGATCCCGACCGGAATCACCATGCCGGCCACACCGGCCACCAGCGGCAGCACGAACCGGCGGCGCTCGCGCAGATCGCCGAGGTCGAACTCGCGGCGGGTCTCCAGCCCGACGACGAGGAAGAACAGGGTCATCAGGCCGCTGTTGAGCCAGGTCCGCAGATCCTGGGTGATCCCGTACCGGCCCAGGCCGATCCAGAAGTCCGTCCGCCATACCGTCTCGTAGGACAAGTCGTCGACGTTTGCCCACACCAGCGCGGCGACGATGCCGGCGACCAACACGATCGCGCTGCCCGACTCGGTCCGCACGAACGCACCCAGCGGCGCCGACCGATCGCGCGCCCACGCTGTCCGGCGACGCCCCCGGCCCGGCTCCTCATCGGGCTCAGTCATCGGCCGTTCCATCCGGGCTCGGTGCGCGGCGCAGGAAAGATGGGCCGACGTTCACCAGTCGGCACGTCCCGGCAACGCTAGCAGCCCCTGACGGCGACAGGTGGCCTGCAACCCGGTGACCAGCTGCTGCTCGCCGTCGATGTCGAAGGTGGCGCCGGTGAGCGCGGTGTTGGTCATCAGGTGGATGGCGAGGCCGGCGACGTCGCCGGGCCGGACGACGTGACGGACGGGCAACCGCTCGCACAGCTGCTGCCGGCGGGTGTCCAGGCGATCGCCGAGCAGCGCGGCTGGGAGCGGGCGGTCGACGAAAGCCGGCGGCGAGGAGGTTGACGCGGACCGGCGCTAGTTCGAGGGCGAGGACAGCTGCAGCGGCGGACAGGCCGGGGCCGGCGGCGGCCGCGACGAGGAGCCCCGGCGCTGGCCGTCGGGGTCCGGTGCCGCTCATCACGGTGATGCTGCCTCCGGCCGTGCTCTTGTCCCCGGCATGTTGCGCGATGTCGATCATCACGCCGATGTGTTTCGGTGAGCGAGGCAGCGGTACCTGCGCGGCCTAGCGCGCGGGGACATCCCGCTGACCCATGACGCGCTGCGCGGGGTCCCAAAACTGGCGGGCCCCGCGCATCTGCGTGACCTGCTCATGGCCTCCGGCGCCCTGCCCGCATCGACCGGCAGGTCCTGCAGTTCGAACACTGGTGCCGCAGCCAGCTACCGGCCGTCAGCGACCCCCGGCACGTACAGCTGCTCCGGCAGTTCGCCACCTGGCATCTGCTGCCCCGGATGCGCGCCAAAGCCTGCCGCCAGCCCCTCACCGCAGGATCACGCAACGCCGCCGCCAACCGGTTCACTGAAGCCTCCCCGGAGTTTCCAGGCACTCCGGGAGGCTTCAATACGCGCTGGCCCGTTGGGACCGCACCGTCCGGCTCTGCCTCATCCGGCTGGCCGAGAGCACACCGACACTCGCACCCCTGGTCTGGCTCATCCTGCGTCGCTAGTCACCGACGCTGACGAGTCGGCAGCCAGTACCGGGCCGACCGCTCTGGCCCCGCTGTCCCTGGCTGCGGATGCTCACAGTTAGGGCAACGACGCGAGGGGCCCTGTGCGGTCACGTCCCCGGGGTGGTCAGCCCGCCGGCTGGAGGGGCTAGGGGCAGGCAGGCCCGCTCCTGGCCGGTACCCAGCCAAGGCTGACCAGATCATGGGCGGCTGCGACGGCGAGCGGCCGTCATCCGGCCAGCCGTTCGGCGTGTGCCCGGGCAGTTCCAGCCCACGCAGGACGGTGGCCCTCGGGTGAGCCATCGCGGGCACTGGCGGCCCGGGTATGGCTGGTTACTGGCCCGGGTTGCCGCCGCCGGCGGGGACGGCGGCCACCACCTCTATTTCGATGAGGAAGCCTGGCCGGACCAGTCCGGGGATCACGCCGAGCATGAAGGCCGGCTTGTGGGTGATGAATTTGCTGCGGACTTCCACGTAGGCCGGGGTGTCCTCGGCGCTGGTGAGCCATTGGCGGACACTGACGATGTCGGACAGGCTGGCGCCGGCCTGGTTGAGGGTTGCCTGAATGTTGCGCCAGGCCTGGGTGGCCTGGCCGGTTATGTCAGCGGCCAGTGAGCCGTCTGGGGTGAGCCCTGGTGTCCCAGAGACGAGGATCTGGTCGTAGCCGGCGGGTACCCGCACCGCGTCAGCGTAGTGCCCGATCTGGCGGGCGATCCCCGCGTCGATCGGCTCGGTGGCGGTCATGTGGTCAATCACTCCTTCAGGCTGTCTGGCCGAAATACGGGAAGCCGGCGTGGGTGCGGGCCGGGTCGGGAGCAACGCCGTCGCCGAGCGGCAAGTTGGCCCGCAGGGACAGCATGATGTCCATGACGTCGTCCGCCAGCGCGCGGCCGTGAATCCGGTGTAGTCGAACGAGGCCGTGGTGCCGAGCTGGCAGGGGCAGGGTCAGCGGGCCAAGCCTGGCCAGGAACCGCTGGGCGTAGTTCGCCGGGCTGGCCGTCGTGCCCGCCCGCCGTGTGGTCTCCCTGACCACCCCGGCGATCTGGGCGGTAAATCTGTCGTTGCCGCCCCAGAGAGGGGTGCGGTTGAAGTCTTCCCGCATCTGCGCCTCCCGCATGAACAGGTGGGTCAGAAGCGGCAGCCCCCAGCGGGCGACCTGTGTCTGCGGGGCGTGCCCGGACAGGGAGATGGTGACCCAGCCGTGTACCAGCCCCCGTTCGATCAGTTTTGGTGGGAACCTCCACGACGATGACCGCGACGTGGCGGGTCTGGAACAGGTTGAGGTGGTTGCCGAACATCTCGGGCGTGTACTGGCCCAGGGCGCTGGGGGCCTCGTAGGCCTCCAGCGCCGAGCCGCCGCCCGCGAACACGTCCCCGGCCACGCCCGCGAAGGCCTGGACGCCCTGGGCTGAGCCGCTGGCTTCGGAGGTGATGCTGTTGGTGAGCAGTTCCCCGGCCGGGCCCGCCCCGGGGACCCGGGCCGGTGGCCCGGCGGACCCCGAACGTCTGCCGGTCGTCGTTTCCGCCACGGTCATGGCCGGCGGCGCCGAAGCTCACCTTAAAGACACGTCCTCACGCAGGTCGTTGCCGGTGTCGAAGCCAAAGGCGTGGAGACTCTCATCGTGGAACGGCGCGGGGCGCCCGGGACGGCCCCGGGATTGTCGGGCATGGCCATGACCGTCAATCCCGCAGCGCCCTCGAAGAGGTAGAAGTCACACAGTTTGAGCCTGGGGTCGTTCCCGCCCGTTGGAGTGCCGAAGTGATGAGACATCGGGCGCCGTTCTCCTTGCCCCAGGGCCGGGTCAGCGTAACTGCTCCTTGAGGTCCGGTTACCGCGGGTGCAGCAAGAAATCTTGGCTGGCCTCTTGCTCCCAGGCTAATGGTCTACCGGTTCCGTTTGCGCAGGGGTACCTCAGCGCCCGGCAACGCCTCGCCTGGCACCTAGACATCAGGCCGGCAGTGAGCACGGCCTCACAGCCACGCGGCCGGGCTTCCGCCGGCCGCCCAGCAGCAGCGCCTGCCGCGGATGCCTGCGTGCAGACCGGCCCGGTGATGGGCGTCTGGCGCCGGGCTGGATGCGCCGGTGATCCCGGATAAGGGTTCCGGCAGCATGCGGCCAGGTGGGTAACATCGCAGCCCAGGGCCTGAGGGGAGCGCTTGTCACGCCTGGCATGCTGGGAGAGGATGGGAGTCTACTGGGGGAGGGCGAATGCCGCCGATCATCTCCCGGGGCTTCCGGGGCCGCCGCGGCGACGCCCCGCCAGGCCGGGTACCGCCGGGCCAGTATGTGACCAGGGACTTTCCCGTCCTGTCGGCGGGCCCGACCCCGCATACGCCGCTGGACCGGTGGAGCTTCACGATCGTGGGCGAGGTAGATGAGCCGCGCCGCTGGACATGGGATGAGTTCCGCGCACTGCCGGCCGAGGACGTCACCCGTGACATCCACTGCGTGACCAAGTGGTCCAAACTGGACACCCTGTGGCAGGGCGTCTCCATCGACACCCTGCTGGAGGGAATCGAGACCGCGGCCGAGTACGTCATCCAGTTCTCCGACGGCGGCTACACGACCAACCTGCCACTCGAGGACCTCATGGGCGGCCAGGCGTGGGTTGCGTTCAGCTACGGCGGTGAGCCGCTCGACCCGCAGCACGGCGGCCCGGCGCGGATGCTGGTACCCCACCTGTACTTCTGGAAGAGCGCGAAGTGGGTGCGGGGGCTACGGCTGGCGGCGGCCGATGAGCCCGGCTTCTGGGAGACCAACGGCTACCACAACTACGGAGACCCGTGGAGGGAACAACGGTACTGGGGCGATTGACCTGGCAGGTCGCGGACGTCATCGGCGTGGTCGAGGAGACACCCCACGTCAAGACGATCGCCCTCGACGTGCCCGGCTGGCCCGGCCATCGCGCCGGGCAGCACGTGGACGTCCGGCTGACCGCGGACGACGGCTACCAGGCCGAGCGCAGCTACTCGATCGCCTCAGCGCCGTATGGCACCCGGCTCCAGCTCACCGTGGTACGGATCGGCGACGGCGAGGTCTCGCCGTACCTGACCGGAGAGCTGCGCCCGGGCGACCAGATCGAGCTGCGCGGCCCGGTCGGCGGCTACTTCGTCTGGGACCCGCCGGACGGCGGCCCGCTCCTGCTGGTCGCCGGCGGATCGGGCCTCGCGCCGCTGATGGCGATGATCCGGCTCCGCGCCGCCGCCGGGACCGAGGTGGACACGCGGCTGCTGGTGTCCTCACGCGGCTGGGACGACATCATCTACCGCGACGAACTCCAGCGGCGCAACGGCGGCGGCCTCACCGTCGTGCACACGCTGACCGCGTCACAGCCGCCCGGCTGGACGGGATATGCGCGCCGCGTCGACGCCGGCATGCTGGCCGACGTCGGCCCGGGCCCACAGCAGCAGCCACGCATCTACGTCTGCGGCCCGACACCATTCGCCGAGACGGTCGCCGAGGCGCTGGTGCACCTGGGGCACCAGCCGCAGCACATCAAGACCGAGCGGTTCGGGCCGACAGGAAGCTGACATGGACGAATTGATGCTCGACGGCAACGCGGTGGCGGGCATGCTCGGCGAGGTGTTCGCCGTCGAGATGACCACCACCACCGGGACCTGCGGCAACTGCGGGGCGGCCGGGCCGGTCGGGGCGATGCACGTCTTCCGGGGCGCCGGGATCGTGCTGCGCTGCCCGCACTGTGACAACGCCCTGGTCAAGATCGTCGAAGGCGGCGGCCGCATGTGGATGGACTTCGGCGGCATGCAAACGCTGGAAATCACCCTCTAGCCACGCGATGTCTGGAGCGCCCGCCAGAACGGCCTGCCTGCAATTTCAGGCTGTTCTGGATGCTCAGGGCACACCTGTTCAGCCTGGGGCCGGCCGGCGCAGGAGGCAGATCGCCGAGCGGACCCGGTAGCGCCGCGCGCCATCCACCAGCGCCTCGCCGGCAACCGCAGCGTCCCATCGATCGCCGCTGGACTAGGGCCTGGCCCGTAACACCGTGTTGGGCTCGAATACTCGATCACGGCGGTGACCTGGAAATCCTCGTCACGGCGCGGGGCTGTCATGCGGCGATCTGATACTCGCTCGTGAGCCCGCCGAGGACTTGTTTTCGCCGGATCCGGTGCTCGGCGAGGTTGATCTGCGGTGGCCAGGTGTGAGCTTGGTCCGGTGCGAGCTGGCCCAGGGCGCGGTGCGGCCGGGCGGTGGTGTAATGCACGAGGTATTCAGTCAGCACCTGGCGTAAGTGGTGCTCGCTGACGATCAGCAGGTGGTCGAATACCTCACGGCGCAGCGTGCCGATGATCCTCTCGCAGATGGCGTTCGCCCTGGGTGCCTGCGGCGGACTGGCGAGAATCCTGATGCCATCCGCCTGGAACACGGCGTCGAAGGAATCGGTGAACTGGCCCGCCCGGTCCCTGATCAGGAACTTGACAGACGCCGCGCGCGGGCCGAGATCCATCAGGAAGTTACGGGCCGCTTGCGTCGTCCAGGCGCCGTCAGGGTGCGCGGTGATGCCGGCCAGGTGAACCCGGCGGGTGCCATGCTCGATGACGATCAGCGCGTAGATGCGCCGGAGCAGCACGGTGTCAACGTGGACGAAGTCGGCCGCGAGGATGCCGCGGCCTGGGCGGTCAGGAACTGCTTCCAGGTCGGGCCACGGCGGCGGGGCGCGGGATCAATCCCGGCGTCGTGCAGTATCTGCCACACCGTGGAGGCCGCGATCGAGTGGCCGAGCCGGACAAGCTCGCCCTGCACCCGGCGGTGCCCCCACCTCGGGTTGTCCGTCGCGATGCGGATCACGAGCTTGCGGATCGCGGCTGCCGTGGGCGGCCGTCCAGGACGCCGCCGGCTGGTGCAGTCCCACTTGCGTGTGACAAGTCGCCGGTGCCAGGCCAGCAGCGCCGCCGGGGTCACCGCGAACACCTCGCCCCACCGGCGCCGCGGAATCAGCCGGGAGAGTACGGCGAGCCACAACCGGTCGGACGGCCGGTAACGGACCCGGCCGATCTGACGGCGCAGCACCACGTTCTCGTGCCGGAGGACCAGCAGTTCGGCATCCTTGGACACCTCACCACGGCCCAGCACCATCAGGCAGGCGAGCAGACTGCGCACGATCAGATAGACGCTCGATAAGATCACTCAGAGATGATCTCAGCCTGGAAGATGCCACCAGCCAGGCCAGATCGAATAATCGAGCCCCACAGGTCCAGGGGGCCGAGCAGATCGCGCGCTTCTACGCGGGGATCGCCGACAGGGCACTCAACGTGATAATCCACGAGCGTATGGTCAACGGCCAGCCCGGCCTGGTGGCCCGGCTAGACGGCGTCGTGACGGTGTTCGCGTTCGACATCACAAGCGACCGGATCAAGCACATCTGGGCAGTACGCAACCCCGAGAAGATCCGGCCCTGGACGACGAGCTGACACGCGCCCCGTCCGAGATCCGCCTCTTCCACCAGGGCAACGCGTCCTCACCGCAAGGCGACGGTCCGACCACCTGTTATGCGCCCGACGGATTGGCCGCCCGCTAAAGGCAGTCGTAATCAGTGACGCCCTACTCGATGTACGGCCGGAGTCGTCAGGGCCGGTCATCCCCTGACTGGTAGTGCCCGACTTCGGCGTCTGCCCGCCGCTTTCGTCAGGCCAGGGGCTGGCGCACGTGGGGCGTCAGGTGACCGGCGAGTTGCCCTTCCAGCTGGGCGACTCGCTTGTCCAGGAACGGTTGTTATCCCTGGCGCCGGCCAGGCGTTCTTCCAGTCGGCGCTGGTCCGCGATCACTTGATACGCGGTTCGGGGACGGTTGGACAGTCAAGTGAACGCGGTGAGGCAGGGCAGTTGAGTCGCCCTCGGGAGACGTCTGCCGAGCCGGCGCGCCGCCGGGATTTCTCAGCGGGCCGAGTCGATGATGGTTGGATGGCTGCTGGCGACGAGGCTGCTCGCTGGCAGGTGCATCACTATGACTTCGGCCGGTCGTTCGGCGAGTTGGCGGAGCTGGGCACCCAGTTCGCACCGGACCTTACGTCGTGGGTGAAGGCGCGGGGCGGCCGGGATGGCCAGCCGTTCTTCCTGGGACCCGATGGTTGGCCCGATCTGCGGATCAACGCGTGCCTGGCCTCGGCGAAGTGGCGGAAGCTGTCCGAGCGATCGAGCCGGAGTTACACCTACTCGCTGAAGGTGTGGCTCAACTTCCTGCTGACCCGTGGCGTGAACTGGTGGGAGGCCGGCGAGGACGATGCGGAGGAGTTCGTGTTCTGGCGGCTCACCGACCCACAGAACACGGGGCGGGTGCAGGCCAGTGCTTTCGCCCGTGACCTGGCCGGGTTGAAGAAGTTCTACAAGGTCGTGGGCAAGCAGCATGGCATCGTCAACCCGTTCGACGAGATCGAGGCCCCCAGGGCCCGGCGCCAGCAGGACGTGAAATGGCTCGATCCGCGTGGCTACGCGAGGTGGCGTGATCTCGGCGTCCGCGGCCTGGATCTGTCGGGGCGGCCTGACCGCTGGTGGCGGGGGCGTAACGGCGAGCGGGACGCGGCGTTCTGCGACGGGCTTTACGGCACCGGCTTGAGGGTGTCGGAGTGGGCGAGCGTGGTCTTGCCCGAACTGCCCGCCTACGACCGGCGGCGCGGTTACTACACCTGCAAACTCGCTGATCGCTGCGCCAAGGGAAGGTACGGGCATCTGTACTGGACACCCCGCTCGGCGATGAAGGGCCTGCTGTCGTACGTCGAGGGGGCCCGGGCGGCCGCAGTGCGCCGGGCACAGGCCACGGGGCGCTACGAGCAACTGAACGGGCTGAAGCTGGCACTGGCCACCGACGGGGCAGCCGCGGTGACCCTTCAGGCCGGTCACGGGGAGGAGAGGTGGCTGTGGAACGACATCGGCCCGCGCACTCGTCTGCGGTTGTTTTGCCGCACCGCACAGGGCCTGGAGCCGCTGGCGCTGTGGCTGAATGAGGACGGTCTGCCCCGGGAGGGGCGTGGTTGGGAGCACACCTTCGACGTCGCGAACGACCGGATCCAGGCGCTGGGGCTGGAGAACTTCACCTGCACGCCGCACATGCTGCGGCACTCGTTCGCGTTGAAGTGGTGGGCGATCGGCGGGCTGGTGCACGCAGCCAGGCTGGGGCACCTGTCCGAGGAAGAGCGCGCGGATTTCCGTGAGCAGTTCGGCGACACCTGGCACCTGGTGCAGACCATGCTCGGGCACCGGCGGGTGGAGACGACCAAGAACGTCTACCTGGAGCCGTTCAGGGTCTTGCAGGTGGAAACGCTGCTGGCCCAGGCGGACGGGTTCCCGGTCGGGGCGTTCATGGCTGAGCTGCTGGCGGGCCATCCGCGGGTGCGCACCGATCCGTTGGTGGAGGCGGGGTGAGCGGCCGCGGCCGCCGTGCGGCCCTGCCACTCGACGGCCCCCGCACGGCCAAGGGCCTGGTGGACGGCCCGGGCGGCAGCGTGGTGCGGTGTTTCAGCCAGGATGGCCAGGCGGTCCGGGACTATGACTTCTCGGGCCTGCGCATGGGCGGAGCGCTGCGCGATGCGGTGGTGGCGGCGTTCGCCGCGCGCACCGCGCCAGGAGCAGGGCTGTCTTCGCTGGCATCGGTTGATAAGGCTTACCGGGCAGTGACCTGCTTCGACCGTTACCTAGCTGGCTTGGCCTGGCCCCCGCAACAGCCCGCCGAGGTGACTCCCGGGCATTACGACGGCTTCTACGCCAGCCGTAAGCACCTCAAGAGCGTTCGCTGGGACATGGCTGAGCTCAGGAGCTTGCTGGCCAAGGTGGAGGGCATCAGTGACGCGCTGGCCGGCCGCCTGGCCGGCCAGCTGCCCAAACGCCAGCCCCCGGCGCCGAAGATGAGCTACAGCCGGGCAGAGTTCAAGCGCATCGCGGTTGCAGCCCGCGCTGATCTTCGCGCCGCCGCCCGCCGGATCCGCGGCAACCGGGACCTGCTGGGCCGTTTCCGGGCAGGGGAACTCCATCCAGGCGGCGACGCCATGCTGGCCCAGCGCTTGGAGCTGCTGGATTGGGTCGATCGATTCGGCGACGTCCCGCGCAGGGTCAGATCCGAAGGCAGGACCGCTGGGAAGGTCGTCTGTGCCGATTGGGTATTCCGCCACGGCACCGTGGGGGAGGTCGTGTCCTGGCTGCACCTGACCCAGGCCGAGGCGGCCGCTGGCGCGGTCCTGCTGGCGGTGATGACCGGTCACAACCCTGAGGCCATCTTTAACACGCCCGCAGCACACCACCGCGCCGATGGCTACGGCGCAGGCCCAGGCACGGCCATCGTTGACCTGCGCAAGCTCCGCCGCGGCCATCGCGCCCACATGAGCCTGGCGCTGGCCGAGGTCCCCGACTGGATCAGCATCCCCGACGAGCCTGGAGTGATCTCCGCTCGGGACGAACTGCATACCTCCTTCGGCCTCTATGCGTTGCTGCACGAGCTGACCGCCCGCTCTCGCGCCCTGCAGGGCGGGAACCGGCTGCTCATCGGCTACTGTCAGAAGGGCGGCAGGGGAGTCGGCCGTGGTCTGCGCCCCCTTAGCAGTCATCACCCGATCGGCGGGCTCGGGCGGTCTCACGGGCTGATGGCCGACGCACCGGGCGCCGATGGCGATCCGGTGCCGCTGCAGGTGCGGCTGGACCTGCTGCGCCTGACCTACATCGAACTGCACCAGAAACCGGTCGCCCATACCGAGGTCACCGCCGCCACGCATTACCTGGCACGCAACCGCGGCAACATCACCGGTTACCGCAAGGTCGTCGCCGAGACTCTCACCAGCGAAGCCGCGAAGGCTCGCACCCGCGGCACGCTCACCACGATGCCTGCCCGCGACGTCGAACGGGCCCGCAACGACCCGGAGGCGGTGGCTGCCGAGTACGGCCTGGACCCAATAATCCTGAAAAGGATGCTCGCCGGTGAACTGGACACCGTCATGGCGGCCTGCATCGACCACACCGGCGGGCCGCACGCACCGCCGGGCCAGCCCTGCCCGGCATCATTCATGCTCTGCCTGGACTGTGAGTGCGCCCGCGCGCTGCCTCAGCATCTGCCCGCCCAGGTACTGGTCCACGACGCGCTGTCGCAGCGGCGTGAGCAGATCGACGCACTGCAATGGGCCCGGCGGTTCGCCCGCCCGCACGCCCAGCTCACCGACCTGCTCAGCCAGCACGACCAAGCCGCCCTGGCCGACGCCCGCCGGAACGCCACCGACGCCGACCGGGCCATGGTCGACCGGTTCCTGAGACGAGAGCTGGACCTGCGATGAGCACCCCTGCACCGGCACCGCAGGACGGGGACGCGATCCCCGACGGCACCCAGTGGCCCGGGCCCGGCACCCTGGTGCTGCTGAACCGCGACCTGCGGCCGGGCACGAACATGTCAACCCTGTCGCGGTTCCGCGACGACCGCTGGGACCTCAACCCGGCGATCTTCGAAGACCACTCCAGTTCGGTCACCCTCAACTTCTGCTTTGTGCCTGCTGCTCTCAGGCAGGCCGCGAAGTTCTACGTCTGGCAGCTGCTCAATCACACGGGTTCGCTGTCGCTGAGATACACCGGCGCCCGGATGGCGGTTCGAACCGTCAATCACAAGTTCACCAACACGCTGCAGTTCGTGTTCACCTGGTTCGACAAGCAAGGAATCACCGCGTTCTGCCAGGTCACGCCTGAACTGCTTGACCGCTACCTGGATGAGCTCATCAGCGAAGACATTCCTGTCGAGCAGGGTTACCGGTGGCTGCAGGAAGTACGCAGGCTCTGGGCGCACCGGGCCATCCTGCCCGCCAACATGAGACTGCCCGAACCTCCGCCCTGGGGCGGAGAGGACACTCGAGATCTGCTCGGCACCAGCCGTCATGACCGGGAGAACCGCACCGCCCGCATCGGCGAGCCCACCATGCAGATGCTGCTGAGATGGGCGATCCGTTTCGTCGAGGACCTTGCCGACGACATCATCGCCGCCCACGACGAGTACCGGGCACTGCGCAGCACGACCCCGGATAGCCGGCGTCGCACAGGCGGCCAGGGCCGCAGAGGGCAACTCCGGCACCGGCCGGGGGAGCTAGAGCAGGTAACCGCCGTCTACCTACAAGACCTGCGCGACCGCGGCGAATCCCTCCCCGGGCGCCGTGACGAGAACGGGAACCTGGAGATCGACTGGCGACATCTCATGCGAATCCTGGACTACGGATCTAGCGGGATCAAGCGCACAGCGGTGGGCCGCATGATCTCCACGGCGGGACTCCCAGTCGCCGAGCACGCCTGCCTCAGCCAGGCCGTGACAGGGATGGTGGACGGGCGACCCTGGAGAGCCGACCGGATCCGCTACCACGAGGCTCCCGGCCTTGCCCGTCTGCTCAGCACGGCCTGCTTGGTTATCGTGGCCTACCTGTCGGGCGCGCGGGCCGGGGAGATCCTCAACCTGCGCCGCGGCTGCATAACCCACGACCAGGCCACTGGCCTGTGGCTGATGACCGGGCTTTATTTCAAGGACGCCCGCGACGAGGACGGCAACAAGATCCCCGAGGGCCAGGTCAGGCCCGACCCCTGGGTCGTCATCGAGATCGTCGCCACCGCAGTCGCAGTCCTGGAACGGCTCCACCCCAACCAACTGCTGTTCCCCACCAGGCTCGAGCCCCTAAACCGAAAAGCAGAAGTCAAGCGACGCGGAGACGCCCGCACCCCCGAATCGATCTCCGAGGACCTGGAAGCGTTCAGGGCCTGGGTCAATTCCTACTGCCAGCAGCACGGGCGGGCCGACCAGATCCCCGACGACGGCCGCGGGCTCCTGGCGGCCTCCCGGTTCCGCCGGACCCTGGCCTGGTTCATCCGGCGCAGGCCCCGAGGCCTGATCGCCGCGTCGATCCAGTACGGGCACCTCTATACGCGGATGCTCCAGGGTTATGCAGGCTCGTATGAGTCCGGTTTCCCCGACGAGTACGCGTTCGAAGACTGGCTGTTCTGGGCTTCCCCTCGTAACGTGGACACATCGCCTTAAGGGGGATGGCGATGGGTGAGACACGCAGGAAGTTTGATGATGATTTCCGGGAGGGTGCGGTCCGGCTGGTCCGGGAGACCGGGAAGCCGATCGCGCAGGTGGCCCGGGACCTGGGCATCAACGAGGGCACGCTCGGGAACTGGGTGAACGCGGACAAGCGCCGCCGCGGCGAGGGCGACGGCGCGCTGGGCGAGGACGAGCGGGCAGAGCTGGCCCGGCTGCGGAAGGAGAACGCCGAGCTGGCGATGGAGCGCGATGTCCTCAAACGCAGCGTGGCCCTGTGGGTCAAGGACGCGATGGGGCGGTAGCCGTGGCCGCCATGATCGCTGCCCGCAGGGCTGATGGCATCCCGGTCGCGGTGGCCTGCCGGGCGCTGGGAGTATCCCGCGCCTGGTTCTACAAGCACCAGGACGGGCGGCTGCCGCGGCGTGCGCAGCGCCGCGAGCAGCTGAGAGCTGAGGTCGCGCGGCTGTTCGCGGCGCATGAGGGGAAGTACGGGTCGCCGCGGATCACTGCGGACCTGCGCGAGGCGGGGTGGCGGGTGAGCGAGAACACCGTCGCGGCGGAGATGCGCGAGCAGGGCCTGGCGGCCCGGCGCAAGCGAGGCGCAAGGGCACCACCCGGCCGGGCAAGGGCCGGTGGCGGGCACCGGACCTGGTGAAACGGGACTTCCCGGCGGCCAGATCAACACGAAGTGGTACGGGGACGGCACCGAGATCCCCACGGACGAGGGCAAGCTCTACCTGGCCTCGGTGCTGGACATGGCCTCCCGGCGGATCCTCGGCTTCGCTCTCGGCGAGCATCACGACGCGCAGCTGGCCTACGGCGCGCTGGCCATGGCGGTCACCGTGCGCGGCGGGCAGGTGCCCGGCGTCATTCTCCACACCGATCAGGGCAGCGAATACACCGCGGGGATGGTCCGCTCTGCCTGCGCCCGGCTGGGCATCCGCCAGTCCATGGGCCGGCCGGGCTCGGCGCTGGACAACGCGGTCATCGAGTCCTGGCACTCGACCCTGGAGTTCGAGCTGCGCGCCCTGGAGCACTTCGCCGCGAAGGCGAAGGCGCGCGCCAGGATCCCGGCGTGGATCGATGATTACAACCAGCACCGGCGGCACTCCGCGCTGGAGATGATGTCGCCGGTGGACTACGAGAAATCCCTTCAGGCCGGAGAGGCGGCCTGACAATGACTCCCGCTTCCCCGCTGCCCAGCATCAGCCGGTGCTCGGCGGCGTCCAGGTCGTTCCTCCTCGGCCCTGACGGGCCTGCGGGGCCTCCACCTGGACACCGCCTGCGCTCCGGCGGTTACATGGCAGCTACCGGAAGCGGGACCAAGACAAGATCAGCCCAATCGATGTGTCAACACTTTCAGGGGAACCCCGGTTCCGCCTTGAAGGCCTCGCCGAGGACGAGCAAGCCCTCGCCGCCGGTGAGCATGTCAGCGGCCCCGCCGCCGGCACCTACCGCTACCGCGTGACGGCAGCCAGCAGGGAATTCGCCCGCCGGGTCCCTGAAGACGAAGCGGGCTGCCCGGGACCTGCTAGGCAACCCTCTCCTGCAAATCCACCACGGCGAAGGCATGACCTGCGTGCTCAACCCCGCCACCGCCGCATGCCAGCTCCGCGGCACCGTTGACGACCCGATGGTCACCCCCGATAAAGACGACTGCCGCCCCAGATGCCCCAACCTCTCATACACCGACAGGGACATCGACCAGCTCAGGCAACGTGCCGCCACGCTCGCGGACATCGTGGCCGACCCGCTCGCCCCGCCCATCCGCAACGAACGTGAACGCCGCGAACTCGAGCGGCTGCACCGGATAATCGAAGTCCACGAGCGAGAAAGCACCGTTCAATGACCGCTGTCCCGCGCGGCCACGAGACCGACCCAAACCGACGAGCGATCATCGCCGCGATGAACCGTCTCCTCGCCGGAACCCCGCACCGTTCCAACGGGCGGCTCAACGTCTCCCAGCTGGCCATCGAAGCGAACGTCAAACGCTGGCACCTGACTCACCAGCACCCGGATCTCAAGGATCTCTTCCAAGCCCAGGTCGCCAAGCAGGAATCCCGACGAGCCACACACCTGCGCTCCGCAGACGCGTTCGAGGATCTTCAGCGAAAGCACGCAGAACTCCAGGAGCACAGCCGAACCCTGGAGGCCCGCCTGCAGACCTACGCCAACGTCCTGAACCTGCTCGCCATGGAGAACGCTGCGCTCTCCGGCAGAGACGCCAAAGCGGGCAACCTGCGATTTTTGCCCGCGCCGCCCGCGGCGAGCCTGCCCTGAATAGCCGGGCCGGGGAAAGGGGACGTCGGAGATGGCGCAGTCGGCCTCCTGGCGGTCCTTGCCGCCAGGCAGCTTGGCGCGGACCGCGTCATTGCGATGAGCCGGGCATGAGCCCCGGCAGAAACTAGCCCTGGAATTCGGCGCTACCGACATCGTGACCGAACGCGGCGACGAAGGCGTCGCGATCGTCAGGGAACTCACGCGCGGACTCGGTGCTCACTCGGTCATCGAAGCCGTCGGCACCCAGGAATCTATGACGCAAGCGATCAGGTCCACCCGCGCAGACGGCTACGTTGGCTACGTCGGCGTCGTCCTGCCCGGTGAGGAACTCTTCTACGCCGAAGTGCACCTCCTCGGCGGACCAGCACCCGTGCGCCGGTTCCTGCCGCAGCTGATCGACCTGATCCAGACTGAGACCATCCATCCGGGCCAGGTCTTCGACCTCGACCTTCCCCTGTCCGAAGCCCCAGAGGGCTACCGGGCCATGGACGAGCGCCGCGCCATCAAGACCCTCCTGCGTCCCTGAGCCTCCTCATACTCACAGCCAAGGAACGCTCATTGCCCCCACCGACGAGCTCGATGCATGTCCGGTATAAGCCAAAACGCCTAGCGTGTTTTGAGCGGGAACGCTCCTCTTCCAATGCAACACCGCTGTTGCAGCCTGCGAGGAGTGCTCTGGACTCCTGACCAGGCGGTACTTACGACGGGAGTCGGCTAGGAGTCCAGCCGCTAGAGGCGTGAGAACGTTCGGCATCGACGGCTGGGCCCACCGGGGCGCGCTCAGCGCCGAGGGAATCACGATCGCGGTGCTGCCCTCCGGGCTGGATGACCCGTATCCGCGCGGTCACGACGAGCTGTTCCAGGCCATCGCCGCGCACGGCGTGCTGGTCAGCGAGCGGCCGCCGGGCCGGGCCCCGACCCGGCCCGGGTTCCTGGTGCGGAACCGGCTGATCGCCGCGCTCAGCCGGGGCACCGTGGTGGTCGAGGCGGCGCTGCGCAGCGGCGCGCTGAACACCGCCCGGCACGCCCGGGACCTGGACCGGCCGCTGATGGCCGTGCCCGGCCCGGTTACCTCGGCCGCCTCGGCCGGCTGTCATCTGGCCATCAGGGAGTGGGGCGCGGAGTGCGTGACCAGCGCGGCGGACGTGCTCAGCCAGCTGTCGTTCGGCCTGGATGAGGCAGCCAGCGGGGCGGGCGGGCGCGGCCCGGTGCTGCCGCGCGATGAGCTGGATCCGGTGAGCCGCAGCGTCCTGGAGGCGGTCCCGGCACGCACCGGGTGGGGTCCGGCCCGGATCGCGGTGTCGGCCGGGGTGGACTTCGATACCGTGATGCGGTGCCTGGGCCAGCTCGCGGCGGGCGGGTACGTGGAACGCTGCGAGCGCGGCTGGCGGCTGCGATTTCCGGGCTGATTCCGGGAGATCCTGCCCATATTCGGGCAGGATCTTTGCCTTCTGGGCCCGAATCGCTCATGCTGGGGCGGTGACAGGGGTGCAGCAACCGTTCGAGGACCTGGTCGCCCATGTAACCCGGAGCAGCACGCTGGGCACCGGGGAAGCGGAGCGATTGATCGCTGAGGTGCTCGGGTATTTCTCCGAGCCAGCGGAGACGTTCGTCCGGCGGCGTCACGGCGAGCTGAAGGCACGCGGCCTCACCAACGATCGGGCCTTCCAGCAGATTGCCGTTGAGCTGCAGCAGCGGCTGGTGCCACCACCTGACTATTCGCAGCGCCAGCTGCGCCGCATCATCTACGGCTGACAGGGGGGAAGTGTATGTGCGGAATCGTCGCTCATATCGGGGGTCGTGACTGCGTCCCCATCCTGCTCGAAGGGCTGACCCGGCTGGAGTACCGGGGCTACGACTCGGCTGGGCTGGCGGTGCTGAGCCGCAGCGGCGAGATCCGGGTGCACAAGACCAAGGGCCGGGTCGCCGACCTTACCGGCGGGCTGCCCGCGCGGTTCAAGGGCAGTCCCGGCATCGGGCACACCCGGTGGGCGACGCACGGCGAGCCGAGCGACGAGAACGCGCACCCGCACGTGTGCGGGCCGATCGCGATCGTGCACAACGGCATCATCGAGAACGCCGACGAGCTGCGGGCCAAGCTGATCGCCGAAGGGGAGACGTTCGAGTCGGAGACCGACAGCGAGGTGCTGGCTCACCTGATCGCGGCCAGCACCGCCGACGACCTGGAGGAAGCCGTCCGCCAGGCGCTCACCTCGGTGGTCGGCACGTACGGCATCGTGGTGCTGGACAGCAGGCAGCCGGACCGGATCGTGGCCGCCCGCAACGGCAGCCCGGTCGTGCTCGGCCTGGGCGACAAGGAGATGTTCGTCGCCTCGGACATCGCCGCGCTGGTCCGCTACACCCGCCAGGTGGTGCACCTGGATGACGGCGAGGTGGCCACGGTGCGCGCGGACGGGTTCCGCACCGCCACCCTGGACGCCCGGGCCACCACCAAGCAGCCGTCCATCATCGACACCGACCTCGGCTCGTATGACGCCGAGGGCTACACGCACTTCATGCGCAAGGAGATCCACGAGCAGCCCCGGGCGGTGGAGCGGGCGCTGCGCGGCCGGATCGACGGTCGGTTCAATACCGCGCACCTGGGTGGGCTGAACATGGACGCGCGGCAGCTCCGCGAGATCCGCCGGGTGCTGGTCCTGGGCTGCGGGTCGGCTTACTACGCCGGGCAGGTGGGCGCGCAGCTGATCGAGGACCTGGCCCGGATCCCGGCGGCGGCCGAGCCGGCCTCGGAGTTCCGCTACCGCAACCCGGTGGTGGAGGCGGACACGCTGTACGCCGGAGTGAGCCAGTCCGGCGAGACGTACGACACGCTGGCCGCGGTGCAGGAGCTCCAGCGCAAGGGCGGCCAGGTGCTCGGTGTGGTCAACTCGGTCGGCAGCGCCATCGCCCGGGAGTGTGGCGGCGGCATGTACCTGCACGCCGGCCCGGAGGTCTCGGTCACCTCGACCAAGACCTTCACCGCCACGGCGGTGGCGTTTGCGCTGCTCGCCCTGCACCTGGGCCGCATTCACGACCTGTCACCCGGCGACGGCAGGCGGATCATCGCCGGGCTGCGCGCGCTGCCGGACCAGATCGAGGAGATCCTCGCGGACGAGGACCACATCGCCAGCATCGCCGCCGAACTGGTCGGCAGCCAGGGGCTGTTCTTCATCGGCCGGGTCCGCGGCTTCCCGGTCGCCCGGGAGGGCGCGCAGAAGCTCAAGGAGGTCTCCTACCTGCATGCGGAGGCCTACCCGGCCAGCGAGCTCAAGCACGGGCCGCTGGCCCTGGTCTGCCCCGAGCTGCCCACGGTCGCGATCGTGCCGGACGACGACCTGCTGGACAAGAACCTGTCCACGCTGGGTGAGATCAAGGCCCGGTGCGGGCCGATCGTCGCGGTCGGGCACACCGACCTGGACAGCAAGCTGGCCGATCACCTGATCCGGGTGCCGAAGAGCGAGCCGGAGCTGGATCCGATCCTGCTCTCCGTGCCGCTGCAGATGCTCGCCTACCACGCGGCCGTCGCGCTCGGGAACGACGTGGACAAGCCGCGCAACCTGGCCAAGAGTGTCACGGTGGAGTAGCCGCCGGCCGGTGCCACACTGGGTGGATGGCTGAGCCAGCGCAGGACGCGGCGGGCCAGCTGGCCGAGCCGCTGGGCCGGGCGCTGGACAGTTTCCAGCGGCACCTGGCGGCCGAGCGGAACACCTCGCCGCACACCGTCCGGGCCTACCTGGGAGATGTCCGCGCCCTGCTGGAGCACGCCACCCGGGCCGGGGTGACCAGCCCGGACGGGCTGAGCATTGCCGTGCTCCGGGGCTGGCTGGCCGGCCAGCACCGGGCCGGCCTGGCCCGCAGCACGCTGGCCCGCCGCGCCGCCGCAGCCCGCACGTTCACTGCGTTCGCGCACAGCCGCGGCCTGCTGGCCGCCGACCCGGGCCCGCTGCTCGGAACCCCCCGGATCCGGCGCAGGCTGCCCGAGGTGCCCCGGCCGGACCAGGTGGCCGCGGTGCTGGACAGCACGGCACCCCCGCCCGCGGGCGGGGGTGAGCTGGACCCGCGGGATCGCGCCGTGCTGCTCCGCGACACCGCGATCATGGAACTGCTGTACGCCTCCGGCATCCGGGTCAGCGAGCTGTGCGGCCTGGACGTGGGCGATCTGGATAACGGGCGCCGGACGATCCGGGTGCTGGGCAAGGGCGGCAAGGAACGCACCGTGCCGGTGGGCCTGCCCGCCGAGCGCGCGGTGCGGGGCTGGACCGAGGCCGGCCTGCCGGTGCTGGTCACCCCGGCCAGCGAGCACGCTCTGTTCCTCGGCGCACGCGGCCGGCGGCTCGACCCGCGGACCGCGCGCCGGGTGGTGCACGCCAGGCTGGCCGCGGTGCCGGCCGTGCCGGACAGCGGGCCGCACGGCCTGCGCCACGCGGCCGCCACCCACCTGCTGGAAGGCGGCGCGGATCTGCGCAGCGTGCAGGAGATACTGGGCCACGCGTCACTGGCCAGCACGCAGATCTACACCCACGTGTCGGTGGCCCGGCTGCACGCCGCGTTCAACCAGGCCCACCCCCGCGCCTGATCACACCAGTCACGGCAGCCTCTCGCCTGGGTGACCAAGCCCGTGATCAAACGTTTGGTGCTGCTCTGGCGACACCAAACGTTTGATCATTCCGAAGATAGGTCCGGCGCATCGTCCGCGTGATCGCCAAGTTGCTGATGTTGACGTAGACGCACCTCTGGCAGCACCTACGTCAACATCAACAAGGGCTGTGCTGGATGGATCGTCGCAGTTGGCGCTTCCGTCACAGGAGTAACGGACGGCGGGGCTGCCGTCTGCCGCGTGCCCCTGACGGCAGGCTCGAGATGCCCCGGGCCGGGTGGAGGGCTGGGATGCGGCTCCGGGCCGGGTGCCGACTGGTTCCGGCCAGTGGGCATTGGCGTTAGGAAGCACCAGAGGTCTTGCTGGAGCCTGTAGACTTTGCACAGGCCGCAGAAGCGCCGCCGAAGTGGGGGCGGTTCCACGGTCAAATTCGCGCGTCCGCTTGCCGCCAGGGTTCCGAGCAGGTCCCGGCGGGACGCTTCCCACCGGTCCGCGGCTGCTATGCCGCGGCGGGTGCGCCCGGACGCCAGGAACAACCGAGAGCGTCGGCGCGATCAGGCGCGGCGCGTAACAGGAAGGGGACCGCGGGCATGGCTCCGGTCGTCACCATGCGGCAGCTCCTCGAGAGCGGCGTGCACTTCGGGCACCAGACCCGGCGCTGGAACCCCAAGATGAAGCGATTCATCCTGGCCGAGCGCAACGGCATCTACATCATCGACCTCCAGCAGTCACTCGCCTTCATCGACACCGCGTACGAGTTCATCAAGGAGACCGTCGCGCACGGCGGCTCCATCCTCTACGTCGGGACCAAGAAGCAGGCCCAGGAAGCCGTGGCCGAGCAGGCCCGCCGGGTGGGCATGCCGTTCGTCAACCAGCGCTGGCTGGGTGGCATGCTGACCAACTTCTCCACCGTGTTTAAGCGGCTGCAGCGGCTCAAGGAACTGGAAGAGATCGACTTCGACGACGTCGCCGCTTCCGGGATGACCAAGAAGGAACTTCTCCAGCTGCGCCGGGAGCGGGACAAGCTGGAGCGGTCGCTGGGCGGGATCCGGGACATGTCCCGGGTGCCGAGCGCGATCTGGGTGGTGGACACCAAGAAGGAGCACATCGCCGTCAGCGAGGCCCGCAAGCTGGGCATCCCGGTGATCGCCATCCTGGACACGAACTGCGACCCGGACGAGGTCACCTACCCGATCCCCGGAAATGATGACGCGATCCGCAGTGTTTCACTACTGACCAGGGTGGTCGCCGACGCCGTCGCCGATGGGCTCATCGCGCGGGCTGGCGCGGCGGACGGCGAAGCTAAGCCGTCCACCCCCGCCGCTGGCGACATCGGCGCCGAGGAGCCGCTGGCCGAGTGGGAACTCCAGGTCCTGGAGGGCGGGCTGGCCCACGACCAGGCCGTGGCCCAGTCCGTCGCGAACGGCACCGCTAATGGCACCGCCAACGGGACCAGCCCCGCCACTACGGCTGAGCAGCCCGCGGCCGAGGCGGAGCAGCCCGCGGCCGAGGCGGAGCAGCCTGCAGCCGAGGCGGAGCAGCCCGTGGCTGAGCAGCCCGCGGCCGAGGCGGAGCAGCCCGTGGCTGAGCAGCCCGCGGCCGAGGCGGAGCAGCCCGTGGCTGAGCAGCCCGCGGCGGAGCAGCCCGTGGCTGAGCAGCCGGTGGCCGAGGCGGAGCAGCCGGCGGCTGAGGCGGAGCAGCCTGCGGCTGAGGCGGAAGCGACCGAGGCGACGGAGACCCCCGCGGCCGAGCCCGAGGCCTGACCCGGGACCGGCCGGCGGCCGGGGGTCAGCCGGGCCAGCGGGCTCCGGCCACCCCCAACCAAGTACAGACAGCGAGAGATGAGGACATGGCGAACTTCACCGCCGCGGATGTAAAGCGGCTGCGTGAGCAGACGGCTGCGGGTTTTCTTGACTGCAAGAAGGCACTGGAGGAGGCCGACGGCGACTTCGACGCCGCGGTCGAGATCCTCCGGGTCAAGGGGGCCAAGGACGTGAGCAAGCGGGCCTCGCGGACCGCCGGGAACGGCCTGGTGACCGCGGAGCTGGCCGGCACCGAGGCCGGGGTGCTCGTGGAGCTCAACTGCGAGACCGACTTCGTGGCCAAGACCGAGGTGTTCCAGGACGTGGCCGCGCAGATCGCGAAGGCCGCGCTGGAGCACCGGGCCGCGGACCGGCTGGCCGTGCTCGGCCTGGAGGTCCGCCCCGGCGTGACCGTCCAGCAGCTCATCGACGAGGCCAGCGCCTCGCTCAAGGAGAAGCTGGAGCTCGGCCGGTACACCCTGTTCGAGGGTGGCTACGTGGCGACCTACCTGCACAAGTCCGACCCGGCCCTGCCGCCGACCGTGGGCGTGCTGGTCCAGCTGGACCAGCCGTCCGCCGACGCGGCCAGGGACGTGGCGCACCAGGTGGCCGCGATGCGCCCGCAGTACCTGACCCGGGACGAGGTGCCCGCCAACGTGGTCGAGCACGAGCGCGGCATCATGGAGCAGATCACCCGGGACGAAGGCAAGCCGGAGCAGGCCGTGCCGAAGATCGTCGAGGGCCGGCTGAACGCGTTCTTCAAGGACGTGGTGCTCACCGAGCAGCCGTTCGTGCGCGAGCCGAAGAAGACGATCAAGCAGCTGCTCAGCGAGCAGGGCGTCACCGTGCGGGCCTTCGCCCGGTTCCAGGTGGGCCAGGCCTGATGGCGGTCGGCGGAGGACAACGTCCGGCCAGCGGCGGTGTGACCCAGACAGCGGCCGCCGCCGCCGGCCAGGACGTCCCGTCCGCCGTAGGGACGCTGGACGCGCCCGACTCAGCACCGGCGCACCGCCGCTGGAAGCGAGTGGTGGTCAAGCTGTCCGGCGAGGCGTTCTCCGGGGACGAGCCGCTCGGCATCTCCCCTGACGTGGTGTTCCGCCTGGCCAAGGAGATGGCCGCGGTGGTGGCCGACGGGGTCGAGCTGGCCGCCGTGGTCGGCGGCGGCAACATGTTCCGCGGCCGGCAGATGGCCGAGCGCGGCATCGACCGGGCCCGGGCCGACTACATGGGCATGCTGGGCACGGTCATCAACTGCCTGGCCCTGCAGGACGTGCTGGAGAAGCTGGGCATCGAGACCCGGGTGCAGACCGCGATCACGATGGGCCAGGTGGCGGAACCGTATATCCCGCGCCGGGCCATCCGGCATCTGGAGAAGGGCCGCGTAGTGATCTTCGGCGCGGGCCTCGGCGCGCCGTTCTTCTCCACCGACACCTGCGCTGCGCAGCGCGCGCTGGAGATCGGCGCGGAAGCGGTGCTCAAGGGGACCCAGGTCGACGGGGTCTACGACGCGGACCCGCGGCGCAGCCCTGGCGCGACCAGGTTCGCCCAGATCGACTACGGCGAGGTACTGCGCCGCGAGCTGAAGTTCATGGACGCCACCGCGGTCAGCCTGTGCATGGACAACGGCCTGCCCATCGTCGTCTTCGACCTGATGGAAGAGGGCAACGTTGCGCGGGCGGTGCGCGGTGAGAAGATCGGCACACTGATATGCCGGTCAGGAGACTACTGACGGTCAGCACCCCAGCCGGCAGGCGCGAACCCGTGAAGGCACCAGGACCACAGGAGCCGCAGTGATAGACGAAACTCTCCTCGAAGCGGAGGAGAAGATGGAGAAGGCCGTCGCGGTGGCCAAGGAAGACATGGGCGCCATCCGTACCGGCCGCGCGCACCCGTCCATGTTCGCCAAGATCACGGCCGAGTACTACGGCACCCAGACGCCGGTCAACCAGCTGGCCTCATTCCACATCCCGGAACCCCGGATGGTCATCGTCCAGCCATTCGACAAGTCCTCGCTGGGCAACATCGAGAAGGCCATCCGGAACAGCGACCTCGGGGTGAACCCGTCCAACGACGGCGCGATCATCCGGGTCGTCTTCCCCGAGCTGTCCGAAGAGCGGCGCAGGGACTACATCAAGGTGGCCCGGCACAAGGCCGAGGACAGCCGGGTCTCCATCCGCAACATCCGGCGGCACGCCAAGGACTCCCTGGACAAGATGGTCAAGGCGGGCGACGCGGGCGAGGATGAGGTGCACCGCGCGCAGGCGGATCTCGAAGAGCTCACGCACACCTATGTCGGGCAGGTGGACGACCTGCTGCGGCATAAGGAAGCCGAGCTTCTTGAGGTCTGAGCTTGACCGCTGACGAGCTCAACGACCCCGGCCACACCGAACCTGACCGCACGGGGCCTGACCACACGAGCAAAGACCTTTCCAGCCGAACGCCAGTGCCCGGCCCGCCGCCCCCCACTGGCGCGCCGCCGCCGGCTGGCGAGCCGCCCCCAGCCGAGCCGCCGCCGAAACGGTCCCGGGCCGGGCGGAACCTGCCCGCGGCCATCGGGGTCGGCGTCGGCCTGGGTGCGCTGGCCATCGTGTCCCTGTTCACGGTCAAGTGGACGTTCCTGATCTTCATGGCTGCGGTGATTGGGCTCGGGTTGTGGGAGCTGGGCCGGGCGCTCGGCGAACGGGAGATCCGGCTGCCGTCGCCGCCGGTGGCGGCGGGCGGCGCGCTGATGCTGGCCCTGGCGTACACGAACGGCACCCGGCCGCTGGTGGCCGCGCTGGCCGTGACGGTGATCGGCGTGCTGGCCTGGCGGATGCCGGGCGGCAGCGCCGGGTACCTGCGGGACATCACGGCCGGCCTGTTCGCGCTGGCCTACTTGCCGCTGATGGCCTCGTTCGTCGGGCTGATGCTGGCCGCGCCGGACGGCTCCCGGCGCGTCCTCGCGTTCATCATCCTGCCGGTGTGCAGCGACGTCGGCGGCTACGCGGTCGGCGTGCTGGCCGGGCGGCACCCGATGGCCCCGGTGATCAGCCCGAGCAAGACCTGGGAGGGGTTGGCCGGCTCGGTGGCCGCCTGCGTGGTGGGCGGCGTGCTGGTGCTCACGCTGCTGCTGCACGGCACCTGGTGGCAGGGCATCGTGCTGGGGGTGGCGGCGGTCGCCGCGGCGACGCTCGGTGACCTGTCCGAGTCGATGATCAAGCGTGACCTGCAGATCAAGGACATGGGCCGGGTGCTGCCTGGGCACGGCGGCATCCTGGACCGGATCGACTCGCTGCTCATTACCGCGCCAGTGGTCTGGCTGCTGCTCACGATCTTCCTGAATTAACGTTTGCTGCGGCATTCCCCGGGGACTTTGCGTGCGACTCGTACGTACTGGACGGGGGAGATGCGGAGCAAATTGCGATGTTGAGACGGCCGGTTAGCTGGATCTTCCTGATCTACATCATCATCGGGATCGTCGTCGCCTGGGAAAAGCACTACATCACGGTCGGCCTGCTGAAGGGCGTGCTGTCGGCCCTGCTGGCCATCTTCCTCTGGTGGCTAGCTCTTCTGGGCGTCAACCTGCATATCCATTGACACCTGATTAGCGCGGTGCATTGTGCCTTACGGGCGAGGCACAATGCACCGCGTTATTGAAAAGCGCTATTGCGCTACCACCCAGGATCGGCGGTGCGCCGCGAGCTGGGTGACCAGGCTGGCCGAGCCGCGTTCCTTCGCGAACAGCCGCTCCCGCTCGCTGATCGGCAGCACCCACAGCCAGCGCACCGGGTCGCCGCCGAACGAGAAGCCGGCCATGTCCGGCACCTCCGGGCCGATCAGCTGGGCCGGGTCATCCAGCAGCAGCACGGCTGTGTTCCCGCCGCCGAGCGGGAACGTGACCGGCTCGTGGTACCAGCGGATCGTGTGCCCCGGCCCGAACCAGGTGACGGCCCGCCACGGGTAGTGCGCCAGCCACAGGAAGATGCGCGCCGCGTCCGGGCTCGGCATGGTGGTGGCCAGAGCCAGCTCGATCCGCGCCGATGACGTCGGCTCCTCGGAGTACTGCTCGATCACGGGCATCCGCTGGCAGCTCATGCCGATGGTGGACAGCACGGTGAACGGCCGGTCCCGGGTCGGCGGCCGCTCAGACACCCCGGCCAGCGGCATCTTGCCCGCACTCACGTCCCAGTACCGCGACCCCGGGCCGAGCACGGCCGAGCAGGTGACCGAGCAGCCCCTGCTGGAACCCGGCCCAGGCACCCTCGCTGGCCCGCCAGCGCCAGAACCCGGTGGCCCGGTCGGCCCGCGGGCCGAGCCCTTCCATCGCGTCGTCCAGCGCCCAGGCGAACGGGGTCTGGCCGATGCACTCCCGGCTGTACCCGGGCATGCCTCGGGACACGTCGGACCAGCCGGGAATGACGGCCAGCAGCCGCCCGCCCTCGACCACGGCCACGCCGTCGCCTTCCTCGAACCACAGCGCGCGCAGTACCCGGCGGTCCAGCTGCGGATAGCCGTCCGGGTGCTTGGTGTGCCCGGCCGGCATGACCGGGGCCTGGCCCGCCGTGACCCGCGCCGGATCGGCCGCCCGCGGCGCGGGCCCGTGGTTGGCGATCCACACCGCCGCGATCACCGCCGACTGGTCGTAGACATAGGCGGCGGTGGTCGAGCCGTCGTACTCCAGCACCAGGCGGCGGCTGCCGTACGGGCTCTCGCTGCTGAGCAGGACGTCGGGCCGGCCTGGCGAGGCCGCGAGACCCGCGTCCCTCCCGCTCCTGCGCAACGTCGGCATGTCCGAAAAGATACTGATTCTGCGCAGGTCACCGCGCCCGCACGCAGGATATTCTTAAGCGTTTTGCACACCGTCCCACAGAGCGCAGGTGCCTGCGATGCGAACCTTGACCCGCCCGCCGCGGCACCTGGCCGACCTGGACCCCGCCGACCGCCGTCAGGCCGCCGCTGACCTGGGCGGGCCGCCGTTCCGGGCTGACCAGCTGGCCCGGCACTATTTCGCCCGGCTGACTGACGACCCGGCCGAGATGACCGACCTGCCCGCCGCGGCCCGGGAGAAGCTGGCCGGCGCGCTGCTGCCCCGGCTGCTCAGCGCGGAGCGTGAGCTGTCCTGCGACCAGGGCACGACGCGCAAGACGCTGTGGCGGGCGTTCGACGGCGCGCTCATCGAGTCGGTGCTGATGCGCTACCCGGACCGGATCACTATGTGCGTGTCGTCGCAGGCCGGCTGCGGGATGGCCTGTCCGTTCTGCGCCACCGGCCAGGCCGGGCTGACCAGGAACCTGTCCGCGGCCGAGATCGTGGCCCAGGTGGTGGCGGGGGCCCGGGCGGTGGCCCAGGGCGAGATCCCCGGCGGCCCGGGCCGGGTGTCCAACGTCGTGTTCATGGGCATGGGTGAGCCGTTGGCCAACTACGCCAGCGTGCTGCGGGCGGTGCGCCGGATCACCGACCCGGTCCCGGACGGGCTTGGCATCTCGCAGCGGTCGGTCACCGTGTCCACCGTCGGCCTGGTGCCCGCCATCGGCCGGCTGGCCGCGGAAGGGCTGGCGGTCCGGCTCGCGGTATCCCTGCACGCACCGGACGACGGCCTGCGCGACGAACTGGTGCCGGTCAACCGGCGCTGGAAAGTGGCCGAGGTGCTGGACGCGGCGTGGGGCTATGCCGCCGCCACCGGCCGCCGGGTATCCATCGAGTACGCGCTGATCCGGGACATCAACGATCAGCCGTGGCGTGCCGACCTGCTGGCCGAACTGCTCACCGGGCACCTGGCGCACGTCAACCTGATCCCGCTGAACCCCACCCCCGGCTCCCGCTGGACCGCGTCGGCGCCCGGCGCGATGCGCGAATTCGAGCACCGGCTGGCCGCCCGGGGCATCCCGGTCACCGTCCGGGACACCCGGGGCAGCGAGATCGACGGGGCCTGTGGCCAACTGGCCGCGCCGGATTCCGGCCGCCGGGCGCTGCCCCTCACGCCCCGGGTACCGTAGTCGTCCATGCCGGGCAAGGGCGCTGTTACCAGTGCGGGCCGCGGGCTGGCCTGGCGGCTGGTGCACCGGGCCTGGCGGGCGGCCCAGCAGGCAGGCGCGATCACCGCGGGCACCCCGGCCGGCCGTCGGTTCGCCGGGTTCGGCGCGGGCTCGATCATCGCGTTCCCCACCGGCGCGCTGTACGGCGAGAAGTGGATCGAGATCGGGGCCGGCACGATGATCGCCGGGCAGGTCTCCCTGTCCGCGGGGATGGTGCCCGGTCACGACCTCGGCGACGCCTCCGTGCTGCACATCGGGAACCGGTGCGTGATCGGCCGCGGCAGCCACCTGGTGGCGCACTACTCCATCGTGATCGGGGACGACGTCTTCACCGGGCCGTACGTCTACATCACCGACCAGAACCACGACTACACCGACCCTGACGTGCCTATCGGGCGGCAGTGGCCGAGCAACGCCGCGGTCTCTATCGGCCCGGGAACATGGCTGGGAGCTGGCGTGATTGTGCTGCCCGGGGCACAGATCGGCCGTAATGTGGTGGTGGCCGCGGGCTCGGTGGTCCGCGGCCGGGTGCCGGACCGGTGCGTGGTCGCTGGTGTCCCGGCCAGGGTGGTGCGGGAGTACGTGGCGGGTGATGGCTGGCCCCGGCCTGCGCCGGCGTTGGGCGACCGATCCTGATCGCCCGGAGCAGGGTCACGACTCTGTCACGATGACGGCGGTCCCGCCCCCTGGCAGCTCGCTATTCGATATGGCTGGTCATCCCGCACCTCGCAGGGAAGCGGCCGGACGGTATCCACCTGGACAGCCGAGGGGGCATGTGAAGGGGCGCAACGATCTCGTCGTGAGCGCGGCGTACCGGCCCGAGCCGGCGGCCGTGGCAGCGGCGCGCAAGTTCGTCCGGGAGACCCTCCAAGACTGGCTGGACACCCGGCAGGCGTCGGCCGACACCGAGCTGGTCAACGATGCCGTGCTGCTGACCAGCGAGCTGGTCACCAACGCCGTGGTGCACGCGGGCACCCAGGTGCAGGTCACCTGCAAGCTCGCGGCCAGTGCGGTCGAAGTGGTGGTCCGGGACAGCCACCCGGCCCGGATGGTGCCCGGTCCGGCTCATGACGACGCCATTCCGGCCGAGCGCACCCATGGCCGCGGGCTGCTGCTGCCGTCCGCGCTGGCCTCGGCGTGGGGGGTCAGCTACGGGGCCGAGGCCAAGGCCGTCTGGTTCCGGATGGGCCTGGCCGGCCAGAAAGCCAGCCTGACCGAGCCGGTCGCCGACCCGGACGCCGCCGAGTCGGCCGCGCCAGCGGCGGCCTGGAACGTGCGGGCGGCCAGCCCGGCCGCGGCTGGCCAGCCGCCCGCCGGGCCCACGTATGACGACCTGCTCCGCCAGGCCGTCGGCTCGGCCCGGGTCATCGTGGCCGGTGACGCGGCCTACGCCTTGGTAGCCGACGAGGACGGGGACCTGTCGGTGCGCGCCGCGACCGGGATCAGCCCGGCCGCGCTGCTCCGTACCGCCCCCTCGGTGGCCACCGTGCCGTTCATCGTGGACGGCCGGGTGACCGGGGTGCTCGCGGTGGCCGCTGTGCTGCCCGGCCGGTTCGGCGACAGCGACGTGCAGCGCCTGCAGCAACTGGCGGACAGCATGGCCGCGCCGCTCGAGCGGGCCCGGCTGACCGGGCTGGAACGGGCCCGGCGGGCCCGGATCGACGTGCTGGCCGAGGCCAGTGAGCTGCTGGCCGGGCCGCTGGACGCGGACCGGATCCTGGCCGTGGCCGGGCGGGTCGCGGTGCCCCGGCTGGCCGAGTGGTGCGCGGTGCTGGCCGCGGGCCCAGACCCAGAACTGAGCGTGCTGGCCGCCCGGCACGCCGATGAGCGCCAGGCCGGTGCGCTGTGCTGGCTGCTGGAGCAGGCCAAGGCCAGCGCGCCGTGGCCGCATCCGGGGCGGCCGGGTGGTGCGCCGCTGCCTCACGTGGCCCAGCGCTGGCCGCTGGCTGGGGCCGGGCCGCGGCCGATGCGCGGGCTGGGCTGGCCGGCGCCCCGGCCGGGGTGGCTGAACTGGCGGCCCGCGGCGCGTGGTGTTTCCCGCTGGCCGCCCCCGGCGGTGTACTGGGCCTGCTGGTGCTGGGCGGACCGCACACCGGGCGGCCATCCCGGGAAGTGCTCAGCCTGGCCGAGGATCTGGCCGGCCGGATGGCGCTCGCCCTGGAGAATGCCCGGCTTGTGGCCCAGCAGCAGGCGGCCGGCCAGGCACTGCGCGCCGTGTTGCTGCCCGCCGAGCTGCCCCGGGTACCCGGGGTGGAGCTAGCCGTGGCGCACGACATGCCCGGCGCCGGAACCGCGGCCGCGGCCGGCGGCGACTTCTGCGACGTGTTCCCGGCCGGGCCGGGGCGCTGGCGGTTCGCCATCGGGGAAGTGTGCGGGACCGGCCCGGCCACCCTGGCCGTGACCTCGCTGGCCCGCAACACGCTGCGGATCCTGGCCGCAGACGGGCTCGGCATCCCGGCCGTGCTGGACCGGCTCAACCAGCTCATCCTGGACGAGCGGGCGCCTGAGACGTTCCTGACCCTGGTGCATGGCGAGATCACGGAGGCCGGCCCGGACGGCGTGGTGCGGCTGTCACTGGCCTGCGCCGGGCAGCCGCTGCCACTCGTGCTCCAGGAGCGTGGCGCCGCTCCGGAGCCCGCGGGGGTACCGCAGCCGGTACTTGGGGTGATCGACGGGCTCAGCTTCACCGCGCAGCCGGCCTGCCTGGGCCCTGGCGACCTGCTGCTCTGCGTCACGGACGGGGTGACCCGGCGGCGGGACGGTGACCGGCTGCTCGATGACGACGACGGCCTGGCCCGGCTGCTGGCCGGCTGCGCCGGGCTGACCGCCGAGGTGGTGGCGTCCAAGGTGCACGAGGAAGTCCGTGGCTTCGGCGGCCGCCCGGCCGCCGACGGCATAGCCGTGCTGGTGCTCCGCGCCGAGAGCTGAGCCTCAGTTGTCCCGGAGCCGGGTTGGGGGGGGCCGGAACACCTCGCCGCGCAGCGCCCGCCCGATCAGGTCGGCGGCCTGCGCAGCCGCCACAGCCGGCGTCCTTCGGCGCGGTACGCCTCCAGCACCGCGTCCACCCCGGCTACGGGCAGCGCCCCGCCCAGCTCGGTCCGGGTGCTGCGGTAGCCCTCGCGGGCCCCGCGCACGCAGGCCTCCAGATGATGCTTGGCCATGGTGGCCAGCGCGATCGGGTGCCGCCGCAGCACACCGTACAGCCGGTAGTCCGGCGGGACCACGTCGAGCAGCCAGGCCACTGCGGTGGCCTCGAAATCTGGCCCTCCCGGCGGGTGCACCCCGGCCGGCCAGCCCGGTGGAACGTACTCTGCCACCCCACCACATTAGCAAATATCGAACATGTGTTCCCAATCGAGCCCGGACCAGTCGCGCTGATATCCTGGCTAAGCCCACCGCGACGAGGAGCCCTAGCCTGCGATGGATTCGGCCGGACAAGCGACTATCGCCTCGATACACGTCTATCCAGTCAAGGCCGGCCGGGCTGTCAACCTGGCCGGGGCGGAGGTCGAGCCGTGCGGCCTGGCCGGTGACCGCCGCTGGCTGGTGACCGACCCGGACGGCCAGTTCATCACCCAGCGCGCCGAGCCGACCCTGGCCCTGGTCTGCGCCCGCTACAGCACGCGCGGAAGCCTGTACCTGTCGGTGGCCGGGCAGCCGCTGCTGCGCGTCCCCGCCCCGGCCGAGGTTCATGGCGCGGAGATGCTCTGGGTCACCGTGTGGCAGTCAAAGGTCCGCGCCGCCGCCGCGGGAGAGGCGGCCGATGCGTGGTTCTCGCGCTTCCTGGGGCGGCCGGTCCGCCTGGTGCACCTGGACGACCCGACCCGCCGCCAGGTCGATCCGGAGTTCAGTGCGCCCGAGGACCGGGTGAGCTTCGCGGACGGCTACCCACTGCTGCTCACCAGCATGGGTTCGCTGGACGCGCTGAACCAGTGGCTGGTCGAGGACGGCCAGCCGGCCGTGCCGATGACCCGGTTCCGGCCCAGCGTGGTGGTGGCGGGCTCGGCCCCGTGGGCCGAAGACGGCTGGCGCCGGATCCGGATTGGCACGGTCCCGTTCCGGGTGGCCAAGCCGTGCGGGCGCTGCGTGGTCACCACGATCGACCAGCAGACCACGGAGCGGGGGCGGCAGCCGCTGGCCATGCTCGGCCGGCGCCGCCGGTTCGGCCAGCAACTGGTGTTCGGCCAGAACCTGATCCCCGATGCCACCGGCACCATCCGGATCGGCGACCCGGTGCAGGTTCTCGACGCCGGGAAATAACCAACCTGCCCCGGGGAGGGGACTCCGGGGCAGGTCAGCATGGAGTGCGGGCGGCGCAGGGTGCGGTCCGCGCCGGTGCGGTCAGCACGGGGCGGTCAGCACGGGGCGGTCGTGGCGCCGTGCCCGGTCGTCCGGGCTGCGGCTGCCGACGCTGGCCGGCTGGCGGTCCGCACCCGGCGGGCGCGCCGGACGGCGGCGGCCTGGTGATCCTGCGCTGCCTGGTCCAGCATGTCCTTGACGTGCTGGGCGGCGACTGCTGCGCCTATCGCTGAGTACACGGTGTCCTCCTCGGCCTGCGGCCGTGGTCACGGCCGTACATCTTCGAGATTGCTGCTAAGGGGGTGGCCGCCACATTGGGCGAACGCCTTATCTCTGCGCGAGCGGCCGCTAAGCACCCCGGCCGCCTTAGGCCTGGGTGCTTAGCCCTCGGTCACGACGGCCTGCCGCTGCCGGCGGCCATGCGGTGCGCCTGGGCATGCACCGCGCACTGGCCGGTCAGCAGGTAGTCCGGGCAGCAGACGTCCGGGCTGTGCTGCGCGGCTCGGGCCGCCCCGCGCCGGTCGGCCAGGTCAAACAGCCAGGCAAGGCGGTGGGAGCGGCCCTCGCGGGCCATCCGCGCCCTGGCCGTCCGGGCCTTGGCCGTCCGGGCCGCCTCGGCCTGCAGCTCCAGGATGTGCTGGGTGGCGACTTCGGTCTGGATCACCGGATGCACGACTTCCTCCTTGGTACCGGCCACCCGTCGTGGCCGTACACCATCGAGGTTCGTCGTAAGGCGGGCCGCCCCGCATCGGGCGGATGCCTTATCTCCGGGCCGCCCCTGAGATAAGGCGGCGCGCTGGGGTGAGTAGGCCGCCCGGATACACTAGGAAGGCCGCGCCGGCGTGCGCGGCAATCCCAGCCATCAAGCAGATGAGATCCGTTATGCCCGCACGTCAGGCCCAGCTCGCCAGCCGAGATGAATTGCGCAACGTCGCCATCGTGGCGCACGTGGACCACGGCAAGACCACCCTGGTCGACGCCATGCTGTGGCAGTCCGGCGCGTTCCGGGCGGGCGCCCAGGTGGCCGACCGGGTACTCGACTCCGGTGACCTGGAACGGGAAAAGGGCATCACGATCCTGGCCAAGAACACCGCAGTCGCGCACGGTGGGCTGACCATCAACATCGTGGACACGCCGGGGCACGCCGACTTCGGTGGCGAGGTGGAGCGCGGCCTGTCCATGGTGGACGGCGTGCTGCTGCTGGTGGACGCCAGCGAGGGCCCGCTGCCGCAGACCCGGTTCGTGCTGCGTAAGACGCTGGAAGCCAACCTGCCGGTGATCCTGGTCATCAACAAGGTGGACCGGCCGGACGCCCGGATCGCCGAAGTGGTGGACGCCACCTACGAGCTGTTCCTCGACCTGGACGCCACCGAGGAGCAGATCGAGTTCCCGATCGTCTACGCGTCGGCCCGGGCCGGACGGGCCTCGCTGACCCGCCCGGCGGACGGCACGCTGCCCGACTCACCAGACCTGGAACCGCTGTTCACCGTGCTCCGGGACACCGTGCCGGCGCCGACCTACGACCCGGCCGAGCCACTCCGGGCGCACGTCACCAACCTGGACGCCTCGGCTTACCTGGGCCGGATCGCGCTGTGCCGGGTGGAGTCCGGTGTGATCACCAAGGGCCAGCAGGCGGCCTGGTGCCGCCGGGACGGCTCGATCGAGAAGGTGAAGATCACCGAGCTGTTCCGGACCGAGGCGCTGGACCGGGTGCCCACGCAGAGCGCCGGGCCCGGCGACATCATCGCGGTGGCCGGCATCCCGGAAATCATGATCGGTGAGACGCTGGCCGATCCGGACGACCCGCGGCCGCTACCGCTGATCACCGTGGACGAGCCCGCCATCTCGATGACGATCGGGGTGAACACTTCCCCGCTAGTCGGGCGGCAGAAGGGCAGCAAGGTCACCGCCCGGATGGTGCGCGACCGGCTGGACCGTGAACTGGTCGGCAACGTGTCGCTCCGGGTGCTGCCCACCGACCGGCCGGACACCTGGGAGGTGCAGGGCCGCGGCGAACTGGCCCTGGCCGTGCTGGTCGAGACGATGCGCCGGGAGGGCTACGAGCTGACCGTAGGCCGGCCTACCGTGGTCACCCGCGAGGTGGACGGGAAGCTGCACGAGCCGGTGGAGCGGCTCACCGTGGACGTGCCTGAGGAGTATCTGGGCGCGGTCACCTCGCTGCTGGCGCTGCGCAAGGGCCGGATGGAGCACATGACCAACCACGGCACCGGCTGGGTCCGGCTGGACTTCATCGTGCCAGCCCGCGGCCTGATCGGCTTCCGCACCCAGTTCCTTACCGACACTCGGGGCACCGGCATCGCCCACCACGTGTTCGATGGTTACGAGCCGTGGTCCGGCGACATGCGGATGCGGCCGACCGGTTCGCTGGTGTCCGACCGGTCCGGGACGGCGACCCCTTACGCCATGTTCTCACTGCAGGAGCGGGGCACGCTGTTCGTCGGGCCTGGCACCGAGGTGTACGAGGGCATGATCGTCGGGGAGAACTCCCGCTCGGACGACATGGATGTGAACATCACCCGGGAGCGCAAGCTGACCAACGTGCGCCAGTCCACCGGGGAGGAACTCGAGCGGCTGGTGCCGCCGCGGGCGCTCAGCCTGGAGCAGGCCCTGGAGTTCTGTGCCGGCGATGAGTGCGCCGAGGTCACCCCGGCCACGGTCCGGCTGCGCAAGGTCATCCTGGACGGAAAGGACCGCGCGCGGATACGTGCCCGCCGCTCCCGGGGCGAGTAAGCGCCGGCCGGAATCGTCATCCGGACCCCCCAAATTGCGTAGCGCTGGCTCAGTCATTTGAGGGTTGCAGGTAGCCGGAAAGGCTGATTGTCTGAGGCAGACATAGAGTGGGTTCCCGCGGAGCCCATTCTCCGGAGCGGGCACCGGGCTTCCCACTCAGCTCGGTGCCCGCGTCTCGGGGCCGGGAGCAACAGGGTCAGTTCGCTGGCATTCCCCGGTAGCACCGATATTCCAGCCGGGCAGTGCCAGCAGCCAGATCATCCCTGGCCAGGTGATGGTCCGGCGGGGCCGTCGGCCGGGTTTTTGCCGCGGCTGGCTATCGCCGCGACCTGTAGTCGGCTGTGCACGCCTAGCTTGGCCAGGATGTTCTTGACGTACGAGCGAACCGTATCGGATGTGATGTTCATCGCCTCGGCCATGTGTTTGGTGCTCTCACCGTTAACGATCCGGCCGACGACCTCTCGCTCCCGCGCGGTCAGCTCATCCATTGGATCGGGTGGCCGCGCCTTGGCCCGCCTGCTCGGTGCGGAGCGCCGGGGGGCGGGTTCGATCAGGATGCCACCTGCCGCGATCACGTCGAGTGCCCGCGCGATCTCGTCCACGTTTTGGTCTTTGCGGATGAAGCCGGCGATCGGGAGTTCGGCCGCCTCGCCGAGTGCGTCCGGATCGCTGATCCCGGAGAGCACTACGACCTTGGTGTGGATGTGCAGGCGGGAAATAGCCCGGGCTGCGTCCAGCCCGCTCCGCTGCCCGTGGAAGGGCAGGTCGAGCAGGCAAATGTCGGGCTCGAGCGTACGGACCGCTTCCACCGCGGTGTCCGGCGTACTGGTCACGGCGAGCACCTGATGACCACGAGCGGCCAGCGCCGCGGCCAGCGCTTCGGCGAGCACCAGATGATCGTCACACAAGATCAGCCGCATGTGGGCCGGCTACCCCGGCTCAGTCGGGGCCCAGCGGCAGCGACAAAGTAGCCTTCACGCCGCCATCCAGACCCCGCCCGTACTCGATCCGGCCACCGCACCGGACCAGGCAGCGCGCTATCACGCCGGTGCCGGGGCAGGGCCGGTGCTCGGGCTGATCCTGGCGAAGCCAGGACCAGTGTCCTGCACGACCAGCCGGATGTCCTGGCAGACTTCCTGCGAATGCTGCCCGGGTGCTGGCGGCCGGGCCAGCTCCCCGGCATACGACGCCATCTGGGTCAGTACCAGGTACGCTCCAGCACGATCAGTTGCCCCATTCATCAATCCCATTATCATCAGCCCCATTGCTGCTGCCCCCACCCATTGCTGCATGCCCCCCTGGTAACGGCCGCGGGGTTGTTGAGCAGCCACCGCTACCGGGCTGTTGAGTTGTGGCTGAGCAGCATGCCGCAGCGGGGCGAGAGCACGACGATGAGCTGGGCCAACGGAGCGCTAGCGCGCAGGGCTCGCTGGAAAGACACTCGACCCCGGCCGCACACGGCGTCGTATACCCCCGGGGAGAAACCGCGCAGTCACAACTTCCTTTTATGAGATTTAAGTCTTGCTCCTCGTGCCGCAACGAATGCTACATCGCTCCACGATCTGTTACCATTTCGTTATCATAACTGAATGGAGTCGCTTGTTAACATTTCGCGTTGCTTCGCAGCTTACAGGCTCTCTGGCGTTCACGCCTCGGGCGCGTTGAGTTAAGAAACGCCTCTACTGACCGCCACCAAGTGATCAGCCAGCGCCGCCACACCGGCGCACGTGCAGATCCTTTGCGGTAATCCAAGGCCAGCCGGTGCGAAGTAACCCAGATTCGCTGGGGCATTTACTCAACATACTCAAACTATAAAGGACCAAAGGTGATGCGAAGAAAGAGGTGAGTTGTCCCACCAGGTTTACTTGATCAGGCCGAGATAAATGACGCTGAGCAGACCGAAGACGAAGCAGTAGACGGCGAACGGGGTCAGCGTCCGGGTCTGGAAGTACTTCATCAGGAAGCGCACCGACAGGTAGGCACCGATGAAGGACAGCACGCTGCCGAGCAGGATCTGACCGTGGATGCCGTTGCCCAGCGGGCCGGTCAGCTTGGGCAGTTCCAGCACGCCAGCGGCCAGGATGACCGGGGTGGCGAGCAGGAAGGCGAACCGGGCCGCGTCCTCCCGGGACAGGCCGCGGGTCATGCCCGCGACCATGGTGACGCCGTCCCGGCTGATCCCGGCGAGCAGGGCCAGGATCTGCGCGGCCCCAATGGTGAGGGCCTTCAGGTAGCCGATCCGGACCAGCCGCTCATCGGCTGCGAGCGCCTGGGTCAGTTCCTCCTCGCGCAGCGCCTGGTGGCCGGAGACCTGCCGGTGCCGGGCACGGGGCGCCTGGCCGGGCGCCCGGGGCGCGGGCTGACCCGGCCGGTGGGGGGCCTCGCGCGGTGGCTGGTACAGGGCTTCAAATGGGTCATGCGCCGGCCCGTATTCAGACGGCCCGCCCTGGTACGCGCCCGGTCCGCCCTGGTACACGCCCTGGTACCCGCCCGGGTCGGCCGGGTATCCACCTGGGCCAGCCTGGTAGCCACCCGGGCCAGCCGGGTACCCGGGACTGGCCGGCTGGTACCCGGCCGGCGCCGGCCGCCGACACGAGTTCCCGGTCCCGCTCGGCCGCCACCACCTGGTCGGCCTGGATCGAGGCGCGCGGCCGGAACTTCTCGCCGCAGTACAGGATGATCCCGTTGATGATCAGGAACACCCCGGCCACGATGGGCTTGCCGAAGACCTCACGGAACGGCTTGTCCGCGACCACGCCGACCAGGCCGACCGGGATCGTGGCCAGGATGATCATCCAGGCCAGCTTCTGGTCCCGGGTCTGCACCTGGCGGTGCCGGATCGAGCTGAAGAAGCCGCCGATGATCCGGACCCAGTCCCGCCAGAAGTAGATGAGCAGGGCCAGCGCGGTGGCCACGTGCATGCCGACGATGAAGGCCAGGTACGGGGAGGACGCCTTGGCCACGTTCAGGTCGCTGGCCCAGCTGCCACCGATCAGCGCCGGAAGCAGCACGTTGTGCCCGAGGCTGGACACCGGGAACAGCTCGGTTACCCCCTGGATCAGGCCGACGACGGCAGCCTCAAGGTAGGTGATGTGCGACATGAAGGCCTTTCCGGTCGGCCGGTCCGAGCGGCCGGATTGGTAACCCTACTTGATCAGGCCCAGGTAGATCACACTGCCCAGCCCAACTACGAAACAGTAGATGGCGAACGGGGTCAGCGTGCGCGTCTGGAAATACTTCATCAGGAATCGGACCGAAACGTACGCACCGATGAAGGACAGCGCGCTGCCGAGCAGGATCTGGCCATGGATGCCGTGGCCCAGCGATCCGGTCAGGTCGGGCACCTTCAGCACGCCGGCCGCCAGGATGACCGGGGTGGCCAGCAGGAACGCGAACCGGGCCGCGTCTTCCCGGGACAGGCCGCGGGCCATGCCCGCCACCATGGTGACGCCATCCCGGCTGATCCCGGCGAGCAGAGCCAGAACCTGCGCCGAGCCGATGATGACCGCCTGCGCGTAGCCGATCTTGGCCAGCCGCTCGTCGGCCCGCACGGCCAGCGCCATCTCCTCCTGGCGCACCGCCTGGTGCGACGGCGGATGCGCGGTGGGCTGGCCCGGGGGCCCGGCTCCGGCGGAGACCAGTTCCTGCTCCCGCTCCCGCTCGGCGGCGGCAGCCTGGTCGGCCTGCACCGACCGGCGGGTGCGGAACCTCTCCCCGCAGTACAGGATCAGCCCGTTGGCGATCAGGAAGAAGCCGACCGCGATCGGCCGGCCGAAGATGACCCGGAACGCGTGCTCGGCCAGCAGCCCCACGATGCCCACCGGGATGGTGGCCAGGATTATCATCCAGGCCAGCTTCTGGTCCCGGGTGTCCAGCCGCACCCATGGGAAGGCGGCCCTCAGCCGCAGCGAGGTGAAGAACCCGCCGATGATCCGGACCCAGTCCCGCCAGAAGTAGATGAGCAGCGCCAGCGCGGTGGCCACATGCAGCCCGACGATGAAGGCCAGGTACGGCGACTCGGGTTTGGCCACGTTCAGATCGGTGGCCCAGCTCCCGCCGACCAGCGCCGGGATCAGCACATTGTGCCCGAGGCTGGACACCGGGAACAGCTCGGTTACCCCCTGTACCAGGCCGACTACAGCAGCCTCAAGGTAGGTGATGTGGGACATGGCAGCCTTCCGATCCCGCCGGTGCGCAGGTCACATGCTACGGGCCGGACGTAAAGGGCGCGCCGCGGGCGGCGGCGACTGAACCAAATCTGAACAAAGCCTGCTCCGCGTCGTGATGATGAGATTGGTCTCGTCCCAGCCGCACTGAAGTCATGATCACGATGGGCGGATGCGCGGTAGCGCCTGGTGGCGGCGGCGCGCCTGCGTGGCGGCAGTTAGCCGATACTGGCGTTCAGTAAAAGGGGTTATTGCTTTTTGCCGGGGATGGCGGGGGTGTCCTCGCGGGGACGGCGGGCGATCTTGCTGCCGAGCCAGACCAGTGGGTCGTACTTGCGGCTCATCACGCGCTCCTTCATTGGGATGAGCGCGTTGTCAGTGATCTTGATGCCCTCGGGGCAGACCTCGGTGCAGCACTTGGTGATGTTGCAGTAGCCGAGGCCGAAGTCGTCCTGGGCGATCTCCCGCCGGTCCGCCTCGTCAGCCGGGTGCATCTCCAGTTCGGCCACCCGCATCAGGAACCGTGGGCCGGCGAACGCGCGCTCGTTCTCCGGGTGGTCGCGGATCACGTGGCAGGTGTTCTGGCACAGGTAGCACTCGATGCACTTGCGGAACTCCTGCGACCGGTTCACGTCCACCTGCTGCATCCGGAACTCGCCCAGGCCGATGGCCGGGTCCGGGGTGAAAGACGGGATCTCGCGGGCCTTCTCGTAGTTGAACGAGACGTCGGTGACCAGGTCACGGATCACCGGGAAGGTGCGCAGCGGGGTGATGGTGAGCGTCTCGTCCTCGGCGAACACCGACATCCGGGTCATGCAGGCCAGCCGGGGCCGGCCGTTGATCTCCATCGAGCACGAGCCGCACTTGCCGGCCTTGCAGTTCCACCGGATGGCCAGGTCGTTGGCCTGGGTGGCCTGCAGCCGGTGCAGCACGTCCAGCACGACCTCGCCGTCGTTCACCTCGACGGTGTAGTCGGCCAGGCTGCCTTGGCCATCGTCGCCGCGCCACACGCGCAGCGCTGCCTTGTAACTCATCAGCGCGTCTCCTCCGGCGCGGTGGCCGCGCTGGCCTGCAGACCGGTCAGCTCGTCCTCGGTTAGGTACTTCTCCAGCTCACTGACCTCGAACAGGCCGAGCAGGTCGGGCCGCATCGCGATCATCGGCTGACGGGCCAGGCTGGCCGTCTCGCCGTGCAGCGTGCAGACCAGGTTGACCTTCCGCCACTCCGGCGACATCTCCGGGTAGTCCGAGCGGGTGTGCCCGCCGCGTGATTCCTGCCGCTCCAGCGCCGACTGGGCGATGCAGTCCGAGACCAGCAGCATGTTGCGCAGGTCCTGGGCCAGGTGCCAGCCGGGGTTGTAGGCCCGGCCGCCCTGCACGCTGACCTGCCCGGCGCGAGCCCGCAGCTTCTCCAGCTCGGTGAGCGCGCTCTTCAGCTCGCCCTCGGTGCGGATCAGGCCGACCTGGTCGGTCATCAGCTGCTGCAGCGCCGCGTGCACCTCATATGGGTTCTCCCCGCCGGCCCGCTCCAGCGGGGCCAGCGCCTCGGCGACGGCCGCGTCCACGTCGGCCTGGCTGACCTGGGGCCGCCCCGCCGTTTCCACCTCGTCCACGTGCCGCGCCGCGCTCTGCCCGGCCCGGCGGCCGAACACCAGCAGGTCGGACAGGGAGTTGCCGCCGAGCCGGTTGGACCCGTGCATGCCACCGGACACCTCGCCCGCCGCATACAGGCCGGTCACGCTGGACGCCTGGCTGTCCGGGTCCACCTCGACCCCGCCCATCACGTAGTGGCAGGTGGGCCCGATCTCCATCGGCTCCTTGGTGATGTCCACGTCGGCCAGCTCCTTGAACTGGTGATACATGGACGGCAGCCGCTGCAGGATGTAGTCGGCCGGGCGGCGCGAGGCGATGTCCAGGAACACCCCGCCGTGCTCGGTGCCGCGGCCCTCCTTGACCTCGGAGTTGATCGAGCGGGCCACCTCGTCCCGGGGGAGCAGCTCAGGCGGGCGCCGGTTGTGATCCGGGTCGGTGTACCAGCGGTCGGCCTCTTCCTCGGTCTCCGCGTACTGCGCGCGGAACACGTCCGGCACGTAGTTGAACATGAACCGCTTGCCCTCGCTGTTGCGCAGGACGCCGCCGTCGCCGCGGACCGACTCGGTGACCAGGATGCCCTTGACCGATGGCGGCCACACCATGCCGGTCGGGTGCAGCTGGACGAACTCCATGTTCAGCAGGCTGGCCCCGGACAGCAGGGCGAGCGCGTGCCCGTCCCCGGTGTACTCCCACGAGTTCGACGTGACCTTGTAGGACTTGCCGATTCCACCGGTCGCGAGCACTACCGCTGGGGCTTCGAACAGCAGGAAGTCACCGCTCCCCCTGACATAGCCGAACGCCCCTGCCACCTGGCCGCCGTCCAGCAGCAGCCGGGTGATCGTGGTCTCCGCATACACCTTGAGCATCGCCTCGGGGTCGCCATGCTCGATGGCGTCCTGCTGCTGCAGGGCCACCACCCGCTGCTGCAGGGTGCGGATGATCTCCAGGCCGGTGCGGTCGCCGACGTGGGCCAGCCGGGGGTACTCGTGCCCGCCGAAGTTCCGCTGGCTGATCTTGCCGTCCTTGGTCCGGTCGAACAGCGCGCCCCACGCCTCCAGCTCCCAGACCCGGTCCGGCGCTTCCTTGGCGTGCAGTTCGGCCATCCGCCAGTTGTTCAGGAACTTGCCGCCGCGCATCGTGTCGCGGTAGTGCACCTGCCAGTTGTCGTTCGGGTTGGCGTTGCCCATCGACGCGGCGCAGCCGCCCTCGGCCATTACGGTGTGCGCCTTGCCGAACAGTGACTTGGAGATCACCGCGGTCTTCTTGCCCGCCTGGCGCGCCTCGATCGCCGCCCGCAGGCCTGAGCCGCCGGCGCCGATCACTACCACGTCGTAGGAGAGCCGTTGGATATCAGTGTCACTCATGTGGGCCTTCTTGCCTCGCTTCGCTCGGCTTGGTGCTGGCGGCCTAGAAGAACCGCGGGTCGGAGATGGCCCCGCTGGCCACCAGGCGGATGTAGAGGTCGGTGAACAGCACCCAGAACAGGGATACCCAGGCGAACTGCTGATGCTTGACGTTCAGCTTGGAGACCTGGGTCCACATCCAGTACCGGGCCGGGTGCTTGGAGAAGTGCTTGAGCCGTCCGCCGACCGCGTGCCGGCAGGCGTGGCAGGACAGCGAGTACAGCCAGAGCAGCGCCGCGTTGACGAGGAGGATCAGCGTGCCCAGGCCCATATGCCCCCACTGGCCCTGGTGGTTGCGGAACGCGATGATCGCGTCGGCGGTCAGGATCACGTTGAACACGATCGCGATCCAGAAGAAGTAGCGGTGCACGTTCTGCAGGATCAGCGGCAGCCGGGTCTCGCCGGTGTCCTTGGCGTGCGGCTCGCGCACCGCGCAGGCGGCGGGCGCCCGCCAGAACGCCCGGTAGTAGGCCTTCCGGTAGTAGTAGCAGGTCAGCCGGAAGCCCATCGGCCCGCCGATGATGATGATGGCCGGGGTCAGCCAGGTCAGCCACGGGATCCAGTCGAAGCCGGACCCCTTGGCGCACGTAGTGGCCAGGCACGGCGAGTACAGCGGCGAGATGTACGGCTTCCAGAAGTAATCCGCGTTGACCAGGGACGCCCAGGTCAGGTACACGACCACCACGGTGAGCGCGGCGGCGTTGATGGCCGGCTGCCGCCACCACGGATCCGTGCGCAGGGTGGCTTCCTTGATCTGCGCCCGGGTCTGCTCTGGCGCCTGACTTACCTGCGTCATCGGTGACGTCTCCGCCCTTGAAACTCAATGGGGTCGTCTCGCGCCGCGGCGGCGCAGTGTCCGGCCGGCCGGATTCGCGGAAAGCGAAGCGAAACTTTAGTCAACTGAATACCACCACGAAGGGGGTCAGGGTGTTTCCATCCGTGTGACTCTCACTACATCGCCTGCTTACCATGGGCGCTGCCCTGGGCCGGATCCATTCCGAGGGCCTGGCAGAGGAAGTCAACCTGGAGCACAAGCAGGTTTTCGGCCACCTCTTCCTGCGGTGTCATATGCGTCACGCCGGACAGCGGCAGCACGCTGTGCGGCCGGCCGGCGGCCAGCAGCGCGCCGGACAGCCGCAGCGTGTGCGCCACCACCACGTTGTCGTCGGCCAGGCCGTGGATCAGCATGAGCGGGCGGCTCAGCTTGGCCGCCTCGCTGATCAGCGAGCAGTGCTGGTATGGCGCTGGATCCTGGGTGGGGTCGCCCAGGTAGCGCTCGGTGTAGTGGGTGTCGTACAGCGCCCAGTCGGTGACCGGTGCGCCCGCCACCGCGGCGTGGAACACGTCCGGGCGGCGCACCACGGCCAGCGCGGCCAGATAGCCGCCGAACGACCAGCCGCGGATGGCGACCCGGCTGAGGTCCAGGTCTTTGTGCCGCTCGGCGGCCTCCTGCAACGCGGTGACCTGGTCTTCGAGCACCGGGCCGGCCAGGTCGTGCCAGACCGCACGGTCCCAGTCCGGGCCGCGGCCCGGGGTGCCGCGGCCGTCCGCCACCAGGACCGCGAAGCCCTGCTCGGCCAGCCACTGCGAGGTGTGGAACGCGCTCTGCGCGGCCAGCACCCGCTGCGCGTGCGGGCCGCCGTACGGGTCGAGCAGCACCGGCAGCCGGGCCATGCCGGGCCGGTGCCAGGACGGCAGCAGCAGGGCGCAGCGGATCCACTCCGGGCCGGCCGGGAACAGGTCCGGCTCCGGGCCGGCAGGCTGGGCTGCTCGGCGCGGACCTCGATGCGGGCTTCCGGTTTTGGTTTGTCCTGGAGGATCTGGACCGTGGGCCCGGGGCTGGCCAGGGTGCGGCTGACCAGGACCGTGGTGCTGCCGGACCGGGTACCGCCGTGTACGCCGCCGGGCGGGCTGAGTTGCTGCAAGCCGGTCTCTTTGCGGTAGAGCCAGAGGCCGATCTCGGCTGGGTCGTTCCCGGACGCGGTGAACAGCACGGTGTTCCCGTCGGTGCCGAGCACGTCGCGGACCTGCAGGGTGGCTGGGGTGACGGCGGCGGTGCCCGACTGGTGTTCTGCCGCGGTGCCCAGCAGCAGGCGGCGTGCCCCGTCGGCGTCGGCGGTCCAGGCGATCCGCCCGTCGCTGGTCCGGGCGGGCACCCCGGGCACGATGTCCAGCCACCTCGGGTCGGTGTCCTCGCGGATCAGTGTGGTCTCCCCGCTGGCCGGGTCGGCCTGGAGCAGGCGCATCCGGCGCTGGTCCCGGCTCTGCACCACGAGCAGCGGCCCGGCCGCGTCTCCCTCTCTTGCCCAGCTCACTGTGGCCAGATAGGGGAACACGGTCCGGTCCCAGCGCACCTCGGCCTGGCTGCCGTCCAGCCGGGCGAACAGCAGCGACACGTCGGCGTTGGCGGTGCCCGCGGCCGGGTAGCCGATGTCCGCCGCCGGGCGGTCCGGGCGGGCCGGGTCGGCGATGTGCCAGCGCTGCACCGGGCTCTCGTCCACCCGGGCGGTGAGGATGGCCGAGCCGTCCGGTGCCCACCAGTAGCCGCGCAGCCGGCCCATTTCCTCGGCCGCGATGAACTCGGCCAGCCCGTACCCCAGCTGGGGCTGACCGTCCGGGTCAGCCAGCACCCGGTCGGCGCCGGTCGCAACGTCGATCACGTGCAGCGCGCCGGCGGACACGTAGGCTATCCGGCCGCCGTCCGGGTCCGGCCGCGGGTCCAGGGCCGGTGCCAGCACCGGGATCTCCCGGGGCGGCCCGGCCGGCTGGCCGGGATCGGCTAGCTCAGCCAGGTACACGCGGCCGCCCAGCGCGAACACGGCTACCCGGAGGTCGCGGTCGGTGGCGTAACCGACGATCCCGCCGGCCTGCTCGCGGACCCGCTCCCGGCGCGCCTTCTCGGCCGCCGGGAGGTCACCTTCGGCCGCGTCCAGCGCGGCTGGGTCGGCGACCAGTTCCTCCTGCGCTGCTTCCCCGCTCAGGTGCAGTTGCCACAGGCAGGTCAGCGGGTCGGTGCCGGTCTTGGTGCGCAGGAACGCGACCCGGCTGCCGTCCGGCGAAACCCGGAACGAACGGGGCACGCCCAGCGTGAACCGCCGGGTCCTGGCCTGCTGCCGCGGGAAGCTCTCGGTCATGCCCCGATCCTGCCACCCCGCCGTTGCCCGGTGGCATGGCCCAGCGTGACCAGGTACCCGGGCCACGCCCGGCGGCCAGCTAGCCTGGACATCTATGGCTGACCGCGGCGGCGGGCTGCTGCTGGTGCACGCCCATCCGGATGACGAATCGATCCACACCGGTGTGACCATGGCCCGGTACGCGGCCCTCGGCGTCCCGGTCACGCTGGTCACCTGCACGCTGGGCGAGCTGGGCGAGGTCATCCCGGCCGAGCTGAGCTACCTGGCCGCGGACCAGGCCGACCAGCTAGGCCAGTACCGGATCGGCGAACTGGCCGCGGCCTGCGCCGTGCTCGGCGTGACCGAGCACCGCTTCCTGGGCGGCCCGGGCCGGTGGCGCGACTCCGGGATGATGGGCCTGCCCAGCAACGCGGACCCGGGCTGCTTCTGGCAGGCCGACCTGGACGAGGCGGCCGGCGAACTGGTCGCGGTCATCCGCGAGGTACGGCCCAGCGTCATGATCAGCTACGACGACAACGGCTTCTACGGGCACCCGGACCACATCCAGGCGCACCGGGTGGCCTGCCGGGCGTTCCAGCTGGCGGCCGGCTCGTGCCCGGTGGCCAAGCTGTACGCCACGGCGCTGCCCCGCTCGGTGCTGGCCCGGGCGATCCGGCTGACCGGCCCGGCGGCCGGCCCGGGCGCCGGGCCTGCGCCGCCACCCGGCTTCACCGAGGTGACCGCCCTCGACGAACTGCCCTTCGGCGTCCCGGATGACCAGGTGACGACCGAGATAGACGGCACCGCCTACCTGGCCGCCAAGGCCGCGGCCATGCGCGCGCACGCCACCCAGATCGCGGTGCACGAGCCGTTCTTCGCCCTGTCCAACGGCGTTGGCCAGCGCATCCTGGGCCGGGAGTACTACACGCTGCTGGCCGGGCCATCCGGCCCACCCGGCCCCGCCGGGCGGGAGACTGATCTGCTCGCCGGGCTGCCGGATGCGTACGTATAACCTGCACTCCGTGGACAGCTTGCCGCAGCCGCGCCCGCAGCGGGACAGCCGGGCCTTCGTGACGGGCGGGGCATATGCGCTGCTGTTCCTGCTCGGCGCGGCGCAGGGGCTGATCGGCTGTTTCCAGTTCAGCCACAGCGCCGGGCCCATCCCGGTGGCCGCCCTCATCCTGGCCGCGCTGATCCTGGTGACCTGCGTACTGGGTGCCGCGGGCATGGGCTCCGCGGCGGGCGCGCTGGTCCCGGCAGCCGGCTGGCTGCTGGTCTCGGTGGTGCTCACGCTGCCCACGCCGGGCGGCAGCGTGATCGTGACCAACACCGCCGCGGGCGCGTGGTACCTGTACGGCGGATCGGTGTGCGCCGCGGCCGGGGTGGTGTTCGCATTCGTCAGCCGGAGCCGGGCCCGGATGCGCCGCTCATGACGCCGGTCGAAAACGCCGATTTCCGGCGGGTGGCCGGGCAGTTCGCCAGCGGCATCATGGTCGTCACGACCACGCTGGACGGGGCCGACCACGCGATGACCGTGACCGCGTTCTGCTCGGTATCACTGCAGCCGCAGCGGGTGCTGTTCTGCGCGGAGAAGATCGCCCGCTTCCACGACACGGTGCTGCGCACCGGGACCTGGGCGGTGTCCGTGCTGGACGACCATGCGGAGAAGACCGCCCGCTGGCTGGCCACCCGGGGCCGCCCGCTGGACGGCCAGCTGACCGGGATCGGGCATTTCCCCGGCCCGGTCACCGGCGCGCCGGTGCTGGCCGACGCGCTGGGCGCGCTGGAGTGCCGGACCACCGCGGTGCATGACGGCGGCGACCACAGCATCGTGGTCGGCGAGGTGATCGGGGTGGCCGAGCCGAAGCCGGACGGTCGGCCGCTGATCCACTACAGCGGCCGGTACCGCACCCTCAGCGACGGCTGACGCCACCGGTCAGTCCCGGATGGCCAGTTCGAGCTGGTCGATGCCCCAGTCCAGGTCAGGCTCGCTGATCACCAGCGGCGGCGCGAGCCGGATCGCGGTGCCGTGAGTGTCCTTGGCCAGCACACCACGGGCCGCCAGCCGTTCGCAGGCGACGCGGCCGGACAGGGAGGTGAACTCCAGGCCGGCCCACAGGCCGCGGCCACGGACCTCGCCGACCACGCCGGCCGGCAGCGCGGCCAGCCGGTCGTGCAGGTGCGCGCCCAGCTTGGCCGACCGGTCCTGGTATTCGCCCGTGGCCAGCATGGCGATGACCTCGCGGCCGACCGCGCAGGCCAGCGGGTTGCCACCGAACGTGGACCCGTGCTGCCCGGGCTGGAACACGCCGAGGACGTCCCGGGACGACACCACCGCGGAGACCGGCACGATGCCGCCGCCGAGCGCTTTGCCCAGCAGGTACATGTCCGGGACCACCTGCTCGGCCTCGCAGGCGAACGTGGTGCCGGCCCGGCCCAGCCCGGACTGGATCTCGTCGGCGATCATCAGCGCACCGTGCGCTGTGCACAGCTCGCGCACCGCGGCCAGGAAGCCTGGCGGCGGCACGACCACACCCGCCTCGCCCTGGATCGGCTCGACCAGCACCCCGACCACGACCTCGTCCATGGCCGCGGCCAGCGCCGCCGCGTCCCCGTACGGCACCACCCGGAACCCAGGTGTGTACGGGCCGAACGAGGCCCGGGCGTCGGGATCGGTGGAGAAGCTGACGATCGTGGTGGTCCGGCCGTGGAAGTTACCCTCGAAGGCCACGATGACGGCCTGGTCCGGGGGGACCCCCTTGACCTCGTAACCCCACTTGCGGGCGGTCTTGATCGCCGTTTCGACCGCTTCCGCGCCGGTGTTCATCGGCAGCACCATCTCCATGCCCGCCAGCTCGGCCAGCTCGGCGCAGAACGGGCCGAACTGGTCATGCTCGAACGCCCGGCTGACCAGGGTGACCCGGCCCAGTTGCCGCTGTGCGGCGGCGACCAGCGCGGGATGGCGGTGGCCGAAGTTCAGTGCCGAGTAGGCCGCCAGCATGTCCAGGTAGCGGCGGCCTTCGGTATCGGTCACCCAGGCGCCCTCGCCCTCGGCGATGACGACGGGCAGCGGGTGGTAGTTGTGCGCGCTGTGCGCCTCGGCCAGGGCATGCAGATCTGCTGCCGATGTGGTCACGGTACTTCCCCCTCGCACGGCTGTTCCCCCGATCATGGCCGCAGTTCCAGTGTGCAGCACTTCGGCCCGCCACCGGCCTTGCGGAACTCCGACATGTCCACCGGGACCGGCTCGAACCCGCGGGCGGCCAGGCCGGCGGCCAGCCCGGTGGCCTGGGCGGGCAGGATGACGTGGCGGCCGTCGCTGACCGCGTTCAGCCCGAGCACCCCGGCGTCTTCGTCGCTGGCCTCGATCAGCTCGGCGAAGTGCCCAGCGAGCGCGGCGCGCCCGCCCGGGTCGAACGCCGCCGGGTAGTAGGCGGCGGTGTGCGCGTCGAGCACGCACAACGCGGTGTCCAGGTGGTAGAAGCGCGGGTCCACTAGGCGCAGGCTGATGACCGGCAGCCCGAACAGCGCTTCAAGCTCGTCCCGCACGCCGGCATCGGTGCGGAAGCCGTGCCCGGCCAGGATGACCCGGCCCGCGTGCACGATGTCGCCCTCACCCTCGTTGACCCGGCCCGGTTCGTGCACCGCGCGGTACCCGCGGCGGCGGAACCAGTCCAGATAGGCCGGGCCTTCGGCGGCCCGCTCCGGATAGCGGAACCGGGCGCCCAGCACGGTCCCGCCGATCACGGTCGCGCCGTTGGCCGCGAACACCATGTCCGGCAGGTCAGGACGGCCGTCGATGAACTGCACCGCGTGGCCGAGGCTGGTGTAGGCGTCTAGCAGCCCCTGCCACTGGCGGATGGCCCGGGCCGCGTCGACCGTTTCGCCGCTGGCCATCCACGGGTTGATGGCGTACCGGACGGTGAAGTGCTCTGGCCGGCACATCAGGTAGGACCTGGGCTGCGGCGTTCGGGTGCCGGGCAGGTCGGCCAGGCTAGTGCCCGGCAGGTCGGCCAGGCCGGTGCCCGGCAGGTCGGCCAGGCCGGTGCCGGGCACCGGTCCGGTCAGCCCGGCTGGGTAGGTAGCGGTCATCGAACTCCTCTCGGTACCGAGTGCAGATGATCAGCCAATCCAGCGTAAGAGCTGGATCCAATGGGATGAATGCGTGCAAGCTGCGTCCAGCCGTCGATTCGTTGCGAATATTTGGCTGGGGCGGCGAATCGTTGCGTGATCAGGGTGCGGCGACGGTCCAGGCCTGGCCCTGCGATGTGTCCCGCACCGTGATGCCCAGCGCGGCCAGCTCGGCGCGCAGCCGGTCCGCGGCGGCCCAGTCGGCCGCCTCGCGGGCCGCCGCCCGGGCCTGGAGCAGCTCGGCCGCCCCGGCCGGCAGCGGCGGCGCGGCCGGTGCACGGCCGATGTCCCGGGCCAGATCCAGGCCGAGCAGCTGGTCGGCGTAGACGAACGTCTCGAACTTGGCGCCCGGCGGGATCTCGCTGTCCTTCTCCAGCGTGCGCAGCACGCGCAGCGCGGCCGGGGTGTCCAGGTCCTCGTCGAACGCGCCGAGGAAGTCGGCCACGTACTGAGCGCACATCGGCCGGCTCGGCGAGTTGGCCCACTCGGCCACCCGCTGCCGCCATCGGCGCAAGGTGGCGTCGGCCGCTTCCAGCGTGCTCCAGGTCAGGTTCATCTGCTGCCGGTACCGGTGCTCGGAGAACGCCAGCCGCAGGGCCAGCGGGTCAAGACCACGCCCGGTCAGATCGCCGAGCAGCACCACGTTCCCGGTGGACTTGGCCATCTTCCGGCCCTCGAACAGCAGGTGCTCGCCGTGTACCCAGTGCCGGACCACCTCGTGCCCGGTGACGCTGTCCGACTGCGCCCGCTCGTCCTCGTGGTGCGGGAAGCGCAGGTCGATCCCGCCGGTGTGCACGTCGATGGTGTCGCCCAGATGGTTCAGGGACATCGCGGAGCACTCGGTGTGCCAGCCCGGGAACCCGGTGCCCCAGGGCGCCGTCCAGGTCAGCTCCCGGCCGCCCGGCGCGGCTTTCCACAGCGCCCAGTCCGCGTGGAACCGCTTGTCCGGGTCGACCTGGCCGTCGGTCCGGTGACCCGGGCGCAGGTCCGCGAGCCGGTTCCCGGACAGCTCGCCGTAGCTGGGGAAGGAACGGGCCGCGAAGTACACCGAGCCAGCCGCGGTCGGGTACGCGTGGCCGGTCTCCAGCAGCTTGCTGATCAGCTCGATCATCAGCTCGATGGACTCGCTGGCCCGCGGCGCGGCGTCGGCCGGGCGGATGTTCAGCGCAGCGCAGTCCGCGTCGAACTCCGCCTCGTAGTGCCGTGCGATGTCCAGCGCGCCGCGGCCCTCGGCCCGCGCCTGGGCGATGATCTTGTCTTCGCCGTCCGGGTCGGTCTCGTTGTCGTCGGCCAGGTGCCCCACGTCGGTGATGTTCTGGCAGCTGATGACCGTCAGCTGGCTGTGTTCCGCGGTCCGCCGGATCAGGTCGGCCAGCAGATAAGAGCGCAGGTTGCCGACGTGCGCGGAGCGGTACACGGTCGGCCCGCAGGTGTAGACGCGCAGGCTGGCCCGGCCGGCTGGCCCGATTGGTTCCACCTGCCGGGTGCGGGTGTCATAGAGCCGCAGCACGCCCCCAGCCTATGGGCGGGTGCCGGGGTTAGGACCGCAGTGCGTGATCAGGGCCGCAGCCCCCGGACCAGATCGGTCATCGCCGGGACTGGTCACGACTGTCATGGTCCCCTCCTTTCTTCCTGGAGGCAACGATCGCGCAGAGCTACGACAGTTCGGCGAGCCGGTCTACCGCGGCGTCGATGCGCTCGTCGGTGGCGGTGAGCGCGATCCGGACGTGCTGGTGACCGGCCGGGCCGTAGAACTCGCCCGGGGCGACCAGGATGCCCAGGCCAGCCAGCAGTTCGACCGCTCCCCAGCCGTCGTGGCCGGGGCGCCGCGCCCACAGGTACAGCCCGGCTTCGGAGTGACTGATCTCCCAGCCGGCCCCCTCGAACGCGGGCCGCAGCCGGTCGCGCCGCGCGGCGTACACCGCGCGCTGCCGGTCGGCGTGCTCGTCGTCGTCCAGCGCCGCGGCCATCGCGGCCTGAACCGGCGCCGGCATCATCATCCCGGCGTGCCTGCGGATCTCCAGCAGCCTGCTGACGAGGTCCGGGTCGCCGGTGACGAACCCGGCGCGGTAGCCGGCCAGGTTCGACCGCTTGGACAGCGAGTGCACCGCCAGGACGCCCGCGGCGGAAGACCCGGACACGTCGGGATGCAGGACCGAGACCGGCTCGGTGGCCCAGCCCAGGCCGAGGTAGCACTCGTCGGACGCGAGCACCGCCCCGCGCTCCCGGGCCCAGCTCACCATCTTGGCCAGGTGCGCGGGCGGCAGCACCCGTCCGGTCGGGTTGCCCGGCGAGTTGACCCAGGCCAGCCGGACGCGCTCTGGGCCGAGCGTGGTCAGGCCGTCGGCGGCGACGCCCTGGGCCCCGGCCAGCCGGGCGCCGATGTCATAGGTCGGGTAGGCGAGTTCCGGGTAGACGACGACGTCGCCACGGCCGCAGCCGAGCAGCGTGGGCAGCCCGGCGATGAACTCCTTGGTGCCGATCAGCGGCAGCACCGACTCCGGCGGCACGGTGACCCCATGCCGCCGCGCCAGCCAGCTGGCCGCCGCCTGGCGGAGCGCAGCGGTGCCGTGCGTAGCTGGGTAGCCGGGCGCGTTGGCGGCGGCCCGCAGCGCGTCAGCTACCACCGTCGGCACCGGGTCAACCGGTGTGCCGACGGACAGATCCACGATCCCACCGGGATGGGCCCGTGCCTTGTCGCCGTACGGGGCGAGCCGGTCCCAGGGGAAGCGCGGCAGCCGCGCGGCCAGGCTCAGCTCTCTTCGGCTTGCGGCGGCAGCGCGGCGATCAGCGGGTGATCCTTATTGATCTTGCCGACCTTGGCCGCGCCGCCGGGCGAGCCGAGGTCCTGGAAGAAGTCGACGTTGGCCTTGTAGTAGTCCTTCCACTGGTCCGGCACGTCGTCTTCGTAAAAGATCGCCTCGACCGGGCATACTGGCTCGCAGGCGCCGCAGTCCACGCACTCATCCGGGTGTATGTAGAGCATGCGCTCGCCCTCATAGATGCAGTCGACGGGGCATTCCTCGATGCACGACTTGTCGAGCACATCGACGCAGGGCTGCGCGATGATGTACGTCACGTTCCGAACTCCTCTTTTTCCCGCACTGTCCCGGGGGGATTGGGGCTCCCAGTATCCCGGGTCCTGGTAAGTATCCCGGCCAGGCGGGCCTCGGCGCACCCTGGGCGGTGAGATTCCCCAGCCGGCCGCAGGCTATCAGCTCAGCTCAAGGCTGCCCGTGGGCGGTGCGCCCGCGTCGCGGACCCAGCCCTTGCTGCTGGCCGTGGCGCGCCACTCGAACCCACCGTAGCGGATCTGGTGGATGTGGTACGTGCTGGCGTGAGTCACCAGCCACGAGGCCACTTCCCAGCCGAGTCGTGGCTGCCCGACCCGGACCTGCAGCCGGGTGCCGTTCCCATCCGCCGAGCTGCCCCGGCTGTCCCGCTGGCCGGTCACCTCGCGGGTCACCGCCGCGCCGAACGTGCTGCCGAGCCCGCTGGTGATCCCGGTCACGTTGGCTGGTGCCCGGCTGGCCGAGCCGGACCAGCAGTAGACCGCATGCCCGCGCTGCCCGGTGAACGCCGGGGTCATGGCCGCGGCCATCTTCTCGTACTGGGTGTAGGCCGCCCCGTCCGCGCTGTGCTGCACCGCCTGCGCCGCCTGGTACACGGGCATCTTCTGGTAGCCGGAGATGGCCTTGAGCGCGCGGAAGAACTTGGTGCTGGCGTAGATCGGGTCCTCCAGGTCCTTCCGCGGTCCCCAGCCCTCGGAAGGCCGCTGCTGGAAGACGCCGACCGAGTCCAGGTCGCCGTAGCTCAGGTTGTGCAGCTTGGACTCCTGCATCGCGGTCGCGTACGCGATGGTGACCGCCAGCCGCGGCATCGCCTGCCGGTGGGCCACGCCGGCGATGGTAGCCGCGATGGACCCCTGCTCGGTGTCCAGCAGGATGCTCTGGTGATCGCCGGTAGCCACGCAGCCCGACCCGGTCAGCACCGGGGCGATCACCGGCGCGAACGCGTGCCACACCAGGTAACCGCCGCCGGCCAGCACGGCGAGCAGGACGGTCGCGATGAGCGCCCGGCGGCCGCTTTTCCTGGGCCGCGCGGTGGGCCGGCTTCTTGGCACAAGCCGAAGTTACCCGTGCGTGCGGAATTACGTGCACAAGCCGGCCCGGAATACCGCCGCCGCCCCTCCGCCCGGCCACCCAGCGGAAGCTCCGTCGCCTGCGCTGAGCAGCCCAGAGTGCATGGCAGGATCGGGAGAGTGCAACCAGAATCACGTCGCCGCGTCCGCCGTCAGGGCCCAGCCACGCTGCGCGGCGACTTCATCCCGAAGACCACCACCGACCAGCGGCTGCTCGACCGGCGCGGGCCGGGCGACTGGGTGCATACCGACCCCTGGCGGGTCTTGCGGATCCAGGCCGAGTTTGTCGAGGGCTTCGGGCTGCTCGCCGAACTGGGCCCGGCCGTGTCGGTGTTCGGCAGTGCCCGGGCCGAGCCGGGCAGCGTCGAGTGCGACCAGGCCGAGGCGATCGGGAAGGGGCTGGCCGAGGCTGGGTACGCGGTCATCACCGGCGGCGGCCCGGGGGTGATGGAAGCGGCCAACAAGGGCGCCACCACCGCGGGCGGCGTCTCGGTCGGCCTGGGTATCGAACTGCCCACGGAGATGGGCCTGAACGATTACGTCGAGATCGGCCTGGAATTCCGCTATTTCTTCGTCCGCAAGACCGTCTTCATCAAGTACTCGCAGGCGTTCGTGGTGCTGCCCGGCGGGTTCGGCACGCTGGACGAACTGTTCGAGGCGCTGACCCTGGTGCAGACCGGCAAGATCACGAAGTTCCCCATCGTGCTGGTGGGCAGCGAATACTGGTCCGGCTTGCTGTCCTGGATCCGGCAGAGTGTGCTGGGCAGCGGGAAGATCTCGGTGGGGGATGAGGACCTGCTGTTCGTGGTGGACGACCCAGCCGAGGCGATCAACGTGATCCAGCGGGCGCACGCACAGCGTAACGGTGCCGATCCGGCCCCCGGGGTGAGCTGAGGCAGCGGTTCGCCGGCGCAGGATGACCCCCGCGGTCGCCACGCATGGCACGATGCATACTGTGTCCGTTCTGCTGCTACTTGCTGGGGCAGTCATCCTCGCCGGCGTGGTCGCCGTGGCCATGGGCCACGGTGGCGAGATGGCGGAATTCCCCAGCGACTACATCCCGCCCACGCTGGGCGACCTGCTCACCGCCACCGACGTGGCCATGCTGCGGCCGCCGGCTGCGCTGTGGGGATACAACACGCAGGTAACCGATGAGGCGCTGAGCCGCATCGCGCAGATTGTCACCGAACGTGACGTCGAGATCGCTGTTCTCCGCCAGCAGCTCGCCGATGTCCGGTCCGGCACCAGGACCGCCGCGCCCGCCGGAAGCGCGACGCTCGCCAGTGCGATCCTGGCCGAGCCGGAGCCGGCCGCGGTGGCTGAGCCCGTTGCGCCCGAGCCTGAGGCAGCTGAGCCCGAGCTGCCCGAGCCTGAGGCGGCCGAGCCCGAGCCGGCCGAGCCTGAGGCGGCCGAGCCCGAGGCGGGCACCGCGGTCCAGGACGACATACCGCCCACCCCGGCGGTGCCCTCCGACGAGGCGGCCGCCCCCGGCGATGACTGACCGGCCCGGTACGGCACAGCCCGGCCCGGACGGCCAGTTGCGCTGCCCGTGGGCGATGAGCAGCCCGGAGTTGCTCGGCTACCACGACGCGGAATGGGGCCGGCCGGTCCGCACCGACCAGGGCATCTTCGAGCGGCTGTGCCTGGAGGGCTTCCAGTCCGGCCTGGCCTGGCTGACCATCCTGCGCAAGCGGGAGAACTTCCGCACCGCGTTCCGCGGCTTCGACCTGGTGCAGCTGGCCGGCTTCGGCCCGCCGGACGTGGACCGGCTGCTCAGCGACGCGGGCATTATCCGGAACCGGCGCAAGATCGAAGCAACTATCCAGAACGCCAGTGCCGCGCTGGCCATCCCGGGCGGGCTCGCCGCCCTGGTCTGGAGCTACGCGGTGGACCCGGCGCCGGTGCCCCCGGTCAGCCTGGCCGACCTGCCTGCGTCAACCCCGGCGTCCACCACGCTGGCCAAGGACCTGCGCGGCCGTGGCTTCACGTTCACCGGTCCGGTCACGGTTTACGCCACCTTCCAGGCCTGCGGTCTGGTCGACGACCATTTGCGGGACTGCTTCCGGCGCGGCGCGTATGGCCGGTTTGCCGATCTCCCTTCGTGAATCACACAGACGGTGTCACAATATGAGCAGAGCGTGGCTGGAGGGGGAGTGACGGACGGACCCGTGGAGGAGCCGCCGGTTCCGCCGGGTGTCGACCCGGAGGTGCCCAGCCCAGCCCGGCTCTATGACTACTACCTCGGCGGCCGGATCAACTACCGGGCCGACCGGGAGGCGGCCGAGCGGATCCGCGCGGGCCTGCCCGAGATCTCGGACATGGCCTGGGCGAACCGTGGCTTCCACCAGCGAGCTGCCAAGTGGCTGGCGGCGAGCCGCGGGATTACCCAGTTCATCGACATCGGGTCGCATTGGGGTTATGCCGGAGTCGCCCGGGTGCCCCGACGATAGTCTGATCAGACAGGTGTGGGCGGGAGGGGGCGACAAACATGACCGACGCTCAGCCTGGCCCCAGCGGGGCGGACAGCGGCGTTCCGGCCCCGGCCCGGATTTATGACTATCTGTTAGCAGGCAGTAACAATTTCCCGGCTGACCGTGCCGC
>CAVWWE010000055.1:0-77365 GCA_963758575.1 uncultured Actinomycetes bacterium
TCGGCCACGGTGTCGTCGCCCGCCCACCGCACGTCGGCCCAGACTAGCCTGCCCCGGTGATCGCCGACCACCCCGGCCCGGGCGGCCAGCGCGGCGACCAGGCGCAGCCCGCGGCCGTCCTCCGGGCGGGCCGACCGGGTCAGGTCCGGCACGGCCAGTTCCGGCTCCGGCGGCCCGGCCCCCAGCGGGCCGTTGGCCAGGTAGCCCGCGCTGACGAAGGCCGTCCCGACCTCGTCAGGACCGGCGGCCGGGCCCGGCGCGGCGGCCGTCAGCGTGGCGACGGTGGCCGGGCTGACCTGGGGCGGGATAACGGGCAGCGGTCCGGTGCCGAGCAACGCGGCCAGCCCGCCGCCCGGCGCCGACTGCGGGCTGCGCAGCCCGCCGGCGTCGGCCACCGCGACGCGCACCGTGGCCGGATGGGCCAGCCAGCTCAATTCCACCGCGAAGAAGCCGCCCAGGCCGCTCGCGGAGTGCCGGATCGCGTTGGCGGCCAGTTCGATGGTGACGGTGACCACGTCGCCGCGGGCCGGGCAGTCCGGCAGCAGTTCCCCCAGCCAGTACCGCACCTGCCGGAGTTCGGCCTCCTGGCCGGGGAAGACGCGGCGCCAGCGGGGTGGCGTGAGCGGCCTGACCGGCACGGGCCGTACCGCGCCGGGCTGCGGGGAAGAGGGCAGCCGCGGCGCCTGGCCGTCCGTCGTTCCGGGAATGGCCGCCTCCCTTCTTAACCGGATGCTGGCAGCTATCTGGGCAGGCTGACGAGGGTATTGGGGCCAACCGTAAGCAATCGGTAAGGCAGCCGCACGGGCCCGCCCGGCGCGCGGGCGGACTACCTGGCAGCCGGGGCCACGGCCGCCCATGCCCCGTGGCTGCCTAACCCGCGTCAAGCCATTGACAGCGCTTACATCCGTTCTTAACATCGCTTTAACAGCCGCCACTGTAACCGCTTACAGAACAAGGACGCCTGGATGAGCACGGTGTATGAGGTCGCGAACCTGGCCGGCGTGTCCACGGCCACCGTGTCGCGGGTCATCCACGGCTCGAACCTGGTCCACCCGGACACCCGGGAGCGGGTCCTCGCCGTCATCGAGGAACTCGGCTACGTGCCGGACGGCTCGGCCCAGGGCCTGAGCCGGCGGCGCAAGGACATCATCGGGCTGGCCGGTCTGGAACGCGGGGTCACCGAGGTCGGCATCGAGAAGACCGGCCCGCTGTTCATGGACGAGCTGGTCCACGCCGTGGAGGCGGTACTGCGCGGCACCGAGTGCTCGCTGCTGCTCACCTTCGGCCGCGCTGGCGAGCAGTTCCAGCAGCGGGTACGGGCGTTGTCCGGAAAGGTTGATGGGCTGCTGATCGCGGAAGAGGTGCTGCCGCCCGCCCCCCTGCGGGCGCTGGCCCGGCGCATTCCGGTGGTGGCCATCGCGGGCCGCCCGGAAGAGACCGAGCTGGACGTCGTTGCGGTGGACAACGCGGCCGGCATGGCCAGCCTGGCCGCCCACCTGATCGAGGAGCACGGCTACTGCCGGCTCGGCTTCCTGGCCGGCCCGGCCGACTCGCCGGACGCCGTGCATCGGCTGGCCGCGTTCCGCCGGGCCGTCCAGGATCATCCCGGCTGCGCCCTCGACCTGCTGCTGAACGGCGACTTCTCCGAGGCCAGCGGCGTGGCGGCGGCCCGGGCGCTGCTGGCCCGGGGGGACACGCCCGACGTCATCGCGTGCGCCAACGACCAGATGGCGATCGGCATGCAGCTCACCCTGCAGCAGGCCGGCCTGCGCGTCCCGGGCGACGTGGCGGTGACCGGCTTCGACGACATCTACGCCAGCCGGGTGGTGACCCCGGCGCTGACCACGGTCCGCCAGCCGCTCCGCGAGCTCGGCCACCAGGCGGCGCAGCGGCTGTTCGCCCGGATCGAAGACCGGGACCTGCCGCCGCAGGCGGAGATCCTGCCCACCCAGTGCGAGATCAGGGCCAGTTGCGGTTGCTCGGGGACGGCCGCCAGCTGAGTCATGAGCGTAGGGCCGGACCGGCCGGCCCAGCAGAAGGGAGTACCGGATGAGAGTGATCCTCCCCAGGCCGCCACGCCCCACCCTGGGCCGGCGCGCCGTCATCGCCGCCATCGGGGCGGTCGGCGCGTTACTGGCCGCGATGGTGACCAGCCTGGCCTTCACGGCCAGCAGTTCGGCCACCACCGTGCCCGGCCCGCCGTCCGGCTGGACCACCACCTACAGCGACTCGTTCTCCGGCTCGGCCGGCTCGGGCGTGGACTCCGGCTGGACCTATGACACCGGCACCCAGTACAACGGCACCGGCTGCACGGCCAACTACGGCACCGGCGAGGTGGAGAGCAACACCAGTTCCACCGCCAATGTGGCCGAGGATGGCAGCGGGCACCTGAACATCACCCCGGTCAACTCGGGCGGCTCATGGACCTCGGGCCGGATTGAGACGGTGGCCGACAACTTCGCCGCCCCAGCCGGCGGTGAGATGGAAGTCAGCGCGTCGATCAAGCAGCCGAACCCGGCCAGCGGCCTGGGCTACTGGCCTGCGTTCTGGATGCTGGGCGCCGGGTTCCGGTCCAGCGGCGCCGGCACGTCCGGCACCATGGACTGCGCGAACTGGCCGTCCACCGGCGAGATCGACATCATGGAGGACGTCAACGCGCTGTCCGAGCACTCCGGCACGCTGCACTGCGGCACCGACCCGGGCGGCCCGTGCAACGAGACCACCGGGCTGGGCAGCGGCTTGCAGGCCTGCTCCGGCTGCCAGACCGGATACAACACGTACTCGGTCATCGTGAACCGGACCAACACCAGCGACGAGTCGATCACCTATTACCTCAACGGCGCCGCGTACTACACCGTCACCGAGAGCCAGGTCGGCACGGCCACCTGGCAGGCGGCGGTGGACCACGGCTTCTTCCTGATCCTGGACGTGGCCATCGGCGGCGGGTACCCCAACGGCGTCTGCGGCTGCACCTCGCCGTCGTCCTCGACCACGTCGGGCGCGGCGATGAGCGTCGGCTACGTCGCGGTCTACACCACCACCGGGGCCAGCGCGTCGCCGTCCCCGTCGCCGACCGCGACCAGCTCGTCGGGCAGCGGCGGTGGTTCGTCGTGCAGCACCACCGCTACCGCCGACATCTCGGCCGACTGCTACAGCGGATCAGCGGGCAGCATCTCGGTGACCGCGGCCACCGGGGACACCGCCCCGTCCGGGGTGGACGGCAACCAGGCGGCCCAGCTGTCCAACGGCGATTATCTGGAATATCCAGGGATAAATTTCGGCTCGGGATCGAGCCAGTTCGACGCCCGGGTGGCCTCGGGCGCGGCCGGCGGGGTGAGCGGGCTGGTGGAGGTGGTGCTGGACAACCCGGCCAACACACCAGTCGGCAGCTTCGCGGTCGGTAATACCGGCGGCTGGTTGACCTGGAAAACCATCCCGGCCAACATCAGCGAGGTGACCGGAACGCACACCGTCTACCTCGAATTCTCCTCCGGCGCGTCCGGTGATCCGCCCTTCGTCAGCCTGCACTACTTCAGTTTCCCGGTGAGCTGACCCAGGGCCCAGACCAGGCGCGGGCCCGCGGTGGAACCCCCCTCCCCCGGGCCCGCGCCGCCTGGCCTGGCTCAGCTAGCCGAGCGGTCCCTGCCAGCTCCCCTCGGCCAGGACCAGCGCCGGGCCGGCCAGCAACACGCTGTCCCCGTCCTGGGCCACCCGGAGCACCCCGCCGCGGGTGGACAGCTGCCGGCCGAGCAGCGGCTGGCGGCCCAGCCGCCCGATCCAGTACGGCGCCAGTGCGCAGTGCGCCGAGCCGGTCACCGGGTCCTCGTCGATCCCGGTACCCGGGGCGAAGAACCGGGACACGAAGTCGGCCTGGTCCGCCCCATCGCCGTCCGCTCCGCCGCCGTCCGCTCCGCCGCTGTCCGCTCCGCCGCTGTCCGCGCCGGGGCCGGGCGCGGTGATGATCAGGCCACGGACCGGCAGCCGGCGCAGCGCGGCCAGGTCCGGCTGGGCCGCGCACCAGCTCGCTGGCCGCGGTAAACCAGCGCAGCCCGAACCGGCCCGGCTCGCCGGCGGCCAGACCACGGCGGTGGCGGGCTGGTTCAGTTCCGCCCCGGCCCGGGCCGCGAAGTCGTCGCTGGGCTCACGCTCCAGCACCAGCACCGCCGCCGGGTTGCCGGTGAACGGCGCCGGGGCGAACGAGTTAACGTGCAGCAGCCGCGCAGTCGTGGTCACCCCCCCATCATTCCCCGGGGGTGCACGGCGACCCGGCCATGCCGGGCTGCGTGTGTCACTGACAGGATGGCCAGATGGGGATGTACCGGGATCAGCTGCTGCCCCGGGCGCTCGACCTGAGCATGCGGCGCGCGGCGTTCGCGGAGCAGCGTGCCCAGGTCACCGCCGGGCTGGACGGCGAGGTGCTGGAGATCGGGTTCGGCACCGGGCTGAACATCCCCTTCTACCCAGCCGCAGTGAAGCGGGTGCTGGCCGTCGAGCCCGCGGGTGGCGGCCGCGCGGTGGCCGCCCGGCGGCTGGCCGCGCAGGTGAAGGCAGGCCGCCCGGTACCGGTCGAGTTCGCTGGCCTGGATGCGGCCGCGCTGCCCGCGGCCAGCGCCAGCATGGACCACGTGCTCAGCACCTGGACGCTGTGCACCGTCCCCGACGCCAGCCAGGCGCTGGCCGAGATCTACCGGGTGCTGCGGCCCGGCGGCACGCTGCACTTCGCCGAGCACGGGCTGGCCCCTGACCCGGCCGTGGCCCGGACGCAGCGCCGGCTCAACCCGGTGCAGCGCTGCCTGGTCGGCGGCTGTCACTTGGACCGCCCGATCCGGCAGCTGATCACCGATGCCGGGCTCCGGGTAACCGAGCTGGAGACCGGCTACCTGGCCTGGCCGCGCGCGCTCAGCTACAGCTACCTGGGCATAGCCAGCAAGTCATAGTGGCGATGCCCATGGCGGACGGCGCCGTGATCCGCTGGGCGATCGCGCATGCACTACGCTCAAAATTAGAACGTGTTCCACATCCGGGTCACGGGCCTGAGGGGTATGTGTCATGGCCATTGTGCGCACCTTGTCCCCCACCTCGGACGGCCACCGCCGGCTCGGCCTGGCCAGCCCGGCGACGCGCGAACCGGTCGGCGAGATCACCGTGAGCACGCCGGATGAGGTCACCGCCGCCATCGCGCGGGCCCGTGCGGCCCAGCCCGCCTGGGCGGCGCTCCCGGCGGCAGAACGGGCCGCCATCATCGCCAGTGCAGGGCGACGGCGAGTCGGGCGCGGCGCTGGTCAACGGCGACATCGACATGATTTCATTTACCGGCAGCGTCAGCACCGGCAAGAAGATCGCCGCGGCATGCGCCGGGCGGCTGATGCCATGCTCGCTGGAGCTGGGCGGCAAGGACGCGATGATCGTGTGCTGCGACGCCGACCTGCAACGCGCCGCCAACGGCGCGGTATACCTGTCGATGTTCAACAGCGGCCAGGTCTGCATAGGCGTCGAGCGCATCTACGTGGTGGACAGCGTGGCCGACGAGTTCATCCAGCTGGTCAAGGATAAAGCCGGGGCGGTGACCTATGGCCCGGGCAGCGATGTCGGCCCGCTGTTCTGGGAACGGCAGCTCGACATCGTCAGCCGCCACGTCGAGGACGCCCGGGCCAAGGGTGCGACCATCCTGGTCGGCGGCCAGGCCGACACCGGCAAGGGCCTGTTCTACCGGCCCACCGTCGTCGAACCCGACCCACGACATGGATCTGATGAGCGAAGAGACCTTCGGCCCGGTGGTCGCCATCATGCGAGTCAAGGACGAGGACGAGGCCGTTCGACTGGCCAACGACTCCAGCTACGGCCTGAGCGGCAGCGTCTTCACCAAGGACCCGAAGAAGGCCATCCGGATCGGCAAGCAGCTCAAGACCGGATCGGTGGTGCATAACGACGCGTCGGTCATTTACGGCGTCGCCGAGGCGCCGTTCGGCGGCCGCAAGGACAGCGGCTTGGGGCAGGTCAACGGCCGCAACGCGATCCGGAGCTACACGCACGCGCTGCCGATCCTGATCGACCGCTGGGGCCGGAAGAAAGAAAACATCTGGTACCCCTACGCCGATAAGACCGTCAAGACCCTTGAATCCACCGTCAAGACCCTCTTCGGCAACCGCCTCGCTCGCCGCCTCATGCGCTAACCCCAGAGCCCAGGGCAGCGGAGAGATGGACGGCGAATTGACATTTGTCATGCCGAGCCGGTGAGGCGCGGCACTACGCGGCAGGACGGCGGCGGGCCACGCTGGTTGGCATGGTTCATCACAACGCTCAGGCCGGGGGGATCGTCCTGTCCCGGCTGTCCAAGTCCTACGGCCAGGTGCGCGCGGTCCGGTCGATCGACCTGACCATCGCACCCGGCGAGACGGTCGCGTTGCTCGGCCCGAACGGCGCGGGCAAGTCAACGACGATCGACATGATGCTCGGCCTCACTCCCCCCGACGCCGGGACGGTCTCGGTGTTTGGCCGTACTCCTGCCGCGGCTGTGCGCGCGGGCTGGGTGGGCGGCATGCTGCAGACCGGATCGCTCCTGGAACACCTCAAGGTGCGCGAGCTGGTCAGCCTGATGGCCTCCTACTACCCGCACCCGCTCCCCGTCGCGGACGTCCTGCGGCTGACCGGGGCAGACCAGTTCGCCAACCAGCTCACCACCAAGCTGTCCGGCGGGCAGGCCCAGCGGGTGCGCTTTGCCGCCGCGCTGATCGGCGATCCCGACCTGCTGGTGCTGGACGAGCCCACCGCAGGGATCGACGTCGCGGGCAGGCACGAGTTCTGGCAGGCCATGCGCGAGGTCGCCGGGCAGGGCAAGACGGTGCTGTTCGCTACCCACTACCTGGAAGAGGCCGACGCCTACGCCGACCGCATCGTGCTGATCGCCCACGGGCAGATCATCGCCGACGGCCCGGCCACCGAGATCAAGGCCAGGGCCGGGTCCCACATGATCCGGGCAACGCTGCCGCACGGCGATCTGGCCGTGCTGGGCGCGCTGACTGGCGTGGTAAGCGCGGAGCGGCACGGCGACGCGGTGCTGCTGTCCTGCTCGGACGCTGACACCGCGCTGCGGGCCCTGCTGGGATCGTTCCCCGCGGCGCGGGACATCGAGGTTCGCGGGGGCAGCCTCGAGGAGGCGTTCCTGGAACTGACCGCAGACGAGGAGACGGCCGGCGCCGTCACCGCAGACGCGACCGCGGGCGCGGTCGCCTTAGGAGAAGCACGATGAGCAGCGTCACCCACTTCAGGTATGAGATCGTCCGCACGTTCCGCAACCACATCTTCTACGCGGTGACCCTGGCCCTGCCGCTGGTGCTGTTCTACGCGGTTGCCTCGGGCCAGCGCAGCGCGACCCAGGACGGCGTCAGTTTCCCGCTGTACTTCATGACCGCGATGGCGGTGTACGGGGCAATGTTCGCGGCGGTCTCGCCGGGGGCACGGATCGCGCGCGACCGGTCCGGGGGGTGGACCCGGCAGCTGCGGATCACGCCGCTGCGGGCCCGCACCGACATCGCCGCCAAGGTCGTCACCGCCTACCTGATCGCGCTGCCCAGCGTGGTGCTGGTGTTCCTGGCCGGGGCGTCGCTCGGGGTGCGGCTGGACGCGACGCAATGGCTGGAGCTCGGCGGGCTGCTGCTGGCTGGGCTGACGCCGTTCATCGCCCTGGGCATCATGCTGGGGTACCTGCTGCGCGCCGACGAGCTGACGCCGGTCATCGGCGGTGTGGTGGTCCTGTTCGCGCTCGTCGGCGGCGTGTACGGGTTCCAGCTCGCGCACTCCGGGCCGCTGTTCGATGTCATGAAGGCGATCCCGTCCTACTGGCTGGTGCAGGCGGGCAAGACCGCGCTCGGCGGGGGCGGCTGGCCCGTCCAGGGCTGGATCGTGATCGCCGCGTGGACCGCGGTGCTCGTCGCGGCCGCCGCGCTTGCCTACCGGCGGTCGGCGGCCCGGGGCTGACCGAAATGAGCCAGTCCCCGGTACCCTGGGTGAGTGTGAGTGACGAGGTCGCGCGGCACAACGAGGCCGAGGCCGAGTGGGTGGCGGCTCAGTCCAGGTGGACGCGAAGTTGGCGGCGGGCGGCCATGCTGTCGATCCCTGCTCCCGGCCGCACAAGGGCGCTGACGTTGATCCGGCTGCTGCTCGCCGACGACCAGGAGCTCATCCGCAGCGCGCTCGCTGTGCTGCTGGCGATGGAAGAGGACTTCGAGATCGTCGCGTCGGTGGGCCGCGGCGACGAGGTGGCCGCCGCAGCCAGAGAGCACCACCCGGACGTGGCGCTGCTGGACATCGAGATGCCCGGGCTCGACGGCCTGGCTGCCGCGGGAGTGCTCGCGCACGAAGCGCCGCAGTGCCGGTCGGTCATCCTCACCACGTTCGGCCGCCCCGGCTACTTGCGCCGGGCGATGGAGTCGGGGGCCAGCGGCTTCGTGGTCAAGGACGCCCCGCCCGAGCAGCTTGCCGCCACGATCCGCCGGGTCGCGGCCGGGCAGCGCGTCGTGGACCCGGGACTTGCCGCCGAGTCGCTGGCCACCGGAGCGTCGCCGCTGACCGCCCGGGAACGTGACGTGCTGGTCGCGGCGCGGCCGGGAGCCACCGTTTCGGAGATAGCCGGGAAGCTGTTCCTGTCCGAGGGGACGGTCCGCAACTACCTGTCCGCCGCAATCGCCAAGACCGGGACGCGCAACCGTTCCGAGGCGGTGCGGCTAGCTGAGGAACGAGGCTGGCTCTGACGCCGGGGCTGCCCTGCGACGGTACGGTGCCGGCACCGCGGCCATGGATCGAGGCCGTGAGTCCTGGGTGAGAAGGGCAGTGCGCCCGCTGGTCAAGCCGGTGATCCTCAGCTATCGGACGCTTCATCGCGAAGCCACCGGTCGAACCATGCACGCGTGCGCCGGAGCAGGTCGAGCTGGTGATTGCGCTCGGCGAACCCGTGTCCCTCACGCGGGTAGATGACGAGTTCGTGCTCGACCCCGAACCAGCTGAGCGCACGGTGGAAGTAGATCGCCTGGCCGACCGGCACGTTGGTGTCGTCCTCGCCGTGCACGATCAGCACCGGGGTGCGGATCTTCGACGCAAACGAGATTGGGCTCACCTGGTCGTGGGGGTGCGGGCCAGTGCCCTCCCAGCCGCAACTGCCACTGAGCTCAGCTTCTAGGGTTCCCCCTTCGCCGGTCGCGACGAGCATGCCCCAGTCGCTGATCCCGGCGGCCATCATGGCGGCCTTGAACCGGTCGGTCTGCCCGATCGCCCAGGCGGCCATGAACCCGCCATGGCTGGCACCGCCGATTCCGAGCCGGTCCGGGTCGGCGACCCCCTCGGCGATCAGCAGGTCGATCCCGCTGATGATGTCGCTCCATTCGCTGCCGCCAACCGAGCGCACGACCGTCGCCGCGAAATCACGGCCATGGCCCACCCCGCCCCGCGGGTTAGGCAGGAACACGGCGTATCCCGCAGTCGCGAGCCACTGCCCCGAAGGATGCGGGGCGAGCATGAACTCGTCGGCATACCGGGCATCAGGGCCGCCGTGCACCAAGGTGATGAGCGGGAACGGGCCGTCCGCGCGGCTTCGGCCGGGCGGCAAGATGAGCAGGCCGTCGAGGCCGAGGCCGTCCGATGCGCGATAGGACAGGCGTTCCTGACTTCCCCATCTGATCGCGCGCAGGGCGGGCTGGGTGTCACTGAGCCGGATGAGCTGGCCTCCGGGCGGTCCGGCATCGACGTTCACCGGCTCATAGGAGGTGCTGGCCAGCGCCGCGATCACCTCGCCGGAACGACACGCGGTGAGCGAGTCGACCAGGCCGTCCCGAGCGGACACGCACCCGAACCGCAGCAGGTCAGGGTCGAGCCGGTAGATCGCGGTGTCGAGCCCGTCCGCGAACAGGGCCAGCGGTGGGCCGTCCGCGACCTGCGCCAGCTCCGTCGGGCAGACAGCCATGCCCGCGGTCAGGTCACGATGCACAGCGGCAGCCGCGGAGACGGCGACATCGTAGACGGCGTCGCCGCCGAACGGTTCTGGCATTGCCAGGTAGGCCAGGTGCCAGCAGCCGTCAGCCTGCCACCAGACCGGCGACCGCGCCTCGGTCCCGATCCGGCCCAGATCACGGGCCGTCCCTGTCTCCAGATCGACCACATGCAGCTCGCTGGTGGTCACGCCCTGATCCTGCTCCGGACCCGCCCAGCTGATCGCCGCCAGCGCACCCCCGTCCGGCCGCGCCGCCAGCTCCACGACGTGGCGGTGGCCGAGGCCGTCCACCGTACGCAGCTCGCCAGAGGCTAGGTCAAGCACCCGCAGCCTGCCGCAGCGCAGCTGCTGTCCCCAGACGAACGCGTCGTCGCGCTCGGCGCGCCTGCGCTTGTCCTCCTCAGTCGGCTCGTCGGTGGCCACCACGGCGACCAGCCGGGCATCCGCAAGCGGCCGGGCATCAGAGATCTCGCCGCGCCAGTCCGTCAGGACCTCGGCCTCCCCGCCACCGACCCGTACCCGGTACAGCTGACGGGAGCCGGTGCGATCTGACAAGAAAAACACCGACGCCGAATCCGGTGCCCAGCGCGGATGAGAATCTGCCGCCGTACCCGCGGTCAGCTTCCACGGCGGTGAGCTACCGTCAGCAGCGGCCAGCCAGATCGCGCAAAGACAACGCTCTCCCCCGCGGCCGACCGGAGCGACGACATACGCAACCCAGCACCCATCGGGCGAGACCGCGGGCTGCGACGGCACGGCGCCGTCCACCACCAGCTCCGCGGCTAGCTCCGGTGCGTCTTCACTCATGCAACGCGCCTTTCCGGCAAACATCTGCACATTCAATAGCAGAGAGCCTGCCACAGCGGCCTTTTAGCTGGTGGAGGCGTCCTCCTCGCAGATCAGGCTGCGCTAGGCGAGCCCGCCCGGCACGGGCGCGCCGCGATGGCCGCGCTGCTGCAGGTCAATCCGGCTCACTGAGTGAGCGGTCTGATTAAGCCGCGGCCAGCGTGCCGCCGCTGCGGCGCGGGCCTGGCCGGCGAGCCGCTGACGGCGTCGCGGCGGCATCAGGTCACGGAAATCGGGCCGCCCCCTGAGCCGAAGGTCACTCAGTACGTGGCGCAGGCGAAGGAGTGCCCGTGCTGCCGGACGGTGACCGAGGGCGAGCTCCCGGCGCATGTCACATCACGCCGCCGGACGTGGATGAAATGGACGTCGAGCCCGTCGATGCTGGTGATGAACTGCGGCAGCGTATTCAGCTTCGCCTCGCATCTGCGCCAGTCGTATTCCGCCGCCCAATAGTTCACGAGCTCCTGCACCGTCGCGAGTTGCACGCCTTGTGACTGATCGCTGACAGGCTCCGGCTCGGGTGGCCGCCAGGCCGCGATCCGGCGGCGCAGGTCGGCGACCGCCTCGTCGGGTATATCGACACGAAACGGCCGAACAGCTGGATCCGCGTTCATGGCATCAGCGCCGGTGCTCATGACCGTGTCCGTTCTTGGGTGTCAGCTAGCGGAGCGGCCGGAAGCTCGCGCGGACCTCTTCGGAAAACAATTGGGGCTCTTCCCATGCGGCGAAGTGGCCGCCCCTGTCCGCCTCGTGGAAATAGCTGAGGTTGGGGTAGAGCTTCTCGGCCCAGCTGCGCGGGGCCTGGAAGATCTCGCCGGGGAACATGGTGAAGCCGACCGGGAGGGTGACTTGCGGAGGAGCCTGGCCGGCCGCAAGGGCCTGGGTGTAGCCGAGGCGGCGCATCAGCTCCGCCCAGGCGCGGGCGATGCGGCCGGGGTCCCAGCCGACCTCGGCCGGCCCGGCGGAGAAGCCGTAGCCGGGCATCGAGGGCAGCACCAGGTCGAACGCGTCCCCGGCGGAGCTGCCGTGCGCGGCCGGGTCGGTCAGCGGACCGACGACCTCGAGCATCTCGATGACCGAGCCCGGCCAGCCGTGCGTGATGATCAGCGGCAGCGCGTCCGCGTGCGGCGACTTGACGTGGATGAAGTGAATGTCCACCCCGTCGATCTCGGTCTTGAACTGAGGCAGCGCGTTCAGCCTCGCTTCGCACCTGCCCCAGTCATAATCGGCCGCCCAGTAGCGGGCGAGTTCCTGAATCGCGGCCAGCTGCACACCCTGCGAACGATCCTTGACCAGCTCCCTGGCGGCCCAGCGCGTCGCGCCGATGCGCCGCCGCAGGTCGGTCAGGTCTTCGCCGGGCACGTGGACCTCGAAGGGGCGGATGGTGGAGCCAGCAATGGTGGTCATGGTGCCCTCGTCCTCTGGATTCGCTCGCCCGGCTGCTGGGCGGGACGCTAACGCCCTTACCGATTCTTAACGTCACCCGTTTGCATGGGAATTAGGCCTAACGTTCCGCACACGTGACGACGTGGCAGCATGGGCGGATGCGAGTGCTGCGCACCCCTGATGAGCGTTTTGACGGTCTGCCCGATTTTGGTTATCCGCCGCGGTACGCGAAGGTCGGCGGGCTGCGGCTGGGCTACGTCGAGGCCGGGCCAGCCGACGGGGAGCCGGTGCTGCTGCTGCACGGCGAGCCCAGCTGGTCGTTTCTGTACCGGACCATGCTGCCGGTGCTGGCCGGCGCCGGGCTGCGCGCGATCGCGGTGGACCTGGCCGGGTTCGGCCGCTCGGACAAGCCAGCCGAGATCGCCGACCACAGCTACCGCAGGCACGTGGAGTGGATCCGGGCGTTCGCGTTCGACCAGCTCGATCTGCGCGGGGTGACGCTGGTCGGGCAGGACTGGGGCGGCCTGATCGGGTTGCGGCTGGTCGCCGAGCACCCGGGCCGGTTCGCCCGGGTGGTGGCGGCCAACACCGGGCTGCCCACCGGCGATCAGCCCATGCCCGACGTGTGGCTGCGCTTCCGTCAGGTGGTGCGCACCGCGCCGCGGCTGAGCGTGTCCCGGCTGGTGCAGTCCGGCTGCCAGCGGGCGCTGCCGGACGAGGTGCTGGCCGGCTACGACGCGCCGTTCCCCGATGAGTCCTTCATGGCCGGGGTACGCGCCATGCCCAACCTGGTGCCGACCACCCCGGACGACCCGGAGACCGGGGCCAACCGGGCGGCCTGGCAGCAGCTGGCCGCCTGGGACAAGCCGTTCCTGGTCGCGTTCAGCGACGGCGACCCGATCACCGGGGCGATGGGGCCGGTGCTCCGGGACACCGTGCCCGGCGCCAAGGGGATCGAGCACCCGGTCCTCACCGGGGCCGGCCACTTCCTGCAGGAGGACGCGGGCGACCGGCTGGCCGGCGTGATCACCGACTTCGTCCGCTCCCATCCGGCCCGGTAGCCGCCCCGGCCAGGCCGGGCTAGCGGGGGCGGCGGCCGGTGAACAGGTGGGCGGGCCGCTCTGCCGCCTCAAACTCGGCCGACTGAAACCCAGCATCGGCCAGCAGCCGGAGCCAGCTGGCCTGGCGGAACGCGCCGAGCCGGTGCGTCTCCCGGACCACCTCGGTGGCACCGTCGGCGGCGCGCAGCACGAACTCGTACCGCACCTCGATCCAGCCGTCGACCGGGTCGGGGTCGGAGCGCCACTCCCGGAAGCTGCCCTGGCGGCCGTCCGGCGCGGTGCTGCCGCCGCCGCCACTGCCCGGCTGGAACGTCTCCGCCGTGTAATCCGGCACGAACACGGCGATGCCGCCGGGCCGGCAGTGCACGAGCGCCGTCTCGATGACCTGCCGCAGGCCGTCCTCGGTGGTCACGTAGTCGATGGCGTCATGCACCAGCACGGCGTCGAACTGGCGGCCCAGCTGGAGCGTGCGCATGTCGCCCTGGTGATGGGTGCAGCCCGGGTTCAGCCGCCGCGAGGTGGCCAGCATGGCCGCGGACCGGTCCACCAGCGTGAGGTCCAGCGGCCCGGCCAGGTGGCTGGCCACGTGCCCGCCGCCGCTGCCCAGGTCGAGCACCTCGCGCACCGGGATGTCCGCGGTGCGCAGCACCGCCGCCAGATAGGCCGCCTCGGCCGCGTACTCCCCCGGCGGCGAGATCAGCGGCCACCACCCGGCCAGGTCCTGGTACAGCCGGTACTCGGGGTCCGGCCCGGCCGCCTGGTCCGCTACCACCGGCTGGTCCGCTACCACAGGCCCAGCAGCGAGCCGAGCACCCGGGCGGCCTGCCCGCCGCTCTCTTCGGCGATGCGCAGCGCGGCGGGCACGTCGAGATCACTGGCCAGCGCGGCACGCACCGCGTCCACCGCGGCACCACCGGCGCCCGGCATGCCGCGGTCCGGCCGCCCGGCCGCGGCCTGCAGCCGCTCCAGCCGCGCCGCGGCCGCTTCCAGCCCGGTCCGGTCGTAGTCCCAGGCCTCGTCCCAGCGCCGGTCCAGGATCAGCAGCCGGACGCTGCCGGCCGGGTACTCGGCCAGCACCGAGCTGACCAGGACCAGGTTGCCCGCTGACTTCGCCATCCTGGCCCCGTCCACCCGGACCACGCCGGCGCTGAGCCGGGCCCGGGCGAACGGGGTCACCCCGGTCAGCGTCTCGGCCAGCGCGGCCTGGTAGGCGTGATGCGGGAAGCGCAGGTCAGCGCCGCCAGCCAGGACATCCACGGCGGAGCCGAACGAATGCACCGCCATCGCCGCGCACTCGGCGTGCCAGCCCGGGCGGCCCGGGCCCCACGGGCTCTGCCAGGCCGGCTCGTCACCGGTGGACGCCTGCCAGACGGCCACGTCGAACGGGTCATCCTTGCGCGCGTCGTCCGGGCGGTCGCCGAACTCGCCCGCCAGCCGGAGCGCCTCGGCCCGGTCCAGCCCGGACCGCTCGGCGACGGCCGCGCCACGGAAGTAGATGTAGCCGTCGCGCTGGTAGGCGGCGTCCCGGGCGAGCAACCCGGCAGCCAGCGCGATCACCTGCCCGATGTAGGCGTGCGCCCGGGGCTGCAGCGTCGGCGGCCGGACGCCGAGCGCGAGCATGTCCTGGTCGAAGTAGAACTGCTGGATGGCGGCGAACTCGCCGAACGGGGCGCCGGCCCGGCTGGCCGCGCCGAGCAGCACGTCGTCCACGTCGGTCACGTTGCGGCACACGATCACTTCGGTACCCGCCGCGTGCAGCACCCGGGCCAGCGTGTCCACCCAGATAAAGGTGGCCGCGTGGCCCAGGTGGGTGACGTCGTAGGGGGTGATGCCGCAGGCGTACACCCGGGCCCGGCCGACCAGTGGCAGCGGCATCCCGTTCAGCGTGGCCACCGTGGGCAGCCTCGCGGCCAGCATTTGTCCCATCTCCGCCTCCCCCGGCCGGCACCCCAGGCAGGCGCACTCGCCGCTGCCGAGGTTAGCCGGGCGAGCCAGCTAGCGGTGCTCGGTTGGGATCCCGAGCGCGTGGATCACGTCGGCGGTGCTGGCGAACTCCCGGCGGGCCGGCAGGCTGCTGATCGCGTCGATGACCTCGTCCGGTGCCCCGGTCCGCCGCAGGTAGTCGAGCATGGTGTCGCGGCGGGCCGGGAAGTCGTGTGGCTCCAGCCAGCGGGCGATGTCGGACCGGCGATCCACCTGCTCCTCGGTGATTCCGGCCGGGGTGCCCGGCTGCACATCGGGCGGCAGCTCCTGGTCCAGGTGATCTTCGTCGACCGGCTCGGTCTGCCGCCACTCCTCGGCGTACGCCGGCTCGCCAGTGTGGGTGAGGGCCTCGGTCTCCTCCTCCAGCTCATTGTCAACCCGGGCACTGTGCTTGAAGCTTCCTCGCTGTTCCATCCTGCTGCCTTTCGCTAGTTCCTGGCTTGCATCAGCTGGCGGCGGCCCCGGCCGGCTGGCTGGAGTTGTCGAAGGCCAGCCGGCCGTCCTGGACGTCCACGACGACATGCTGGCCCGGCGTGATCTGCCCGTCCAGCAGCAGCCGGGACAGCTCGTTGTCGATGTCCCGCTGGATGACCCGGCGCATCGGCCGGGCGCCGAACTCCGGCTGGAACCCGCGGCCGGCCACCCAGTCCACCGCGGCCGGGGTGAACTCCACGGTGACGTTCTGCGCGTGCAGCCGGCGTTTGGTCTCCTCCAGCAGCAATCCGGTGATCTGCCGCAGCTCGGTCTGGTCGAGGCTGCGGAACACGATGATCTCGTCGATCCGGTTCAGGAACTCCGGCCGGAACGATTCGCGCAGCCGCCGCATCAGCTGGTCCTGCAGGCCATCTTGCTGGCCCCCGGTGGAGCTGGCCGCGCTGCCGGAGAAGCCGAGCGTGCCCGCCCGCCGGCTGATCAGGTCCGAGCCCAGGTTGCTGGTCATGATCAGCACGACGTTCTTGAAGTCGACGGCCCGGCCCTGGCCGTCGGTGAGCCGCCCGTCGTCCAGGATCTGCAGCAGGATGTTGAACACGTCCGGGTGCGCCTTCTCGATCTCGTCGAGCAGCACGACCGAGTACGGCCGCCGCCGCACCGCCTCGGTGAGCTGGCCCGCCTCCTCGTAGCCGACGTAGCCAGGCGGCGCGCCGACCAGGCGGCTCACCGTATGCCGCTCCTGGAACTCGCTCATGTCCAGCCGGATCATCCGGCTGTCCGCGCCGAACAGCGCCTCGGTCAGCGCCCGGGCCAGCTCGGTCTTGCCCACCCCGGTCGGGCCGAGGAACAGGAAGCTGCCCACCGGCCGGTCCGGGTCGCCCAGGCCGGCCCGGGACCGGCGGACCGCCTCGGCCACCGCGCTGACCGCCTCGTCCTGGCCGATGACCCGTTCGTGCAGGCGCTGCTCCAGCCGCAGCAGCCGGTCCTTCTCCTCCTCGGTGAGCTGGGTCACCGGCACGCCGGTGGCCCGGGACACCACCTGGGCGATGTCGTTGACGGTGACCTCGGGCACCGAGCTCTGGTCACCGCCCAGCTCCTCGATCTGCCGCCGGACCTGGCTGACCTGGTCGCGCAGCTGGGAGGCCAGCTCGTACTGCTCGCTGGCCACCGCCTGATCCTTGTCCCGCAGCAGCTCCTCGACCCGCTGCTCCAGGTCACGCACGTCCCGGCCGGGGGTCTTGGTGCGCAGCCGGACCCGGGCGCCGGCCTGGTCGATCAGGTCGATGGCCTTGTCCGGCAGGAACCGGTCGGAGATGTACCGGTCGGACAGCTCGACGGCGGCGACCAGCGCCTCGTCCGTGTAGCGGACCTCATGGTGCGCCTCGTACCGGTCGCGCAGCCCGCGCAGGATGGTGATCGCGTCGTCCGGGGTCGGCTCGGGCACCAGGATGGGCTGGAACCGCCGGGCCAGCGCCGCGTCCTTCTCGATGTTCTTGCGGTACTCGTCCAGCGTGGTGGCCCCGATGACGTGCAGCTCGCCGCGGGCCAGCGCGGGCTTGAGCATGTTGCCCGCGTCCATCCCGCCCTCGCTGCTGCCGCCCGCGCCGACCAGGGTGTGCAGCTCGTCAATGAAGATGATCAGCTCGTCGCCGTGCTCGCGGATCTCGTCGATGATCCGCTTCACCCGCTCCTCGAAGTCGCCCCGGTAGCGGGTGCCAGCTACCACGCCGGACAGCTCGAGCTGCATCACCCGCTTGCCGGCCAGTGTCTGCGGCACGTCGTCATCCACGATGCGCTGCGCGATGCCCTCGACGATCGCGGTCTTACCCACCCCGGCCTCGCCGATCAGCACCGGGTTGTTCTTGCCCCGCCGGGACAGCACCTCGACGGTCTGCTCGATCTCGTCGTCCCGGCCGATCACCGGGTCGATCTTCCCTTCCCGGGCCTGCTCGGTCAGGTCGCGGCCGAACTCGTCCAGGGTCGGCGTGGCCGACCGGCCGCCCGGGCCGCCCGCGCCCGGCGGCAGGCCCTGCCCGGCCAGCGCCCGCTGCAGCGTCTCAGGGGTGACCCGGGCCGCGCCGAGGATCCGGCCCGCGCCGGACTCCGGGTTGGCGGCCAGCGCGAACAGGATGTGCTCCGGCCCGATGTAGGTGGAGCCGACCGCGCGGGAGATCTGGTGCGCGTCCAGCAGCGCCCGCTTAGCCCCCGGAGTGAGCTGCGGCGGCTCACCGCTCGGCGTGGCCTGCGATTCCTGGCTCTCGACGTCACGGATCAGCGCGACCGGGTCGGCCCCGGCCCGGGAGAGCAGCGTGCGGGTCGGTTCCATGCTGGCCGCCGCCCAGAGCAGCTGCTCGGTGTCCAGGTCCCGGCCGCCCCGCTCGGCCGCGTGGCTGGCCGCCGTGCCGAGCAGTTCGCGGGCCGGCGCGCTCATCAGCCGGGTGATGTCAACCCGGCGCACCTGCCGGCCCTGGCCGCCAGTGCCGGAGATGCGGGCGAGGAAGTCGTCGAACGGGCTGGACCCGAAGTCCTCCGGGCCGTAGAAATCGCTGGTCATCTCGGCTGCTCCCCGGTGCGGCTGGTCGCGTTGCGTACCTAGGCTCCCTACCCGGGATGGCCAGGCAATCCCCGGCAGGCGATGGTAGAACCACGCTAAACCCGCGCGAATTGCCCGCTGATCCGCCCCCGGCTGGGTCAGTCTTTGCGCCCCGTCAGTGCCAGGCTGGCCCCGATACCGATCACGACCAGGCCGCCGGTGCCGCCGACCATGGCCAGCCGGCGCGGCGACCGGGTGATCCACGCCCGGGCCGTCCCGGCGGCCAGCGCCCAGGTACTGTCACACAGCACCGCGATCGTGATGAACACGGCGCCGAGCAGCAGCATCTGCACCGGGACGTGCCCGGCGGACCGGTTCACGAACTGCGGCAGCACGGCGACGAAGAACACGATCGCCTTGGGATTGCTGGCCCCGACGACGGTGCCGTCCCACAGGATCCGGGCCAGGCTCTTCGGCTGGACCGGGGTATCCAGCGCGGCGCGCAGCGAGCCACGGTGCCGCCACGCCTGCACGCCCAGGAAGATCAGGTAGGCCGCGCCGGCCAGCTTGATCACGGTGAACACGGCGACCGACCGCTCGACCAGCGCCCCGATGCCGAAGGCGATGGCGGTCACCTGCAGATAGACGCCGATCTGGCCGCCCACCGCGGTGCCCACCCCGGCGGCCGGCCGAGCATCAGCGAGCGGCTGATCACGAACAGCACGTTCGGCCCGGGGACGATGATCAGCACAAACGAAATTAGCGCGAACGCCAGCACGTGGTCGGTGGGCAGCACGTTGCCAGCGTAGCCACGGCCCCCGCTCTCCCCGAAGCCATTTCCGGCTGACCCAACCGTCCTATCTTGCTGTTATCACATGGTGGGCGCCCAGGGACGGACGGCGCGGCACGAACACTTGACCCGGCCACGCTACCCGTTTATCTTAACGACTATCAGATTCTGATCGACGATCAGATGGTTACGAGCCGCGGGGGCGACGATGAGCACAGTGCGATGGACGGCCGCCGATGTGCCCAGCCAGTCCGGCCGGGTCGCCGTTGTCACCGGGGCCAGCGGCGGCATCGGGCTGGAAACCGCGACGGTGCTGGCGCGGCGCAGTGCCACCGTCGTGCTGGCCTGCCGGGACGAGCGCAAAGCGGATCAGGCGGCCAGCCAGATCCGGGCCGCCGCGCCGGACGCCGACGTCCGGCCGGTGCACCTCGACCTGGCCTCGCTCGGCTCGGTCCGGCAGGCCGCGGCTGAGATCCTGGCCAGCTGCCCGCGGCTGGACCTGCTGATCAACAACGCCGGGGTGATGTACGTGCCGTTCCAGCGCACCGAGGACGGCTTCGAGCTCACGCTCGGCACCAACCACCTCGGGCCTTTCGCGCTGACCGGGCTGCTGCTGCCGCGGCTGCTGGAGACCCCGGGATCCCGGGTGGTGACGGTGAGCAGCGTCGCGCACCGCTACGGCAAGATGCACTTCGACGACCTGATGCTGACCAGCCACTACCAGCCCGACCCGGCCTATGGGCAGTCCAAGCTGGCCAATCTGCTGTTCAGCTACGAACTGCGGCCCGGCTGGCCGCGGCCGGCGCAGGCACGGCGGCGCTGGCCGCTCACCCGGGCGTGGTGCTCACCGACCTGTGGCGGACCAGCCCGGGCTGGCAGCGGACGCTGATCAGCCCGCGGCTGCGGCTGATCAACTCGTGGGCGGCGCAGCCCGTGTCCCAAGGGGCGCTGCCCTCGCTGCGCGCGGCCACCGACCCGGCCGCCCAGGACGGCGAGTACTACGGGCCAGGTGGGTTCCACGAGTACACCGGCTCTCCGGTGCGGGTGGAGTCCACCGCCGCCGCGCACGACCCGGCCGCGCAGCAGCGGCTGTGGGATATCTCGGAGCAGCTCACCGGCGTCCGCTACGCGGTCATGGCCTAGCCGGTGGGCCAGCCCGGATCAGCTAAGCGCGGCCGCTACCACCATGGTGACCTGGCGGCCGCCCTGGTCAACGCGGCCATCGAGGTGATCGGCGAGCGCGGCGTGCACGGCTTCTCGATGGCCGAGGCCAGCCGGCGCCTCGGCGTCGCGGTCAGCGCCCCGTACGCACACTTCGCCGACCGCAACGACCTGCTGGCCGCCGTCGCGGTCCGTGCCTACCAGCAGTTCTACGCGGCCGTCGCGCCGGACACCGACTCCGGCCTGCCCCCGGCCGACCGGCTGGCCGCGATGGCCCGCGGCTACGTCCGGTTCGCCGCCAGCGACCGGCCGCTGTTCCAGGTGCTCTACGAAGCCGGGCTGGACAAGACCGGGCATCCCGAGATCGAGGCGGCCGAGCAGCCGATCAACGATGCGTTCATGGCCTGCGTGGACGCACTGTCCGGCGGCTCCGGCCCGGCCGCCGGGGAGCTGGCGTCGGCGCTGGAGGCCACCGCGCACGGCCACGCCATGCTGCTGCTGGACAGCGGCCAGCCGCCCGCGGCCGGCGAGGTCGAGCGCACCGCGGAGCGGGCCGCCCGGGCCACCCGCGCGCTGATCGAGAGCCGCGGCCTGCTCAGCGACGCGGGTAGCCCGGCCGTCCTCGAGCCGCGCGGCGCACCGCGCGCCAGCTGACGGCGCGAACCGGGCTATGGCGTTAGGCGATGTAGGTCTCTTGGGAACAGGGTGACCTCCCGCACGTTGTCCGCGCCGGCCAGCCGGCTGGCCCAGCGCTCCAGGCCGAGCGCGAAGCCGCCGTGCGGGGGCATGCCGTGCGCGAAACAGTCCAGGTAGCCGGCGTAAGTGGCGGGGTCCTCGCCGCGGGCCTGGATGGCGGCCAGGTAGTCCGGGTAGCGGTGCAGCCGCTGCCCGCCGGTGACCAGTTCCACGCCGCGGAACAGCAGGTCGAAGCTGTTCGACCAGCGCTCGTCGCCGGGCTGCGGGTGGGTGTAGAACGGCCGCTTGCGCATCGGGTAGCCCTCGACCGCGAGGAAGTCGCTGCCGTGCTCGCGGGCCGCCCACTGGCCGAGCGCCTGCTCGTGCGCGGGGGCCAGGTCCGGCTCGTCCGGCGGCGCGCCGACCAGGTCCAGCGCGTCGCGGAAGTGGATGACCGGGAACTCGGCGGGCACCTCGGGAACGGTGATGCCGAGCCGCTCGACGGCCGGGGCGGCCTGCTCTCGGATGGCGCCGGTCATCCCGGCCAGCGCGTGCCGCAGCACGGCCAGCACATCGCGGTGGTCGCGGATGAAGCCGAGCTCGGCGTCCAGTGACACGTACTCGGCCAGGTGCCGGGCGGTGTCGTGCGGTTCGGCCCGGAACACCGGCCCGGTCTCGTAGACCCGCTCGAACACGCCGACCATGGTCTGCTTGTAGAACTGCGGGGACTGGGCCAGGTAGGCGCGGCCGCCGAAGTAGTCCACGCGGAACACGTTGGCGCCGGACTCGGTGGCCGAGGACACCAGCTTGGGCGTCTGGATCTCGGTGAAGCCCAGGCCGTCCAGGGCGGACCGGAAGCCGTGCAGCGACGCGGCGGTGATCTGCCAGGCCGCGCGCCGGGCCGGATGCCGCCAGCTCACCGCGGCGTGGTCGAGCAGCGTGGGCAGCGCGGCATCCAAAGTGGGCCGCCACAGCTCCACCGGCGGGGTCTGTGCGGGCTCGGTCAGCGGGATGATCCGCGGCTCGGTCAGTTCCATCCCGCCGGGTGCGGCCGGATTCTGGGTGGCCAGGCCGGTGACCGCGACGACGGTTTCCTCGCCGCAGTCCCGCGCGATCTTGAGCGCTTCCTGGTCGTCCGGGCGGATGACCACCTGGGCCAGGCCGGTCCGGTCCCGCAGGATCAGGAACGTCACCGTGGCCAGGAACCTCCGGCGGTGGATCCAGCCTTCGATGCGCACCTGGCTGCCCGGCGCTGCCTGCGGCAGGTCGGCCGCCAGGGTGCGGGCGGTTGCGGGCGCGGATTTCATCGTCGTCACCTCCAGTCCGTTACGTGGCCCTGGAGGTGTGGGCGGGGGCTAGGTCGCGGTGCCACCACACCTTCGCCGGCGCTCTCCCGCGTCGGCCTCGTCAGCTGTTACGCGGCCAGCGGCCTGGGCTAGGAAGGTGTCTTCACCGGGAGCGTGCTGTCCGCCTTCGCAGCTGGTGGCGGCTCTCTGAGCAGCTCGGCTCCCCGGCTACTTGGTCTCCCATCGCGGCCCGGACAGCACCCAGGATAGCGCCGCCCGGTGACCGGCCCGCGCCTCGGCGAACGACTGCCGGACCAGGCTGAGCGCATACTGCGGCCAGCAGTCGCAGGCCGGCGGGCCGCCGTTGCACGGCCCGTCGCTCACCCCCGGGTCCTTGATCCACAGGTAGGCGGCGATGCCGGCCGGGCCCGGGTCCAGGGTGGGGCGGCGGCCCAGCGCCCGCCCCGGCGGACACGCCGGGCTAGTCAGCGGCTGGGTGGCGGCGGACCCAGGTAGACGAGTTCGTCCAGCGAGTTGCCGTCGCGGAAGGTGACGGTGACCGCGCCCGCCCGCACCCAGCCGCAGCTCTCGTACAGCCGGATCGCCGCGGTCAGGTCGGCGGCCACGTCGAGGACCGGCCACAGCCCGCGGCCGACCGCCTGCTCCCAGCCGTGCTCCAGCAGCCGCCGACCGGTCCCTGCCCGGCGGGCGGCCGGCGCCACCAGCAGCCGGGAGATCACGCCCAGCTGGCTAGCTGGCTGCCCGGTCGCCGCGCTGGCCAGTTCCATCGGCCCGGGCGCGGTGCGCCGCCGCAGCGCGACGTGCCCCACGATCCGGCCGTCCCGCTCGGCCACCCAGGCCCCGTACGTGTCCGGCATGACCAGGAAGTCCCGCAGGTCACCCGGCAGATAATGCGGATACCCGTCGCACTCGTGCACCGCCCGGGCTAGCTGTTCGCACCCAGCCAGGTCGGCGTCCGTGCGTTCGCGCATCAGCATCCGCCCACCGTCTCATGCCGGCATCGAGCTTGATGATCAGACGTTTGGTGCCGCTATCACGACAGCAATCGTCTGATCATCAACCTGGGACGGCCCGGTGGGCAGCCGCGAGGTGGTACGCGAGCAGCAGGACGACCAGCACGACCATGAGCACGGTGCTGACCGGGAGGGTGAGCACCGGGGTGGCGGCGGCCGCCAGCACCAGGGCGGCGGTGAGCAGCGTGAGCCCAGGAGCGGCTATATCACTGCCCCGGATGTTGAGCAGGCCGAGCACGACGATGAAGATCACCACCGGGATGGCTAGGCAGAACGCCGCGAAGGACGGGCTGACCCCAGCCTCGTGATCGAGGCTGCCGATCGCGACCTGCAGCCCGGCGCAGCCCAGGTCCCGGCCCGCGGTGACCGGTACCACTTCGTCGGGCGGATGGTTGTTCACGTAGTCCTGGATGACCTGGCCCCTGGGCTGACCCACCGGCCCATCGTAGGTGCGTTCGGCCGGCCCAGTGACGGAGAGCTAGTGGCTGAGACCGGCTTCGTGGGCGAGCAGGCCGGCCTGGGTGCGGTTGGCGCAGCCGAGCTTGTCCAGCATCCGCGACACGTAGCCCTTGACGGTGGCTTCGGACAGGTACAGCCGGGACGCGATCTGCGCGTTCGACAGGCCCTCGGCCAGCCCGGCCAGCACCTCGGTCTCCCGTTCGGTCAGCGACCCGACCAGGCGGCGCGCGCGGTCCCGGGCCGAGTCGCGGTCGGCCGACGCGGCGACCAGCCGCTGCGCGGCCACCGGCGACAGCACGGTGTGCCCTTCGGCGGCCACCTGGACCAGCCCGATCAGGTCCTCCGGCGGGGTGGACTTGACCAGGAACCCGGCCGCGCCCGCGCGGAGCGCACGCAGCACGTACTGGTCGGCGTCGAACGTGGTCAGCACGACCACGGCAGGCGGGTCGTCCAGCTTCGCGATCCGCTCCGTGGCGGCGATCCCATCAAGGCCGGGCATCCGCAGGTCCATGAGCACCACATCCGGCCGGTTCCGGGTGACCGCCTCGACGGCAGCCGCGCCGTCGTGTGCCTCGTCCACCACCTCGACCGTGCCGGCCGAGCCGAGGATCGTGCGCAGGTGCGCGCAGACCATCGGCTCGTCGTCCACCACCACGACCCGGATCACGAGGTCAGGCCCACCGATTCCGCGGTCGGCACGTAGGCGGGCAGCACCACCTCGACGCAGAACCCGCTGTCCGGTTCCGGCCCAGCGCGTAGCGTGCCGTGCACCAGCTCGATCCGCTGCCGCAGGTTGGCCAGGCCCAGCCCGGAGCCCGTCCCAGCCAGCACCGGGTCAGCCAAGACCGGGTCAGCCAGGTTCCCGTTTCGGCTCGGCGGTGGTCCGTTGCGCACGCTCAGCCGCAGCTGGGCCGGCCCGTAGCCGACCCGCACGGTGACCTGGGCGCCGGGTGCGTGCTTGCGCACGTTGGTCAGCGCCTCGCGGACGACCCGGTATGCGGTCCGGCTGACCACCGGCGACGCGAGCGCCGGATCACCGTCCTCGATCAGCTGCACCGGGGTGCCGACCGCAGTGGACTCGGCGACCAGTGCGGCGAAGTCGGCGGCCGACGGCGTCTCGTCCCCGTCCTGCGCGGCCCGCAGGATGCCGACCAGGTCGCGCAGTTCGTCCAGCGCCTGGCAGCCGGCCGCGCGCAGTTCTTCCGCGGCCTGCCGGGTGGCTTCGTCTTTGGCCGTCATCCGCAGCGCGCCCGCCTGCAGCACCATCAGGCTGACCCGGTGCGTCACGACGTCGTGCATCTCACCGGCCAGGCGGGCGCGTTCCTCGGCCCGGGCCTGCTCGGCCAGCAGGTGCTGTTCCCGCTCGGCTCGCTCGGCCCGCTCCCGCAGCGCCTGCACCAGCCGCCGCCGGGCGACGATGTACAGCCCCAGCAGCGGCCCGACGGCCGTGCGCAGCAGGCCGAGCGCGATCACCGTGGCCACGGGCTGCCATGGCCGGGCCGCGATCACGCTGAGGATGCCCACCGCGATCAGCGCGGCCCGCCGGTCCCGCGCGTAGAAGATCCCGTACGCGGCCACGATGCTCGAGACCGGCGCCCAGATGTTGCCGGGGTTGGCCGGGGTCAGCGCCCCGGCCGGGTAGATGAGCAGGGTCACGGCCAGGCTGAACGCGGCCAGGATGTACATCACCGTGATCGGCGCCCGGCGGCGGACGACCAGCGAGGCGCAGGCGGCCGCCTGCACGCCGAGCAGCGTCCAGGCCAGCGATCCCGGGTGAGACGGCCACCAGGAGGCGCCGCTCAGCGTCAGGACCGTGTCGAGCAGCACGAGGAACACGGCGATGGCCACGTCGAACGCGACCCAGTGCCGGTTGTACCACCGCTGCTGGTGCTCTTCACACCCCATGAACTCACGGTATGCCATGAGGGCAGCCACGCCACGATCCGCGAAACGATCGTCGGACCGGGACCCTACGAAAGTTGCATCCCGGCCGCCGGCGCCCGCCTTTCGTCGGCCCAGCAGGCAACTCCCCGCCCTGCCGCGAGCGGTGCCTATTCCGGTGCACTGGCAGACATGCAGACGACACACAGCCTCGCAGCGGCGACCCCACAACTGGGCCGCTACCAGATCGACCCGGACGGCTCCCGCGTCACATTCCGCACCCGGCACCTGTTCGGGCTGGCGCCAGTGCGCGGCACCTTCGCCCTGAAGGCCGGGACCGTCGATGTGACCGAGCCGCTGACCGGCTCGCGGATCCACGCGGAAATCGAGGCGGCCAGCTTCCGCACCGGCAACCCGCTCCGGGACGCCCAGGTCCGGTCGGCCCGGTTCCTGGCCGCGGACGCGCACCCGGTACTGGCGTTCAGCTCGAAAGGCCTGGACGGTCAGGTCCTGGCGGGCACGCTGACGGTGCGCGAGGTGACCCGCCCGGTCAGCGTGCTGGCCGAGGTCACCGGCGTGTCCCCCGGGTCGTTCACCGCCCGGGCCACGGTGCGCATCGACCGCTACGAATTCGGCGTGACCGCCAGCCGCGGGCTGGCCGGCCGCTACCTCAACGTGACGGTGGAGGTCCGGTGCGTACGCAGCTGAACATCCCGGCTACCCCGGTTGCCGTGACCGGCGCAACCCCGGCCGCGCTCACCGTGACCGGGCTGCGCAAGAGCTACGGCCCGGTGGCGGCGGTCCGCGGCGTGAGCTTCACCGCCCGCCGCGGCGAGATCTTCGCGCTGCTCGGCCCGAACGGGGCGGGCAAGACCACCATCCTGGAGATCCTGGAAGGGTTCCGCACCCGGGACGCGGGCCAGGTCGACGTGCTCGGCATCGACCCGGGCAACCGGGCCAGCGGCCGGGCACTGCGCGAGCGGATCGGGCTGGTCCTGCAGGAAATCGCGGTCGAGCCGTACCTGACCGTCCGGGAGACGGTCGCGCGCAACGCGGGCTACTACCCAGCCCCGCGGGACGTCGGCGAGGTGATCGCGCTGGTCGGCCTGGCCGGGCAGGCCAGGCAGAAGGTGCGCAACCTGTCCGGCGGGCAGAAGCGGCGGCTGGACCTGGCGCTCGGCCTGATCGGCCGCCCGGAGCTGCTGTTCCTGGACGAGCCGACCACCGGTTTCGACCCGGCCGCCCGCCGGGAGGCCTGGGACGTGGTGCGCAGCCTGCGCGCGCAGGGCACCACGATCATGCTCACCACGCACTACATGGACGAAGCCCAGGCGCTGGCCGACCGGCTGGCGGTGATCTCGGCGGGCCAGGTGGTGGCCGAGGGCACCCCGGCCACCATCAGCGGGCGGGACCAGGCCCGGGCCCGGATCCGCTTCGAACTGCCGGACGGCTGCCACCCCGCCGACCTGCCGCTCGACGCGGCAATGGTCGGCGACGGACTGGCCACCATCGAGACCGCGGAGCCGACGGGGGCACTGCACGTTCTCACCGGGTGGGCACTGCACCAGGGCGTGGTGCTGGCCGGGCTCACCGTGGACCAGCCCAGCCTGGAAGACGTCTACCTGCGCCTCACCGAAGAGAGCGGGCAGCACGAACCGAACGAGAGGAGCACATGATGGCCACCGCCACCGCTTACCGGCCCGGGCGGCGCAGTACCGCTCGCCGTGCCTGGCGGCGCGACGCCGCACTGGCCTGGCACCAGGTCCGCTACGAGCAGCTGTCATTCTGGCGCAACCCGCAGAGCGCGTTCTTCACGTTCGTCTTCCCGGTCGTGATCATTGTCCTGTTCGCCGGGCTGTTCCGCTCCGCGGGGCACAGCTCGTACTTCTACGGGCTGTCCGTCCTGCAGTACTACGTGCCCACTATCGCGGCGATGTCCGTGCTGGGCTCGTGCTACAGCCAGCTCGCGATCGTGCTGGCCACCCGGCGGCAGGAGGGCATCCTCAAGCGGGTCCGGGCCACCCCGCTGCCCGCGTGGGGCTACTTCCTCGGCCTGCTGGCGCACTGCATCCTGGTCAGCGTCGTGGATGTGGTGCTGATCGTGGGCGTTGGCCGGCTGTTCGGCGTGCCGCTGCCCACGCACTGGGCCGCCATCGCGGTGACCCTGGTGCTGGCCGCGGCCTGCTTCTGCGCCCTGGGGGTGGGCGTGGCCTCGGTGATCCGCAACGCCGAGGCCGCCCCCGCGGTGGTGCAGCTCATCCTGTTCCCGCTGCTGTTCCTGTCCGGCACCTACCTGCCGATCCACTCCCAGGCGCTGAACCAGGTGGCCAACGTGCTGCCGGTGCGCCCGTTCAACCAGGCGCTGCTCGGCCCGTTCGCCGAGCACACCGGCGTCAACTGGCACAGCCTGGCCGTGCTGGCCGCCTGGGGCGCGGCAGGCACGCTGGTCGCCATCTGGCGCTTCCGCTGGGCGCCCCGGCCGCAGTGACCCAGCGCTCAGCTACCGGTGCACTGCTGGCTGGCCTGCACCAGGAGGACGCCGAGCGCGAAACGCTTCTGGCTGCTGTTTTGGTAGCCGGTGTTGGGGGTGGCGATGAACTGGACCCCAGCGCCGCTGGGCAGAGCCGAGGGATGGATGACCGAGAGGGTGGATCCTTCCCGGAGCGGGTGCGGACTCCCACCACGCACCACTTTCAGCAGCTGGCCTTGCCCGCCGCTGTACGCCTGGCACGGGTTGTTCTTGACGCGGAAGAGGTCGCGGAACGGTGCGCCGGCCGGCAGTCTCGGATTGAAGATGACGCTGGCCGGTACGCCGTCCGCGCGGATTTCGCGTTGCAGTCCGGCCGGATCGCGGAACTGGCGGATGGTGATAGAGACCGTACCATCGGCCTGCCGGACTACGGTCCAGGCCGCCAGCTGAGCAGTGGACTGGTGGCTGGCCGGTGTCAGCATGCTCACGGCGAGGGCCGCCCCGGCCGCCACGGCCGCGGCGGCGGCCACGCCAGGAAAGAACCGCCGGGCGCGCACCGCGCGGCTGCGCTGCACAATCTGGTTCACCGGGGTGGCCGAATGGACAGCGGTGAAGGACTCCCGCACCGTTGTGAACAGTTCGTCGTCGTTCATGATGGGGTCTCCTGCTGCCGGATATGGGTAAGGTCGTCGCGCAGCGACGCGATGGCCCGGGCCAGATGCTCCTTGACCGTGCCGGGCGCAATGCTGAGTACCTCTGCGGTGCGGCTGGTATCCAGGTCGAGGAACAGGCGCAGGGCGACGACCTGTCGCTGGCGGGCGGAAAGCCGCATCAGAGCCGCCATGATCTTGGGATCGACGGGGCTGTCGGCTGCCCCGCTGCCCGCAGGCAGGTCTGCGACCATGCCGGGGTCGGGCACCGATATCTCCCGGCGGTGGCGCCGCCACCGGGAAATGTTCGCGTTCAGCGCGGTGCGGACCACCCACGCTGCCGGGGCCGGATGCTTGCTGACCGTTCGCCACGATGCACAAGCCCGGGCGAATGCCTCGTCAACGAGATCCTGGGCCGTGTCCTGGTCACCGACACTGACCAGGACGGTACGCAGGCACTTGTCCCTGGACCTGCGGTAGAACTCCGCGAAGTCCAGTCGTTGGGTTCCCACACTTATTCAACGCACAACCCCCCGGCCGCGGCCGACACGCGCCATGCCCAGCCCTGGGGCCACCTGCACGCAGGCGAGGTCAGCTGGGCTGGTCGGGGGCGGCGCCGCCCTTCCACTGCGCCGAGCCCGCGTCCCAGGTGGTGTACGTGTACGGGTTGTCCAGGACCTTCGTCTCCGGGACGTCCGGGTGCATGCCCGCCTGCCACGCCTCAGCGCCGAGCTGGCCCTGCAGGTACTCGACGGTCCGGGCCACCTCCTCGCGGGCGCGGCTCAGCCCATCACCCAGCAAGCGGCCGTCGTGCTTGACCACCCGGCCGTTCACCACGACCGTGTGCACATCGCCGCGCTGCGCCTGGAACGCGACGTGGCCGTACGGGTTGAGCAGCGGGAAGCTGACCGGCGAGAAGTCGTTCCGCAGCAGCACCACGTCGGCCTTCTTGCCCGGCTCCAGGCTCCCAGTGACGGAGTCCAGCCCCAGGGCGCGAGCCCCGCCCCGGGTGGCCCAGTCCACCACCTGCTCGGCGCGCAGGTGGTGGTGGGTAATGGTCTCCTGCCGGTTGTGCGCCTCCAGGTGCTCACGGGACCGGTCCGCGCCCAGCGTGCTGCGCATCGCGGAGAACAGGTCGCCGCTCCACCACACGCTTGTGTCCATGGACAGCGACACCGGGATGCTGTGCTCGCGCAGCTGCCAGGTCGGCGGGTAGCCCTGGCCGGCGCTCTGCTCGCTCTCGGTGGACACCGAGGCGGTGCCGCCGGTGGCCGCGATCCGGTTGTAGGAGTCCCGGGTCAGCGTGGCCGCGTGCACGTAGATGGTCTGCGGGGTCATGAACCCGTGCTCGTGCATCAGCCGGATGCCGTCGTCGTTGGTCGCCCCCCACACCCCGGCGTGCGTGGTCACCGGCACGCCCAGTTCCCGGGCCACCTCGAAGGCCGCCTTCTCCGGGAACTCCGGGTCGCCGGTAACGTCGAACGCCATCTGGAAGCCGAGCATGTCATCGGCCGAGCCGAACCGCCGCTCGACGAACGCGCGGAACTCCGGCTGCGCCGACCACTCCCACGGCCCCTGCTGGATGTTCCCGTAGGCCAGCACGAACCGGCCGGGCACCGCCTGCAGCGCGTCCACCGCCGCCTCGGCGTGGTCCACCGTCTGCAGGCCGTGCGACCAGTCCACCGTGGTGGTCACGCCGGCGTCGATCGCCTCCAGCGCGGCCAGCAGGTTGCCCGCGTGGATGTCCTCGGGCCGGAACGTCTTACCCCACTGCAGGTAGTACCAGACGAAGTACTGGGTCAGCGACCAGTCCGCGCCGTAGCCGCGCATCGCGGTCTGCCACATGTGCCGGTGCGTGTCGATCATGCCGGGCATGACGATGCCGCCGGCCGCGTCGATCTCCACCGTGCCCTCGGGCACGGCCAGGCCCGGTCCCGCCCCGGCGATCCGCTCGCCGGTGATCAGCACGTCCGCGCCGGGCAGTACAGAGTGCGCATCGTTCATGGTCAGCACGGTGGCGTTGCGGAACACCACGGGCTGGCCTGGCGCGAAGTCGGCGGTGTCCAATTTGGACCTCCACTCCGAGGCAGTGGGATAGAAAACCCGTCGGACAACCGTCCGCACCACGGCCAGCTGTCATTAGTCCGGAAGCGTGGCCTGCCCCGCGGTCAGTGTCAAGAGGCTACAGTCGGTGCCGATATACCCATCGCCGCAGGAGCAGCCCATGGCCCGCCGTGACACCAGCCCCGACTTCATCGAGGCGCTGGCCCGCGGCCTCGACGTGATCCGCGCGTTCCAGCCGCACCAGCCGGCCATGTCACTGGCCGCGGTGGCGGATGCCGCCGGGCTGCCCCGGCCCACCGCCCGCCGCATCCTGCTCACCCTGGAAGAACTCGGCTACGTCCGGCAGGCCGGCGGCGGCTTCGAGCTCACCCCGCGGGTGCTCGAGCTCGGCATGACCTATGTGCTGTCCCGCAACCTGTGGGAGGTGGCCCGGCCGCACATGGAAGCGCTGGTCGCGCGCACCCACGAGTCCTCGTCCATCGCCCAGCTGGACGGCTCGGACATCGTCTACGTGGCCCGGGCCGCGGTGCCGAAGATCATCGCGCTGGCGGTGACGATCGGCACCCGGTTCCCGGCCATGCCGACCTCGCTGGGCAAGGTGCTGCTGGCCGCGCTGCCGCCGGGCCAGGCCGAGCGGGTGCTGGCCGAGCCGAGCCGGTCCGGCATCACCCCGCGCTGGCAGCCGGACGCGGCCGGGCGGGCCGCCGAACTGCGCGAGGTCCGGGCCCGCGGCTGGTCGCTCACGGACGAGCAGCTGGCGGCCGGCATCCGCTCGGTGGCCGCGCCGCTGCGCGACGGGGACGGGCAGGTGATCGCGGCGCTCAACGTGACCGTGCACGCGGCCGAAACGCCGCTGGACATCCTGACCGGCGAGTACCTGCCGCTGCTGCTGCAGACGGCCGGCGCGATCAGCGCGGACTGGGCCCGCTACCAGGCCGCGCCGCAGATCACTGCATCTCAGGCCACTGCATCGCGGACCACGGCGGCACAGGCGGCCGCCCTGCCTTGACAGGCCAGGGCGGCCCACACCAGACTGCGGGGAGATCGGACACTCGTCCGCCTGACGGACAACAGGCCAGGGAGTGGTACATGGAGCAGGCCGGCCCAGTCCGGCCCGCTGTCCGGCCTGCTCGTCGCCGACTTCTCCCGGGTACTGGCCGGCCCGTACGCCACCATGCTGCTGGCCGACCTGGGCGCGGATGTGATCAAGGTGGAGAGCCCGGCCGGTGACGACACCCGGCACTGGGTTCCGCCGGTCACCGGCGACGGCACGTCCACCTACTTCATGGCCATCAACCGCAACAAGCGCTCGGTCGCGCTCGACCTCAAGACCGGGGAGGACCTGACCGCGGCGCAGGAACTGGCCCGCCGGGCGGACGTGTTCGTGGAGAACTTCAAGCCGGGCGGGCTGCGCCGGTTCGGCCTGGACTACGAGACGGTCAGCCAGCACAACCCGGCGATCGTGTACGCCTCGATCAGCGGCTTCGGCTCGGGCCAGGGCAAGGACCTGCCCGGCTACGACCTGATGGTGCAGGCCATGTCCGGGCTGATGAGCCTGACCGGCGCCGCGGACGGGCCGCCGTTCCGGGCCGGCATCTCGGTGTTCGACGTGATCGCCGGCCTGCACACCGGGTTCGGCATCCTGGCCGCGCTGGTGCACCGCGCGGCCACCGGCCAGGGCCAGCACGTCGAGGCCAACCTGATGTCCTCGGCGCTGTCCGGGATGGTCAACCAGACCAGCGCGTGGGTGGCCGGCGGGGTGGTCCCGTTCCGGATGGGCAACGCGCACCCCAGCCTGTTCCCCTACGAGCCGCTGCCCACCAGGGACGGCGAGCTGATCGTGACCGCGGGCAACGACGCTCAGTTCGGCCGGCTCTGCCAGGTGATCGGCGCGCCGGAACTGGCCACCGACCCGCGGTTCGCCCGCGCCGAGGACCGCACCGCCCACCGCGACCAGCTCAAACCCCTTCTTATTGAACGCCTGTGCCTGCGCACCGCCGCCGAATGGTTCCCGGACCTGATCGCAGCCGGGGTGCCCTGCGGGCCGATCAATACCGTGGCCGGTGGGGTCGACTTCGCCGCCGAGGTCGGCCTGGAACCGGTGCAGATGGCTGGGCGGGGCGATAGTGCGGTGCGGTCAGTGCGGCATCCGCTGGCCTTCTCGCGTACTCCGCCGCGCTACGATCTCCCCCCGCCTAGGCTCGATGAGCACGGCACCCAGATCCGGGCCTGGCTGGCCAGCCGGCCCGCGGAATCACGTTAGGGAGCTGCCATGGCCACAGTCGCCGCGGTCATCGCCTCCACCCACCACCCGTTCTACTACCGGGCCAGTACGTCCACCGGGGCGGACCGGCCGCCGTTCGCGGACGAGTGGGTGGCCAAGATCGAGGCGTTCCGGGAAACGCTGACCCGGGCCCGCCCGGACGTCCTGGTCATGGTCGGCTCGGACCATTTCCATCAGATCTGGCTGGACAACATGCCGCAGTTCCTGATCGGCAAGGCCCCGGCCTACGACGGGAACTTCTACAACGAGGAACGCGAGTTCGGGCTGCCCCGCATGTTCATCCCGGGGCACGAGGAATTGTCCGCCTACCTGCTGCGCCAGGGCCTCGACCACGGATTCGATCTGGCGTTCAGCAACGAACTGCGCATCGACCACAGCATCACCTGCCCGCTGATCACGCTGCGGCCGGAGACGGACCTGCCGATCGTGCCCATCTACACGAACATCTTCGCGCCGCCGATGCCGCAGCCGAACCGGTTCGTGCAGCTCGGCCAGGCCATCCGGGAGCTGGTCGAGTCCTGGCCGTCGGAGCAGCGGGTGGCCATCATCGGCACCGGCCACCTGTCGCTGGAATTGGGCGGCCCGCGGCAGTTCGGGCCGCACGGCCCGGACCCGGAATTCGACCGGAAGGCGGTCGAGTGGATCGCGTCCGGCGATCTGGATTCGGCGCTGGCCGAGGTCAGCCTGGACAGCCTGTGGGAGCCGGGCAACGCCACCCACGGGTTCATGGACTTCATGCTGATGATGGGCGTGGCCGGGCGGAACGTGAAGGCCGACTACACCGACTCGCTCGACCTGTTCCACACCATGGAGGCCTACTTCACCTGGTACCCGGAGAAGGATGCTGGAGGGGCTCGGTGAGCAAGTACCTGATCAACAAGTTCCTGTACACGGTGGACCGGGACCCGGAACTGGTCGAGCGGTACCGGGTCGACCCGGTCGGCACGCTGGCCTGGTGGGAGGCGGAGCAGGCCAACCTGATCCTGAACTGCCACAGCGGGGAGCGGAGCACCTGGCTGGCGTTCACCGACGCGGAGCGGGAGGCGCTGGCCAGCCAGGACTACGTGGCGCTGTTCGAGCTGGGCGCGCACAACTTCCTCACGCTGACCCTGTTCATCGCGCTGTTCGAGCGGGACTACGCCGAGCCGCTGGGCTTCCAGCGGGAGTACGCGGCGCGGTTGGCCCACTGGACCGTGCCGTACCCCGACATCTCCACCTAACCCGCCGAGGAGCCCCGTGATGAGCACCGCCATTCCGGAGAACTACCGCGACCTGCTGTCGGCCGAGGTGGCCACGCTGAGCACGATCGGGCCGGACGGCCGGCCGCAGTCATCCGAGGTGTGGTTCCTGGCCGAGGGTGACGCCGTGTCGATCTCGCTGAACAGCAGCCGCCAGAAGATGAAGAACCTGCTCGCCCATCCGGCCGCCAGCCTGCTCATCCTCGACCTGGGCATGCCGTACCGGTACCTGGAGGTGCGCGGCGACGCGGAGATCAGCCCGGACCCCGACTACGTGTTCGCCGACAAGGTGGGCGCCAAGTACGGGTCTGACCTGCGGGCTCATGACCAGCCGGGGCAGACCCGGTACGTGGTCACGATCCGGCCGACCCGGGTGAACGCGGTCAACATGCGCGGCTGATCTCCCGCCGGGCGCCCACTTCGCCGGCCCGCCGGTGTCTGCACCGGTGAGAACCGATGCGAAGAGGAGCGTTCCGATGGGCACTTCCAGACTGCGGTGGGTGCTGGCGCTGACGTCGCTGGCCTACTTCATCGTGGTGCTCGACTCGCTGGTGGTGGTCACCGCACTGCCCCGGATGCAGCAGGACCTGCACGCCGGGCTGGCCACCTTGCAATGGACGGTGAACGCGTACGGGATCGCGTTCGCCGCGGGCATCATCACGGCAGCGGCGCTCGGCGACCGGTTCGGCCGCCGCCGGGTGTTCATCACCGGGCTGGCCCTGTTCACCGTGGCCTCGGCGGCGTGCGCGGTGGCGCCAGGCGCGACCGCGCTGATCGCCGCCCGGGCGGTGCAGGGACTCGGCGGCGCGGCCGTGCTGCCGCTCAGCCTGACCATCCTGACCACCGCCTTCCCGGCGCAGCGCCGCGGTGCCATCGTCGGCATCTACGGCGGGCTGGCCGGGCTGGCCGTCGCGGTCGGGCCACTGGTCGGCGGCGCGGTCACCGAAGGGCTGGACTGGCACTGGATCTTCTGGATCAACGTCCCGCTCGGGGTGGCCGGCACCCTGCTGTCGCTGCGGCTGCTGCCGGAGAGCTATGGCGTGGCGGCCCGGCTCGACCTGCCCGGCGTCGGGCTGGTCACGGCGGGTGTGGTCGGGGTGGTCTGGGGGCTGGCCCGGACCACGCAGACCGGCTGGGGCAGCGCCGAGGTGATCACCGCGCTGGCCTGCGGGGCCACGGCGCTGGCCGGGTTCTTCGCCTGGGAGGCCCGGGCGGCCGAGCCGATGCTGCCGCTGCGGCTGCTGCGCATCCGGACGTTCGCGGCCGGGAACGCGACCGGGTTCCTGATGACCGGCTCGACGTTTTCCGCCGCGTTCCTGATCACGCAGTACTTCCAGTTCGCGCTGGGTTACTCGCCGCTGGCCACCGGGCTGCGGCTGCTGCCCTGGTTCGGCACCCCGATGCTGATCGCCCCGGCGGCGGGCGCGCTGTCCGACCGGATCGGCCGGCGGCCGGTGATCGCGACCGGGCTGCTGCTGCAGGCGGCCGGGTTCGCCTGGGTGGCCGCGACCGCGTCGGCCAGCGGCAGCACGCTGGGCCTGGTGCTGGCTCTGCTGGTGGCCGGGGTGGGTGTGTCGATGGCGCTGCCGACCGTGCCGGTGGCGGTGCTCAGCGCGGTGCAGCCGGCCGAGATGGGCAAGGCGTCCGGGATCGCCGCGATGATGCAGCGGTTCGGTGCGGTGTTCGCCATCGCGATCGTCACGTCGGTGTTCGGCGCGTTTGGCGGGCTCGGCTCGGCGGCCGGGGTGACCAGCGGCCTGCGGCCCGGGGTGGCCGTCGCGGCCGGGCTGTCGCTGCTCGGCGCGCTGACCGCGCTGGCCATCACGGCCCGGCGGCGCAGCCCGGTGGCGGAGCCGGAACCGGCCGAGGTGCCGATCGCCGCCTAGCCCCGCCGCCGCGGCGTCCTCCTCGCTACCCTTGATCATCCGGTGGCGAGGAGGACGCGCATGGCCGACACGACGATCCCGGGTGAGCACGGCGACCTGCCGGCGTACCTGGCCAAGCCCGCCGAACCCCAGCCGTGGCCGGGGGTCGTCGTCATCCACGATGCGTTCGGGATGGGCCAGGACGTGCGCAACCAGGCCGACTGGCTGGCCAGCGAGGTACTTACGGCCGCGCCGACTGTTCGCCGGGGGCCGGTGACCGGCGTGCGGTGGGCAACAAGCGACATGGGCGACTGTCCGGGCATCCAGGACATCAGAGGTACGGGCCTGGCTCACTGGGCTGCCCGGCTGCACCGCCGGGTGGGGTCATCGGCTTCGCATGGGCGGCGGCTTCGCGCTCCTGCTGGCGCCCGGCCACGGGTTCGCCGCGTCCAGCGTCAACTACGGCATGGTGCCCAAGGACGCGCGGCAGGCGCTCACCGGAGCCTGCCCGGTCGTGGGCAGCTTCGGCGGCCGGGACCATACGCTGCGCGGCGCGGCGAAACGGCTGGACCAGGCGCTCAACGTGGCCGGGGTGCCGCACGACGTGCGCGAGTACCCGGACGCCGGGCACGGCTTCATCAACGACCACGAGAGCGCGGGCGATCACGTCCCGTTCCTGGTCAAGTTCACCGGGCCGATCATGGGCTACGGCTACAACGCGGCAGCGGCCCAGGATGCCCGGCAGCGGATCAGCCAGTTCTTCGCCACATGCGGGCAGATTCCAGTAGTATCGGACGCCGTAGTGCAGGTGGACCGTGCCGTTGCCGAACCGGCGCTGGCCGAGCAGTTCCAGCTGGACCCGGGCCCCGGCGGGCAGCGCCCGGGTGCCGCCGCCCACGATCACCGGCGAGATGACCAGGTGGACCTCATCCACCAGGCCAGCCTTGATGGCCTGGCCAGCCAGGCCGGCGTAGCTGACCGCGATATCCCGGTCGGCCTGGGCTTTGAGCTGCCGGATGGCGGCCGGGTCGAAGGTCCGCTCCAGGCGCGTCCTGGCCGTGGACACGGTGTCCAGCGTCCTGGAGTAGACGATCTTGTCCGCGGCCTGCCAGATCCGGGCGTACTCAACCATCGGCCCGCTCTGGCCGGGCTGGGCATCCGCGGTCTCCCAGAAGATCAGCTCCTGGTAGACCCGGCGCCCGAACAGCTGGGTGCCGATCGTCCGCTCGAACTCGGTGACGAACCGGAACACCTCGTCGTCCGGTGCGGCCCAGTCATAGCGGCCGTCTTCGTCGGCGATGTAGCCGTCCAGCGAGGTGATCGCGAAGTAGATGAGCTTGGCCATGGCACCTAGGCTTAGCCGGCCGGGGCGACAGGGCCGGGTGCACAATGGTGGCCAGCCGGCCGAGCACCTCGGTGGCCTGCTCAACCGGGCGCTGCCACACCCGGCGGCCGATGGTGATACCGCGCGCGCCCGCCGCGACCGCGTCCGCGACCAGGGTGCACAGTTCGTCGGTCCCGCCACCGGCCGGGCCGCCCAGGATCACCAGCGGGACGCCAAGTTCCGTACACCAGGCGCTGAGCAGCTCCGGATCGCCCGGATACATCACCTTGATAATGTCCGCGCCCAGCTCGGCCGCCATCCGGGCGCCATCCCCCTCGATGGCGGCCGCGTCCGGCGGGCGGGGCGCGGCCAGGCAGATCGGCTCGACCATGACCGGCAGGCCGAACGGCTCGGCTTCCCGGATCACGGTGGCCACCAGGTCGGCGCAGACCGCCCGCTCCTCGGCCGGGGTGTCCCACGGCATCAGCACCTTGACCCCGTCCACGCCCAGCGCGGCGGCCCGGGCCACCGAGGTGATCAGGACATGCCGGGTGGCCGGCGTGCCGCGCCAGTACGAGTCGATGGTGAGCAGCCGGGCCGGTGCGCCGCGGTGCGCGAACAGGGCGGTGGTCCGTTCCGCGACCCGCGGGCCGAGCAGGAAGCCGTCGCAGGCCAGCGGCAGGAACCGGGCCACCATCGCCACCGGGTCCTCCAGTCCGGCCGCCCGGCCGAGCATCGTGCCATGGTCAACCGGGAGGATGACCGAGCGGCCATCGGCGGCGAACAGCCGGCCAAGCCGGAACTCCTTGCCCGAGGAAGCGGCGGTGAAGACATGAGCTGGCCCACTGGCCGGGCTACTAGCGTTCATTAAGATTTCCTGTCTTTATCGGTCAGCCTCGCCGAGCGGGGGCGGCGGGAACGCGCTGGCCGAGGGGTAGACGCCGGCGGCCAGGCCGGCCAGCAGCGCGGCGCCGCGGATGCCCGCCTCGGCGATATCCGGGTACACCGGGCTGGGGAAGCAGGCCGCCTTTAGCCGGCGCAGCACCGGGTTGGCCGCCCAGCCGCCGCTGACCCGCACCTCCGCGATCGGGCCGCCGAGCCGCTCCAGCCGGCCCAGGCTGTGCGCCGCCCGCTGCACGCTGGCCGCCAGCGCCGCGTGCCACTGCCGGGGGGCGGCCGGCATGTCCGCGGCGTTTCCGTCATCGAGCGCGGCCAGCACCGGTTCATCCAGCGCGGTGCGGCCGTGCGCGGCCGGCGCGCCCAGCTGGTCCAGCAGCGGGATGAAGTCGATGCCCAGCCGGAGCCCGGACAGCAGGCAGTAGTGCCCGGGCAGCACATGCCAGCCGGTCGAGATGCCGTCCGGGATGCCCGCGGCCGGGTCCACCCCAGGATCCGCCGCCAGTGGCCGGATCAGCGCCTCGGCCGTGCCGCACGAGTCGGTGGCCTGGCGGCGGTTTGCCACCCCGCTGCCCACCGAAGCCACCACGTGGTCGTGGCCCGCCACGGTCAGCGTCGCGCCGGCCAGCCGGCCCAGGCCGCCGGCCGCCCCGCGGACCTGGCCCCAGGACGACCCAGCCGCCCGGATCTCCGGGAAGATCGAGCCGGCCAGCCCGGCCCAGCGCACCGCGTCCGGCCACCACTCCCGCTGCGCCACCATCAGCGCCCCGGTCCGGGAGGCCAGCGATGCCTCGGCCGCGGCCATCCCGCCCAGCCCGTAGACGACCCATTCCGCCACGGTGAGGACCTGGCTGGCCCGGCGCAGCCCGGGATACTCGCGGACCAGCCAGCGCAGCGTGGCGATGGTCGGAATCTGGCCCGGGGTCAGGCCGGTCCGCTGGCCGATCTCCGCCGCGGACAGATCGGCCTCCAGCTGGCGGTGCTCGGCGGCGGCCCGCCGGTCGAACCAGGCGACCGCCGGGCCGGCCGCCCGGCCCGGCGCGTCCAGCAGGATCGCGGTTTCCGCCATGCTGGTCACGCCGACGCCGAGGATCTCGCCGGGCGGCGCCGCGGCCAGCAACTCGGCCAGCACCTGCCGGACGGAGTGCTGGAAGTCATCCGGATCGGCTTCCGCGCCGGTGGGCAGCCGACGCCAGCGGGTGGCGGTGGACGCGTAGCCGCGCTCCTGCCCGGCCACGTCGACCAGGCCCGCCTTGATCCTGGTCGTCCCGACGTCCACGCCGACCAGCAGCGCGCCGGAGGTGTTCACCGGCTCGGCTGGGCGGCCCTGTCCCACGGCTGGGCCCGCCCGGCCATGGCCGCGATCGACTGCTCCAGCCGCTTCCGGCCCACGGTGGCCAGGAATTCCTGCCGGGCCGCACCGGTCATGGCCACCGCCTCCTGCCAGTACACCCGGCCCGCGATGAAGCCGGACGCCCCGCCGTGGTCACAGGACGTGGCCACCGCGTCGAGGAACGCCGGGAACGGCATACCCGCGGACAGCATGGCCCATGGCACGGTGACCGCGCCAGCCACCGCCGAGCAGCCCCTGGCGTCCACCGGGTATTCCAGCTTGAGCAGGTCGGGCCGGGTCTCGGTGAGGATGCGGGCCGACTCGGCGATCAGGTCGGCGCGGCGGCGGTCCGGCAGCGGGTCCTCGCCGGGCAGCCGGTACAGCAGCGTCTCGACCACCGACGGGACCCCGGCCGCGGCGCAGTCGTCCACCACCGCCTGGACGACCCGCACGACCTCGGCCACCAGATCCGGTTCCCCCCGCCGGTGCGGCCGGTCCGGGCGCAGCTGGACCAGCAGCTTGACCGCGTCACCGCCCATGCCGCGAACCCAGGACGCGGTGCGCTGCGGATCGCGGCGGGCTTGCGGCTCGCCCGCCCAGCTGTCCCGCTCGGCCGGCTCGACCGCGACCAGCGTGGCGCAGCCGGCCGTCATGACACCCGCCTCGCGGACCGCCGGCACACCGAACTCCGGGTCCAGCAGCACCGCGCTGGCCGCCGGGCTCAGCGCCTGCACCACGTCGGCCTTGAACGAGCGGAGTTCGCCGGGATCGGTGGGCCGGCCGACCGCGTCGAGCATCCGGCGCAGCGTGTTGCGCTGGTCCATGGCCACGATGGCCAGCGTGCCGTCCGGGCCGGCCACGGCGGCCAGCCCGGCCCGCGTCACGGCGGCGGGTGGGTGTCCGTCGGGTGGGTGTCCGTCGGGTGGGTGTCCGTCGGGTGGGTGTCGGTCACCAGGGTTCTCCTCAGGGTTTGCGCGGATTCTCCGGGGTCGCGCAGGCACGGGATCTCACCGGATCCGCGGGCGATGAAGGTGGTCGGAAGCACCATCCGGCGCGGCCCGGACTCCTCACCCGCGATCCGGTCCAGCAGCAGCTCGGCCGCCGCACGGCCCATCAGCTCCGGGGACTGGGTGACCACCGTGATGGCCGGGTCGAGCGAGTCGGCCACCGGGAAGTCGTCGATGCTCACCATGGCCACGTCGGTCCGCCCGGTCCGGTGCAGTTCCCGCGCCGCGGCCACGCCGGCCAGCAGGTTGCCGCAGAGCACCGCCGTGGGCGGATCCGGATCGGCCAGCATCCGGCTGAGCAGGAGGTCACCGTCCGCGGCCGGGTGCCGCTGGGAGGCGAGGTGGCGGGAGGCCACCAGGCCGGGATCGAACACCAGGCCGTGCTCTTCGAGCGCGGCCCGGTAGCCGCCCAGCCGGGCGCCCACCGCGTACTGGTCCACCTCGGTGCCGACGAACGCGATCCGCCGGTGCCCGTAGCTGATCAGGTGGCTGGCCGCGGTGTGCCCGGTGGCCGCATTGTCGATCATGACGACGTCGGCGTCCATCCGGTCCGGCGGCCGGTCGGCGAACACGACCGGCACGTTCTCCGGCCGGTTCAGCACCTGGTCCGTGCCGTAGCTGAGGTGGCAGGGGACGATGATGAGGCCGCGGACCGACCGGTTGAGCAGGCCGCGTACTGCCGCGCGTTCCTGGTCCGGCGTCTCCCCGGCGCTGGCCACCAGCAAGAACAGGCCGGCCTCCCGGGCCGCGTCCTCCACCGCTTCGGTGACCGACGCGAAGAACGGGTCGCCGATCGACTCGATGATCAGGCCCACCGCGTCGTCCAGCCCGATCCGCAGCGAGCGGGCGTTCGGGTTGGCCTGGTAGCCGAGTTCCTCGATGGCCTGGCGGACCCGCTCCGCGGTGTCCGCCGCGACGTAGCTGTCCCCGTTGGTGACCCGGGACACGGTCTTGATGCTCACCTGGGCCAGCCGGGCGACGTCGTGGATGGTGGGCTTGGCCATCAGCGCGCCCCCGGAGCCTGGGGGGCCTGGGCGATCAGGCCGGCCACCCGCGCCACGTCGACGCCGCCGGCCAGTTCCTGCTCGCATGACGCGGACGCCACCGCGATCGCGTAGCCCACCGCGGCGGGCCAGTCCTGGCCGTCTTCCAGCGCATGCACCAGCCCGCCGACCAGGGAGTCGCCCGCGCCGATCGGGCTGACCACGGTGACCGGGGGTGCCGGGCAGAACGCGGTCTGGGCTCCGTCGCTGAACGCGGCCCCGTGGCTGCCCGCGCTCACGATGGCCCGCCGCGCCCCGCGGGCGACCAGGCCGCGGGCGGCGTCCTCAGCGCGCCGCTGGATGCCGGCGCCGTCCGGCTCCACCCCTTCCACGGACGGGCCATGCAGCAGCGACTCGGCCTCGGACAGGTTGGGGCTGACCACGTCCGGGTGGGCGGGTAGGACGCCGGCCAGCGCCTGCCCGGCCGCGTCGACGATGGTGCGCAGGCCGGCCCGCTGCCCCATGGCCACGATCTGCGCGTAGGCGTCCGCGGGCGATCCGGGCGGCAGGCTGCCCGAGCAGACCAGGCTCTGGTGGCCGGGCGCCTGCCGCCCGACCTCGGCCAGCAGCTGCCGCCACTCCCCCGCGTCCCGGGCCGGGCCGGGCTCGTTGAGCACGGTAACCCGGCCGGAGCCTTCGAGCAGGATGGAGGCCGCCCGGGCGGTGCCCGGCACCGGGACGCCGGCCAGCTCGGCCTGCTCGTCCGCGGCCAGCTGGGTGAGCTGGCTTGCGCTGCCGGCCGGGAGGAAGGTGACGACGACGGCCCGGTGGCCGAAGGCGCGGCCGATCCGCGCCACGTTGATGCCCTTGCCACCAAGCGTGGTCACGGCCGTCCCGGTCCGCTGAACGCTGCCGGGGACCAGGACACCGACCGGGATAGTCCGGTCAGTGGCAATGTTGGGATTGACGATCAGCATGCTGACCAGCATGAACGCCGGCTCGCGGCCGGCCGGGACCGGGGGATGGCAAGCTCCCCCGGCAGGCCGGCCGCGACCCTTACCCCGCCGCCGCGGCGGGATGTGCTGCAGACCACGAGCGGTGTGCTCCGGCCGGTCAGCCCGAGAAGGAGGACAGGTAGAAGTACTTCGAGATGCTCGGCTCTGACGCGTTCGCGGTGGTCGCGACCACGTTCTTGACCAGCGTGTTCTTCGGGATCGCCGAGGTCTTGCCGGTCAGCTTGTCGTAGGCGTACCGCACCGCGTCCGCGCCTTCGACCGCGGGCTGCTGGATGACCAGGATGTCGATAACACCCTTCTTGAGCAGGTTGACCTCGGCGGGCTCGGCGTCGTAGCCGGCCACGAAGACCTTGCCCTTCTTGCCGGCCTCGTCCACCGCGGTGCCCGCACCCTGGGCGCCGTACAGGTTGGTGCCGAACACCCCGACCAGGCCGGGATGGCTGAGGATCAGGTTGCGCACCTGGCTCTCCGCGGTGGTGGCGCTGTCGTTGTTGTACTCGGTCGCCACGACCTTCATCTTGGGGTACTTCTTCATCTCGGCCAGGAAACCCGCCTGCCGGGCGTCGGTGGTCGAGATACCGGCCGTGACGTTGTCCACCGCGACCTCGCCCTTGTCGTGCGCCAGCTTGGCGATGGTGTCCGCCGCGGCCGCACCGCCCTGCGCGTTGTTGGAGGTGATGGCGCTGGTCAGCAGGCTGGTGTCGTTGATGGTGGTGTCCACCGCGATGACCGGGATGCCCGCGTTGACGAACTTCTGGATCGGCGCCTGCAGCGCCTTGACGTCGGTCGGTGCGATGAGCAGCGCGTCGGGGTGCTTGGCCAGCAGCGAGTCAACCACCGGGAGCTGCGTGGTCGGGCTGAACTGGGTGCCGCCCTGCCAGGTCAGCGTCACGCCGAGCTTCTTGGCTTCGGCCGCGGCGCCCGAGTGCATGGTGATGTAGAACGGGTCGGTGGTCAGCCCGGGAACCAGGGCGATCGTGTAGTGCTTGCCGGACGACCCCGAGGAACCCGAGCCTGAGCTGTTATTCGATGAGCTGCCGCAGCCCGCGGCGGCCAGTGCCGCCGCGGCCACGCCGGCCACGCACGCAGTGCTCCGTCTGGCCATCCGCCGCCGGGTTGCCTGATTCCGCATGACACTCTCCTTCATTGTTTTGCCGACGCCGCTCTGCGCGGTTGCCTGTGCTGGGGCCGGCCCCCGCACCCGGGGCGGGCGCCGGGGGGGTGAGGTGGCGGCGGCTTCGCCTGCGTCAATCTGTGCCTGCTTTGGTGCGCACCCGGTCCACGGCCACCGCAGCGATGACCACCCCGCCGATGGCGACCTCCTGCCAGAACGGGGCGATGTTGGCCAGGACCAGGCCGGTGGTCAGCACGGACAGGATGGCCGTGCCGATGACGGTGCCGAAGATGGTGCCCCGGCCACCGAAGATGCTGGCGCCGCCGATCACCACCGCGGCGATGGCGTACAGTTCGTCGTTCGCGCCAGCCAGTGAGGAGGCGGACGAGAAGTTCGCGGTCACCATCAGGCCGGCGATCCCGGCCAGGAGGCCGGAGATGCCGTACACGATGACCAGGTGCCGGTCCACCCGGATGCCGGACCGCCGGGTGCCGGCCTCGTTGGACCCGATCGCGTAGGTGCGCACCCCGAACCTGGTCCGGGCCAGGATCAGCCCGAAGACGAGCGCGATGACCAGCGCGACCAGGACCGGGTAGGGCAGCCAGCCGGACAGCAGGCTGTCGTTGCCCAGGTTGGCGATGAACGGCGGCAGGTTGGTCACCTCCCCGCCGTTGTTGAGCAGGTCGGTGGCGCCGGTGACCGCGGTCAGCGTGCCCAGCGTGACGATGAACGGCGGCAGCTTGATCCGGGTGATGAGCAGGCCGTTCAGCACGCCGATGGCCGCGCCGGTACCGACCATCACGGCGATCCCGGCGATCGAGGCCACCGCGCCACTGCTGTGCCCGGTCAGCATGTTGTTCATCAGCACCGCGCCGGCCATCGCGCTGAAGCCGAGGATGGCGCCGTCGGACAGGTCGATGCCGGCGGTGATGATGACGAACGTCTGGCCCACCGCCAGGATCAGGTATTCCACCGCGTAGCTGGACGTGGACAGCCAGGCCGCCTTGGTGTACAGGTCCGGCGACAGGATGCCGAAGATGATCACCAGGACGACCAGTACGCCGAGGGTCCACAGCGGGCCCAGCCGCTCCATGATCCGCTGGAACGTGGGCACGTTCTCCCGGGCGGGCGGCTCCGCCTGGACCACGTCGGTCGCTGGGGCGGCCATCAGCTTGCCTTCCGGTTCGAGGCGATCGCCGCGCCGGTGATCCAGCTGACGATGTCGTCGATCTCGGTGTCCTTGGGCCGCAGGTCAGCCACGGTCGTGCCGTGGAACAGCACCACGATGCGGTCGCAGATGGCGTGCACCTGCTGCAGGTTGTGGCTGATCAGCAGCACCGGCAGGCCTTCGCCGGCCACGGTCTGGATGAGCTCGCCGACCCGGGCCTGCTGCTCGACGCCGAGCGCCGCGGTGGGCTCGTCCATCAGCACCACCCGCGAGCCCCAGGCCACCGCCCGGCTCACCGCGACCGCCTGCCGCTGGCCGCCGGACAGCCGGCCGACCCGGCTGCCCACCGAGGCGATCCTGATCCGGGTCCGCTCCAGGTCCTTGGCCGTCTCGGCCATCATCGACTTGCGGTCCAGCCAGCCCAGCCAGCCCAGTGGCCCGGACACCACCTTCTCCCGGCCAAGGAACATGTTGGCCCAGATGCTCAGGTCCGGTGCCAGGGCCAGATCCTGGTACACAGTCTCGATGCCGGCCGCCCGGGCCTCGATCGGGGACCGGAAACTGACCGGCTTACCGTCCAGCAGGAGCGACCCCGATGTCGGCTGCAGCGCACCCGCAATGATGTTGACCAGGGTTGACTTGCCGGCCCCGTTGTCCCCCACCAGCCCGACGATCTCCCCCGCGCGCAGTGTCATGTTCACGTCGCGCAGCGCTTGCACGCTGCCATAGCGCTTAGCCAGATTGCGGACCTCGACCCGGGGCTTCTCCTCCGGGGCCGGGGTGCTGCTGCCGGGCGCTGATTCGTCTGCAGTCATGGGGCACCCACTCTCGGCAAGCCTCCTGACAACGTTGTCAGACAACGTTGTCAGGATAAAACCACGAGACAAGACGGTACTTCTGTTGGTTTGCGGTTAACAAGGTTTTCGGTAAGTTAACACCGCATTAATTGGCTGTCAAGGATCTTCGAACACGGTACAGAACGGGAGGCACCCTTGTTCGTCCTGGGCCCCAATCAGCTGCAGCGGTTCTACCAGGGTGGCGCCGAGATCGCGGGTTTCCGCGGCGTCGGTGCGGCAGCTGACGGCCCGGAGGACTGGGTCGCCTCGACCACGACCGCGTTCGGCGATCAGCAGGCCGGGCTGAGCCGGCTCCCCGACGGCCGCACGCTGGCCGACGCGGTGGCGCAGCAGCCGGAGTGGTTCCTCGGCCCGGAGCACGTCGCCGCCTACGGCGCGGACACCGGCCTGCTGGTCAAGCTGCTCGACGCCGGCCAGCGGCTGCCCGTGCACTGCCATCCGGACCAGGCCTACAGCCGGGCCAATCTGGGCTGCCCGCACGGCAAGACGGAAGCCTGGATCGTGCTCCGCACCGGCACCGCCGACGCTTGTGTCTACCTTGGCTTCCGGGACGACATCCCGGCCAGCGTGCTGGCCGACTGGGTGGCCAGCCAGGACGTGCCCGCGCTGGTCGGCGCGCTGCACCGGGTGCCGGTCGCGCCCGGGGACAGCGTGCTGGTGCCGGCCGGCACACCGCATGCCATCGGGCCTGGCGTGTTCCTGGCCGAACTGCAGGAGCCGACCGACCTGTCCATCTTGCTGGAGTGGGACGGGTTCCTGGCCGACGGCAGCGAACTCGGCAGCCTCGGCCTGGGCTACTCCCGCGTGCTGGACGCCGTGGACCGCTCCGGGTGGGACCCGGGCCGGCTGGCCAGCATGCGCCAGCGGCCCGCCGCACCCGGCCCGGGCGGCGGTGTCACCCGGCTGCTGCCAGCCGCCGCTGACCCGTTTTTCCGGGCTGAGCTGCTGCAGTCCGGCCCGGACCTGGAGGTGCCTGCCGGCTGATGCCGTCTGGATCGCCGCCCGCGGTGCCGGGGACCTGGCCACCGAGCACGGTGGCACCCAGCCGCTGCGCCATGGCATGACCGTACTCGTCCCGTACGCCGATGGCGCGGCCCAGCTCACCGGCGACGTGCAGGTCATCCGCTGCCTGCCGCCCAGCCCGGCCGCGACCGGCTCATAGCGGCTGGATGTGCAGCACGTCCGCCATGTAGCGGCCCGCCGACGCGACCGCCTCGTCGGGCGTGCAGCCGCCCTCACGGGCGACCATGTAGGCGGCGTACCAGTCCCACCAGTTGTGCGGGGCATGGGTCTTCTCGAAGTGGTCGTGATGGTCGGCCGTCTCATGCAGCAAGCGCCCGCGCCGCGATGTCCGTCATCAGTCCGCCCACTCCCGGCCCGGCAGCCGCGTCTTGATCTCCTGGAGCAGCCACCCGGTGCCATCCGGATCACTAAATGGATGGTAAACCGCCATCTGGCCAGGCCACATCCCTCCATTGAGCCAGCTGACCGGAGCGCGGGTAGTGCGCCCGGGCCGGCCTGGGTAGGTGACCTGCGGAGCGGAATCAGCCGGCGGAAGGAGGAACCGGATGGATCTGGGCCTGGAGGGGCGGACCGCGATCGTCACCGGGGCTAGCCGGGGAATCGGGCTGGCGGTCACCCGGGGGCTGGTCGCCGAGGGCGCGCGCGTCACCGCCGGGGCCCGGAAGTCCACCGCCGCCCCGACGAAGTCGCCGACCTGGTCGTCATCCTGGCCAGCGACCGCACCGCCAACGTCACCGGTGCCGACATCACCATCGACGGCGGCCTCATCCCCACCTGGTAGCCCAGCCCTGGCAGCCCAGCGCCGCGGTCAGCTGCCGGTGAGGTCGTCAGAGCGGCCAGCGTCGAGCCGGGGCCACTGGGCGAGCGGGCGCCCGGCCGGCCAGGTTGACACCGGCGGCCAACTCGGCGCGCCGCCGTCGGTCATGACGGTCTCCTCTCCGGTGCCATGATGCCGGCCAGGACGAGGTTGACGATGTGCTCGGTGACGGGACCATCCACCGGCTCGCGGGTGAGCAGCAGCCGGACGAACAGCGCGCCGATGAGCGTCTCGCTGGTGAGCCGGTAGTCCAGGCCGGAGCGTAGCTCGCCGCGGGCTTCGGCGCGCTGCAGTAGCCGCTGGCCGGTGGTGAAGCGTTCGGCCCAGAATCGCTCCCGGACATCATGATCTTCGGGCAGGTCATCTTTGAGGGCCAAGCGCAGCAGCACCTGGCCGGTGGGCGTGGTGATGAAAGCCGCGATGGATGCCACCAGGGCGACCAGGTCACCGCGCAGCGAGCCGGTATCGGGCGGCGGGACTGCCGCCTCGATCTCGCCCAGGACGGCATCGAGGATGAGGTTTGCCCTGGTCCCCCAGCGCCGGTAGATCGACGTCTCGTGCACCCCGGCCCGCTGGGCGACGTCGTGGATGGACAGGTCGTCGGCTGAGCAGGCCCGCAGGGCGTCGAGCGTCGCGCGCAGCACCGCGGCGCGGACCCGGGCGCTGCGGCCACCGGTCCGGCGGGCTTTGGCCGGTGGCGTGGTCATGGCCATGTGACCGACCTTATAGCAACTCATCTTGCGTTAACAGCGTGCCACATCTAGGCTTAAAGCAAGAGGAAATGCGTTAAGAGAAGGGACGCGTCCCATGCTGAGCTTTGCCACCGACTTCTGGCCACTGTTCTGGACGATCACCGGTGGTGCGGCGCTGCTCACCGCGCTGCTGTCGGTGCTGATCGCCACGATCTCGCCAGCTGCTTCCTGGCCCCGCCGCCGGCCCGAGCTGGCGCTCGCCGACGCGCAGCCAGCCGGCCGCCCGGCCGGTCCCGGTTACCAGCCCCACCGGGGCACCAAGGCAGCCTGACCCGCCCGGCCACGGCGACAGGTGCGGGCTGAGGCCGGGCTGCAGAACCCGAACCCGCAGGTTGAGCGTCATCGCCACCCGGACGTTCGGTTCAGGCTGCAGCGACTTGGAGACGTGACCGCAGGGTCGGCACGCCCGGGCCGTCAAGCTCGGCCACGTATGGTACGCGGCCAGCCATGGTCATCACGAGTGCGAGGGTCGATCCGGTGACCAGGGGACCAGTACCCGTGGCAAACGGCCCATCGTCTGCCCGCAGTTGCAGATCGGCTACATGGGTACGGCTGGCCACGGTGAAGTCGCGTCGGGCGAAGAAATCGGCCACAGGCGTCAGCGCGTTGACGCTCGGTGTCCGGACAAGCCCCAGCGGCTGGCGGATGTCCTGGGCATGCACAACGACCTCGCCGAGGTAGGCCGGGGTGTGCGATGAGGGTGCGGTAGTGCTGGTGATGATGGCGCGAAACCGATCAAGCGTCTCAGCGGGGCTGCTGCCGCGGTGCTCGGCGAGCCGCCGCTGGTTGTGCACGTCGGGGCGGAAACGCGCACCGAGCATACTGCGCAGCCACTGCCACTGGTTGAGGCTCGCCGCCGCGGTGAGGTGGGCGACAACCTGCTCGACGTCCCATTCGCCGCACAGGGTGTCATGCCGCCACTGCTCTGCGCCGAGGCCCGCTAGATCTTTCGCCAGCGCGGCGCGCTCGGCCTGCGCCAGCGCCCACAGGTGGTCATACCGCGCTCGCGCCATATCGCTCGATTCCTCTCCGTGGGTGACGTCGCCACAGGGTAGACGTGCCTCGGCTGCTGGAATCATCGCCGTGCTGTGGCTGTCGGTCGGCGTACCGGCGGGGCGAGTGCGACTGGTGGGGCGGGTGGGACTCGAACCCACGACCGACGGATTATGAGTCCAGCCCGCCAGCAGGCCTCGTTAGGGCGGCTGACCTGCGCAGACACGAACTAAAGCGATCATGGTTGGGCCCATTTGGGCACGTATTTGGCATGATCAAGCTTGATGCTGACCGGTGCCGCGGGCGTGCAACGCCTCTAGCCGGTCACTGCGGCGGGCGGTGGTAGATCTCTGAGCGGTGGTCGATATCGAGGACGTGGACCACGCGGCTGTTCTCGTCGATCCGGTAGACGATGCGATAGGTGCCGCGCCGGGCGCCGTGACAGCCAGCAAGCGGCCCGAACAGCGGCTTGCCGACCCGATGCGGGTTGACCGCTAGCGCGGCATCGCAGAACTCCTGCACGGCGGCGGCGACGGCTTCGGGAAGCCGCTGGGCGATTGCTCGCCGGGCGGCAGGCTGGAACCGGATCTTGTACCGCTCCGCAGGGCCGGTCGTCACGTCCCGGTGACGCGGCGACGGGCCAGGTCCTGGCGAACAGTGGCCATGTCAACGCCAGGCTCACCCCGCCCCAGAGCTGCCAGGCTCTCCGAGATGCGCGCGATAGCCTCGCTGTCACCGAGGATCTCCAGGGTCATCTCCAGGCCCTCAAGATCATCCACCGATAGCAAGACAGCCTCGGGCTCCCCGTTGCGGGTCAGGGTGATCCGCTCATGCTGCTGGCGTACCCGCCTGGCCAGCTCAGACAGGCGCGCCTTGGCTTCGGACAACGGCACGGGCGTCGAGGCAATCGTCATAGTTAGAAGTATAGGCCTCTCTAGTCTATTTTTAGACCAACATACTCCATGCGAAGCCACAGAAGCGTCCAGGAATGCTTGCGCTGATGTCCATGCAGGCTGAGCGTGACGGGCAGGACTCATGTCCCGGCTACGTAGTAGCCCTTGCCGATCACGGGCGTGATCAGGCCTTCATCCTTCAGGGTTGTGAGTGCCCGTTCGGCCGTGATGTGAGAGACGCCGTGCTCTTGGCTGAGCGTCTTGACGCTTGGTAGCCGCTTAGTGATCGTTCCGCCCTCGATCTGAGCCCGCAACAGCGCCGCGAGCTGCACATACAGCGGCGTCAACGACTCATGATCGATTCTCACGTGATCACATTAGGTCCCCCTTGCATCCTTCTTCATTCCAGAGTTACCAGCAGGAACCATATGGTTCCTGCTACTCTCGCTAGGCACGACCCAGACGATTTCTGGCTTGACCGCCGGAGGGTTGCCATGGACGACGAACAACCGCCTGCCTGGACGGAAGCCCTACATGAAGAAGTTCCGGACTGGTGGCCCTACGCGGCTGAGTTCCCGCGATGGCATGTCTGGCGCGGCGTGTCCGGCCTGGTGTACGCCCGGCGGCCGCGCACCAGCCCACCGCTCGTAGTCCGCGGCGAGGATGCTGTAGATCTGCGCGACCAGATCAGGCGAGTTGAGGGCAACATGCCCTGACAGTGCGTGTCCTCGCTCGCACAGGAGTACCCCGCTTCGGGACTGTCGCTCCAGCCTGGGTTCCGCAGCTAATCGGGTTCCTGGTCCATGTTCCGGGCTGAACACGCAGGTCAGGGACATGGGACCTGCCCACAATCGTGAGAACGCCTAGATACACGCCTGATGGTGATTCCACTGATGAGAGTGGCTGTGTGGCGGTATCTTCTAGTCCATGTACCTGCGGTCGACGCCACGGCGGAACAAGGATGGCTCCGAGGTCCGCTACCTGCAGCTCGCCCATAACGTGTGGGATCCGCAGCTGCGCCGGTCGAAGGTGCAGGTCGTGTACAACTTCGGCCGCGAGGACCACGCGAACCGCGAGGCGCTCCAGCGGCTGGTCGCGTCCGTCACGAGGTTCCTGGACCCCGGCGCGGCGCTGGCAGCGGCGGCGGACGGCCTGGAGTTCACCGAGTCCAGACCGCTCGGAGGCACCTGGGCGCTGGACGCGCTGTGGTCACAGCTGGGCATCGGCCCGGCGATGCGGAAGCTGCTGAAGGGCCGCCGCCTGGACGACACAGCCGAGCGGGTGCTGTTCGGCCTAGTCGCGAACCGGGCGCTCGCACCGTCGTCCAAGCTGGCCGCCGCCCGCTGGATCAGCGAGGACGTCCTGGTTACCGGGCTGCCCGCCACGACGGATGATGCGTGCTACCGGGCGATGGACTGGCTGCTGGAGATCAGGGACCAGCTGGAGAGGAAGGTCTTCGACCAGGTCGCGGACCTGCTGAACCTTGAAGTTGACCTGCTGTTCTTCGACACGACCTCCACCTACTTCGAGACGGAAGAGGCCGACGAGCCCGTCGCCCGCGACAAGAACGGCAGCCCCGTCACCAGCGGGGATGACGCGGAAGACGGCAAGGAGGCCGGGTTCCGCACCTGGGGCAAGTCCAAGGACCACCGCGACGACCTGCCCCAGGTCGTGATCGGGATGGCCGTGACCAGGAACGGGATCCCGGTCCGCGTGTGGTGCTGGCCCGGGAACACGGCCGACTCCGCGCTGATCCGGCAGGTCAAGGACGACATGCGCGACTGGAGCCTGCCGAAAGTGATCTGGGTCGCCGACCGCGGCTTCACCTCCGCGGAGAACCGCCGCTACCTGCGCAAGGGCGGCGGCTCCTACATCATCGGGGAGAAGCTCCGGTCCGGCTCCGCCGAGGCCGGAGCCGCCCTGTCCGGCAGGGCCGCTACAAGGACGTCGCCGGGAACCTCAAGGTCAAGGAAGTAAAGATCGCCGGCGACGAGCGGTTCGTCATCTGCTTCAGCCCCGAGGCCGCAGAACGTGACGCCGCCGTCCGCACTCGCATGATCGCCCAGCTCGAAGAGGCCATCAAGGACTCTGACCAGCTCAGTAAGGACAAGCGCGCCGAGCTGCGCGGCGTCATCTCCACGAAGCCCGGCCTGAACCGCTACCTGCGGGTCACCCCCAGCGGGCTGCTGCGCACCGACGCCGCGAAGGCGAAAGCCGAGGAGAACCTCGACGGGAAGTACCTGCTCAGGACCGCTGACCCGAAGCTCTCCGCGGAAGACATCGCCGTCGGCTACAAGCAATTGCTGGAAGTCGAGCGCGGCTGGCGCGACATGAAGCAGGTCATCGACCTGCGCCCGGTCTACCACCGCAAGGAAGAACGCATCCGCGCCCACGTCCTCCTGTGCTGGCTCGCGCTGCTCCTCGCCCGGATCACGGAGAACGCCTGCGGCGGAACGTGGCCGGAACTGCGCCGCGAACTGGACAAAATCCACGTCGGGACCTTCGCCGGGCCGACCGGCACGTTCCGGCAGCGCACTGAGATCACCAAGGCCCAGCGCGACATCTTCCGTGCCCTGAAAATAGACCTGCCGCCCCGGATCTACCAGCTGAAACCCGCCGCGGAGCCCTGACCAGCCGGGACCCGCACGCCTAGATACACGCCCTCTGACCACCGACGCCGCGTTTCCGCACGTCAACCTCCAGATCCACCGACTAGACCGCGACATCAACTGCGGAACCCAGGTCCAGGCGAAGGGTTACAGCCCACCGATGATGACCTGGCGAGCTTCCGCTTTTCAGGAGGCTGTGCCGATCCACGAGAGTCCACCGCAGGCCGGGTGACCAGGCCTTACGACGCGCTGGCCGCAGTTCGGAATCCAGGCTCAACCACACGTTTCCACGCCCGTTGTTAGCAAAGCGTTAGCAAGATCGGGATAGTCAACGCTGTGACTGCGCTTGTGGTTGTTGAGCTTTGTTCGGCGGGTCGGCAGCCTTCCGCGCGTCCTGTGCGTCTGGGGCATCACTAACCGGCCGCAACCACGAGCGTTTTGCTCTGGTCTGGGTTGCTTGGGCGCTTTACGACATCTTGCGAGGACCGAGGCGCGGCGGGTGATCGTGGCCCGTCACGGCTCGCCGGGGCTGGCGCTGTCCACGGAGAAGACATCCCACTCACCGGGAACGTTTTTGAAGCTCTGCTGGCGATGGGGATGCAGGTCGATGGCTGAGCCGAGGAGAAGGTCCCGGACCGTCTGCGAGACCAGGACCTGGCCAGGCTCGGCGGTCGCCGCCAGTTGTGTCGCGATGTTAACGGCGACCCCGCGCACCTGTTCGCCGGACGTCTCGCATTCGCCGCTGTGAACGGCGACCCCGATCCGCGGCAACTCCGACACCAGCGCCACCGCGCAGCGGACAGCCCGCGCCGCGCCGTCGAACGACGCCCTCGCTACCCCGTCGAACGACGGGAGCGTGGTACCCCGGAAGGTCGTGCCCCGCGACCTTTCCACGATCGAATCGATGACAGCATCGTGGTGTGGTGCCAGCCGCACCAGTCCGACCGCGAGGATCGTCGCCAGCGCCCGGTCCGCATCTCGCGCTCGGATGGCCCGCGAGATGAAGTCCGCAATGTGGCGGGTGGCTTCGTCGATGACGTCGGAGAGCCAGATGAGGTGGATGTCCGAGTCGAGTTCGACGAGTTCCGCCCCCTTGATCTGGTCGCGCATCGCCCGCGCCGCGCCTATCGGGACGTTCTTGTCGCGGTTCGCGTGCAGTATCAGGGTCGGCGAGGAGATCGCCGTAAGGGCATGGCGAACGTCGATGTCGGTCAGCGCTCGCAGGAACTTGGCGGCCGCTGCTGGGCTGGCGCTTCTGGTCTGAAGCCGAGCCCAGTACTCGCGGGCTGCGGGATCGCGGGCCCGGCTGGGCGCCAGGTTGGAGATTCCGACTCCCGTGCCCCAGTTCGCCTCCATGTGCCGGACGAACCGGTCTACCGCCGCAGGGTCGGGCCCGAGGTCGTTGCCGTCGCCGGCAATGAGGCGGGCGAACCCGCCGTACAGGATCAGCGAACTGACCTTCTGCGGGTACATGGCCGCGAGCAGGATCGCGGTGGGGACCCCCGCCGATATCCCGAGGATCACGGCCCGCTCCGAGCCGACGGCATCCAGTACGGCCACCGAATCATCTACCCAGTGCTCGACGTCAACGTTGCCGGGCCGGTCCGACAGGCCCATGCCGCGCTTGTCGAAGAGGATGAGCCGGCTGAACGACGCCAGCTTCCTGACGAGGTGGTCGGTCGGGGAGTCCCACCACATATCCAGGTGCGAGACGAAGCCGGGGATCGCCAGCACGTCGAGGGGGCCGTTGCCCACGATCTGGTAGGCGACGTGGGTGCCGTCCGGGGTCACCGCATAACGGACCGGAGAGCGGCGCACCTCAGTGGTCTGGCGGGTCGCTTCCGCCGCCGCGGCCGGACCCAGCAACGACGGGTCCTGGCCCAGGATCGCCCCCTCCAGTCTCTGCAACTCCCCGCCGGGCTCCAATCCCAGCTCGTCGCGTAGCAACCGCCGCGCCCGCTGGTACGCGGCGAGAGCGTCGGCCTGGCGGCCGCTGCGGTACAGGGCCACGAGCAGGTGGGACCACAGTCGTTCCCTGAACGGGTGGTCGCGTACGAGATTCTCTAGCTCGCCCACCAGCTCCACGCCGCTGCCGGCGGCCAGGTCGGCCTCGACCCTGGTCTCCAGGGCGGTAAGGAACTCCTCTTCGAGCCGCACCGCCTCCGCGGCCAGGCCGGTGTGCCGCCCGACGCCAGGCAGAGGCTGCCCCCTCCCCAGGGCGACGGCGGCGGCGAGGGCCTCGCGGGCCGGGCCCGCGCGTCCTGCTCTGAGGGCTTGCTCTCCCTCGCGTACAAGAGCGCGAAAGCACCCCACGTCGGTGTCCTCCGGTCGCAACCTGAGCGAATAGCCGGAAGGGTGCGTCGCAACCGCTTCGGGACCTAGGGCATGCCGCAAGTTCGACACGTACGTCTGCAAGGTCTTTCGCGCGCTCGGCGGAGCGGTCTGCCCCCAGATCGCATCTATGAGCACATCGACGGCCATCACCGAGCCGGGCCGCAGTGCCAGCGCGGCGAGCAGCGACCGCTCCTTGGCGGCGCCGAGCAGCACCTCGCCTCCCCCCGCCCGATCGACCCGCACCGGGCCCAGCAGGTTCACCCTCACGCCTAGACGATACGGCGGTTGGCTCCACCGGGGCTCGACCGGGACTCGACCGTCGCCCGGCCGGCCCCTGGTTGGCTCACTCCCAGTCGCCACATCGCGATACCCCATCGAAGGGAGAAGTCCCGTGCCGCGCTTCCTCGTCCAGCGAACCTTCCCAGGAGGGCTCGCAATTCCGGTGACCGCCGACGGCGCCAAGACCTGCCTCGGCGTGGTCGAGAACAACGCCGAGGAGTCCGTCACCTGGATCACGTCCTACGTCTCGATCGACCACGCGAAGACGTTCTGCATCTACGACGGCCCGAGCCCCGAATCGGTCGAGCGAGCGGCGCTGGCCAACGGCCTGCCCGTCAACTCGATCAGCGAGGTGCGGGTCCTCGACCCGTACTTCTACACCGGCGTGGCGTCGTGATATCCCAGCGCGGGTCCGCCGCTGCTCAGATTGGTCCTCGCCGCCCCGCATCGACTGGTATCTGGTCAATACGGCTCGGGTCACCGAGCCGGGAAGGGTTTTGGAGGTCATGATGATGTTGTCTCGCCGGTTCCGAAGGGTTGTTGCGGGCCCTGCCACAGCCGCGCTGCTCACCCTGGGTCTCCTTGCCGTGGCCCCTCAGTTCAGCGCAGCCGCAAGCGCCCAGGGTAGTTCTCGGACTTGCGCCACCCCCGTCACCAGCGCCCCGACCGGCCCTGCGACCGTGGCGACGGCATCGACATCCTTTGGCAGGGTGCTGGTCGTCGGTTCGGGTACCAACGCCGGTTGCTCGCTGTACCTGCTCACGTCAGACCAGCTCCATTCGCTGACCTTTGGTCTGGCTTCCTTTGCGTGTAGCGACGGCCCAAACGCGATAGGGCACCCGTGCGACACCGTCCTGTGGCCAGCGCTGCTGACCAAGGGCGCCCCCATCGCCGGGCCGGGGGTCAACCGCGCCCTCCTCGGGACGGTGACCCGCACCGACGTGCTCTCTGGTAAGAGCGTGCAGCAGGTGACCTACGCCGGCCTGCCGCTGTACCGATTCTTCCTGGACGAGACGCCGGGGCAAACGGACGGGGCTAACCTGTTCGACCCAGTGACCAGTCCCCCGGGCACCTGGTACCTGGTCGAACCAGGTCGAGGGCATCCCGCGCCTGGCCGGCTGCATATGCGGGCTGAGACGGTCAACGGCGCCAAGGTGCTGGCAGCGTCGATGGACAATGACTTCTCCCTCCTGCCCCATGGAAGCTTCCCCGTCTACACCTTGAGCAACGAAAGCGCTCGGGCCTGCCAGCGCTTCTGTGCCCTGATCTGGCCACCGGTGCTCACCTCCGGGCGACCTGAAGCCGGGCCGGGTGTCGAACAGCACGCGCTCGGAGTCGTCGTGAGGCCGGACGGCACCCGCCAGGTGACCTACAAGGGCAAGCCGCTGTACCTATTCATCAAGGACGCCTACATACCGGGCATTATCGGGAAGCAGAGCATCAACGGGGCGGGTGCGGTCACCCCATGGGGTGTGTTCAACACGATCCCGCCGTTGCCCTAGCTACTCAGAACCACCGGTAGGAAAGCTGCCTCCTGGCAAGGAGTAAGTCTCGGTCGCCCGGCACATGGTCGCCCGTCACACCACCGCCAGGGCCCGAGTCGCGCACGAATATCCGTGCCTGGCGCTAACCCATCCACTACCAGCACCGAGGGGGAATCATCATGCCGACAGCTAAATATGCCTCAGCCGCCGGGCCAGCAGCTTTGCACTATTCGGCCACCGGCCCCGCAGTATTCCAAGCGATCGATCCAAGCGGATCTCAACGCAATTCCGGCCGCTCGCCGGTGCCCTGCCAGTGCGGACACCCGAGATCACGCAGGTTCGCGTGCTCGATCCCCACCTCTACGCCTAGGCCAGCCGACACGCTGGGGAGGTCATCATGCCCGCATTCGACAAGCCCGACCGGCTGAGCCTGCAGGCCGCGGCGCTCAGGCTGCCGCCCAGCCGCGCAGACAGCATGAGCGTGGAGACGGGCGCGTACTGTGGTGCGGGCTGGCTATCGTTTCGGCGGATCGTTTACATCCCGTTCGACGCCTGTGTGGCCGCACTTGACGGCTCGTTGCTTGCGGGAAACCACGGCGAAGTCCACCTCGGCCAAAGCCGGCTGCGCGGGCCGGTCAAGCACGATCGCCGCTCGGGTACATGCCGGGTCGAGGTGCGCCTGGCCCGGGGACCGCTGCGCCCGGCCGTGCGCATGAGACTGAACATCGATTGCTGGTCCCCGCCGCCATCAAGCACCGCGCTTGAACTCATCCCCAGCAGGCGCGTCCGTGCCAGCGCAAGCTACTTCCGCGCCGGCCACCTCCTGATGGACTCGCTGATCCACTCGCTCCATCTCGAACGGGAGATGCAGGTACTCGGCGGTCCCGTCGGCGAAGAGCCAGAGACCGACGCCGCCGGATCCGGCTCGCGCTCCGCGGATTCTCGCGACCTACCTCGGCCATATGCGCTGCCCGGCAGATCCGGCGAACTTCGAGTGGGCGGCTTATACCCTTCCTGCACGACAACGCAATCTGAGGAATCGGGCAAGGGTTAGTATGTTCGGCCAGGAAACCGTTCCCGCGATCAACGCCAACAGCGTGACGCACCAGTCACGCCCACGTGATCCGCCGGCCGCCCCGATCGTCAAAGAACTGCAGCGCGACCTGCTGGCACATGCCGAGCAGCAGCGCCTCGCGGGGCGGCACCTCGCTGCGCCGAGCGCCGCGACGGGCCGGCCCGGGCCGTGCAGCGCATACGCCGCGCTGCCCGCAAGCTCCGGCGGCTGCGGACATAGCATCAGTCCTGACCTTGCCATCAGCCCAGCCGAAACATGCGCTGATCGGCATCCAAGGGTCATCTTCTCAAGAGGGCACATAGCCACGAGGTATCAACGCCTCTGGACTTCGCTGCGTCCGCCTCGACGCGCTCGCAGGGATTCACCGAAAGTCACCTCAGTCCGCTCCCGTCCCCTCGACCGGGCGGTTCGGCAAGCCCCGGCCTGCTGAGGTGCTGTTCGAGCGGATCTGCCGGGAGAACGGCATCACCCAGCGGCTCACCAAGCCCCGCTCGCCCACGACCACGGGAAAGATCGAACGTCTGCACCAGACGCTGCAGCAGGAGCTGCTGACCGCGCACGAGCCGTTCGCCAGCATCGAGGAAGCCCAGGCCGCGGTCGATGCGTGGCGGGCCGGATATAACGCTGACCGGCCGCACCAGTCTCTGGGCATGGCCTTCCCGGCGGCCCGGTTCGCCCCAGCCACCAGCGAGGTCCTGGTCCTGCGCGTGCCGGCCAGGCTTGACCGGCTCACCCCTCACGCCCGCAAGCGGGCCGGTCAGGCCGTCACCGGCTGCGCCGCCACCCGGTGATCATCAGCTCACCGCCGGGCAGGCGGTGGAACTGGAACGCGTCGTGCCGCCGTCAGGGAACCTATGGCTGGCCGGGCAGCAGATCTGGCTGGGGCCTGCGACGACCGGCCGCACCATCCGGCTGTGGGCCGGACTGGACCGGGTCCACGTCCTGCTGAACGGGCACCGGATCAAGACCCTGCCCTCCCGGCTCGACAGCCGGGACCTGGCCCGCCTCGCCGCGGCCGGAGCCACGCCTGCGGGGCCACCGCCCTGCCGCCACCCTCGGGCTCTGTCATCGAGCTGGAGCGGACTGTGAACGCATCGGGCAATCTCAGCGTCGGCGACCATGTGATCGGTGCCGGACTACCGCTGGCCGGGCAGCGGGTCACGCTGCGGCTGGACGGCCCGGTCGTCCACATCCTGTCCGGCGGCACCGTGGTCCGCACCGTCGCCTGCCCGGTCCCCGCCCAGGCTCGTGCCTGGCTGCGCGGAGCCCGCGCCGGAACTCCCGGCCCGCCGCAGCTGCCCGAAGCCCTGCGGGTCAAGCGGCGGGTATCGGTCCGCGGCGCGATCATGATCGGCGGCCAGCGGATCCAGGTCGGCCTGCCGCACGCGGGCAAGACCGCGCAGGTCACCATCGAGGCCGACACCTACCAGATCACGGTGGAGGACAGCATCACCGTCACCGCGCTCCGCAAGACCAGCCGTGACATCAAACGGCACAAGGCCTCCAACTACGACAGCAGGCCACGCTGAGGCAGCGCCGCCAGCCGGCGCCCGGGCGGACTAGGGGATGTGCGCGCTGATCGTCATGGCAGCGTTTGCGCTGGCGGGAGCCGAGCCCAACATGATCACGCTTCATCCCGGGGATCTCGATGGTGCCGATCACGAAGTGCTGGCAAGTGACCGTGAATGCCCCTTGCCCCATCCATCGGACATAGCAGGCGCGGTGCCCTCTTCGTACCGAAGCACGAGCACACGCTGTCAGAAGTCAGGTCTAGGCTGGGCCGACGTAGCTAACGCACCGCCGCGAGAAAGGGCAGGCCATGACAACTCTCGGCAACCGGCCAGCCACCGCGCTGCTCGTCGTCGATGTCCAGAACGCCGCCGTGGACGGGAGTTACCAGCGTGATGCGGTCGTGGCGAACATCGGCCGCCTTGTCGAGAAGGCGCGGCGGGAACATGTCCCGGTTATCTGGGTCCAGCATTCCGACGAAGAGCTCGAGAAAGGAAGCGGCGACTGGCAGATCGTCCCCGAGCTGAATCCGGATGGCTCAGAGCCGCTGGTCGAAAAGCACTACGGCGACTCCTTCGAGGACACCACCCTGGAGAACGTGCTGTCCGGGCTCCGCGTCGGGCGGCTGGTGGTCGTCGGCGCGCAAACCGACGCCTGCATCCGCTCGACCCTCCACGGCGCCTTCGCCAGAGGCTATGACGCGACACTGGTCAGCGACGCGCACACCACGGAGGACCAGACCAAGTGGGGCGCGCCCCCGCCAGACCAGGTTATCGCGCACACGAACCTGTACTGGACCTACGAGACGGCGCCGGGGCGGACGGCCGGGACGGTCGAAACCAAGGACGTCAATTTCACTGACGCGCGTCCTGACGCCTAGTGCCCGCTTATGCCGCGTCGTCCGGGACCGGCTGGAAGGGCTGGATGACCAGCGGTAGGCGCGCCCTGGACGCCACCCACGTCCTGGCCACACTCGGACTCAGCCCGCCATGCCCAAAACGGACATCACACGACTATGCCCGGGGCCCTCCCGCTACCGCAGCCAGCACCTGGCAGGCAGATCTCTAGGGTGTGTCGCACATCAACCGAGGCCGATCCGTCGCACATCAAGTGAGGCTAGGCACAGGGGCGGATCACAAGGGGTGGATCACAGCAGCTGGTCCGAACTGTCAACGAGTCTTTGCAGACCGGTAGGCAGAGGAGCTAGCGCCCCGGAACCGCATGTTAGTGACCCAAGTAGTAACCCAGAAGGCCAATCCAAGATCACAACTCGCTTCTGAGCTGGTGGTCAGGGGCGGGGTCGAACCGCCGACCTTCCGCTTTTCAGGCCTGACAAAGCCCAAGTCGGCTCTTGAGCTATGAGCGTAGTCGGCTGGCGGTGCCCTTCGATGAGAGCCGTCGTCTGCTGCTGTTGCTGTCAACGTTGCTGTCAGCCGCCGAAGCTTCGGCGGACCCAGGCGAAGAGGAAGGCCCCAACCGCGTCGGGAGCCATCGGGATGGCCGCATCCCCGATCCGAACTGGCCGTCGCCGTCGCACTGGTCCGTTGCTGTCTCATGTTGGCGCCCGCTGTGATAACGGGCAAAGACCTACTTGGTGGTCAGCATCCCGGGTCCGGGTCGGCGTTCGGCCGAGCGGACGGATGCTCGCGTCATCCCAACGCTGGCCCACTTGAGCTACGACCTCTAGCTATAACGGTCTAGCCTGTTAGCGGGTCTTTTGGGATTGGACGTCGCCAGCCGGGCGGCGAGCGGTGATCCGCATCTTCGCGGCTTGCCTCGCATCGGGGATGACGGGACTCTTGCGACGTTCTCGTCTATGACCCGACTGCCCCAACCGGCGCGGTCGTTGCCGGAACGGCTCGGCCTCCGACATCATGTCGGTCATGGATGCGGCCGAGGCGCAGGAGCTGTACGACATCGCGGAGGCAGGTCGGGCCGCGGCGCGGACGCACCAGCCCGACGCGGAGAAGCCCGTCGAGGAGTGCTACCCCGACGTCCTAGCCGCGCTGCAGTGGCACCTCGACCACGGTGATGTGGACGCGGCCTTCCGCTTCGCGAACGCGCTGGTCACGTTCTGGCTGGGGACGAACCGCATCCCCGACGGCGACGACTGGTTCGGCCGGCTGCTCGCCACGCCCGGCGCGGCCGATACCACCCGCGCCCTGGCCTTGCACGAGCATGGCTACCTCGTGTTCTGGGCCGGGGAGCACGACCGGGCAGCCCAGCGCTTCCGCGAGTCGCTCGACCTAGCAGCGTCGCTGGACGACGCCTCGCTCCAGGCGCTCGCGCTGGCGGGACTCGCGCGTGTCGCGCTCTACACCGACCCCCCCGAGGCGGTCCGCCTGCTGCGCGAAGCCCTCGACCTCGCGCGAGACCTCCCCGACAACGACCCCGGGAAATCGAGCGCGGTGCACGTCCTCGGTCCCGCCCTCCAGATGTCCGGCGACCTCGAGGGCGCCCGCGAGGTGATCGGGCAGCGGCTGGCGACGGCGGAGCGCCAGGGTGTGGCGTTCGTCGTGTGGAGCGAGTCGGCGAACCTGAGCATGGTGGAACGGCAGCTCGGCAACCTCGACCGAGCCGAGGAGCTCTCACGTCAGGCGGTCGACACCGAGACCGCCCGCGAGCACGACCTCTACCTCGGATGGACGCTCAACGGGCTCGCGGCCGTGACGGCTGCGAAGGGCCAGTCGGTCCGGGCAGCGACCGTCCTCGGCGCGGCCGCGTCGCTTCTCCAGCGCGGCGGCGGCGAGTGGCCCCCCGACGAGCTCGAGCAGTTCGAGGAGACCGACGCAGCGCTCGGACGAGCCCTCCCGCCGGACGAGCTCGACCACGCCCGCGCCCAGGGGGCCGCGATGTCGCGCGAGCAGGCCGTCGCGTACGCCCTGTCGTAGGTGCGTTTTGGCCGTCAACTGGGAACCAATAGTGGCCGGAGCCAGGCCGAGTCAGGCCACACCCGGCAACTGATGGTCTCATTGCCTGCTCAGCGAGCTGTAGTACACGCTGATGGACCCTGGTGTACGTGGATGTATGAGACTACGAATGAGACTGGGCTGCCGCTGCCGACCTGGAGGCAACCGTGCTGACGGAAGACGCAGTGATCAACCTGCTCTGCGAGCACCTCACAGCGGATGGCTGGAAGATCGCGTCCAGGGCGATGCCCGATCAGCGCGGCACTGACGTGGTCGCGACCCGTGCAGGCGTCCGACTGGAGGTCGAGGCCAAGGGCGCGGGCAGTTCCAAGGCTCACACAGCGCGGTTCGGCCAACCGTTCAACCAGGCACAAGTCAGAGTCCATGTCGGCGAGGCAGTGCTCAAGGCCCTCGCAGTCGTCGCCGGAGGCAAAGCGCGGGCAGCCGTTGCCTTCCCTGACGGCCGCCGCCATCGTTCGGTCGTTGCTCCTGTGCGGCCTGCGCTGGAACGGTTGGGGATCACCGTGTTCTGGGTCGCTGAGGACGGAAAGGTCGGCGTCGAGGCACCCGTGGATCAAGAGCTTGAGCGGAGCCGCGGGGGTTCATAGGAATACGCGGCGCAGCTCAGACCGCGTGCATGTATCTCGGTGAACTGCGCCGGACGGCGGTGAACTGCAACCCAAATTGCCACCTTTGAAGGTTGACGATCATCCCGTTCACGGGCTCGGATCTTGATAACTCAACAGTGTGAACCGCCAGCGCGTGTCTGGGCCTCAGACCAGTCGGAACGCGGGAGCTATCCGTTCTTCATTTCGCTAGTGCGCTTGAGGGGGAGTCTGGCCATGGGTCTTGGGCGTTAGCCCAGGCACTGCTGTAGGCGTTGATCGGATGCCGGTTACTCGCGAGGCCGCCGTCGGTTCCTGTTCGCCACCAGTCATTGCCGAGAGTGCGGAACTGGACTACTGCAGTGAGCTGGCCGAGGGCTGCCTCGGCCTCCGGCGCTGGGAGGGTGTCGCTGAAGGTGAGCTCAGTTCCGGGCATGAAGCAGCTGGTGAGGTTCTTCGCTTCTGAGACCGGTGACGAGCCCAGATACCAGCGCACAGACACGTCCCTTGCTGGCCGGACGCCGGTGTTGGCGACTACGCCAGATGCCAGCACCTGCCCGTCGTCCGGAGTGCCCGGCTTGTCGGTCCAGGCGATGATCGTCGAGCCGTACTCCCACTGCCAGTTTGTCCTAGCCGATTTGTCCGCCTCGGCTCGGTCGTTAATCTGCTGCTTCATGAGGCGGATCTGCTCGGACTGCTCGCGGTAGGCACCGATTGCCAAGATGGCCGTGATGATCGCTCCGACAAGTAGTCCGGCCGATGCGATCGCGCTAACCCAGGTGGCGGCGAGCATACCGAGCAGCTTAGGGGTAGCGGCAGGCCATGAGCCGCCGGAACCGTGGTGGCCGCCACCGTGGTGAGCGCTAGAGAACCTGACGGATACGATTGCCGATCATCGTCTTGGCATGATCTCCGTACAGCCGGGTGGTCCGGGGGTTGAACAGGCCTTTCCGCTTTCAGGAGGCTTTGCCGGTCTACGTCAGTCCACCATCGGCCCCTTGAGCGGCCGAGATGACGCTCCGCTCCTTGTCGGAGTCCAGGTCCGTCGCCAAGTTTCCAGAACCGTTGTCAGCACTCTGTTAGCAAGATCGCACAGCTAGATAGGTGCGACTGCTGGCAGCAGCCACCTGAGCCTCGATCCACCGCGTAAATGGTGGCCGTGTGCGGCGCGTTGACGCGAAAGGTGCCCCTTGACCAGGGACGATGGGAGTTGCTGAAGCTTCCATCACCTGGTTCGAAGGAGCACCTGTCAAGTGCGGTTGTTGCATGGCCTGGCCGAGATCCAGGCGTCGTTTGATGACCCGAATCTCGTGTCGCGGGCAGGGCTGGTGCCGGTGATGGCCCTGGCGCAGCGGGCCGGCCTGGCCGAGCTGGCCGGTGAGCATGTGCGGGTCTCCCGCCGGTGCGGGGTGAATGCTCATCTGAAGGTGCCCTGCCTGGTTGCTGGGATGATCGGCGGGGCGGACAGCATCGATGACATGGACCTGTTGCGGCACGGGGCGATGCCGGGGCTGTTCGGCGGGGTCCGGGCCCCGTCCACGCTGGGATCGTTCCTGCGGGCCTTCAGCTGGGGGAACGTGCTGCAGCTGGGAAAGGTGAACCGGGTGCTGCTGGCGGAGCTGGCCCGCCGGGCCCCGCTGCTGCCCGGCAAGGACACCCTCGCGTTCATTGACATCGACTCGATGCAGAAACGCGTCTATGGGCACGCCAAGCAGGGCGCGGCGTTCGGCCACACCAAGATTCAGGGCAAGAGTCTGCTGGTGCGGGGCCTGAACGCGCTGGCCGCTACCATCAGCACGCCGATCGCGGCACCGGTGATCGCCGCGACCCGGCTGCGCGGCGGCAACGCCGGCTCCGCCCGGGGCGCCGCGTCGCTCGCCACCGGGGCGGTGGCCACCGCCCGCGCCGCCGGGTGCACCGGGACGCTGGTGGTGCGGGCTGACTCGGCGTTCTACTCCGCGGCGTTCACCGGTGCCGTGCGCGCGGCCGGGGCGTTCTTTCCGGTCACTGTGCAGATGAACTCTCACGTCCGGGCGGCGATCGCCAGCATCAGCGAGGACTCCTGGAGGCCCATCAAATATCCCCGGGCCATCTGGGATGACCAGCTGGCCTGCTGGGTCTCTGACGCCCAGGTCGCCGAGGTGGAATACACCGCGTTCACCTCCAAGAAGAACAAGGCCATCACCGCCCGGCTGATCGTCCGCCGGGTCAAAGACCAGAACCGCGAGGCCGCCGTCGGCCAGGACGGGCTGTTTGGCAGCTGGCGCTAGCACGCCGTATTCACCGACTCCCCGTTCACCCTCATCCAGGCCGAGGAGCAGCACCGCGACCACGCCCAGGTCGAGCAGGTGTTCGCGGACTGGGCAGACGGACCCCTGGCCCACCTGCCCTCCGGGGCATTCCCCGCCAACGCCGCCTGGCTGGCCTGCGCCGCCATCAGCCACAACCTGCTGCGCGCCGCCGGGTCCCTGGCCAGCCTCGCCTGCGCCAAGGCCCGAGGGGCGACGCTGCGCCGCGACCTCATCGACGTCGCCGCCCGCACCGCCCGCCACGGCCACGGGCACCTCACCTTGCACCTGCCCGAAGGCTGGCACCGCGAGACCGAATGGATGAACCTGTTCGAAGCCGCCTGCGGCCCGCCCGCCACCGCGGCCTGACCAGCCCAGACCCCGGTCACCGCGCCCCTGCAGCCCCAGCGGCCACCTGGCAAGCCGCCAGCCAGCATCCCCGGCAAGCACCTGTGGACAAGCCGCAGAAACGTAAGCGGCAGGAAAGCCGCGCCCGCCACCACCATCAAGACCACGTCAGTCGGGTCCGCCTGGCAAAACGCCGTCACCCAAATTTGGACGGTGGATCGAGGCTAAGCTTCTCGGCACCGTCCGTGGTGAGCCGCAGAGAACCGGGCGCGTTGGTGTCGGCCGCGGGTGTCACCCATGATCGAGCTTGAGGGCGCTTCTGTTCTCTTCAACCGCAGCTGTGTTCGCTGCCATTGTTCTCACACAATCGGCCAAACCGCCGCCGCACTGAGGAACTAATTAGTCCAGCCCCTCGCTGCGTATTTCCTGACACAGCTCAAGGCACTCGTCGCAGATCCGGGTGTGGCCAGCCGATGCCATGGCTGAGACCTGGCGGCGGCGCTTGCCGCAGAAGCTGCACCGTTCCGCGCGGTCCCCATCGTCCACTTGCTGGATGATCGCGATAGGTGTGCTGACCCTTCTCTCGGTAACAGCCAGCACCTCATGCACGCGGCTTATGCAGCGGTCGCAGATCGAAACGCCAGGACCATAGACCAGCGCTTCTTCCTGTTCTTTGCCCTGTCCGCAGAACGAGCAGAATTGCTGCTCATTAGAACTGGCGCGATGCCTGCGCCAGCGGCGGCTCCCTCCGGCCCCCTCCACAATCTGATGCACGCGCTGATGGCTCAGGCCGAGCGTCTCTGCGATCTCACGAAGCGACGCGCCCGCCAGCTGGAGTCGGCGCACCGCACCGTGGAACTCGGCGCGAGCGATGTCAGCCGCTTGTTCGGCGTCAATGACGCGGGCCTCGGCTGTCTTCGTTTGCTGCAGAAGGTCGGCATTTAGCGGCATGCCGTCTACTGTACCTAGACACAAGACAGAAGTAAACCAGCGAGGCTGGTGCACCCTCGTAGCGCACGCGTCCTTCCTACCGAGACGAGGTCTGCCTGGCCGGGCGGCTGCTACCCTGCTGGCCCGGGCATGCTGATCCTGCTGGGCCCGGGCCAGCGGCGCCGACCTGTAGCGCAACACCAACTGACCGCTTCCTTATCAGTTGCCTCGGTGCGGTCCGCTGCCAGTGCAGCCCGAGGCCAGGCAGAGTGCGGGACCGCTCTGGCGGCAGGCGGTGAGCGGACCGGCTGTTGTCAACCGGCGTTGTCAGCCGCGGGTCGAGCGCTCCAGACTCTCTCACTTGCCAGGACGGGATGGCCAGTTGTACGTGACCATGTCCTCATGACGTCCCCCAGACAAGAGGATTTCGGTTCACTCCATGAAGGCGTGCTACGGTTTATGGGCGCATTTGCCTCGGCGAACTTCGCGATTGATAGTGTCGTTGGCATGTACCTTCGGCACCGTATGCCCGATCTGGGGTGCGGAACTAGCAAAGCAGGTGCTGAACCGGATTTCAGATGAGCAGCGCAAAGACCTTTTTAGGGCTTTTGCTGCAGAAGCAAAATATACAGGTGACCTCACACATTTCGGGACGATCTACAACCGAGCCAAAGTGCTCAGAGACATGGTTGGCCATTCGTTGCATGTGATCGGTCCCGTATATTCCGCTCGCAAGCCTGTTGTGGCCGTAGCAAACACGTTGAGCCTACAGAAGAGGCGCCTCGTTCCTGACCCGTTGCTGCCAAGCACGTTCACGAGGATGACTGCTGACTGCGAGTGGATTACTCAGCATGTCCACCGTGCTGGCTACACAGCTGAGCCCGAGATGTTCAAGGACTTCACGGGGAAGCCTTATGAGCCTCCGGCTCCAGCCGCGTTGCCCATCAATGGCGAGCCCTTGGCGCAATGATTCGCCGTCCGAGCGCCTGGAGCTTGGACCCGGAGGCTGCAGCAGGAGTTGACCAGGTCTTGCCATCCTCCCGATAGGCGCCGAACGGGCCGTGGAAGATTACGGTCACGGGTGCCCGTAGGGCATCACGTGTGACCAATGCCGCGTCGTTAAGCCCGGCCGCTAGCTGTCAACCGGTACCGGTCACGTTCGGGTCACGGCCCCGGCTGGTGTTCTGTGAACGGGGCGGAGCTCCTGTAGATCAAGGGATTGCGACATCACCTTCGATCTTGAACAGGAGCTCCGTTGGATCAGTCTGCCATGGTCATGCTGCCGGTGCTGGTGAGCGTCGCCGCGGGCGTGTATGCGCCGGGCCACCTGGGTGAACTCACCCGCTATCTGCCGTTTGAGCTAGCTGATGACGTGCTGGAGACCACCAGGACGACCCAGCAGCGGCTGCGGATGCTGCCGTCCCGGACCGGGGTGTACTTCGTGCTCGCGATGACGATGTTCCCTGTGCTCGGGTACCTGAAGGTCTGGGACAAGATGACCGCGGCGCTGGAGGACCTGGGCTTGCCGCGCCCGTCGGAGAAGGCACTGCGGGACGTGCGGCGCCGCCTTGGCCCGGCCCCGCTGAAGGCCTTGTTCGAGATGGTCGCGGTCCCGCTGGCATTGCCGTGGACGCGGGGTGTGACCTGGCGCGGGCTGCGCACTGTCGCGTTCGACGGCCTGAACTCGGTCAAGACACCCGACAGCGACCGGAACCGGTCGTGGCTGGGGAAGGTGAAGAACACGCTGGGCCTGGCCGGGTATCCCGCGATGCGGATCGTGGCGCTGGCCGAGACCGGGACCCGGGGGCTGCTCGGGGCGGTGATCGGCGGCCCGGGCGAACGTGCCGAGGTGCCGCTGGCCCGTAAGCTGGTCCCGCTGCTGGGCGAGGGCATGCTGCTGCTGGCTGACCGTGCCTACGACGCGGCGGACCTGCTGAAGGAGACCGCCGCGACGGGGGCGCACTTCCTGGTCCGCGGCACCGCCAGCCGTAAGCCCGGGGTGCGGGAAGTCTTCCCCGACGGGTCCTACCTGTCCGAGGTAGACGGCCTGCGGGCGCGGATCATCGAAGCGGACCTCGATGTCCGCGGCGCGGACGGGTCCCGGGCCGGGGACAGCTACCGGCTGCTCACCACGCTGCTGGACTGGAGACGCTACCCCGCTGCAGAGCTGATCCAGCTCTACCACGAACGATGGGAGATCGAGGTCGCCTACCTCGCGCTGCGCCACACCCTGCTCGGCGGGTACGTGCTCCGCTCCCGGGACCGGGCCGGCGCCGAGCAGGAACTGTGGGCGCTGCTGGCCGTCTACCAGGCGCTGCGGATGGCCATGACCGCTGCCGCCGAGTCCGCCGGGGCCGACCCGGACCGGGCCAGCTTCACCACCGCGCTGGAGGCCGCCCGCGACCAGCTCACCGCAGCCCGCGGTATCGCGGACCCGGGGGATCCGCGCGACATCGGCCGGATCGGCCGTGCCGTCCTGGCCGGCCTGCTGCCCGCCCGCCGCCCGCGCTATAGCGCCCGCAAGGTCAAATGCTCCACCTCCCGCTACCACACCCAGGACCGGGACCACGACCGCCCCGGCCAGTCCGTGACCATCACCCAGGTGCAGGTCACGATCCGGGTTCCGCCGCCGGACCGTCCCGCCGCCCGCCCCCGGCGCGCGAGCCAGCCGCGGCCCGGCCCGCGCCAGCCCCGCCCGGACACCAGAAGAGACCAGGTCACGCGCATCATGGCCAGCCAGCCCGGGCGCGACTGGGCCGGACATGACCTCGCAGAACTGCTCGGCGTCAAGCCCCGCAACATGCTCACCCAGCTCGCCGAGTGGGCCCGCTGGGGCTTCTTCGCCAAGACCGGTCCCGGCCGGTACGCGCTCCTCGACACCAGCTCAGCCGGGCCGTGACCCGAACGTGACCGGTACCGGTTGACAGCTAGCGGCCGGGCTTAACGACGCGGCATTGCACGTGTGACGCGCCCGTGGGCGCGCCCTTGACGGTGATCTTGCGCGGTTCAACGATGGATCGCCGGGAGGATGGCAGCTTTTGCACGGCGCGCGGTCGCGCTGGCTCGTTGCGGCGTCCAGCTGGCGCGCCTCGTTGCCGGGGACCAGGAGCACGCCGAGGCCGCCGTGGCCCGAAGGGCCTAAGAGCGGTGTCGGCGCCCGGCGCACCACAGTTCCCCGAGTTAGCCGCGGCCGTGCCGTGGGGAGCTGCGCCGCACTTCGGCCAGCGACTTCGCGCGTCGCTGCTCTAACGCCAGCTGGCGGGCGGGGGTTCGGCGCGCTTCGCGGGCCCTTGAAATAAGTAGAGATAGTTCTCACCACCTTGGACAACATCCGTTGTCAACGCGATGATCACGACTGTTTCCGCTGGTCAGGTGGCAAATCGGGCGGCGCCAGTCGCCCGTAGGAGCCCGGCAACAGATGTTGTCAGTGCCACCTGATCCTTGACACTGGCTGCTCTTGCCGCTGGTCAGCTGCGCCGGTCCTGAACAGTCACGCTGCCACGATGGCGGCGCTGGTAGTGCTGACGGGCCGCCTGCCTGCTCACACCCAGCCGGGCGGCGATCTCCGGCCAACCGATGCCCAGGCCAACAGCCTGGTCGACCAGCTTCGCGAGTGCGACTTCTGCCCGCTGCTGTGCAACCCGGGTGCGCTCGATCTGCTCCAGCACCCGGGCGGCAGGCATGCTGGGAGTCGCCTGCGCTTGGCCTGGCAACTGCGCTGATGCCTGTTGCCGCCGCTCTGACTGCACCCGCTTGGCTCTCGGGCTCGATCGCCGCTTTGCTCGTCCCACGCGATCCAGGATGCGGGCGAGGTATGACAACCCGAGTTGCCCGTCTTGCCCGCCCAAGCGGCGGCAGGCACCGCAGATCGGTTCCTGCCGTACCTCATTATGTGACTTGAATCACATTTTTGGGTTAGTTGGTCTGTGGCGGACGCTAACGGACGTCTGCGGTCTTCTGCGGACACTCGCAACCTGCCCGACACGAGCGGTCGGCGTTTGCATCTGCCTGACCTCGGCTGCACAGTGGACACCGGGGCCAGAAGAGGGCCGCCGAAGGTGCCGGGCCGAACGCCCAGGAGCACCGGCAAAGTTCAAGATCGCCGTCCCGGTATCGGACGTGCTTAGCCGCGGGGTTTCGTCCCCGTCCACTCCCCTATCGCCTGAAGCAAGCGCCAGACATCTGCTTCCTGGGATGACCAGAGCAAGCAGGGGCCAACTGTTGCGGAACGCGTCGGCGGGGCCAGCACTCGCCGCCAACGATGACGCGTCCCGGCGAGGAACCCCTTGTTGCCCATCCCAACGGAAGGAGAGTCACGATGGACAAGCGGCTGTGCCCGTCGGTTCGGCGATCCGCGCCGGATGACTGGCGCGGCGTTGCGACTGCGAGGCCTCGCCATGGCTAGCGCGTATCAGGCCCGCGGCACCCGGGAGCGGGACAAGCTCACCATCGCCGAGGTGTGCGCCGATCTCGGCATCAGCCGCCGGACGTTCTACGAATGGCGGACGAAGGGAAGGGCGCCCAGGTGCATCACGCTGCCGAACGGCAGTTTGCGCATCCGGCGGTCCGAGTATCAGCGCTGGCTGGCGTCGCGGGAGGAGGCTGCCTGATGAGCGGTGGCACGACCTACGACGCTCGGGTCTACCGGACCGAGGTCTACAAGGGCAGCGAGGTCACCACGTACAAGGTGCGCTGGAAGGTGGGAGCCAGACTGTGGAAGGAAGGTTTCCGTAACGCCTCGCAGGCCGACAGCTTCCGCAGCGCCCTGCTGACCGCCGCCCGGAAGGGCGAGCCGTTCAGCCTCGCCACCGGCAGGCCGACAGCCTGGGAGCGCGAGAAGGCCCAGATCACCTGGTACGAGTTGGCCTGCGCCTACGTGGACATGAAGTGGAAGCAGGCCTCCGCCAAATACCGCAAGGACATCGCCGTGCACTGACAGCAGCCACACCGGCGATGCTGGCCAAAGGCCGCGGACGGCCGGATGATGCGAGCATTCGCCGGGCCCTGATGCGGTGGGGATTCAACACCAAGCAGCGCTCGGACGCACCAGCCGAGGTGGCCGAGGTTCTCGCTTAGGTTGCCCACAACACTGCTCCGCTGTCGGCACTAGCCGCGGCTGTGGCTGCCCGCAGGATGCTGGATCAGGCCACTGGCCGGTTGGACGGGAAGAACGCCGCCGCGAGCACGGCTCGGCGGCACCGTACGATTCTGGCCAAGGCCATGGACTACGCGGTCGAGCTCGGCCACCTCGAGACCAACCCGATCCGGGTACTGAAGTGGACAGCGCCCAAGGTATCGAGCCAGGTCGACCGGCGCAGCGTCGTAAACCCTCGTCAGGCGCGAGCACTGCTGGACGCAGTGCGCGACCAGCAGCCGAGCGGGCCACGGCTCGTCGCCTTCTTCGCGGTGATGTACTACGCGGGGCTCCGTCCCGAGGAAGCCATCAATCTGTACCAGGACAACGTGATCCTCCCGCCTCAGGTGTGGGACGAGGAACGGCAGGAGTGGCAGGATCCCGCCGAGGCTGAGGACTGGGGCGAGCTGCACCTTCGCGCCGCGACGCCCGATGCGGGCAGCGAGTGGACCGACGACGGGAGCCCACGCGAACGGAGGCAGCTCAAGCACAGGGCGGAGGGAGACACCCGCGTGGTACCGACTCACCCTGAGCTGACCCGGCTTCTGCGGCGTCATGTGACGGAATTCGGCGCTGCTCCAGACGGTCGGCTGTTCGGCGGAGTGCGCAGGGCGGTGAGCTGCCCACGATCACCTACCGGCGAGCCTGGATCAAAGCGCGTCAGGTGGCCCTCACCGCGGCCGAGCAAGCGTCACCGCTCGCCCGGCGTCCGTACGACCTCCGGCACGCCTGCCTGTCCACCTGGCTCAACGGCGGCGTCTATCCCACCCAGGTGGCCGAGTGGGCCGGGCACAACGTGGACGTCCTGCTGCGTATCTACGCCAAGTGCATCGCGGGCCAGGATGAGCTGGCCAAGCGCCGGATCAGCGAAGCGCTGCGCCAGGACTGACGTCGCCTAGACACCGCCGAGAGCATCCGCCCCCAGACTGCCGCCGCGGTGATCTCAGTTTTTTGGCACGTATTTGGCACAGAGAGCCGCAGATCACGGCCTCGGGCCGCACACAGCCGCATATCGCCGCAGAATCCAAGATCACGAGAGTCATACATTTCCGCAGGTCGAAGCCCCTTAGTAGAGGCTTCGATGAGTGGGGCGGGTGGGGCTCGAACCCACGACCGACGGATTATGAGTCCGCTGCTCTGACCGGCTGAGCTACCGCCCCGGACAATAGCGCCTGAACAATACAGCAGACGCTGCCGCCTCGGTGCGGCAGCGCCTGCTGTGGTGTCCTCGCGCCCGGCGACCGGTCCCCCGGCACGCCGTGCGTAGCCGCTGTTAGCGGGCGCTCAACTGCATGGCCATGGCGTGCTCGACCAGCGCGATGAGCGTCGCCTTGGTGGACTTGCGGCCCCGGGCGTCGCACTGCACGACCGGGACGTTCGGGCTGACCGACAGTGCCTCCTGCACATCCTGCACACCGTGCGGGAACTCACCGTGGAACCCGTTGATGGCCACAATGAACGGCAGGCCGGCGGTCTCGAAGTAGTCCACCGCCGGGAAGGAGTCAGCCAGCCGGCGGGTGTCTACCAGCACCACGGCGCCGATCGCACCCTGGATCAGGTCGTCCCACATGAACCAGAACCGGTGCTGCCCGGGCGTGCCGAACAAGTACAGGATCAGCCCAGCGTCCAGCGTCACGCGGCCGAAGTCCATGGCCACCGTGGTCGTGGTCTTGTCCGGTACCGCGGACAGGTCATCGACACCGGCACTGGCCGACGTCATGACTGCCTCGGTGGTCAGTGGCGTGATCTCGGACACCGATCCGACGAATGTGGTCTTACCAACGCCGAAGCCACCCGCGACGACGATCTTCACCGACGTCATCGCGGCGGTATCCCCAGCCGTGCCCCGCACGGGACTAGAGCTTGCGAAGTCCACTGAGCACCCTTTCGAGCAGGTTGAGATCTGGGCGGCCATGTGCATGGTCCAGCTGGTGCACCCGGACAAGCCCTTCCACTGCCATGTCAGCGACGAGGACTCGGGCTACGCCCAGGGGCATCCTGAGCACAGCCGAGATCTCCGCCACTGAACGCCAATCGCGGCAGAACCCGAGGATAGCTTGGCATTCCGGGCTCAGGCTTGACAGATCCCGTGCCTCATAGTGAGACGCGGCCACCATCGCCTCGATCTGGAGCTGGTACCGGGGCTTCGTCCGGCCCCCGGTAACCGCATATGGCCGGACCAGTCCACTCCCAGAAGGTTCGGCCCCACGTGCACGCTTTTCGCCGCCGGATCCGGGCCCACGTTGGCCCCCCGTCGGCGGCCAGTCATCCAGGCCGGGGCCGGACAACGGTTTCTCCTGTCACTATCTGCCATCCTCCGACCGCAGCGCCCCACGCATGTCAGGCGTCAGGGCGCGGCCAACGCGCTCCACCATGAGCGCCATCTCGTAGGCCACCAGGCCCATGTCACAGTCGGCGGACGCGAGCACGGCAAGGCTCGATCCGTCGCTGATAGCCATAACTAGCAGCAGGCCGCGCTGCATCTCAACGACCGTCTGAGTGACCGGCCCGCCTTCGAAGACCCGCGACGCGCCCTGTGTCAGGCTGGTCAACCCAGAGGTTACCGCCGCGAGCTGGTCCACGCGGTCGGCTGGGAAGCCGTTCGAGAACGCCAGGGGCAGCCCGTCTGACGAGACCACGATGGCATGCGCGACGGACGGGACCCTTTCCACGAAGTTCGTGATCAGCCAGTTCAGGTCCTGGATGGGACGGGTTAGCGGACTCACGAACCCTCCTTTCTCGGCGACCCCACCATAAGAAGCATCAGCACGTGCGGCAAAGCCGTCGCCACCCCTCATGTTGCACCGTCTCCCTCACCGCTACCATCCTCATCGGTATCCGCAGCGGCGCGGGCCTCACGGACACCACGCTGGAAGGCAGCAAAGCGATCTCTGGTCATCGACGCCGACCGGTTGGGCGGCGGTGTGGCCTGGCTGCTCGCTGATACCGTCCCGGGCACCAGGTTGGCCTTGGGCACCCGCTTCGGCAGGCCGGACAGGGTCACCCCGCCGGAGGCTGGCTTGCTCACTGCCTCCGCGGCCCGCCAGCCCTCGTCAGCCGCTGAAGTCCAGCTCGGCACGCTCTCGGCCGCGGCCGCGGTCGCGGACGCAGCCGCACCGGGCGCGCTGCCGCCGTTGCCGCCGTTCGGGCCGTTGGCCCGCTCGGCGCTGTGCCGGCCGCGGCGGAACCAGTCCGACTCGACCGACTCGAAGATCGGCAGCCGGTTACCCTGGCCGAGCGGTGCGGCTGGGGGCACCACGACCTCGCGCCGGATCGGCCCCGAGTCGTTGCCGCCGTTGCCGAAGCCGCGGGATGGGCGGGATGGGATACGGGTCGGCAGGCCGGGCGAGTCACCGGGCCGCGGCGTGCCGAAGCTGGGCGCCGGGCCACCGTTGCCGGTCACCGTCGGAAGCGGCCCAGTGGCGGCGGCCGGTGGCGGCGCCGCGGCAGGCGGGCGGAGCGGTTCTTCCCAGCCCGAGCCGGCGGCTTGGCCGGCGCGTCATCCCAGGACGGGCTGGCATCCTGGTCCGCCGCTTCGCCCCAGGCCGGGGTGGCGGGCTTGGCCGCCGGGTCGTCCCAGCCAGTCGCGGCCGGCTGAGCCGGGCCATCGTCCCAGCCGGCCCCGGTGGGCTTGCCGTTCTCCCAGGCGTTGCCGGACGACCTGGTCAGCGGGTCGTCCCAGGATGCGTTGACCGCGGGGAAGCCAGCGGTCGTCGCGGCGTCTCCGTTCTCCGTGTTCAGCGGGGTGAACCGCGGCGTGCGGGCCGCGTTCACCGCCTCCTCGGCCGCGCTGCGCCCACCCCACTCGGGGCTGAGCTGGCCGTTCGTCAGCGGCTCGACGGCGTCCGGGGTCGCACCGTTGCGGTCGAACCGGCGCGACCCAGGCCCGGATCCGGCCCCCTCGTGGGTGACGGTCTCGTCGGGCAGCCAGACCAGCGCGGTCAGGCCGCCGGTCGGGGCGGGCCGCAGGCGGACCCGGATGCCGTGCCGGGCGGCCAGCCGGGCGACCACGAACAGGCCCATCCGGCGGGACACCGCGACATCCACCACGGGCGGGTTGTCCAGCCGCCAGTTCGCGTGCGCCATCTCCTCGGCGCCCATGCCCACACCCTGGTCGCTGATGTCCAGCAGCACACCGCCGCTGTTCAGCAAGTGCCCGGACACGGTCACCGGCGTCTCCGCCGAGGAGAACGAGGTGGCGTTCTCCACCAGCTCAGCGACGAGGTGCACCACGTCGTTGACGGCCTGGCCGCGCACCGCGATGCCCGGCTGGACATTCATCGAGACGCGCTCGTACTGCTCGATCTCGGACACTGCCGCGCGGAGCACGTCCACCAGGGCGACCGGCTGGTTCCACCGGCGGGAAACCTCGTGGCCCGCGAGGACCAGCAGGTTTTCCGAGTTGCGCCGCATCCGGGTGGCCAGGTGGTCCATCTGGAACAGGTTGGACAGCCGCTCTGGGTCCTGCTCGCCTTGCTCCAGGTCGTCGATCAGCCGGATCTGGCGTTCCACCAGCGACTGGCTGCGCCGGGACAGGTTCACGAACATCGCGTTGACGTTGCCGCGCAGCGCGGCCTCGTTGGCGGCCAGCCGGAGCGCTTCCCGGTGGACCTGGTCGAAGGCCCGCGCGACTTCACCGATCTCGTCGGAGGAATCCACGTCGATGGGCGCAACATCGAACGAGACGCCTGCCCCGTCCGACTCGCTCATCCGGCGGACCATGTCGGGCAGCCGCACACCGGCCACTTCCAGCGCGCCCGCGCGCAGCCGCCGCAGCGGCCGGACCATGGACCGGCCGACGACCACGGTGAGGAACAGGGCCAGCCCGAGCACGATGAGGACGGCGAGGCCGACCACGATCGCGTAAGTCAGCGCGTCCTTGTGCAGCTGGGCCGCACGCGAGGTGTTCTGGCCGTTCAGCACATGCTCGACCGACCCCATCTGGGTGTCGATCTCGTTCGTCATGGCCCCGTACCAGTCATCGACGTTGGTCGTCGTGTCGGTCCGCAGCGACCCGCTAGCGTTCTGCTGCGCGGTCGAGATCGCCTGGGTCTCCTCTTCGTTGGCCTGGAACACGAACGAAGACGCGACCGTGTTGTTCCACAGGTTCTTCTGCGCCGTGCTGGCCGAGGAGTCGAAGGACTGCAGGTTGCTCTGCTGCTCGGAGAGCGCCGCGTTGAGCGAAGACAGTTCGTTGGAGGTGAGCTGACCGGACAGCAGTCCGGCGGTGAGGAGGCCGCGCTGCTCGGACGCCTCTTCTTTCATCCTGGAGACCAGGCTGAGGACACGGATCCCCTGGGCCAGCGTGGCATCGCTGGTGCCCTGGCCGGTCACGTCGATCAGAGCCAGCAAGTTGTCGATCAGCCCGGTGTACTTCTGCACCACGACCAGGGCAGGCATCTCGCTCTTGGTCGAGTCGGTACGCAGGGACCCCAGGTTCCCCAGCGCGGTGCGCGCGGTCGTCGCCTCCTGCTGGGCCTGTGCGGAGAAGCCACTGCCGATCCCGTCGAGTTCCCGCATCACCAGGGCCACCGACTTGTTGGTCAGCACCTGGTCCTGGCCGATGACGCCCAGCTCGGCCGCGGTCTGGCCGACGGCCTTCTT
>CAVWWE010000056.1:0-51084 GCA_963758575.1 uncultured Actinomycetes bacterium
ACACGTTCCGGCACGCGCTGATCCGCGAGGCGCTGTACGGGGACCTGCTGCCCAGCGAGCGGTCCCGGCTGCATGCCCGGATCGCCGAGCTGCTGGCCGACCCGGCCCGCCAGGCCGTGCCTGGCGCCGCCGCCGAGCTGGCCTACCAGTGCCTGGCCAGCCACGACATCGCGGGCGCGTTCGCCGCCTCGGTCCGCGCCGGGCAGGAAGCGGAACGGCTGGCCGCGCCGGCCGAGGCGCACCAGCACTACGACGGCGCGCTGTCCCTGTGGGACCGGGTCAGTGAGCCGGAGCGGCTGGCCGGGCAGGGCCGCGGCGAGCTGGCGCTGCGCTCGGCCAACTGCGCCGCGTCCAGCGGGGACGTGCCACGGGCGGTGCAGCAGCTCAAGCGGACCCGCGGTTTCCTGAGCGAGGGGTCCGACCCGGTGCTCGCCTCCCGGGTGCACGAGCGGCTGGCCTACTACCTGCTCGAGATGGAGGAGCCGGCCGAGGCGGAAGAGGCGGCCGCCACCGCGGTCGGCATGCTGCCCGGTGACCCGCCCAGCCGGGAGCACGCCCGGGCGCTGTCCACCCACGCGCAGACGCTGATGTACCGCGGCGACGAGATCGCGGCGGGCCACCGGGCCGAGGAGGCCGCCGCCGCGGCCCGGGCCGCCGGGCGGCCCGCGGTGGAAGCCGACGCGCTAGTCACCATGGGCCTGCTGGCCGAGCGGGACGGTTCGCCGGAGCGGGCCATCGAGCTGTTCGTGCAGGCCTACGAGCAGGCCACCGCGCACGCCATGATGGGATCGGAGTTGCGCGCCGCGTTCCAGGTCAGCCGGGCCCGGCTGGAACGCGGCGACATCGCGGCGGCGGCCGAGGCCGCGCACGAGGGCGTGCACCGCGCCGAGGTGGCCGGCCTCCAGCTCGCCCCGTACGGCCTGGACCTGCAGTACATGCACTACCTGGCGCACTTCGCGGACGGCTGCTGGGATCACGCGCAGCAGCTCGCGGACGGCTTCAGCACGCGGGTCACCACGGTGGCCGAGGCGCGGCTGTCGGCCATGGCCCTGTTCCTCGACGTGGCCCGGGGCAGCCCAGCGGTGGCGGAACGCCGGGCCTGGCTGGAGCCGTTCTGGGCCGCCGACGCGTTCACCGCCTACCTCAGCCACGGCCTGCTGGCCGAGCATGCGCTGTGGCGCGCCGACTACCCGACCGTGCTGGCCGAGGCCGCGGCCACGCTGGCCTGCTGCGGCGGCATCGCCAAGGGCTACGGCCCGCAGGTGATCCGGGTCGCGGCCATCGGCCTGGCCGCCCGGGCCGACCAGGCCCGGCGAGCCCGCGCGGCCGGCGACGAGCAGGCGGCGCAGGCCGAGGTGGACGCGGCCGAGGTGCTGGTGGACGCGGCCCGGGAGGGCGCGGCCTACCCGGCCCGGCCCAAGTTCGTGCTCGGCGTGGAGGGCCGCGGCTGGGCCGCCCGGGCCGAAGCGGAATGGGGCCGCGCCCGCGGGGACAACTCGCCGGAGGCCTGGCAGGCCGTGGTGGCCGAGTTCAGCCCGGACTTCGTCTACGAGACGGCCCGGTCCCGGTGGCGGCTGGCCGAGGCGCTGGCCGAGGCCGGGCAGCGGGCCGACGCCGAGCGGGAATGGGTCCTGGCCGCAGCGGCCGCCGCCGAGCTGGGCGCGGCCCCGCTCCAGGCCGCCCTGGATGACCTGGGCCGCCGGGCCCGGCTCGGCCCGGCCGGCGGCTCCGCGGGCTCTCGTGCACCGGCGCCGGACGTGCTGGCCGGGCTGACCAGCCGGGAGCGGGAGGTGCTCCGGGTGCTGGCTGCCGGGCGGAGCAACCGGGAGATCGCCGCGGCCCTGTTCATCGCGCCCAAGACGGCCAGCGTGCACGTGTCCAACATCATGGCCAAGCTGGGTGCGGCCAGCCGCACCGAGGCGGCCGCCATCGCCCTGCAAGCTGGCCTGCGCCCCGCCGACAGCTGAGTGCTGCCAGCGCGCCGCGGAACCACGCAAATCTTTCATTCACGGCCGCTGGCGCGGGCTGGCAACTACATGGATGTTGCATCGATGCAGTCAGGACTACCGCGAAGTTTCATCGACGCGGTCAGGAATCGCGGCCCGGGGCCAGTTCCGTCAGGATCTCGTCGGCGCGGGCCAGCGCGCCGACCGGGTCGGCGGTGGGGGAGCCGATCAGCGGGTCCCAGTTCAGGTCGTAGAACAGCTCGGTGACGCCCTGGCCGGCCAGCCAGTCCGCGTCCGCGCGGATGTCGGCGTAGCTGCCGGACAGCAGCAGCCGGCCGCCGCCCTCCGGCACGGTCGCCGGCGCCCCATGCCGGACCACGCCGCGGCACACGATGCGGATCGCGGCCGGGTCCCGGCAGGCCTCCTCGGCCGCCCCGCGGACCAGCGCGATCCCGTCCGCGATCCGGGACAGGTCCTGCCGGCTGGCCGTCACCCAGCCGTCGGCCAGCCGCCCGGCCCGCTGCAGCGCGGCCGGCACGCCGCCAGCCAGCAGGACCGGCGGGCCGGGCCGCTGCACCGGCTTGGGCGCCATCCGGCCCCGCGGCACCTGGTAGAACCGGCCGCTGAACTCGGTCACCCCGTCCGCCCAGGCCCGGCGCAGCACCTCCAGGTACTCGGCGGTGCGCGCGCCGCGGTGCCCCGTGGTCGCGTCGGCCGCGGTGAACTCCTCAGGCAGCCAGCCGATGCCCAGGCCGAGGTCGAGCCGCCCGCGGGACAGCACGTCGGCGGTGGCCGCCATCTTGGCCAGGTAGCTGGGCGCCAGGTAAGGCATGTTGATCACGGCGACCCCGAGCCGGATCCGCTGCGTGGCCCCGGCCAGGAAGCCCAGCGCGACCATCGGGTCGAGCACGCTGTGATACACCGGGTCCATGGCCGAGCCTTCCGGCACGATCAGCCGCTGGAAGGTCCACAGCGAGTCGTAGCCCGCGGCTTCGGCGCTGGCCGCGAACCCGGCCAGGTTGTCCGGGGTGGCCCAGATGCCCGATACCGGGGCGCCGAATCCAATCCGCATTCCTCACACCCTAGGGTCTCTGGTGGGCAAAACACAGCAGACCCGAACGGAGACCCAGCCGTGACCTCAGACCCCCGTGCCCTTATTGGCATCTTGCGTAACTCGCACAACCGGCTGGCCGTCCTGGTCGAGCCGCTCGGCCCGGACCAGTTGCGCGCGCAGTCCTACGACGATGACTGGACGATCGCCCAGGTCCTGTCCCACCTGGGCAGCGGCGCCGAGATCGCGACGATGAACCTGTCCGCCGCGCTGAGCGGGACCTTCCAGATGGACCAGGCGGCGTTCCAGCCGATCTGGGACACCTGGAACAACAAGACCCCGGAGGCCCAGGCCGCCGACGCCCTGACCTGGGACGAGCAGCACGTCAGCCGGCTGGAGCAGCTCACCGACGAGGAGCTGGCTGGCATCCGGCTGGATTTCTTCGGCCGGCAGCTGGACGCGGCCGGGCTGGTCCGGATGCGGCTCAGCGAACACGCCATGCACACCTGGGACGTGGCCGTAGTCGGCGACCCGGCGGCCACCGTGCTGCCGGCCGCGGTGCCGGAGGCGCTGGAGCAGATCGGCGCGCTGCTGTCGTTCGTGGCCAAGCCGGCCGGGGACACCTTCCGGGTCCGGGTGCGCACCACCGGCCCGGATGGCGACTACCTGCTGGATGTGGGCGAGCCGGTCACGCTGACCTACTGGGTGGACGGCACTGAAGTGGACGGTGTGCTGGAACTGCCCGCTGAGGCGCTGCTCCGGCTGCTGTACGGGCGGCTCGACCCAGAGCACACCCCGGCATACACGGCCGAGGGGATCGAGCTGGACCGGCTGCGCGCGGTGTTTCCGGGCTTCTAGGCCCGGCGGCTAGGCCAGCCCGGCGACCAGGTCGGCCACCGCGCGGGCGCAGCCCCAGGACAGGGTGACCCCGGCGCCGCCGTGGCCGTAGTTGTGCACCAGCAGCCGCGCGCTGCTGCCGTCGGCGGCCACCGCGTCCTCGGCCTCCAGCCGGACCTGGGGCCGGGCCGGGCGGAACCCGACCCGGTGCTCGATGATCCGCGCGGTGGCCAGCCGGGAGTCCACCGCGGCGCAGTCACGCACGATCCGGGCGGCCGCGCCCGGGTCGGGCTCGGCTGACCAGTCACCTTCCACCTCGGTGCCACCCAGCACCACCCGGCCGTCGTGCGGGAACACGTAGACCAGCTCATGTTCCTCGTCCGGCTGGCCGATGAAGAACTCGGTCAGGCCGGGATTCTCGGCCACCACGACCTGGCCGCGGTACGGGATGACCGCCGGGTCGGGGACCAGGTCGTGCGCCCCGATCCCAGCGCAGTTCACGATCACTGCTGCGGCGGTGCCCGCGGCCGCCTCGGCCAGCGAGGCAAGGGTGCCGATCCGCAGCTCACCACTGGCCTGGCGGAACCGGCCCAGCAGGTAGTCCAGGTACACCGGCATCGACACGGCCGGGGCGGTGTACCGCCAGCCGGCCGCGAAGCCGGCTGGCAGGCCGGCCGCCGCACAGGGCTGGATCCCGTCGCCCAGGGCGGCCAGCCCGGCGCCCAGCTCGGTGGGCAGGTCCGGGGCGGGGTCCGCGGCCCGGATGGCGATCACCCCGGCGGCCAGCCGGACCCCGGTGCCGGGCTGGCCAGCCAGCCCGGTCAGCGTGCCGAGCGTGCCGGCGCACCACTCGGCGACCCGGTCGCTGTCCTCGACCAGGTGCGGCCCCCAGACCGCGCCGGCCACCGCCGACGTGGTCCGCCCGGGTGGCTCGGCCGCCTGGATAACTACCCGCCGCCCGGCCTCGGCCAGGCAGATGGCTGTCGTGAGGCGGGCCACGCCGGCCCCGATCACCAGGGCATCGGTCACCCCTGCGCTCGTCACCCCTGCACGGTAGCGCCCGGCTGCGGCTGCCCGGCCCAGGCCGCGAACTGGTCCTGGATGAGCTGGCCGCACCTGAGGGACAGTTCCTGGTCACCCGGCGCGCCGCCGGTTTGGGGCATGCCCGCCCGGGGAGTGGAGGACGGCGCATAGGCTCGTCGAGGACCGAATCCGGATAAAGGGGGATAGTTCATGCAGCCGGCCTGGCGGGCTCCAGCTGAGTCCCGTTCAGATCATCGCCGCCCTGCTGGCCACGCTGACCGGCGCGATCCTGGCGTCCTATCTGGGCGTCGGGGGCACCCTGGCGGGTGCCGCGGTGGGCAGTATCGCCAGCACGACCGGAACCGAGGTCTACCGGCACTACCTGAGACGCTCGCAGGAACGGCTGAAGGCCGCCGGTGAGGTGCTCCGGCACCGGCAGGAACCCACCGCGCAGCATGCCGCCCGGCACGCCGCGGGCCAGCAGGCCGGCCCGGCCCGGCGGGGCGACGCGGCTACCGAGACGCTGGCCGCGAACCAGGCGGGCCAGCGCGCGGCCAGGCCAGGCGTGGTCGGACCAGCGGCCGGGCGGTACAACGGCCGCGGGCCGGAGACGTCTCCGGACGCCGCCGAAACCCAGACCCTGCCCGCCGCGGCCAGCGCCTGGCAGCGCCGGGTGGGTGCCGAGCCAACCGCCGTGTGGAGCGCCGGTGAGCGCGCCACCGGTCAGCTCAGCGACGGTCTCGCCACCGGTGAGCCCAGCGACGGTGCGACCCCCGGCGGGGACGGCAGCGGCCCGTGGTGGCGCAACCTCAGCCGGCGGCAGTGGCTGACCTATGGCGGGGTCGCGCTGGGCGTATTCCTGGTCGCCATGGTGATCGTCACGATCATCGAACTGTCGGTCGGCAAGCCGCTGGACGCGGCCGTGTGGGGCAAGCACTCCACCGGGACCAGCGTCGGCAACCTGGTCGGCGGGAGCGGCGGGCACAAGCAGCAGCCGGCCACCTCGCACACCAGCACGCCGACCACCCAGCCCAGCGGCACCGTGCCGAACTCGTCGCCCGCGGCGACGCCGTCCGGCACCGCGCCGACGCCGAGCACGTCGCCTTCATCGGTGCCGTCGTCCGGGTCGGCCACGCCCACCCCGGGTGGCGGCCAGGCTTCCGGACAGGCGATCAGCCCGACGCCCTGAGCCGCCGGCCCGCCCGCCCGTGCCGTAAACGCCTGCTGGCATTCTGGCGGGATGGCGAAGCGAATCTGTGTGACCGGCGCGAGTGGCAAGGCGGGCCGGGTCACGGTGGCGGAACTGCTGGCGCACGATTACCAGGTGCTGGCCACCGACCGGGTGCGGCCCAGCACCGACCTCGGGACCGACGTGCTGCTCGCGGACCTCACCGACTACGGGCAGGCGACCGAAGTGCTGCGCGATGTGGACGCGGTGGTGCACCTGGCCAACATCCCCGCCCCCGGTATCCACACCCCAGCGGTCACCTTCAACGCGAACATGACGATGAACTTCAACGTGTTCCAGGCGGCCGCCGAGGCCAAGCTGGACCGGGTGGTGTGGGCGTCCAGCGAGACCACGCTGGGCCTGCCGTTCGATGTGCCGCCCCGGTACGCCCCGGTCGACGAGGACCACTACCCGGTCCCGACCAGCACCTACGCCCTGTCCAAGGTGGCCAGCGAGACGGTGGCCGGGCAGATCGCCGACTGGTCGCAGATCCCGTTCATCGGGCTGCGGTTCTCCAACATCCTCGGCCCGGCCGACTACGAGCGCTTCCCCGAAGCCTGGGCCGACCCGCGGCTGCGCCGCTGGAACCTGTGGGGCTACATCGACGAGCGGGACGCGGCGATGGCCTGCCGGCTGGCCCTGGAGGCCCCGGCCAAGGGCGCCACCAGCTACATCATCGCGGCCGCCGACACCGTGATGGACCGGCCGTCCGCGGCGCTGCTGGCCGAGGTCTTCCCGGGCGTCACGCTGACCCGCGAGGTGGGCGAGTTCGGCACCCTGCTGGCCATCGACCGGGCCCGGGACGCACTCGGCTTCGCCCCGCAGCACAGCTGGCGCGACCACCTGGCCGCGAGGTCATCCTGACCGGGCCCGCCGCGCCAGGGGCACCGGGCGCCGGGCAGCTGCCGCCGTCCCGGACCATTCCGCAGGTCCTGGCCGACGCTGCGGCCCGCGACCCAGATGGCATCTGGGTGCGCAGCGACGCGGGCACGCTCAGCTTCGCGGGGGCGCTGCGGCACACCGGCGCGGCCGCGGCCAGCCTGCGCGACGCCGGGGTGCGGCACGGTGACCTGGTCATGGTGACGGCACGGACCACCCCGGAGTACCTGATCTGCTGGCTGGCGCTGACCACGCTGGGCGCGGTCGTGGTCTCGGTCAACCCGCGCAGCGCGCCCGCCGAACTGGCCGGGCTGGCCCAGCAGACGCAGCCGCGCGCGCTCATCACCGACCAGGGCCTGGCTGACCTGGTCCGCGCGGCGGAGATCAGCGAACTGCCGCCGCCCGGCGTGCTGGACGCGGCCGAACTGGCCGGCGACTGGGCGCACGCCGGCGGTGGCCCGCCCGGCCCGCTGCCGGACGCCACAGTCAGCCCGGACGACCTGGCCGTGCTCATCCCGACCTCGGGCACCACCGGCCGGTCCAAGCTGGTCATGCAGACGCACCGGGCCTACGTGCTGGCCGGCGAGGGGTTCCCGTACTGGATGGGGCTGACCGCCGCGGACCGGCTGATGACGTCGCTGCCGCTGTTCCACATCAACGCGCCCGCCTACTCGATGATGGGCTCGCTGGCCTGCGGCGCGGGCCTGATCCTGCTGCCCCGGTTCTCGGCCAGCGGGTTCCTGGACGCGGCCCGGCGGCACGGCGCGACCGAGTTCAACGCGATCGGCGCGATGCTGGAGATCCTGATGCGCCAGCCGCCCCGCCCAGATGACGCGGACACCCCGCTGCGGCTGTGCTACACCGGGCCAGCCCCGGCGCAGGACCGCCAGCAGGAGATGGAACGCCGGTTCGGGCTGCGCATCGTGGTCGGTTACGCGATGTCGGAGAGCCCGTACGGGCTGATCTGGGCGCACGGCAGCCGGCCGTTCGGCACGCTCGGCACGGTGCGCCAGCACCCGGTGCTGGGTGTGATCAACCACGCCCGGGTGGTGGACGACGAGGGCGCGGAGGTCGGCCCGGGCGGCACCGGCGAGCTGCTGCTGCGCAACCCGGTGCTGACCCGGGGGTACTGGGGCATGCCGGCCGAGACGCAGCGGGCGTTCACCGGCGACGGCTGGCTGCACACCGGCGACCTGGTCACCGTGGACCCGGGCGGCACCTACACGTTCGTGGCCCGGAAGAAGGAGGTGCTGCGCCGCCGCGGCGAGAACCTCTCCCCGGCCGAGGTCGAGGAGGTCCTGGAGGAGCACCCGGACGTGCTGGAGTGCGCCGTGGTCGGGGTGCCGTCCGAGCTGTCCGAGGAAGAGGTGAAGGCGTTCGTGGTGCCGGTGGGTGGCCGCACGCCGGACTTCGCCGAGCTGCGCGCGTTCACCGCGCAGCGGCTGGCCGCGTTCAAGGTGCCGCGCTACTGGCAGCTGATCAGCGAGCTGCCGCGCACCCCGACGGCCCGGGTGGCCAAGCACCGGCTGCCCCGCGGGCACCCGCCGGGGGAGTGGGACGCGGAGTCCAATGCGCGCCGCTGAGCCGGGAGCCAGGCGGGCGGGTCAGCGCGCCAGCGCAGCCCGCCCGGCCCGGTACTGGCGTTAAATACGGAAGAAGAGGTTGAGGTAGCGGTCCGCGATGAACTGGTCGCCGCGCACCGTGCCCGAGTTGCTCCGGCCGAACGTGGTCAGCACCAGGCTGCCCGGGTCGAAGTCGATGACCGCGGGCATGTCGCTGACGTCGCCCTGCTCGTAGGCCATGCCCTGGTCCGACACGTCGATCCGGTACTGGCCGGCGTTGTGGCCGGTCACCGTGATGCCGACGCGGAACGGAGTGAGGTCGGCGTCCTGCTTGATGGTGAACCGCCAGAGCTCGAACATGAACGGCACCAGCAGGTCGGCGGCGTCGCCGGACAGGCCGTGCGCGCGCCCGGTGCCCTGCCGGATGTCCCAGGAGTGCACCGCGTAGTCCATCAGCTGCCCGGCCGCGTAGAAGAACGACGGCACCGGCCCCATGTAGAAGTGCGGGACCATGAACCCGGTCCACTCGTCCGGGCCCATCGGCTGCAGGATGCCCATCAGCTTGTCCAGGTCGGTGCGCAGCCGGCCGAGCATCTCCTGCTGTGACAGGTCACCGAACCGCTGGGCCTGCTCACCGGCCCGCTCGTGCATCCCGGCCAGGCCGTACGCGCTGGCCTCGGCGCCGGCCCGGGCCGTCTCGAACGCCTCGAAGTAGCCCTCGGTCGTGTCCACCAGGTGGCCGACGACGTCGCGGACCGACCAGCTTTCACAGGCGGTGGGCGCTTCCCAGGCGCCGGGCCGGCCGGCCAGGTCCATGAAGCGGTCCGCCTCTTCCCGGACGACCCGCAGGATGGTGTCCTTGCCCTCGTAAGTAGTCGCGTTCCAGGCATTCATGTGCTCCACCTCTTCGTCGAGAGTCTTGAGCCATAGCCGCGTTCGCGCACAGAGCGAACCGCGGTTCACACTACGAACCCCAGCGCACCGGGATAGCGGCTGTCAATGGGTCGTCGTGGCTGGATGAGGCGCTGGTCACAATGTCCGCGAGTCGGGGTGTGAGCCGCGCCTGGTGGGGAAGATTGGTGCCCGTGCGCTCTCTGCGCGATGGAGCCGGAGAGTGACTGGGCCCGGCAGCGTGGCCGGCCTGGCCCCAGGGCATTGACCCCGCCCCTTGTGTCAAATACCCTACTAAATTGATCGAGATAATTCGGCCTTTTACTGGGCACCCCCGTCCCCCGATGCACCGCCGCACACAGCCGCAAAGGAGGCCACCATGCCTCTGCCCGACTTCCTGGTCATAGGCGCGCCCAAGGCCGGCACCACGGCCCTGCATGCCGCGCTGGCCAGCCACCCCGCGCTCTACATGTCGCCGGTCAAGGAGCCGAAGTTCTTCCTGACCGATGGCCGGCCGCCGGATAAGGGGGGCGGCCCGGGCGACGTGACCACCTGGCGCGAGCACGTGTGGCGGCGGGCTGACTACGAGGCGCTGTTCATGGGGGCCACGGCCGGCCAGCTGCGCGGCGAGTCCACCCCGTTCTACCTGTACGACCGGGATGCGCAGCGGCGGATCCGGGAGCTGATCCCGGACGTGAAGATGATCGCGATGCTGCGCGACCCGGTCGAGCGGGCGCACTCCAACTGGGCCCATCTGTGGTCGGCCGGCCTGGACCCGGTGGGCGACTTCGTCAAGGCCTGCGCCGAGGAGGACCGCCGGGTGGCGGCGGGCTGGGCCGATTTCTGGCACTACAAACGGCTGGGCAAGTACGGCGAGCAGCTCGAGCACCTGTACCTGAAGTTCCCCCGTGACCAGGTGCTGGTGCTCCGCTACCGGCAGCTGGTGGACGCGCCGGTCCAGACGCTGGATGAGATCTGCGGCTTCCTGGGCGTGCCGCAGGGCGTCGTCACCGAGGTGCCCAGGGAGAACGTGACCGCGCACCCGGACGAGTCGCTGGGGCACCGGTTGGTGGCCCAGCTGCTCCGCGGGGCCGCGGCCACCAGCCGGCACCTGCCCGGCACGTCCGGCACCGCGATCACCGCCCCGCTGGAGCGGATGCTGCAGCGCGGCGCCCGGCCGCGGCAGCCGCTGACCTGGGAGCAGCGCCAGGCGCTGCTGCCCTACTTCGACTCCGACGTCCGGCTGCTGGAGAAGGTCACCGAGTCGGACTTCAGCGACTGGCTGCAGCCGCGGGAGCGGTCTGGTGGCCTGGTCGGCGACCGGCCCGCGGGCCAGCGCCAGGCGCGCAACGGCCAGCCCCGGGGCTGACCTGGCGCGCCGGGGCTGGGTCAGTCCGTGTCGGTGCGCAGTTCGGTGCGCAGCTCGTGCGAGCCGTCCGGCCGGGACATCTCGTAGTACAGCCGGTAGCTGCCATCACTCCAGCGGGAGGATGTCCAGGTAGCGCAGGCCGCCGCCGCCGTACGGCGACTCGGCCAGCGGGGCGTTCCCGGCCGGCACGAGCGCGGTCGGCTCGGTCCCGGTGGCCACGCCGGTCCGCTCCTCGTAGTTCTCCGCGGCGGTGGCCCGGCCGTCGTAGTACGCCACGATCGAGGCGCCGGTGTGCAGCACCGCGGTGACCCGGGTGCCGCGTGAGTCCCAGTAGCCCGGCCGGCCGTTCAGCGCGGTGCCGTGCCAGGTCCACTCCTTGCCGTCGTGGCTGGTGGCGTAGTCGGTGACCATCTGGTCGGCCTCGGCCGGGTCGGCCAGCGGGTGGCAGGACGCCCACAGCTGCCAGATCCCGTCCCGGTGCACGATAACCGGGTCCTTGACCCCGGTCTTGGCATCCCCGGGCAGCACGACGTGGCTGGTCAGCGCGTCGAACTCGGACGGGTGCGCGGCCTCCACCAGTTCCACCCGCCAGTGTTTGGTGCCGGGCGTGGCGCAGCTCAGGTACAGCCGCCAGGTGCCGTCCTGGGTGCGTACCAGCGACGGGCGTTCCAGCGATTCGGTGTCGACCAGTTCCCGGCCGATGGTCAGCAGCGGCTCGAAATGCACGCCATCCGCGGAGTGGGCCACGGTGACGCCGTAGCCACGGCCGCGGCCGACGGGGCGGCGCATCCGGTAAGCAAGGTAGATGCCGTCATCGCCCAGTACGGCACTGGGGGCACCAGCCCAGTAGCCAGCACCGGTGTTCGGTGGCGCGACGGCGAGTTCCGACAGTTCCGGGCGTGGCAGCAGCGGTGGCAAGCGAGATTCCCCTGTAACCATGTAGGAATTATAGGCAAGGTCCGTTCCCAGCACATGCCGGAGGGCAAGATACCGGTAACTTCTTGGTTACGCTGAGGGCCCGCGCGGGTTACAGGGCCCAGAGGCTGCCTGGCCGCCGCCGGGTCCAGGGCGAACAGCGCCAGAGCATCCCTATTCGGAGCGAAGCATACTCCGGTAGACCGTGATCAGTGCGCTCTTCTGGTCATCGGTGAGTCGCTGATCAGCGCGGATAGCGCTCTCCGCATCGGCGCCTGAGGTGCCGCTGGCCGCGGGGTTTGGCCTGGCCGCGGTGCGGTCCGGGTCGAGCAGGCCGGCCTGGGCCAGCAGGGTTTCCGCCGACACGTCGAGGGCCTCGGAGATCAGCTTGAGCACCCGGACCGAGGGCTGGTGCAGCCCGCGCTCGATCTGGCTCAGGTACGGGTTGGACAGGCTGGTCATGTCGGCCAGCTGGCGCAGCGAGAGGTTGGCCAGCTTGCGCTGGGTGCGGATGAACGCGCCCAGGGCTTGCAGCTGGGTGTCCCACGGCTCTGGCACGGCGCCGCCCCCTCAGTGATCTCGAAGCAGGTCAACGCTGCTAACTATAGTACGCACCGCTTCGCCTGGAGCGTGGTTGCGGTGCATTTCGTGGCCGGGCCCCGGCTCAATGCATCAGCGCGGTGAGTTTGTGGTCACGGGTGACCCCAAACTCACCGCGCTAACGGGTTGGTGGGTTACTTGGCGGCGGGCTTGCTGCCGGTGGCGCGGGTGCTGCCGGTGCTCGCCTTGCTGCCGGCCGTGCCGGAGGTGGCGGCCTGGCCGGGCAGCAGCGGCTTGGCCGCGTCCAGCACGTTCTCGGCGAACTTGCGCTGGCTGGCCAGCAGCTGCTCGGCGAAGTCGTAGGCGCTGGCCACGAGCTCGTCCGGCTTGGGCAGCTTGTCGGCGTAGGGCAGGTTCGGGTGCGGGATGGACGGGGTGATCGACTGGACCGCGTCGGCCCACTGCTTGATCGCGTCCACCACGGCCTCCTGGCCCTTGCGGACCGCGTCCAGGACCTCGCCCTGGATTTCCTGGGTGCTCGTCATTGTTATCTCCTTGAAGCTCATTGTGTGGGGGGAAGCTGCGCGCGCTTACTAAAGTATGCGATCTGGATGATTTGTCAAGCAGACGAGGTGGCGCGCGGCCGGCTCAGCCCAGCACGTAGCTGCCGGGCGCGCTGGCCAGCGGGGGATAGCGCGGGCTGCCCATGCCGGGCGGCGGGACGTGCTGCCCGGCCCGCGCCCCGGCCCACTGGGCCCAGTCCGCCCACCACGAGCCGTCCTGCCGCTCGGCCGCGCTGCGCCACTGAGCCGCGCTGGCCGTGCCGTCGGGGCCGGTCAGGTACCAGGCCTTCGGGCCGGGCGGGTTCACGATGCCCGCGATGTGCCCGCCGCTGGTCAGCACGTAGCGCACCGGGCCGCCGAGCAGCCGGGTCGCCTGGTAGGAGGCGTGCCACGGCACGATGTGGTCGTTGACCGCGCCGACCACGTAGCTGTCGCTGCGGATGTCGCCCAGCGACAGCCGCTGCCCGGCCAGTTCCAGGTCGCCCATGGCCAGTTCGTTGCGCAGGTACAGCGAGCGCAGGTAGAAGGAGTGCATGGCGGCGGGCATCCGGGTGCTGTCGCTGTTCCAGGCCAGGATGTCGAACGCTGGCGGCCGCTGGCCCATCAGCCAGTTCGACGCCACGTAGCTGAAGATCAGGTCGTTCGCCCGGAGCAGGTCGAACGTGCCGGACATCTGCGCCCCGTCCAGGTAGCCGCGCTTGCGCATCTGCCGCTCCAGCCGGGCGACGGTGGCCTCGTCGGTGAACGCGCCGAGCACGCCGGGCTCGCTGTAGTCGAGCATGGTGTTCAGCAACGTGACCGAGTTGATCCGGTCGTCGCCGGTCTTGGCCAGGTAGGCGGCGAGCATGGCGGTCAGCGCGCCGCCCAGGCACAGCCCGGCAATGTTGATCTTGTCTGCCCCAGTGATGTCCGAGATCACGTCCAGCGCCGTCTTCGGCCCGCCGATCAGGTAGTCGTCCAGGGTGACCGCGCTCATCCCGGCATCGGGGTTCCGGTAGGAGATGGCGAACACCGTGTGCCCGTGCTGCACCGCCCACTCGATGAAGCTCCGGCCCGGGGACAGGTCCATGATGTAGTACTTGTTGATCCACGGCGGGCTGGCCAGCAGCGGGATCGCGTGCACGGTCTCGGTCTGCGGGCTGTACTGGATGAGCTCCATCAGGTGGTTGGCGAACACCACCTTGCCCGGCGTGACGGCCAGGTTCTCGCCGACGGTGAACGCGCTCCGGTCCACCTGGCTCGGCCGGCCCTTGTTGTGGGCCAGGTCACCGAGGAAGTTGCGGGTGCCGGCCAGCAGGCTCCCACCGCCGGTATCGAACGCCCGCTTCAGCGCCGCCGGGTTGGTCAGCAGGAAGTTGGTCGGGCTCAGCGCGTCGAGCAGGAAGCCGGCCACCAGCCCGGCCTTGGCGTCGGTGTCCCGGTCCCCGCGGCCCAGTTCGAGTACCTGGTCGGAGAATTGCCGGGTGGCCAGGTAGTACTGCAGCAGCGCGGCGAAGCCCGGGTTGTCCGTCCAGGCCGGGTCGGCGAACCGCTTGTCCCGGCCGGGTGCGATGGGCGGCTCGGCCGCCGCCCCGGCCACCCGGGCCAGGGTGAACTGGGCGATCCGCGCCATGCCGAGGCCCAGGCGCAGGCTGGCCGCGCCGACCTGGATCGGGTGCTCCATGGCCCGGTTGAGCACGGCCAGCGTGGCCCCGGCGAAGCCGGCCATGTCCAGCTCGCCGACCAGGTCGCCTTCGGGCCCCAGGGCCCCGGCCGCGTCCTGCCCCAGCTGTGCTCCGGTGTCAGCGTCCGACATGAGCAGCACCTGCCCGCCCGCGATTCGTCCTAGTTTCCTTGTACGTACCACCTGGAAGCAGGGTGGAAAACCGCGGGAACGGATGGCAGGGCCGATACTGGGCACAGCAGGCGGGGGTAACAGGTGGCAGGGACCGGTGGCTGGGAGGGGCAGATGCTTGATGGGCGGCTGCTGATCGACGCGCACGTGCACGCGGCGCGGCTGCCCACCCTCAAGCCCGCCTGGCGGGCCTGGGCCGAGCAGTTCGGCCAGCCCGGCTGGACCGCCGCGTACACCGAAGACGGCACGGTGTCACCGGCCGGGCTGGATGACCTGATGGCGGCCGAAGGGGTGGATCACGCGATCCTGCTCTGCGAGTACAGCCCCAAGGTGACCGGGATCCAGCCGGTCGAGGAGCTGCTCCCGATCATCAAGTACAACCCGGACCGGTTCGCGTTCCTGGCCAACATCAACCCGCACCTGCATTACCCGGTGGCGGCGGAACTCGCCCGCCAGCTCGACCTGGGCGCGGCCGGGCTCAAGATCCACCCGGTGCACGGCGGGTTCAGCGCCGCCGACCCCGCGCTGTACCCGGCCTACCAGCTGTGCGCGCAGGAGGGCGTGCCGGTGGTGGTGCACTCCGGCACGAGTTCCTTCCCCGGCTCGGACAACGCGCTGGCCGACCCGGCGCTGCTCAGCCCGGTGCTGCGCGACTTTCCCGGGCTGACCCTGGTGCTCGCGCATGGCGGCCGGGGCTGGTGGTACGAGGTGGCCGCGTCGCTGGCGCTGCTGCACGAGAACGTGTGGATCGAGCTGTCCGGGCTGCCGCCACGGAAGCTGCCCGACTACTACGCGCGGTTCAACCTGGGCCGGCTCGGCGCCAAGTTCATCTTCGGCACCGACTGGCCGGGCGTGCCCGGTATTGCCAGCAACGCCCGCGCGGTGGCCGCACTGGGCATGCCGGACGAGACGGTGGCCGGGATCCTGGGTGGGCACGCGCGGCAGGTGTACCGCGGGCTGGCCCGGCGCTGACCTGCCCGTGTAATCCTGGTATCACCCCAGACAGGAGTGATCTGTGCCGATCTACGCGCTCGACTACGCCGCGCCGTCCATCGACCCGCAGGCCTACGTCCACCCGGATGCGGTGGTGATCGGGTCGGTGGAGCTCGCCGCGGGCGCGTCGGTGTGGCCGGGCGCGGTGCTGCGCGGCGACCATGGCCTGATCAGGGTGGGCGAGCGCACGTCGGTCCAGGACGGCACCGTGGTGCACACCACCGAGCAGTGGCCGACGATCATCGGGGCGGACTGCGTGGTCGGGCACCGGGCACATCTGGAGGGGTGCGTGGTCGAGGATGGCTGCCTGATCGGCACCGCACCGGGCTGCGCCGGATCGACTGACGTCATGGCCGGACCGGGGAACGGCGTCGCCCGCACGGCCCGGCGACTGTGCGCTGCTCACCGGGTCGTGCGGGCGACCATTCACCATGCGCCCCAGGTGGGAAGAGGCAACCCTTAGACGTGCTGGACCAGCGCCGCGGTTCCCAGGCCGGATGAAATTTCCGCTGCTTCCTCCGGTGCTGGGCTACCGGCCGCCGAGGATGGCCGGGATCCGCTCGTCCGGTGTGCCCCAGGACGGAGCCGGCCGGGCCGGCGGGAGGAACGTGGTGCCCGGCGGGTTCAGCTGCCGGTGGATCACCCGCGCTGCATTCTCGATCGTCGTGATCCCGTACTGCATGGTCGGGTTGTCCTCGGTGAGCACCACGATGCTGTAACCACGGTGATGACCGGTGAAGCAGCCGATGCTGTGGATCCGCCAGCCGTGCGTGGCCAGTGGCAGCCAGCCGTTCTTCACGTGCGTAGTCAGGTCGGCCGGCGCGCTGGCCGGCACTCCCCAGCGCTGGGACGGGATGACCCGGGCCATCAGGTTGAGTGCGAAGGCCCGCGACGCCGGGGTGAGTACCGCGTTCGGGTACATGAGCAGGTTCAGCAGCAGCGCCTCGTCGTGCGCGGTGATCAGGGTCAGTCCCCAGTAGCCGCCCGGGCCGAGCTGGGTCTCGGTCATCCTGGCCCGGCCCAGGAAGTACTGCAGCCGGCCGCGGCCCACCTCCGCCCACAGCGCGGACGCGGCATCGTTATCCGACTCGGTGATCATCGCGGTGGCCAGCGCGACCTCATGCTTGGTCAGGCCGCGGTGCTGCGTCTCGGCCATCCGGAGCAGGGTGCCCAGGATGATCACCTTGACCACGCTGGCCGAGTCGAAGTGCATCCGGGTGTTCAGCGAGCAGGTCAGCTGCTTGCTGCGGTCTTCGACCCGGAGCGCCACCGTGGACAGGCGGCCGCGCAGCGCGGCCCGGATGTCCGTGGCCATCCGCGCCGCCAGCTTCGGGTGCGCGGCCGAGTTGCAGCTCACCGCGATCGACCCGGCCGCGGCGCGCCGCCCGGCCGCGGTCGCGCCTATCCGGGCGGCGCGGCCCGGCGCGGTCACCGTGGCCGCCGCCGGGGTGACCAGCGCGGCCAGGCCGAGGCCGGCCGCGGCCAGCGCGATGCTCAGCCGGGCCGCGGTCGCGGCCCGGCCGCCGGGTCTGCCCGGCTTCGCTGCTCTATTCCTGTCCATTGCCCACCATCCGTCCCACCTGGATTCTGGCCCGGTACTTGGACAGACGTCTAGCGCACCCGCCAGGTTGGCTGGCCACCCACCCCGGAGGCGGCGGCAGCATATGCTGACGGGCTGGACAGCATCAGAGCCGGCCGCGGATCCGGTCCCGCCACGGGCGGCCGTCCGGGTCGTACAGCGCCCGGTACAGCGGCGTCGCCCACGCCCGCCGCACCGCGCTCGGCGCGGTCACCTGGTGCGGTACGACCCGCCCCGGCGGCCGCGCGGTCAGGCCACCCGGCTGCCCGGCCGCGTGCCAGATGGCCAGCCGCTCGGCCGACGCACGGAACGCGGCGAACGCCGCAGCCGGGTCCAGCAGGTCAGCGACGTCGTCCCCGGTACGGTCCAGATGCTCCCGCCACAGCCGCAGCCGCAGGTCACGGGCGAAGGTCCGGGCGCCGTCACCCAGCCCGGCCGGGTCCACCGGCGGCCGGGTGTCCCGGGTGTGATCCAGCACGCCGATGGACAGCTCGCTGTCGTGGCTCCAGGACCGCCGGTTCAGGTTGTCCGACCCGACCATGGCCCACACATCGTCCACGATCACCACCTTGGCGTGCACGTACACCGGCGTGCCCTGGTGATTCTCCACGTCATAGACGGCGAATCGCGGGCCGCCCGCGGCCCGGCAGGCCCGCACCGCGTCGTGCCGGGCCAGCAGCGCGGGCCACCGGGTCACCGGCCCCGAGTTGTCCGGGAACCGCGGCACCACCGCGATCACGTGCAGCCCAGGATTAGCGCGCAGCGCCGAGGCGATCAGCCCGGACACCGGCAGCGTCCACAGGTACTGGTCTTCCAGGTAGACCAGGCTGCGGGCCCGGCTGAACGCCTTCCGGTACGCGTGCGCGATGCTCCGCTCCCCGAGCGGGGCGAACGGGTAGCGGCGCGGCCGCGCCGGATAGGTGCGCAGCACCTGCACCGCGTGCGGCCCGCGCCGCACCCCGTCGTCTAGCACCGGGTCCGGCAGCGGCCGGCTGGTCGTCGCGCCCATGTGGTAGGCCCGGTCGTAGAGCTGGCGGACCGGGCTGGGCAGGTCCAGCACGCTGCTGCCGTACCAGCGTTCGCGGAACGTGTGCTCCAGGTCGTGCACGGCCGGCCCGCGCACCTCGGCCTGGATGTCATGCCACGGCGGCCGTGGTCCGTACTGGGCCGGGAACTCCATCACCTGCGGATCGCCCGCGTGCTGCCCGTCGTCGTTGCGGCTGTGCCCCAGGTCGATGCCGCCGACGAACGCCACATCCTGCCCGGGGGCGGCCGGGTGGCGCAGCACGACCAGCTTCTGGTGATGACTGCCGCCGCGCCGGGTCCGCGCGTCCAGCAGCACCTGGCCGCCGTCCTCGTCGATCCGCCGGACGAACTCCGCGTTGGCCTCCTCGGACTGCCGGGCCACCCTCGGCTGGGACCGCCAGAGCAGGCCGAACACGCCGGCCCCGCGGCGGGCCGCCGCGCCCAGCACGTCGCTGGCCGCGGTGCCCAGGCCATCCAGCAGCTCGTCCATGTCGCCGCGGAAGTCCAGGAAGTAGATCTGGTCGCCCGTCCCGGCCGCGCTGATCTCGGTGCACAGCCGGCCGAAGTACTCCCGCCCGTCGACCAGCGGCTGGACCAGATTGCCGGTGGTGAACGCGCGCAGATCGGTGGCCCGGTTGGCCCGGTCACCCTCGGCCAGGAACCACGCCGCGATGGCCGGGTCGTCGGCCGGGTGATCGGGAGCGTCCTGCACGAGCGGGTCATCGTCGGAGTCGGTGGCACCAGGGAGCATGTCCGGATTGTGCACGATCGGCGGCCCCGGCAAGGCAGTTTCGGGCCGGTAAAGAATTGACATGAGTTACCCCACATCGGCGCCCCGGCACGTGACACACGGTCCACGGGGACATGATGGGAGTATGGAATCCGGCTCGGATTACTCGCGGCGGGTGTTCCTCGGCCTGACCGCGGCCGGTGCCGCTGGCGTGGCGGCGGGCTGCTCAGCCGACGCGACCTCCGGCTCCGGACCGAGCCCGCACCCCACCGCGCACAAGGCCGCCAGCCATCACAGCGTGACTGAGAACTCCCTGGCGGGCGACCCGAACTGGGAGATCAGGCACCTCGGCGCGCCGATGGCCATCGTGGGCTACGCCGGCCAGGCCAGCGTGCTGCCCGGCCAGCCGATCAGGCTCTACGTGTCCACCACGGCCCGCTCGTTCAAGGTGAACGCGTACCGGATGGGCTGGTACAACGGCGACCGGGGCCGGCTGCTGTGGAAGTCCGGGTCGGTCAAGGGGCACCGGCAGCGCGCCGCGTCCATGATCCACCCGACCAACACGGTGGAGGCGGTCTGGGGTGAATCCCTTACCGTGCCCACCGACGACTGGCCGGCCGGCTCCTACCTGCTCCGGCTGGACGCGGAGACCGGAGCCCAGCGCTATGTCCCGGTCACCGTCCGGTCGGCCAGCACCACCGGCAAGGTCGTCATCAAGAACGGCACGGCGACCTGGCAGGCGTACAACACCTGGGGCGGTTACGACCTGTACAACGGCCCCGGTGGCATCGCCGACTACAGCAACCGCTCGCTGGCGGTCAGCCTGGACCGGCCGTACGACGCCAACGGCGCGTACATGTTCCTCTACCACGAGCGGAAGACGATCGAGCTGGCCGAGCGGATGGGACTGCCGCTGGCCTACCTGACCAGCATGGAGATCGACGCCGACCCGCACATCCTGGATGGCGCCACCGCGCTGATCACCGCGGGCCACGACGAGTACTGGAGCCCGCCGGAGCGGGCGCACGTCACGGCGGCCCGCAACGCCGGGATGAACATCGCGTTCATGGGCGCGAACACGATGTTCCGGCGGACCCGGATCGACAGCAGCCGGCTGGGCGAGCGGCGGCTGGTCATCTGCTACAAGACCAGCTACCTGCAGGACCCGATGTACGGCAAGGACAACAGCCTGGTCACCAGCGACTGGCGGGAGCCGCCCAACCCAGACCCGGAGTCCTCGCTGACCGGCACGCTGTACGAGTCGAACCCGACCGACGCGGACTACATCGTCGCCTCGCCGGACTCCTGGCTGTTCGCCAGGACCGGGGTGCACAAGGGCAGCAAGTTCACCGGGCTGGTCGGCATCGAGTACGACCGGGTCAACCCGGTCTACCCGGTGGAGCGGCCGATCGAGGTGCTGTCCCACTCACCGCTGCAGTGCCGCGGCGTGAACAGCTACTCGGATATGGCCTACTACACCCACAAGAGCGGGGCCGGGGTGCTGAACACCGGCACCATGCGCTGGGTGGCCTGCTGCAACGACCTGCGGCTGTTCGGCCTGACCAGGAAGACGTCCGAGTTCACCCGGCAGGTCACCAGCAACGTGCTGCACGCGTTCGCGGACGGCCCGGCCGCGGCCAAGTACCCGGCCCGGGACAACCTGGCCAGCATGCACGAATGGCCCGGCGACCCGATCGCCGGCCAGCACAACCTGTGGCCGCCAGTCGTGCTTTAAGCCTTTTTATTGAACGCCAGTGCGCGGTGGCTGCCCCGCCTTACAGCGTGATCCAGGTGGTCAATGCGCTGATCCCGGAACTGGCGTGGCAATGCAGCCGGAACGGCGAGGCGGGCAGCGGCCGGATCACGAAACAGCCGATCTCGTCGATCTCGGTGCTCGCCGCGGGCCCGCTGGCCGGGCACGCGTCGGCGTGGCCGGGTTGCGGCGGCACGATCTGTCCGGTGATCGCGTCTGGGCCGATCTCCAGCTCGATGGTCAGGTCGGCGGCGGCGAAGCTGAGGAACCGGGGGCTGGCCTCCTCCGCCCTGATCGCGGGCACCGCCGCATGTTCGGTGGCCGAGTCGAACGTGAGCGCGGCCAGTTCGGCATCGATGCCATGCCAGGTATAGGCGGCCCGGCCCGCCTCGACAAAGCTCGGCCGGCACGTCGCGGGCGGCACGGACCGCGTCGCCGAGTGCGGCGAGTAGCCGGTCGTCGTCATCGGCCCACTGGCTGCTCACTGATGTCACCTCCGTCCGCGGGGTCCGCGTTGATCAGGGCGGCCACCGCCGGGTGGCGGCGGACCCGCTCCAGGCAGCGAGCCCGGCTTGGCCCGATGCTGCCCACCGCGATGCCCAGCTCGGCGCTGATGTCAGCGTAGGACACCGGGGGATCCGTGATGAGCAGGGCGAGCAGCCGCTGGCAGGGTGCCGGCAGCGCGTCGAACGCCTCGCGTAGCGCGGCGTTGCGTTCGGCCATAAGCACCTCGGTCTCGGCCTCGTCCGGGCGTCCGTCTGGGATATTCTCGGCGTCCAGCCCGGAGCCGAATGCCTCCCGGCGCCGGGCCGCGGTCACCAGCCGTCCGCACTCCCGCCGGGTGGTGGTGGCGATCCAGCCCGGCAGCGCGGCCGGTTCCCGGATGACCTCCAGCTGGTCCACCAGCCGCAGCCATACGCTCTGCGCCACGTCGTCGGCGTCGGTCCGGTCGAGCTGGTAGCGGCGGCAGATCGACCAGATGAGTGGTGCGTAACGGTCGACAATGGCGTCCCAGGCGTCTTTGTCCCCGTCCCTGGCCTGGGCGACCAATCTGGCGACGGGCGAGTCGTCACGCATCGCGGTCCCGTCCTCTCGCCGCACGGGCCGCGTCCCCCGCTGCGGCCGGTAGCTGCCTGTCATTGTACGAGCACAGGCTAGGCCGGGTGCAGTCTCCATAGGCCGCCCTCCATTCACCCAGCCGGAGCGCAGTGCGCCCCGGCTGATACACCGGCGGCCAACTTTTTTGGCCGTTAGCCCGCGCCCAGGGCGACCAGCGACCAGGCGGCCGCCCGCAGTACGGGGTCGTTGCTGACCCCCCGCCGCACCGCGCACAGCGCCCCGGCCAGTGAGGCTCCAGACTGGAGCCGCCGGTGCAGTTCCAGCATCAGCGGCACCGAGGCATGGTCGTTGAGCGGGGCGACGCTGGCCACCATGCCGGCCGTGCCCAGCGGCAGCAGGCTGCTGACCAGGCCGAGCAGTTCGTCCGCGCCGGCCGGCGCCAGCACGCCGGAGTCGCAGCTGGGCAGCACCAGCCAGTATGGGGCGCGCCGCAGCTGCTCGAAGTCATAGACAGTCAACGGGCCGTCGGCCATGCGCAGCGAGGAGAACAGCGGGCTGTCGGCCCGGAAACTACCGTGTGCGGCGATGTGCGCCAGCCACGCCCCGTCCAGCGCGGACAGCACGCGGCTGGCGGTGGCCTCGCCGCCGGACAGCACCGTGGCGCGCTGGTACAACGGGGCGATCAGCGGCACCTCGGCGCCTTCGGTGGCCAGGCCGGGCCCGCGGGCCAGGGTGACCGGCCGGCCCGGCGGCGCGGGTGCGGTGTGCGCCCGCAGCCAGGCGCCCGCCGACGGGGCCACGCTGAACACCCGGTCCCCGAGCACGGGAAGCAGTGCCCACGGGATCGAATGCAGCCTGCTGGGCGGGACGATCACCACCGGCCGGTCATCATCCAGCTGGGCGGCGGCCGGGCCGAGCAGCGTGTCCTGCAGCTGCGGCGCGGTCCGGCTCCAGGATGGCCAGCGCGCTGGCCGGATCCTGCCCGGGCCGGCTGCGGGCCAGCCGGCGCAGCGCGAAGCGGGCGAGGCCAGCCGCCCGGACAGCATCCTCGGTGCGGCCCGCCACCGACTGCCGGACCCGTCCGTCCCGGCAGGTCAGCACGTGCACCGCGCCGTCGATGTCGACGATCTCGACGAGCTGGGCGGAGCCGAGCTGCGTGGATCAGCCCGGCGATGCTGACCGCGCCACGGGCGGCGCCGCCGCCCCGGGTGCGCAGCGTGCTGGCCCGCACCGACGTTCTCCAGCCGCCGCTGTTCGCGGAGCAGCGCGGCCGGGGGGCACGCCCTGGTCGCCGCGACTCCTGCAGCCTCGCTGGTCACCCGGCGGAGCGCGGCCAGCCCGGCGCTGAGATCCGCGTCGGCCGGCGGCCGCACGGCCGGGACGGCCAGCGCGGTGGCCCGCCAGCGCTCCGCCCAGGCCAGCAGCAGCCGCGGCCGGTGCGCCTGCGCGCGCGTGCCGCTGCGCGATGCGCGGCCAGTTCGGCGCCGTGCGCGGTGGCCTGCGCCCGCAGCTCCGACGCGCCCAGGGTGAACCGGTGCTCGTCCAGGACGGTCCAGCCCGCGGCGGCAGGCGGCGAGCAGCCGGCGTGGTGTCGCCCGCCGCCTGGGCCCGCAGCGCCTCGCTGAGCCAGCCGCTGGCCCGGGACAGCGCCGGGCCGCGCCGCCGGCTGCGCTGCGGCGGCGCGCAGATGACGGTCGGCGTCGTCGCGACGGCCCAGGTCCAGGGCCATCCGCCCGGCCAGCAAGATGGGCCTGGGTGGCCTCGGCCGAGCCCAGCGCCGTCCAGCCGGCCGGCCAGCCCGGTCCGCGGCGCGGAGCAGCGGCGGCCGACGCCGGGCCGAGCCGGTAGCGGGCCCGGGCCAGCACCAGCCCGGCGTGGGCCTGCCACCAGGCACTCTGCTGGGACCGGAAGAGGCGGGAGGCCGCCTCGGCCCGGTCCAGGGCGGCCTGCGGCTGCCCGGCGGCCAGCGCGCAGTTGGCCGCCATCAGCAGCAGTTCGGCCTTCCAGGTGGCCTGGCCGCGGATCTGCTCGATGTCGCGTCATCGCGGCGTCCGCCTCGGCCAGCGCGTCGCCGGCCAGCCCGGCCGCCAGCAGCACGGCGCACCGGTCGTGGCTGAGGAATGGCGTCGGCGACATTCAGCGGCCGGTAGCGCGCGGCGGCCTCATCGAGGAAAGAAAGCGCCGCCGGAAGGTCGCCCGAGGCGGAACGCGACGCCGCGCCCGGTTGAGTACCGTATGGATCGATTCCAGCTCCTGGCTGGTCTTGGCGTACAGCTGCCCGGCGGCGACGAAATCGGCATCAGCGCGATCGGGCGACCCGACGGCCAGGTAAACCAGCCCGCGGGCAGTTAAGCGCGCGGGCCGTCCATATCTGGTCGTCCGGCCCGGCGCAGCACGCCGACCGCGCGGCGCAGGTCATCGAGCGCCGCGGCGTAGCGGCCGAGGGTCCACAGCGCGAGGCCGCGCCGGTGCAGCACCCGCCCGGCCAGCGACGCCGCTGGACAGCTGCAGGGCACGGTCGAACGCGGCTAGCCCGGCCGCCGTCCGGCCTGCGTAGGCGAGCGTCAGCCCCAGGGAAGCCAGCACATCCGCCTCGCGTTCCGCCGAACCGGTCCGGCGGGCCAGCCGGAGCGCGGCGCGCAGTTCACCGACCCCGGCGCCGACATCGCCGGTATCGCGCAAAACAATTCCCGCCGCCTGATGGGCTACGGATGCCTCATCCGGGCCAGGCCGCCCGGCGAGAACGGCGCGCGCCCGGGCCAGCGCTTCATGGGGCCGGGACAAGGCCAGCGGCAGCAAGTCATCGGTGCCCGCGTGGCCGATCCTGGCCGTACAGCCTCCCCCCGCCATGAAGCAATATTAGGATGCTCCATATCTGCGTGGTCGATTGAATATGTTGCGCGCCATGGCGCGTGCACACTGCACGCCGGAACCTGGGGCCGTTCGTGGGAATACTGCTGGCGGCCTGGCGACGTATCACCCGGTGCACCTGGCCGCTCCGCCGTGCCCAGATCGGGCATGGGAAGCCGAATGTCAACCTGCGGAGGGCATCATGACTGAATCAGATAGCTGGCGAGAAGAACTGGAACCCTTCGTCGCGCGACGAGGTAAGGGTCATCGTCGACGCGTTCGCCCCGAGAGGGGCGGCCGGAGTCAACATCGGGGTCGAGGTCCGATCGTGACGACCGCCGCTCGACTACATGTTTGCCCAGGGTCAGCTCCTGGTCCGCGACGAGTACCTGGCCCGCGTGCTGGAGATCCTGGAGCAGCCGACGCTGGAAGAGCTGCGGGCCCGACTCCCGGCGCGGTCTGGAACGGGTCATCGCGGGCGTGGTCCTGCTCACCCTCTGGCCCGCCGCCGGGCCGGAAGCGGCGGCAGCAGCTCTACGTGCCCGACGCGGTGCAAGCGGTGGACGACGGATCTCGGCCCGGGGATCGCCACGCCGGATCATGTGCTGACCGTCGCCGGCACCGCGGGTGGCTGCCCGGCCACCGAGCCCGAGGAGGTGTACGCGGACATCGAGCCGTACCCCTCGGTGTGCCGGACGGCGGCGGCCAGGGCGTCCTGATCTACATGGCTGACACTGGGCTGCTGCGAAGCCCGCAGGTCGGCCACCCCTGGCTGGCCGGGGTCCGGGCGGGCCACCGCCCGCGAGGACACGGACACGGGCGAGGGCCAGGACCCGATCCCGCCCTATACCGCGCACGGCACGTTCGTCGCCGGGGTCGCGCGGTGCATGGCGCCGCGGCGCGAGATGATCGTGACCAACGCGTTCGCCGTCGCGGGCAGCACGCTGGAATCGAGGCTGGTGCCGCGGCTCGTCGCGGCCGCTCTGGGCCTGGGGGTGGACATCTTCCACCTGACCATCGCCGCGCCGTCCCGGTCCGATCTGCCGCTGATCGCGTTCGAGGCGTGGCTCAAGCTGCTCGCGCCAGTACAAGGGCGTGGTGTGCGTGGTGGCGGCGGGTAACAGCGGCACCCGGCGGCCGAGCTGGCCGGCCGCCTTCAGCGAAGTGGTCTCGGTGGGTGCGCTGGCCGGCGACTGGCGGAGCCGGGCCTCGTTCAGCAATCTACGGCGGCTGGGTCGACGTGTACGCGCCGGGCCGGGACCTGGTCAACGCCTACACGACCGGCACCTACAAATGCGAGGTCGAGCCGTACAAGGACCAGAAGCGGCAGTTCTACGGGATGGCCAAGTGGAGCGGCACGTCGTTCTCGACGCCGATCGTGACCGGGCTGATCGCCTCCCGGATGTCCCGTAGCGGCGAGAACGGCCAGCAGGCGGCGGCCGCGCTGCTGGCCGAGGCCCGGGCCCAGGCCATCCCGGGCGTCGGCGCCATCCTGCTGCCCGAATGCGCCGGGGATCGCCGGCCCAGCCACGCCTGCGGTTGCTGCGCAGCGCACCGGCCGGGCCACTGCGGGTGCGGCTGCGGCTGACCGGCGCCGCGCGGCGCGGGAACCGGCCGGTACGCTCGTGCCATGGCCACGGTTAGCGTGCGCTACATCGTCGACGACGTCGACGCGGCGATCGCGTTCTACTGCGGGAACCTCGGCTTCACCGAGGTAATGCATCCGGCGCCGGCCTTCGCCATGCTGCGGCACGGGGACCTGCGGCTGAACCTCAGCGCCCCGGGTGGCGGGGCCGGCGGCGGCCAGGCCATGCCGGACGGCCGCCTGCCCGAGCCGGGCGGCTGGAACCGGTTCGCCCTTGAGGTCACCGACCTGGAAGGGACCGTGACCCGGCTGCGCGGCAGCGGCGCCCGGTTCCGCAACGACATCGTCACCGGAGTGGGCGGCAAGCAGATCCTGGTCGAGGACCCGTCCGGCAACCCGGTGGAGCTGTTCGAGCCGACCCGGCCCGAGGCCAGGCTGGACACGCCATGACGTTCGACCCGGTCGCGCACAACCGGGCGGCCTGGGACCGCGAGGTGGACAGCGGCAACGAGTGGACCCAGCCGGTCGGGCCGGACGTCATCGCCCGGGCCCGGGCCGGCGACTGGTCGGTGGTGCTGATCGGCTATGAGCCCACGCCGCGGGACTGGTTCCCGGAAAATCTGGCCGAATCGGCGGTGCTCTGCCTGGCCTCCGGCGGCGGGCAGCAGGGCCCGGTCCTGGCCGCGGCCGGGCGCCGAGGTCACCGTGCTGGACAACTCGCCCCGGCAGCTGGCCCGGGACCAGGAGGTGGCCGACCGGGAGGGCCTGGATCTGCACACCGTGCTCGGTGACATGCGCGATCTGGACGCGTTCCCGGACGACAGCTTCGACGTGATCGTCAACCCGGTGTCCAACGTGTTCTGCCCGGAGCTGGCACCGGTGTGGTCCGAGGCGTTCCGGGTGCTCGTCCCCGGCGGCGTGCTGCTGGCCGGTTTCATGAACCCGGACATTTTCATCTTCGACGTCACCGCGCTGGACGAGCGGGCCGAACTGGTGGTGCGCCATCCGCTGCCGTTCAGCACGCTCGACCTGTCCGAGGCCGAGCGGCAGCGCGGCTACGGGGACGGCCCGATCGAGTACAGCCACTCGCTGACCGAGCAGATCGGCGGTCAGCTGGCAGCGGGATTCCAGCTCACCCACCTGGTCGAGGCGCCGCACCACGCCGACGCCACGGCGCAGTTTATGCCCGGCTATATCGCCACCCGCGCGGTCAAGCCACTCCAGGGTTAGCCTGGCCGTGTGAATACGTCGCCGGTATCCCCAGATGACATCCGCGCCGCGGCTGCGGCGCATCACGAGTTGGGGCCCGAGTACAGCGACGCGGTCGTGGCAGCGTTCCTGGAAAGGGTTGACCGGGCCGTCGCCGCCCGGGTGGAGGCACGGCTGGCCACCATGCGCCAGGCCAGCGCGAGACGCGCGAACCGCCGCACGCTGCTGACCGGTCTGGCCGTCGGCGCGTGCAGTGGTGCGCTGGCGGCCGGCCTGGCCGTGGCCGGGCTGAACTCGGGATCGGCGGCCCCGGTGCAGGGGCAGGTCCCGCACGCGCGCCTGATGCCGTACTACCTGCCTGGGAACGGCCTGCGGTCCGGCTCGCCGCGGACCGCGGGCCGGCGGTGGCTGACCGGCCCGAGCCGCTGCCGGTGCTCGACGCGCTGCACTCCACCCCGGCGAGCCGGTACCTGTCCACCGAGCCGGTCCCCGGGGAGATCATCTGGGCCCTACTCGACGCGGCGATCCGCGGCCCGACGGGCGGTAACCGGCAGGGGTGGGGCTGGGTGGTGGTCACTGACCCGGCGATCAAGCAGCCGGTGGCCGAGCTGGTACCTGGCTGGCTGGGACGCCGCCTACGGCCGCCGCCGGGAGCAGATCCTGGCCGCGCTGCCCGCGGCTGACGGGCTGAGCCGGCCGTCCTTCCTGGCCGCTGAGCACCTGGCCGGGCACATCGCGGACGCGCCGGTGTGGACTTCCGGTGCTGCGTGACGTGGCCGGGGTCAGCAACCCCGGCTGGGCGCGTCATCTACGGGGCGGTGCAGAACCTGATCCTGGCCGCCCGGGCCTACGGCATCGGGACCACACTGACCACGCTGTACAGCTGGCATGAGGACGACGTCCGGGACCTGCTCGGGCTGCCGGAGGACGCGCTCACCATGGGGCTGCTACCGCTGGGCTACCCGGCGCGGGGCGCTGGGCGGAACCGAAACGCCGGCCGGTGCAGGACGTGGTGCACTGGAACCGGTGGGGCGTGACCCGCCGCGGCGGAGGGCACGCCGCACCGGCCGTGACCGCCGGGGCCAGGCAGGGGGTGCCGGCGAGTAGCCCGGTGTTCCCGATGGGCGGCCTGCACAACACGCTGCGCCGGCTGGTTGCGGCCGGGTCGCCGGTGGCCACGGGGCTGAGCCGTGGCCGGGGACAGCGTGTGCACCACCAACCTGGCGCTGGGCCGCGGGCTGAGCATGGCCCTGCGCGGGCGGCTGGCGGCGCTGCGGACACCATTCCGGACCGGCCCCGGCCCCTGCTGCGGCCAGCGACCGGGTCGGCCACGCGCAGCTGCGCAGTGCCGCGCCTTTTGATCGGTGATCTTCGGGCGTAGCTGGCAGGTGATGGGGATGGCGTGCGAGCGGACTCGCGGTCACATCGACCCGGCCATCGTGGCGCGGACGCACGAGGTCATCGGCCGCCACGGCAGCGCGCCACCGCTGGCCCAGGGCCCACCGGGAGAGTTGCTGACCGCGCTAGGACGCGGGCTGACGGGCTAGCTCTTGCCCTTGAGCGCGTCGTCCCAGAACTTCTGCACCGGCGGGTAGATCAGCTCCTGGTCGCGGGACAGTTCGGCCTTGACGGTCCGGGTCCGCTCGTCGCACAGCACCTCGACCTGGCCCGCTTCGACCGCGTCGCACACCAGCTGGGCGACCGACTCAGGGCTGTCCTTGGGCGCGGTGGTCAGCGCGGCCATAGCGGTGTCGATGAAGCTCGCGTGCACGCCGACCACCAGCGTGCCCTGGTGATGCAGTTCCAGCCGGACGCCGTTGGTCAGCTGCCAGCCGGCCGCCTTGGACGCGCCGTAGGAGGCGTCGAACGGGTTGCTGTAGAAGCTGCTCACCGACAGCATGTTGACGATCGCGCCGCCGCCGTTGGCCTTCAGCACCGGGGCGAACGCCCGGCACATGCTCAGGGTGCCGAAGTAGTTGGTCTCCATCTCCAGCCGGGCGCCGGACAGGTCCGGCGCGCCGGTGAAGTTGTTGTAGGTCAGCACCCCGGCGTTGTTGACCAGCAGGGTGACATCGGTGCACTGCTGGGCGACCTGCGCGACGCGCTCCGGGTCGGTGATGTCCAGCTGGATGGGCGTGACCCCGGGCTCGCTCACCCCGGCGGGCTTCCGGGCCGCCCCGTAGACCTTGGCCGCGCCGCGGCGGACCAGTTCCCGCGCGTACACCTGGCCGAGCCCCCGGTTGGCCCCGGTGACCAGGGCCACCGATCCCGCGATCTTCATCAGCTCTCCCCTTGCTGATCTGCCCCGCGGCGCCGCGGTGGCCGCCGCCCGCGCCGGGGCAGGTGGAGCCGGCTCCAGCGGCGGAACGGGATGACGTAGTACAGCGCGATTGCCAGATATCCGACCACGGCGATGACCGGGACGAACAGGCCCAGGACGATAAGGACGACATAGCCGCCCAGCCCCGGGGTGAGCCGCTGGGTGAGCAACTGGACCTCTTCGTCGGCCAAGTCCGGCCGGACCAGGTTGGCCCGGACCGCGTACCGCCACAGCACCCAGAGCAGGGTGGACGAGAGCAGCAGGAAGATCCCGTAGATGGTGGCCGCCACCCGCTCGGGCTGGCTTTGCTGGATGTAGTCGGCGAACAGCCGGGTGGGGAACGGCAGGAAGGCGACGAACGCAAGCAGCAGCAGGTTGAGCCGGATGAACGCGGCGTCGGCCCGGTCCAGGTACTCGGTGATCACGTTGTGGCCGAGCCAGGAGGCGCCGATGGTGGAGAAGCTGACCATGTAGGCCAGATAGGACGGCCACTGGTGCAGCACCGCGTGGAGCAGGTCTTTCCTAGCATGGGCCGGCACCGCGATGTCCAGCACCAGCAGGGTGATGGCGATCGCGTACACCCCGTCGCTGAGCGCCTCCAGTCGGCCCGTCGAGATGCCGCGGCGCAGCAGTCCGCCCGGCGGCTGCTCGTTGCTCATCGCCTGACTGTAACGTCCCCGCGCCAAAGGGGGCGTGGCGCTGAACTGGACAGTGAAGGGGGATAGGGAGGTGGGCGGGGAGGAAGCGAGGAACGAGCGACCGAGCGACGAGGGGAAGGAGGTGTCTTTAAAAGCGCCCCCGGAGGCGCAAAGAGATATGGCTGGACCGCGCGACGCGCCGAGTGGCCGCACCATTGCCATGACCGGGGCGTTGGATCATTCTGGACTGGTGGTCGGTGCCGCACGTCCAGGAGGGGGGCGAGCGCCACCCGTCCCCCGGCGGGCGGCTACGACCGTTGACCCCGTACGCCCCGGGCTCGACGTGCCGATCGAGACCAAGCTGCACGCTCCCGCCCCGCGCGCCGAATGGGTGCAGCGGCCGGAGCTCACTGACTACCTGTCCGCGCACAACGCAACCAAGCTCGTGCTCGCCGACGCGCCGGCGGGCTTCGGCAAAACGACACTCGTCGCCCAATGGCGCGCCAGCGCCACGGAGTGCCGGCCATTCGCCTGGGTGTCGCTGGACCCGGGCGACAATGACCCGGGCCGGTTGTGGTGGCACGTGGTCTGCGCCGTGCAGCGGGTCTGTCCCGACTTCGGCGCCCGGGATGTCCTGGGCACCCTGCGGGTGCAGGTCCCCGAGTTCACCGTCGTCGTGCTGCCCTGCCTGGTCAACGCGCTGGCCACGCTGACCACACCGGTCGTCCTGGTGCTCGACGACTATCACGTCATCACCGAGCGGGCCTGCCACCAGCAGCTGAACTTCCTGCTTGCGCACCTGCCGGCGTCGGTCCAGCTGGTGCTGACCAGCCGGAGTCATCCGCCGCTGCGGCTGGGCCGCCTGCGCGCCGAAGGGCAGCTGCTCGATATCCGGGCCAGTCAGCTGCGCCTGGCCACCGCGCACGTGGCGGCGCTGGTGGACGCGGTATCGGGCGTTCAATTGAATGGTCCTGATCTGGCGGATCTGGTGGCACGGACGGAAGGCTGGCCGGCCGGCGTGTACCTGGCCGCGCTGTCGCTGCGCGGTCACCCATCGCCACACGAGTTCATCAGGCAGTTCTCCGGGGACAACCGGTTCATCGGTGACTTCCTGGCCGAAGAGGTGCTCACCCGGCAGCCTCCGGAGGTCCAGCAGTTCCTGATCCGCACGTCGGTGCTGGGCCGGTTCTGCGCCCCGCTCGGCGCGGCGGTCAGCGGGGTGGCCAACGCCGCGGAGATCCTGGACGGGCTGGAGCGGGACAACTTGTTCATCGTCCCGCTGGACGAGACCCGGGAGTGGTTCCGCTATCACCATCTGTTCCGCCAGGTGCTGCGCGGCCGGCTGGCCCGGGCCGAACCGGACCTGGTGCCTGCCCTGCACCAGGCGGCCTCCGCCTGGCACCAGCTGCACGGGTCGGCGGACGAGGCGATCGAGCACGCCGTGGCCTCCGGCGACTTCCGGCTGGCTATCGACCTGATCGCGGGCTACTGGTTCGGCTACGTCAGCTCGGGGCGGGTGGCCACGGTGCACAACTGGATCCGCTCGCTGGGCGACGGCCGGATCGCGGCCAGCCCGCTGGCCGCGCACTGCGCGGCCTGGGCGGCGGCCATGTCCGGGGACCGGCAGTCGGCCCGGCGCTGGGTGCCGGTCATCGAGACCGGGGCGGACGACGGGTCGCTGCCGGACGGAATGAGCTCGCTGCGCTCGTCGGCCGCGCTGCTGCGCGGCGTGTACGGGTTCGACGGCCTGCTGGTCATGCGCGAGTCGGCGGCCACCGCGGTCCGGCTGGAAACCGACGCCACGTCGCCGTGGTACGCGCTGGCCCGGAGCGCGCTCGGGTTCAGTCTGTACCTGGCCGGCCAGCCCGAGGCGGCGGCCCGGGCACTCGAGGAAGCGGGCCGGAACGAGGCCGTGCTGCCACTGACCCGCATGGTGGTCGCGGCCACGCTAGCCCTGCTCGCGGTGGAGGACGGCCGCCTGCCCCGGGCCTGTGAGCTGGTGCATACCGCGCTCGGTCTGGCGGGCCGGGATGACCTGCGGCGGACGCCGTCGGCCTCGCTGGCGCACATCGCGGCGGGCGCGGTCTACGCCGCCCAGGGCCTGCCCGACCAGGCCCGCGATGAGCTGGAACAGGCCCTCCGGTCCCGTCAGGGCATCGCCGGCAGCGGCCCGTGGCCCACGTTCGTGGGCACGGTGACGCTAGCCCAGGTGGTTCTCGATCAGGGCAACCGGGGCCGGGCCGAGCGGCTGATCGGCGAGGCGCGCAGCGTGCTGACCGAGCTGCCGGACGGCGCGGATGCGCAGCGGGCCCGGCTCGACGCGCTGGAGCGCCGGCTGGCCGGCCCGCGGCGGATCTCGGCGCTGGCCGAGCCGCTGACCGGGCGGGAAGAGGCGGTGCTGCGGCTGTTCGATGGCGACCGTTCGCTGCGCAAGATCGCCAACGAGCTGTACGTCTCGCTGAACACGGTAAAGACACACACTCAGTCCATCTACCGCAAGCTCGGTGTGTCGGACCGCCAGGACGCGGTGGCCCGCGGCCGCGATTTGGGGCTGCTGTAATCCGGGCCGTGACAGCGCCGTAACTGGTGTGGCTGCTTGTCAGACAGGTGCCGTCTGGATCATGCTGGGCGGGTGGTGGCTAGTGCTCGTGGGGGAGGGAGGCTGGCGCCGCCGTCGGTAACGCGGCCGGTCGCTGGCCTGAACGCTGGCCCGGAGCCTGCTCGCGCGGGCCCCGAGGTGCTGGTTGAGACGAAGCTGTACGCGCCGTCGGCGCGGAAAGAGTGGGTGCCGCGCACCGAGCTCATCCGTGGCCTGACCGGCGGGACGGCCAAGCTGGTCCTGGTTGGTGCGCCGGCCGGCTTCGGCAAGAGCACCCTGGTCGCTCAGTGGGGTGCCAGTGCCGCCGAGGCCAGGCCGTTCGCATGGATCTCGCTCGATCCTGGTGACGGCGACCCAGGCCGGCTGTGGTGGCACCTGGCCTGCGCCGCGCAGCGTGCAGGCTTGCGAGAAGGCATGCGGCTGGGCGCCAGAGGTGGCCACGCTCAGATTTTGATTACTTCGATTCCGGGCATGGCGTCATAGTCGGCGTCCTGAGTGACGATCGGAACGCCGTGAGAGATCGCTGTCGCGGCGATCCAGCTGTCGTTGACCGGCGCCCTGCGTCCCTCGGCGCGCAGCCTGGATATCAGCAGGGCCCAGACTTCGGAGACCGCCTCATCGACTGCCAGCGGTTCGAACCGCTGGGCCAGTTGGTAGGTGGACAGCCGCCGCGCGGCGGCTTCTGGATCGCGGGCTTGGAGGACGCCCAGCCGCAACTCGCCGAGCGTCACCACCGACACCCCCCACTCGAATTCGGCGAACTGCTCGGGATCAAATCGGGCTACCTCCAGTCCGATGAACACCGAAGTGTCAGCCACCGCTCGCCGCATGGTCACCAAGGAAGGTCGTCGGTCGTCTCGGTCAGGATGGTGTCCAGCTCCTCCGCGAGGCCGGTGGTGTCCGGGCCGAGTCGCAGCAATTCGCGCCCGATCTCTGCCGCGGGGAGCCAGCGCTGCCGCCGGGAGAGCGGGACGATCTTCGCCACCGGGCGGTTGTCCTTGAAGACCTCGATCTCCTCGCCTGCCTCCACCCGGCGAAGCACTTCAGCCGTGTGGTTCCGTAGATCACGGGCAGGTATTGCAGTCATGACACAAGTGTAGCAAATTATCTACGTCCGTAGCGAATCTTCGCGCGCTGAAGATTGCTCGGTCACTACTGGGGCGCTAGCTCCAGTTGCGCTGCGCCGCCCGGTGCGTCTTGACCTTGCCCCAGGGGCACGCTTGATGATCGCCTCATGAAGGAACTGGGACCCGCCGAGTTTTCCGCGGCTACTGGGCTCTCGGTCAAGGCGCTGCGGCTGTACGACGAGCGCGGCCTGCTGGTCCCGGCTCGTGTCAACCAGACGACCGGCTATCGCCGTTACGCGGAAGACCAGATCGCCACCGCGGGCCGTATCGCGCTGCTGCGCAGGGCCGCCATTGGCCTGGCCGACATCGAACGGTTCCTGGCCGCACCGGCCGCCGCCGTGATCGAACGGTGGCTAGCCGATCTCGCGGCCGAAACGGAAGTCCGGCGGCGGGCCCTGGACGCACTGGCGTCTGCGCTCGGCTTCGGCACCGCACCACCGCAGGAGCCCGCCATGGCGGTCATCATCCGTCCCGTGGAGTCGGAAGCCGAGCTGGCCACGGCCTTCGATGTCGCGGGCGCCCAGTTCGACCCGGTTATCGAGCACACCGACCAGCGGCGGTTCGCCGACCTCGAAGCCGCCTACCCCGGTGAGCGCGAACTGCTGCTGATCGCCGAGGAGAACGGCTCGGTCGCGGGCGCCGCCATGGGTTTCCTGTCCGCAGGATCGGAGGTGACCCTGCGGATCCTGGCCGTTGACGCCGGCCGGCGCTGGCAGGGCATCGGGCGCGCCCTGCTGGGGGCTTTCGAAGCCAGCGCCCGGCGGCTGGGCGCAACACGCATCTCGCTGGGCGCCGACGCCGAAGCCGGCTTCTACATCCGGCACGGCTACCAGACAATGCTGCTCCTGCAGTGGGTCTATGACCCAAGCCGCTTTGACGCCGAGGTGGCGGCCTTGACCGCCGGGCCGGTGCAGGAGATGACCTGGCACCGGGCTTCCTTCGGCGGCGTGCCCCAGTTGTTCGTCGATCTCGACGAGCCGAGCCCACTCGTGCGGGCCCAGGTCCAGGACCTGGCCGGCGGTGCACACGTGGGCTACTGCATGACCAAGGCGATCAGCGCGCAGAACCAGCCGGCCACGCCCCGCCCGCGTGGCTGATAACAGCAACATGGTCGGCGACATCGACCCGGCGAAAGAAGTTCCAACCCGGGCGGCGAGTCGATGGCGGGCGGCGGCCAGGCCAGCTAGTCGTTCATCAAAAAGGGTTGAGTGCGGGAGCTAATTGAGTGCCGGAGCTATCAGGCGGCGGGTCGCCTGCACGCCGGGTCCGAGGCGCGACAGGTGGGCCAGAAGATCGTCGGCCGCGGCGTGCAGCGCGTCGTCGGTTACCGGGGCGAGCGCGTCGAGGATGAACAGCGCGGTGGTGGTGCCGTCGCTGAGCTGGGTGCGGCGGGCCTGGCGCCAGTTCCAGCGCCGGCACGTCACGCCGGCGTCGTCGCACCACACAACCTCGCCGGGGTCAGGGTGGTCGGTGACCGCGAGGCCGTCGGCCACCGTGTCGAAGGGTTCCTGGCCGGTGGCGCGGACCAGCCGCGGCGGCCCGGTGTAGCGGGTGAGGTCCTCGCCGCCGAGCGGGATCTGGTGCAGCACCGAGACCGCGTTGTACAGGTCGGTGAGCCGGTTGACCCGGGGCAGCCCGGCGGGCGCCCGGCGCAGCAGCGCCTCCAGGCTGTTGCGGGTGCGCTGCGGCTTGGCCCCGAACGCCCGGTACGCCTCGCGCCACGCCGCCACGTGCGGGAGTTCCTCCGCCGGCCGGTCATGGAGCGCCTCGCGGGCGGCGGCCTCCGCGGCCTGGAGGAGCGCGTCGCTGGCCTGGTCGCCCGGGCCCGGGACGAGCCCGTCCACGGCCAGCAGCAGGGCACGGTAGTCGGGGCGCAGCGCGAAGACCGCAGCATCGACCCGGCCGTCCGCAAGGAACTGCTGAAGTTCGGCCGGGACCGATGATTTCGCCTGGTGGGCAGCGTCCATAGCTGAGGACCATAAACCGTGCCCGTGTCCGGACGCACCACGGAGGAAGATATGACCAGCAGCGCACTGCCGCCCATCGTCGACGCCGACACCTGGCAGCGCCAGCTCGACGACCTGCGCGTACGGGAGAAGGCCGCGACCCGGGAACTCGACGCGATCGCGGCGCAGCGACGCCGGATGCCGATGGTCAAGATGCCCGATTACATCCTGGATGGCGAGGACGGGCCGGTCCGGCTGGCGGACATCTTCGGCGGCAAGTCGCAGCTCATCGTCTACAAACACATGTGGTTTGCCGGCGAGGAGTGGCAGTGCCGGGCTGCACCGGATACACCTCGCACTTCACCAGGCTGCAGTTCCTGGACAGCTACGACGCCCGGTTCGTCATCGTCACGCAGGGCCCGATCGACGAGGCACTCGCCTACAAGCGGCGCGTCGGGAACACGATGACCTGGTACTCCACGGCGAACAGCCCGTTCGGCGCCGACGTCGGCGCGCCGCCCGGCGGGGGGTTCGCGGTCAACGTGTTCTTGCGTGACGGCGATAACGTGTACCGCACCTGGCACACCAATGGCCGTGGCACCGAGCAGCTCAGTTACACGTTCGCGCTGATCGATCTGCTGCCGTACGGACGGCAGGAGGAGTGGCAGGACTCGCCCGAGGGCTGGCCAAAGCTGCCCACCTACAGCGGGTGGGGCACCTCGCAGGACGTCGCCGCGGCCTACGGCCCGGGTGCGTGACGCTCAGGTGAGCGCGGCGGCTTCGGCCCACGCGTCGTATTCGTAGATCCACCGCCGGTCGGTCAGCTGGCTGCCGGAGCTGTCGTAACCCGCGCCGTTGCGCCGGGAGCCGAGCTGGACGCGGGCCGTCCGGTCCCGCCGCAGCCGCTCGTAGCTGGCCAGCGCTTTTGGCACATCGGCGGAACTCGTGCTCGCGCCCAGCAGCATGGCCAGGGCCACGGCGTCCTCCAGGGCCTGGTTCACGCCCTGGCCCAGGTGCGGAAGCATCGGGTGCGCGGCATCGCCGAGCAGCGTGCAGCCGGCCGGTGCTCCACCGGGGCAGCGGCGTGCGGTCATACATGCCCCACTGGAACCCGCTGCCGCCCGGCTCGCTGATCGCGCCGATGACCTGCCCGATCGCCGGATCCCAGCCGGCGAAGTGCGCGGCCAGCGCGGCCGGATCACCGTGCGCCGACCACGACTCACGGACCGGGGTATCCGAGGAGACGAATCCCACGTAATTGAGCAGCTGCCCGGCCCGGACCGGGAACACCAGAAAGTGCTTGCCCTGGCCGACCCACATCGTCATCGTGCCGGCCGGGTACCCGTCCTGACCAGGCACCAGGCCGCGGTAGGCCACCACCCCGGAGAACACGGGTTCCGGCGCCGCGGTGACGAATTGCCGCAGCACCGAGTGGATGCCGTCCGCGCCGATCACCACGTCCGCTGCGGCCGTGTTCCCGTCAGCTAGACCGATCGCGGCGCTGGCGCCGTTCTGGCTGAATCCGGTGCACCTGGAGCCGGTGCGCACCGTGCCGGGTGGCAGTTGCCCGGCCAGCAGCGCCAGCAGGTCAGCCCGGTGGATGCCGACGTTCCGGCCGGCCCGGGCGAACTGATCCGGTCCGTGGCTGGCCGGCCGCCCATCGGAGTGCAGCAGCCTTGTCAACACGTGCCGTGCGCCCGTTCGCGCGGCGTCCGCGCCGACGCCGAGCCGGGCCAGCATCCGCAGGCCGTTCGGCGCCAGCGACACGCCCGCGCCCACCTCGGTCAGCTGCTGCGCCTGCTCATAGACCTGCACGTCGATCCCGGCCTGGGTCAGGGCCAGCGCGGCGGCCATCCCGCCCAGGCCGCCGCCGACGACTACCGCCCGCAGCGTCACAACCATTCCTTTTCCCGAACGCCAGTACCCCCGACTCAGGCTAGCCGCGAGCGCGGAGAACCCTCCTGCCGCGCCAGGAAGGCGCCGCGCTGCTCACTCGTTTCGCGCCACTTCGGGGCCGGTGATGCGGCGCAGTAGCGGGAACGTCGCGGCGATGACACCGAGGGACGCCACGATCCCGGCCGCCGTGAGCAGGTAGTAGGCGGCGTCCGGCGCCACCAGCGGGTGCTGCAGTTGCAGGACGGCGAGCATCGCCGCGGCGCCGAACCCGACGCCGATCGAGACCGCGGCGATGGCCAGCAGCGGGACGGCGCCTTCCAGCGCGACGACGCGGCGCAGCATGGCCAGCCGGGCACCGGTGAGCCGCAGCAGGCTGAACGGGCGCTTGCGGTCGGCCAGCCCGGCCGCGACGGCGGTGGCCAGGGTGCAGCCGGCGATCGCCAGGCTGGCCAGGATCACCACGTCGGCGAGTTTCTGGTAGGCGTTGGTGGCCGAGGTCAGCTCAATGGTCGCCTCGCCCAGCGTCTGCGGCGTGCTGAAGCTGGGGTAGGGGTTCGCGTTCTCCAGTTCCGTCCTGGCCTGCTCGACCGCTGACTGAGATCCGTTTGTCGCGACGTCGATGCTGTCCAGGCCTAGGTGGGTGAGCTGGCGAGCGGGTATGTCCGCGGCTGGCCAGGTGATCCTGGCGAGGCTCTTGGCGGGCGGGGCGGCGTCCAGGAGCTTCGGGAATGAGACCGCTGCCGCCCCCGTGGGGCAGCGGCCGAGGCCGGGAACGCGGTCCAGCTGGGCGCACGACACCAGGCCGGCCGGAACGGGTCCGGTCTCCTGCCATGCTGAGGGGAACCCCGCGACGCTTCCGCCCAGCAGCGCCCTGGGCAGGGTCGACGTGCCGTCCGCGCGAACCGTGATCACGCTCTCGACGCCGTGGATCCGGCTCAGCCGGGCCAGCAGCGGGGCAACCGTCCGCGTTGACCCCGGGGCCGTCAGCGGCGAATGGCCGCCGATGCCTGGCTGGGCGTACGGCGGCTGGCCGGCCAGGTCATCCACCAGGACGTTGCTGGCCGAGGTCCAGCCGACCGGGTGGTCTTCTTTGGCGTCCTGCGTGGTGATGCTCGCGACCGCCACGGTGGTGATGAACAGGGCCAGGACCAGGCCGCTGACCGCGCGGAACGCACTCCGCGGGTCGTCGCCCAGCCGGCGGGCGGCGATCAGCGTGCTGGGGCGGCTGGTACGCCGGGCCATGATCCGCGCGCCGATCATCGTCAGCCACGGTCCGGCGATGACCAGGCCGACCATGATCAGCAGGAAGCCGGGCACGTACGCCTTGGTCTGCGCGGCAGCGGTCACCGGGCGGCCGTGCACGACGAAGAAGCCCAGCTCGGCCAGGCCAGCCAGCAGCGGGAGTATCCGCCAGGCCCGCGGTGGCTTCGGGGTCACCCGGCGGGTGACGCCGAGCGGCGAAATCTGCACGCGCCGCAGCGCCAGCCGGGCCACCACGGCGGCCGCCACGGGCACGCCGATCGCGACCACCAGGATGTCGCGCAGGCTGAGCGACAGGTCACTGGGGAAGAACGGCTCTCCGGTGAACGGGACGGCCGCGAGCGGGATCCGCAGCACAAAGAACAGGCCGAAGCCCGCGGCCACGCCCGCCGTCGCGGCCACCGTGGACTCCACCGCCGCGATGACCGAGATCTGCCGCGGCCGTGCGCCGACCAGGCGCATCGCGGCGAACCGCTGTTCGCGGCGGGCGGCGGACAGCCGGGTCGCGGTCGCGATGAAGATCAGCACTGGAGTCAGCAGGGCCAGCGCTACTACCGAGAAGATGAGGTCGACGCCGCTGGCCCCGACCCCCTCGTCGGGTGGCGACGTGGGCAGGCCCTTGGGGTTCTCCACATTCCCGCTGGGAAAGGCGGTCGCGATCGTGGTCACCGCAATGGTGTCCGGCTTGTGGGCCAGTTGCGCGGGGGTGTGGCCGATGATGATGTACAGGTCGTCCGGGGACGGCAGGGCAGCGTGGCCGATCGTGCCGGCCAGCCGGCCCGGGTACCGGTCGGCCAGTTCGCCGGCCGGGGTGCTGCGCAGCAGGCTGGCCAGCGCGGGGGAGGCGTAGTACTGGCCTGGCGCGGGGTCACGGGGAATGCCGGGCGGCACCGGCGACGTCGGGCCGGTGGCCGCCACGTCGACGCGGACGACCGTCCGGCCGCCGAAGTTGTCGCCGCTGATGCTCCACCACAGCGGGGCCGTGCCGGCTGGCGCGTGCCCGGCGGGCTCCTGCACGGTTCCGGTCCACAGCCACGCGTGCCGGTGGTTCTGCGCGTTCACCGCGTTGATCGCGGATAGCGCGGTCAGCAGCAGGCCGACGCCGAGGCCGACGGCGCCGGCCAGGATGAGCAGGCGGGTGATGGCCTCGCGGCCGCCGCTGAATGCGAGGCGCAGGCCGAGGGGGATCACTGCGTTGATCCGTGAGCGGAGGTGGCGCCGGTGAGGGTGGTGACCTGGCCGTCCCGGACGATGACTTCGCGGTCGGCGTAGGCGGCGACCCGGGCGTCGTGGGTGACCAGGATGACGGTGGTGCCGTGCTCGCGGGCGGCGCGGGTGAGCAGGCTCATCACCAGTTCGCCGGAGACGGAGTCGAGGGAGCCGGTGGGCTCGTCGGCGAACAGGACTTCAGGCTGGGCGACGAGGCCGCGGGCCAGGGCGACGCGCTGAGCCTGGCCGCCGGAGAGTTCGCCGGAGCGGCGGTTCTCTAGTCCGTCGAGGCCGAGCCGGTCGAACCAGGGGCGGGTCTGGGCCAGGGCTGGTTTGCGGCGGGTGCCGGACAGGAGCAGGGGCAGCGCGACGTTCTCCTCGGCGGTGAGTTCGGGGACGAGCTGGCCGGATTGGAAGACGAACCCGAACCGGTCGCGGCGCAGGTCACTGCGCCGCTTCTCGCCCAGGGTGTCCAGCCGCTGCCCGGCGAACCAGACTTCCCCGTGGTCTGGGGTGAGGATGCCGGCCAGGCAGTGCAGCAGGGTGGATTTGCCCGAGCCGCTGGGGCCCATGACGGCGAGGATCTCGCCCGGCTGGACGGCGACGGTGGCGCCACGCAGCGCCGGGGTCTGCCCGAACGACTTGACCACGTCCCGCGCCTCGATGATGGCAGTCACTGGTTCACCGCCTGGGCCAGCACGTCGAGGCGGGCGGCGGTGTGATCGATCCAGCGCAGGTCGGCTTCCAGGTGGTAGAGGCCGTGGTCGGCGAGCAGGGTGTCCATCAGGTCGCCGTGCTCTTTCAAGTCGGTGAGCTCACGCATCCGCTGCAGGTGCGCGGCGCGCTGGCGGTCGAGGTACTGGGCGGCCGGGCGGCCCAGCATGAGGGCCAGCACGACCTTGGCGAACAGCACGGTCTGCAGGTGCGGTTCGGGCGGGATGGGCTCGGCCAGCCAGTGCTGCACGTCGGCGACGCCGGCCGGGGTGATGGTGTAGCGCTTGCGGTCGGGTCCTTCGCCGTGCTCGGCCGGCCCGGCGATGGCTTTGCCGTCGCGGGCCAGCCGGGAGAGCGTGGCGTAGACCTGGCCGTAGGGCAGCGGCTTGCCGCGGCCGAAGTAGGCGTCGTAGTCGCGCTTGAGGTCATAGCCGTGGCTTGGCTCGCGCTCCAGCAGGCCCAGCAGGGTCAGGGGGACACTCATACGGGGAAGAATACACTCAGCGTATACGCGCGGCAAGTACCTGGCCTGTGCGCCGCGTTTGTGGCTGGTGCAGCGGATTTCCGCCACCGCTTGACTTAAAGCGCTTGAGGTTTGCTTGGCTGCCCGTATGAGGGCTCTGACCATCCAGGATGTATCCCGGCGTAGCGGTCTCAGCGAGCCAACGCTGCGTTACTACGAGCAGGTCGGGCTGATCGGCCCGGTCGAGCGCGACGAAAGCAGTGGGCACCGCCGCTACCGCGAGGAGGACGTCGATACGTTGCAGGCGCTGTCATGCCTGCGCGCCATGGGCGTAGGCATCGAAGACATGCGCACCTACCAGGCCAACCGCGCGCGCGGACATGAGGCGGCAGGTGAGCAGCGCGACCTGCTGCTGCGTCACGCCGAGCGGATCGAAGCCCAGATCGCCAGGCTGCACGTTCATCTCGAGTACCTCCGCGCGAAGGCAGCGTTGTGGGATGCCCGCGATCACGGTGATCCCGCCGCGGAGGCCGAAGCGAACCTGCGGGTGCAGGGCCTGTATCCGCGCCTGGAGGAGGTGGTGCTGGGATGAGCACGGTGCTGGTGACCGGCGGGTCCGGCTATCTGGGCACGCAGCTGACCGCCGCCCTGCTGCGGGACGGTCGTCAGGTGCGCGTGACGGTTCGCTCCCTGGACCGCGAGGGCGACGTGCGTGCGGCGGTGCGCCGTGGCGATGCAGACGACAGCCGGCTGGAGGTGGTTGCCGCCGGGCTGACCGCCGACCAGGGCTGGGCTGACGCGGTGGCTGGCTGCGAGGAGGTCCACCACACCGCCTCGCCGATGATCCAGTCCGACGATCCCAATGAGGTGATCGTTCCCGCCCGTGACGGCACGCTGCGTGTGCTGCGGGCCGCTCGCGACGCGGGTGCCCGGCGCGTGGTGCTGACCTCGTCATTCGCGGCGGTCGGCTACTCGCCAAAGCCGGGCGCCGAGTACACCGAGGCCGACTGGACCGACCCCGACACGCCCGGCCTGCCGGCCTATCCGCTGTCCAAGGTGATCGCCGAGCGAACCGCCTGGGACTTCATCGAACGTAAAGGTGGCGACACCGAACTGGTCACGGTCAACCCCACGTTCATCCTCGGCCCGACATTGACCGCACAAGCGCGTTCGTCGTTGCAGCTGGTCAAGGCGATGCTCGACGGGACGATGCCCGTTGTACGGCGCCAGCGCTTCGGCGTCGCCGACGTGCGCGACGTGGCCGACCTGCACATCCGTGCCATGGCCGCGCCCAAGGCGGCCGGCCAGCGGTTCCTGGCTTTGGCCGACGGGCCGACCATCAGCTTCCTGCAACTGGCCGAGATCCTGCGTGAGCGGCTCGGCCCGCTGGCCAAGCGAGTACCCACCGAAGAGGCACCAGGACCGGAGCCGGCCCGGCTGATCATCCATAACGACCGGGCCAAGCAGGAACTCGGATGGCGCCCACGCCCAGCCGAGACCACGATCGCTGAGACCGCCGAGAGCCTCCGCGACCTCGGCCTGCTGGACGAACGCTGATACTGTGCGCCACCTTCTGCTGAAGCTCGTCGGCGAGCTTGGTGGCCCGTACTGCCCGGCGTGACCTCCGCGGCGGAGGTCATTGCCGCCGCGGTCGCGGGGCATGGCAATCTGCCGTCAAGATATTGATCAGCAGGCTGGCTTTGGCGTACGGGCCCTCAGCGGCCACCTCGGCGTTGGTCGCGGCCAGCAGGTTGCCGGATTGCAGGTCCCGTGCGGCCACCCGGTAACGTCTCATTTCCTTCAGGTAGTCGGAGTGGGCGCCCCACGGGGGCGGATGGGCAAGCGCCAGACCGAGCGCGGCGTCCAGACGCCGGAGGTCGCGTTCCAGCGTGTCCCCGGTTTCAAGCCGGAAGAGCACCTTGCGGTCGGTTAGGACATGGTGATAGTCGGTCAGCCCCCCCGCGTTTCTCCAGTCGTCAAATTGCGAGCAGGCCGAACGCGAAGGCACAGGTTGGGACGTGCTGGGCCAGGGGAGCGGGAGAGTAGAGAGGAGCAGCAGGCAGGCGGGCACGGTCGCCCCGGCCAGGTAGGGCCACCATCGCTGGCTTTCGCGGTGGCGCGGCCCAGGAGACCATAGCCGCTCCCAGGGCTCCGTAAGGGCAGGCCACGCGATCAGGAGGACCACGGTTGCGATCACCACGGTCCTGCTGTCGGGCAGCACGATGTGTACGGTCTCCGCGATACTGCTGCCCGTATAGCTCCACGGGAGGCTGTAAGGGATATCGTCGGGCACCGTCAATACGGCGGGGAAGAGCAGGAACGCGGCCACCAGGGCAGCCGACCAAGCCGCCAGCAGGGTCAGCATGCCTGCCGGACCTGCCGCCGCCCGGCGCAGTCGCAGCCACCGCGGCGGATGCGACAGCAGTGCGGTCGCCCGGGTGATCAGGGGCGGCCGGGGACTGGCTGTGGCCCGCAGAGCCCGCTGCACGGCAACGCCCCCGATGGCCTGTGCGGCGAGTTGGTCGGCGCCGAACTCGGCCAGCCACAGGGCCGCGACCGGCAGGACGATCTCCGGCGGAACAAGCAGGGCCTGCGTGGCGCCCGTGACGTTGACGAGCGGATCCCCCAAACCCCCGGGCACGGCAGCGAGGTAATAGAGGTTCGGGGCGAGCACGAACAGGATGTAGATAGGCACCCAGACGCGGATGAGCCAGATGAACGGGCTGCCAAGGCCGGCCACGAGTTGGTCCCCTTGACGCCGGTGCGCTATCTCGTGCAGGAGGATTGCCTGCGCGGCCTGGCGGTCACGGCGCCATAAGGCGGCGAGCGGGCGGAAGACGGCGATCCTGGCGTGGCGCCAGTCGGTTGGGTAGATGCGGGCCATATGGTCGGCGCGGATGGTGACGCGCAGCCGGATCGACGGGTCGCGGGCATCGACGAAGCGCTGCATCTCGGTCATGATCGGCCGGTCGTCGCTGGTGAGGCCGAAACGCCGCTCCACCCAGCGGCCCCGCAGGTGCGGGAACATCAAAGCGACCACGCTGACCACTACGACGGCATAAGGCAGCACCCCGAGCGGCCCAACCAGGCGCTGCACGGTCAACGTTGTATGAGAGGTGAGCAGCGCTGGCATGACCCCGGGGTTGGAGTAGGAGTCGAACGCCGCGCGCAACCGGGCGATCTGCATCGGCATATCAGCCAGCAGGTAACCGACCAGCCACAGCCACGGCCACGGCGGCATCATCGGGTCCGCCCGTGCGGGACGGCTCACTGAGGCTCCGGGCGTTGCGAGGGCCTCTTGCTGCGGGGCCGCCTGCCGCGTGCCTTCGCCGCTGAGCCCGGCCGCGTATCATCGGGCACCGCGGCCAGGGCATCCACGAACGCGGCCGCGTCCGCGGCGTCCGCCAGCAGTTCCTCGAGCAGGTCATAGGCGACTTGGCCGGATCGTTCCTGGCTGAACCCGGCCGACGTCAGCCGATCGCGCAGCGACTCAAAGGCGTGCTCGACCGCCTGCTTCTCGTTCACGGGCGGCGCTGCCCCCGGCCCCGGCAGGCTTGCCACCCCGGCTACGACAGGCTCAGGCGCGCCTGCGGACGGACCGCTGCCACGGCCGGCGCGCAGTGCCGCGAGCAGGCTGCCCGCCGCCAGAGCATTGCTGAGATAAGGACTGCGCAGCAGAAACAATAACGCGTGAGCAGAATCGGCCAGGCTGCGAAGTATCACGGGCAGATCCGCTGCGAAAGCACCAGGCCCGAAGGCCCCCGGCTGCACGCGAGGACGCGGCGCCAGCGCCTTGCGCGCCTGCCCGCCTGCGGCGTAAGCCGCGCCCACCTCGGCCGCGAAGTCAGCCTCTTCGGGAACTACCCTCTGCGCAATGCGCTGCGCCCATCGCTGAACGACATCCACGAGCCGGCCTTCCCCCGAAGGTACCGTCGGCGCCCGCCCCACGCATGGCCCGGGGCTGTCGCCTCCTGTAATGACTAGTCACCCTACGCTTCGCGAGCCCGCTGGGATGGATCGATGTGGATCTGGGCTGCGGGCGCTGGACGGGTCGGCTCAGGTCGAGGGGCTGGTGTGGGCAGCACGTGCCGTGACCATCAAGGCGGCTGTCTACCCGCGATCCGAACCTGGCGTGGTGGTGTCACCTGGGGTCGTTTCAGGTTTCGTGTAGAGGACTTCGCGGACCTGCTCCGCGGCCCGGAGCATGTTCTCGCTAATGAAGTCGCTGAAGCGGGCGATTTTCTCCAGGCGGGCCGCGGCGGGGCTGTCGTGGCCGAGGATGCCGACGCCCTGCCGTGCGGTCTCGGCGACCTGGGCGATGCCGCGGGCGCTGGCGATCGTCAACTGGTACCAGACGTAGTCGTCGACGAAGTAGCGATCACGGCGGCGTTCGTCGCGTTCCCGGCGGATAAGGCCCTGGTCTTCGAGGAACGCGATCGCCTTGGAGACGGACGCCGGGCTGACCTGGAGGTGCTGGACGAGTTCGGACGCGGTGAGGCTGCCCGCGTCGGCGATAAAGAGGCAGGTCAGCACCCGAGCCGTCATTTTGGGCAGGCCCTGTCGCATCAGCAGGGTGGTGAACGCCTCCTCGTACTCGCGCACGGCCTCGTCGTCGCGCCCGCGGCTCTGGGCCGGCGCTCCCTGTCCTCGGGGCGGGGTGTGCTTGCGCCGGTGGGCGCGGCGTTCGGTGGCGCGGTGGGCCAAATCGGCGCGGTAGGCGGTGGGGCCGTCGTTGCGCATCACCTCACGCGTGATCGTCGAGGTAGGCCGGTCCAAGCGCCGGGCGATCTCGGCGTAGGGGAGGCTGTCGGCCAGCCCCAGCGCGATCTGCTGGCGTTCCTGCTGGGTGAGCCTGCCTCCCGGCATCGCGATCTCCCTAGTGATCCTTCGTAGCGGTCCCTGACCCTCCCCACTATAGCGTTCACTTCTTAGCTATTGCAACGATAAAGGCTGCGGTCGTTGCGTTGCTTTCAAAACCATTGCAACATTTTAGTGTCTGTGAGCTGTATAGGTGCACTATCTACGCAACGAAGATGTTGCCGGATCCTGGAAGGCAACGTAGCGTTTCCAGTATCAGAAACAATCAACGAGCACCGGAGAGCATGATGCAGAAGTTCGACACCCCGGCCCCGATCTCCGCCGTCCTGGACATCCCCGCTGGGCGTATTCAGTTCATCGCCGCGGACCGCGACGACACCACCGTCGAGGTCCGGCCCGCCGACCCTGCCAAGAGCCGCGACACCAAGACCGCTGAGCAGACCACCGTCGCCTACGCCGACGGCGTCCTGCGGATCGCGGCCCCCGAGCAACCAGCTCTTCGGCCCCTCCGGATCCCTGGAGGTCACCGTCCAGCTGCCTGCCGACTCCCGCATCGAGGCCAAGGCCGCCAGCGCCGAGCTCCGCGGCGTCGGACGCCTTGGCGACGTCACCTTCGAGGGCGCGTACCGGCAGATCAAGATCGACGAGGCCGCGAGGGTTCGCCTCACCGCGACCGACGGCGACGTCGAGGTTGGTCGGCTCAATGGCCCCGCGGAGATCAGCACCGCAAGGGGCGACATCCGGATCAACGAGGCCGTGCGTGGCACGGTCGAACTCCGCACACAGTCCGGCGACATCACGGTCGCAGCCGCCGCTGGCGTCTCGGCCGCCCTAGACGCCGGTACCGGCCACGGCCGCATCAGCAACGCCCTCAAGAACGATGGCACCGTCGAACTCGACATCCGCGCCACCACCTCAGACGGCGACATCACCGCCCGCAGCCTCTGATGGAGCAGAACACATGACGAAGAACAGCACTTCCCGGATCAATTCGAAGTGGACCGGCATGGTGCCGGTTGACGATACGGCCCTAGCCGTCACCGACACCGGCGGTCCAGGCATCCCTGTGGTCTACCTCAATGGCCAGTTCTCCACTCAGGGTTACTGGCGGCGGGTCATCGCTGAACTGGGGACCGAGTGGCGGCACATCACCTACGACGAGCGGGCCCGCGGCAAATCGAAGCATTCGGCGGACTATTCCTTCGCGGCCGCCGTCCGGGATGTCGATACCGTTCTCGCGGCCAGGGATGTGGCCCGCGCGCTGCTGGTGGGCTGGTCCTACGGGGCAGTCGTCGCAGCGCACTGGGCCAGCCAGAACCCGGAGCGTGCCCTGGGCGCGGTCCTGGTCAACGGCGCCTACCCGTACGACTGGCTCGACGAGGCCATGGAGCAGCGGATCCGGAAGCTGTTCCGGCGGATGGGCTGGTTCACGCCGCTGCTGCGTCCGACGGGCCTGACCCCGCGGATGAGCGCCGGACAACAGGCCGACAGCAACATCGAGCTCGGCAAGCTCTCCCGCGAGCGCGAGCTGGGCCCCGTGCTGGACAACATCACCGTCCCGGTGCGGTATGTGGTCGCTTCGGGGACCTCTCTCGGCAGCCACGGCGATGAGCAGGAACAGATACGCACCAGTCTCGATGCGGTAACCGCCCGCAACCCGAACATCAAGATCAGCGCGAAGGTCACCAGCAACCACGGTGCGATCCTCAAGAGGGACTTCCCGGCCATCGCCGAGGCCGTACGCGAGGTCGCCGCCCTCGACCGCGGCCAGCGCTGACGGACGGTCCGGGTCTTAAGCCGGTAGGGATGCGGGCTTGAATCAAACGATCTTGAGGCCGGTTCCCGATCATGGGAACCGGCCTCTGAGCTGTACTAATGATCATCGTCCGGATGGCCCGGCTACGTCGGAGTGGCGGCGGCGCGCTTCGCGGCGGCGGCTACCTCCGTTCGCTTCGATACGCCGAGCTTGGCCAGTACCGACGAGACGTGGTGGTCAACTGTCTTTGGTGAGATCACCAGCTTGGTGGCAATGCTGGCGTTGGTGCGCCCCTCGCAGAGCAGTTCGAGCACTTCCTGTTCCCGTTGGGTCAGGCCGAGCGGGTTACCGCGCGTCGCGGCTCGCTGTCCGGCCGGAACGGATCGAATTCCGAGCGAGCGCATCTTCTGGCGGATGATCCGTGCCGTCGCGACGGCACCAAGCTCGTTGCAGATGTCGAGCGCCCGTCGCAGCGCAAGCTCGTCAGCCGCTTCGAACAGCGCGAGTGCAGCGTCGTAGGGGCAGCCCAGCGCATCGAACAGTTCGGATGCCCCGCGATGGTCTCCGCTGAGTTGCAGCCGATAGGGCTCGGCCAGTTCGCGCTGGCTTGTCCGGGGCGATCCAGTACGGAGCAGCCACACCGCGATCTCGCCGTTGAGCCAGGAATCGGCGGAGTCCGAGAACACGTCGTCCGCGAGTTCGGCTTCCTGCCGCGCCGCAGCCAGATCACTCTCGAGCCAGCGGGCCTCGGCCCGGGCCAATCGGGTGGGGCCGATGTACACCGGCTCGGTCGTTCCGTCCGCGGCAGTCATCGCGGCGTCCAGGTGTGGCCACACATCTCCCTCGCCGCGCCGCGCAGCTACCTTGGCCAGGCTCGTCATCGGGATCATGCGATTCACGGGCGAGGCGACGGAGGCGAGGATGGCCTCGGCGATTTCCACCGACTCATCCCAGCGCCCGAGCCGCTCCAGGCTCGACGTCCGCACGCCGCGCAAGCAGGTGTAGTACGTGCCGAGATCATGGTCCTCGCAATAGGCGACGCCGTCGTGGAAGTACGGGTCGGCCTGGGCGTAGTCCCGGTTGCCGCAATGCAACTCGTGCAGGTTCGTATACGCGAAGCCAGCTTCGTTCTCGAGCCCGTTCTCGAGCGCGATCGACAGCGCGCGGCGCAGCACGGGCTCCCAGTCGCCACCGGCGAACCATAGAGCCTGCGCCTCCGTCGTCGCCGCCCGGCTCTGCACCGCGGGCACGCCGAATCTGACCGCGAGTTCCTGAGCGCGCTGGGCGAGCGGGACGACGATGTCGGGAGGCTTTGTGTCAATCTGGAACGCTGCGAGGGTGTTGTAGGCCGCCGCGAGCTCCTCGGTGGGGCCGAGCGGTTCCAGGATGGCGACGGCGGCCTCTGCTGCGGCGAGGATCTGATCGCCGCGGCACAGCCGCCACAACACTGCGGTCATCCGCCGGAGTGTGTCGCCTTCGCCGAGGGGGTCTCCGGCCGCCCGCCAGTTCTCCAGCGCCCGCGTGTAGGCGGTCTCGGCATCGGGCCAGCGATCGATCATCGACAGCTCCGTCGCGAGCTCGATCCAGCGGGCCGCGATGCTGGCCGGCCCCTCGCCGTCCGCGAAACGCAGCGCGCGTTCGAACTGCCTGGCGGCTTCGCGATGGGATGACAGCGTGCGAGCGCGGCGGCCCGCCAGCGCAGCGTGCTCCAGGGCAGCCGGGCCGTCGCCGGCCTCTTCGGCGTGAAAGGCCAGCCGGGCATCATCGTCACAGCCGAGATCGCGCAGCCCCTGCAGTATCCGGGCATGAAGTTCGCAACGCCGGGCCGGCAAGACCGCCTGCTCGATCGCCTGGCGTGCGATCTCGTGCCGGAAGCGCAGAAGCGGCTGGCCGGCCATCAGTCCGGACGAGATGACCTCGGCCAGCGCGGGCCCGGCGACGACGTGGCGGAGCAGCCGCTCGTCGACCGTGGCGCCGATCAGGGCCGCGGCTTCGAGGGTCTCGCGTGCTTTGGGTTCGAGGGGGGCGGCGCGCGCCAGCACCACATCACGGGCCGAGCCCGGTACCTCGCCTAGGCCTGCCTCCAGCACCGCGCGGATGTAGAACGGGTTGCCGCCGGTGACGCGGTACAGCTCCGCTGGGTCGATCGCGCGGCCGGCCGAGAGCCTGCGCACCGCCTGGGTGGTGAGCGGAGCGAGCGGAAGTCGCCGCGTGCAGCGCTGGACGGCCAGGTAGCCGAGAGCAATGCGGAGCGGATGGGTGTCAGCCAGCTCGTCGTTGCGGTAGCTCACGATCAGGAGTACCGGGATCTCGCGGATCCGCCGTGCGAGAAAGCCCAGCAGATCGAGGGTGGCCTCGTCGGCCCAGTGCACGTCCTCGATGACGACGACCGGCAGCGGCCCCGGCTCGCAGAGCTCGGTAAGGAGCGCGTCGAAGAGCTGCTCCCGGGACGCGTCCGCCCGGCACAGCGAGTGCAGGCGGCCGTGCACCTGCTGCGCGATGTCGAAGAGCGGCCCGAGTGGCCGGGGGGTGAACATGCCGTCGCAGGCGCCCGACAGAAGGCGCGAGCCGGGCAGGTCGTGCGTGAACTGCTCCAGCAGGGCCGTTTTGCCCACACCCGCCTCGCCCTCGATCAGGACGAGCCGGCCTTCACCGCTACGCGCTTGCCCCGCAATCTCGGCCAGTGCGTCCAGTGCCGGCTTCCGCTCGAGCAGCGTCACTCGGCCGGCGCACTGTTGCGACGCGTGGGACGTAACAGGCGAGAGCACGGTGTCGGGCATATGGCCTCCTCAGTCCCTGACGGCTCCGACACTACGATCGGGCCACCTCAGACTCCATAGGGAGGACCACCCCATATTGCTGGTGAGCTGCGGTCTTCTGGTGCGTCGGGCTCCTGGCCATGACGGCTACCGGCGC
>CAVWWE010000057.1:0-83535 GCA_963758575.1 uncultured Actinomycetes bacterium
GCCCGGTGGCCGCGGCCGCCGGGCCGCCAGTAGCAGGCCGCGCTGGTAACCCGCCGGATGCCGCCGCGCTACGGCCAACTGGTCAGCGGTGCCCTGCCTTTGGTCACTGCGGTACAGGACCATCGGCGGGTCCCCCGAGCGGCGACGCGACCTTACCGTCGAGAACATCGCGGGGACGGAGCGTTATCTCGCCACCCTCCTCCGCGTCGTATCCCAGTCGGGACGGGGCAGCCACCTGCCGTCAGTTGCCTGCGGCCATGCCGGGCTAGCGAAGGAGCCGCCATGTCAGGATCGTCCTCTTCGGTCGAGGAACGCCTCGGCCAGTTGCTGCAGGCCGACGCCTTCCTTCGCCGGCCAGCTTCGCTGCCCGGGCCCAGGTCCGTGACCCGGCCGTCTACCAGCAGGCGGCCGACGGGCAGGCCTGGTGGGCGGAGCAGGCACGGCAGCGGCTGGACTGGGACACCCCGTTCAGCAACGCGCTCGACGACAGCGAACCGCCGTTCTACACGTGGTTCGCCGACGGCACGCTCAATGTCTCGTACAACTGCCTGGACCGGCGCGTGCTGGCCGGCCGGGGGGACCGGGTCGCGTTCCACTGGCGCGGTGAGGAAGGCGAGGAGCGCGACCTGACGTACGCGGAGCTTCTCGCCGACGTGCGGCGGCTGGCCTCCGGGCTGCGGGCTCGCGGCATCGGCCGGGGCAACGTGGTGCACATTTACCTGCCGATGATCCCCGAGGTCATTGTGGCCATGCTGGCCTGCGCCCGGATCGGCGCCCCGCACACCGTGATCTTCGGCGGCTTCGCGCCGTCCGCGGTCCGCGACCGGCTTGGCCGGTGTCGGATGCGAAAGCGCTGATCACCGTGGACGGCTGCTCGCCGCAAGGGCCGGACAGCGGCCGTCAAGGCCGCGGCCGACGAAGCCATATCCGGGGCTGGCCTCGCTGACCACCGTGGTCGTCGTGCGGTCGCGCGGCTCGCAGTGCCCGATGCGGCCGGGCCGGGACGTCTGGTGGCACGAACTGTTGGCGGACGCCGACGCCGGTTGCCCCAGCCGAGCCAATGCCAGCTGAGCATCCGCTGTTCCTCCTCTACTCGTCCGGCTCCACCCGCAAGCCCAAGGGCATCGTGCACACCACGGGTGGCTATCTGACCGGGTGCGACCACCACGAGCCTGGTGTTCGACCTCGACGCCGGACGACGACGTCTACTGGTGCACGGCCGACGTCGGCTGGATCACCGGCCACAGCTACATCGTCTACGGCCCGATGGCGAACGGCACCACCGTCCATGATGTACGAGGGCGCCCCGAACTCCCGGACAACGGCCGGTTCTGGGAGATCATCGAGCGGCACAAGGTGACGATCTTCTACACGGCCCCGACCGCCATCCGGGCTTCATGAAGCGGGCCGCGAGTTCCGCGGAAGCACGACCTGTCCTCGCTGCGGCTGCTCGGCACCGTCGGCGAGCCGATCAACCCCGAGGCGTGGCTGTGGTACCACGACGTCGTCGGCGGCGAGCGTGCCCGATCGTCGACACCTGGTGGCAGACCGAGACCGGCGCGATCATGATCTCGCCGCTGCCCGGCGTCACCCCGACGAAGCCCGGCCGGCCACGCTGCCGTTCTTCGGCGTCGACGCGGCGTGGTCGACCGCGACGGCGGCCGAGCCCGAGCCAGAGCGGCGGGCTGCTCGTGCATCCGCAAGCCGTGGCCGAGCATGCTGCGGAGGCATCTACAGCGACCCCGAACGGTACGCCAAGACGTACTGGCGGACGTCCCGGGTGTCTACTTCACCGGCGACGGCGCCCGCCGGGACGAGGACGGCTACTTCTGGATCACCGGCCGGGTGGACGACGTGATCAACGTGTCCGGGCACCGGCTCGGCACGGCCGAGATCGAGACGGCGCTGGTGTCGCACCCGGCGGTCGCCGAGGCGGCGGTCGTCGCGACCAGTGACGAGCTCACCGGCCAGGCGGTGGTGGCCTACGTCACCCTCGGCGCGGACGTAGCGCGGGCCCCGCGCTGGAAGCCGAACTGCGCGACCAGGTGGCCGCCCGCATCGGGAAGCTGGCCCGGCCGAAACGGATCATCTGGGCCGACGACCTGCCCAAGACCAGGTCCGGCAAGATGGTCGAGGCTGCTGCGCGACGTAGCGGAAGGCCGCGAGCCCGGGAACGCTACCACCCTGCGCGACGCATCCGTGCTGGCCGCGCTGCAGCAGGCCACGGCCCCAGGGGCGGACCGGATAACGGGCCAGCGCGAGACGGGAGGCACATCATGACCACTAACACGAGACCGGACAGCGCTCACTCGGTGGCATCGGATGGGCTCGGTACGCTGCGCGGCCGGGTGGCCCTGGTCACCGGCGGCACCCGCGGGATCGGCGCCGCCATCTGCCAGCAGTGGCCGCCAGGCGCGGACGTGGCGGCCGGCTACTGGCACGGGCACGAGGCGGCGGGCAAGTTCTGGCTAGCATGACAGCCGACCACCCGGGCCAGCGGATCACCATCCACGAGGGAAACATCGGGTCCGCGGGCGACTGCCGCCGGGTGCTGGCTGAGGTGATCGACCCACGGTCGCTGGACATCGTCGTCAACAACGCCGGCATCACCGTCGACAGGACCGCCATCAAGATGCCGATGAGGATTGGTAGACGGTCTCGGGGTGAACCTGTCGGGCGCGTTCTTCTGGCCCAGGCCGCCCTCCAGCACATGTCGGGCGGGCACCGGCGGATCGTCAACATGTCCTTGGCCGGCGAAAGCGGGAACATCGGCCAGACCAACTACGCCGCCTCGAAATCCGGAATGTTCGGCCTGACCAAGACGATGGCGCGGGAGGCCGTTCCAGCTGAGACGGGCCGGGCGCCCGGTGGAGCAACGGCGTCGGGCTGACCGTTAACGCGGTCGCGCCCGGATATATCACCACAGAGATGCTGGCCACCGTTCCCGACAAGGTGCTGGACCGGCTGCGTGCCCATACCGGTGGGGCGGCTCGGCAGGCCGGACGAGATAGCCCGGGTGGTCTACTTCCTCGCGCCGACGGGTCGGCGTACATCACCGGGCAGATCTGGGCCGTCAACGGCGGCCTCGAGATGTGAGCACGGAGATCTGAACAGGAGGATTTATGGAAGACCGCGACGTCCTGGTGCTGTCCGCTACGCGGACCGCGATCGGCAAGTATGGCGGCGGCCTGGCCGCCGTCCCGCCCTGCGATCTCGCCGCGACCGTGGTGCGGGCGGCGGTCGGCCGGGCCGGTGTGCAGCCGTCCGACGTCGGTCACGTGGTGTTCGGCAACGTGATCCACACCGATGTGCGTGACATGTATCTGGCCCGGGTGGCCGCGGTCAACGGCGGCCTGCCGGTCGAGATGCCGGCCTTCACGCTGAACCGGCTGTGCGGCAGCGGACTGCAGGCGATCGTCTCCGCCGCCCAGGTGATCAAGCTCGGCGATGCGACGTGGCCGTGGCGGGCGGCGCGGAAGTCGATGAGCCGCGGCCAGTACTGGCTGCCCGGGATGCGCTGGGGCCAGCGGATGAATGATGGCGCCGTGGTCGACGCCATGGTCGGCGCGCTCACCGATCCGTTCGACGACTGCCATATGGGCGTGACGGCCGAGAATATCGCCACAGACTTCGGCATCTCCCGGGGCGACCAGGACGGGCTGGCGGTGCAGAGCCACCAGCGTGCCGCGGCCGCCGCCGAGCAGGCTACTTCACGAGCAGATTATCCCCGTGCGAGGTGCCAAGGCGGAAGGGCGGGGTGACCGTCTTTGACACAGACGAGCACATTCGGCCCGGACGTCGACGGCGGAGTCGCTGGCAAAGCTGCAAGCCGGTCTTTGCCGACGGCGGCACGGTCACGGCGGGCAACGCGGCAGGTATCAACGATGCGGCCGCGGCCGTCGTGCTGGCCGATCGGCGAGTTCGCCGAGCAGCGACGGGCATCGCCCGCTGGGCGCCTCGTCGCCTATGCCTTTGCCGGCGTCGAGCCCCGCGATCATGGGCATGGGCCCGGTGCCGGCGGTGCGCGCGGTGCTGGACCGCGCGGGCATGCGCATGGATGATCTGGATGTGATCGAGGTGAACGAGGCGTTCGCCGCGCAGGCGCTGGCCGTCGTGCGGGAACTTGGACCTTCCCCGGAGCGGACCAATCCGAACGGCAGTGGCGATCGGGCTGGGCCACCCTATCGGCGCCACCGGCGCCATCCTGGCGGTCAAAGCGCTGTACGAACTGCAGCCGTATCGGCGGGACGCTACGCACTGGTCACCATGTGTATCGGCGGCGGGCAGGGGATCGCCGCGATCTTCGAGCGGGCCTGACGGGCCGCGGTCTGGCCCTGGGTCACCCGTTCTTCTGGGAAGATCCCGGTGCGCTGGCCACCACGGTGACCGCTTTCCTGCTCGATGGGACGGGCCGCGCAAACCGGGTGCGGCGGCGCGCCGTAACGATCCGTGATCCTGATGAGGAATAGGTTTTCTCAGCTTGGCCGCACCGGAAAGCATACCAAGAGCCTCCGCCAGCACCTCAGCTCAGCCGTGTCCCGTACTCGTGTGATGGCAACCGGCCAGGTTCCCGGGGGTTCCAGCCGTGATCATGGCCTAGGTAGTACTAGAACCCTACCCAGGCCATGATCACGACCGTTGCGCCAGGCATCTCCTGGTGTGCCGCGCCCAGGACGACTCTGGCTGTCGCCGGGAAGGAATAGGTTTTCTGCCGCCCGTAGGTTCCGGTCAACTCAATCGTCAAGGCAGCTAAAAACCGGAACCGTCACAATCTGATTAAGCCATGACGGCATCTGGCACGACGGCAAACGCTTGCCTACAGACGGCGAGGACAGCCTGGGCAGCAGACACCCCAGTTGCGCCGGACGGCCACGGCCAGACAACGAGTCCTATAGCCGCTGATCAGCGGCTATAGGAGCGCGAACGTTCGCGCGATCAGACCTCGGTCACCCCGCCCAGGGCGGGCCTTGCCCGAGGAAACCCATCGCCTCGCCGGCCGTCACGCACCGCAACCAAGCCGGGGAACTGTGATCGAACCGTGTCTTGACCGGGCATAGCCGCGGAATCTACCTTCTAGGCGAACGTTCGTTCAGGAAGACGGACCAGGTCACGGCAAGGACGTCATGGCACGCCGGTATGTCTCGATCAAGGAAGTCGCGGCCCGGGCCGGGGTCAGCTTCCAGACTGCGAGCAAGGTACTCAACGGCGGTAACGTGCGGGTGTCGGCGGAGACCGCGGCCCGCATCATGGCCGTGGCGGACAGCCTGGGCTACCGGCCGAACAGCGTCGCGCGCAGCCTGGTGCAGCAGTCCACCGCCACCATCGGGCTGGTCGCCGGCGACATCACCGATGGTGCGCTGTCCCAGTTCGCGGTGGCCGCCGAGCGAACCGCGCGCAAGCACGGGCACGCGGTCCTGGTCGGCAACCTGGCCGACGACGGCCGGGACGGCGCCGCCGTGGTGCAGATGCTGATCGACCGCCGGGTGGACGGGGTCATCGCGGCCGCCCCGCAACTCGAAGGCGATACCAAGGTCGCCGACATGCTCCGCCGGTACGTGCCGTCGGTCAGCCTGCACCACGTGCCGGGCGGCGGCGTCCCGCTGGTCGGCTCCAACCACCGGGCCGGCGCGCGGACCGCCACCGAGCACCTGATCCGGCTCGGGCACACCACCATCGGCACCGTCACCGGCCCGTTCCGGCGGCACGTGGTGCGCAGCCGGCTGCACGGCTACGAGGACGCACTGCGCGCCGCGGGCATCGAGCCGGGCGAGGATCTGGCCGTCGAGGGCGACTGGACGCCGGGCACCGCGGCCGCCGCCACCCGGCTGCTGCTGGAGCGGGACCCGGAGATGACCGCGATCTTCGTGCACAGCGACACGATGGCCATCGGCGTGCTCAGCGCGCTGGTCGCGGCCGGCCGGCGGGTGCCGCAGGACGTGGCCGTGGTCGGCTGCGACGACATGCCGTTCGCCGAGTACCTGATGCCGCCGCTGTCCTCGCTGCGGGTGCCGTTCACGGAGACCGGCGAGCAGGCGGTGGAACTGCTGCTGCACAGCATCGCCGGGGAGACCCCGCCGGAGGCCCCGGTGCGGCTGCCGGTCGAGCTGATCGTGCGCGAATCCTGCGGGGGGCGAGCCCAGCCCGGCGCCCAGCCGGGCGCCCAGAAAACCGCAACCGACCAGGAGGACTCGTGACCCGGATCGTGGTGGATCCTGCCCGCCAGCTCGGCACCGTGGACCGCAAAGTCTTCGGCGGCTTTGTCGAGCATCTCGGCCGCTGTATCTACGGCGGGCTGTATGACGAGGGTTCCCCGCTAGCCGATGACAACGGGTTCCGCAAGGACGTCATGGGGCTGCTCCGCGAGTTCCGGATGGGCGTGCTGCGCTGGCCCGGCGGCAACTTCGTGAGCAACTATCACTGGGCCGACGGCATCGGCCCGAAGGACAGCCGGCCACGGCGGCCGGAGCTGGCCTGGGGCGGCGAGGAGTCCAACCGGTTCGGCACCGACGAGTTCGTGGCCTACTGCCGGCAGCTCGGCACCGAGCCGTACATCTGCCTGAACATGGGCACCGGCACGCTGGAAGAGGCACTGGCCTGGGTCGAGTACTGCAACGGCGGCGGCGACACAGCGTGGGCCGACCGCCGCCGGGCCAACGGGCACGACCAGCCGTACCAGGTCAGGTACTGGGGCCTGGGCAACGAGATGTACGGCGACTGGCAGGTCGGCGCGGTATCCGCCGAGGAGTACGTCCGTACCGCGACCCGCTGGGCCCGGGCCATCAAGATGCTCGACCCGCAGGCCAAGCTGGTCAGCTGCGGGATGAACGGGTGGAACGACTGGGACCGGGTGGTCATCGACGGGATGGCCCCGCTGGTCGACTACCACTCGCTGCACATCTACACCGGGTCCGGCGACTACTGGACCAACGTGCTGCAGCCGCTGCAGGCCGAACGCGCGATCGGCGTCACCCGGGCGCTGATCGAGCGAGTGGCCTACGTGAAGAAGATCGCCAACCCACCGCGGATCGCCTACGACGAATGGAACGTCTGGTACCGGGAGCCGGACGGCGCGCTGGAGGAGCGCTACAACTTCCCGGATGCCCTGGCCGTCGCCACCTACCTGAACATCTTCATCCGGAACAGCGCCTGGGTCCGGATGGCCAACCTGGCCCAGATGGTGAACGCCATCGCGCCGATCGTGACCAGCCCGGAAATCGTGGCCACGCAGCCCATTTATTACCCGGTGCTACTGCATGCGAAAGCCGCCCTGGATGTGGCGGTGGACGTTCATGTGAGCGCTCCCAAGATCAGCCCGCTGGACGACGAGCGGCACAGCCGGTGGCCGCACCGGGTCGCCGATCTCGGCCCGTTCACCATGGTGGACGCGGCCGCCACCGCGTCCGCCGACCGCGGCAAGCTCTCGCTGACCCTGGTAAACCGCAACCCGGACGAACCGGAAACCGTCGAGATCGCAGTGCGCGACCTGGCCTTCGACGGCGACGCACAGGTCGCGACCGTCACCGCGGAACGTGGGCCGGGTGCCCGCGTGCTGCCCGATGTCGAGGGCGCCTGCCTGGAGGAGGGGTCAGAAACCCCGAAGGGGCCAGTGCTCACCCTCACGCTCCCGCCCCAGTCGTTCACCGTGGTCGAGGCGGTGACCGACGGCGGGTGATCTCCCCAGGAAACCCCCATCAGAAAAGGACAAGGCTCACTATGAGGAGTTTTGCGAAGATGCCTTCCCCCTCACGACACAGCTGGCCCCGGCCCCCCGGGTCGCGGCGCACCGCTGGGCGCGCGGCGGCCGGGCTGGCCGCGGTGGCCGCCGTCTCACTGATCGCCGCGTGCGGCAGCAGCGGCAGCAGCACGTCCGCGACCAGCTCGAAGAGCGCGGCCCCCGCGGCCAGCGGCGGCGCCACGCTGGAAGCCGGCGCCTCGTGCAAGAACTCCAGCGCCACGAAGGTCACCTTCTGGGCGTGGGTGCCGGGCATGGGCCGGGCGGTCACCGAGTTCAACAAGACCCACCCGAGCATCTGCGTGACCCAGGAAGACGTGGGCGCGGGTGACCCCGAGTACGTGAAGCTCGCGGACGCGCTCAAGGCCGGCTCGGGCGCGCCCGACGTGGCCGAGGTCGAGTTCGACGAACTGCCCTCGTTCGAGGCCACGCACAACGTGGTCAACCTGGTCCCGTACGGCGCGAACAAGTACAAGAGCGACTTCGTGCCGTGGGCCTGGCAGGAAGTCAGCCAGGGCCCGGCGGTCTACGCCATGCCGGGCGACGCCGGCCCGATGGCCTTCTACTACAACTCGAAGCTGCTGGCCAAGTACCACATCACGCCGCCCACCACGTGGGCGCAGTTCGCCACCGCGGCCGCGGCGCTGAAGAAGGCCGACCCGTCCGCCTACATCACCAACTTCTCCGCCACTGACCTGCAGTGGGTGATGAGCCTGATGGCCCAGGACAACGCCTGGCCATTCGCCTACAGCGGCGGCAGCAAGGTGACCATCAACTGGACCGGCCCGGCCCAGATGAAGTTCGCCGCCTACTGGCAGAAGCTGCTCAGCGCGCACGAGGTCAACGGCACCACCGACGTGTCCGCCACCTCGTTCGCCGACATGGACAAGGGCATCGACGCGAGCTGGCTCAGCTCGGCCTGGGGCCCGTCCTACTTCGCGCCGGACGCCAAGTCGTCGGTCGGCGACTGGCGCGCCGCGGCACTGCCGCAGTGGACCGCGGGCGCCAACGTGGCCGCCAACTGGGGCGGCTCGACCTACCCGGTGTTCAGCCAGAGCGCCCACAAGGCCGCGGCGGCCGAGTTCTCCGAGTGGCTGAACGGGACCACCGCGTCGTGGAACATCACCAAGACGGCCCCGTCGTCGCTGTTCCCGACGTACCTGCCGCTGCTGTCCGACCCGTCCTACAAGAACACCACCGTCGCGGTGTCCGGCTCGTCCCACCCGGACCAGGCCTTTACCGCGGCGGCGAGCAACATCAAGGGCGTGCCCTGGCCGCCGTTCATGACTGAAGCGCTGACCGAGTCCGCCACCGTGTTCGCCGGCGTGCTCAATGGCAAGGAAACGCTGGCCGCGGCATTCCAGAACTTCCAGAATGTCCTGGTTAACTACGCCAAGCAGCAGGGCTTCACGGTTTCCACCTGATGGCTGGCTGGCGGGCGCCCGACCTCCCCAGCCGGGCGCCCGCCGGCCCCGCACCCCCGCACCCTCCGGACAGGAGAACACCATCGTGAACGGCACCGCCACCACGGCGCAGCGCCGCCCGGTCCCCAGGCGGAGCCCGCTGGTGCAGTCGGCGTGGGCCCGCCGCCGGGACCGGAAGGGCTTCTGGTTCGTCGCCCCGTTCCTCGCCTTCTTCGTCGTCCTCTTGCTGGCGCCGCTCGGCTACGCCATCTACACCAGCCTGTACACCACCCGGATCATCGGCGGCACCACGTTCACCGGCGCGGCCAACTACACCCAGACCCTGCAGTCCGGCGAGTTCTGGTCCGGCGTCATCCGGGTGATCATCTTCGCCGCGATCCAGATCCCGGTCATGCTGGCCGTCGCGTTCTTCTTCGCGACCATGTTCGACCTGGGCGTAGCCAAGTACGGCACGCTGTTCCGCACCATCTTCTTCATCCCGTTCGCGGTGCCCGCGGTGGTCGGCGCGGTGATGTGGTCCTTCCTGCTGGAGCCGCAGTTCGGCCCGTTCGTGCACCTGGCCCACGCGCTCGGCTTCGCCAATACCGACTTCTTCTCCAGCAACCTGATCCTGCCCAGCATCATCGTGATCGTGATCTGGGAGTGGACCGGCTACAACATGGTCATCCTGTACACCGCGCTGAAATCGGTGCCCAGGGACGTGGTGGAGGCGGCCATCCTGGACGACACCCCGCTGTGGAAGATCATCCTGAAGGTCAAGCTGCCGATGGTCCGCCCGGCCATCGTGCTGCTGGTGTTCATCAATACGATCGGCGCGCTCCAGCTGTTCACCGAGCCGCTGATCCTGCAGTACTTCGAGACCCAGGCGATCTCGATCAACTTCACGCCGACGCTGTACATCTACAACACCGCGATCGCGGGCGGGCAGTACCAGCTGGCCGCGGCGGCCGCGGTGATCCTCGGCCTGGTGATCGTGGTCATCTCGGTCGGCTCGCTGTTCCTCCGCCGCCACAGGGGTGAGGTCTGATGAGTGCACCAGCTGCCGTCCTGGACCAGGAGCAGCCACCCGTAGCCCCGCCAGGTGAGCCACGCCGCCACTGGTGGGGCGGCCCGGACGAGGACAGCATCCCGATCGAGTTCTACGGGCTGCGCCGCGGCACCGTCACCGCGGTCACCACGTGCTGCGTGCTGTTCGCGATCTTCACGCTGATCCCCATCGTCTGGCTGATCATCAACTCGACCAAGACCCAGGCCAACATCTTCGAGACGTTCGGCTTCTGGTTCGCCTCCCCGTTCGTGTTCGGCCGCAACTTCGGCCTGCTGTTCCAGAACGTGGATGGCTACGGCGTCTACTTCCAGTGGTTCGGCAACACCGTGCTGTACGCGGTCCTCGGCGGCGGCGGCGCCACCGCGCTGGCCGCACTGGCCGGCTACGGCTTCGCGCGGTTCCGGTTCCGCGGTTACCGGGTGCTGTTCTACCTGGTGATCGGGGCCCTGCTGGTGCCGATCACGGCCATCACCCTGCCGCTGTACCTGAGCTACGCCAAGGTGCACCTGATCAACTCGATCTGGGGGATGATCCTGCCCAGCATGGTCAGCCCGGTCGGGGTGTACCTGATGAAGGTGTTCGTCGAGGTGTCGGTGCCGCGCGAACTGATCGACGCGGCCCGGCTGGACGGCGCCGGCGAGTTCAAGATCTTCTGGCGGCTGGCCCTGCCGCTGATGGTCCCCGGGCTGATGACCGTGCTGCTGCTGAGCATCGTCACGGTGTGGAACAACTACTTCCTGCCGCTGCTCATCTTCAGCCAGAACCAGCTCTACCCGCTCACCGTGGGCCTGGGCCTGTGGTCGGAACGCGCCCAGAACAGCGGCAACGCCGAGCTGTTCCCGCTGGTCGTGCTCGGCGGGCTGGTCACCATCGTGCCGCTGATCGCACTGTTCCTGATCTTGCAGCGGTACTGGCGCAGCGGCCTGCTGCTCGGCAGCATCGCGAACTGAGGAAGGGAGTACCCGTGGCTGCCAGTGTGACCCTGGACCAGCTGACCAAGGTCTACCCGACCGGCGTGACCGCCGTGCGGGGCCTGGACCTGCACGTCGACGCGGGCGAGTTCGTCGTCCTGGTCGGCCCGTCCGGCTGCGGCAAGACGACCGCGCTGCGCATGGTGGCCGGCCTGGAGCGGATCAGCGCGGGCACCCTCCGGTTCGGCGACCGGGTGGTCAACGACGTGCCGCCGCGGCAGCGCGACGTGGCCATGGTGTTCCAGAGCTACGCGCTCTACCCGCACCTGACCGTGGCCGAGAACATCGGCTTCTCGCTGGAAAACAAGAAAATCCCGAAGCCTGAACGCCAGCGCCGGGTCCGTGACACCGCAGCCATCCTCGGCCTCACCGGGCAGCTGAACCGCAAGCCGCGGCAGCTGTCCGGCGGCCAGAAGCAGCGGGTGGCGATGGGCCGGGCCATCGTCCGCGAGCCGGCCATTTTCCTGATGGACGAGCCACTGTCCAACCTGGACGCCAAGCTGCGGGTGCAGATGCGCGCCGAGATGCTGGCCGTGCACCGGCGGGTCGGCGCCACCACGCTGTACGTCACGCATGACCAGACCGAGGCGATGACGATGGGCGACCGGGTGGCCGTGCTGCGCGGCGGCGTGCTGCACCAAGTCGCGCCGCCCCGGGAGCTGTACGACCGGCCGGCCAACCTGTTCGTCGCCTCGTTCATCGGATCACCGTCGATGAACCTCTACTCGGCCCGGCTGGACATCGTCGGGGACACCGCCGAGCTGATCCTGGGCAGCCAGCGGCTCACCCTGCCGCCTGCCGTGGTCAAGCAGTCCACGGAGCTGACCTCGTTCAACGGCGCCGAGCTGATCGTGGGTATCCGCCCGGAGGTGCTGACCGACCCGGCCAGCACCGGGGCCAGCGCGGCGCCCGGGGCCAGCCTCACCGCCGACGTGGCACTGGTCGAGGTGCTCGGCACCGAGCAGCTGGTGCACTTCCAGCTGGACGCGGAGCGGATCGGCGACGAGCCTGCGGGCGTGGCCCGGGTCGGCCCGCGGGCCACGATCCAGCCGCACGCCCGCACCGTGCTGGCGGTGGACACCGAGCGGCTGCACTTCTTCGACCCGGCCAACGGGGCCGCCATTTACTGAACACGCTGCCAGCTGGTCCACCGGCGACGGCCCGCAGGTTTCCGGCCCGCTGCTGTCCCTGATCATGGCCATGACCGGCCGGCAGGCCGTGCTCAGTGACCTGTCCGGGGACGGCGTCGCGCAGCTCCGCGAACGCGGCTAGCCTGCGGCTGGTGAGCACGACCGCTGGTTACTCCGGCACCCCGCTGCCGGCCAAGCTCGGCATCAAGCCCGGCCACTCGGTTGCCCTGGTCGGCGCGCCGTCCGGCTTTCACCAAGTACTCGGCGACCTACCGGGCGTGGAGTTGCTGGATGAGCTGCCTGTGGAGGCGCTCCTGGACGTCATCGTGTTTTTCACCAAGTCCCGCGACGAGTACGCGGCAGAATTCGGCACGCTGCGCGCGCACATGACGCCGGCCTGCGGGCTGTGGATCGCCTTCCCGAAACGCGCGGCCAACGTGCCCACCGACATGACCGACCACGTGGTCCGGGAGGTCGCGCTGCCCACCGGCCTGGTGGACAACAAGGTATGCGCGATCGACCAGGTGTGGACCGGCGTCAGGCTAGTGATCCGCCGCGAGCTCAGATAAGCGTCAGTCGATCAGGTGGCGGCCGTCGAACTCGCCCAGGTCTTCCCGGTACAGCTCCAGGCCGACGCCGTTCGGGTCGCGGAAATAGATGCTCTCCTCCACGCCGCGGTCCGGGCCGAGGTACTCGATGCCGGCCTCGTCGAACTTCTTCTTGGCCGCGTCGTACTGCGCCTGCGGGATGGAGATGGCCAGGTGCTGCACGCCGCCGATGGTCTCCTGCCAGGCCGGGTGGTCATGCCCGGGGAAGTCGAAGAAGCCGAGCATGTTCTTGTTGCCGATGTCGAAGAAGAAATGGCTCGACCCGGCGTAGTCCCGGTTCTCCACCAGCTCGACCAGCGGGAAGCCGAGGAACTCCTGGTAGAACTGGATGGTTTCCTCGACGTCGCGGCAGATCAGCGCCAGGTGGTGCACGCCGCGGACCGGGGTGGGCGGCCGTTCGCCGGGCGGGTGCAGATACCGTTCGCGTAGTTCTGCCCGGCGCGCCCGGATCTTCTCCAGCTCGGCTCCCTGGGGCTGTGGCATGACCGGCCTCCCTGCCTCGTCCGTCCGCCGCCAGCTTCAGGCTAACCCACCGGCGTTAGCCTGGTCCGGTGAGCCAACCGGGCAAGGACCAGGCGAAGATCTCGGTCTTCCTGCTCGATGATCATGAGATCGTCCGGCGTGGGGTACGGGACGTGCTGGCCGCCGAACCCGACATCATCGTGGTCGGCGAGGCCAGTACCGCCGCGTCCGCGCTGGCCCGGATCCCGGCCCTGCGGCCCGATGTGGCCGTGCTGGACATCCGGCTGCCGGACGGCGACGGCGTCACCGTGTGCCGGGAGATCCGCTCCCGGATGCCCCAGGTCGGCTGCCTCATGCTCACCTCGTTCACCGATGACGAGGCCCTGTTCGACGCGATCATGGCGGGCGCCGCGGGCTACGTGCTCAAGCAGATCCGCGGCACCGACCTGGTCGGCGCGGTGCGCACCATCGCCGCCGGCCAGTCGCTGCTCGACCCGGAGGCGGCCAGCCGGGTGATGCGCCGGATGCGCGACCAGGCCGCCCGGGCCGCCCGGGCCGACCCGCTGGCCGGCCTGACCGGCCAGGAACGGCGCATCCTCGAGCTCATCGGCGAGGGTCTGACCAACCGGCAGATCGGGGACCGGCTGTTCCTGGCTGAGAAGACGGTGAAGAACTACGTCTCCGCGCTGTTCGCCAAGCTCGGCATGCAGCGCCGCGCCCAGGCCGCCGCCTACGCCGCCCGCGTCTTCGACCAGGGCGGCGGCAGAGGCTAAAGCGGCACCCGCCAGTCCAGTTGGGTGCCGCCGCCGCTGGTGGAGGTGATCTCCAGCTTGCCGTCCAGTTCGGCGGCCCGCTCGGCCAGGTTGGCCAGGCCGCTGCGCCGGGTGCTGGTGCCCATCCCGGTGCCGTTGTCGTGCACCCGCAGGGCCAGTTCCGAGTCGGCCTGCACGGTCACGTCCACCTTGGAGCTGTGCGCGTGCCGGGCCGCGTTCGACAGCCCCTCGCGCAGCGCGCCGAGCAGGTGCTCGCCGACCTCGGACGGCACCGTCTCGTCCAGCGGGCCGACCAGCCGCAGCGACGGTGCGAAACCGAGTGGGACGCTCATCTCGTTGACCACTTCGAGCACCTGGGCACGCAGGCCCTGCGGCCGGCTGTCGCCCCGCGCCTGCAGCGAGAAGATGGCCGACCGGATCTCACGGATGGTCTCGTCCAGGGCATCCACCGCGCCGCTCACCCGGCCGGCCGCCTCCGGCCGGGTCAGCAGCGGCATCGCGCCCTGCAGCGACATGCCGGTGGCATACAGTCGCTGGATCACCAGGTCGTGCAGGTCCCGGGCGATCCGGTCGCGGTCTTGCAGGATGGCCAGCCGCTCGGCGTCGCTGCGGTGCTCGGCCAGTTCCAGCCCGATGGCCGCCTGCGCCGCGAACGTGCTGATCATCTCGATCGCCTGCGGGGGCAGCGGCATCGCTCCCGGCTCGCGGCCCACGGTGAACACGCCCCGCACATCGCCTGGCTCGCCGAGCGGGAACAGGATGGCGGGCCCGAGCGGCAGGTGCTCCCGGGCTGCGCCCGCCACCCGCTCGTCGTGCCCGAAATCGGCCACCGTGACCGGCTCGCCGCTGACCATGACGCGGCCGGACAGCGACCGGCCGGCCGGCAGCACCAGTCCGATCGCGTCGTCCGCGGCGGCGCCGGCCGCATGCTGGATGACCAGTTGCTGCCGGTCCGCCGTGGGCACCGCCAGCACGACCAGGTCCGCGCCGGACATGTCCAGCGTCTGCTGCGTGATCAGGGCGAGCACCTCGTCGGACCGGGCTCCGGACAGCAGCCGCCTGGTCATCTCGCTGCTGGCGCGCAGCCAGCGCTGCTGGCGCCGCGCTTCCTCGTACAGCCGGGCGTTGTCGATGGCCACGCCGGCCGCGGCGGCCAGCGCCACCAGCAGCGCCTCGTCCTCCTCGTCGAAGTCGGCGCCGCCCTCCTTCTCGGTCAGGTAGAGGTTGCCGTACACCTTGGCCCGGACCCGGATCGGCACGCCGAGGAACGACCGCATCGGCGGGTGCCCGGCGGGGAAGCCGTGCGAGTTGGGGCTGCCCGCGATGTCCGGCAGCCGTAGCGGGCGCGGATCGCTGATCAGTGCGCCGAGCAGGCCGAGCCCCTCCGGCCAGTGGTGGATCCCGGCGATCTGCTCGTCGGCCAGGCCGACCGGCACGAACTCGGCCAGCCGGCCGCCGTCGCCGATCACCCCGAGCGCGCCGTAGCGGGCCCGGACCAGGGTGATGGCGGCCTCCACGATCTGCTTGAGCACCATCTCCAGGTCGAGGTTGGCGCCCACCGCGACGACCGCGTCGAGCAGGGCGTAGACCCGGTCCCGGGTGGCCAGCACGGTCTGCAGCCGGGACTGCAGCTCGGTTAGCAGGTCGTCGCGCCGTAGCTGCGGCAACATCGGCTGCTGATCCGGCGACCCCACGGCCTCCCCCAAGCCTCTAAGCTGCTGGTAAGCCTGAACCAACGGTAGCGGCTGGCCGTTCAGCTTGTCTGTAGCGGCGGCGGCCCGGGCCAGCGGCGAAGGTGACGGGTCGGGGAGCGGGCTGCTCCGGCTAGAGGGATGATGGTTGCTGTGAGGCGGACACCGATGCGCTTGGTGGCTGCGCTTGCCCGTCGCGCCGGACTGGACGCCAACCCGCTCCGCCGCGGCTCGGACCGGGCTGAGGCGTGGCTGCGCATCGGCTTGGTGCTCGCGTTCCTGATCGCCAGCCCGCTGGCCGCGATCGGCCTGGGCAAGCTGACCAGCGCCGCTTCGTACAGCGCGGCCCGGGCTCAGGCGGCCAGCGAGCGGTACGTGCCCGCGGTGCTGGTGGACAAGGTGGCCCGGGCGGCCGACGACCCGCTCTACGGCGCCAGTGGCTTCGTCTGGGCGCGGGCCCGGTGGACCGCCCCGGACGGGCAGCGGCAGACCGGCAATGTTCCCGCTCCGGTCGGCAGCAAGGCGGGCCGCACCGTGTACATCTGGGTGGACCGGGTGGGCCAGCTGGCCTACCCGCCGATCGGGGAGAGCCAGATCGCCAGCCGGGTCATCGCCGTGATCGCGCTCACCCCGGCCGCGCTCGGCATCGTGCTGCTGATCGTGCTGTGGCTGGCCAAAGCCGTGCTGGACCGGAGGCGGTTGCAGGACTGGGCGGCCGAGTGGACCGCCGTCGAGCCGCAATGGACAAAACGCACGCACTGAACGCGCCGGCCGCTCTCATTTGACGCCGGCTGCCTGGGTGAACATAATTCCCAAAGCGCCCCAGCGCGCCCAGGATGTAGCCCGGCAGCGTGGCTACCTCTGTCACTCGTGACAGCAGGAGTCAGCCGTGCTCAACATAGAAGCCGAGGGCCCGCCGTCCGGCGCAGCGCCCCTTCCCCTCACTCACGGCCCCCGCCCGCTGCCAGCACCCGATCGCGACGTGCTGGACAGCGCGCGGGCCCGGCTCGCCGCGGCCAGTAACCGGCCCGTCCCGGGTCAGCCGGCACCGGCCGCCCGGCATCTCCCCCGCCCGCTGGATGACCTCCGCGCGGCCAGCGCGGTGGCGCAGCGGACCGGCTCGCCCGGGCAGCCGCCCGCCGAGCCATTCGACGTGGGCGCGGCCCTGGTCCTGCTCAGCAACGTGCGGCTGTATCTCGACCGGCTGGAAGCCAGCCTGCTCGACCTGGCCCAGCAGGCGGACATGAGCTGGGACCTGATCGCGGCCATCCTCGGCATCCCCGCAGCCGAGGCCAAGGACCGGCTGGCGGCCCTGCACGGCCGCCCGGAGCCCGGATGACCTGCCCGCTGACCGGGCCGACTGGGACGCCTATCGGGGCGGCGTCCCGGCCCGGCCCGGCCGGGCGGCCGTTTGAGCAGCCCGCTGCGCGGCAGTTAACCAGGCAGCAGTCGGCTGCCGGTCATCCTGACCAGGCGAGAGGAGGTCACGTTGGTTGCCGAGGACAAGCACGTTGCACTGCCTAGCGAGCGCTACGAGGACCTGCTCGAATCACTGACCGAGCTGGGCCGCACGCTGGCTGAGGACGAGTCGGTCCAGGAGACCCTGGGCAGCATCCTCACCTTGGCCACCCGGCTGGTGCCTGGCTGCCACGCGGCCAGCGTCACCGTGCTGGACGACGACGGAAAGCCGGCCACGGCGGCGGCCACCGATGCGGAGCAGGAAGAGATGGACCGTCGCCAGTACCTACTGCACGATGGCCCGTGCATGGACGCGGCGCGGCGGCAGCAGATCAACAGCTGGAGCCTGAACGAGGCGGAGCAGCGCTGGCCGGACTTCACCGCGCTGGCCACCGACATGGGGCTGCGCAGCTACCTGGCCGCTGGGCTCGGGCTGGGCAGCCAGCGGCTGGGCGCGCTGAACCTGAGCAGCCGCGGCGAGGACGGTTTCGACCGGCTGGACGAAGGGCTGGTGGGGCTGTTCGTTCCGCTCGCCTCGGCCGCGATCATGACCGTCAGCCGGTACCAGCAGGCCCGGGAACTGGCCGCCCAGCTCAACCAGGCGCTGTCCTCCCGGGCCGTCATCGACCACGCCATCGGGATCATCATGGCCGAGTCGAAGTGCCCGGCTGAGCAGGCGTTCGGGGCGCTGCGGCGGGCGTCCAACAATCGCCGGATGAAGCTCCGGGACCTGGCCGCGGAGATCGTGACACGGGTTGGCGGGCAGGTTCCTCCCGAATACGCCCCGGGAGCTTAGCGCGGCCTTAATGCCAGGCTCCGGCCGGCGAAGTACCATTCCCCGCAGATGCACAGCAACATGATCAGCGATTCGCCCGGCGAGCAGACCGGCCTGGCCCGCGCCGAAGCGGGGCTGTCCGTGCTGGCCGAGGCGATGCAGCGGGCCGTCGAGCAACTGGGCTCGGTGACGCCGCCAGCCCAGCTGCGCGCGCTGCTGATCGTGGACGAGGCCGGCGCGATCAACCTGACCAAGCTGGCCAGGATGCTGGGCGCGTCCACGTCCGCGACCAGCAAGCTGTGCGACCGGCTGGTAGCCGCCGGGCTGCTGGCCCGCCAGCAGGCGGCGGCCAGCCGGCGGGAGATCACGCTGCGCAGCACCGAGTCCGGCCAGCGGGTCGCGCAGTGGGTGCGTGACCAGCGCCGGGCCGCCCTGGACCGGACGCTGGCCTCGCTCAGCCCGGAGGGCCGCCGGGACCTGGCCCGCGGCCTGGCCGAACTGGCCCGCCGGGTTTAGCGCCGCCAGGCAGTTCTGGCCGGACAAGTAGGGTCTACCGGGTGCGCCGCCGGGACCTTGGTCCCTATCCCCGCCAGCCGTAACGCTGGATAGTGACGCTCACAGCGGGGAGGAGCCATGGCGATGACTGCGCAGCGGCGGCTGGAATCGTTGCCCCGCGCGGAGTCACTGCGGCTGCTGAGCACGGTATCGCTGGGCCGCCTGGTGTTCACCCATCTGGCGCTGCCGGCCATCCGGCCGGTCAATCACGCGGTGGCCGGCGATCAGGTCATCATCCGGGCCTATCTGGGCACCGCGATCAGCGCGGCGGTGCGCGACGGGGCCGGCACGGTCGTGGCCTACGAAGCGGACCTCATCGACCCGGACACCCACCTGGGCTGGAGCGTAATCATCGTGGGCCGGGCCACCCGGCTCACCGACCCGGCCGAAGCGTCCCGGTACCGGGAGTTGCTGCAGCCGTGGGTGGTGGACGGGAGGGACGAGATCATCGTCATCCAGGCCGACATGGTGGACGGTTTCCGGCTGGTCGAGACGGCCGCCTGAGCGCTAGGACCGCACCGCCTCGTGCATCCGCTGGTACAGGCCACCGGCCTGGCACAGTTCCCGGTGCGTGCCGCGTTCCACCACCCGGCCGCGGGCCAGCACCACGATCTCGTCCACCTGGTCCAGCCCGTCCAGATCGTGCGTGATGAGCAGGGTGGCCCGCCCGGCCGTCGCGGCCAGCAGATCCGCGGTCAGCGCCCGCCGGTTGCCGGGGTCGAGATGTGCGGCCGGTTCGTCCAGGATGAGCAGCGGCGGGTCGGCCAGCAAGGCCCGGGCCAGCGCGATCCGCTGGCGTTCCCCGCCGGACACCGCGATGCCGCCCGGCCCGACCATGGTGTCCCAGCCGCGCGGCAGGGACCGGATCCAGGTCAGCAGCCGGGCCCGCGCGGCCACCTCGTCCAGGTCGGGCTGGCCGGCCCCGGGCCGGGCCAGCCGGATGTTGTCCGCGATGGTGGTGTCGAACAGGTGCGGATCCTCGGTGCAGCCGCTGATCACGGTACGCACCTCGGCCGGGGCGTAGCTGGCCAGGTCGGCACCGTCCAGGGTGGCGGTGCCGCCAGTCAGGTTGACGAACCGGAGCAGCACGGCGGCCACGGTGGATTTGCCGGACCCGCTCGGGCCGAGCAGCGCCACCCGCCGGCCAGCGGCCAGGTCGAGATCCACACCGTCGATGGCCAGCGGGCCGTCCGGCTGGTAGCGGACCTGGGCGCCGCGCAGGCTGACCCGCAGCGGCCCGGCCGGCAGCGGCCGCGGCGTGACCGGCTCGGCGACCGGGTCCGGCGCGTCCAGCACCGCGGACACCCGGGCCGCGCTGGCCCGCGCCTGGCCGAGCTGGATGGCCGCCGCGGGCAGCGCGGTCACTGCCTCGAACGCGGCCAGTGCGGTCAGCGTGAGCACGGTCAGCGGCACCCGGGTCAGCGTGCCGCCGCCCACTGCGGCCACCCCGAGCAGCAGCACGCCCCACAGCGTCAGCCCGGCCACCGCCTGGGACAGCCCGCTGCCCAGTGCGGCGCCGGCCGCGCTGCGCCGGGCCAGCCTGGTCAGCTCGTGATCGGCGACGTCGGCCGCGGCCAGCGCGGCGTCCTGGGCGCCCGCCGCGTGCAGGTCCGCCGACCCGGCCAGCAGGTCGGTGACGCGGGCGGTCAGCTCGCCGCGGGCCGGTGCGGTACGCCGGGCCGCCTGCCCGGCCCGGGCCGCGGCCAGCCAGGACACGGCCAGGGCCGCCACCAGCAGGCCGGCCGCCAGCACCAGCCCGGCCGGGGCCAGGATGAGCGCCACCGCGGCCGCCGCGCCCGCCCCGACCAGGGCCGCGGTCAGTGGCGGGGCCAGCCCGCGGATGAACAGGTCCTGGGTCGCGTCCACGTCCGACACCAGCCGGGCCAGCAGGTCACCGGAGCGGAAGTCGCGCAGCCCGGCCGGCGCAAGCCGGGCCAGCTGCCGGTAGACCCGGACCCGGACATCGGCCAGCACCCGGAACGCGGCCTCGTGTGACCCCAGCCGCTCCACGTAGCGGAACACCCCGCGGCCGACCGACAGCCCGCGGACCGCGACCACCGCGACCGAGATGGCCAGGATGTTGGGGTGCAGCGAGGCCCGGGCGAGCAGGAAACCGGACGTGCCGAGCAGCGCGACGGCACAGCCGGTGGACAGCGCGCCGGCCAGCACGGCCAGCACCAGCTGGCCGCGCAGCGGCCGGGCCAGCCGGAGCAGCTGGAGCAGCGGGTGTATTGGGGCGGCGGGTGGGCTAACCGGTGGCCGCGCCGCCGGGGCGGCGGTCATGGCGTGCCCACCAGCGCATCCGGCGCGGGCACCGGCCCGAAGCAGCCCGAGGCCAGGACCGGGCGGCCCTGATCGAGCCGCAGTTCGCGGCCGCCCGCAGCGGCTGAACCGGCGGGCCAGGCCTGGCGGTGGGTGACCAGCAGCACGGTCCGGCCAGCCATCAGCCGCCCGATCGTGTCCATGATCTGCCCCGCGGTGATCGGGTCCAGGTGCGCAACCGGCTCGTCCAGCAGCAGCAGCGGGGCGTCCCGGAGGAACGCCCGGGCCAGCGCGATCCGCTGCCGCTGGCCTGCGGACAGCCTGGCGCCCCGCTCACCGAGCGCCGCCTGATAGCCGCCGGGCAGCGCCTCGATGAACTCGGCCGCCCCGGCCGCCGCGGCGGCCCGCGCGATGTCCGCCGCGGTCGCGTCCGGCTGGCCGAGCGCGATGTTGCTGGCCACCGTCCCGTCGAACAGGTGCGGGTGCTGTGGCACCCAGGCGATCTGCCGCCGCCAGGCGGCCAGGTCCAGGCCGGCGATGTCCACCGCGTCTGGACCGACCGTAATACGCCCTTCGGTCGGCGACGCGAAGCGCAGCAGCAGGGCCAGCAGGGAACTTTTCCCGGCACCGCTCGGCCCGGTCAGCACGATCCGGTCGCCCGGCCGGATGGAGCACGATACGTGATCGACGGCCGCGCGCTGCCGGGTGTCATAAGCCAGGGTTACCGCGTTCAAATGGATGGTCTGCTGGCGGAGGTCGGGCGGGACCGGAGCTACCGAGCTCAGCCTGGCTGGGAGGGGTTCGTCGAGGATGTCGCAGGCCCGGCCGGCTGCGGTCACCCCCTCCATGCTGGCGTGGAACTGGGCGCCGACCGCGCGCAGCGGCAGATACGCCTCGGGGGTGAGCAGCAGCACCAGCAGTGCGGTCTGGTAACTGACGTGCCCGGCCAGCAGGCGCAGCCCGATCTCCACCGCGACCAGCGCGGTGGCCAGCGCCGCGGACAGTTCGAGCACCAGCGCGGACAGGAACGCGATGCGCAGCGTGGCCATGGTGGCGGACCGGTACTCGTCGGTGACCTCGTGGACCACGTCCGCCTGGGCCTGGTCGCGGCCGAACAGCTTGAGCGTGGGCAGGCCCTGCACCACGTCCAGGAAGTGGCCGCCGAGGCGGGCCAGCAGCTGCCACTGCCGCTGCGTGCGGGCCCGGGTCTGCAGCCCGACCAGCACCGTGAACACCGGGATGAGCGGCAGCGTCACCGCGATGATCAGCGCGGAGATCCAGTCGGCCAGCGCCACCCGGATCAGCACCGCGACCGGGACCGCTACCGCCAGCACGAGCTGGGGCAGGAACCGGGCGAAGTACGGGTCGAGCGCGTCCAGGCCCTTGCTGGACAGCGCGGCCAGCTCACCGGCCTGCTGGCCGCCGAGCCAGGCCGGGCCGAGCCGGACCAGGTGCGCGGTCAGCTTGCGGCGCAGCTGGGACTTGACCGCGGCGCCGGCGCGCAGCGCGGCGAGTTCCCCGCCGTAACTGGCCAGCGCGCGGGCAGCCAGCACGGCCAGCAGCACGCCCAGCGTTCCCGCGAGCGCCACGGCACCGGTGCCCAGGGCCGCGCTGGCCAGCGCGTGCGCCAGCAGCCCGGCCTGAGCCAGGATCAGCCCAGTGCTGACCAGGCCCGTCGCGACGGCGAGGACCAGGTAGCCCCGGGCGGCCGCGGCGTACCGGAGCAGCCGCGGATCGACCGGTCTCATAAACCGGTGGCCCCCGAGGTCAGCACGGGAAAAGTGTAGACCGCAGAGCGCCGGATGAGCGGTTAGCCGGCTGGCCGGATGAGGTGGCCGCTGCTGGGTAGAGAGCGCCGCCATGCGGCCGATCACGGAACTGACCAGCCGGTACCGGCTGCAGTCACTGATCGCGGCCGGCGGGATGGGCGAAGTGTGGCGCGCCGTGGACCAGGTGCTGGACCGGCCGGTGGCGGTCAAGCTGCTCCGGCCTGAATACGTACATGACCCGGTGATCCTGGCCCGGTTCCATGCCGAGGCGCACTATGTGGGGCAACTGTCCGATCCCGGCATCGCCCAGGTCTACGACTACGCCGGGGCGGGCCCGGCCAGCCCGGCCTACCTGGTCATGGAGCTGGTGGACGGGCCGTCGCTGGCCGCCCTGCTGGCTACCGGGCCGCTGCCGCCGCGGCGCACCGCGGACGTGCTGGCCCAGGCGGCGCAGGCGCTGCACACCGCGCACCGCAGCGGCGTGGTGCACCGCGACATCAAGCCCGGCAACCTGCTGATCGCGGCGGACGGCCGGGTCAAGGTGACCGATTTCGGCATCGCCTCCTCGCCGCGGGCGGCCAGCCTGACCAACACCGGGGCGCTGCTCGGCACCATGGGCTATCTGGCGCCGGAACGGGTCAGCGGGCAGTCGGCCAGGCCGGCCTCGGACCTGTACGCGCTGGGTGTGGTGGGGTACGAGTGCCTGACCGGGCAGCCGCCGTTCCAGGGTGAGCCGCTGCAGGTCGCACTGGCTCACCGGGACCAGCCAGGTGCGGGAACTGGCCGTTCGCGCGGCTCAACTCGGGCCGCCCCGGCACAAGCACGCCAATCGGGCGGGCCATCATGGTGGTGCGAGGTAACCCAGGCCGGGCCGGACGGGCCTGCCGTGCCGGTGGCTCGGGACCTTCGCCCCTGATCCACGCCGATCGCGACCGGCGACGCTGGCTGCGGAGGCTGCGGAGCGAGCGAGGAGGTGTCACGGTGACCGCGCTCACCGCACCGGGGTGCTCGTACGCGCTGCTCGCCGATGGCACCACGATCACCATCCGCCCGGCCCGCCCAGACGACTTCGCGCAGGTCAAACGACTGCACGACGAGATGTCGCCGGACAACCTGTATCTCCGCTTCTTCAGCCTGAGCAAGAACGCAGCCGAGCAGGAGGGCCGCCGGGTCACCCGTGACGACAGCACGCCGCACGGGGCGCTGCTCGGCTTCCTCGGCGCCGATCTGGTCGGCGTGGCCAGCTACGAGCCGACCGGCCAGCCCGGCACGGCCGAGGTGGCGTTCGCGGTGGCCGACCGGATGCACCACCGCGGGGTGGCCACCCTGCTGCTGGAGCACCTGGTTTCGCTGGCCCGCGCCAACGGCGTGCACACCTTCACGGCCGCCACGCTGCCGGAGAACATCGCCATGCTGCGCGTGTTCGCGGACGCCGGGCTGAGCGCCACCCGGCGGCTGGACGACGGCGTGGTCGAGCTGACCCTGCCTATCCCGCGCAGCGCCGGCCTCGGCGAGCCCAGCCGCTACCTGGACGCGGTGGCCGGCCGGGAGCAGCGGGCCGACGTGGCCAGCCTGGCGCCGCTGCTCGCCCCCCACTCGGTCGCGGTGGTCGGGGCCAGCCACCGGGCCGACTCGATCGGCCGGCTCATCCTGCGGAACATCAAGGACGCCGGGTTCGCCGGCCCGCTGTACGCGGTGCACCCGGACGGCGGCGACATCGAAGGCGTACCGGGTGTGCCGTCGGCCAGCGCGCTGCCGGAACCGCCGGACCTTGCCGTGCTGACGGTGCCAGCCGCCGCCACGGTGGCCGCGGCGCAGGAATGCGGCCAACGCGGCGCACGGTCCCTGGTGGTGATCACCTCGGGGCTGACCGCCGTGCAGTCAGCCGGCCTGCTCGACATGTGCAGGCAGACCGGGATGCGACTGGTCGGCCCGAACTGTTTCGGCGTGGCCGTGCCGGACATCGGGCTGGACGCCACGTTCGCGGCGCGCCGCCCGCGGCCCGGCACGGCCGGGCTGGTGGTGCAGTCCGGCGGGGTCGGCGTGGCACTGCTGGAGCATTTCTCCCGGCTCGGCATCGGCATCTCGTCGTTCGCCTCGGTCGGCGACAAGCTGGATGTGTCCGGCAACGACATGCTGCAGTGGTGGGCGGGAGACGGCCGTACCCGGCTGGCCGTGCTCTACCTGGAGTCGTTCGGCAACCCGCGCAAGTTCGCCCGCAGTGCGGCCCGGGTCAGCGCCAGCATGCCGGTGCTCACCGTGCACGCCGGGCGGTCCGCGCCCGGCCAGCGGGCCGCCGCCTCGCACACCGCGGCCGCCGCCGCCCCGCTGATCACCCGGCAGGCGCTGTTCGAGCAGGCCGGCGTCATCGCCACCACCAGCCTCGGCGAACTGCTCGAGGCGGCCGTGCTGCTGGCCGAGCAGCGCGTCCCGGCGGGCCGCCGGGTGAGCATCATCTCCAACGCCGGCGGGGCCGGGGTGCTGGCTGCGGACGCGTGCGTGGAGGCCGGCCTGTCCGTCGCCATCCCGAGCCGCCAGATCCAGGCCCAGCTCACCGGGCTGCTGCCCGCGGCCGCGGCGGTCGGTGGCCCGATCGACACCACCGCGGCGGTCAGCGCGGACGCGTTCGCCGCCGCGCTGGCCGCCGCGGCCAGCGACGCTGGGGTGGACGCAGTGCTGGCGCTGGTCGTGCCGACCGCTGCGTCCGACCTCATCCCGGCGCTGACCGCGGCCCGGCTGCCGGTGCCGCTGGCCGCGGTCGTGCTCGACCAGGCCGAGTCGGTCCGGCTGCTGCCCAGCACCGGCTCGGGCGGCGGCCCTGGGGTGCCCGCCTACGCCTACCCGGAGAGCGCGGCCCGGGCGCTCGGCCGGGCGGCCCGGTACGGCTCGTGGCGATCCCGGCCGGCCGACACCGTGCCGGACCTGCCGGGCCTGCGGGTGGCCGAGGCCAAGGGGCTGATTGCGGCCTTCCTGGCCGAGATGCCCGGCGGCGGCTGGCTGCCCGCGGCCGAGGCCGACCGGCTGCTGCGCTGCTACCAGCTGCCGATGGCGCCGTTCCGCCTGGTCACCGACGCGGATCAGGCGGCCGCCGCGGCCGCGGAGTTCGGCGGTCAGGTCGCGATGAAGGCGGCGGTGTCCGGCCTGGTACACAAGAGCGAGGCCGGCGCGGTGCTGCTCGGGCTGGCCGGGCCGGACCAGGCCCGGGCCGCGTTCGGCACGCTGGCCAGCCGGTTCGCGGGCCGGTTCACCGGCGCGGTGGTCCAGCCCATGATCAGCGGCGGCACCGAGGTCATCATCGGCGTGGTGCAGGAACCGGTGTTCGGTCCGCTGGTGGTGTTCGGCCTGGGCGGGGTGGCCACCGAGGTGCTCGATGACCACGCGGCCCGGCTCGCGCCGCTGACCACGACCGACGCTGACGACCTGATCCATTCGATCCGGGCCGCGCCGCTGCTGCTCGGACGCGGTGGCCAGCCACCGGCCAGCATCGCGGCGCTGCGCGAGGCCCTGCTCCGGGTGTCCCGGCTGGCCGACGACCTGCCCGAGGTCAGCGAGCTGGACCTGAACCCGGTGATCGCCTGCGCCGACGGCGCAACCGTGGTGGATGCCCGGGTCCGGGTCAGTGCGCACGCGGCGGCCGACCCGTTCCTCCGCCAACTGCCCCAGGCCAGACCGGCCCCTGCCTGGTCCGGCAAGAAATCCCAGCCAAGGAGCTGATCCCGACATGACCGTGACCGCGCAGGCCGAGCTCACCAGCGATCAGCTGCAAGCGCTCGACGGATACTGGCGCGCCGCGAACTACCTGTCCGTGGGGCAGATCTACCTGATGAGCAATCCGCTGCTGGCGCAGCCGCTGCGCCCGGAGCACATCAAACCGCGGCTGCTCGGCCACTGGGGCACCACGCCCGGGCTGAACTTCATCTGGGCCCACCTCAACCGGATGATCGTCACCCACGACCTGGACATGATGTACGTGATCGGCCCCGGGCACGGCGGCCGGCCGCCAACGCTGGCACCTGGCTGGATGGCAGCTATACCGACATCTATCCCAGCATCGGCCAGGACACGGCCGGGATGGGCCGACTGTTCAGGCAGTTCTCCTTCCCCGGCGGGGTGCCCAGCCACGTGGCGCCGGAGACGCCCGGCTCGATCCACGAGGGTGGCGAGCTCGGCTACTCGCTCACGCACGCGCACGGCGCCGCGTTCGACAACCCGGACCTGGTCGTGGCCTGCATCGTGGGCGACGGCGAGGCGGAGACCTTCCTCGGCGCGGCCATCGACGAGCAGCGTAATCAGGCCGCGTCCAGCGACGCCGACATCACCGCACCAGGCGCCGCCGTGCGCACCCTGGTGATCACCGCCCGCGAGGACATCGAGATCGCCCGTCAGGTCCGCACCGTCCTCCGTGGGCCCAGCGCCAACCCCGTGGCTGAACCAATCACGCGGTCCAGAGCACGTGGCTGAATCATTCATGTGGTGAGGTACACCCGCGCCTGCCTACCCACCCGAAGACAAGGTGATGGCTGCACGCAGTTGACATTGACTCTAATCTGAGAGTAGCTTTCTTTTTGGATCCGCTACCAGAACCCTGAGGGAGTGAACGAGGTGGTGACCATGAGCGGTTCGGATGCCCGCAAGTGGTGGGCGCTGGTGGCCATCGCGGCCAGCGTGCTCGTCGTCGGGCTCGACCTGACCGTGCTGAGCCTGGCCCTGCCGGTGCTGTCCGCCCAGTTGCATGCCTCGACTACCGATCTGCAGTGGTTCTCCGCCGCCTACAGCCTGGTGCTGGCCGCGGCACTGCTCCCGGCCGGACTGCTCGGCGACCGGATGGGCCGCAAGAAGCTGCTGCTGATCGCGCTGGTGCTGTTCGGCGCCGCGTCAGCGGCGTGCGCGTTCTCGACCTCGTCGGCCGAGCTGATCGCGGCCCGGGCGGTGCTCGGCCTGGGCGCCGCGGCCATCTTCCCGATGTCTATCGCGGTGATTCCGGTCATGTTCACCGACGAGGAGCGGCCCCGGGCCATCGCGGTCGTGATGGGCGCGACCTTCATCGCCTTCCCGGTCGGCCCGCTGCTCGGCGGGTGGCTGCTGGACAACTTCTGGTGGGGCTCGGTCTTCCTGATCAACGTGCCGGTGGTGGTGCTCGCCCTGGTGGCGGTGGCCCTGCTGATGCCGGAGTCGCATGGCGCCCGGAGCACCAGCATCGACATCCCCGGGATCGCCCTGTCCAGCCTGGGCCTGGCCAGCCTGACCTACGGCCTGATCAAGGCGGGCCAGGATGGCTGGGGCGACGCCACCGCGGTGGCCACCATGCTGGCCGGGGCCGTGGTGCTGGCCGGCTTCGTGGCCTGGGAGCGCTGGATCACCGGGCGCAGGCAGCCGCTGGTCCAGCTCGAGCTGTTCCGCTCGGCCGGGTTCACCTGGGGCACCGCGCTGACCACGTTCGTCTCGTTCGCGATGTTCGGCATCCTGTTCGCCATCCCGCAGTACTTCCAGGAGGTGCTGGGCTTCGACTCATTCGGCAGCGGGCTGCGGATGCTGTCGCTGATCGTCGGGATGGTCGTCGGCATGCTGACCGGCACCCGGCTGCAGACCGCACGCAGCAAGGACGGCCAGCCGGCCAAGGCCGCGCCGCTGGGCGCCCGGCCGCTGGTCTCCGTCGGCTTCGCGATCATGGCGGCGGCACTCGCGGTAGGCGCGGCCACCAAGGTGACCAGCGGCACCGGCCTGGCGGTGACCTGGCTGATCGTGGCGGGCCTGGGCCTCGGCCTGGCCATGCCGGCCGCCATGAACGTGGCGCTGGGCGCGCTGTCCGCCGAGCGCAGCGGCTCGGGTTCGGCGCTGATCACCGCGCTGCGCCAGGTCGGTGCGACCATCGGGGTGGCGGTGCTGGGCACGGTGCTGCTGTCCGGCTACCGCAGCCAGCTCAGCCTGGGCCACCTGCCGACCGCAGCGGCCGACGCGGTGCGCAGCAGTGTGGCCGGCGGAGTGGCGGTGGCGCACGCCACCCACTCGGCCGACCTGCTGGTCATGGTCCGCACCGCCTACGTGCACGGCCAGGACATCATGCTCGTGGTGTGCGCGGTGATCGCGCTGGTCAGCGCCGTGCTCGCGCTGATCTTCCTGCCCCGCCGGGGCGCCGCGGCGGCACCAGCCGCCAGCGCCGCGCCAGCCGTGCCAGCCGCCCCAGCCGCCCCCGCGGCTCCGGACGGTGGAAGCCCAGCTGACGGCACCCCGCATCCAGTCGCCACCGGGCCCGGTTCGGTGGACAATCAGGGTCATGACCGAGATCGGCACCGCTGACCAGCCCCCCGGGCTGCGCGAGCGGAAGAAGGCCAAGACGCGTGCCGCGATCCGCGAGCACGCGTTGCGGCTGTTCCGCAAGCAGGGCTACAGCGGCACCACGGTCGAGCAGATCGCCGAGGCGGCCGAGGTCTCCCCGGCCACGTTCTACCGCTACTTCCCGACCAAGGAGGACGTGGTCCTGCAGGATGACCTGGACGTGCTGGCGTTCCAGACGTTTGAGCAGCAGCCGGCCGAGCTGGGCCCACTGGCCGCGATGCGGGCCGCGATGGCCGACGCCCGGCCCCGGTTCACCGCGGAAGAACGGCAGCGGTTCCGTGAGACGACCATGCTCACCCTGGCCGTGCCGGAAATCCGGGCCCGGGCGCTGGACGAGTTCGCCCGCACCATCGACGTATTCGCTGCCGTGCTGGCCAAACGAGCCAGCCGGGAACCGGACGATGCCGAGGTGCGGACCATAGCCGGTGCGATCTTCGGCGTCATTCTGGCCACCGCGCTGCCCATGCTGGACCGGGGCGAGGTCGAGATCGACGACCTGTTCAGCACGATCGACCAGGGCCTGGCCCAGCTCAAGGCCGGCCTAACGCTGTGACCTAGCCTCAGCGCACCCCGCGCGGGCGGAACTGAACGCTGATCCGCGGGCCGGTGGCCCGGGTCGTCTTGGGCACCGCGTGCTCCCAGGTGCGCTGGCAGCTGCCGCCCATCACCAGCAGGTCGCCGTGACCCAGCTCGTGGCGCAGCGCGGGCCCGCCACCGCGCGGCCGGAGCAGCAGCGCCCGGGGCGTGCCCAGGGACAGGATGGCGATCACGGTGTCCTCGGTGGAGCCGCGGCCGATCCGGTCACCATGCCAGGCGACGCTGTCCCGGCCATCCCGGTACAGGCACAGGCCCGCGGTGCACAGCGGCTCGCGCAGGTCCGGCCAGTAGTGCCCGGTCAGCGCATCCCGGGCGGCCAGCAGCGCGGGGTCGGGCAGCGGCTCACCCTCGGCGTAGAAGCAGAGCAGCCGGGGCACGTCCACCACCCGCTCGTACATCCGGCGGCGCTCCTCCCGCCACGGGACGGTGTCCCGGAGCCGGTCGAACAGCACCGCCGCACCGGACATCCAGCCGGGCCGGATGTCCACCCAGGCGCCGTGATCCAGCCTGGTCCGGCGCACGGTCTGGCCCAGCGGCCCAGGGACCGGCTCGTCGTCCAGGTCGAGCAGCGATGCCTGCAAGGCAGCGTCCATACCGTGAGCATACAAAACTTCTCAAATATTTGTTCGAGCGCGGATCGGGCGGTCGGCCGCACGAGCGGCACCAGGAGCCGTAGGGTGATCCCGTGGCAGGGCGTGAGCTGAGCGAGATCATGGACCCGGGCTGGGCGGCAGCGCTGGCGCCGGTCGCGGACCGGATCCGCGCGATGGGTGACTTCCTCCGGGCCGAACTGGCGGCGGGCCGCCGGTACCTGCCCGCCGGCGACAAGGTGCTGCGCGCGTTCCAGCAACCGCTGAGCGACGTGCGGGTGCTGATCGTCGGCCAGGATCCCTATCCGACGCCGGGGAACCCGGTCGGGCTCAGCTTCTCGGTCGCGCCCGACGTGCGCCGCCTGCCGCCCAGCCTGATCAACATCTTCCGCGAGTACACCGCCGACCTCGGCTTCCCGGCGCCCGCGACCGGCGATCTCAGCCCGTGGAGCGAGCGGGGTGTGCTGCTGCTGAACCGGGTGCTCACCGTGCAGCCGGGCCAGCCCGGCTCGCACCGCGGCAAGGGCTGGGAAGAAGTGACCGACCAGGCCATCCGGGCGCTGGCCGCGCGGCAGCAGCCGCTGGTGGCCATCCTGTGGGGGCGTGATGCGCGCAGCCTGGCCCCGCTGCTGGGCAGCGTCCCGCTGATCGAGTCGGCCCACCCCAGCCCGAACTCGGCCGACCGCGGTTTCTTCGGGACCCGGCCGTTCAGCCGGGCCAACGCGGCGCTGGAAGAGCAGGGCGCCCCGGGGATCGACTGGAAGCTGCCATAACCGGCCACGGCCCGGACCCGGTCAGCGCGGGGCCGACGATCTCGGCCAGCGCCTCCCGGACCAGCACCGCGACGTGCGCCGCGCCGGGCCGGTCCCGCGGGCTGGTGGCCAGGCAGGCGGCCCACAGCCCGGCCAGGCTGGCCGGGATGACCCGGGCCGCGGCGCGGACCGCCGCACCGGCCGACGGCTCCGCACCGGCCAGGCAGGCGGCGAACAGCACGCCGACCGCGTACACGTCGGCTGCCGGGGCCGGTGCGCCGCCGGCCGCCAGTTCCGGCGCCTGATACCTGAGCAGGCCACCGGCCGGCCCGGCACAGAGCGGGCCGAGGCCGAAGTCGGTGATCCGCACCCGGTCCGGCCCGACGATGACGTTGCCCGGATGGATGCGGCCGTGCGCCAGCCCGGCCCGGTCCGCGACGGCCAGCGCGTCGGCCGCCGTGGCCACCACCCGCAGCACCTCGTCCAGCGGCAGCGGCACTCCGCCCAGCAGGCCGGCCAGTGGCCGGCCGTCGGCCAGTTCCCGCACCACGTAGGGCACCGCAAATCCGCCCGGCTGGGCGATCTCCCCGTAGTCCAGCACCCGGGTGACCTCGGGGCTGGTCAGCTGGGTGATGGTCCGGACGGCCAGCCGGAACCGGGCTTCCGCCACCGTGTCCCCGGCCAGGTGTGCGGCCAGCACCTTGACCGCGACGTCCGCGCCGGTGCCCAGTTCGGTGGCCCGCCATACAGCGCCGGTCCCGCGGGCCGCAGCCGTGCGGCCGAGCGGGACAGTCAGCCGGAAGCGGCGATCGAGGATCGCCCCTGCCGTGAGCGGAGCCACCCGCCGAGTGTGCCCGAGCGGCCGCCGGGCCGGGCAATCCCGGCAAAAAGGACGGTGCCGATGGGCGGATAACGGGCCGGTAACGGAGCGTGGCTAGCGGAATGTTGAGCGATCAACTAATGTTGGCAGTGGCACGAGCAACCCGGTCTAGAGGAGATGCCATGCCAGCGGTGACGGTCGAAGACATCCTGGTCCTGCCGCGCGTCGCGGAGCCGGACTCAGCCACGGCGGCCGAGCGGCCGGTGCTGCACGTGACCACGGCGCCATCCGGGTACGAAGGCGAGGGCTTCCCGGTCCGCCGCGCGTTCGCCGGCGTGGACCTGGCGCAGCTGGACCCGTTCATCCACATGGACCAGATGGGCGAGGTGGACTACGCGCCCGGCGAGCCGAAGGGCACGGCCTGGCACCCGCACCGCGGCTTCGAGACCGTGACGTACATCATCGACGGCGTGTTCCGGCACCAGGACTCCAACGGCGGCGGCGGGCTGATCACCAACGGCGACACCCAGTGGATGACCGCGGGCGGCGGCATCCTGCACATCGAGGAGCCGCCCGAGGAGCTGGTGATGAGCGGCGGCCTGTTCCATGGCTTCCAGCTCTGGGTCAACCTGCCCCGGCGGCTCAAGATGACCAACCCGCGCTACCAGGACATCCGGGCCCAGCAGGTATCGCTGCTGTCCTCCCCCGACGGCGGCGCGCTGATCCGGGTCATCGCCGGCGACCTGGGCGGGCACCCCGGCCCGGGCATCACGCACACGCCGATCACCCTGCTGCACGCGACCCTGCAGCCCGGCGCCCAGCTGCGGCTGCCGTGGCGGCGCGACTTCAACGCGCTGGTCTACGTGCTGGCGGGATCCGGCACTGTCGGCCCGGACCACCGCCCGGTGCGCACCGGCCAGCTGGCCACGTTCGGCGCCGGCGACGCGCTGACCGTGCAGGCCAGCCCGGTCCAGGACGGCCCGGGCCGCGAGCTGGACATCCTGGTCCTGGGCGGCGAGCCGATCCGGGAGCCGGTGGCCGCGTACGGGCCGTTCGTGATGAACACCCGGGACGAGCTGGTCCAGGCGTTCGAGGACTTCCAGGCCGGCCGCCTCGGCACCATCCCGGCCGAGCCGCACCCCGGGCACGACGTCCTCTGACTTGAAACTTTCCTGATCGGCACGCCCTTTTCACCAGGTCCCCCGGGGCCGGCCAGGTGCCCGCCTGCCCCCCGCGCCTACCCCCATTTAGCAGAACGCTCCTGCTCACAGCCGTGCCGCCGGCCGCCCCGGGGCCGCCACGGGCCGGTCAAGCGGCTGCCACCGCGGCCCGCCCAGCTGCGGCGCGGCCGGCCGTCTGTACCAGCCCTCTGGGTCATGCCTATGTTCGCCGCAGAGAGCGGCCGACGTGGACTGCCCCGAGGAGGATCCCTGCATGAGACCAACGTTGCGCATCAGAGCTGGGTATTTCCGGCTTCGGCGGGTGCTGACCGCATTAGCCGTGCTCGGTCTGGGCTGCGCGGGCCTGGCGGCCGTCACCGCCGCGCCGGCCAGCGCGGCCACCTCCTGCCAGGTCGGGTACTCGACCAACGACTGGAGCACCGGCTTCACCGCCTCCATCACCATCACCAACGAAGGCTCAGCGCTCACCGCCTGGACACTGACCTACACCTACACCGGCAACCAGCAACTCACCCAGGGCTGGTCCGGGAACTGGTCACAATCCGGCGAGACCGTCACCGTGACCAACGCCTCCTGGAACGGCTCCCTGGCCACCGGCGCCGCCACCCAGATCGGCGCCAACTTCAACTACACCGGCACCAACACCGCACCCACCAGCTTCGCCATCAACGGCACCACCTGCAACGGCACCGGCGTCACCTCCTCACCCAGCCCCACCCCAACCGCCAGCCCCACCAGCTCACCAACCTCATCGCCCACGCCCACCGCGACGCCGACGTCAACCAGTACCGGTGGCGGCGGCTCGTGCAGTTCCGGCCTGGCGCTGCAAGCCGACCCGGCGACGTTCTCCGTGGCCCAGGGCACCAGCGAGGTGTTCGGCGTGTCGCTGACCGCGTCGCCGTCCACCCCGATCACGGTGAGCGTGGCCAGCTCCGGTAATAGCGGGCTGTCCATCACATCCGGCAGTTCCATCACGCTGAACTCCAGCAACTGGAACCTGCCACAGCCGGTCACCGTGACCGCGAATTCGTCTGGCACCGGCGCGGCCACGTTCACCGCCAGCGCGACTGGCTGCACCTCGGTCAGCGTCACCGGCACCGAGACCGCGGCCGGCTCGACCAGCACGCCGTCGCACGTGACCAACCCGTTCACCGGGTCCAACTGGTACGTCAACCCGGACTACACGGCCGAGGTGGCCACCTCGGTGGCCAGCGCCAGCGCCACGCTGGCCAGCCAGATGACGCTGGTCGGCCAGCAGTCCACCGGTATCTGGCTGGACCACATCGGCGCCATCTACGGCGGCTCGGACAACAGCAGCCGGATGAGCCTGCAGGCCCAGCTGGCCAACGCGGTCAGCAAGGAATCGGGCAGCACCCCGGAGATCGTGCCGATCGTGATCTACGACCTGCCCAACCGGGACTGCGCCGCGCTCGCCTCCAACGGCGAGCTGACCGTGGGCAACAACGGCCTGCAGTACTACGAGCAGGACTACATCAGCCCGATCGCGCAGATCCTGTCCGACTACGAGCACACCAACCTGCGCATCGTGGCCATCATCGAGCCGGACTCGCTGCCCAACCTGGTCACCAACCTGAGCGACGCGAACTGCGCCCAGGCCAACTCCAGTGGGGCCTACGTGGACGGCATCCAGTACGCGCTGAACGCGCTGCACGCGATCCCGAACGTGTACAACTACGTCAACATCGCGCACTCGGCCTGGCTGGGCTGGCCCAGCAACATGGGCCCGGCGGTGTCGCTGTACAAGTCGGTGGCGTCGGGCACCACGGCCGGCGTGAACAGCGTGGACGGGTTCATCAGCGACACGGCCAACTACACGCCGACCACCGAGCCGTACATGACCGCCACCGAGAACGTGGACGGCAACCCGGTCAACTCGGTCACCTACTACTCCTACGACCCGTACATCGACGAGCTCAGCTATGACGAGGAGATGTATTCACAGTTGGTGTCGGCCGGCTTCCCGAGCACCGTCGGGATGCTGATCGACACCTCACGCAACGGCTGGGGCGGCCCGAACCGGCCCACCGCGGCGTGCTCGACCACGACGTGCACCACGACCGCCTCGTTCGTGAACGCGTCCAAGATTGACGAACGCCCGTTCCGTGGTGACTGGTGTAACCAGAACAACGCGGGCCTGGGCGCGTTCCCGCAGGCCAACCCGGTGTCTTCGTTCCCGAACCTGTACGCGTACGTGTGGATCAAGCCACCTGGTGAGTCGGATGGCGACTACCCCACCGCCACCCATTCGCATGGTGACCCGCACTGCGACCCGAACGGGACGAATACCGACGGCAGCGGCAACGTCTACTCCACCAACTCGATACCGGGCTATGACATCCCGGCCGGCCAGTGGTTCCCGGCCGAGTTTCAGATGCTCGTGCAGAACGCCTACCCCACCGTCCCGTAGCCCGTCCTTTTAGCCGCCTGGCCGGTGTCCCGTCGCGGGGCGGGACACCGGCCAGGCACTGGCGTTCAGGAAGAAAAGCCCCGGTCAAACGACTGTGCCTCAGCCCACCTCATCGAGCTACCACGAAGGTGCCTTTGGCTGGGAGGGTGACGACGAGTCCGCGTGACCGCAGTTCCTCGATGGCACGCCGCATCGTGCCCAGTGCTACCTGGTACTCGGTGGCCAGGTCCCGTTCGGCGGGCAGCCGGGTGCCCACCGCAGCTCGCCGGACCAGATCCGGGCTCTCGATATGCTCGGCGACCTGCACGTAGACAAGCTCCGGCCCGGACGGGTCGATAACCGGCCGATCAGGCATGATCATCAGTAAAGCACACCTGAACTGCGCATTCGTAGGCATAGCTTGGCATAGCTCTACCTGGCTTGTAAGGCGCTGCCATGGCTGATGCGAACGTGAGCGGACGCGGGGATCCGGGCGGGTTAGCGCCGGAGGCGGTCGGCGGCGAGCAGGGCAAGCTGCGGGGACTGCTGCTGGACTACGGGGACCGGTGGGAGATCGAGCAGGGCGCGGCGTGGGTGGCCTGCACCCGCAACGGCTCGTTCACCCACGTGGTCGCGGCGCACAGCCTGGACGACCTGCGGACCAAGATCGCCGCCGCGGAGCAGCCGGATGCCATCGCCACGGACCCGGGCCAGCGGCCTTAGGCTGCGGCTTGCCCGCAAGGCCTTAGCCGACCGGCGCGGCCTTCCCGTTGGCCGCGCTAGTTCCGCCGTGCTCCGGCTTGGCCGGGGTCATCGCTACAGCCCGGGGGGCCCACACCAGTTCTGGTTCGGCGTGCCGTTCGGGCACCCCGACGATGGCCGCCAGCTCTGAGCCGTCAATGGTCTCCCGTTCGAGCAGGAGCTCAACGACCCGGCGGAGGGAGTTCAGGTTGCTGCGCAGCAGCGTTGTCGCCCTGCTCTCGGCCTCCTGAAGCAGCTTGGCTACTTCCCGGTCTATGGATCGCTGCGTCTCCTCGGCATAGGGACGGCCCGCGAACGGGTTATCACGGCTCGGTCCTTCCGGGCCATAACCGACGGGCCCGACCTCAGCGGAGAAGCCCCATTCCCGCACCATGCGGGTGGCCAGGTCGGTGGCACCAGCCAGATCATTCGCGGCCCCGGTCGAGGGCTCTCCGAGGACGACGATCTCCGCGGCCCGGCCGCCGAGCCGGACCGCGAGCGTGTCAGTGAGGTAGCTCTGGCGGTACAGGTGGCGTTCGGCCTCCGGCAGTTGCTCGGTCACCCCGAGCGCCGCACCGCGGGGGAGGATGGTGACCTTCGCCACCGGGTCGGCGTGCTCCGATAGGACGGCGACGAGCGCGTGACCGGCCTCGTGGACCGCAACCGAGCGCTTTTCCTCAGGCAGCAGCACGTTGGACCCATCCCGCCGCCCGATCAGCAGGCGATCCCTGGCCGCGGCGAAGTCGGCGGCGGACAGGACATCGCGCCCATCCCGCACGGCGTTGATAGCCGCCTCGTTCACGAGATTGGCGAGATCAGCGCCCGCGAACCCCGGCGTCCCCCGTGACACAACGTCGAGATCCACATCGGGACCGAGTTTCTTGCCCCGCCCGTGGATGGCCAGGATCGCCGCCCGCTCCTTCTGGTTGGGCAGGGGAATGTCCACCGTCCGGTCGAAGCGGCCAGGCCGCAACAGCGCAGCGTCGAGGATCTCGGCCCGGTTGGTCGCTCCCATCACCACCACGCTGGCGCCGGGCTCGAAACCATCCATGTCGGACAGCAACTGGTTGAGGGTCTGCTCGCGCTCGTCGTTCGAGCCGAACCCACCTGGACCGCGGCGGCCCCCGATGGCGTCGATCTCGTCGATGAAGATGATCGAGGGAGCATGCTTGCGGGCGTCGGTGAAGAGATCCCGGACCCGGGCCGCGCCGACGCCGACGAACATCTCCACGAAGCTCGACCCGCTGAGGGCGAAGAAGGGCACGCCCGCCTCGCCGGCCACCGCCTTCGCCAGCAGCGTCTTCCCGGTCCCGGGCGGACCCACCATGAGCACGCCTTTAGGACCGACCGCGCCGGCCTGCGCGTAACGCTGAGGGTGTTTCAGGTAGTCGACGACTTCCATGACCTCGGCTTTGGATCCTTCATAACCGGCAATGTCCGTGAAACGTGTGGCAGGCCTCTCCTCGTCGTAAAGCTTGGCCTTTGACTGGCGAAAGCTCATGATTCCGCCGATCTGCTTGCGGCCGCGGCGGGCGAACCAGACGAACAGACCCACCAGGAGCAGGAGCGGCCACAAAGAGAAAAGCACGGCCGCCGCCGAGAAGGTGCTCGAACTGGCTCCTGTTACCTGGACCTTGTGCTTGAGGAGGAGAGGGGACAGGGCGTTGTCGTTCAGTGCGGTGGGGATCTGGGAGGTGTAGGCGACGCCGTTATCAAGCTTTCCGGTCACCTGGCCGGTCGAGCTGATCGTCGCCGTCGAAACCTTATTGGCCGTCACTTCACTGACGAAGCCGCTGTAGCTGAACTGCCGGGTCGTCGAACCCCCGATACCCGGGTGGAAGAGGAGAAGGGTCCCGAGCAGCACTCCGCCGAGCACGACCCACAGCAGCCACCGCGAGGGCGCCGGCGGCGTAGGTGTGGGCGTGGGCGGCCGCTTGTTCAGCTTGTTTATCCTGTTCGGCGGGCTCTGCCGGACCGGGGCCGACCGATGGGCGGTACTCATGCCCTGATGACATCGGTGGGGCGGGAAATTGCGTCCATGCCAGCCTCGGCTCTAAGAAATTCGAAAAGTACCGCCGAGGTCCAGGGCAGCTGGGCAAGTCATCGTGCGCGTGCACGGAAGGAAGACATTTTCCGAACGAACACCGGGCTGGGCCCATTCGGAGCGACTGCAGGCACCGCGATGACCAGCGGACCTGAGCATTAGCTCGTGCAGTGCGACCGCTTTCGCATGTGGTCCTTCAGGACATACAGCGCACGCTGCCCCATAGATATTTCCGGCCAGGCGGGCGACTGACTGGGCCAGTGGCTAACGTGATCAGTTCTACGTCGTGGAAGCGCATGACGCCGAACCAGTCGCTGTTCTCGGCCCGCATCACCCGCTCGGCGTCGGCCGCGATCTCGTGGATCCACTCGATGGACTGGGCCCGGCTCAGGTCCGCTTCCAGTTGCCGGAGCAGAACGGCCATCCGCTGGTAGCGCTGGGCGTGCCGGCGGAACTCGGACTGGGTCCGGATGCCATGCAGCGCGGCGCCGACCGCGGGCACGCAGATGGACAGCACGATCAGCACTATCCCGAGTTCCGAGGCCTTCCCGTCGTGCTCGCCCCAGCCCACCAGGTGCAGGAACGCGGCCACCGCGGTGATCGCGAACAGCACGCCGGTGGCCAGGAACAGCCGGCTGTCCCACGTGCCCTGCCGCCGCGCGGACTTCTCGTGATACCGGATCTGCGCCCCGAGCCACCGGTCGCACAGGTAGTCGCGGAGCACCGCGAGGTCGCCCGGGCCGATCCGGACCTGCGGGCGCAGCGCGGTCACCTCCTCCAGGGCCCGGCGCAGCCACACCTCGGTCGGATCAGACGCCCAGCCCGCCCGCTCATTCCGGTCGCGCGGGGGCGGCCGGTTCCCGGCCCCGGCCAGGGCCAGGAAGTACCCAGACCGCAGCCGCTCGGCCAGGAAGCGGTAGGAGATCCACCGGTCCAGCAGCCGACGGCGCCGGCTGACCAGCGGCATCACCACCAGCAACAGCAGCAGTAGGATCTCGAGCCCGGCGATCCACGGCTGGTGCGGCGCGAACGCGACCTGGCAGGCCACGCTGACGACCGCCCCCGCCGCGGCCAGGAACATGGCCCAGCTGGTCACGTTGAAGACGCGCTCCACGCGGCTGGCCAGTGCGTCCGCCCGGACGAAGTAGGGCAGGATCCACCCGCCCACGATCTGGCACGCTTCGCTGAGCATGGCTGCCTGACCGGTGCCGTCGGCCGGGGGCTCGACCCGCTGCCACTCGGCGCGTTCCCGGTCGGCGAACTCGCTGATCTCAGCCGAGTTGTACTCGCGGAACTCGCGGGCCGCTTCCTCGACCCGGGCCGCCCGTTCCTGGTCGTACCAGAACACCGGATCCGACGGCAGCGCAGTGTTCACCCAGGCCACCGGGACATCCTGGCTACGGGCGTAGGACACGATGGTGGCGGTGCCGCCGCGGCCGCGCGACGGCTGGCCGTCCCACAGCGCGATGATCATGTCGGCCCGGTCCACCATGTGCCGCCCAGCCCGCTCGTAGGCCTCCTCGCGGCTACTGCCCGGCGGTGCCTGCCAGACCCGGGCGGCACGGCCGAGCAACTCGGTGAACTCGTCCTTGGACGCCTCGGCGGGGAAGTCCTGCAGGTACTCGTGGACGGGCAGCGGCAGTACCACTTCCAGTTCGGCCGCTGGCCGGGCCAGCACCTGCCTGGCCACCAGCCGGTCGGCCCCCTCGGCCAGCGCTGAGATGATCAGCAGCGACGGGTTGGCCGGGGCGCCCAGGACACGCTGGGTGAGCGCCTGGATCGCCTCGTCGATCGCGGGGGTCAGCGCGTCCGGGTCGGCCAGGTCGCGGTGCCCGGTCACCCCGATGCGCAGTGCGAACGGGAGCCGCCCCTCCCCCTCCGGCCACCACGCGCCGGTCTGCCTGGCCTCGGCTACGCCGGTCATGCCGCACATCCCAGCTGGGCCGGGGGCGTGTTCGAGATGTACCGCCGCCAGTCCGCCGCGGTCAGGCTGTGCCCCGAGGTGGCGCAGGCCACCTTCACCCACTCCGCGGGGACCAGGTTGAGCTGGCTGAGCACGCCGTCGCGCGAGCTGCTCTTGCCTTCCGTCACGGTGACCAGCCCTCTGTCCCCCGGGGTGAACGCCATGGTGGTCTGCTGGTAGGGCGACGGTTTGCCGATCGGGAACACGCCCAGCACGTGCCCGGACCGGAGGTCGGCGATGACGCCCTGCCCGTTCGCCCGCTCCTCGGCGACCAGGCCCGGGGCGCCCGCGGCCTGGCTGCTGACCGCGAAGATGCCGTAGTCCCACGGGGTCCCCGCCTGGATGGAGCGGATCAGCTTCTTACCGTCGGTGCCGCGCAGGTCGATGTCCCCGTTCTCGCGCTGGATGACCAGCCGCGGGCCGGCGTAGCCCACCTGGTAGGCCCGGATGCCAGGCAGCAGCCAACTGGTTTCCGTCTTGAGGTTGACCACATAGACCTGCCTGGTGACCTGGTCGATGAGGGCGGCCCGGGTGCCGGCCGGGTCGACCGCCGCCTGGTGCTGGTACAGGCCAGGATTCGGGTGCAGCGTGGACGGCCCGCTGATTAGCGCGCCGCCCAGGCCGGTCCAGTCGGTGCCGATCGTGATGTTGCCCGCCGCGTCGATCAGGGTGAACTTTCCGCCGCCATCGAAGATCGATACGTATTGCGGCGCATCCGGCTCGGCCTGCCCTGACGTTGCATGCTCCCCGACCAGGTGATCCGTGAGTGCTGCCTCGCCACCTGACGCGGTGATCGAGTAGAGCTTGGCCCCGTACAGGTACAGCCGATCGCCGTCCGGGCTCCATTGCGGCAGCCCATACTGCTGGGTAGAGCCCCCGCCGAGCTGGGAGACCTTCCCGAACGTGGCCCCCAGGCCGACGCTCAGCAGCAGGTTCCCGTTGCTGTCGGTGATGACCGCTTCCCGGCCGTCCGGCCGGACGGCCAGCCGCGGCCCGGGGCAGACCTCCCCGCACTGCCAGGGCATCGGGATCCGCATCGCGTGACCGATCCGCGAGTACTGGCTGAGATTCCATACCGTGAGCAGGTCGCCCGAGGCGGAGACCAGCCGGGTGTTGCTGTCGCCCAGAAACGCCAGCGACGTGGCGAAGATCGGCTCCGCGCCCGGGTACGACGTGGCCGGGCTGGCCGACCGGGCCGCGGAGATCCGGGACACGTGGATGCCGCCGGCATCCTCGGACGCGACCCACTGGCCATCCCGGCTGATGGCCAGGGCCAGCGCCAGCCGGCCGCCGGTGCGGGCATGCCCGGCCACGCCGGACCGCTGGCCGACGGCCCACACCTGGAGCGCCCGCCCGGCCGCCACGTCGCTGTAGGTGGCGGCTGACCCCGAGGGGGAGAGCGCGTACGCGTAGGCCGGGAAATTGCCCAGGCCGAACACGTCGTGCGCGGAACTGAGCACGGCCAGCCGGGGCAGCGCGATGCGCTGCCAGGAGCCGTAGTACCCGTCGAAGGCGACCAGTTCGGCCTCGCTCGGCACGGCGATGTTGGTGATAGCGGGCGGGCGGAGTCGGCTGCGCGCCTCGGATCCCGTCATCCGCAGCTGCGCCCAGGACCGGGTGCTGGTGTCCAGTACGGAGAGGGAGGGGTAGGCGCCGAAGGCGGCGAACCGGCCGGACGGGGACACCCCCACCGCGCTAAACGTGGTCCCCGGCGGCGCCGAACCGGACTGGACGCGCCGGCCGGGTCCCCAGATCCTGGCGTCCTCCCCGGTCGCCGCCGCGATCGTGGTCCCGTCCGCGCTGACCGCGACCGCGTTGATGACCCCGTTCAGCCGGCCGACCTTGACCGGCCTGAAGCCCGGCACACTCCAGGTCTGCACCCAGCCGTTCCTGGTGCCCGCCACGATCGTCCGCCCGTTGGCGGAGCTGGCGATGGCCGACACCTGCCCAGGGGCGTCGATGAACCGCTGCACTTGTGGGTCGGACTGCACCGCGGCGAACAGCGCGGCCCGGGTCTGCGGATTGCCCGGATCGAGCTGATAGGCCTTGACCGCGAACAGCTGCGCGAGGTCAGGATGCGAGCCGGTCAGCGTGATGGCGGTGGACGCGAGCTGGCCCGCGGTGGCCACGGTTTCCTCGCGGATGGCCCGGTCTCGCTGGCGCACGGCGACGACCGCGGCTGCCACTGCGAAGGCCAGCAGGATGACCAGTGCGGCCAGGCCGGCCAGCAAGGACCGGATGGTCCGGCGCCGCTGCTGGATGTGCTCACCGATCAGTGAGTCCTTGGGCTGCTGGCGGATGGCGGCAGCCAGGTCGGCCACCGCGTCCTGGAACCGTGGGTCGGCCGAGCGCAGGCTGCTCTCCAGGTCCCGGGCCCAGCGCACGTCGACCCAGCGCGGTTCCTGCTGAAACGCGCGCCCAAGCGCCTCTTTGGACAGCGCCGTACTGGCCGCCCAGTCCAGATCACCGGCACTGGTGTCCCAGACCAGCTGGCCATCGGTGACCGCGATGAGGATGTGATTGGCCGGACGGTGCTCGCGCCACCAGCAGATCTCCTTGGTCACCCATGGGGACTGGGCCGATTCTGGCGAGGCGATCAGGATCAGCCAGCGCGAGTTGCCCATCGCCTGCTCGATCGTGGTCCACAGCTGTGGGGACGCGGCCAGGCTGGTCTGGTCGCGGAACACCCGCAGCGCACGCACCTGGTACCAGGGCTTGGCGAAACGCTGCAGTCCGGCCTGCAGCCGGGCCGCGATGGCCGCGTCGAGCCGGTGGCTGTACGAGATGAACGCGTCGTAGCCCCGTTCCTCGGCTGCCACCCCGATCCCCCTGGTGCGATGTGCCCAGATTCCCCCGGTACGCCCCCTTGGCCAGCAGGCATCACCGAGGGCTTGCTACAGGCTACAGGCCGTCCCATTCAGGGTGAAGGCGGTGGGGGCGGCGTCGCTGCTGGTCCAGGTGCCCTGGAAGCCAAGCTGGGTGGAGTTGCCAGCCGGGATGCTGGCGTTGTAGCTCTCGTTGCCGATGGACACGCTCTCCCCGCTCTGGGTGACTACCCCGTTCGCCTGCTGCTGCGCCGCGGCCGGGGCGTTCATCACGGTGCCGGCCTGGCCGAACGCTTCCGACGCGCCGAACCCGGCCATGGTCTGGTAGGTGGTCGCGCCGTTGATGGTCGCGGTGTCCGCCGCCAGGGCCGGGCCGGACACCGCGACCATCCCCGCGGCGATCAGCGCAAGCGCCGCGGTGCACGGGAGGACGGTCCGGCGGATCATGACGTGCACCCCGTCCCGTTGACGGCGAGGCTGGTGGGCGAACTGTCACTGCTGGTGTACGTCCCGGTGAAGCCGATGGTGACCGACCCGCTCGGCGCGATCGTCGCGTTGTACGGCTCGTTGGCCGCGGTCACGTTCTCCCCGGACTGGGTGTAGGTCGCCGTCCACATGCTGGTGATCTTCTGGTCGCCGGGGAACGTCCAGGTCAGCGTCCACGGGCTGAGCGCGCTGCTCCCGGTGTTGGTCAGCACGATCTGCGCCTGGAAGCCGGCCGCCCAGGTGTTGGTCAGCGAGTAGGCCGCCGAGCAGGACACCGGGGCCGCGGTGCCGGTCGGCGGCGGCGTGCCGTTGACCGCCCCGGGCAGCGGGAACTGGATCGAGGCCAGCAGCGACTGTTTCAGCGCGCTGACCGGGGCCGGGTCATAGTTGCTGTCCAGCAGGTCGTAGGAGTCCTCACCGTTCAGCGCCCAGTACGTCCAGCCCATCCAGGGGTTGGCGGCCAGGTAGCTGACCAGGCTCTGGAACCACTGGCCCTGCGAGCCCGCCGCGCTGCTCTGCACGTCCGCCGCGGTGTTGTCGGTGCCGAACTCGCCCACCCAGACCGGCGCGATGTCCTGGCTGTACAGGTAACCCCAGTTGGCGTTCCACACCGCGTCCAGGCTGGCCGGGGTGGTGGACGAGTTGAACCAGGTCTGCTGGAACAGGTTCGGGCCGTAGTCGTGCGCGGAGTACACCACGTGCCCCGGCGAGCTGAGCGTGACCGGGTACTGCCCCGCCTCGGCCAGGTCACCGCCCCACCAGGTGGAGTTGTAACTGCCCGATGAGGTCGGGTTCTCGCTGATCCCCTCGCAGAAGATCAGCGCGTTCGGGTTGGCCGCCAGGATCGCGTTGCCCGCCTGCTCGTAAGCCAGCCGGATGTCGGTGCTGGCGTCGCCGGTGCCCCAGGTCGCGCCCTCCGCGTAGGTGTCCCCGGTGGGCGTGTGCGGCTCGTTGCGCAGGTCGAAGCCGACCACGGTGGGGTCGTTCGCGAACATCTTGGCCAGCGTGACCCAGTCGTTGACCCAGTCCTGGCTGGTGTAGGTGCTGGTGTACCAGAGCCCGTTGGCCTCCGCCGACTCGCCGGCCTCGGACCGGTGGTCATCCAGGATGACCTTGAGCCCGACCTGGCCCGCGTAGGTGACGATCTTCTGCAGGTCCTGCAGCGCGGTCAGCCCGGCCAGGTCGGTGTTGATCGGGCCGGTCGCGTTGTAGATGCTCAGGTTCTGCGGCACGATCGGGTCCTCCACCATCTGGTTGGAGAACGGGATCCGGATCGTGTTGTAGCCGAGCTCCGCGATGTCGTTGATGATCGTGTGGTAGTCCTGCGCCCACAGGCCGTGCGCGATCTCATCCGGGGTCTCGAAGCCGTACCAGTTGATGCCCGCGACGCGTACCGGGTCGCCCGCGGCATCCAGGATCTGGTTGCCGCTGGTGTGCCAGTACCCGGCGCCCACCGCGGCGGCCAGCTGGGCCTTGGCCGCGGCCAGGCTCAGCCGCGCCCCGCCAGCCGCGGCCGCGCTGCCCCCCGCGGTGCTGGCGGCGGCGCTGCTGAGCACGCCGACCCCGGCCAGGCCGCCCGCCAGCAAGGCGAGCGTGCTGGCTAACGCAATGAATGGTCTGGTCAGCCTCATGGGGGGTCGCCTCCAGACGGGCCGGGTCAGCCCCGGGCCAGGGTGAGGATGGTGATCGAGTACGGCGGCACGGTGGCCGCGGCCGCCCGGGCCTGGGCGCCGGTCAGCGTCTGCACCGCGCGGCTCTGCGCGCCGTAGAACAGCACCGGAGCGCCGGTCAGGTGGTAGCCGGGCACGGTCAGGCCCAGGTCATAACTGGTGGACGGGTCGTCGTTGACCACCATGGCCCGGACCGCACCCCCGGCGGTCCGGGCCGCGAACACCTGCACCAGCCCCTGGCTGGAGCTGGCCGTCAGCAGCTGGGCTCCCGGCTGGATGAACCGGCCACGCTGGGCCCGGCCCCGGTGATCGCGGCGGCCGCGCCGGCCAGGCCCACGGCCAGCGCGGCAGCGGCCAGGCGGCGGCCCCGGCGCGGTCGGCCGCTGGGCTGGTCGTTGCTGCGCGGCATGGCCTGCTCCTCGTCGCCGGGGTCCGCCGACCGGGCCGGCGGGTGGGATCACCGGCCCGGTGGCGACCATGCCGGGCGGCACCGCCCGGCCTCATGGTGAATGCCGTGCCCGCCGGCGCCCGGTCCGGTGCCAGCCGGGGACCGTGCCCGGCGGAGGGGCGCCCGGCACGGTCCCCGCGGAACCGTGTCGGGGTACCGCGCGGGCAGTGACGCCGGCCGCGGGCGTGCGGGCGCCGCGGCCGGCGGCTCGCGGGGAACGTATCGGCCCGGCGTTCCGGGGGTCCAGAGCCGTCCCCGCCGCACCCCGGCCATACCACCCTTTGCACAGGTCAGACCGCCTGTACCGGGGTCTGCCGGATGAAATTAGCTGAAATTCGTGATCATCCGGCGGCCTGCCGCGTCCCGGTCCGTACGTGGAAGTGGCGGACTCCCGCAGCACATTCGGGAGCCCGCCACGTCGTGACCGGGCCGGCCGGGATCTGCTCGTCATCCCGGCCGGCCCGGTGGCTAGCCGAGCCCGGCCAGCGACTGGAGATGGGCCTCGACGCCCACCCCGTAGCCGGTCGGGTCTCCGTTGTAATCGGTGATCAGGCCCGGCCCGGACGAGCAGTTGAAGTCGGCGTTCCAGGCCCAGGCCAGGTAGCTGGTGGACTCCGAGTCCAGCCAGGACATCAGCGGGTCCACGTAACCGTCCGCGCAGTCGTTCTCGCCGATCTCGCCGGCGACCACCGGGACCTGCGCGATGACCGGGGCGATCTCACTGGTCCAGCAGGACTGGGTGGAGCAGGTGTTGAAGTTGTAGGAGTGCCAGGACACGGCCAGGTTGTGGTCCGGGTCGGCCTGGCAGATAGCTCAGGATCGACGGGTCGGTGGTGGACCCGGGGGTGCCCAGGTCGTTGGCGTACTCCTCGCCACCGAGCATGATCACGTTGTTCGCACCCGCGCCGCGGACCGCGTTGACCATCGACTGCATGCCGGCCACCTGGTAACCGATCCCGGCGCAGGTGCCACCGTTGAGCCAGCACTGCCAGCCGGTCACCGCGCTGCCGGTCGCCCGGGACGCGTACGGCTCGTTGAACAGATCGAAGATGACCGCGTCGTTGCCCTTGAACGTGCTGGCCACCGACGTCCAGAACGGGATCGCCTCGGCCGCGTCCGGCATCGGCTTCTGGCACACCGCCTGCGCCGACGAGCAACCGGAGGAGTTCCCGGTGTACAGCCCATCGGTCCAGTGCAGATCCAGGATGGCCACGATGCCGTTCGCGTTCAGCAGGTTGACGTAGGCCTGGATGGCGGCGATGTAGTTGGCGCCGGCGTAGGCCGAGTCAACGTAGGACTCCGCGTTCCAGCACGCCTCGTTCAGCGGCACGCGCACCGCGTTGACGCCCCAGCTCTTCATCGCGGTGATCGAGGCCTGGTCATTGGGGCCGTCGAAGATGCCGTTGCCCTGCACGCAGGCGTATTCGGTGCCGGACCGGTCCACCCCGTGCAGGACCTCCTGCTGCCCGCTCGCGTTGACCAGCTTGTTGCCGGACACGTGCAGTTGCGGCGCGGGCCCGCTGGCCGTCGAGGTCGGGGTCGGGGTCGGGGTGGGCGTCGGCGAGGACGTGGGGCTGGCGGTTGGGGTGGGGCTGGGTGAGGAGGTGACGCCGGTGCCGTTGCAGGTGGTGCCGTTGATGGCGAAGCTGGTGGGTGCGGTGTTGGTGCCGGTGTAGTTGAAGTTGGCGCCGATCTGGGTGGCGGCGCCGGTGGCCAGGGAGCCGTTCCAGGAGGCGTTGGTCACGGTGACGGTCTGGCCGGATTGTGACCAGTTCCCGGACCAGCCCTGGGTGAGTTGCTGGTTGCCGGTGTAGGTGTAGGTCAGTGTCCAGGCGGTGAGCGCTGAGCCTTCGTTGGTGATGGTGATGGAGGCGGTGAAGCCGGTGCTCCAGTCGTTGGTCGAGTACCCGACCTGGCAGGAGGTGGCCGCGCTGGCCGGGGCCGGACTGGCCACCGCCAGCGTGCCCGCGGCCAGGGCCCCGGCGGCCAGCCCGCATGCCAGGTACCGCATGCGTCTGGTCAATCGGATCGCGTTGAGCCTCACGACATACACCTCCTGCTGGGTTAGCAACTGCGTCGTGTATTCACTGGGAGCACTAGCCGGTAACCGGGATTGACCACATTGGTGCCGGGCAGTCTGCCAGATATTGCCAGTCGCTGACTGCAAAGATGACACGCCGACGATAACGACCGCTCACTAAACCGGTCAACTAACTCACTCGCGTGAAAATAAGCCCGTTACTTTCACGCCGCCCCCGCAGGCCCACACCCCCGCCGGGCCATAGCTAGCGGCCCGGCTCCTGGCCCTGCTCACCCAGTTGTGCGGTGGCTTTGGGAATACTCACCGAACCGCGCATGGCCCAGTTATGAAAGTTTCAGGACCGGGCGCGAGCTGGCATTTCGGGTGCCTTGACTCGAGGTGCCAGGCGGGCAACTCTCGTCTTCTGATCGAGGAGGCGCACATGTCCGTGGTGAGGCAATACCGGGTGAAATTAACGGGGCCGGTTGCGGCCACGGTGCTGGCCAGACGTGCACTGCTGGCCAGCTGCGGTCTGGTGACCAGCTGCGCTGTGCTGGCCAGCTGCACGGTGTCCTCGGATCAGCCGGTGTTCAAGCGGGTCGGCCCGGTGATCACGCTGCACGTCGCCGTCTTCGGCGATCCCGGCTACCAGCGCGCCGGGCTGTACGCGCAGTACGAACGGCTGCACCCGAACATCAAGATCATCCAAACCGCTGCCACGGATCAGGCCGGCTACTGGAGCACGCTCCAGGCGCGGTTGCAGTCCGGCCACGGGCTGGCCGACATCCAGGCCGTGCCGATGGCCGACATCTCCACCGTGACCGGGTCGTTGGCCAGCGACTTCGTCCCGCTGAGCACGCTCGGCGGGATCTCCGGCGGGAACAGCGCGTTCAGCGACGACTGGCTGCCCTGGGTGGCCCAGCAGGCCGCCAGCCGGCCCGGCGTCACCTATGCGCTGGGTGCCGAGACCGGCCCCATCGCGGCGTGCTACCGGACCACCCTGCTGCGCGAGGCCGGCCTGCCGACCGGCCCGGCGGTGCTGGCCAAGGACTGGTCCACCTGGGCCGGGTACCTGAAGTTCGGCCGCCTGTTCCGGTCCCGCATCCCGCATGGTCCGGCCTTCACCGACTCGGGGGCCAGCCTGTACAACACGATGGCGGCGCAGGCCAAGGAGCAGTACTACAGCCAGGCCGGCACCCTGGCCGTGACCAGCAACCCGGCCATCAAGCAAGCCTGGAACACCGCTGTGCAGGCGGCCAGGGACGGGCTGAGCGCCGGGCTCACCCCGCAGACGGCGGCCTGGGACCGGGGCGTGACCCGGGGCTCGTTCGCCACTGTCATGTGCCCGGCCTGGCTGCTGCACCGGATCTCCACGCTGGCTGGCCCGCTCAGCTCCGGCGGCTGGAACGTGACCACGGCGCCCGGCGGGGCCGGTAACTCGGGTGGCTTCTACCTGGCGCTGCCCCGGGCGGGCACGCACCAGCAGGCCGCGTTCCAGCTGGCCACGTTCCTCACCGGGGAACAGGCCGGGGCGGAGCTGTTCCGCAGCCAGGGTGAGTTCCCGGCCAACTTCGCCGCGGTCAACGCGGTGAACGGGGTGACCAGCCCGTACTTCAGCGGCGCCCAGGTAGGCCGGATCTTCGGCCGCTCGGCCGACCGGACCCCGGCCGCCGTGCTCGGCCCGGCCAGCGACACGATCGGCGCCGACATCGACGGCGCGCTGGCCCGGGTGGAATCCGGCCAGGCGCCGGGCCGGCCTGGCGGGCCGCCGTCCAGCAGGCCGCGGCCGCCGCCCGGGCCGGCCCGCCGTGAGTGAAAAGTTCAGTCACCGATGGTTACAGATGCCGGCCGCAGTCTGGCGGGACGGTCCGTCGTCCCAGCCCAGAAGCCAGTTGCCCGCTCACCCACCGTCACCACCGGGGCATCTCCCGGCTGGTCACTTCACGGGTCAGAGGGCCGAATTTAAACTCCGGCCAATTCTGGAAGCGCTTTCCGCGTGCGGGGAGCGCCCCACCCCTGGCTGCCCGGCGCACCCGCCACCAGCAGCCCTATCCGCGAGGAGGATGCGGATGCGACAGTTAGCGCGAAGATCGCTGTTGCGGGCGCTGGCCAGCGGTGTGGCCAGCGCCGCGCTGCTGGCCGGGATGCTGGCCGGGGCGGGCGGCGCCGCGGCCGCGGTGACCGGCTCAGCCGCGGCCGGGCAGTCCGCCGCGGTGGCCCGGGCCGCAGCGGCAGCCCACCTGGCCGCGCCGGGCGGTGCGGCGGCCGCGGCGCACGCCGCGGCCGCGCTCAACCCGGCCGCCACCACCGTCACCTCGTGCCAGGTGACCTACACGGTGCAGAGCGACTGGGGCACCGGGTTCACCGTGGCGATCACCATCGAGAACACCGGCCCGGCCATCACCAGCTGGACGCTGGGCTACTCCTACGCCGGGAACCAGGCGCTGGCCCAGGGCTGGAGCGGTAACTGGTCGCAGAGCGGCGAGGCCGTCACGGTGACCAACGCGAGCTGGAACGGCTCGCTGGCCGCCAGCGCCTCGGTGCAGATCGGCGCGAACTTCAACTACAGCGGCAGCAACACCGCACCGACCTCGTTCACGCTGAACGGAACGGCCTGCAACGGCGGCAGCAGCGCCTCGCCGTCGCCGTCACCATCGCCGACCTCGACCGGCAGCTCCTCGCCCTCCCCCTCGCCCAGCCCGAGCCCGACCTCGACCGGCGGGGGCGGCAGCGGCAGTGGCAGCGGGGCGCCGATGGTGTCCATCACCAGCCCCACCGCCGGGGAGATCTTCACCCCCGGCTCGGCCATCACGCTGCAGGCCAGCCCGGTCAGCGGCTCCGGCACGGTCACCTCGGTCACCTTCTACCAGAGCACCAGCGCGGCCAACGACACCGAGATCGGCGTGGCCACCAGCAGTCCATGGGCGGTGCAGTGGGCGAACGTGCCGGCGGGCAGCTACTCGATCACCGCGGTCGCCAGCAACGGCAAGGAGAGCCTGGTCTCCTACCCGGTGGCGATCACCGTCGAGTCGCCGACCGTGGTGGTCAACCCGAATCAGATCGCGGTCCAGCAGGGCAACTCGGCCACGTTCGGGGTCGCCCTGTCTGCCCAGCCGTCGTCCAGCGTCACCGTGTCGCTGGCCGAGAGTGGTGACTCCGACCTGTCCATCTCGTCCGGCGCCACGCTGACGTTCACCACGTCGAACTGGAGCGTGCCGCAGAACGTCACGGTCGCCTCGGGGAGCACCGCGGCGGACGGCGGGGCGCAGGGCACCATCACCGCGTCGGCGACCGGGTACACGTCCGGCACCACGACGGTCACCGAGGCGCTGGCGTCCAGCTCGCAGTCCGCGTACGACCAGTGGTTCCTCAACCTCTACGACACGATCATGAACCCGAACAACGGCTACTTCAGCCCGAAGGGCATCCCGTACCACTCGGTCGAGACGCTCATCGTCGAGGCCCCGGACTACGGGCATGAGACCACGTCCGAGACGTACAGCTACTACCTGTGGCTGACCGCGGACTACGGCGGGGTCACCGGCAACTGGACACCGTTCAACAACGCCTGGGCCAACATGCAGGAGTACATGATCCCCAGCGCGTCCGAGCAACCGGGGCAGAGCACCTACAACGCGTCCGCGCCGGCCGAGTACGGGCCGGACGAGCCGTACCCGAACGACTACCCGGTCGCGCTCAACTCCTCGGTGCCGGTCGGTTCCGACCCGCTGGCCGCCGAGCTCACCTCCACCTACGGCACGTCCAACATCTACGCACCCATGTGGATCATGGACACCGACAACCGGTACGGCTTCGGCCAGTGCGAGGACACCACCTCCACGCCGAGCTTCATCAACACCTACCAGCGCGGCCCGATGGAGTCGGTCTGGGACACGATCCCGCAGCCCGACTGCGACCTGCTGAAGTTCGGCGGGCCGAACGGCTTCCTGGACCTGTTCAACAACGGCGGCGGCAGCTTCTCGGCGCAGTACAAGTACACCGACGCGCCGGACGCCGATGCCCGGATGGTCCAGGCCGCCTACATCGCGGACACCTTCGCCAAGGCCCAGGGCAAGGAGTCTCAGATCGCCAGCACCCTGGCCGACGCGGCCAAGCTCGGCGACTACCTGCGCTACTCCATGTTCGACAAGTACTTCAAGCAGATCACCGCGGCGTGCAGCCAGGACGGCTCGGTGGCCTGCCCGGCCGGAACCAGCAAGGCGAACGAGGACACCTACCTGCTGTCCTGGTACTACGCCTGGGGCGGGTCCAGCACCGGCGCCTGGTCCTGGCGGATCAGCGGCGAGGCGATCCACGAGGGCTACCAGAACCCGCTGGCCGCGTGGGCGCTGTCCACCGACCCGGACCTGATCCCGCTGTCGCCGACGGCCAAGTCGGACTGGGCGGCCAGCCTGACCACACAGCTGAACCTGTTCCAGTGGCTGCAATCCAGCCAGGGCGCGATCGCCGGCGGTGTCACCAATAACTGGGGTGGCAACTACGGCGACGTGTCCAAGCCACCGGCCGGTGACACCACGTTCGACGGGATGTACTACACACCGGATCCGGAGTACGCCAACCCGCCGAGCAACCAGTGGTTCGGCTATCAGACCTGGCCGATGGAACGGGTCGCCGAGTACTACTACGACACCGGGAACGCCCAGGCCGGGAGCATCCTGGCCAAGTGGGTGTCCTGGGCCGAGTCGGTCACCTCGTTCAACACGAGCACCGGCGCCATCTGCCTGCCAAACACGCTGACCTGGTCCGGCCAGCCCAGCGAGAACTACACCTCCAGTGCCACGGCACCACCGGCCAACACCAGCCTGAGCGTGTCGGTGTCCGGCTGTTCCGAGGACATCGGGATCTCGGCGTCGCTGGCCAAGGTGTACGAGTACTACGCGGCCAAGTCCGGCAACACCACCGCCGAGACCGACGCGCAGAACATCATCGACATCATCCACAAGTTCTACGCTGACTCGCTCGGCTACTCCTCGCCGGAAACGCGGACCGACTACAGCAACTTCACCAGCGCATACAACACGACCAACTACGAAGGGGTGTACATCCCGTCCGGATGGACCGGGACCTACCCAGGTGGCATCCCGCTCAGTTCGGCGACCAACACCTTCCTGTCCATTCGCCCGTGGTACATCGGCGACCCGCAGTGGTCCAAGGTCCAGGCCTACCTGAACGGCGGAGCCGCACCGGTCTTCAACTACCACCGGTTCTGGACGGAGGTGGAAATCGCCACTGCCTTCGAGTCGTTCGCGCAGCTGTTCCCGACGACAGCCCCGCCGTCCGGCTTCTAGGCCGTCCATAATCACTGTCCGCCAAATGAGGTAACGAACGGCCGGGGCGGTCCCGTGGCATTCCCGCGGGCCCGCCCTGGCCCAATGACCTGCTTTCCCGAGTGCGCGGCTCGGGAATTGGCCCGGCGCTGCCAAGGGATGGGAACGATGACTGTGCTGCGACGCTGCGTGATGCTCATCGTGTTGCTGCTGGCAATGGCGACCGCGGCCGGATGCGGCAGCAGTCCCGGGCCGGTGCCCGGGGTGACCGGCCGGTTCGGCACCGACCCATTGATCAACATTCCGGCCGGGAACCCGTCCAGCCAGCTCATCGTGCAGACCGTCATCCCCGGCCACGGGCCGGTCGTCCAGCCGGACGACTATGTGCTGTTCAACGTGGAAGGCAAGGTGTGGGCCGGGGACCGGGAGGTGGTGGACAGCTACACCGACCGGCAGCCGCAGGGCCTGCCGCTGGCTACCGGCCTGCCCGCCTGGCGGCGCCTGGCCGGGCAGCGGGTCGGCAGCCGGGTACTGATGGTGGTGCCGCCGCGCTACGGCTTCGGCCGCAAGGGTGACCCGCAGGCCAACATCATGAGCACCGACACACTGGTGTTCGTGTTCGACCTGCTGGGCGCCATGCCGGAGCACGGGCACGCCACCGGGACCGCCATGCCCTACCGGCCGGGCCCGGCCCAGCCTCAGGTGACCGAGGGCAGCCACGGGCCGGTGGTCAGCATCCCGGCCAAGGCCACCCCGCCCAGCAAGCTGGTCCGGCAGGTGCTGATCCGGGGACACGGCAAGCCGCTGCAGACCGGGCAGACCGTCGTGGTCCAGTACACCGGTGTGGTATCGCGCTCCGGGAAGGTGTTCGACTCGAGCTGGACACGTGGCTTCCCGGAGTCGTTCGTGCTCGGTTCCGGACAGGTCCTCCCGGGCTGGGAAACCGGCCTGCGTGGCCTGCCCGTGGGCAGCCGGGTGCTACTAATCCTGCCGCCGAAGCTGGGTTACGGGCAGGCCGGTAACGCGCCGGACGTCGGCGCGCACGACACGCTGGTCTTCGTGATCGATATCCTGGCCGCCGTCTGATCACGCCCGTTCGCCCGGTCTACCGTAAAGATCGCAGGTAGGCTCGGTATGAAACTTTCATCGCCGTTGTGGCTGCGCTGACCGGGCGTGCAGTGTGCCGCGATTGCCTGGTTTTGCCCCTTGACAGAGTGGTGAATTTAGCCGGAACATTCAGCAGAGAGTTTGCATATCCGTAACACTCTCGATACAAAGCCGGTGCGCGACATAGGCACCCACGCCACTTCTGATGGCCTGCCGCCGCCTAATTCCGCGCCACCGGAAAATGGCTGGCGAGGAGGCTGGCGTGCCGGGCGACACTAAATTACGGCCCAAACTCGCTGACGTCGCCCGGCAGGCTGGGGTGTCCCCAGCGACTGCGTCCCGGGTGCTGACCGGCTCGGCCCGGGTCCGGCCGGAGACGCGGCAGCAGGTCGAGGCGGCCATCGCGCACCTCGGTTACGTGCGCAACCGGGCGCCGAGAGCGTCCGCGTCGCGCGGTACCGGGTCGATCGCGTTCATGGTCTGCGAGGACAACGCCCGCGTCTTCTCCGAGCCGTTCTTCCCGCTCATGCTGCGCAGTGTCAGCCGCGAGCTGTCCGCCCGCGGCATCCAGCTGGTGCTGCTCACCGCGCACTCGCCCCGCGACTACCAGATCGCCTCCCGGTACCTGCGCAGCGGCCACGTGGACGGGGCCCTGCTAGTCAGCATGCACGGTAAGCGCCCGCTCGACCTGCGCAGCCTGGGCGTCCCGGTGCTGCTGGCCGGCCGCTCGTTCGGCAACGACGAGGGCATCTCCTACGTTGACGCCGACAACGCGGGCGGGGCCACGATGGCGGTGGAATATCTGCTGAAGACCGGCCGGAACACGATCGCCACGATCGCGGGCCCGCCGGACATGGCTCCTGGGGCGGACCGGCTGGCCGGCGACCGCGCAGCGATGAACGAGGCCGGGCTGACCGACCCAGGCCTGATCGTGTTCGGCGACTTCGGCCGGGTGTCCGCCGAGCATGGCCTGTACCGGCTGCTCGACCGCCGCCCCGGCATCGACGCCGTGTTCGCCGCGTCCGACCTGATGGCGGCCGGCGTGCTCGGCGCACTGCGCCGGATCGGCCGCCGGGTGCCGGATGACATCGCGGTCATTGGCTTCGAGGACTCCCCGCTGGCCCAGCACACCGACCCGAAGCTGACCACGGTCCGGCAGCCGGTCGAGGCGATGGGCGCCCGGATGGCCGCCGAACTGCTCGCCCTGATCGCCCGGGGCGGCCAGCAGCCCGCGCACATCATCCTGGACACCGAGCTGGTCATCCGCGACTCGGCCTGACCGAGCTAGCCCCGGCGGGCGACCCCCGGACCCGCGATCGCCGCCTCGCGCCGGCCGCTGCCGCGGCCGGGCTCAGCGCCGAGGCCGGCCAGGCCGGCGTCACGGCTTGCGCGCTACTCCGCCCATCCCGGGCACCTCGTCCTGGCCGGGCAGGCTGGTCTGCGGCCGCCAGTGGTTCAGCTCGACCACGCCGGGCGGGACCAGGTCCAGGCCGTCGAAGAACCTGGTGAGCTGCTCGGGGCTGCGCGGATGGTAGGTGTTGGCCGAGCTCTCGTTGTACTGCCGGACCGCCTCGGTGAACGTCGCGCTGGTGTTGACCCCGTCGCTGAGCGCGAGATAGCTGCCAGACGGCAGCGGGCTCATCAGCTGCCTGATAATCGACTCCGGCCGGCTGGCGTCGGGCAGATTGCCGACGATGCCCAGCATCATCAGCGCCACCGGCTGGCTGAAGTCGAGCGTCCGGGCCGCCTGGGCCAGGATCGCGGCCGGGTCGCGCAGGTCGGCGTTGACGTAGTCGCAGGCCCCCTCGGGCGTGCTGGTCAACAGGGCCCGGGCGTGCGCCAGCACCAGCGGATCGTTGTCCACGTAGACGACGCGCGAATCGGCCGCGATGGCCTGGGCCACCTGATGGGTGTTGTCCGCGGTCGGCAGGCCGGTGCCGATGTCCAGGAACTGGCGGAGGCCGGCCGGGCTGGCCAGGTAGCGGACGGCGCGGCCGAGGAACGCCCGGTCGGCCCGGGCCAGCCGGGTGATGTCCGGGAACATCGCCATCACCTGGTCGCCGACCATCCGGTCAGGCGGGTAGTTGTCCTGGCCGCCGAGCCAGTAGTTCCACACCCGGGCCGAGTGCGGCACGGAGGTGTCTAATCCGGGCGGCTGCTGGCTGGGGGACGAATCATCAGTCACGGTGCCTCGTTCCTGAATGTGGCCGCTCGCAGTGGACGATGGCGAGCCTAGTCCGCCAGAACGGGCGCGGGACGGCGGAGCCGGCTTGGTTACATTTCATGGCCGCGTTGCGGCGCGGCCGATTAGCCGGGCACTGGCGTTCTGAACTGGGATTTTCCGGCGGCCAGCGGAGATCCACGGAAGCGCTTCGACAATCTGCCTGGACGGGGGGCGGGCCTGCTCCTACGAAAGTCCTGACGGCTGCCGCGTACAGCAGGGCGGCTGAGGAATTCGCGAGGAGGCCGCGATGCAGCACGGATCGACCCAGCACAGATTGAGGCAGTACCGATTGACCCGCAGAAGTCTCGCCGCGCTGGCGGCGTTCGCACTCGCTGCCGCCGGGTTAGCGAGCGCTGGGGCGGAGCATGCCGGGGCGGCCACGCTGACCGACTCGGTCACCGTGAACGCGACCGCCGGGCTGGGCACGATCCCGGCCAACGCGATCGGGCTGAACACCGCCGTCTACGACAGCGACATGAACGACACCGCGATCCCGGGCCTGCTCAAGGCGGCCGGCATCGACGCGCTGCGCTACCCGGGCGGGTCCTACTCGGACATCTACAACTGGCAGACCGACACCGCCGCCGACAACGGGTACGTGGCCCCTGGCACCAGCTTCAGCGACTTCATCGGCACCGCCCAGGGGGCCGGCGCGCAGCCGATCATCGCCGTCAACTACGGCACCGGCACGCCGGCGCTGGCCGCGGCCTGGGTCCAGGACGCCGACGTGACCAACAACTACGGCATCCAGTACTGGGAGGTGGGCAACGAGGTCTACGGCAACGGCACCTACGGCGCCAACTGGGAGACCGACTCGCACTGCAACACGTCGCTGAACGGCTCCCCGGTCACGGTGGGCAGCGAGCCGTCGCAGACCTACAACTGCGGCCCGGCCGAATACGCGGCCAACGTCAAGCAGTACATCTCGGCCATCCACGCGGTGGACGCCAACGCCAAGGTGTGCGTGGTGCTGACCACGCCCGGGTTCTGGCCGGACGGCGTCACGAACTCCGAGTACCCGGACTCGTGGAACCAGACCGTGCTGACCGCGCTCGGCTCGGCCACCCAGTGCGTGATCGTGCACTACTACCCGGGCGGGTCGTCCACCGCCGGGATGCTGACCGACCCGCAGGACATCTCCGGGATCATCAGCACGCTGCACAGCGAGATCAGCCAGTACGCCGGGATCAGCAACGCGGCCAGCGTGCCGGTGCTGGTCACCGAGACCAACTCGTCCATCGACATGGACACCCAGCCCGGCGCGCTGTTCGCCGCCGACATGTACATGACCTGGCTGGAGAACGGCGCCAGCAACGTGGACTGGTGGAACGAGCACAACGGCGAAGGCACGGTCGCCGCGGTGGACGGTGCCACCGACTACGGCGATCAGGGCATCTTCTCCAACAACACCGACTACGGCGGGACCACCGAGCCGGCCGTGGACACCCCGTTCGCGCCGTACTACGGCATCGAGATGCTGACCAAGCTGGGCGCGCCGGGCGACGAGATGGTCACGTTGACGTCCAGTAACGCGCTGGTCCGGGTGCACGCGGTGCGCCGGGCGGGCGGCAGCCTGGACGTGCTCATCGACAACGAGGACCCAGGCAACTCCTACACGGTCAGCCTGACCTACAGCGGGTTCACCCCGTCCGGCTCGCCGACTGTGTACACGCTGGGCAACAACGCCACCTCGATCAGCAGCGCGACGCAGACCTCGACCTCGTCGGTCACGGTCGCGCCGTACACGCTGACCGTGGTGCAGATCCCGGGCAGCGGCGGCACCGGGGTCACCGCGCCGGGCGCGCCGGGCCAGCCCACCGTGTCCGGGCTGTCCTCCAGCACGTCCAGCAACACTTCGGGCACCGCCACGCTGTCCTGGCCCGCCGCCACCGCCGGGACCTACCAGGTGGCCTCGTACAACGTCTACCAGGAGGGCAGCAACGGGGCCAGCACGCTGGTCGGCAACACCTCGACCACCTCGTTGCCGCTGACCGGGCTGACCATCGGGGACAGCTACACCTACAACGTGGTGGCGGTGGACAGCCACGGCAACACATCGCTGCCGTCCCCGCCGGTGACGTTCACCGTGCCGCCGCCGGCCAACAGCAGTTGCGCGGTGCACTACGCGGTGACCAGCAGCTGGCCGGGCGGATTCGGCGCGTCCATCACCATCACCAACAACGGCGCTGCGGCGATCAACCCGTGGACGCTCACGTTCACGTTCCCGGCGTCCGGTGAGGCCGTGGCCGACGGCTGGGACGGCACCTGGTCGCAGAGCGGTGAGAACGTCACAGTGAACGCGGCGAGCTGGAACGCGAACCTGGCCGCGAACGGAGGATCGACCACGATCGGCTTCAACGGCACCGACACCGGCCAGGACACGGCACCCACCGTGTTGCAGGTGAACGGTACCGACTGCGCCAACGATTAATTCCCTCTCGCCTGGTGCTGGTGGGGCCGTCGCTCTCCGCGGCCGGCCCCACCAGCTTTTTTGGCTGAACGCCAGCTCGTGGCCGGTCAGCCGCATCGCTGCCCGGGGTCAACCGGTGGCGGCACTAGGTGGTTGAAGCACTAGGTGGTTGAAGCACTAGGTGGTTGAAGCACTAGGTGGTTGAAGCACTGTGGGCCAGGTCGGTGATCTCGTCGTTGAGCACGGTGGCGGCGCTCACCGTGACCGCGCCCTCGCTCACCCGGGTCCAGAGCTTCTCCCGCAGCGTAGTGGCGAGCTGGGTGACCGGCGCCGGCTGGCCCGCGGCCAGCTCCGTCTTGACCGGCTGGATCAGGTTGTCGAAGTCGACCCCGACGTCCTGCCGGACCTGCCCGGACGTCACATCCGCGGCGATGGTCCGCCGCAGCTGGTTGATCGCGGCCAGCGGAGACAGCGGGATCCGTTTGGCGGTCGGGGTGGAGGTGGCCAGCACCGGTGACGTCGATTCGGGGGTGGGCAACCCGGAGCCGGCTGGGCTGGCCCCGGCGACGGCCGGCTGGCTGGTCGCCGCGGCAGCGGTAGAGGAGGCCGGGCTGGCCGGCCGCGGCCCAGGTGAGGTGGCCAGCAGCACGGCCACCACCGCAGCCGCGGCGGTGGCGACGGTGGCCACGCCGCCCACCGTGACCAGCCTTCGCCGGGACCGGGCCCGACGGCCGCCGTGCCGACTTCCGCGCTGTGCGGCCGGGCTGTTCAGGGCCACGGGTTCGGCCAGCGGGACGGTATCCCCCGCCTGGCCCGCGCCGGCCGGAACCGCGCCGCTGGGGGCGGCGTCCGATGCAGGGTGGCCCTGCACAGCGCCCCAGGGCACTGCGGCCCGGCCGCCGGACAGCGCCTGCCGGGACATCACCGCGGCGTGCGCGGCGCTGGGCCGTTCCGCCGGGTTCGGCCCGAGGCAGGCGGCCCACAGCGCGGCCAGGCTGGCCGGCACCATGTCCAGGGCCTGGTCGTCGATGGGCGCGTGGTCCGCTGCCGCGATGGCCGCCCCGGCTGGCCCGGCGAGGTCAGCCGGGCTGTCCACCGGGCCGGGGGTGAGGCCGCCGGGCCCGATCCCGGCCAGGCAGGCCAGGAACACCACACCGAGCGCGTACATGTCAGCAGCCGGGGTGGCCGGGCCGCCCTCGGCGAGTTCCGGCGCGGCGTAGGAGAGCGCGCCGGGCGCCCGGTCCTCATCCGGCCGCGGGCGCAGCGCCCACAGGCCGAAGTCGGTCACCCGCAGCCCGCCCGGGGCCAGGATGATGTTCGCGGGCACCAGGTGCCCGTGTGCGAGGCCGGCCCGGTGCGCAGCCGCCAGCGCGTCCGCGGTCGCGGCCACCACCCGGAGCGCCTCGCCGGGCGACAGCGGCCCGGCCCGCAGCCGCTCGCCGAGCGTCGGCCCCGGGATCAGATCGCGGACCAGATAGGGGACCGTGTGGCCATCGGGCAGTTCCGCCTCACCGAACTCCCGGACCTGGCCGACGCCGGGCTCGGAGAGCTGCAGCACGGTACGCGCCACCAGCCGGAACCTGGCCTGGGCCACCATGTCGCCCGCCAGGTACGCGGCCAGTGCTTTGACCGCCACCTCATGGCGCGCCACGGCGTCGGCAGCCCGCCATACCCCGCCGGGCCCCCCGGCCCCGACCGGCTCGATAAGCCGGAATCGGCCCCCCACGACCGACGCCGCCCGTAACTGATCCACAGCCAAAGTCTGTATTACTTTGCGCCTCCGGGGGCGCTTAACCCGCGTCATTACTTTGCGCCTCCGGGGGCGCTGGGACCCGCCTCCTTCCCTCGTCGCTCAGGTCGCTCGTGCTCTGCTTCCTTGCGCCTCCGGGGGCGCTGGACGCCTCCTTCCCTCGTCGCTCAGGTCGCTCGTGCTCTGCTTCCTTGCGCCTCCGGGGGCGCTGGACCCGCCTCCTTCCCTCGTCGCTCGGTCGCTCGTCCCTCGCTCTCTCGACTCCTCAGTCCAGTTCGGCGGCGCGCCCCCTTTGGCGCGGCGACTTCCCCTCCTCACTCGTTCCTCGCTCGTCAGTACAGTCGGCAGTACCCGGGTAACTCAGTCGCCCGGATCGACGGTGCGTGCCAGGCTGGGGCGATGGGGCAGACGGCGGAGCTGAGGTTCGCGGAGCTGCTGCGGCAGTTGCGTACCGAGGCGCGGCTGACCCAGGAGGAATTGGCCGAGGCGGCCAGCCTGAGCCCACGGTCGGTCAGTGATCTGGAGCGGGGCATCAACCGGACCGCCCGCAAGGAAAGCGCCCAACTGCTGGCGGACGCGCTCCAGCTGAGCGGGGATGTGCGGGTGGTGTTCGTCGCGGCGGCCCGCGGCCGGGCACCGGCCGCCGAGGTGCTGGCCGCCCGGCAGGCCGCATCGGCTGCAGTGGCCGCGGCGCCGACGGCGGCCGCCACCCGGTCGCTGCCGCGGGATATCGGCGGCTTCACCGGCCGCGAGCCCGAACTCGCCCGACTGCTGGGCACGCTGGCCAGCACGGCCGACGGCGGGGTGGTGGGCATCCACGCGATCGACGGGATGGCCGGCATCGGCAAGACCACATTCGCGGTGCACGCCGCGCACCAGCTGGCCGGGAGATTCCCGGACGGGCAGTTCTTCCTGCCGCTGCACGGGCACACGGCCGGGCAGCGCCCGGTGGACCCGGCCGACGCGCTGGCCAGCTTGCTGCTCACGGCCGGGGTCGCGGCCCAGCAGGTGCCGCCTGGCCTGGAGGCCCGGGCAGGCCGCTGGCGGGATCACGTCGCAGGCAGGAAAATCCTGCTGGTGCTCGATGACGCCGCCGGGCACGAGCAGGTTCAGCCGCTGCTCCCTGGCACCGCGGGCAGCCTGGTCCTGGTGACCAGCCGCCGCCGGCTGACCGCGCTGGACGACGCGGCGGTGATCAGCCTGGACACGCTGTCCCCGGACGAGGCGGCGGCGCTGCTAGCCCAATTGGCGGGCCGTCCGGAGCTGGCCGACCCGGCCTGCCCGGCCGGGGAGATAACCCGGCTCTGCGGGTACCTGCCGCTGGCCATCGGGATGCTGGCCCGGCAGCTGCGGCACCACCCGGCCCGGACCGGCGCGGAACTGGCGGCCGGGCTGGTCGAGGCGCGCGACCGGCTGGCCGTGATGCGCACCGAGGACCTCTCGGTGGCGGCCGCTTTCGACCTGTCCTACCAGGAGCTCACCGAGGCGCAGCGGCGGCTGTTCGGGCGGCTCGGGCTGATCCCGGGGCCGGACATCGACGAGTACGCGGCGGCCGCGCTGGACGGCAGCAGCGTGGCGGCCACCCGCGGCCAGCTCGATGAGCTGTATGACCACCATTTGATCACCGAGCCAGCCCCCGGCCGGTACCTGCTGCACGACCTGCTGCGGCAGTACGCCCGTGCCCTCGCGGCCGGCGACACCGCCGAATCCCGCGCCGCGGTCGGCCGGCTGGTCAACTACTATGCGCACGTGGCCGCGGCGGCCAGCCAGCACATCGCCACCTGGACCACGGCTGGCGGGCGGCTGCCACCGACCAGCCCGCCCGCCAGCGCCGCGGAGCTGGCCAGCTCCGCGGACGCGGCCGGGTGGCTGGACGCCGAGCGGCCCAACCTGCAGCTGGCCGTCGGCTACGCCGCCGGACACGGCATGCCGCAGCACGCCATCGCCATCGCCGCCGCGATGGGCGGCTTCCTGCGCTCCCGCGGCTACTGGGACCAGGCCGCGGACCAGTACCGGACCGCGCTGGCCGCGGCCCGGCAGGCTGGGGACCGGTCCGGCCAGGCTGGGCTGCTCGACGAGCTCGGCCTGCTGCAGCAGCTGACCAGTGACTACCCGGCCGCCACCGCCACGCTGGCCGAGGCCATCGAGCTGTTCGGCGATCTGGGTGACCTGCCCAGCCAGGCCCACGCGCTGAACCACCTGGGGCTGGTGCAGATCGACATTGCCGACTACCCGGCGGCCGCGGCCAGCCACCGGCAGGCCCTGGCGCTGGCCCGCGACTCAGGCGACCAGCTGGCCGAGGCCGTCTCGCTGATCGACCTGGGCCTGGTGCAATGGCTGACCGGTGCGTACGAGGCCGCTCTAGCCAGCTATGACGAGGCGCTGCCGCTGACCCGCCGTCTAGGTTCGCAGTTCGACGAGGCCGACGCGCTGTGTGAACGGGGCGCCGCGCTGCGGCAGATCGGGGACTACCCGGCCGCGTTCGCCGACGAGCAGCAGGCTCTGGACCTGTTCCGCCAGCTCGGCGACCGGCTCGGCCAGGCCTGGGCGCTGGACGAGCTCGGCCTGCTGCACCAGGCCACCGGGGACTACCCGGCCGCCGCGGCCAGTTCGGCCGCGACCATCGAGCTGTTCCGCGACCTCGGCGACCGGAGTGGCCTGGCCAAGGCGCTGAACAGCCTGGGCGAGCTGTCGTTGTGCACCTCGGCGCCCGACGAGGCGGCCCGGCACTGTGGCCAGGCGCTGGCGATCTCCCGGGAGCTCGGCACCCCGCACGAGGAAGCCCGGGCGCTGGAGGGGATCGGCCGCAGCCTGCTGGGCCGTGACCCGGCGGAAGCGGCCACGCGGCTGCGCCAGGCACTCGCGATCTACCAGCGCATCGGGGTGCCCGATGCCCGGCGGATCCAGGACACGCTGACCCAGCACGGGCTGTGAACCGTCAGTAGCCACGCGGACCGGCGGCGAAGCGGCGGTAGTCATCTTCCACACAGGCCGCGCTGTCCACCCGGCCGGGGCTGCCCTGGAGCAGGCCCGGGGCGTTGAGCAGGGTCCACAGCCGGGTCCGCACCCGGCGGCTGCGGCTGATCCGAGCGCTGGTCCTGGTGAGCCTCCGGGAGTCCCGCCAGCCTAGGGTTGTGGCCATTGCCTCTGCCTTCCTGTGTGATCCGGCTAGCTCCAGCCTGGCCAGAGCAGGGGGCAGGAACCACACGTGCCTGGCCCACAGGAGCGCCCACAGGATCGGGGATCACGGAACTGGCGGCTGACCTAGGCGATACTCGGGAGTGTGCAGCCGTTGGCCCGTCATCTGCTGCGGGCGAAAGACCTCGCGGACGCCCGGTACTTCGAGCCGCTCACGGTGCGGGATCTGGCCGGCGCCGCCGGGCTGTCGGCCGCGCACTTCAGCCGCGAGTTCCGGCGCGCGTTCGGTGAGGCGCCACACCAGTACCTGCTCACCCGCCGGCTGGAGCGGGCCGCCGCGCTGCTGCGGAACACGGACCGGCCGGTGACCGACATCTGCTTCGCGGTCGGGCTGACCAGCGTCGGCTCGTTCATCACCAGCTTCCGGCGGGTCTACGGCACCTCTCCCAGCGCGTACCGGGCGGCCTTTCCGCCGGCCCGGCGGCACATCCGGGTGCCGGACTGCGTGGCCCGGGCTTACGGCCGGCCGCAGAACCGCACGTTTCGAGAAGCCTAGGCCAGCCGCCGGGCCGTAGCGTCGGGCGTGCCGACGAGACGAGGGAGACGGTAATGATCAAGATCGCCAATGCGCAGTTCTGGGTGCACGACCAGGACGAGGCCCTGGCCTTCTACACCCGCAAGCTGGGCTGGGAAGTCCGGGCCGACGTGACCATGGGCGAGTGGAACTTCCGCTGGCTGGTGGTCGGCCCGCCCGGGCAGGATGGCATCGGCCTGGTGCTGATGCCGGTCCCGGGGGCGCCGATGCTCGACGCCGAGAGCAGCGGCCAGCTCAGCACGCTGGTGGCCAAGGGGGCGGGCGGCACGCTGTTCCTGGAGACCGATGATTGCCAGGCCGCCTACGACGAGTTGTCCGCCCGCGGGGTGGTGTTCAACGACCCGCCGACGAAGCAGCCGTACGGCATCGACACGTCGTTCCGCGACCCCTCGGGGAACAACATCCGGCTCACCCAGGTGCTCGAGTTCTCCCTGGACCGGCACTAACCAGCCGGTGCCAGGTGGCCGGCGCCGCGGGGCGATCCCGGCGGCGCTGGTCACCGGGGCAGGTCAGGTCGGCGCACCGCCGGGATGAGCCTCGGCGTATGTCTTGACCGCAGCGATGGTCCGCACGTTCTCCTGGTCGAACCGGCTGACGATGGCCCGGCGCAGTGGGCGGAACAGAGCGGGCATGGTGATGTCCAGGACGAGCCAGCGGCTCACCCGGGTGCCCGCGTTGGCCGGCTCGAATGAGTAGTGGATGTGCACATCGACCGTGGTTGTGCCAGTGCGAGGTTGGCATAGGCACATGATCGCCTAACCGGCCCGGGATCTGCGGAGGGCGATTAGTTTCGGCGGCCGTTGGTGTCAGTACAAGTGAGGATTCGCTGCCACCCAGGCAGGAGAGGAGGGTGTGAAATGAGACAGCTACAGATCAACAGGCGGCAGCGGGCGGCCAGCGCACGCCGGCGCGCGCAACTGGACACCCTGCTCCCGCTGGACCCGCGCGATCCGGACATCGCGGCGGCCAAACAGCTGCTGGCTGAGCGCAGCGCCACCCGGCGGGTCAGGTCTCCAGGTACTTGATCGCGGCCAGCACCCGGCGGTTGTCGTTGTGCGACGGGGGCAGGCCGAGCTTGGCGAAGATGCTGGCCACGTGTTTCTCCACCACCCGGGGCGAGATCGTGAACGTGTCGGCGATGGCGGTGTTGGACCGGCCCTGGGCGATCAGCCCGAGCACCTCCCGCTCCCGCGGGGTGAGCACGGCCAGCGTGTCGGCGCGGCGGCCGACGCTGAGCAGCTGCCGGACCACCTCGGGGTCGAGCACCGTGCCGCCCGCCGCCACCCGGCTGATCGCGTCGATGAAGTCGCTGACGTCGGCGACCCGGTCCTTGAGCAGGTAGCCGACCCCGCCCGCCGCGCCGGCGAACAGCTCGGTAGCGGACTGGGCCTCGATGTACTGGGAGAACACCAGCACGCCGACCTGGGGATGGTCACGATGGATGGACTGGGCGGCGCGCAGCCCCTCGTCGGTATGGGTGGGCGGCATCCGCACGTCGATGATGGCCACATCGGGCCGGTGCGTGTTGACAGCCTGCCGCAGCGCTTCGGCGTCGGCCACCGCGGCCACCACGTCGTGGCCCCGCCGGGCCAGGGTCTGGGTCAGCCCATCGCGCATGATGGCGGCGTCTTCGGCGATCACGATGCGCAGGCCTGGAGTGGGAGGAGGAGTCGGCGGCATCAGGCGTGCCTCGGCAGCTCGATGGTGACCACGGTAGGGCCGCCGGGCGGGCTGGTCACGTCCAGCCGGCCGTCCACCGTCTGCACCCGGTCCAGCAGGCCAGCCAGCCCGCCACCGGGCGCCAGCCGGGCACCGCCCACCCCGTCGTCGGTCACCGTCATCAGCAGCCGATCGGCCTGGTCGGTGACGCTGATCGTGGCCCGGCTGGCCGCGCTGTGCTTGGCCACGTTGGCCAGCAGTTCCGCGGCGCAGAAGTAGGCGATGGACGCGATGGCCGGTGACGGCGGCTGCGTGCTGGTGACCTCCAGGCCGGCCGGCACCGCGCTGGTCTCGGCCAGGCTGGAGAGCGCCGCGCCGAGGCCGCGGTCGAGCACCGGCGGGTGGATCCCCCGGGCCAGGTCGCGCAGCTCGGCCAGGGTCTCTTTGGCGTTCTGGTGGGCCGCGCCGGCCAGCATCCGGGTCCGCTCCCCGTCCGCGGTGCCCGCAGGCGTCGCGTCCAGGGCTTCCTTGATCTCGCCCAGCGTCATGGCCAGCGCGGCCAGCCGCACCTGGGCCCCGTCGTGCAGGTCGCGCTCGATCCGGCGCAGCCGGGCCGCCGACGCGTCGATGGCCAGGGCGCGCCGGTGCTGGAGTTCGCTGGCCCGCTGCGCGGCGGCAGCGATCCGGATCTGCGCATCCCGCTCGGCTTCGGCCCGGGCGGTGCGCTCTTCCAGCGAGGCGTAGTACTCGCGCCGGTAGCGGTACGCCATCGAGTCGCCGAGCACCCAGGCGGCCAGGGCGGTGCCGCCGAGCCCGGCGGCCGCGATGAAGAGCAGGTTCGTCTGGCCCGGGACCTGGGCCGGGGCCCAGCGGGTGATAGCTACGGCGGTGGCCACCAGGCAGCTGACCAGGGCGGTCACCGAGACCCGCCGGGGGCGGTGCGCGGCCACGGTGTAGAGCAGCACCGGGATGACGACGTCGGTGGCGGTGGGCTCCAGGGCGCGGACCGGCGGGCCGGTGACGGCCAGTTGCATGCCAAACAGGATCTGCGTGGCGGCGATCGTCATCGCCGCGGTGAACGCGGTCACGGGGTAGCGCCGCCGCACCAGCACCGTGGCCGCCAGCGTCGCACTGACCAGCACGGCGGCGGCCAGGCTGGCCGGCGGGCTGGTCGGCCACTGGCCAAAGCTGATCGCGAACAGCGCCGCGGCCAGCAGGCCATCCAGCAGCATCGGATGAGCGCGCAGCCGGGCGCCTGCGGTGAGCATGGGCCCAGCGTATGCACGGTCCCCCGGCGCTGGCTGCGATCCCACGGCCGACCTCGCGCCCATCCCGGTCAGCCCACCGACACGGTGCCGGGGCCGCGCAGCACCAGGGCCTGCCAGCGGAACGGCTGGGCCGTCCGGCAGGGGCTGCGCTCCACCTCGTCGCCAGTGATGGTGACGGTGAACCGGCCGCTGATCCCGCGGTACGCGCCGGTGCCCGAGCCCGGCACGATGGCCATCGGCGCGCTGGCGGTCATGTAGTCCGAGCAGGTGCGCCGGTAGATCGGCTCGTGGCTGGTCACCGCGATGAACTTCTTGTCCAGCTCGGTGAGGCTGAGCTTGAACGACCCGCGGGTCAGCTGCAACTCCAGGTCATGGGTATGCGACGGGTCCACCGTGCCGTCCGGCAAGACCGTCACGGCCGGCCCGTAGTCGCCGATCGCCCCGGTCACGATGGCCCGGAAGTCAGGCCCATCGCTATTGATGCTGTACACCATGAGGTGCGCGGTGTGCCCAGGACCGGTGCTCCGGGCCGGGCGGGCCGCGCGGCTGGTCGCCGCGGACGCGGCGCAGCTGGCCACGGTCAGCGCGCCGGCCAGCACGGCCGCGCCGAGCAGGGCGGCCGGGCGGTTGCTGAACATGCGTGTCTCCTTAACTGGCTGCTGGTCAGGCGTCACGGCGGCGCAGCAGCAGCACACCGGCGACGAGGATGATGGCCGTGTAGCCGCCGAACACCGCAAACTCTCCCCAGGCGGTGAACAGATGCTGCGGGAGCTGGCGTTCGGTAGAAGTAATTGCGTTTGTCACGTCGCCGCCGGGCAGCCAGCGGACCACCTCCGCGTACCACTGGCTGGGCAGCGCCTTGGCCAGCTGCGGGAGGAGGAACAGCAGCGCGTAGGCGGCGGTCAGGGCGCCTGCCGTGCTGCGCAGCATCGCGCCGAGGCCGAAGCTGAACAGGCCGGAGAGCGCGATGTACAGCGCAGTGGCCAGCACGGCGCGCAGCACGTCCGGCTGGCCGAGCGTGGCGGCCTGATGCGTGCTGCGCAGCAGGTACTGGCCGGTGAAGAACGCGGCGAAACTGGTCGCCGTGGCGATGACCAGGATGACCGCGGTGAGCACGACGGCTTTGGCGGCGAACACCACGCCGCGGCGCGGCTGCACGGTCAGCGAGGTGCGGATCATCCCGGTCGAGTACTCCGAGGTGATGGCGAGCGCACCCAGCACCACGACGATGAGCTGGCCGAGCAAGGCCAGCCCGGCCACGCTGTCCTGCGTGGCGTCGAGGAAGCCGCGCTGGCTGGGCGGCGTCTGCGGCCAGTGCGCGGCCACCCCCGCGCAGTTGGCCACCGCCCACGCGATGCCGGCCAGCACCAGCAGCAGCAGCGACCAGTAGGTGGACCGGACCGAGCGCAGCTTGGTGAACTCGGAACGGAGCGCCCCGGCCAGGCCGGCCCGGCGCCCCCGGGCCGGGCCGGCATCGGCGCTGGTCCGGTCGGCCATGATGGCGGCCATGTCATGCCTCCGTTCCGGCCGGCACCCCGGCCTGGTACTCGACGCTGTCCGCGGTCAGTTCCATGAACGCCTCCTCCAGCGAGGCGCGGGCCGGGGCCAGATGATGCAGCGCGATGCCGCCGGCCAGCGCGAGGTCGCCGATCCGGGCCTCCGGCAGGCCGCGGACCTCCAGGTCGCCGTCCCCGGCCGGGGTCACCGTTCCGCCCGCGGCGGTGGCCGCCCGGGCCAGCGCGTCCGGCCGCGGGGTCCGCACCAGCACGGCCTGGCCGGTGCCGCGGGCAATGAACTCGGCCATGCTGCAATCGGCGATGAGCCGGCCCCGCCCGATCACGATCAGGTGGTCGGCGGTGTTTTCCATTTCCGACATCAGGTGGCTGGACACGAACACGGTGCGGCCCTCGGCGGCCAGCGATCTCATCAGGGTGCGGATCCACAGAATCCCTTCCGGATCCAGCCCATTGACCGGTTCGTCGAACATCACGATGGCCGGATTGCCGAGCAGCGCCGCGGCTATGCCCAGCCGCTGGCTCATGCCGAGCGAGAATCCCTTGGACCTTTTCCTGGCCACCTCGGATAGCCCGACGAGGCCGAGCACTTCATCTACCCGGCGCTCCGGGATGTCATTGGTCTGGGCCAGGCAGCGCAGGTGGTTGCGGGCGCTGCGGCCGCCGTGCACGGCCCGGGCATCCAGCAGCGCGCCCACCTCACGCATCGGGCTGGCCAGTTGCTGATACGGCCGGCCGCTGATGGTGACGGTCCCGGCGCTGGGATAGTCCAGGCCGAGGATCAGCCGCATGGCCGTAGTCTTTCCCGCACCATTCGGGCCAAGAAATCCAGTCACCATGCCGGACTGGACCGTGAAGCTGAGCTGGTTGACCGCGACGGTCGCGCCAAAACGCTTGGACAGCCCCCGTGCCTCAATCACCGGGCATTCTCCTTTAATCGCGTGGTTGCGTCAGGAATCACGCTACGGAGATGCCATGCTCAGCGGCAGCGGGCCATCACCCAACTTTCATCTGGGGGTTTTCACCCACCCGGGCCGGAGTGGTCGCGCTGCCCAGGATGGCCGGGCCGACGAACTTCGGGGCCTTGGGCAGCCTCATGCGCTCGAGGTGGCTGATGGTGAAACCGGCTTCCTGGATGGAGTCCAGCGTGGGGCGGTTGCAGTCACAGCAGACGACGATCCGGTTGAGCCAGTTCATCCGGTCCTGCAGGCGGGCCAGGCGCGGGTCGTCGGAGCGCAGGTGCTCGAGGAACAGGAACTGGCCGCCGGGCCGGAGTACCCGCCGCAGCTCGCGCAGCGCTCGTGGCTGATCGTCCACCCCGCACAGCACCAACGTGGACACCGCGACGTCGAACGTGCCGTCCTCGAACGGAAGGTCCTCGGCCGGGGCGCGCAGCACCTGGGCGGCCGGGGCGTGCTCGTGGGCTGTGCGCTGCAGGCGGCGGAGCATCGGCGGCTGCGGTTCGGTGATGGTCAGCGACTCGACCGCCGGACCGTAGTGCGGCAGGTTCAGCCCGGTTCCGCCGCCGATCTCGAGCACCTGGCCGGCCGCCCCGGTCAGCAGCTGGGTGCGGAAGTCAGCCAGCCCGGCCCGCTCGGTGCCGGCCATCTGGCGGTCGTACGTCAGTGCGAAGAAACGGGCCCGAAGTGTCATGGCTGCCTCATCTCGGATCGCTGAGATCGCTGATGACACGAACGTAGGAGACACCAGCACCCGGCACATGAGGTGAACTCCTCATCTTCGGGCCGGGTCAAGGCGGGGTAAACTTGCCCGATGGGGGGCGGGGCCAGTGAGCCGCGGGTCCGGTTGGCCGAGCTGGTCGCCGCGCTGTCGCTCGGCGTGGACCTGGGCTTCGGCCAGCCGATGGAACACGTGCTGCGGCAGTGCCTGATCGCGCTACGGCTGGCTGGCTGCGCGGGGCTGGCCGAGCCGGACCGGGCGGCCGTGTACTACACCGCCCTGCTGGTCAATATCGGCTGTCACTCCGATGCGCATGAGCAGGCCAAGTGGTTCGGTGATGACATCGCGCTGAAGTCGGGCAAGTACGCCCACGAGTTCGGCAGCGTGCGCGGGATGCTGGCCACCATGCGGCTGGTCGGGGCGGGCAACCCGCCGCTGCACCGGTTCCGGGTCGGGCTGGAGTTCGCGCTGACCGGGCATCGTGAGCTGGACGGGATGATCGCTCAGCACGCGAAGCTGGCCCAGACCCTGGCGGAGCAACTGGATCTGTCAGCGCAGGTCGGCGAGGCCATCGGCGCTGCCTACGAGCAGTGGGACGGGCGGGGCTGGCCGGGGCGGCTGAAGGCCGGCGCGGTACCCGTCGCGGCGCGGATCGCCCAGCTTTCCGAGTTCATGGAGGTGGCTCACCGCGTGGGCGGGATCGACGGCGCCACCGCCCTGGCCCGGCGGCGGGCCGGCGGCAGTTCGATCCAGCGCTGGCCACCCTGCTGTGCGACCAGGCGGTAGAGGTATTCGGCGGCCTCGACGCGGTTCCGGCCTGGTCGGCCGTGATCGCCGCCGAGCCGGAGCTAGCCGTCCGCCTGTCCGGTGGGGAACTCGACCGCGCACTGACCGCCATCGCGAACTTCGTGGACCTGAAGTCGCCGTTCATGCTCGGCCATTCGGCCGCGGTGGCGGACCTGGCCGGGGATGCGGGGGGCCGGTTCGGGCTGCCGCCCGCGGAGGTACGGCGGCTGCGCCGCGCCGGGCTGGTACACGGCTTTGGGCGGCTCGGTGTGTCCAACTCGATCTGGGACCGGCCCGGGCCGCTCAGCGCCGGCGAGTGGGAGCGGGTCCGGATGTACCCGTATCTGACCGAGCGCATGCTGCATCAGTCGGCCGCGCTGGCGCCGCTCGGCGAGATCGCGGTGCAGCACCGGGAACGCCTGGACGGCAGCGGATACCCGCGCGGGCTGGCTGGCGGCGCGATCTCCCGGCCAGCCCGGGTGCTGGGCGCGGCGGAGGCCTACCAGTCGATGCGCGAGCCCAGGCCGTACCGGCCCGCGCTGACCGCCGCGGAAGCGGCCGCGGAACTGCGCGCCGGGGTGCGCGCCGGGCGGTTGGACGGCGGGGCGGTGGACGCCGTGCTCGAGGCGGCCGGCCATAGCGTGCCGCGCCGCCGGGATTCGGTGCGCGGCCTGACCGCCCGCGAGGTGGAGGTGCTCATCCTGCTGACCCGGGGCATGTCGAACAAGCAGATCGCCCAGCGCCTGGTGATCACGCCGAAGACGGCCGGCAATCACGTGGAGCACATCTACGCCAAGATCGATGCGGCCAACCGCGCCGCCGCCGCAATGTTCGCCGTGCAGCACGGCTTGCTCCCTGAGTAGGACGCGGGTGGCTGACTCCCGGTCAGCGTCCGGCCCCGGCTGACCCGGTACCGGGTCAACCGGACCGGGGCGGGATGCTTGGTGAGATGGACGGGAGTAATCAGGGAACCGATGCTGTGATCGCGCAGCTGGCCCGGGATCGGCTCGGCTTTGCGCAGCTTCGTCCCGGGCAACTGCGTGCGGCTGAGGCGCTGGCCGGTGGCCGCGATGTGCTGGCTGTGCTGCCGACCGGCGGCGGGAAGTCGGCGATCTACGAGCTGGCCGGGCTGCTGCGGGCTGGGCCGACGGTCGTCGTCTCGCCGCTGATCGCCTTGCAGGATGATCAGCTGGCCCACCTGCGCGCGGCCGGCCTGCCCGCCATCGTGCTGAACTCCCAGCAGTCGGCCGGTGTGCGTGCGGCGGCGCTGCTCGCCTCGTGCGACGCCGGAACGTTCGTGTTCCTCTCGCCGGAGCAGTTGGCCAACGCGGAGACCCGGGAAACGCTGCGCCGGGCCCGGCCGGGCCTGTTCGCCGTGGACGAGGCGCACCTGATCAGCCAGTGGGGGCATGACTTCCGGCCTGACTACATGCGGCTCGGGGCCCAGGCCGAGGCGGTCGGCGCGCCGGTCCGGGTGGCCCTGACCGCGACGGCCGCCCCACCGGTCCAGGAGGAAATCATCCGGCGGCTCGGCCTGCGTGACCCGGAGGTGGTGCTGGGCGACTTCGACCGGCCGTACCTGTTCCTGTCGGCCCGGCACACCCGGACCGTCGATGACAAGGAGCGCGAACTGGTCGGCGCGGCACGCGAATTCGGCGGCCCTGGGATCGTGTACGCCGCGACCCGGGCCGACGCCCAGGCTGCCCGCGACTGGCTGGCGTCAGCCGGCGAGCGGGTGACGCTGTATCACGCCGGGCTTTCCGCGCGGGACCGGCACGAGGCGATGACAGCGTTCCTGGACGGCCGGGCCCGCATCATCGCGGCCACGGTCGCGTTCGGCATGGGCATCGACAAGCCGGACGTGCGCTGGGTGCTGCACGTCGACCCGCCGCCGTCGATGGACTCGTACTACCAGGAGATCGGGCGGGCCGGCCGGGACAGCCAGCCATCACAGGTGCGGTTGCTCTACCGGTACGACGACTTCGAGCGGGCCCGGCATCTGATCGCGCGGAGCGTGCCCCGGGCCGCCGTCGCCCGGGCCGCGGCCGCGCTCGCGGCCGGCCAGCCGGTGGACCCCGGCGACCGGCAGCAGACGTCCGCGCTCACCCGGCTGGCCGATCTGGGCGCGGCCGCCTGGTCGGCGGACGGCGACGTCCGGTGGAGCGGGGCGATGAACGTGGCGGCGGCGCTGGACGCGTCAGAGGCGGTCACCGAGCGCGAGGACGAGGTGGAGCGGTCCCGGCTGACGATGATGCGCCGCTACGCCGAGCACACCGGCTGCCGCCGGTCGTTCCTGCTCACGTACTTCGGCCAGGACTACCCGGGCCCGTGCGGGAACTGTGACAACGACCTGGCAGCCGCCGGGTCGCCGGCCGGGCCAGGTGGCCCGCCCGGGCCGGCCGGTGCGGCCGAGCAGGGTGGTGCGGGCGGGCCCACCGGTGCCGACGTGCCGTTCGCGGTGGGCAGCCGGGTGGTCAGTGAGCGCTGGGGCCCGGGCACAGTGCAGCGTTATGACGACGATCAGGTCACGGTGCTGTTCGACGAGCACGGCTACCGCGAGCTGTTCGTGCCGCTCGTGGTCGAGCGCGGGCTGCTCCAGCCCGAGTCCGGCTGATCTGCCAGTCTGCCAGTCTGCCGGTCTGCCAGCGCGGACCTATCCTGGACGTAGCGTGCCGTCCCGGGCGAGGACCGTGATGTGGTACCTGATTGCCGCTGACCTCGTGCTCGTCGTCCACCTGCTGTTCATCGGCTTCGTGGTGGGCGGTTCCTTCCTGGCCTGGCGCTGGCCGTGGCTCATCTGGGTGCAGCTGCCGGCCATGGTCTACGGCGCCCTCGTCGAACTGGTCGGTTTCAGCTGCCCGCTCACCGCGCTGCAGAACTACCTGCTGCGCCGGGGCGGGCAGGCCGGGTACCGAGGCGGCTTCATCTCGCACTACCTGATCCAGGTGATCTACCCGCCCGGCCTGACCCGCGGCATCCAGCTCGGACTCGGGCTCTTCGTCGTGGTTATCGCGGTGATCGGTTACGGCGGATACCTGCGCCGGCACGGGCCAGCCTGGGCGCTGCGGGCCAGTCACTGACCGGGCGGCCGGCTGGTAAGGCGGCGCAGCGCGGCGCGAGCCACCGCCGGGTCGGTGGTGACCCAGAACGGCGGCAGCGAGGCGCGCAGGAACCCGCCGTACCGCGCGGTGGCCAGCCGCGGGTCGAGCACCGCCACCATGCCCCGGTCCTCCATGGTGCGCAGCAGCAGGCCCGCGCCCTGCGCCAGCAGCAGCGCGGCATGCGACACGGCCACCGCCATGAACCCGTTGCCGCCATGCGCGGCCACCACCCGCTGCCGGGCCGAGGCCAGCGGGTCGTCCGGGCGGGGGAACGGGATCCGATCGATGACCACCAGTTGCAGCGACGGGCCGGGCACGTCCACCCCCTGCCACAGGGACAGCGTGCCGAACAGGCAGGTGGCCTCGTCCGCGGCGAACTGGCGGATCAGTTCCGCGGTCGCGTCGTCGCCCTGGCAGAGCAGCGGCTGGTCGAGCTCGGCGCGCAGGTCCGCGGCCGCCTGCCGGGCAGCGCGCATCGAGGAGAACAGGCCCAGGGTACGGCCGCCGGCCGCGGTGATCAGCTCGCGCAACTCGGTCAGGTACTCGGCCGGCAGCCCGTCCCGGCCGGGTGGCGGCAGGTGGCGGGCCACGTAGAGGATGCCGCTGCGCGGGTGGTTGAACGGCGAGCCCACGTCCAGCCCGGTCCAGGCCAGACTGCCCTCCCGGCCCCCGTCCAGCGCGCCTGCCGCCGCGTCTCCCGGCTGGTCAGCCTCGTCTCCCGACCCGGGCGCCCCGGCCGCCGAGGACTCGGGTACGTCGGCCACCTGCGTGGGGATCTCGCTACCCAGCGCGGGCAGCCCCCACTGCCGGGCCAGCGGCTGGAACGAGCCACCCAGGGCCAGCGTGGCCGAGGTCAGCACCACCCGGCGGCGGCGGAACAGCCGCTCGGCGAGCAGCCCGCCCACCTCCAGCGGGGCCACCCGCAAGGTGGCCGGCAGGCGCGGGTCGGGTACCTGCGGCCGGTCCATCCAGACCACCTCGCGGCGGGACGCGATGTCCGGGCCGAACGCGGCCAGGATCCGCTCGGCCGTCCGCTGCATGTCATCGAGCGAGGCCAGCGCGGCCCGGACGGCGGCCAGCTCACCGGCGTCCTCGCCGGCTTCTTTGGCCGCCGCGCGGACCTCGGCCGCGCAACCAGACGCGGCGTCCCGCAGCGCGGTCAGCGCGACCGCCAGCGGCTCGGCCAGCACGTCCAGGCGGCCTTCGCGGACGTCCGGGAAGAGCTGGCTGATCGTCTCGCCCGCGGCCCGCAGCAGGCAGGCCGTCTCCTGGGAGACCAGCCGACCGCAGCGGCGCGCCGCGGTCTCCGGCGCGGCCGCGGACAGGTCGGCCGCGGCCTGCGTGGTGACCCGGTTGACCAGGTCGTGCGCCTCGTCGATGATCACCACGTCGTGCTCGGGCAGGACCGGGTAATCCTCCAGCGCGTCGATGGCCAGCAGCGCGTGGTTGGTCACCACGATGTCCGCCTGGCCAGCTGCCTCCCTGGCCTTCTCGGCGAAGCAGCTGGGGCCGAACGGGCAGCGCTGCGCCCCGATGCATTCCGGCGCCGGCACCGAGACCTGCCGCCAGGCCCGGTCGTCCACCCCGGGCACCAGCTCGTCGCGGTCACCGGTGCTGGTCCGGTCGGCCCACTCGGCCAGCCGTTGCACCTGCCGGCCGACCGCGGACACCGCGCCCGGGTCGAACAGCATGTCCGCCGGATCCTCCGGCGCACCGGAGCGGAGCCGGTACAGGCACAGGTAGTTGCGGCGGCCCTTGAGGATGGCGAACACCGGCGGCAGGCCGAGCAGCGGGGTCAGCGCGTCGCTGAGCCGGGGCAGGTCGCGGTCGACCAGCTGCCGCTGCAGCGCGATGGTCGCGGTGGCCACCACCACCGCGGTGCCGGTGGCCATCGAGTGCGCGGCCGCCGGCACCAGGTAGGCCAGTGACTTCCCGGTCCCGGTGCCTGCCTGGACCGCGAGATGCCCGCCGTCCCGCAAACTCTGCTCGACCGCCTCGGCCATGGTCACCTGGCCGGGCCGTTCTGCGCCGCCGATGCCAGCCACCGCGGCGGCCAGCATCAGCCTGGTGTCCGGCAGGTCCCCGCCGTCCAGCGGCCGGGATTCGTCCCGGGCCGACGCGAGCTCGTCAGTGGGTGGCACGCTCAGCACGCTACCGGTAGCCGCCGTCACTCGTGCCGCGCCGCCCCGCCGTCGCGCATGATCCTCCCGGCACCGCGCACGATCCGTCCCGCCGCTCCGCACGATCCGCTCGCGGGTACTCCCATCGCCGCGGCCCACCTGCCACGATGACCTCATGACCGATGCGCAATCACCGACGTTTGCCTTCCGTTCCGCCCGCGATCTGCTGCTCCGGCAGCGCGAGGACTACGCCGCCGCCCGGGCCGAGTTCAGCTGGCCGCAACTCACCGCGTTCAACTGGGCGCTGGACTGGTTCGACGTGATCGCGGCCGAGCACCCGGACCGGGACGCGCTGTGGATCATCGCGGACGGGGACGCGGCCGCCCGGATGAGCTACTCGGGGCTGGCCGAGCGGTCCAACCAGGTGGCCAACTGGCTGCGCGGCCTGGGCGCACGGCGCGGTGACCGGCTGCTGCTCATGCTGGGCAACATCGCCCCGCTGTGGGAGGTCATCCTGGCCGCGATGAAGCTCGGCGTGGTGATCATCCCGGCCAGCACCCTGCTCGGCCCGGACGACCTGGCCGACCGGGTGGCCCGGGGCAACGTCCGGCACGTGGTCACCGAGCACACACTCACCGACCGGTTCGCGGGCATCCCGGGCGACTGGACCCGGATCGCGGTGCACCTGGGCTTCGCCGAGGCCCCGCCGGCCGGCTGGCATTCGTTCGCCGAGTCCGGGCAGGCCGCCCCCACATTCACCCCGGACGGGGTGACTATGGCCAGCGACCCACTGCTGCTCTACTTCACTTCGGGCACCACGGCCCAGCCCAAGCTGGTCGAGCACACCCACGCCTCGTACCCGGCCGGGCACCTGTCCACCATGTACTGGATCGGCCTGCAGCCCGGCGACGTGCACCTGAACATCTCCTCGCCAGGCTGGGCCAAGCACGCCTGGAGCAACGTGTACGCGCCGTGGAACGCCGGGGCTACCGCGCTGATCCTCGGCTACGACCGATTCTCCGCCACGGCGCTGCTGAATGCGCTCGGCGAGCACCGGGTGACCACGTTCTGCGCGCCGCCCACCGTGTGGCGGATGCTGATCCAGGCCGATCTGGCCGACGCCGACGTGGTCCACCTGCGTGAGTGCGTGGCCGCGGGCGAGCCGCTCAACCCGGAGGTGATCGAGCAGGTCCGCCGGGCCTGGCACATCACCGTGCGGGACGGCTACGGGCAGACCGAGACCACCGCTCAGATCGGCAACACGCCAGGCCAGGAGATGCGGCTGGGCTCGATGGGCCGGCCGCTGCCCGGCTACACGGTCGCCCTGGTCAACCCGCTGACCGGGCAGCCCGCCGACGAGGGCGAGATCTGCCTGGACCTGTCGCAGCGCCCGCTCGGACTGATGACCGGCTACCGGGGCGACCCGGAGCGCGACGCCGCCGCGATGAGTGGCGGGTACTACCACACCGGCGACGTGGCCAGCCGGGACGCCGACGGGTACCTGACCTACGTCGGCCGCACCGACGACGTGTTCAAGGCCGCGGACTACCGGATCTCCCCGTTCGAGCTGGAGAGCGTGCTGATCGAGCACGAGGCGGTAGCCGAGGCGGCCGTGGTGCCGTCGCCCGACCCGATGCGGTTCGCCGTGCCCAAGGCCTACGTGACGCTGGTCGCCGGGGCCGAGCCGTCGGCGGCCACCGCGCTGGACATCCTGAGCTACACGCGGCAGCGGCTCGCCCCGTACAAGCGGATCCGCCGGCTGGAGTTCAGCGAGCTGCCCAAAACGATCTCCGGCAAGATCCGCCGGGTCGAGCTGCGCGGCCAGGAAACCGCCCGCCTGGGCGCCCCTGGTTCCGCCCAGCCGCCGGACCCGGCCAAGGCCGGCCCGCGCGGCACCCTCGAGTTCTGGGAAGAAGACTTCCCCGACCTCAAGACCTGACTGGCCGTTGCGGACCGTTTGTGATCATGGGCTTGGTGGGGTTCTAGTGCTACCTAGCCCATGATCACGATTGCCGGGCGGCAGCGGTGGCGGACGGTTAGCTGGTGACGTCCGCGCTGGCGAAGCGGGCCCACGCGATCGAGCAGAAGATCACGATGTAGACGGCGAACGAGAGCAGCCCGTGCAGCAGCGTGCTGGTGTCGATCGGGGTGCGCAACAGCGAGTCGAAAGACAGCCAGAAGTGCGTCGGCAGGTACGGGTGGATGACCGCGAACTGGGCCACCTGATCGGCCACCTCGCTGGCCACCGCGAGCACCAGCACGGCCGCGATGGCGCCGATCGGGTGCTCGGTGAACGAGGAGATGGCCAGGCCGATCGCGCCCAGCGCCGCCATCGCGGCGGCCACGTACAGCGTGACGTAGAGCAGGTGCAGCAGGCCCACGCCGAGCGACACCGTGGTCCCGGACAGCAGCGTTACCGGCCCGACCGGGAACAGGATCACCCCCATGATCAGCGACACCACGGTCACCAGCAGGCATGCGGCCAGGCCGAAGATCACCACCGCGGTGTACTTGACGGCGAGCAGCCGGGTCCGCCCGGCCGGCACGGTGAGCAGGTAGCGCAGCGTGCCCGCGCCCGCCTCGCCGGCCAGCGAGTCGCCGGACACCACCGCGATAACCAGCGGCAGCACCAGGGTGAGCAGGATGCTCAGCGCGATGAACGCGAGGAACACCCCGTTCCCGGCGAGCTGGGCGAAGAACGTCGCCTCCGGCCCGCCGCCGTCGCCCCCGTTCGGGCCGGCCACCTTGAGCCCGATGCCCAGCACCACCGGCAGTATCACCAGGACCGCAAGCAACGCCAGGTTCCGCCACCGCCGGAAGATAAGGCGCAGCTCCGATGCCAGCAACCGGAACCATTGCCGAACGTCACCTGGGGCCCGGTCACCCGCCACCAGCGCGCTGCCGTCCGGGGTGGCGGCCAGTTCAGCCGTTGACATCGAAGCCCTCCCCGGTCAGCCCGACAAACAGGTCTTCCAGGCTGGGCCGGGGCGTGTCCAGCCCGGCCACCGGGATGTCGGCGTAGACCAGCTCACGGCAGATGTCCTGCGGTGCCCGGTCGCCCAGGGCCGCGCTGACCTCGCCGTCGGCGGCCTGCACGTCGGCCAGCCCGAGCTTGCCGAGTACCTCGGCGGCGCGCTGCGCGTCGCTGGTGCGGACCTGGATCCGGGCCGCGCCACGGGCCCGCAGCTCGTCCAGGGTGCCCTGGAAAACCAGCTGGCCGGTGCGCATCACCCCGACATGCGTGCAGATCTGCTCGACCTCGGCCAGCAGGTGCGAGGAGACCAGCACGGTGATCCCGTCGCTGGCGATCTCCCTGATGAGCCCGCGCACCTCGCGGGTGCCCTGCGGGTCGAGGCCGTTGGTCGGCTCGTCCAGGATGATCAGTTCCCGGGGCCGGAGCAGGCTGGCCGCGATGGCCAGCCGCTGCTTCATGCCCAGCGAGTAGGCCCGGTAGTGCTTCTTCTTCGCGGCCAGCAGGCCGACCCGGTCCAGCGCGGTGCCGATCCGGGCCTTGACCGTGCGCGGGTCGGCGGTCCGGTCGGCCGCGTCCACCCGGGCCAGGTTGTCCCAGCCGGACAACTGCGAGTAGAACGCGGGCCCCTCGACCAGCGAGCCCACCCGGGGCAGCACCTGGACGGTACCGGCCGGCATCGGCACGCCGAGCAGCTGGTGGCTGCCCCGGGTCGGGTAGACCAGGCCGAGCAGCATCCTGATCGTGGTGGTCTTGCCCGACCCATTCGGCCCGAGGAACCCGTACACGCTGCCCCGCGGCACCACCATGCCCAGGTCGGCCACGGCCAGCTGGCCACCCCGGAACCGCTTGGTCAGCCCGGTGGTGACGACCGCCGGGGCAGCTGCCGGGTCCGCGGGGCCAGCCGGGCTGGCCTCCGGCGCGGTCGCGCTGGCCGCTGGGGTACTCACTTGAGCTGGGCCGCCGCGTTCTCCAGCACGGCCGGCGTGACCGCCCCGATCAGCACGTGCCCGTTGCTGGTGATCAGCATGGACATCAGGCTAGTGTGCAGCAGCTGCCCGCTGCCCCAGGCGCCGTGCACCGGGGTGGCCGCGGCGATCAGGGTGTGCAGGACGGCGGCGGTCTCCCCATTGCCGCTGCCAGGCTGGCCGCCGGGCACCGCCGACTGGGCCATCTGGCCCGCCGCGCCACTCATGCTCCCCCCGGTGACCTCGCTCAGCACCGACGAAGGGAACACCGCCACGGACAGCCAGTCCTTCCCGACCACCTGGACCTCGCTGGCCGCCTGCCGCTGCGCGGCGGACGGCTTCTGCTGGCCGGCGGCCTCGCTGGGCAGGGTGACCGTGTTGACCTTCGCCCCCGCGGGCGGGGTGAAGCTGAAGTTGGCCGCGGCCGGCCGGACGAACGAGATCGCGGTGTAGCCGACCTGGAACGCCGGGCTGCTGGCGCCACGGGCGAACACCTGCACCCGCAGCGGCACGTTGTTACTGGCGTCGATGGCGATGTTCACCCGGCCGACCAGCGACCCGCTGGACTTCGGGCTGAGCACCAGCTGGTAGGCGGGCTGCCCGGCCACCGTGACGGTGCGCTGCACGCTGACCCGGGTGCTCGGGCCGACCGCCTTGAGCACCTGGCTGGCCGCCTGCTGCGGGGTGAGCGGGACCTGCGTCTGCGCCGGGGTAGCCTTCGCGGACCGGGCCGGCAGGGTCAGCTTGGTCACGTTGTTCTTGCTGCTCTGCCACAGCCACACCTGGCGGCCGTCGCGAATCACGTCGGTCTCGCTCATCGTCACCGGCATGGCCAGCCGGAGATGCGCCGGATCCTGGTACCAGACCTTGACCGTGTGCGAGCCGGCCAGCAGGGATACCGCCGAGTTCTGGTTGCTGAGCTCGGGGAGCTGGGGGATGCCCAGCGACGCAGTCTCCACCACGGTGCCAGTGAGCGGCGGAGGCGGGCCGGTCCGCGAGGCCAGCGCGGCGAGCAGCTGGGCCGGGGTCTTGGCCGGCAGCTCCGGGGAGGCGGACGCGGCCGCGCTGATTAGGACACCGGCTGTCACTGCGCCCGCGATGACCACGGCACCCGCCGGTACCGCCCACCGGGCGCGGCGCGAGAACGTCGGCAGTGCAGTCATGGCTTGCCTCATTCCATCGCGTGATCGCTCTGCTTCATCTTGCCGCAGACTGGCTGTGCGCACCCTGTGAGGGTTTCAGCGCGCGCACAGGATCCGGGTAGCCTCGGGCCCGTGCGAGTGCTCGTCGTGGAGGACGAACGAAGGCTGGCCGACGCGGTCCGCCGTGGCCTGATGGCCGAGGGTTTCGCGGTCGATCTGGCCCACAACGGGGAGGACGGCCTGCACGCCGCGCGGGAAGGCGGCTACGACGCGGTCGTGCTGGACCTGATGCTGCCCAAGGTGTCCGGTTACACCGTGTGCCAGCAACTGCGGGCCGACGAGAACTGGGTGCCGATCCTGATCCTGTCGGCCAAGGACGGCGAGTACGACCAGGCCGACGGCCTGGATCTGGGCGCCGACGACTACCTGGTCAAGCCGTTCTCCTACGTGGTGCTGGCGGCCCGGCTGCGCGCCCTGCTGCGCCGCGGCGCGGTACCGCGCCCGGTCCTGCTGCGCGCCGGTGACCTGGTGCTCGACCCGGCCAGCCACCGGGTCCACCGGGGCGACACCGACGTGCAGCTGACCGCGCGGGAGTTCGCCGTGCTGGAATACCTGATGCGGCGGCCGGGCCAGGTGGTGTCCAAGTCCGAGCTGCTCGAGCACGTCTGGGATTCCTATGACTCGCTCGACCTCAACGTGGTCGAGGTGTACGCCGGCTACCTGCGGCGAAAGATCGACGTGCCATTCGGCCGCGGCGCGCTGCAGACCGTACGCGGGGCCGGCTACCGGCTGGCGGTGGACGGCGGCTGACCTAGCGGACCTCGCCGATGGCCCCGGCCGGCCCGGCGAGCTACCCTTAGCAGGAGAGTTCTGGCTGGTTGCGAGGAGGCACGGATGCCTCGCCGGATCGCCTGCTGGCTGGCGTTCGCCGTCGCCGCTGCTGGCGTGCTCTGGGTCGGCTGGGCCAGCCCGGGCCACCCGGCTACCACGCTGACCCGAGTCGATGTCGTGGTGGCTGTGCTGATCCTGGGCCTGCTGCCGTGGGTGGTCCGGCGCCGGTACGGGCCGGTAGGCCCGGGCTGGCTGGCCCAGGTGATCCGGCTGCTCGGCTATGCCGCGGTATTCGCCCTGCTGCTGGCCAAGGCGGTGGTGGAGCGCCGGGGCAGCGCCGGGGCGGGCAGCCATGCCGGGGTGGCCGGCGCCTGGACCGGCGAGATCGTCTTCCTGGTGGTACTGGCTGCCTACACGGCTGGGCTGCTCATGGTGACCGCGCGCCGGCCGCCCGCCGGGCGGGCCGCGCTGGTCATCGGCACTGCCGCCGGTGTGGTGGCCGGCCTGGTCAGCTACGCCCTGCCGCCGGTCCACCCGCTGCACGTCCCGGCCGGCTGGCTAACCGACCTGTACCTGGCCGGACGGCTGCTGGCGGTGCCGCTGCTGCTCGGCGGCGGTGTGGTGGCCGGCCTGACGGCGGCCCGGCGGACGCCGGCCCGGCGGCGCGGCCAGCTGTCCGTATCGGACCACCGGTCCCGGCAGGGTTTCGCGGCCGGGCTGTGTGCGGGGGGCGCGGCGGCGCTGCTGTTCGTGCTGCTCAGCACCGGCACGATCGTGTTCGCGCCGCATGTCCTGGAGCCGCTGCAGTGGACCTTGGCCACGGCGGCGGGGAAGAACAACGCCACCTACCCGCTGCTGGACCGCTTCGAGATGGGCGCGGCCAACACCGCGGCGGGCTACCTGATCGCACTGATCATCTTCCCGGTGATCTTCGCCGGCCTGGGTGCCTGGGGCGGCATGTACGGCGCGGACCGTCCCGGGCAGCGGCCCGGCGGCGGGGGCGGAGGCGGCGGGGGCGGCGGTCCCCGGCCGCCGGTACCACCACCCCCGGACGGCGGCCGCCGCCGCGGCGACGACGAGCTGCCCGCCATCTTCCGCGGTGGCTACCTCAAGGAGCTGCCCGGCCTGTCTCCCGCCCCCCGGGAGGCAGCACCGGACCGGCCGGAGCGGGTCCCGGTCGGCCCCGCCCGTAGCCGCCCGCGCCCGCTCAGGCCGGGCTCAGAACACGTGCAGTGCGCGGGCGATGGCCAGCTGGGCCTCGTCCCCGCTGGCCTGCACGCCCAGCTCGGCCCAGCTGCCGCGCTGGGTGACCCAGCGGACGAACGCGGCGGCGTCCGAGCTGATCCGCGCCACCGGCTCGCATCGCTTTGAGATCTTGAATAGCATTCGTATTTAACATAGTGATGCTATGTGAACGACCGGATGTGCGCAAGACCGCGGCGGAC
>CAVWWE010000058.1:0-7229 GCA_963758575.1 uncultured Actinomycetes bacterium
CCCGACGCGCACACCCCTGACCAGGTTGGTGCGGTACTGACCGAGCTGGGCGAGCTTTCGCCGGAGGAACTGCTGGACGCGGGGCGGGTGTCCGCCGTGCTCGGGCTGGGCGGCGCGGGCATGCTGGACGAGCCGGTGGAGCCGCGCGGTTACCGGCTGCTGGCCCGGGTGCCGCGCCTGCCGGAACCGGTGGCGCACCGGCTGGTCAGCCACTTCGGCGGGCTGCACAAGCTGCTGGCCGCGAGCGTCGCCGAGTTGCAGGACGTGCCTGGGGTAACCGAGCCGGAGGCACGCCGGGCCCGGGAAGGCCTGTCCCGGCTGGCCGAGGTGACGCTGCTCGAGCGATACTCCTGACCGCTGGTCAGGGCACCGTGACGTCCCGGCCGCCCAGCACGAAGATCAGCGACTGGCTGTGCAGCGGGCCGCTCCGCGCGATCGCCGTGTAGGTGCCCGGCTGGGCCGCCGGGCCCGGCTGCCCGCAGCTGGCGCCGGCCGTCTTCCGGTCCCAGCTGACCCGCAGCACCACCGGCACGCCCCGGGTCAGCTGCTCCATCCGGTGGCCGCGCGACCCGAGACACGCCGCGGAGTCCCACACCCGGCGCTCGCCGCCCGCTTTGATCACGAGCTGAACGTTTTTCGCGCCCACATCGAACGAGCACGGCCGGGCCGCCGTGGAGACCACGTTCAGCTGGAACCGGGGCACCTGGTGCCCCGGGTAGTGGTACTTGGTGGTGAACAGGCTGAGCACGACCGACCCGCGTGGGCAGGCCCCCGCACTGCCCTTCCCGGCGGCATCCTGCTTGGCCTGGTTCCGGCTGTGCTTGGCCTGGGTGTGCTTGGCCTGGTTGCGCTTAGCGCTGGCGGACCCGGTGGGCCGGGGTGTGGCCGTCGCGGTCGGCGTGGGCGTGGGCGTGGCCGTGGCGGCAGGCACTGCGGGCGACGTGGTGGCCGCGGCCGCCAGTCCCGAGTGATGGTGGTGCCCGGTATGCGTCGTGTCGGCGGCCTGCTGCGCGTTCCCGGCACCGCCGAGCGCCCCGTTGATCGTCCAGGCGATCAGCGCCAGCGCCCCGATCGCCCCGGTCAGCGCGAAAACCCGGCGACGCCAATAGACGTCGGGTGCCCTACCAGACATGCGAGCAGTATGCGCTGATCAGCCCAGCTAGGCGCGGCGACCCGCCGGCCGGGCCAAGCATTATCCCAGAAGCATTCGGCGGGCGGAACGTTTTGCCACACTCGCGCAAGATCATCCGCCCGGCGCCGAGGTGGGCACTGGCGGGCCCTGGGCGGAGCGGATCACATGCAAGGATCGGGGGGAGATGCCGACTCCGAACGCCACCGCCGTGCTGGACTGGTACGCCGCCCACCAGCGCGACCTGCCCTGGCGCCGCCCTGACGCGACCCCGTGGGCCATCCTGGTCAGCGAGGTGATGCTGCAGCAGACGCCGGTGGCCCGGGTGCTGCCGGTCTACGCGGCCTGGCTGGCCCGCTGGCCGGTCCCGGCCGCGCTGGCCGCGGCGACCCCGGGCGACGCGGTGCGGGAGTGGGGCCGGCTGGGCTATCCACGCCGCGCGCTCCGGCTGCACATGACCGCGCAGGCCCTGGTGGAGCGGCACGACGGCCAGGTACCGGCCGCGCTGGACGCGCTGCTGGTGTTGCCCGGCATCGGCGTGTACACCGCGGCGGCAGTGGCCAGCTTCGCGTTCGGCCAGCGGCACGCGGTGCTGGACACCAACGTCCGCCGGGTGCTGGCCCGGCTGGTCAGCGGCCAGGAACTGGCGCCGCCGAGCGCGTCGGCCGCGGAACGCCGCCTGGCCGAGACACTGCTGCCGGAACAGCCCGCGGTGGCCGCACGGTGGTCGGTCGCGGTCATGGAACTCGGCGCGCTGGTCTGCACCGCGGCCCGGCCGCGATGCACCGAGTGCCCGGTCGCGGCCGGCTGCGCGTGGCGGCTGGCCGGGCGCCCAGCGGGGAACGGCGCCCGGCGCAGCCAGGGTTATGAAGGCACCGACCGGCAGTGCCGGGGACGGCTGCTGGCCGTGCTCCGGACGGCGGACGGGCCGGTGCCGGCCGCCCTGCTGGACGCCGCCTGGGCCGAGCCACGGCAGCGCGGCCGGGCGCTGGACAGCCTGGTCGCCGACGGGCTGGTGGACCCGCTCCCCGACGGCCGCTTCGCCCTCCCCGGCATACCAGCCAACTGAAAGGCCCACTGACCCGCGGCCCGGCCCTGTCAGCGCCGCCCCGGCGTGGGCCGACGCTGGAAACACTGAGCGGCGGCCCGTAGGCCGCCGCCGGAAACGCTGAGCGGCGGGCCTTCGGGGACCCGCCGCTCAGCGTCTGGTGCTTGTCGTGCTTAGTCCTGCTGCTGCGCGGACGCCCCGCGCTCGGCCGCGGCACCGCTGCCGATCTCGGCCGGGGGCGCGTCCGGGACCGCGTCCGGCTTGGGCACGCCCTTGAAGGTGAACTGGGCGTCCTCGCCGGTGCCCTGCACGTCCACGATCACGATCTGGCCTGCCTTGAGCTCACCGAACAGGATCTTCTCGGACAGCGCGTCCTCCATCGACCGCTGGATGGTGCGCCGCAGTGGCCGCGCGCCGAGCACCGGGTCGTAGCCCCGGTCCGCCAGCAGCGCCTTGGCCGCCGGGCGGAGCTCCAGGCCCATGTCCCGGTCGCGGAGCCGCTCGTCCACCTTGGCGATCATCAGATCCACGATCTCGACGATCTCGTCCTGAGTCAGCTGGTGGAAGACGATGGTGTCGTCCACCCGGTTGAGGAACTCCGGCCGGAAGTGGTGCTTCAGCTCCTCGTTGACCTTGGCCTTCATCCGGTCGTAGGAACCCTTCGATTCGCCCGACCGGGCGAAACCGACGGACACTCCCTTGGAGATGTCCCGGGTGCCCAGGTTGGTGGTCATGATGATGACGGTGTTCTTGAAGTCCACCACCCGGCCCTGGGCATCGGTCAGCCGGCCGTCTTCCAGGATCTGCAGCAGCGAGTTGAAGATGTCCTGGTGGGCCTTCTCGATCTCGTCGAACAGGACCACGGAGAACGGCTTGCGCCGCACCTTCTCGGTGAGCTGGCCACCCTCCTCGTACCCGACATAGCCGGGCGGCGAGCCGAACAGCCGGGACACCGTGTGCTTCTCCATGTACTCGCTCATGTCGAGCTGGATCAGCGAGTCCTCATCGCCGAACAGGAATTCGGCCAGCGTCTTGGACAGCTCCGTCTTGCCGACGCCAGACGGCCCGGCGAAGATGAACGACCCGCCGGGGCGCTTGGGGTCCTTCAGCCCGGCCCGGGTCCGCCGGATGGCCTGCGACAGCGCCTTGATCGCGTCGTTCTGCCCGATGACGCGGCGGTGCAGTTCGTCTTCCATCCGGAGCAGCCGCTGGGACTCCTCTTCGGTCAGCTTGAACACCGGAATACCGGTGGCGGTGGCCAGTACCTCGGCGATGAGTTCCTCATTCACCTCGGCGACGACATCCATGTCGCCGGCCTTCCACTCCTTCTCCCGGGCTTCCTTCTTGCCGATCAGCTGCTTCTCGTTATCGCGCAGCGCCGCGGCCTTCTCGAAGTCCTGGGAGTCTATGGCCGACTCCTTTTCCCGCCGCACCTGCGCGATCTTCTCGTCGTACTCACGCAGGTCCGGGGGCGCGGTCATGCGGCGGATGCGCATCCGCGAGCCGGCCTCGTCGATCAGGTCGATGGCCTTGTCCGGCAGGAACCGGTCGCTGATGTACCGGTCGGCCAGCTGCGCCGACGCGACCAGCGCCCCGTCGGTGATGGACACCCGGTGGTGCGCCTCATACCGGTCGCGCAGGCCCTTGAGGATCTCGATGGTGTGCGAGATCGTCGGCTCGGCCACCTGGATGGGCTGGAACCGGCGCTCCAGCGCCGCGTCCTTCTCCAGGTGCTTGCGGTACTCGTCCAGCGTGGTGGCACCGATCGTCTGCAGCTCACCGCGGGCCAGCATGGGCTTCAGGATCGACGCGGCATCGATAGCACCCTCGGCGGCACCGGCGCCGACCAGAGTGTGCAGCTCGTCGATGAACAGGATGATGTCACCACGGGTCCTGATCTCCTTCAGGACCTTCTTCAGCCGCTCCTCGAAATCACCGCGGTACCTGGACCCAGCCACCAGCGCGCCAAGGTCAAGCGTGTACAGCTGCTTGTCCTTGAGGGTCTCCGGCACCTCACCCTTGACAATCTTCTGGGCCAGGCCCTCGACCACCGCCGTCTTGCCCACACCGGGCTCGCCGACCAGCACCGGGTTGTTCTTGGTGCGGCGGGAGAGCACCTGCATGACCCGCTCTATTTCCTTCTCCCGGCCGATCACCGGGTCGAGCTTGCCTTCCCGGGCGCCCTGGGTCAGGTTCCGGCCGAACTGGTCCAGCACCAGGGAGGTGGACGGGGCCGACTCCGACGGCGCGCCCGCCGCGGCCGGCTCCTTGCCCTGGTAGCCGTGCAGCAGCTGGATCACCTGCTGGCGCACCCGGTTCAGGTCCGCGCCCAGCTTGACCAGCACCTGGGCGGCCACGCCCTCACCCTCGCGGATGAGGCCGAGCAGGATGTGCTCGGTGCCGATGTAGTTGTGCCCGAGCTGCAGCGCCTCGCGCAGGGAGAGCTCGAGCACCTTCTTCGCACGCGGCGTGAACGGAATATGCCCGGAAGGTGCCTGCTGGCCCTGGCCGATAATCTCCTCAACCTGCTGGCGTACTGCCTCCAGGCTGATTCCCAGGGATTCCAGCGCCTTGGCCGCCACGCCCTCGCCCTCGTGGATCAAGCCAAGCAGGATGTGCTCGGTGCCGATGTAGTTGTGATTGAGCATCCTGGCTTCTTCCTGTGCCAGGACCACAACTCTCCGCGCCCGGTCGGTAAACCTTTCGAACATCGCCTCGCTCCTCACAGAGCGGTTGGGGGGACCCAGATGTCCGGTGCTCCGGGGCCCGTCCCTTCCGCATGGTAGCCCGCATGCCGGACGATGTGCCGCGCGATATGCCGCACATGTGTAGAGAGTTCCCCGGCAGGAGGACCTTCACCCCATCCAACCCCCGGACGGGGGGCAGGTGTTCCCTGTACGCCGCAAGCGAACGCCGCCCGACCAGCGACGGCGTACCTCTGCTACTACGCGGCGGAGGGCCGCGGAGTTCACCGCCGGCCGCCCGCGCGGGCAGTCCGGGGGGCGTCCGGATGGTGCCGCTTAGCCGTTTCGTGGCGGGGCCCGGGAGCGGCCACGATGGCGGCCGGCGGGGCCGCCCAAGCCGGGACGAGGCGGGGCAATTCAGGGCCGCTCGCGGCCGCTCCCGGCCCGCCGGTGTGGGGCAGGCCAGCCGGGCCCGGGACGGCCACGGCGGGAATCAGGCCGGCGCGGCGGCCCAGCCGGGCCGCGCGGGCCGCGGGCCACGGTCCGGAAGCGGCAACGCTGGCAGCTCCCGGCGACGCGAAGCTTAAGGATCAGCAGCCCTGAGGATAAGAAGTTCCGGAGCAGAGAAGCGGGCGGTACCGGAGGCACGACCGGGGCGGCTGTCGTCAGCAGGACCGGGGCGGCTGCCCCGGAATCAGGGCCGGAGGCGGGTTCCGCCAGCAAGACCCGGGCGGCTACCACGGAATCAGAACTGGGCCGGTTTCCGGCAGGAAACGGGCGGCGGGTCCCGGCAGGCAAAGAACAGGGCCGGTTCCGGCGGTCAAGAAGCGGGCCGGTTCCGGTGATCAAGAAACGGGCCTGCTCCGGCAGGCGAGAAGCGCGAGCCGGGCTCCCGCGGGCAACAAGCGCGGGCCAGCTCCACAGACTAAGGACGGGACCGGTTCCTTCGGACGAGAAGCCGGGCCGGTTCCGGCGGGCAAGAAACAGGCCCGGCGAGCGCGGCCGCCGGGCCCGGACAGATTGAGCAAAAGCGGGGGGCCCGCAAGAGTCCCACGGCGCGCTCCGGGAGTGGAAACTGATGCGCCGCGAGGCACCTGCGGGCCCTCGCTGATAGCCCCTAGTGGGCTGCGTCGTACTCCTGAATGATCGTGGCAGGAATGCGGCCCCGCTCACTCACCTTGTAGCCACGCTGTTTGGCCCAGGCCCGGATTTCCGAGCTGCGCTCCCGGCCCGGCCCGGTCCGCGCGCGGCGACGCCGCCCGCCACCGCCGCCACCGCTTGCCTTGCGCGCGTGATCCACGTAGGACTGAAACTCTTTGCGGAGCTTGCCTGCGTTTTCGGTACTGAGGTCGATCTCGTACATAGTGCCATCGAGACTGAAGGCCACGGTCTCGGTCGCCTCGCCCCCATCGAGGTCGTCGACGAGGAGTACCTGAACCTTTTGTGCCATGGGTGCCAGCCCTTCCGCTGGAGCAAGTCTTTTAGGTTGCCAAACATATACCATGACTCGGTTGTGTTTGCCAATTGAAAGTAGCGAAATCGCAGTGGAGTTCATCCGTGTGGCATGAGCGGGCAGACTAGCCGGAAGATTGCAGTAACTCTCCGTAATCAGGCAAGGATAGGGGCGCGGTGCCGATCTGCTTGGTTCCAGAACGAGGGCTAGCCAGCACCACCATCGGATGATGTGGTGGACCCCGAACGCTCAGTATGCGGAATCCCGCTGTCACCGGAAATATCGTCCGGCTGCTCGTCTTCTGCCGACTCCTGCTTCGGCCCTAGCTGGTGCCGAAGGAAGATCCCAAGCCCGATCAGGAAGCCTACGCCGACAACCGTCGGCGGGGTCAGTGCGGCCAGGTCGCTGAGCATGGCACACTCCTTTCCGTCCGCCCACTTGATCGTCTGGCTAGTGCGGTCATCGGGTGATCAGGCAGTGAACCGCACTTATGCATTGTCGCGCATAGCCAAAGAGCCCGGATCACCCCCTCCCGGTTTCTGTGCAGCCAGGCAGACCGGGTGCGGCGCGTTGCCGGAACGCCGCGCCCCGGCTGCGGCAGAGTGGCAGTATCCGAAGAGGGGTGGCCAGCGCAGCGCCGCCAGAAAGCCGCAGCAGACACCGGATGTTCCACGCTGACCTGCACGTTCACTCGCGATTCTCGCGCGCATGCAGCAAGAACTGTGACATTCCCAGCCTGGCGTGGTGGGCGCGACGGAAGGGGATCACGGTCGTCGGCACCGGCGACTTCACCCATCCCGGCTGGGCCGAGGAACTGCGCGAGACGCTGGAGCCGGCCGAGCCGGGCCTGTTCCAGCTTCGCCCGGAGCTGGCCAGCCGGCTTCGCCGGGACTCGCCACCGAGTTGTCAGCAGCC
>CAVWWE010000059.1:0-18079 GCA_963758575.1 uncultured Actinomycetes bacterium
GCGCACGATTGAGGAGTACCTGTGACCGCGGCCGTCAGCACCGAGGCGACCGCGGCCCGGGAGAGCGCGGGCCTGCCCGGGCGGCCGCAGCGCCGCCGCCGGTGGACCCGGTACATCCTGCCCGCCTACTCCTGGCTGGTCATCGCGTACCTGGTCTTCCCGATCCTCGTGATGGTGCTGTACAGCTTCAACAAGGTGACCACCGGGCTGCCGCAGATCAGCTTCGCCTGGAACGGCTTCACCACCCAGTGGTACCAGCAGTGGAACGCGATCCCGCAGCTGACCTCGTCGTTCTGGCTGTCCATCCGGCTGGCCCTGGCCAGCACGGTGCTGGCCACGATCGTGGGCACCCTGCTGGCGCTGGCCCTGGTCCGCTACCGGCCACCGCGATTCCGCGGCAAGGGCTTCATCGAGCAGGTCATGTTCCTCAACATCGCGGCCCCGGAGATCGTGCTGGGCGCGTCGCTGCTCGGCCTGTTCGTCACGCTGAACATAGCCCGCGGCTTCGCCACCCTGCTGCTGGCGCACGTGGCGTTCAGCATCGCGTACGTCGCGATCACGGTGCGGGCCCGGATGGCCGGCTTCGACCGGTCGCTGGAGGAGGCCGCGCAGGACCTGGGGGCCAACGCCTGGGTCACCTTCCGGAAGATCACCCTGCCGCTGATCTTCCCGGGCATCCTGGCCGGCGCGCTGATGGCCTTCGCACTGTCCATCGATGACTTCGTCACGTCCAACTTCGTCAGCGGGGCCGCGGTTCCTTTCCCGGTGTGGGTGTACGGCGCCACCCGGATCGGCATCCCGCCACAGGTCTTTGTGTTCGGCAGCGCCATCTTCGCTGTCGGAATCCTGTGCGCGCTGGGCAGCATCGTGGTAGGCAGGCGGCAGGCCTAAACGGCCTAGTAGGCGGGCGGCCCGGGGAGGGACGTATGCAGCAGCCGCGACGTCGTGACGTGCTAGCGCTGGGCGGGCTGGCCGCCGCCGGGCTGGCCCTGGCGGGCTGCGGCGGCGGCGCGCCGCTGCCCACCGTGGTGCAGCCGGGCAGCCCGGTGAAGGCCTACTGGGCCCGGCAGCGTCGGCACGGCACGGTGAACTTCGCCAACTGGCCGCTGTACATCGACACCGGGCACAAGACGCTGCAGGAGTTCACCGCGGCCACCGGGATCTCGGTCAACTACTCCGAGGTCATCCAGGAAGTCAGCGACTGGGTCGGCAAGATCAGCCCGATTCTCCGGTCCCACCAGTCCATCGGCTACGACATGATGGTGGTGACCAACGGATTCTGGTTCTCCGAACTGGTCAGCATGGGTGAACTGGTCCCGCTCGACCAGAGCATGCTGGTCAACTTCCACAAGTACGCGGCGCCCCGGTTCCAGCACCGCTCGTTCGACCCGGGGAACACCTACAGCATCCCGTGGGCGTCCGGCACCACCGGCATCGCGTGGAACCCCAAGTTCATCCAGGAGCCGGTGACCAGCATCAACGCGCTGTGGAACCCGGCCTGGAAGGGCCGGATCGGGATGATTTCCGACAGCCAGGACGTCGGCAACTTCGGCCTGCTCAAGCTGGGCATCAACCCGGAGACGTCCAAGCCCGCCGACTGGCAGGCCGCGGCCAAGGTGCTCACTCAGCAGAAGCACTCCGGCCTGGTCCGCGGCTACTACGGGCAGTCCTACATCGACGAGCTGGTGGCCGGGAACACCTGGGTCTCGATGGCCTGGTCCGGCGACATCTTCCAGCAGAACCTGTCCTCCGGCAGCCAGCTCAAGTTCGTCATCCCGGACGAGGGCGGCACGCTGTGGACCGACAACATGATGATCCCCAGGTACGCGCAGAATCCGATGGACGCGATGCTGCTGATGGACTGGTACTACCGGCCGCAGATCGCGGCCCAGCTGACCGAGTCGATCAACTACATCAGCGCGGTGCCGGGCGCCCAGCCGATCATCGCCGCGGCCGCGGCCAAGGCCACCGGCAGCAGCAAGGCGCTGCTGCACGAGGTGGCCACCAGCGAGCTGGTCTGGCCGTCCGCCGCGGACTACAAGCGGCTGTACAGCTATCCCGACGTGAGTGGCAAGGCGCAGGCCCAGTATGAGGCGCTCTTCAATCCCATCGTCGCCTGATTTGATGAACGCCAGTACCTGGCCGGGGACCGATAGCCGCCCGATGGCCTCGCTGGTGGCTGAGTCGCTGCGCGACGCGCGCCCGGTCAGCTACTGGCTGGATCAGCCGGACGCCCCGGTGCCGCGGCCCGCGCTGCGTGGCGCGGCCACCGCGGACCTGGCCGTGGTCGGCGGCGGGTTCACCGGCCTGTGGACCGCGCTGCTGGCCAAGGAGCGCGACCCGGCGCGGGACGTGCTGCTGCTCGAGGGACGCCGGGTCGGCTGGGCGGCGTCCGGCCGGAACGGCGGCTTCTGCTCGGCCAGCCTCACCCACGGGCTGGCCAACGGCCTGGACCGGTTCGGCGCCGAGATGCCGGTGCTGGACCGGCTCGGCCGGCAGAACCTGGCCGAGATCGCCGATGCCGTCGCCCGGTACTCAATCGACTGCGGGTTCGAGCGGACTGGCGAGCTGATGGTGGCCACCGCCAACTGGCAGCTGCCTGGCCTGGCCGACGCGGCGGCGGCCGCGCGTGCCCTGGGCGGCGACCCGGTGCTGCTGGACGCGGCCGGGGTGCGGGCCGAGCTCGACTCACCTACCTATGCCGGCGGGCTGTGGGACCGGGACGGCTGCGCCATGCTGGACCCGGGCCGGCTGGCCTGGGGACTGCGCCAGGCCTGCCTGGACGCCGGGGTGCGGATCCACGAGCACTCGCCGGTCACCCGGATCAGCCGGGCGGACGGCGGGCTGCGGCTGGATACCCGGCAGGGCAGCGTGCGGGCGGCCCAGGCGGTGCTGGGCACCGGCGCGTTCCCGCCGTCGCTGCTCCGCCGCCTGAAGTTGTGGCTGGTGCCGGTGTACGACTACGCGCTGATGACCGAGCCGCTGTCGGCCGGGCAGCTGGCCAGCATCGGCTGGGCGCACCGGCAGGGCGCGGCGGACATCAGCAACCAGTTCCACTACTACCGGCTCACCGCGGACAACCGGATCCTGTGGGGCGGCTACGACGCGGTCTACTACAACGGCGGCCTGATCACCGCCGCCCAGGACCAGCGGCCCGCCACCTTCACGGTGCTGGCCAGCAATTTCTTCGCGACGTTCCCGCAGCTGGCCGGGCTGCGGTTCAGCCACGCGTGGGGTGGCGTGGTCGACACCTGTGCCCGGTTCTGCGCGTTCTACGGCACCGCGCACGGCGGGCGGCTGGCCTACGCGGCCGGCTACACCGGGCTCGGCGTGGGTGCCACCCGGTTCGCCGGCAACGTCATGCTCGACCTGCTCGGCGGCGAGCCGACCGAGCGGACCGAGCTGGACATGGTGCGCAGCAAGCCGGTCCCGTTCCCGCCCGAGCCGGCCCGCTCGGCGGTGATCCAGCTCACCCGGGCTTCGCTGGCCCGGGCGGACCGCCATCAGGGCCGCCGTGACCTGTGGCTACGCACCCTGGACCGGCTTGGGCTGGGCTTTGATTCCTGACTCCGCCCGGCTGCCGCCGTCGGCATCACGTGTACTGACGGGTAATGTTTTCGGTATTCACCACGAACGCTGCTAGTCAGCCGATAATCGGACTAGCGGGAGGGGGCAGCGATGACGGACGAATGGCTCGGCGCGCCGCTGCCGGCTGCCCAGGACGAGCCGGTGGACTTCGACACCAGCGTCGCGCACATAGCCAGGGTCTACGACTACTGGCTGGGCGGCAAAGACAACTTCGCCGCCGACCGGGAAGCAGGCGACGAGGCGCTGCAGGCCTACCCGGACCTGGTCTCCTCGGTCCGGGCCAACCGGGCGTTCCTGGCCCGCGGCGTGCACTACCTGGCCGAGGCCGGGGTCCGGCAGTTCCTGGACATCGGCACCGGCATCCCCAGCGCGAACAACACCCACGAGGTGGCCCAGCGCGTCGCCCCGGGCAGCCGCGTGGTCTACGTGGACAACGACCCGATCGTGCTGGCGCACGCCCGCGCCCTGCTGGTCGGCGACCCGGCCGGGGCGACCGACTTCCTCGACGCCGACCTGCGGGACACGGCCAAGATCCTGGACCACGCGGCCGGGGTGCTCGACTTCTCCCGGCCGGTCGCGGTCATGCTGGTCGCGGTGCTGCACCTGATCGGCCCGGACGATGACCCGTATGGCATCGTCCAGCAGCTGATGGCGCAGGTGCCGCCGGGCAGCTACCTGCTGCTGTCGCACGTGGCCTCGGATATCGAGCCGGAGAAGATGGCCGAGATGGGCAAGCGGCTGAACCGGCTGCTGGCCCAGCGCGGCTGGTACCGGAGCCAGCCCGAGGTGGCCGGCTTCTTCGCTGGGCTGGAACTGGTCCCGCCCGGCATCGTCGCGGTGCAGCAGTGGCGGCCGGACTCCGAGATGGAAGCCGCCCGCCGGTCCGCCATGTGGGGCGGCGTCGCCCGCAAGCCCGGCTGATACTCCTCACCCCCCGCTGCCCGCTGGCAGGTACCCCAGGTGATGCAGGATGCCCTCGGGCCCGCCCGGCCTGGTGTACCCGCCGTTGAGCACAGCCTGGCCAGTGGTTATCGGCACCCGCACCGTGGGGTGCGCGAAGACGATCCCGCTCAGGATGATGGCCAGCTGGTTTCGTGGGCTGGGCTGCGTGGCCAGCGTGCTGGAGAGCGCGGCGAACCGGCGGATGTCGGTCCCGGCGAGGCGGAAAACGAGCACGTAGGTGCCGGGCGGGGACTGGACGATACGCGCCGAGCGCAGTTCGGTGACTGTCATCCGGGGGCCGGTCACCCGGAAGCAGGCGTCGTTGCCGGGCAGCCAGCCCGGCCCGGCCGGACAGCGCCGTCCGTGGTGAATCGCGGCTATCTGCTGGAACTCGATCGGCTTCTCGAGGCGGACAACAGCGGCCGGCCCGGCTGGCTTCCCGGTGTGTACCGGGCTGCCGCTCACAGCCAGTGTCAGCACTATCGCCGCGGCGGTCGCGCCTGCCGCGGCGGTGACCGCGGCGGCCAGCCCGCGCCACCGCCACCGCCTCCCCGCCCGGCGCCACCTGCCCGGCCAGCCAGGCCGACATGGACCCGTTGCCGCAGCCCACTTCCAGCGTCCGCGCGCCCGCCTGCGCGCCGCCCAACTCCTCGATGTGCCGCCGGTGCGTCGGGTCCAGCAGCCGCGACATCAGCGCCAGCCGCCGCCGCTCGCCCCGCCGATGATGATCAAGCACATACTCTTCCCCCGCCACGCCGCCCCCCGCCGCCCTGCGCTGCACTTCGTGATCAACTGATTAGTGTCGCTATAACGACAGTAATCAGTTGATCACGACCGGGGAGTGGCGAGCTGAATGGGGTGAGCGTAGGGTTATCTCATATATGAGACGCGATATGCGAGTGTGACCGCCGAAGCCATGAGTACCGCGATGCCAGCTACACCCGGGTCCCGGTTCCTGAACGGGGCGACCGGGGCCATCCCGTCCCGTACCGAGGCGGTGCTGGACGCGATCAAGCACGCGATCCTGGCCGGTGAGCTCAAACCCGGGCGGAGCCTGGTGGAGACCGAGCTGGCTCAGCTGCTCGGGGTGTCCAAGACCCCGGTGCGCGAGGCGCTGAAGACGCTGGCCGGCGCAGGCCTGGTCACGATGAGCCCGTACCGCGGCGCGACGGTCCGGGAGATCGACCTGGCCGCCGCCGCGGCCATCTACGACCTGCGGCTGCTGGTCGAGCCGGAGGCGGTGGGCCGGGCGGTGCGCGCCGCGGCCACGGCGGACGGGCAGCACTGGGCGGAAGCCGGCGCCGCCCTGGACGCCTCGGCGGCAGCCCAGGATCAGGCCCAGCGCAGCCTGGCCAACCGGGACTTCCACCGCGCGCTGTACCTGGGCTGCGGTAATAGCCTGATCGTGAAGGTGCTGGACGACCTGCGCGACCAGACCGCGCTGGTGTCGGCGATGTCCTGGCAGCAGGCCCCGTCCTGGGAACAGGAGGCGACCCAGCACCGGGCCATCCTGGCCGCCGCCCAGGCCGAGGACGCGGATCTGGCCACCGGGCTGCTCCGCCAGCACATCTCCGGATTCGGCGCCCGGCACTTCGCGCCAGCCAAACCGACCGCCGCTGACACCAGCAGCACCGAACGGAGCACCGATGCACCTTGATCCCGCGACCGCCGCCGAGTTCCGCGGCATCCTCGCGACCGTCGCCGCGATCCCGGTCACCCCGTTCGGCCCCGACGGCGTGCCCGACTGGGACTGCCACGCCAGGCTGATCAGCCGGCTGGTGGACGCCGACGTCACGCTGGTCACCCCGAACGGAAACACCGGCGAGTTCTACACGCTGTCCGAGGCAGAAACCGAGACCGCGGTCGAGTCGGCCATCCGCGCGGCCGGCGGCCGGGCCGAGGTGCTGGCCGGGGTGGGCCACGACGTGACCACCGCGACCAAGGCGGCGGTGCACGCCCGCGCGGCCGGCGCCCGGATGATCATGGTGCACCAGCCGGTCAGCCCGTACCTGTCCGCGGACGGCTGGGTGGACTACCACGTGGCCATCGCCGAGGCCGTGCCGGACATGGGTGTGGTGCTGTACATTCGCGAGCCGCGGATCACCGGCCAGCACATCCGGCGGCTCGGCGAACTGTGCCCGAACGTGGTCGGCGTCAAGTACGGCGTGCGCGACCAGGTCCAGTTCGCCGCGGTGGCCCGGGACGCCGGCCTGGACCGGTTCACCTGGCTGGCCGGGCTGGCCGAGCTGACCGCACCGGGCTGCTGGACCTACGGCGCCCGCGGCTTCACCTCCGGCCTGGTCAACGTGGCGCCCAAGCTGTCCGTCGGCATGCTGTACACGCTGCGCGGCGGTGACTGGGACGGGGCGATGAAGATCTGGGAGGCGTGCCGCGCGTTCGAGGACCTGCGGGCCGCCGACGCCTCGGCGGACAACGTCAGCGTGGTCAAGGAGGCGCTGGCCCAGCTCGGCCTGGCCCGGCGCGACGTGCGGCCACCCAGCCGCCTGCTGCCGGACCCGATCCGCGACGAGATCGGCAAGATCCTGGCCAGCTGGGGCCTGACATGACCGCCCAGCGCCGCAGCCCGGAAGAACTCCGCTCCTACGGCTGGTTCGGCGGGGACGGGATGCGCGCGTTCAGCCACGGCACCCGGATGCGCCAGCTCGGCGCCGATCCCGAGGACTACCAGGGCAAGCCGATCATCGCGATCGTGAACACCTGGTCCGAGCTGAACCCGTGCCACATGCACCTGCGGGAACGGGCCGAGCAGGTGAAGCGGGGCATCCTGGAGGCCGGCGGCTTCCCGGCCGAGTTCGGCGTGGCGTCGCTGTCCGAGACGTTCCAGAAGCCGACCCCGATGCTGTACCGCAACCTGCTGGCCATGGACACCGAGGAGCTGCTCCGCTCGTACCCGGCCGACGGCGCGGTGCTGATGGGCGGCTGCGACAAGACCACCCCGGCGCTGCTGATGGGCGCGGCCAGCGCGGGCATCCCGGCCATCTACCTGCAGGCCGGCCCCATGCTGCGCGGCAACTACCGCGGCCAGCCGCTGGGCAGCGGCACCGACCTGTGGAAGTACTGGGACGACAAGCGGGCCGGGCTGATCGGCGACTGCGACATGGCCGACCTGGCCGGCGGCATCGCCCGCTCGCCCGGGCACTGCATGACGATGGGCACCGCGTCCACCATGACCTCGGCCGCCGAGGCGCTCGGCATGACGCTGCCCGGCGCCGCGTCCATCCCGGCCGCCGACTCGGCGCACTACCGGATGGCCACCGCGACCGGCCGCCGCATCGTGGCGATGGCCTGGGAGAACCTGACCCCGGACCAGATCCTGACGGCGGAGGCGTTCGAGGACGCGGTGGCCACAGTGCTGGCCCTGGGCGGTTCCACCAACGCGGTCATCCACCTGATCGCGATGGCCGGCCGGTGCGGCGTGCCGCTTTCCCTGGATGACTTCGATGAGATCGCCCGCCGGGTGCCGGTGCTGGCCAACATCCGGCCGGGCGGGAAGTACCTGATGGAGGACTTCTACTACGCGGGCGGCCTGCGCGCCCTGCTGGCTGAGCTGGCTAAGGTCCCCGGCGCGCTGCACACCGACAGGATGACGGTGACCGGTCGTTCCCTCGGTGCCGGCCTGGCGGAGGCGGAGGTCTACAACCAGGACGTTATCCGTAACGCCAGCACCGCGCTGGCGCCGGAAGCTGGGCTCGCGGTGCTGCGGGGCAACCTCGCCCCTGATGGAGCGGTCATCAAGCACATCGCGGCCGACCCCGCGCTGCTCAAGCACACCGGCCCGGCCGTCGTGTTCGACAACTACCGGGAGATGCAGCGGCAGATCAACGACCCGGAACTGGGCATCACCGCCGACTCGGTGCTGGTGCTGCGCAACGCCGGCCCGCTGGGCGGCCCGGGCATGCCGGAGTACGGCATGCTGCCGATCCCGGACTACCTGCTGACCGCCGGGGTGCGGGACATGGTGCGGATCTCCGACGCCCGGATGAGCGGCACCAGTTACGGCGCGTGCGTGCTGCACGTGGCGCCGGAGTCGTTCGTGGGCGGGCCGCTGGCCCTGGTCCGCACCGGCGACCTCATCACACTGGACGTGGCCGAGCGGACGCTGCGGCTCGAAGTGAGCGACGCGGAACTGCACCAGCGCCGCGCCGCCTGGCGGCCGCCGCCGCCCCGGTATGAGCGTGGTTACGGCGCGCTGTACAGCGAGCACGTGACCCAGGCGGACAAGGGCTGTGATTTCGGGTTCCTGGCCCGGGCCGGCCGGAACCCGGAGCCCGACCCCCGCTGATCACCTCCGGCCCAACCCCCCAGGGAGGTAGTTCAATGCCGAACGAGATCAACCGCCGCGCCCTGCTCCGCGCCTCCGCGTTGGCCGGCGCAGGCGCCTTAACCAGCCCGCTGTGGGCCGGCGCGGCAAATGTTAGCGCTGCCACCAACCGGCCCAGCCATCCGTCCGGGCCGTGGTCCGCGTTCGACCGGGCCGCCGACCGCATCGTGGCCTCGGTGCGCCGCCCGCACTTCCCGCCGCGCTACTTCCCGATCACCCGGTTCGGCGCGGTCGGCGACGGCACCACCGACTGCACGGCCGCATTCGCGGCCGCCATCGCGGCCTGCAACCGGGCCGGCGGCGGGCACGTGGTCGTCCCGTCCGGGCAGTTCTTCACCGGCGCCATCCACCTGCGCAGCAACGTCAACCTGCACCTGCCGAACACTGACTCGGTCATCCTGTTCAGCCAGGACCCGAACGCCTACCTGCCGGTGGTGTTCACCCGGTGGCAGGGCATCGAGCTGATGAACTACTCGCCGCCGGTCTACTGCTACGGCCAGCGGAACGTCGCGATCACCGGCCAGGGCACGCTGAACGGCCAGGCCGACGACAACCACTGGTGGAACTGGAAGAACCTGGAGACCGCCGACTTCGACCTGCTGGAGCAGATGGCCGACGACAACGTCCCGGTCTCGCAGCGGGTGTTCGGCGCCGGGCACTTCCTGCCGCCTCAGATGATCCAGCCGTTCCTCACCGACACGGTGCTGCTCCAGGGCGTCACGTTCATCAACTCGCCGTTCTGGCACCTGAACCCGAACCTGTGCAACAACGTCACGGTCGAGGGGGTGAGCATCAACTCGTCCGGCCCGAACACCGACGGGTGTGACCCGGAATCCTGCAATGGCGTGGTCATCGACTCGGTCACGTTCAACACCGGCGACGACTGCATCGCGATCAAGTCCGGCCGGGACGCCGACGGCCGCCGGGTCAACGTGCCCAGCCAGAACGTGGTCATCCAGAACAGCAACTTCGCCAACGGCCACGGCGGCATCACCATCGGCAGCGAGATGACCGGCGGGGTGAAGAACGTCTACGCCCGGGACCTCACCATGAACAGCGCCAACCTGCAGGCCGGGCACCGGATCAAGACCAACACGCTGCGCGGCGGGTTCGCGCTGAACAGCAACGTCTACCGGATCAACGCCGGCACGGTGGGCGGCCCGCTGCTGCTCATCCAGGGCAATTACGACGCGCAGACCGGGGACTTCCCGCCGGACATCGACAACATCACGCTGGCCGGCTGGACGGTGGACGACTGCGAGGGCATCTGGTCGATCGTCGGCGCGTCGGCCACCGACCCGGTCGGCACGGTCACCCTGGACGACCTGACCATCACCACCTCGACGGTGGCCAACTCGGCCCAGTACATCTCCAACCTGGTCGTCGAGAACGTGACCGTCGGCGGCAGCCCGGTGACATCATGAGGCGCGTTGTCGCGCTGGGCGTAGCCGCCTTATTGACCCTCCTCGCGGCGCCGGGCACGGCCTGGGCCGGCGCCGCGAGGAGGCACCACCTGCTGGTGGTGTCGCAGGATGGCCTGCCCGGCACGTTCGGCTCGGTCCAGGCGGCGCTGGACGCGGTGACACCGGGCAGCGGGCCGGCCACGATCCTGATCGAGCCGGGTACCTACTGGGGCCAGATCTACGTGCCGGCCTCGGAACCGGGCATCACCCTGCGCGGCGCCACCGGCAATCCGCGCGATGTCGTCCTGGTCGATGACATCGCGCACGGTACGGTCGCGCCCAACGGCAACCAGTACGGCACCGACTGCAGCGCCACCCTGTCGGTGGCCGGCAACGGGTTCGCCGCTTACGGCATCACCGTGCAGAACTCCTTCGACCCAGCGGCCAACCCGCAGATCACCTCGCCGCAGGCGGTGGCGGTCAAGACGGTGGCCGACCGGGTGGTGTTCGCCCGGGACCGGCTGCTCGGCATCCAGGACACGGTGTTCGCCAGCTCGTACGCGGACCCGTTCACCCCGGCCGAGTGCTTCGCCCCGGGTGGCCCGCCGGCCACCTCACCACCGGGCAGCACCACGCCGCCACCCGCCCGGCAGCTCTACCTCGACGACTACATCTCCGGCGAGGTGGACTTCCTGTGCGGGTCGGGCACGGCTGTATTCGACCACGACACCATCGACATCCTGGGCCACCCGGGGGGCACGGTCAGTGCCCCGGACACCGGGCTGGAGCAGCCGTACGGCTACCTGATCACCAGCAGCCGCATCATCAACAGCCCGGGCAACCTGGCCGCGGCCAGCTCCTACCTGGGCCGGCCGTGGCAGCACACCGGGGTGACCAGCCCGGTGGGCCAGATCACCATCCGGGACACCTACCTGCCCGCGGCCATCAACCCGGAGCAGTGGCAGAACTGGACCAGCCCGCCGTTCCCGTGGCAGGACGCCCGGTTCTACGAGTACCAGAACACCGGGCCGGGCTCGGCGGTGAATGCCGACGTGCCCCAGCTCACCGCGGCCCAGGCCGCCCAGTACACGGTGGCCAGCTACCTGGGCGGGTGGTGGCCCAAGTAGGGTCATTTGCCGTGGCGATCATTCTCATCACCGGCGGCGCGGGCCGGATCGGGACCATGCTGCGCACGCGGCTGGCCCGGCCCGGCCGGACGCTGCGCCTGCTGGACGTCGCCCCGCCCGCGGGCGGCCCGGCCGGCCCCGACGAAGAGACCGTGCGGGCCTCGGTCACCGACATGGCCGCGATGACCGAGGCCAGCACCGGCGCGGATGCGGTCATCCACCTGGGCGGGGTGTCCGGCGAAGCGCCGTGGGAGCGGGTCCTGGAGACCAACATCCAGGGCACCTACACCGTGTTCGAGGCGGCCCGCCGGGCCGGCGTGCCCCGGGTCATCTTCGCCTCGTCCAACCACGCGGTCGGGTTCACCCCGCGATCCGCGTTCCCGGTCCCGGACTACGCGTTCCCGGCCCCGGACACCTACTACGGGGTGTCCAAGGTGGCCGGCGAAGGACTGGCCGCCCAGTATCACTACCGGTACGGCATGGACACGATCTGCCTGCGCATCCTGTCCTGCTTCGAGCGGCCGCACAACGTCCGGATGCTGTCCACCTGGCTGTCCCCGGGCGACGCCGGGCGGCTGTTCGAGGCGTGCCTGACCGCGCCCAGCCCCGGTTTCCGGGTCGCGTTCGGGGCGTCGGCCAATACCCGCGGCTGGGTGTCGCTGGCCGAGGCGCGGGCACTGGGATATGAGCCGAAGGACGACGCCGAGGCGTACGCGGCCGAGATCATCGCCGAGCACGGCGAGCCCGACCCCGATGACCCGGTTCTTGCCTACCTGGGCGGGGAGTTCACCCTGCCGGAGTACGACGCGGACCGGCTGAGCTCGCCGGCCCAGAGAAGGACAGATAGCTGATGATCCAGGGATACAACCCGCGCACCGGCCAGCCGACCGGTGCGCCGGTCGCCGAGACCAGCGACGACGCGGTGGACGCGGCCGCCACGGCCGCTGCCGGGGCGGCCGCGGCGTGGTCCGAGGCCGGGCCGGAGGGCCGGGCCAAGGCGCTGGCCGCGGTGGCCGACGCGCTGGACAGCCGGGCCGACGAACTGGCCACGCTGGCCGACACCGAGACCGCGCTGGGCACCGCCCGGCTGACCGGTGAGGTGGCCCGCACCACCGGCCAGCTGCGGATGTTCTGCGATGTGCTGGCCGACGGCGGCTACCTGGACCTGATCACCAGCCCGCCAGGGACTGGGGTGCCCGGGCTGCGGCACATGGTGCACCCGGCCGGCCCGGTCGCGGTGTTCGCCGCGTCCAACTTCCCGTTCGCGTTCTCGGTGGCGGGCGGGGACACCGCGTCCGCGCTGGCGGCCGGCTGCCCGGTGGTGGTCAAGGCGCACGAGGGGCACCCGCATACCTCGGTGCTGACCGCGCAGATCGTCGCGGACGCGCTGGCCGCGGCGGGCGCGCCGCCAGGCACGTTCGCGGTGGTGTACGGCGTGCCGGCCGGGGTCCGGCTGCTGCAGCACCCGGCCATCGCGGCCGCCGGGTTCACCGGGTCGGTGCGCGGCGGGCTGGCCCTGGCCAGGATCTGCGCCGAGCGCCCGGTGCCGATCCCGTTCTTCGGCGAGCTCGGCTCGGTCAACCCGGTCGTCATCCTGCCCGGCGCGGCCGCGGGCCAGCCCACCGAGATCGCCACCGGGTACGCCGGGTCGCTGACCCTGGGTGCGGGCCAGTTCTGCACCAACCCCGGTCTGCTGTTCGTGCCGGACGACGAAGAGCTGCGCGTGGCCATCGCCGAGGCGGTCGGCGCGTCCGCGGGCGCGCCCATGCTGACCGGCAGGATCCACGAGTCATACCAGGCCGCCGTGGCCGACCTGGGGGCCAGCCCGGCGATCGCCCCGATCGCCAACGGGCAGCCGGGCGAGGGGCCCTGGGCGGCCACCCCGCACGCGTTCGCCATCACGCTGGAGGACTTCGCGGCCGGGCTGCCCGGTACGGCCGAGGAGCACTTCGGGCCGGCCGGTCTTGTCATCACGTACCAGTCGGCCGAGGACCTGCTCCCGGTGCTGGCCCGGCTGGGCGGCAACCTGGCCGGGGTGATCCACGGCGACCCGGACTCGGCCGCCGACATGGCGGCCGCGGCCCAGGTCGCGGACGTGTTCACCCGGACCACCGGGCGGGTGGTGTGGAACGGCTGGCCGACCGGGGTCGCGGTCACCTGGGCGCAGCAGCACGGCGGCCCGTTCCCGGCCACCACCGCGCCCGGCTACACCTCGGTCGGCGCCACCGCGATCCGCCGCTGGCTGGTCCCGGTGACCTACCAGGACTTCCCCGCGCAGCTGCTGCCCGAGCCGCTGCGCCCGGTGTCTTAGGTGAAGGGCGCCTAAGTGCGGGCTGGGGCGTACCTCTACCCGTGGGACGTGGACGGTGACCCGGCCGCCGCGGACCGGGTAGCCGGCCTGGGGCTGGCCGGGGTCAGCCTGGCCGCGGCGTATCACGCGGTGCGCGCGGTGACCCCGTTCCATCCCGGGCACCGCATCGTGACCCGGGACGCCGCGGTGTACTACCGGGCTGACCCGGACCGCTGGTCCGGCGCGGGCCTGCGCCCCGCGGTGGCCGAGCCGGCCGGGTCGTTCGAGCGGGCCACCGGACGGTTGCGCGCGGCCGGCCTCGGCGTCACCGCCTGGGTGGTGCTCACGCACAACTCCACGCTGGCCACTGGGGCGGGCCGTGATTGCGCGGTGCGGAACGCGTTCGGCGACCGGTATCCGTGGGCGCTGTGCGCGGGGCTGGCCGGGGTCCGCGAGTACGCGGCGCGGCTGGCCGCCGAGGTGGCCGCGCTGGACGGGGTGGACGGCATCGAACTGGAAGCGTGCGGCTGGTACGGCTTCGAGCACGGCAGCGCGCACGACAAGACCGGCAGTGTAATGGGCCGGGCCGGGCCGGCCGGGGCTGGAGACTGGCTGCTCTCGCTGTGCTTCTGCGTGGGCTGCCAGGACGGCTACGCGGCGGCCGGGGCCGACCCGGGCAAACTGGCCGCCCAGGTCCAGGCGGCCGCCGACGGCGGCGCCGCGCTGCCCGCCTCGGTAACGGACCTGCTGGACCGCACCCGGGCCGCGGCGGCCCGGCGGCTGCTCGGCGAGGTGACGGCCGCGGTCCGGGCGGCGGCACCGGGCAGGACCGTGCTGCTGCACACCGACCCGGATCCCCGTGCTACTGGCTCGAATCCCGGCTATGACCTCGCAGCGGCCTGCGGCCCGGGTGGCGTCGATGGCGTTGTGCTGGCGTGTGCGGACCCGGATCGGGCGGTCAGCCTGGTGACCACGGCCACCGCCGCGCTGCCTGCGGGAGCATCGGTCGTGGCCGTGCTGCAGGCGGTGGCCGGCCTGGGCGCCGACCCGGCCACGCTGCCCGCGCAGGCGGCCGCGGTCCGCGCGGCCGGCGCCACCGAGCTGCGCTTCTACCACGCGGGGCTGGCCGCGGGGAGTGACCTGACCGCCATCCGCGCCGCGCTCTCTGACGGGTAAGGCGGCGCGGATGGCGGCCGGCCTCGTAGCCGCTACTTAGCGTATTTATTGCCTGACTCTGCGAAGTTAAGCCGCCGTTTCAGCTCATTTCATCGGCCCGGGCCGCCGCCATGGCGCTGACCTGGGCGGATATGGCCGGGTCCGGGGCGCGGCCGGGGCCGCATTGCCGACGGGGGGGCCGGGCCGTAGCGTTCGGCGGGACAGCCCTCGGGAGCGGGGCGCGACGGCCGGCCGGGCCGCAGCACACTGGCCGGCCCGTGGAGGCCGCTGTTGCCCGTAGCCCGCCCGAGGGCCCGCCCGAGAGGACTGTCCGGTGAAACACCCTCCCATCCGTCCCCGCCTGTTAGCTGCCAGCACTGTTGTTGTTAGTGCTCTCATCGCGGCCGGGGTGAGCCTGGCGGTGCCCGCCACCGCGGCCACCAGCGTGACCCTGGCCACCGGGGACAGCCGCGCGGTGGCCCAGCCGGCCCTGCCGGCCACCTGCACCACGCTGAGCGCCACCCTGGCCACCAGCAACGAGCAGTTCAGCAGCAGCGCGGAGTCCTCGCCGCCGGACACCTCGCGGATCCAGTCCGCGCTGAACAGCTGCAGCGGCACCGGCGAGGCCGTGGTGCTGGCGCCGAGCGGCAGCGACAACGCCTTCCTGTCCGGCCCGCTGTCGCTGCCGGCCAGCGTGACGCTGCTCATCGACACGGGCGCGACGCTGTACGCGTCGCGCAACCCGGCCAACTACCAGGTGTCCGGCCAGGCCACCTGCGGCACCGTGGCGTCCAGCGGCAACGGCTGCAAGCCCTTCATCAACGTGACCGGGTCGAACGCCGCCATCATGGGCACGCAGAGCTCGAGCGGCAGCCAGGGCGCCATCAACGGCCGCGGCGACCAGGACATCCTGGGCACCAGCGGCAGCTGGTGGACGCTGTCCAACACAGCCAAGACGGACAGCGAGGACCAGAACAACCCGCGGCTGATCGAGGCGCACGACGTGAACAACTTCACCGTCTACAACGTGGACCTGATCAACGCGCCGCTGTTCCACATCTACTTCGAGGGCGGCAGCGGGCTCACCGTGTGGGGGGTGCGGATCAAGACCCCGGCCACGGCGCGGAACACCGACGGCATCGACCCGGACAGCGCGACCAACGTCACCGTGAACGACTCCTACATCCAGGACGGTGACGACGGCATCGCGATCAAGACCAACTCCGGCGCCGCGTCCAGCATCACCATCGAGAACAGCCACTTCTACGGCACGCACGGGATCTCCATCGGCAGCGAGACCCAGTACGGGGTGAGCAACGTGCTGGTCGAGAACAACACGGTCAGCGGGACCGACTCGTCCGGGAACGTGAGCAGCGACAACAACGGGCTGCGGATCAAGACCAGTTCCAGCGAGGGCGGCACGGTCAACGGGGTGACCTACAACTCGTCGCACCTGCTCGGGCTGACCCGGGGAACGTCAGCCTGGACGCCACCAGCACCAGCGCCGAGTACGCCAGCATCCGCAGCTACAGCAGCAACATCACCGCGTCCGGCACCGACGTGACCGTCACCTCGTTCACCGGCAGCGGCAGCGTGCCGTCCTGCTCCGCGTCCCGAGCCGGGTCTGTGGGGGCGCGGCGATGACGACCTCTAGCGCATCGCTCGGGCCCGGCCCTGGGGCGGCGTCAGTCCTCACTGGCGCCGCCGCCAGCGGCGTGGCCCCGGGCTCGCGGGCACCGCGGCGGACGTGGCGGCGGGCCCGGTTACCCCGGCCAGCGGCCGGCACAACACGATGACGATCACCGTGATCAGCGGGTCCAGCGCGCTGAGTGACTGGCTCAGCCCAGCGGTCAGCTACGATTGCGTCGAGATGTACTATCCGGGTTCCGTGCCGTAGATGAGTGCCGGCCCGGACTTCTGCGCGTCATAGAAGTACAGCGATCCTGGAGCGCGAGCGCGCCGGGCCCGGGCCGGCTGGGGCGGCGCCGCGGCCACCGCGCTGAGCAGCGCCGCGGCCAGGCCGCCCGCGGCGAGCAGCGCGGCCGGCCGCCGGGGGCGGGCGGTTAACCGGCTACCGGAATGACGGGTGGATGTCGGCGTCCTGGCTGGGCTCCTGGGCGGGTGAGGGGCACCGCGCCCACACCGTAAGGCGGCCCCATCCACCCGGCCAGGTGGCGGCCAGGCTAGCCCAGCCAGGTACCGGTGACCTGCAATGGCGCGCCAAACGCAAGGAACGGCCAGGTGAAATTTCAGCTCGCGGCGGACGAATGGCATGGATCGGGTGCAGCGGGCAAGTTAGCAATCCGCTGACCGCACGGACGGAGACCCACCCATGGCTGAGCCAGACGTTAGCGAGCAGGCGGGCGTTAGGGAGCAGGCCGACGACAGTGAGCCTCCGGACGGGGCTGAGCCTGGGCTGGACGCCGCCGACCCGGCGGACCGGCGCCGCTGTTCCTGGAGCCGGCCGCGCCGGTGCTGCTGCGCGGCCTGACCATCACGCCGACCCGGGCCCGGTACGACGATTTCGAGCTGGTGCTGGACGACGACTACGAGGTCAACCCGGTCCTGCTGTACAACTGGCCAGCGTGTTCGGCGCGGCCACCGAGGAACTGGCCGAGCAGCCGGCCAGCAAGATCGGCCCGCTGCTGTGCCGCGCGGCCGAGGCCGCCGAGGTGCCCGGTTTTGAGATCACCGACCGCCAGGTGATCGGCACGTTCACCTACGCCAAACTGCCCATGGTGCGGGACCTGCAAGCAGCGAACGAGCTATTGAACGATAGTGACGTGGTGGCGGCCGTCGCCGGCGACCCGGCGGCGCAGGAGTCGCTGGGCGCGGCCGACCCGGCCATCGGCGCAGAGCCGGACGTGCCGCTGCTGGACTCGCCGGAGGACGACTACTCGGTGCTGGACGCCGACTCCTCACAGCGCGGCGCGATCGGCGCCGTGCTGGCCGGGCGCAGCCTGGTCATCCACGGGCCGCCGGGCACCGGCAAGAGCCAGACCATCGCCAACCTGATCGCCACCCTGGTGCCGGGCCGGGCTGACCGCAGCGAGCTGCCCTGGTCTTTCCGTGATGTGCGGATTACCTTCCCTGCATAACAGGGGCCACCTCACGGAACGGGGAGTTGCCATGACAAGAGCAGGACTACGGCTGCGCACCGCAGCCATCGCGCTGACCGGTTTAGTGGCCGCGTCGGTCACCGTGCCCGGAATGACGGATGCGGCGGCCAGTA
>CAVWWE010000060.1:0-6383 GCA_963758575.1 uncultured Actinomycetes bacterium
CGTCCGCCTGCCCCGAACCAGTGCATCACATCACTCTGTAGTTCCGGGGGAACGACCCCCCGAGCCCCCCGATCAACCCTTGGTGGGAGGACGGCTGGCGATCCGCAGTTCGTGGAACGAGACGCTGAACCCGGGGCCCTCCGGGGCGGCGCACATCACCCCGGCCAGCAGTTCGCTGTCCGGCGGCATATAGACCAGCGCGGCCAGGTCCGGGCTGGCCTCGCCGATGGAGTACCGGACCTCCACCGCGTCGCCCCGGCGGGCCACCCGCAGCGCGATCTCGTCGGTGTCATCCGGCAGGTTGGACACCGCCCAGCTGGACAGGCCCAGGGTCAGCACCGTGCTCAGCCGGGGGCGCCCCTCGAAGAACTCCACCCCGGTCTTCAGCCAGGTACGCTCGTCGGCCCGGAGCATCACCCCGGCCTGGTCGTACTGGCTGGACCAGTTGCCCCGGACCCGGACCGCCACGTCCAGGTCGCCGGCCAGCACCTCGCCGTAGACGTGGCCGCTGTCCCGGATGTAGCCGTATCCGGTCACCCGCCAGAAATCGGTGTTTGGATCGACGTTGACCTGCAGCACATCGTCGGTCCGCTGCCAGCTGGCCGGCTCGTTCAGCCACTCCATGCCCGTACCCCTCCGTGATCTTCCCCGGACTGAGGTTAGCGGAGCGAGGCCGGCCAGTCTCACCCGGCCGGCCGAGGTGCACCCAACCGATACCGAATGGCACGAACGGCTCACTCTGGCGGAGTACCGGGCGCCCCCGCGCGCTCGGACACGTGTTCGAGGCCCGATCATCCGCCGGTACCGGCACCCTTTTAGCGTTTCCCGGCTGGGGGTAATGTCCCTGGTAGCGCAGTGTGGGGCAGTACACGGGGGGCGCTGTGGAAAACGTCATGGCTGGGCTGGCGCGATTCGCCATCCGGTTCCGCTACTTCATCATCGCCTTCTGGATCATCGCCGGAGCGCTGTGCATCGCGCTGTTCCCGTCGCTGGGCAGCGCGGTGAACACGGACAACAGCTCGTTCCTGCCATCCGGCGAGCCGAGCGTGCACGCGCTGAACCTGGCCGCCCCGTTCCAGCCGACCAACGACACCACCGGGACGCTGGTCACGGCGGGCAAGTCCAAGCTGTCCAGCAGCGACCAGCAGGCGGTCACCAACCTGCAGAAAAAGGTGGCCAAGGACGACCACGTGGTCTCCGTGTCCGACCAGGGCCTGTCCAAGGACGGCCGGGTGGACAAGGCCCAGGTGATCTTCAACGTGCAGACGTCCAGCACGGACGCGTCGCCCACAGTGGCCGCCGTGCGGTCCACGATGAGCAGCTTCAAACTGCCGTCCGGGCTGTCCAGCTACCTGACCGGGCAGTTGCCCAGCGCGGTGGACAACCAGAACTCCCAGGCGCACGCGCAGAAGCTGACCGAGGACCTGTCCGTGCTGATCATCCTGGTCATGCTGATCATCGTGTTCCGCGCGGTGGCCGCGCCGCTGGTCACCCTGCTGCCCGCGATCTGGGTGCTGCTGATGTCCGGCGCCATCATCGCCGAGATCTCCAAGGCCGGCCTGCAGGTGTCCACCATCACCCAGACCATGCTCACCGTGCTGCTGCTCGGCGCGGGCACCGACTACGGGCTGTTCTTCATCATGCGGGTGCGCGAGGAGATGGCCGACGGCGCCTCGCCGCACCGGGCCATCGAGCAGGCCGGGCGGTACGTCGGCGAGTCGATCACGTTCTCCGCGGGCACCGTCATCGTGGCGCTGGTCACCTTGCTGCTGGCGTCGTTCGGGCTGTACTCCGGGCTGGGCCCGGCGCTGGCCCTCGGTGTCTTCCTGATGCTGCTGGCCGCGCTGACCCTGATGCCCGCGCTGCTGGCGGTATTCGGCCGGGCCGTGTTCTGGCCGCGCCCGGTGCGCCGGGCCAAGGACGAAGGGGTGTACGCCAAGCTGGCCGACAAGGTGATCGCGCACCCGGTGGTCACCCTGGTCTGCGGGGTGGTGTTCCTGGTCGCGCTGGGCGTGTTCACGTTCGGCTACACCTCGGCCGGCTTCGGCGGCCAGACCACCGGGCCGGACGGCAGCCAGTCCAAGCACGGCACCAACGTGATCAACGCGCACTACCCGCCCGCGGTAGCCAACCCGACCCAGGTGCTGATGGTCTGGAAGTCGTCCGTGTGGAAGGACCTCAGCCAGGCCAACACCGCGGAGAACGACCTGGCCAAGAAGTCCGTGTTCGCCTCGGTCACCGGGCCGTTCGACCCGAACGGCACCAAGCTCACCCCGAGCCAGCTGAGCAGCCTGTACAGCGAGCTGGGGCCGCCCGGGAAGCTGCCCGCCACCGAGCCGGCCGGCACGCCGGTCCCGGCCGACCAGTACGAGCTGTACCGGGCCGAGGCCCAGTTCATCAGCGCGGACGGCAAGACCGTGCAGTACTACACGTCGCTCAAGGCGGGCGAGCCGTCGAGCACCGCGGCGCTGAACGCCACCCCGGCGGTACGCAGCGCGGTGACCAGCGTGCAGCACTCGGCCGGCGCGGTGGACAGCGGCACGGCCGGCGCGGCCCCGTCCTCCTACGACGTGAGCAGCGTGTCGCAGAACGACCTGACCAAGATCGTGCCAGTGGTCATCGTGCTGCTCGCGCTGCTGCTCGGCCTGCTGCTGCGCAGTGCGATCGCCCCGCTGTACCTGGTCGCCACCGTGCTGCTCAGCTATTTCGCCGCGCTGGGCCTCAGCGTGCTCATCTTCCAGGTCGCCGGGGGCCAGTCCGGGCTGAACTTCGTGCTGCCGTTCCTGTTGTTCATCTTCCTGATGGCCCTCGGCGAGGACTACAACATCCTGGTCATGAGCCGGATCCGGGAGGAGGCGCGTGAGTCGCCGCTGCGCGCGGCGGTGCGCACCGCCTGCCACCACACCGGCCCCACGGTGACCTCGGCCGGCCTGATCCTGGCCGCCACCTTCGGCGTGGCCGGGGTGACCGGCGCGACCACCCAGATCAAAGAGCTCGGCACGGCCATCGCGCTGGGCGTGCTGATCGACACGTTCCTGGTCCGCACCCTGATGGTGCCCGCCATCGTGGTGCTGTGCCGCCGCTGGAACTGGTGGCCGTCCCCGCTGTCCCGGCGCAGCGCGCAGGTCACCGCCCCGGCCCCCAGCGAGGTCAAGGCCTGACCGGCTGGCGCCGGTCCGGGCCGGGTATACCTGTCGTCCGGGCAAAGGCGATAGCGGCGGCCGCGATCCAGACGGCTTCTGCGACCGACATCACGATGGCGAGGATCAGCCCGGCTGTGGCGAACACCGCCGCGAGAGCACGCTCGCGCCCGCACCAGGACACCTATCCCGGCCAGCCGTCGCCTCTCCCCTGACTGGCGGCCGCGTACCCGGACGGCAATCAGGCCATCCCCGATCGGCTCGGGCTCGCCGGGGTTTCTGGTGCCTTCCTGGGCTAGCGTCCCGCGACAACCGAGGGAATACGGCGCCCCCAGGCCAGTTAACGATATATCGATGACATATCGAGAGTCATCGTTAACGACCTAGAACAGGAGTACCTTCATGAACGAGTTCTCTCACAAGACCACCGGGCGAGGGATCCATCCGCGCGCCCGCCGGATGCGGCGCCTGCACTCCCACCGCCACCACCGTTTCGGAGGCTGCGGTTCCGGAGCCGTGCAGGACGCCACGCGCCGCGAGCGCGGCGAGCGGATCCGCACCGTGCATGAACTGCACCGGGCACTGGCAAACGTAACCCGCACCGGGGACGAGCAGCTTCGAGGTGAAGCCGTACAGATCGTCGCCGAGGCAACGTCGCGGCTGAACGGGCTGCTGACCGCTGACCGGTGACGCTTGCCGCTGACCGGCACGTCCCAGGCAGGAGACCAGGGGTGGTGGACCGCTACGAAACGCGGTTCACCACCCCTGTCACACGCCCCCATCTGGCCAGGACTGGCTACGGCCGCTACAACTTGTACCCGATGTCGCGGAGCAGCTGATGGCGGGTGGCCACGTCGGCGTCGGTCTCCACGCCGACCGGGGGCAGGCCATCGATGACCCCGGCCACCCCGCGGCCCTCGCCCGCGGTGACCACGACGATCTGCACCGGGTTGGCCGTCGCGCAGAACACGGTGCACACCTCCGGCACCGCCTTGACCTGGTTCAGCACGTTGACCGGGAAGCCTTCCCGCAGCATGATCACAAAACAGTGCCCGGCCCCGATCGCCTCCGCGGCGCGCACCGCCAGGCCGGTCAGCTCGGCGTCGTTCCCGGACCGGCGGACCAGCCGGGCCTGCGACGCCTCGCAGAACGCGATGCCGAACCGGAGCTGGCTGCTCACCCCGGCCAGCACTTCGTGCAGGTCTTCCACGGTCTTGATGAAGTGCGCCTGGCCGATGATGACGTTCACCTCGGCCGGCTTGTCCACCGGGACCACCTCGAACCCGGTCACGGTAGCGGGCATCTGGCACCTCTCTGCTCTGATTGGCCTGGGTCTGCCGCCCATCATCGCGCCGGCCCGGGCTCACCCGGGGTAACCAGGCCGGATTCGTACGCGACGATCACCGCCTGGGCGCGGTCGCGCAGGTCCAGCTTGGCCAGGATGCGGCCGACGTGGGTCTTGGTCGTCTGCTCGGCGATGACCAGGGTGTCGCTGATCTCGGTGTTGGACAGGCCGCGGGCGATCAGCCTGAGCACCTCGGTCTCCCGCTGGGTGAGCGCGGTCAGCGGTCGCGGCTGCGGCGTGTCGGCCCGGGGCTGGCTGGCGAAGTCGGCGATCAGCCGCCGGGTCACCGACGGGGCGAGCAGCGCGTCGCCGGCCGCCACCACCCGGACCGCGTGCACCAGTTCGGCGGCGGTGGCGTCCTTGAGCAGGAACCCGCTGGCCCCGGCCCGCAGCGCTTCGTACACGTAGTCGTCGAGGTCGAACGTGGTCAGCATGAGCACCCGGAGCCGGTCCCGGTCGGCCCGGGGCCAGCAGCTGGCGGGTGGCCTGCAGACCGTCCAGCACCGGCATCCGGACGTCCATCAGCACGACATCCGGGCGCAGCTCCCGGCCTGCCGGACCGCGTCGGCGCCGTCCGCGGCCTGGCCCACGACCACCAGGCCGGGCTGGGCGGTGAGCACCGCGGCGAAGCCCTCGCGGACCATGGCCTGGTCGTCGGCGATCAGGCAGCGGGTCGGCCCGCCGTCCGCCGGGTGGCCGGCCGTCATGCCGTCCCGCCCAGCGGGAGCCGGGCCGACACCACGAAGCCGCCGCCGGGTGCCGGCCGGCCGACAGCGAGCCGCCGAGCAGCGCGACCCGCTCCCGCATCCCGGTCAGCCCGTGGCCCGCTTTGAGCCCGTTCCCGGCTGGCCCGGCTGGCCCGTTCCCGGCCGCGGCCGGGCCATTGGCCACCTGGAGCAGCACGGCGGACGCGTCCTGGCCCACCGACACGGTGACCGCCGCGCCGGGCGCGTGCTGGCTGGCGTTGGACAGCGATTCCTGCACGATCCGGTACGCGCACACCGCCACCCCGGACGGCACCTGGCCCACCGCGGGGGCCACCGACAGCTCGACCGGCAGGCTGGCCCGGCGGGCCGCGTCGACCAGCGTGGGCAGGTCGGCCAGCTGGGGCTGCGGCGCCCGCGGCGCGGGCTGATCGTGGCGCAGCACGCCGAGCAGCCGCCGCATGCGGCCAGCGCCTCGCGGGCCGCCGCGCTCAGCGCGGCGAACTCGTCGCGGGCGGGCTCGGGCAGCCCGCTGAGCCGGTACGGCGCGGTCTCCGCCTGCACCGCGATCAGCGACATGTGGTGCGCGACCACGTCATGCAATTCCCGCGCGATCCGGCTGCGCTCCTCCAGCACGGCCTGCCGCGCCTGCGCGTCCTCGGCGCGCTGGGTCTGGGCGGCCAGCGCGCGCTGCGTGCGCAGCCGGGACCCGGCGCTGTCCACCGCGATCGCCGCGGCGGTGAACACGACGGTGGCGCTGGCCGGGCCGTTCAGGTCCGGGATGCGCACGACCAGCCACAGCACCCACGGGATGAGGGTCAGCGCCCACATCCAGGCCAGCGCCGGACGGGGCTGGCGGATCCCGGCCAGCGCGAACGCGGCGAGCAGCGCGGCCACCTGCGGCGGTCCCCACGGCCAGCCACCCCACCAGGCCACCGGGACCAGCGGGGACAGCAGCAGGGCGAGCCACCCGGCCCGCCAGGCCGCCATCGGGTAGCGGGCGGCCAGCGGCAGCGGCAGCACCAGGACGGCGGCCAGCAGCCGCTGCCCCATCGTCGGCGGCAACTGGCCGGTCCCCGGCACCGGCGGCCCATGCAGCGCGGGCACCCCGTGCAAGGTGCCGGCGTTCAGGATGATGAGCGCCACCGTGCCCAGGGCCAGCGCGGCGTACGCGGCCCGGCGCTCCTGGGCGCT
>CAVWWE010000061.1:0-31743 GCA_963758575.1 uncultured Actinomycetes bacterium
AGCCGGCACAAGATCTATTTCCTGCCGTTAAAACGATCACCGTGGTAGGGTCCTAGAACTCTCACTGTTCTAGAACTCTAGATTGGAGTGGGCGATGACCGCGGCCGAAGCATCCGTGCTGACTAATTCAGCCGGGCCCAGCCGGGCCGTCATGGGCGATCCGGGGCCGGGCGGGCGGTTTGGGCCGTTCGGCGGGCGGTTCGTGCCCGAGGCGCTGATCCCGGCGTGCGAAGAACTGGAGGCCGCGTTCCGGGACGCCTGGGCCGACCCCGGCTTCCGGGCTGAACTGGGCCGGCTGCTGGCCGAGTACGCCGGGCGGCCCACCCCGCTCACCGCCGCCCCGCGGATGAGCGCCGAGCTGGGCGTCCAGGTGCTGCTCAAGCGCGAGGACCTGACGCACACCGGCAGCCACAAGATCAACAACGTGGCCGGGCAGGCGCTGCTGGCCCGCCGGATGGGCAAGACCGCGCTGGTCGCCGAGACCGGCGCGGGCCAGCACGGGGTGGCCGCCGCCACGGTGGCCGCGCACCTCGGCCTGGGCTGCACGGTCTACATGGGCGAGCGCGACATGGCCCGGCAGGAACTCAACGTGTTCCGGATGGAACTGCTCGGCGCCACCGTGGTCCCGGTACGCGCCGGCTCGCGGACGCTCAAGGACGCCACCAACGAGGCGCTGCGGCACTGGGTCACCGCGGTGCACGACACGCATTACTGCATCGGCTCGGTGCTCGGCCCGCATCCGTACCCGTGGCTGGTCCGCGAACTCCAGCGGGTGATTGGCGACGAGGCACGCACCCAGTGCGCCGCGCTGGCCGCCGCGGGCCGGCTGGCGCACCCGGTGCCGGACGTGGCCGTGGCCTGCGTCGGCGGCGGCTCGAACGCGGCCGGGACGTTCGCGGGCTTCGCCGGCACGGCCGCCCGGCTGGTCGGGGTGGAAGCGGCCGGGGGGGCCGCGCTGGCCGGCGGGCAGCGCGGCGTGCTGCACGGCTACCTGTCCCGGTTCCTGCAGGACGCCGACGGGCAGATCCGCGAGGCTCAGTCGGTCTCCGCGGGCCTGGACTACCCGGGGGTGGGCCCGGAGCACGCCTGGCTGGCCGCGACCGGCCGGGCCGAGTACCACACGGTGACCGACGGCGAGGCGATCGGCGCGGCCTGCTGGTGCGCCCGGGCGGAGGGCATCCTGCCCGCCCTGGAGTCGGCGCACGCGCTGGCCTGGGTCCGGCGCGCGGCTGTGGCGGGCGATCTGCCCGCTGGGACGGTAGTGCTGATCACCATGTCCGGCCGCGGTGACAAGGACGCCACCCAGCTCAGGGAGCTGACCCGTGGGCGCGGTTGAGACGGCGCTCGGCGCGGCCCGCGCCGTGGGCCGGCCCAGCCTGGTCGGCTACCTCACCGGCGGCATCCGGGCCGGCTGGACGGACCTGCTGGCCGCGATCATCGACGCGGGCGCCGACGCGGTGGAGATCGGCCTGCCGTTCTCCGACCCGATGCTGGACGGCCCGGTCATCCAGCGCGCGTCGGAAGCCGCGCTGACCCGCGGGGCCAACCCGTCCCGCATCCTGGCCGAGCTGCGCTCGGCCGGGCCGTGGCCGGTACCGCTGATCGCGATGAGCTACGCCAACCTGGCGTTCCGCCCCGGGCTGCCCGGTTACTGCGCCGGGCTGGCCGCGGCCGGATTCAGCGGCACGATCATCCCGGACCTGCCCGCGGCCGAGGCGGACGGCTACCTGGCCGCGGCCGGCCGGGCCGGCCTGGACGCCACACTGATGGTCACTCCAGCTACTCCGGCCGCGCAGCGGCGTGTCATCGCGGCCCGGACGCGCGGCTTCCTGTATGTGATGAGTGTGATGGCGACGACCGGGACGACCGCCGAGCACCAGGACCCGAGCCGCTGGGCGGTGGCCGCCGAGGCTTCCGCCGCCGGCGGCGCCCGGCCGGTGCTGATCGGCTTCGGCATCAGCACCCCGGCCCGGGCCGCGGCCGCGGTCCAGCACGCCGACGGGGTGATCGTGGCGTCTGCGCTGATGCGCCGGGTGCTGGACGGCGCGACCGCGGCCGAGGTGGGCCGGGCGGTCGGCGAGCTGCGCACGGCGATCGACGGGGCCCGACCGTGAGCGCCGTCCGGCACCGGCCCAGCGAGCCCGGGCCGTCAGGCCCGTGCAAGTGGCCGGTGCATGGGCTGCGCCGGGCGGCGCGAACATCTGAAGAGACACCGTGAGCCGCCCGGGCGGCACGGCCGTGCTGACCAGGCGGCGCCGCAGCGCGTTCGACCGGCAGCCGAAGTACCTGCGCATCCACGCCGAGCTCCGGGACCGGATCGGCAGCGGTCAGTGGCCCGCGGGCCAGCCGCTGCCCGCGCAGCGCGACCTGGCCGCCGAGTTCGGCGTCAGCGTGATGACGCTGCGCCAGGCCCTGCAGCTGCTGGCCGACGACGGGCTGATCGACATCCGGCATGGCAGCGGCAGCTACGTCGCCCAGCGGTACGCCTACGACCTGGGGCACCTGCGCAGCTTCGCCAGCGACCTGGCCGGCCAGGGGGCCCGGATCAGCACCCGGCTGCTGGCCGCCGGGATCGTCACCGCGCCGGAGGAGGTGGACGCACGGCTTGGCGGGCCCGGGGACGTGCTGCGGCTGCGCCGGCTCCGGCTGGCCGACGGGCAGCCACTGATCGTGCAGACCTCCTACCTGCCCGCCGAGCTGACCCGGGCGGACGGGCCCAGCGCGGACAGCCCGGGCACCCTCGACGTCGGCGAACTGGCCCAGCGCGGGCTGTACACGGTGCTGGCCGAGCACGGGCTGGCCATCACCCGGGCGGCCGAGACCATCACCCCGGTGCTGCTCGATCCGGCCGACGCCGCCGACCTGGGCAGGCAGGCCGGCCGCCCGGCGCTGCTCAGCCACCGGGTCAGCTTCACCGCGGCCGGCCTGCCCATCCTGGACGACCATGCGGTGCTGCCCGGGGACAGCGTGGCGATCAGCGCGAACCGGTCCACCGAGCGGCTCGAAGTCCAGTACACCCTGACCACGGGGTATTAACCGGGTCCTGTATCACTCTGGCCGGTAGATGGTGACCGGCCCGTGGGCGTGGTGCGCGCAGTAGGTGCTGACCGAGCCGAGCACCGCGTCGGCCAGCCCGCCGTACCCGCGCGAGCCGACCACCAGCAGATCCGCGGCCGCCGACGCGTTGACCAGGACCCGGGCCGGATCACTGGCTGGCTCGCTCACTGGTGCCCCGTTCTGACGATCGTGCCGGCCCGGCCGGCCAGCAGGTCGGTTGCGTCGTCTAGGCAGCCTATGCCGGCCAGGCCGCCGGTGGCGGCGGCGAACCGGCACGCCGCCTCGATCTTCGGGCCCATCGAGCCGGCCGGGAACGCCCCGGCACGCAGCCGTTTGCGCAGCCAGATCGGGCCGGCCCGGTGGATCGGCCGGGCCGCCGGGGTGCCGTACCCGTCCAGCACCACGGGCACGTCGGTGAGCAGCAGCAGGGCGTCCGCGCCGACCGCCTGGGCCAGCAGCGCCGCGGTGAGGTCCTTGTCCACCACGGCGTCCACGCCGCGCAGCGCGCCCGGCCCGTCGGCGACCACCGGAATACCGCCGCCGCCCGCGCAGACCACGATGACGCCCAGGCTGGCCAGCAGGTCGATCAGCGCGAGTTCGACCACCGCGGCCGGTTCCGGGGACGGCACGACCCGCCGCCAGCCGGTCCCGTCCTGGCGCACCTGCCAGCCGCGCTCGGCGGCCAGCCGCCGCGCGGTGGTCTCGTCGTACACCCGGCCGACGAACTTGGTCGGCGCGCCGAACGCCGGGTCGTCCCGGTCCACCAGGGTCCGGCAGACCAGGCAGGCTGTGCGCCGCCGCGGCTGGGCCCGGTCCAGCGCCTGGACCAGCCAGTAGCCGATCATGCCCTGGGTCTGCGCGCCCAGCACGTCGAACGGGTACGGGCGGGACAGCGCCGGGTCGTCCGCGCTCTCCGCGGCGAGCACGCCCACCTGCGGCCCGTTGCCGTGGGTGAGGATCAGGTCGTGCTCGGCCAGCAGCGGCGCGAGTGCGGCCGCGGCCTGGGCCACATGGGATTCCTGCACGTCACAGTCGGGCCGCTCACCGCGTTCCAGCAGCGCGTTCCCCCCGAGCGCGACAACTATCCGCACACCCTCGTCATACCCAGTTGTGTGGTTGCCCAGCTCAGCCCGCCTGCAAGCGCCGGGCCCGGCGGACGGCGTAACTGCCCAGGCCAGCGGCGAGCAGGGCGCCGATGACCACGGCGCGGGCCAGCGAGCCGGGGCCGGGCGAGCGGATCGCGTCGGACAGCAGCACGGTCATCGGCACCACCGCGAGCAGGGTGCCCCAGGCGTACCAGAAGACGATATTGAAGATGGCGGTGTTGCCGACCGCAGTCTCCGCGCCGACGAACATGCCCGGGGTGAGCGGCGGCCGGAACACGTTGACCAGCGCCCCGGTCACCAGCACCGGGACGGTCACCGCCAGCAGGGCCAGCGGCCGTGGGTCGCCGGTGGCCAGGCAGGCCGCGGCGACCGGCAGCCCGGCCGCCACCAGCAGCACCAGGACCGGCACCACCGCGTGCCGCCAGGCCAGCGACCCGAACCGGAACGGCAGCTGGGCCGAGCGGCGCGGGTCGTCCGCGTCCAGCCTGGCCCCCTCGCACAGCCAGGCGGCGGCCAGGTAGCCCAGGATGAGTGCACAGCCCACCGGCAGCAGGGACACCGACCGGCCGTGGCTGGCCGCCGCGATCAGGCCGACGGCCAGCCAGGCCAGCAGCACTGCGGCGGCCAGCCGGGCCGGGGCGCGGGCCAGCGCGAGCAGGTCGCGCCAGGGCAGCGCGAGCTGGCGCCGCCGTGGCGGCGGCAGGCGGAACCGGGCCCGCCGGGGCCGGCTGGCCGCGGCGCCGTAGGCCGTGGCGACGCCGCGGGTGTTCATGCTCAGCGCGGCCGAGGACATCGCGCCCAGGGTGCGGGCTCGGGCCCGGAGCGCGGCCGCGGGCACCCCGGCGGCGGCCCGCTGCCCGGCGGCCAGCGCGGCCAGCGCCACCGCGGCCAGCAGCGCGGTGGCCAGCGGCCACCACGGCGCCCCCGTGGTGGCTAGCGCAGTGTCCAGCGGGATGCCGCCTGGCAGCACGTGCGCCCCTGGCCCCACAACCACCAGCGATTGGCCGGCCAGCAGACCGTGGCTGGCCTGGGCGGTCAGGCCCTGGGCGGCCCATCCCCACGGGCCGGACCAGAGCAGCACCGTGTTCACCACCGCAGGCAGCGTGCCGAACGCCGCCCAGGCCGCGATGCCGCCGAGCAGGGCCGCGGCGGCCAGCGCCACCGGGGTGGCCCGGCGCACCCAGGGCCAGCTCGCCGGATTCCGTTCGACCAGCCCGGCCAGCCCGGTGCCGGCCGCGAACAGCAGTGCGGCGGACAGTACGCCGGCCCGGTCAGCCGGAGCACGTCCCCGCCGTCCCGGCCGCCCAGGCCCAGCGCGACCAGGGCGGCGGCGGGCACGATGCCGACCGCGGCGCCGGCCGCGATGGCGCCGGACGCGGACAGCCGGAACCGGGGCCGGAGCAGCCGCCGCCGGTCCACCGGCGTGCCGAGCAGCCAGTCCACGGTGGCGCCGGGCACGGTCACCGGGCCGCGCCACAGCGCGTCCCGGACCAGCATCAGCAGCACCAGGAGGGCCAGCGCGGCCAGCCCGGCAGGCAGCGCGTGCAGCACGCGCAGGGATAGCCCGGTGGGCGGCGGCGGGTGGCGCAGCGCCCGGTAGGCGGCGACGATCAGCGAGCCGCCCCAGACGGCCACGATGAACAGGGCCAGGTAGATCCAGAACGCGATGCTGGCCGCCTGCTTCCGGGCCCGGCCCCGGCGCAGCTCGCGGAGCAGCGCGAACGTCGGCCCGGTGCTGTCCGGGACGGCGACCGGGCCGGCCGCGACGCTCATGGGGCGGTGCTCATTCGACCGTGCTCACTGGATTGAGGCCAGCGCGACGGGCGGCGGACCTTCGGCGACCACCGCGCCGTCGCTGAGCACGATGGCGTGGTCGGCCACGGCCGCGGCCAGCTCGGTGTGGTGGGTGGCCAGCAGCAGCGCCGCCCCGGCGGTTTTCTCGGCGGCCAGCAGGCCGGCCAGCCAGCGCCGGGCGCCGGGATCCAGCCGCTGCTCGGGCTCGTCCAGCACGAGCAGCCGCCGCGGCCGGACCAGCACCGTGGCCAGCTGCAGGGCCTGCAGCTGGCCGCTGGACAGCGAACCGGGCAGCGCGTCGCCATGATCATCCAGGCGGCATTCCCGCAGCGCCCGGTTGACCTGGGCGGGGGCGGTACCGCCCGCCCCGTGCGCCACCGCGACGAGCTGCAGGTGCTCCCGGACGGTGAGATCCGGGTAGGCGCTGGCCAGGTCGCCGACGACGGCGATCTCGGTCCGGGCCACCAGGTCGTCCTCGGTCATCGGCCGGCCGGCGTAGCGCACCTGCCCGCCGCTCGGCTGGTCCCGGCCCGCGGCGATGCGCAGCAGGGTGGACTTGCCGGAGCCGTTCACCCCGAGCACGGCCACGCACTGCCCGGCCGTCACCGCAAGGTCGATCGGGGCGAGCGCGACGCGGTCGCCGTACGACCGGCTGACCCCAGTCAGCTCCAGCAAGTCGGATGGCACGATCAGAGTTCACCACACAGGGCCGGCCAGCCGGGCCATTCAGTAGGGTAAGTCGCGATGGCGGCCTGGTCTGAGCACGCGATCTGGTGGCAGCTGCACCCGATCAGCTTCGTGGGGGACGGCGGGCTGGCCCGGATCGAGGGCTGGCTCGATTACCTGATCGAGCTGGGCTGCAACGGGCTGGCGCTCGGCCCGGTGTTCGCCAGCGAATCGCACGGCTACGACACCATTGATCACTTCCGGATCGATCCCCGGCTCGGCGCCGAGGCGGACTTCGATCACCTCGTCCAGTCCTGTCACGACCGCGGCATCCGGGTGCTGCTCGACGGGGTGCTGAACCACGTCGGCCGGTCTTTCCCGGCGTTCCAGGATGTCCTCGCAAACGGTGACGCCTCCCGGTACGCGCCCTGGTTCCGGCTGGATTTCACCGCGGACGGCCCGGACGGGTTCGGCTACGCGGACTTCGAGGGGCACCGCGGCCTGGTCGCGCTCAACCACGCCGAGCCCGCGGTGCGGGACTACGCGGTGCGGGTGCTCAGCCACTGGCTGGACCGCGGCGCGGACGGCTGGCGGCTGGACGCGGCGTACGCGGTGCCCCCCGCGTTCTGGCGGGCCGTGCTCGGCCGGGTGCGCCAGGACCACCCGGCGGCCTGGTTCGTGGCCGAGGTCATCCACGGCGACTACGCCGCCCTGGTCCGCGACGGCGGCCCGGACAGCGTGACCCAGTACGAGCTGTGGAAGGCCATCTGGAGCAGCCTGAACGACGGCAACTTCTTCGAGCTGGCCTGGGCGCTGGACCGGCACAACGGGTTCCTGGCCGAGTTCCTGCCGCTGACCTTCGTCGGCAACCACGACGTCACCCGGCTGGCCAGCAAGCTCACCGACCCGCGGCACCTGGCGCACGCGGTGCTTGTGCTGTGCACCGTCGGCGGGGTACCGAGCATCTACGCCGGCGACGAACTGGCGTTCAGAGGAACGAAGTATGAACGGGCGGATGGGGATGCGGAGATCAGGCCGGCCTTCCCGGCCGGCCCTGGCGAACTGGCTACCGACGGGTGGCCGGTCTACCGGCTGCACCAGGACCTGATCGGGCTGCGGCGGCGGCACAGCTGGCTGGCCCGGGCGGTCACCGAGGTGCGGCACCTGGCCAACCGGGCGCTGGCCTACCAGGCGGTGGACCCGGGCGGCGGCCCGGGGCTGACCGTGCTGCTGAACACGTCGGATGCTGCCGTGGACTTCCCGCTGCCCGGGCCGCCCGGCAAGCGGCTGCTGGCCAGCAGCCCGGACGGCCAAGGGCAGCCGTACCGGGTCGAACCGCACGGCTGGGCGGTCGTAGAACCCGCGTCCTGACCGATGATTTTCTGGGCCGGTGGCAGTCTTAGGGCCATGACGAAGGTAAGAGTGCTGGCCGGCACGCGCAAAGGCGCGTTCGTGCTGACCGCAGACGGCAAGCGAGAGAACTGGGACATCTCCGGGCCGCACTTCCCGGGCTGGGAGATCTATCACGTCAAGGGCTCACCCGCCGACCCGGACCGGCTGTACGCGTCGCAGAGCAGCGGCTGGTTCGGCCAGCTGATCCAGCGCTCGGACGACGGCGGCGCGAGCTGGCAGCCGGTCGGCAACGACTTCCGCTACGACGGCGAGCCGGGCACGCATCAGTGGTACGACGGCACCGCGCACCCGTGGGAGTTCGCCCGGGTGTGGCATCTGGAACCGTCACCCGATGACCCGGACACGGTGTACGCCGGGGTGGAGGACGCCGGGCTGTTCAAGTTCGACTGACGGCGGGCAGTCCTGGCGCGAGCTGCCCGGGCTGCGCACGCACCGGTCCGGGCCGTCCTGGCAGCCCGGTGCGGGCGGCATGTGCCTGCACACGATCCTGCTGGACCGGTCCGCGCCGGGCCGGATGTTCGCCGCCATCTCGGCCGCGGGCGCGTTCCGCTCCGACGACGACGGCGACAGCTGGCAGCCAATCAACCAGGGGCTGCAATCCGAGGGGATCCCCGACCCGGCGGCCGAGGTCGGGCACTGTGTGCACCGGATCGCGCAGCACCCGGCCCGGCCGTCCGTGCTGTACATGCAGAAGCACTGGGACGTGATGCGCAGCGACGACGCGGGCGGCTCGTGGCACGAGGTGAGCGGGAACCTGCCGACCGATTTCGGCTTCCCGATCGACGTGCACGCGCACGAGCCGGACACCGTTTACGTGGTGCCGATCACCAGTGACTCGCACCATTTCCCGCCGGAAGGGAAGCTGCGGGTATACCGCTCCAGGACCGGCGGGGACGAGTGGGAGGCGCTGACCAGCGGCCTGCCGCAGCGGGACTGCTACGTCAACGTGCTGCGGGACGCGATGGCGGTCGACTCGCTCGACTCCTGCGGGGTGTACTTCGGCACCACCGGCGGCCAGGTGTACGTGTCGGCCGACGCCGGGGACAGCTGGGCGCCGATCGTCCGGGACCTGCCCGCGGTGCTGTCCGTGGAGGTGCAGACGCTGCCATGATCCGAGTCGTGCTCCCGGCCCACCTGCGCGTCCTGGCGCGAGTGGACGGTGAGGTGCGGGTCCAGGTGACCGGCCAGGTCACCCAGCGGGCGGTGCTGGACGCGCTGGAGGCCAGCTACCCGGTGCTCCGCGGCACCATCCGTGATCAGCGGAGCGGTAAGCGCCGGGCGTTCGTCCGGTTCTTCGCCTGCCAGCAGGACCTGTCGCACGAGCCGCCGGACGCTACGTTGCCGGGACCGGTGGTGGCGGGCACGGAGCCGTACCTGATCGTCGGGGCGATGGCGGGCGGGTAGCGGTCAGCCAGGCTGTGCGTACCGGTCCTCGATCGAAGCGCGCAGGGTGTGGGCGGATACGCCGAGCGCGGCCAGGATCGGCGGCACCAGCCCGTCGTCCGCCGCGATCAGGCCGAGAGCCAGGTGCCCGGTGCTCACCTCGGGGGCGTGCCGGGCGGCTGCCTCCTGGCGGGCGTTGTGCAGCGCCTGCTCCGCGCTGCGGCTGTGCGGGAGGAACACGCCGTCGCGCTGGGCGCCGGAGATGCGCACCCGGCGCGGGTTCCACCGCGAGATCAGCGGCCCGCGGTGGACCGCCTGGTTGGCCTGGCTCAGTGCCTGTGGCCCGAACGTGGCCTCGGCCTGCGCCCGCACCGCGTCCACGTCGATGCCGGCGCTGGCCAGCGCGACCCGGTCCAGGTCGCCGAACAGGCCCGCGCCGGCCAGCCGGGCCAGTTCCGCCTCGACCCGGGCCGGGGTCAGCCCGTGCTCGCGGAGCACCGCGCCGGCCGGGGTACCGGCGGCGGCCAGCGCGAGCAGGATGTGCTCGCTGCCCAGGTAGCGGTGGCCGAGCCGGATGGCATGGTCGAAGGCCCGCATCCCCACCGTCCTGGCGTCCGGGTCGAGATGCAGGATTATCGTCGGCACGTCCATGCCGTCAGCTTAAGCTGACGGCATGGACGGCGTCAACATATGCTGACGCGTCCGGCCGGCGAGCCGGTGGCCCGGTTCAGCGCCGGGTCGCCGGCCAGCGGCTCAGTCCCCGCGCGGCGGTCCGTATCCGTCATGTCACCCGATCGGGCGTCATGACAGCGCGGCCGCGATCCGGAATCCTAACGGTGCGCCAGCCCGCGATCTGATGACGCGGAGGCGCCCGGCCATGGAGCCTGGCGTCGGCTGCGGCCGATACGCCTAAGGGCAGCTCCGGGGGGGTGGGTGGCCCGGGTCAGTTACTGGCCCGGGGCACCCGGGCTGGACCGGCCGGGTACGGTACGGGCGAATGACTGATACGGCGTGATCTCGCCCGCGGCCCGGATCTGCCGCTCGGTCTCCAGGCTGGCGGCGACGATCGCGTCCGCGTGCCGGGCGCCGCCACGGATCACTGCCACCAGGCCGGCCGCGACGATCGTCTCCACGACCAGCAGCCAGGCATCGGCCGGGTGGCCGGAGCCGAGCCCATAGGCGATGGTCACGACCGCGGCCCCGGCCACCCCGAGCCAGGGCCGCAGCGCGACCTGCAGGATGTACACCGATGTGGCGGCCAGTGGGAGCATCCAGGTCGTGCTGTCCTTGATCAGCACGCCCGGAACCAGGTGCTGCTGGGCCAGCGCCAGCGCCGAGATGACCGCGGCGTCGGCCAGTACCACGGTCGCCGTCAGCCCGAACCGCCGGATCCGCCAGGTGAAGAAGGCGGACCACCAGCACAGCGCGGTCAGCGCCGCGGCCAGCCACCAGCCGGGAATCTGCTTCGTCGCGGCCAGCACGGCTACCACGGTGAACAGCACCGCGGCGCTGAGCCGCAGGCCGATCGCATACGAGCCGGCCAGCCGGTGCAGGGCCTGGTCGGATGGCCCTATTAACCGCGGGTGGAGGGCCCGCCCGCGGTGGCCCGCGGGGGGCCGGATCTGCCCCCCGCGGGATCAGCTGCCAGTTCCACCGGACCAGTATGCGGCAGGACCACCGCACCGGAAACGGTTACGGAAGCTGGTTATGGCCTCAGGCAGGGTGTAGAGGGACGTGTAGAGGCAGGCAGGGTGTAGCCGGTCAGGCGATGCGGCCCGCATAGCGGCGGCGGAAGCCGTCCGGGGTGCTGGCGGTGATCACGACGTCGTAGTAGCCGTACCGATCGGTCGGCCAGCTCACGGTGGTGGCGCGGCCGACCTGCACGGTGACGGTCCGGGTGCGGCCTTCGTAGTCGTTGGGGGTGAGGGTGTAGCGGATCTTCTGCTGACCCTCGTTGGCCAGCGTGAGCTTGACCGTCGCGGCCGGCGCGTACTGCGGGGCCGCGGTGACGACCGGGACCTGGCCGGCGCTGCGCCCAGCCGGCACGACCTGGCCGGCGAAGCTGGTCAGGAACCCGTCCGGGCCAGTCTGGCAGATCACCATGAAAGCGGTGCAGGCCATGATCGCCCCGCACTGCCCCATCCGCTGCTCGGCGAGCTGACCAAAAGAGGAAGGCCCCGTCCGCTGGATAGCCTGTCTGATCGAACTGCTGCGCTGGCTCACGCCAGTTGGGTGCTGATGGGCGATGCTGGGTTCGAACCAGCGACCTCTGCGGTGAGGCTACCCGCGCAGGTCAGCGTGCGATTGCCCCGCGGGCACGGGAAAAGTCACACCTCTGGACAGGTAGGTCGTCACCGTACTGCCGTACGTCTCCATCCACCCGAGCCAGGTGTTGCACCGGACGCACAGCAGCCCGCGTATGCACTTGCCGCACGATCTCGTGTGGCCGCTGGCCGGAACGGGGCAGCAGGCGTGGTCGTGGTCTATACAGACCCGCTGACCCTGGAATGGCTCACGGCAGATGGCGCAGGCATTCCCCTGGTCCTCTAACATCTGGTTGTACTGGGCCTCGGTGAGGCCGTACCTGTTGAACTTGTGCGCCTTGTACCAGCGGGCCTTGTCTGCTGGGGCAACGACGCGCATCGGGCGGCTGTCAGCCGAGCGCTGCCGCTGGGCCTCCATCGCCTCGGGAGTGGCACAGGGCGGCGGGTGACCGGCACCACGGGCGCAGTACGTCTGCTTCCTGGGCATCCACTTACGGCATAACTCCCCCATGTGGGCGATAGTGGGTTCGAACCACTGGCTTCTACGGTGTGAACGTAGCGCTCTTCCACTGAGCTAATCGCCCTTGACCTGCACAAACTTGCCTAGACCTCTGCGTTCCACTGGTTCAGGCCCGTGCCGTGATCCGACCCGGTGTCCGAGCCAGTGCCCCGCTATGGAGTTGAGGAGTAAAACCCCATCCCACCTGCGAAGACTTGGAGGGAGCTCGCTGCGGGTGAACGCAGCGCTCTTCCACTGAGCCAATCGCCCGGGATGGCGCCCCCCAGCTGGCCAGGTCCGTTGTACGGCCACGACCGCTGGCGGGCGAACACAGACTAGCGTATCCGCCGGCGTCCCGGGGTGGCGGCCGCCGGCCGTGCGTGGGCCGGTAGGTGGCCGGGGCCGCAACCCGGGCTGCCGCCTGACCGCAAACCCGGGGCGCCGCCGGCTGGCCATCTGGTTGTCCTATTGAATACGCATTTTCGTTACTCATGAAATAAGTCCGTTATTGTCGTGATTGTGTCTGGTGTTGCGAGAAAGTAGAGCTAGCTGGGGTAGTGCGGGCCACTGGTAAGCCTGTATGCTTCCCGCTCGGACAAAGCACGACTGTTCGCATAACCGGAGGTGCGCACGGGATGCGCGGCCAAATTTTTGCCGTGACGCTACTGAGACCGAGATCACAGCGTGTTGTTCCTGGTCACAGGAACAGGGCTGGGACATGATTGCGTTGAGTCCCGAGAAGCGTTTGCCCTGGTCACGGCCGGTTTGGTGCGTGGTGACCGAGGTTAGTTGCGGCAGCGTTCGCGGAATCCTCCTGGAGAAGACTTCGTGCCTGCGTGCCCTGTCACCCTGTGAGACGGCAGCGCTGGATGGATGAAGCCCGGCGTCCCCGGGATCAGACAAGGCAAAGGTTTTGGCGAGGCAATGAACAGCAGCAACACCGTCGCAGCCGAGCTCGGCCTCAGACTCGTGGTTCCAGAACACGATGGCGTTCCGCTCACGGCGAGTCTTCATTACCGCGCCGAGGACCCGTACGCCATCCGCATGGCCTTTCATGTCGGCATGGACGAGCCGGTTGAGTGGATCTTCGCCCGCGATCTGCTGGCCGGCGGGATGACCGAGCCCGCGGGCGACGGCGACGTGCGGGTGTGGCCGGCCGACCCGCCCACCGGGCAGCGGGTGCTGAACATCTCGCTGTCCTCCCCCTCCGGCCAGGCGCACTTCGAGGCCCCGCTGACCGCGCTGGCCGGGTTCCTGCTGCGCACCTTCCAGGTCATCCCGGCGGGCCGCGAGGGCGAGTTCATCAACCTGGACGGCGAGCTGGACCAGCTGCTCCGCCACGACTGACGGCCACTCCCCCGGGCACCGATCGTGATCAAACGATCGGTGTCGCTATGACAGCACCAAACGTTTGATCACGAACCAGGGCGCGTGGCTTAAGGGGCTGCTGGGGTTTGTGAGGCCGGTTGGGGCGGGTTCACGGGTCTGGCGACTCGGCGGCGCGCGCGGCGAAGATCTCCGCCGCCTTGCTGGTCAGCGGGCCTGGCACGGCGGCCAGCGGCACCCCATTCACCAGCCGGATCGGCTGCACATCGCGTGTCGTCCCGGTCAGGAACGCCTCCTCCGCGCTGGCCAGCGCGGACAGCCGCAGGTCTTCCTCGGCCGCCCCGGTCCACTCCACGACCAGCCCGCGGGTGACCCCGGCCAGGCAGCCGGCCGACAGCGGCGGGGTGACCAGCCGCCCGCCGGTGACCACGAACACGTTCGTCCCGGTGCCCTCGCACAGGTTCCCGGCCAGGTTGCCGAAGATCGCCTCGGCGGCGCCGCGCGCCCGGGCCCAGGCCAGCGCCCGCACGTTCTCCGCGTACGAGGTCGTCTTCACCCCGGCCAGCACGCCGCGCTCGTTGCGCGGCCAGCCGGCTACGGCCACGTCGCAGCTGGCCGGGGCCGTGGCCAGCTCGCCGAGGGCGATGATCGTGGTCAGCCCGGCGCTGGTCAGGCCGTCCGGCCGGGCCGAGCCGAGCACCGACTCCCCCGCGGTCACCGTGATCCGGACCCGGGCCCGGTCCGGCTGTCCGGCCGCGGCTAGCACCGCATACACCCCGGCCCGGATCTGGTCCAGGTCCGGCTCGGGCAGGCCCATGCCCGCCGCCGACGCACGTAGCCGGGCCAGGTGCCTGGTCATCGCGAACGGCCCACCGCCGGTCACCTTGAGCGCCTCGAACACGCCATCGCCCACCGTCAGCCCGTGATCCCGGACCGAGATCCGAGCCTCATCCGCCGGGACGAGCGCCCCATTCAGCCATACCGTCACGGCTCGACGCTAACGCAGCGGCCCGCACGCGGCACTGGCCGTTCCGACAAGCGTGGAGAGCAGCTGGTCCACCGCGGTGATCTGTCCCGCGACCTCGCGGTCAACGAGCATCATCGGGACCTCAGCCCGGATGGCCGCGTGCACGGTGCGCAGCGGCTCGCTGGGCTGCGCCACCTCGGCCCGCAGGTCGATGCCCTGGGCGGCGCAGAGGATCTCGACGGCCAGGCAGGTGCGCACGTTCGCGACCACCTCGCGCAGCTTGCGCACCCCGGTCCAGCCCATCGACACGTGGTCTTCCTGCTTCCCCGAGGTGGGGATGGTGTCCACGCTGGCCGGGTGGGCCAGCACCTTGTTCTCGCTGACCAGCGACGCGGCGGTGTACTGGGCCAGCATGAAGCCGGAGTTGGTGCCCGCCTCCGGGGCCAGGAACGGGGGCAGGCCGCGGGAGAACGCCGGGTCCAGCATCCGGTCCACCCGGCGCTCGCTGATGCTGGCCAGCTCGGCCAGGCCCATGGCCAGCATGTCGGCGGCGAACGCGAGCGGCTCGCCGTGGAAGTTCCCGGTCGTCATCACCTCGCCGTCGGGCACCACGACCGGGTTGTCCACCACCGAGCCCAGCTCGATGTCGATGACCCGGCGGGCGTGCGCCAGCACGTCCCGGACCGCGCCGTGCACCTGCGGCGCGCAGCGCAGGCAGTACGCGTCCTGCACCGCGTGCCGGCTGTGCCGGTGGCTGGCCAGCAGCGGCGAGCCGGCCAGCAGCGCGCGCAGGTTAGCCGCGCTGTCCAGCTGGCCCGGGTGCGGCCGGATCACCTGGACCCGCTCGTCGTAGGGCCGGTCGGTGCCGAGCAGCGCCTCGATGGACAGCGCGCAGGCCAGGTCGGCCGCCTGGACCAGCATCAGCGCGTCGTGGATGGAGAACGCGAGCAGCGCCTGCATCGGCTCGGTCCCGTTGACCAGGGACAGGCCCTCCTTCGGGGCCAGCTGCAGCGGCTCGATGCCATGCTCGGCCAGCACCTCGGCGCTGGGCCGCCCGGCCGGCGGGTCGCCAGCGCCGCGCAGCCGCCCCTCGCCGATCAGCGGCGAGGCCAGGTGGGCGAGCTGGGCCAGGTCACCGGACGCGCCGACCGAGCCCTTGCCCGGGACGACCGGGAGCAGGCCCAGGCTGAGCAGTTCGAGCAGGCGGCGCGGCAGGTCCACGCGGACCCCGGAGTAGCCCGCCGCCAGCGTGCGGGCCCGGAGCAGCAGCAGCGCGCGCACGGTGGTGTCATCCAGGGGTGCCCCGGTGGCGGCCGCGTGCGAGCGGATGATGGCGCCTTGCAGCCGGGTCAGGTCCTGCTCGCCGACCCGGGTGTCGGCCAGCGCGCCGAACCCAGTGTTGACCCCGTAGACGGGCGAGTCGCCCGCGATGGCCTCAGCCACCACGGTCCGGCTGGGCTGCATGACGGCGGCTACGCCGGTGCCGAGTTCGGCTCGCGCCTCGCCGTACGCGACGTCGATGACGTCGTCCAGGGTGAGGGCGTCGCCGGTAACGATCACAGTTCGCATGGCCGACAGCCTGCCATGCCCTGGTCAGTGCTGTGACGCCCCGGTCTGGGTGAGGATTACCGGCAGGCCTGGCCGAGGACCTCGGCCAGCACCGCGACCGCCTCGTCCACCAGCCGGTCGCTGAGGTTGCCGTAGCCGAGCAGCAGGCCGGGCGCGCTGGGATCCGGGACGAGCCGCAGCTTGTCGAGGGTGCCCAGCCGCATGTCCCGTTGCTCGGCCGCGGCCAGGATGGCGGCCGTGTCGGTACCCGGGGGCAGGTCGAGGAGCAGATCGAGGCCGGCCTGCCCGCCGCGCACCCGGTAGGTGGGCAGCTCGCGGGCGAGTGCGCCGGTCAGCGCGGCCCGCCGGGCCCGGAACCGCCGCCGGGAGGCGCCCGCGCTTGGCGCGGGTGCCCGGCTGGCCCGGCACCGCGAACAGGGTCTCCCAGGCCAAATTGGTCTGTTTTCCGGCCACGCGATTGGATCGTAGCCGCTGCCTGGCCACTTCTACAGTCGGGTCATCTTCTCCAGAAAGTGGCAGGTCAGGTCATGTTTTCGTGGTTGCGCAGCAGGATCGGCCGGTGGTCGCGGCCGCGGCCGGCCCGGATTCAGCCGGACGCGTTCTTCATCGACCCGGCCGTGGTCGAGGACGACTACGGGCGGATGAAGCCGGAGCCGGCCGGGCGGTGGTGAGCCGGCTGGCCGGGCGCCAGGCGGTCCCGCGTTAGCTGGAGTCGCTGGCCCGGGGCCGGACCCGCAGGTGCGCGCGCTCGCCCTGGCGGCCGAACAGGGTGAGGATCTCCACCGGCTCTGGGTCCGCGGTGGAAAACCAGTGCGGCACCCGGGTGTCGAACTCGGCCGCCTCGCCCGGCGCCAGCACCAGGTCCTGGTCGCCGAGCACCAGCCGGAGCCGCCCGTTCAGCACGTACATCCACTCGTAGCCCTCGTGCACCCGGGGATCGGGCGTCTGGCCCCGGCTGGGCGACAGGACCAGTTTGTAGGCCTGCAGGCCGCCCGGCCGCCGGGTCAGCGGCACGAACGTCTCGCCGTTGGCGGCGGCGACCGGCCGCAGGTGGATCCGCGGGTCCCCGGTTTGCGGCGCGCCGACCAGGTCATCCAGCGGGACCCCGTAGGCCTGGGCCAGTGGCAACAGCAAGTCGAGGTTCGGCCGCCGCTGGCCCGATTCGAGCCGGGACAGCGTGCTGGCCGAGATGCCGGTGGCCGCGGACAGTTCGCCCAGGGTGCGGCCGCGTTCCTGGCGCAGCGCGCGCAGCTGGGGCCCGACCGCGGCCAGCACCGTGTCCAGATCGTCCATCCGCCCAGTTTGCCAGAACGGCAACAGGGTTTGCAGCATGTGAGGATCAGCGGGCATGCTGCCGGTGACGACGGCTATGGCTCCCGCTGGAGGTGGTTGTGGTGACCGAGCACGATGAGGTGGACGTGGCCGAGATGTTCACCGAGACGTACTGGGACGAGCGCTACCGGACCCGCGACGCGCTGTGGAGCGGCCAGCCGAACACCACGCTGGTGGCCGAGGTCAGCGGGCTCTCCCCCGGCCGGGCGCTGGACGCGGGGTGCGGTGAGGGCGCGGACTCGATCTGGCTGGCGGGCCGCGGCTGGCAGGTCACCGGGGTGGACATTTCGACGGTGGCGCTGGACCGGGCGGCCGCGCACGCCGCCGCGGCCGGGCCGGAGATCGCCGGGCGGATCGGCTGGCAGCAGGCGGATCTGCTGGACTGGGATCCCGGCCAGGACCGGTACGACCTGGCCACCGCGCACTACATGCACTTCCCGCCGGGGTCGCGGGACAAGGCGTTCCGCCGCCTGGCGGCCGCGGTCCGGCCTGGCGGCACGCTGCTCATCGTGGGCCACCACGCATCGGACATCGGCACGGTGCCCCGGCCGCCGGTCCCGGAGCTGTTCTTCTCCGGCGATGACATCGCCGCGCTGCTCGACCCGGACGGCTGGGACGTGATCACCAACGCGGCGGCGGCCCGCGAGGCCACCCACCCGGAGCACGGGCACCAGGTGACGCTGCACGACGCCGTGCTGCGCGCCCGGCGGCACCCGGACCGCAGGGAGGGGTGATGTTCGCCCACGTGATCGCGACCGAGGTCACGCGGGGCCAGCTGGACCACGCGATCACCCTGGCCCGGGACCAGCTGCCGGCCGCCGTCCAGCAGCCCGGGTTCCGCGGCTTCTACCTGCTCACCGACGCGGAGACCGGCAAGGTCATGACGATGTCGCTGTGGGAGACCCGGGAACAGCTGGACGCGGGCGAGGCCCGGGCGGCCGAGATCCGGCGGGCGGAGGCGCCCGCCCTGGGCGCCCCGTCGCTGTCGGTGGAAACCTACGAGGTCACGCTGACCGCCTGACGGTGTGCCGTCAGGGCCTGCCGTACGTCCAGCTCCCAGTACGCCCACTCATCCACGACCTCGAAGCCGAGCTGAGCGTTGATGGCGATCATGTGCTGGTTCGCGTCGGCGTTCCCGGTGGCGATCTGGGTCAGCTGCGGCTCCCGCTCGGCCAGCAGCTCGAGCATGGCCACTTTGACCAGCAGCCCCAGCCGGTGGCCGCGGTGCGGCCGCGCCACCGCGGTCAGCTCCTGCAGGCCCCAGGTTGGCCCGGCCGGGTCCACGCCAAGCTGGGTAAACGCGGCGAGTTCGCCGCTGGCCAGCGACCGGGCGGCCACCGTGTACCAGCGCAGTCCCTGGGCGGTCATCCGGCGCTCATCGAGCCGTACCCGGTTCTCGTCCCAGCGTTGCGCCTCCTCCCCGGTGTTACGCGGCATGTCGGCCCACGCCGACGCGTTGATTTCGGCCAGGCCGGAGATCAGGTCCTCCGGGGCCGGGCCGTCCCAGGACAGCAGGGCGTACCCGTGGGCGTACGGCTCGGCCTGCGCGCGCAGCGCGGCCAGCCGCCCGGCAGGCATACCGGTCAGCCGGAGCACCCGGCTCACGTGGTGCAGGCCCGGGCGCGCGCCGATCGCGCCGGCGAACGCCGAACCAGGCGCACCGTCCCTGGCGTACCCGGCCAGCACGGTCCGGCCGGACTCGCGGGCCCGGCCCGCCGCATGCCGGACCAGCTCGGCGCCCAGGCCAGCCCGGCGGTGCGCCGGGTGCACAGTGGGCTCCACAAAGGCCTGGTGGTGGTTCTCCCGTTGCGGCAGGCTCAGCATGCACCAGCCACGGGGCTCGCCCCGGCTGTCCCGGCCCAGCCATAGTTCCTGGCGGTCTTCGGTCCAGCCCAGGGTGAGCCAGCCGGCGAAGAATCGTGCGGACATGGGCGGGTGATTCGGCTCGTCGATCGAATGGCCGGCCAGGTAGATCTCGTGGCAGGCGCGCACCTCGGCCGCGTCCACCGCGGGATCGAACTGCTCCAGCTTCATCCCCCCAGCTAACTGAGGGGATGAGGGTCAGCGCCAATGGTTTTCTGGGGCGGTGGTTCCGGACAGCCCAGGTTGCCGGGTATGGGTTGCCGCGCCCCGGGATTGCGCGGGCCGAGTCCGGGGTCGCGCAGGACGCCGCCGATGACCGTGGTGACCACCTTGGCCACGGCCTGGGCGTCAGATGGCGGGCCGGTCCGGTCGGCGAACAGCAGGTGAGCCGCGCCGATCAGGGTGGGGCCGAGCGCGTCCGGCTCGGCCTCGGCGGCGATCCGGCCCAGCTGCTGCTCGGCGCGAAGGTAGTCGGTGATCATGATGGCGGCTTCGGTGAGTACCGGGACACCGGCTGGCCAGGTCTCGCGCAGCCGGGCGCGCAGCTCGTCGCGGAACGTGATCAGCGGGACGATGGCCAGCGCGACCGAGCCGAACACGGCGGTCAGCGCGCCGATCAGGTTGCCGACCACGATCCCGGTCCCGGCCGCGTTGCGCAGCGCGGCGGCCTGATCATCGAGCCGGTTCACCCGGTCCAGCACGAACTCGGCCAGAAACTCGTCGAAGTCGGCGAAGTGCCGGTGCAGCACGCCTTTGGCGCAGCCTGCCTCCGTGGTGACGGCCCGGCTGGTCAGCCCGCTCGGCCCATCCCGGAGGAGCACGCGTTCGGCCGCGTCGAACAGTTGCGCACGCACGTCGCGGATGGCCACCCCGGTCGGCATCTGACCATCCTTCCCTTCGCTGTGGGCGAACGTGATTGCTAAGTGGGCATGTGCCCACTTAGCGTGGGCGCATGCCCACTGTACCGCCGGAGCACACGGGGGTTTCGGAACGCGCGGGAGTCTCGGAAGGTGCGGGAGCCCCGGAGCGTGCAGGAGTTTCGGAAGGCGCGGGAGTTTCGCAAGGCGCAGGAACTCCGGAACGAGCGCAGGCCTCGGAGTCCGCGGACCTCTCGGAACGCGCAGGGATCTCTGAGCGCGTGGGAGCTCCGGAGCGAGCGGATCTCTCGGGACGCGAGTCGCACCAGGCCCGCGAAGTGGCCGAATCCTTCGGGGCGGACGCCGAACGCTATGACCGGGCCCGGCCCAGCTATCCCAGCGCCCTAGTGGACCGGATCGTCTCGACCGCCCCTGGACCCGATGTGCTCGACGCCGGGTGCGGCACCGGGATCGTGGCCCGGCTGTTCCAGGCGGCCGGCTGCCAGGTGCTGGGGGTCGACCCCGACGAGCGGATGGCCGGCCTGGCCCGGCGGCGCGGGCTGGAGGTCGAGGTGGCCAAGTTCGAGGACTGGGATACGGCCGGGCGGACGTTCGACGCCGTCGTCGCCGGGCAGGCCTGGCACTGGGTGGACCCGGTGGCCGGTGCCGCCCAGGCGGCCCGGGTGCTGCGGCCTGGCGGCCGGCTGGCCGTGTTCTGGAACTCGTTCCGGCCCCCGGCCGACCTGGCGGAGGCGTTCGCGGCGGTGTACCGCCGGGTGCTGGCCGAGGCGCCGCTGTTCAAGATGCCGGCATCCACCGGCGCAGACGCCTACCAGGCACTGTGCGAGAAGGCGGCGGACGGCATGCGGCGGGCAGTGGCGTTCGATAAAGAAGAACAGTGGCGGTTCGAATGGGATCGCTTCTACACGCGCGATGAGTATCTGGATGCGGTGCCCACCTCTGGGTTTACCAACCAGCTGCCCGCGGCCACGCTGCGGGAGCTGGTGGCGGGCATCGGCGCGGGCATCGACGCGGCCGGCGGCGGGTTCACCATGGGCTATACGACCGTGGTGGTCACCGCGGTCAGGACTCGGACCGGTCCAGATCAATAAGCGCGACGCCAAGGTCGGGGCGCATCACCCTGCGCAGCTCGGCGGGGGCCTCGGTGATAATGACCTCCAGCGTGGGGAACACGTGCCCCGCGATGAGGTGGCCGCCGCGGGTGGTGCCATCGGACAGGCCGAGCACGACGTGCAGGTTCAGGCTGGGGCCGTCCGGGCTCTCGGCGATGTCGCCAATCAGTGACAGCACCTCGGTGGGCTCGTCGATCTGGATGTGCCGGAACTTCTTGGCCGCTCGGTCGAACCAGCCGACGGTAGCCCGCTCGAACCCGCCAACGCCGGTGATCCGGGATGCCTCCAGGTCCTCATCCTGGGCGAACTGCTGCAACGTGGCGACCGCCTGGTCGCCCTGGTCGCACACGACGACGTAGGTGACGACGTCCGCGTCTTCGATGATCTTGGATTTCATGTCGGTTGCCTCCTTCCCGGGGTCTCCCTGCCCAGTCCGGGGGTGCGGACACCCGTTGTGGAGACTGGGGCGGGTCCGGGCGATGACCAATGGCGGCCTCTGGGCGGTCACGGAGGCGGCTCGGGTATGGATGCGGGGCGGCCCAGCTCCCGGCGCGCCGCGGTGCCGAGTTTGCTCGCAGGCTAGGATCGGCTACAGTTCTGATCGCACGCCCGCCCCCGGCGGGAGTGCACCAACCCGGCTCTGACCGGGCATGCGGACGTAGCGCAGCTGGTAGCGCATCACCTTGCCAAGGTGAGGGTCGCGGGTTCGAATCCCGTCGTCCGCTCGGAGGCGCCGGATGCCGTTCTGCAGGGTCGCAGGCCCGCTTCGGTTCTCGGTTGGTTTTCCACGCCATGGGTCCCAGACCGGGAGCCTGGGGTTGGCGGAGTGGCCGAGTGGCTTAGGCAAGGGCCTGCAAAGCCCTGTACACGGGTTCGATTCCCGTCTCCGCCTCGCGGGCGGTTAGCTCAGTGGGAGAACGCTTCGTTACCGAAGCGATCGGGAGGCAAGCCGCAGCAGGTCAGAGACCGGTTCCGAAAATCTTCACAGCTAGGCACTGGTTCGGATACTGGCTCGGGTCGCAGGAGTTGACCTGAGCCAGTGGAACGAAGCGGTTTGCCCAGCTCAGAGGGCGATTAGCTCAGGGGTATGAGCGCTGCCTTGACACGGCAGAGGCCGCTGGTTCAAATCCAGCATCGCCCACGAATGCAGGCGAGGTGTAGGCGCGCCCCCGGGCTCTGGCTGACCAAGGTGGGTGAACACCATGTCAGTTGTCAACCAGCCTACGGGCGATCGGTGCGGCAAGTGGATGCCTCGGGCCAAGGACCACTGCGGACGGATGCCCGGCCACCGGGCAGAGTGCCGTACATCGGCAGCCTTAGCCGAGCGCAGGGAACGGCTGACGGAGCGCCGGGTCGGCCAGACACTCGTCACCCCGGAGGCCAGGTCCCGCTGGAATCAGCGGTACAAGCTGAAGCGCCACGGCCTGACCCCGGAGCGGTTCGGCCAGATGCTGGAAGCCCAGGGCAACGCCTGCGCGATGTGCCGCATGCCGTTCGAGGCAGACCAGCGGATCTGCATCGACCACGACCACGCCTGCTGCGCTCCGAGCACGCCGAGCAGATGCTGCGGCAAGTGCGTGCGTGGCCCCTGCTGTGCCTCACCTGCAATGTCGCTGTCGGGTACATGGAGGCGTACGGGGAGATGGCGAGGGCCTACCTCGGACAGCACTGAGCCGCCAGCCTCCAATAAGCCGGGTTGACACCGAAGAGGTCACTGGTTCAATCCCAGTATCGCCCGGCGCGGGCCTAGATGGCGTGCGGCCGGCCTGGCGCAATTCGCTCACCGCGTGGGCCATGCGGAGCAGCCCCGTCGTCAACTGAGGGCCGCTCCTGCCAGTGAATGCTTCGCTGTCGGCGAAGGCGCCGGGCAGGTGCTCGGGAAGGAGCAGCACCGGAAAGCCCTGGTAGTCACCGGGGCGCGGGTGACGTAGCGGGCTGGCAACGGGCATGCTGGGGGGATGGTCGCCGTCAGTCCGGTGCTGGTGGGGCGCGCCGCCGAAATGGCGGTGCTGGGTGAGTCGTGGGCACAGGTGCGAGGCGGCTCACCGGCCACGGTGCTGATCGGCGGTGAGGCCGGGATCGGCAAGACCAGACTGGTCAGGCACTTCAGCGCTGATCTGGAGGCCGAGGTGCTGTACGGCGGCTGCGTGGATCTCAGCGGCGGCGGCCTGCCGTTCGCCCCGTTCACCGCGGCTCTGCGCGGGCACGCGGACACCCCCGCGGAGCTGCCGCCGCGGGACGCGCAGGTAGACAGCGACACCGCCCGTGCCCGGCTGTTCGAAGAGATGCTCACCCGATTCGCCGGCTTGTGTGCGCGGCGCCCCGTGGTTTTCGTGATCGAGGACATCCACTGGATTGATCTGTCCAGCCTGGATCTGCTGTCGTTTCTGGTGCATAACCAGCAGGCGGCCGGAGCTCTGTTGTGTCTGGTGACCTATCGGTCCGATGAGCTGGAGCGCGCGCATCCGCTGCGCAGGTCGCTGGCGGAACTGGACCGGATCACATGGGTCCGGCGCATGGAGCTGTCCCGGCTGACGCGGCGGGCGGTGGGCTCGCTGGCCGGAGCCATAACGGGCGCGGAGCCTACGGCGAGCCTGGTGGCGGAGATCCACCGGCGCAGTGAGGGCAATCCGTTCTTCGCCGAGGTCCTGCTGGATCGCCAGGATCAGCCCGGGCTGCCCGAGTCGTTGCGAGACCTGCTACTGGCCAGGGTCGCACAGCTGCCGGAACCGACGCAGGCGGTGCTGCGCACGGCGGCGGCAGGAGTTGGCCAGGTCAGTCATGAATTGCTGGCGGCCGCCAGCGGGCTGGACAACGGCGAGCTGTCGGCAGCTCTGCGTCCCGCGGTGGCGGCCGGCGTGCTGGTGGTTGACGGGGACGGTTACCGGTTCCGGCACGCGCTGATCAGCGAGGCGGTCCGGGATGACCAGCTGCCGGGTGAGCGTGCTGCAGCGCATCGCCGGTTTGCGCAGTCGCTGGCTGCCGATCGCGTGCTGGCGGCGGATGGCCGCGGGTCCGCCGAACTGGCGTTTCACTGGCACGCGGCCGGGGACGCGGGCCGGGCGCTGGAGACGGCTTGGCAGGCGGCCGGCGATGCCGGAGCCCGGCTGGCCTACGCCGAACGGCTGGGCATGCTCGAGCGGGTACTCGACCTGTGGGCGCGGGTCCCCGGTGCGGCCGACTGCATCGGGTGTGACCGGCCTGCGGTCCTGGATGCGGCGGTTGCTGCGGCCGGGGAAGCCGGCGAGCTTGAACGCGGGGTGGACCTGGCCACGGCGGCGCTGACCGGGGCCGAGGGTGACCCGGTGCGCACCGCCCGGCTGCTCGGGCAGCGCGCCCCCATGCTCGCCGGGCTGGGCCGCGCCGGCGGTCTCGATGACCTCAACGCGGCGGTGCGCATCGCACCGCCCGGCCATCCGGTGCGGGCGGTCGTGCTCTGCTCGCTGGCGGGCCGACTGCTGACGGTCTGGCGCAGCGACAGGGCGGAGGAAGCCGCGGCCGAAGCGCTTGATGTCGCGCGCGCAGTTGGTGATGCCCGCACCGAGGCGCTGGCGCTTATTTTGCTTGCCACCTGCCGCGTGCGGCGGGGCGATCTCGCCGCCGAGCTGCCACATCTGGCCGAGGCGGAGGAAGCCGCCGCCCGGCTCGGCGCGCATGGCGTGCGATTGCAGGCCATCTTTACGCAAGCCACGGTGCTTGTGGCGTTCGGTGAGTACGAGCGGGCTGCCCAGCGGGCCCGGTACGGCATCGCGGTGGCCGGGTCGATCGGCCTGGCCCGAACCCTTGGCGCCATGGGCGCCGGCCACCTCGCCAGTGCCCTGATCGGGCAGGGGCAATGGGACGAGGCGACGGCGGCCGTGGAGCATGCGCTCGATCACACGCCCGCCCCGGTGCTGCAAGTTCCGCTGCTCTGCCTGCGTGCTACCATCGCGCTGGCCCGGGGTGACACGGCACCCGGGGAGAAGGCGCTGGCCTTCACCCGCGAAGTGCTGGCCCCAGTGGTCAGGCTCCCGGTGGATCCATGGTTGCCCCTCCAGCTGGAGGCAGAGCTGCGGCTCGCCCAGGGGCGCGTGGCCGAGGCGGCCGCGGTCATTGAGTGCGGCCTAGCCGACCCCGAGCTGCGCCGGTCTGAGTGGTTCACCTGGCCGATGCTGGTCATCGGGGCCCGGGTGGCCGCCGCAGGTGCGCCCAGGCTGCTGGACGAGCTCCGCCGCCGAGCGGCCGAGATGCCGGCTACCGGCCCATTGCTGCACGCGCTTGCGCTGAGCTTCGCCGCGGAGGCCGACCGTGCCACCGGAGCCATGGCCCGCGAACGATGCGACAAGACGGTCGCGGCCTGGGAAGAGATCGGGGACCCGTACCAGCTCGGCCGCGCCCTCATCGGGGCGGCCGAGGCGGCCGCCGCCGACGGCGACCGGCCCACCGCGGCCGCGCAGATTCGCCGCGCGGCCGAGATCGCCGACCGGCTGGGCGCCCGCCCGCTACGGGAACAGGCTGAATGGCTCGCGCGCCGGGCCCGCCTCACCCTGGCCGGAGACCTGGCGGCGGAGGCTGCCGACCCCAGCGAACACGTGCGGCAGCAGTACGGCCTGACCCCCCGCGAACTAGAGGTGCTGCGCCTCGTCGCCATCGGCCGCAGCAACCGCGACATCGCCACTGAACTGTTCATCTCCGCCAAGACCGCGAGCGTGCACGTGTCCAACATCATGTCCAAGCTGGGCGTGTCCAGCCGCGTCGAAGCCGCCGGGATCGCCTTCCGGCTCGGCCTCGGCGATCATTCCCGCTCGACATAAGGAATCAAATAAGGCCGCGCCCAATGTGACGGGATGGCCTTAGTCGCAGGCTGACGGCATGAGCATTGAGCTGAGCCACATCGTCATCCCTGCCCGCAGCAAGTGGGCCTCGGCCACGTTCCTCGCCAGCATCCTCGACGTGCCGGCCGGGCCGCATCGAGAATCGTTCGTCCCCGTAAGGCTCAGTAACGGGGTCACCTTGGACTACGCGGACGCGGAGCGGTTCGACCCTCATCACTGTGCCTTCCTGGCCAGCGAGGCAGACTTCGACGCCACGTACGCGCGCATCCGCAGCACCGGGATCATGTACTACTCCGGGCCGAATCACTGTCGGCCCGGTGAGATCAACCACCTGCGCGGCGGCCGGGGCGTCTACTTCGACGACCCCGACGGGCACCAGATCGAGATCATCACCCGGCCCTACGACGGCCGCTAGCTTGCCCGGCCCGCCAATTGTCACCGCTGGCACGCGACGATCGCCGCGGTCAGCGCCGTCCGAACCTCAGGGAGGGGATATGACGAGCTCAATCATGACGCTGCGGCCAGCGCCCCAGGCCAAGAACGGAATGTGCTCGCATGAGCCCCGGTGCCCGGATGCGCTAGCGCCGGATCGCATTGCCGCCTGGCCAGTTGCCCGCCGGACAGAGCAGGGCTGGAGCCTGCTGTGCAACGGGGTGGTGCTGTTTGACGATGGCGGCCAGCTGCTTCCAGACGGCCGAGCCATCTCTCCGGCCTCCACGTGTACCGACGCAGCGACTGGGTCCGCCGCTGGCCCACGTACCCCGCAAGAACAGCCTGCACCAGAAGGAGAATGAGATGAATGCCGCCCAGACCAGCAGCACCGCCCAGATAACGACCGGCTCCGTAACGTCCGCAGACGGCACCGTGCTCGGCTACCTGCGGCTCGGCCACGGCCCGGCCGTGGTGATGCTGCATGGCAGCAACGAGTCGGCCCGCAGCCACACCCAGCTCGCACAGGCGCTGGCCAGCGAGTTCACCGTCTACCTGCCCGATCGGCGCGGCCGCGGGCTGTCCGGCCCGCACCGCCCGGACCACAGCATGCGCACCGAGATACAAGACCTGCAGGCCGTGATGGCCCACACCGGCGCGCACAAAGCGTTCGGGGTCAGCGTCAGTGCGCTGATCGCCCTGCAGGCGGCCCGCACCACCCCGGCCATTGGCCAGGTCGCCGTCTACGAGCCAGCCCTGCTGATGGACACCTCCGGCCGGTACACCAGCTGGGTGCGCCGCTTCGACCAGGAGATGGCCCGTGGGCAGACAGCGGACGCGCTGATCACCAGCATCCGTGGACTCGACCTGGCCCCGCCAGCTTTCCGGGTCCTGCCGAGGCGCCTGCTGGTGGCCGCCACCGACGCGGCCATGAAAAAGGAGGACGCCAAGGCCGCTACCGGCACCATCACCATGCGCGAGCTCGCCCCGACCCTGCGCTACGAGCCGCTGCTGCTCGCCGAAATAGCCGGAACCATCGCCACCTTCGCCGACGTGCCCGCCGACGTGCTGCTGATGGGCGGGGACATGAAGCGCCCAGCCTTCATCCGGCCCGCGTTCAACGCCCTGGCCCACACCTTGCCCCGTGTGCGGTGCGCGGTGTTCCCCGGCCTGGACCACGGCGGCTCCAGCGATCCTGGGCCGGCCAACCGCGGCGGGAAGCCGGAAGCCGTCGCCCCGGCCATCCGGTCCTTCTTTGCCCCGTCGTGATCTCCAGCCCCGCTCGGCGGGTACGGCCGCTCCTCGCGGCGCGCCCGCCGGGCCCGGGCCCCTGGGCCGCCAGCCAGGAGGAAAGCCCAATGCCACAGCAATCGCCCACGGCGCGGGCGGCGGACCTGCCCTACCTGCCGCCGCCCCCGCCACCCGACAATGTCCGCGCCCTGCTCCGGTGGAGCCTCGCCGTGCTGAAGGCAAGCACAGGCCGCAACCGGGCGGCGATCCGGCGGCACCACGCCATGGGGCGCGGCGTGAGCGGGGGTGGTGGCGAGAGCCTGGCCACCCTTGCGGTCGCCATCGGCACTGACCTGGCGATGCTCGCCGCCACGGCCACAGCGGCCGTGCTGACCGGCTCGGCCGCGCTGTTCGCCGAGACACTGCACTCGCTAGCCGACACGGGCAACCAGCTGCTGCTGCTCACCGGCCTGCGCCGCGCCCGGCGGCGGCCGGACGCCAGGCACCCCTTCGGGTACGGGGCCGAGCTGTTCTACTGGTCGCTGCTGGCCGCGCTCGGTCTGTTCGCCGTCGGCGGTGTGCTGTCAGTTTGGGAAGGCATGCAGCGCCTGCTCCACCCCAGCAGTGTGCAGGCCGGCGTGCTGGGTTTCGCTGTGCTTGGCCTGGGCTGCCTGCTCGACGGCACCTCATGGCTGACCTCGGTACGCCAGCTCCGGCGGGAGGCGGCCACGCGCGGCGTGCCGTTCCGGCAGCACCTCCGCTCGACCACCGACACCGCGGTCACCGCCGTCTACTATGAAGACTCGGCGGCGCTGGCTGGCAACGCGATCGCCCTCGCCGGGCTCGGAGCACACCAGATCACCGGCTCGGCGGCGCCCGACGCCGCCGCTGGGATCGTGATCGGTATCCTGCTGGCAGCGATCGGGCTGAGGCTGGCCGGACGCAACCGCGCGCTGCTGACCAACCAAGCCGAATCCCCCGCTGTCCTGGACCGCATTCGCGGGCTGCTCACCACCGACCCCGACGTGGCTGCGGTCGGCCAGCTCGCCAGCGTCTACCTAGGCCCGCACCAGCTCCTGCTCACCGCCGAGATCCAGCCCCCGGACACCATCACAGGTATACGCCTGCGCCAGCTCCTGGCCGAGCTCCGCGAACGCATAGCCCAGGCCATCCCGCGGGCAACGGCCATATCCCTGATGCCAGTCGTCGCCGTCGAACACCTGCCGGAGCCCACACCGTGGGACCGCGACTACTGGCTGCGGCGCTTCCCCGACCACGAACAGGCATGAGTGAGATGAACCGCCCTGCCTGAGCAAGACCGTCTCCCGCGCCGCAGTAATCCCCGGCCGAACCTAATCACCATACGACTCCGGCGACCACCTCCACCCCAATGACGCCGGCTACCGCGCCATCGCAGCAGCCATCGACATCGGCAACCTGTAACGGGACGCCGGGCGTCCCAGCAGTCGTGCTACCGCTGACAAGGAGAAACCGATCATGGAAACCGTGAACGCCGATATGCACGCCGCCGGGAGCGCGCCGATGACCGGGCATGCGGTGATCATCGCCGGAGGAGGTCCGACCGGGCTGATGCTGGCCGGTGAGCTGGCACTGGCGGGGGTGGACGTTGCCATTGTCGAGCGGCGCGCCAGCCAGGACCTCGACGGTTCGCGCGCCGGCGGTCTGCACTCACGCACCATCGAGGTGCTCGATCAGCGGGGGATCGCCGACCGGTTCCTCGCCGAGGGGCAGGCGATGCAGGTCGCGAGCTTCTCCGGGATCGCGTTGGACATCAGCGACTTCCCCACCCGGCACAACTACGGCCTCGCGCTGTGGCAGAACCACTTCGAGCGCATCCTGGCCGCCTGGGTCAGCGAGCTGGGTGTGCCGATCACTCGCGAACGTGAGGTGACCGGCTTTGCGCAGGACGACACCGGCGTGGACGTCGAGCTGTCCGACGGCCAGTCGCTACGGACGGGCTTTCTCGCCGGGTGCGACGGCGGACGCAGCCTGATCCGTAAGGCAGCCGGTATTGAGTTCCCCGGCTGGGACCCGTCGATCAGCTCCCTGGTTGCCGAGGCGAAGATGGGCGAGGAGCCGGAGTGGGGCATCCGCCGCGACGACAAGGGCATCCATTCCCTCGGCAGCCTGGAGGATGGGGAGCGGGTACGGGTGGTGGTGAGAGAACGGCACGCCGGGCACACCGGCGAGCCGACCCTGGGTGATCTCAGCCGGGCGCTCATCGGCGTATGGGGAACGGACTTCGGGGTGCACAGCCCGACCTGGATTTCCCGGTTCACCGACATGACCCGGCAGGCGGCGTCCTACCGGAACGGACGTGTGCTGCTGGCCGGCGACGCCGCGCACGTGCACTCCCCGGTGGGTGGTCAGGGCCTGCAAACCGGTGTGCAGGACGCGGTGAACCTGGGCTGGAAGCTGGCCCAGGTGGTCCAGGGAACATCGCCGGAAAACCTGCTCGATACCTACCACGCCGAGCGGCACCCGGTCGCTGCCCGCGTGCTGCGCAACACGATGGCGCAAACCGCGCTCACCCGCTCCGGCGCGCGCATCGACGCCCTGCGCGACACCATGTCCGAGCTGCTGAGCATGGCCGAGCCGCGCAAGCGGATCGCCGCGATGATGTCCGGTCTGGACATTGATTACGACCTCGGCGACGGGCACCCGCTGCCCGGGCGCCGCATGCCCGATCTCGACCTGGTCACCGCCAACGGCCCACTGCGGGTCTTCACCCTGCTGCACGATGCCCGGCCGGTGCTGCTCAACCTCGGTCAGCCCGGCAGCATCGAGATCACCCCATGGGCGGATCGGGTCCAGCTGATCGACGCTGAATACGCCGGCCGGTGGGAGCTTCCGGTACTCGGCGCGGTCCCAGCTCCCACCGCCGTGCTGATCCGGCCCGACGGATACGTCGCCTGGGTGGCAGAGGGCACCAACCGGGGGCTCACTGACGCGCTAACCACCTGGTTCGGACCGCCCGCCGCGGCGTCGCGCGAAAGAGTCACCCGCGGCTGACCGCTACGCCGCCTCCGTCCATCGACGACCTTGTCATGGATCCATCCCTGGACCTGTGAGCCATCATCAGATCCAAGCCCATTACTGGCAAGAAAGGCAATCAGCGATGCCGGACGTTCCCGCCGACCCAACCGTGCTGCACCCGGTGCCCGGGCAGCCGCGGGTGGTCTTGTTGAAACCCCTGATCACCTCACCGCTCATCGACGTCGGGGAGTTCTCCTATTACGACGATCCCGGTGATCCCACCGCGTTCGAGACCCGCAACGTGCTGTACCACTACGGGCCGGAAAAGCTGATCATCGGGAAGTTCTGCGCGCTGGGCGAAGGCGTGCGGTTCATCATGAATGGCGCCAACCACCGCATGGACGGCCCATCCACCTTCCCCTTCCCAATCATGGGCGGGTCCTGGGCCGGCCACTTCGACCTCATCGCCGGCCTGCCGGGACGAGGAGACACGGTGGTGGGCCACGATGTCTGGATCGGCTACCAGGCAATCGTGATGCCCGGCGTCCGCATCGGCAACGGAGCGATCATCGCCTCCGGGTCCGTCGTCACTGGGCACGTCCCCGACTACGGCATTGCGGGCGGCAACCCGGCCACGGTCATCCGCCGCCGCTACGACGACAAAGACATCGCCCGCCTGCTGACAGTGGCCTGGTGGGACTGGCCGCTGCAGCACATCACCGAACACATTCGCACCATCATGGCCGGCAGTATCGACGACCTTGAAGCGGCAGCACCCACCCGCCAGTAGCGCCAGGGCCTCGACCCCGGACAACCGCGACCGCACGTGACCTGCCGACAGGTCAGGGATAGCGGCTGGCCCCGCAGGCCGGAAATCTCGTTGGCCACAAACGGAGGGTCAAGACCGGCGACCGCCCCGCCAGCACCTGAGCCATCAAGGGTCCAGTTTGATGGGTGAGCAGAGCGAGCAGCGCCTGCCTGGCCCCCGCCCGCTCAGTGGACCTTACCTTCGATCATGCTAACAAGCGCGCGGTAACTGGTGGC